>CBDFHL010000004.1:0-224738 GCA_965247625.1 Methyloglobulus sp. | reverse complement strand
ATAAGCTGAACAAAAACAAGATATGGTCAAAACCAATACAGATGTGCCAAATCCCTTCATGGATAAAATCCAAAACTTCTAGCCAATGAGAACGCTTTGACGAGAGGCTAAAAGTCCTGGACGGTTGGCTAGGGACTAATACTGCTGCCAAATTTGTATTGTTATGGGTCAAATGAAGCAAGCCGCGATGCTGCGGGTCTAGGTTGGCAAATAGCCGATAACCTATCGTTATTTCATTACTATTTGTGACTTCGCAATCACTGTCAAAAAGCAGCACCGCATATGTGCCATCGGTGTGACCATCAACCTTCATCCTTTTTGGCAGAAGTGAACAGGCTTTGCCTGAAACACTCGGTTGTAAACGGGAAAAAACATATTGGTTGATATCTAATGTTTTAGTGCGCAACTCGCCCCAAGTAATCGCGCCGTCATCGTTCTTGTCCAAGCCTATAGCGAAATCCAAATCACGCAACGCGATATCCCAATGCCCTGATAATTGATTGTTTTTGATATCTATGGATAAATAACTATCGGAAGGTTTATGGGCAAAGGCAAACATTGACCAGGCACAAAATAAAATACAGATGAGATAATTCATTTTCCTACTCTTTTACCATTTTGAGTAAAGGCTGCAAACGGGCATCTTCCAACCGCGTTTGTTCTAAAAACTTAAGGACTTGTAAGGCAGCCTCGGGCTTATTGGCGGCTAGGGCGGCTTCCAACAAAATCCGGGTATCACGTGGTTCTTTTTGCACGTCCCAATTGCTGGTGGCGAGTTTGAGCGCTGCATCGGGATCCTTGATTACCTGTAAGGTAAAACGGGCTTCATCACCTTGATGAACTGTATCGCCCCTTGCTTTTGCTGCAGTTATCTTGTCTTTTATCAGTTCAGCATGTTGGTCAAAGTTATTGTGCCGTAATCGTAGCTCGGCCAAGGTCAGCCGTAATAGCAATGTATCAGCACGTGTTTCCCCCTGGAGTAGGGTAGTCACCTCATCAGGACGATTATGGTCTAGCAAAAAATCTGCATAACTAGCCAATGAATAAACACTTCGATGGTTAGAGGAAATGGCTTTTAGATACCAACTGTCGGCGTCGTTAACCAAATTTAGGCGTTCGGCTAACTCCGCCAAAATGGTATAAGTCCAGGTGGTTTCTTCCGTATTGTTTTGTTTGTCGTTAACCGCTGCAACAAGTTGTTGGTAAGAATACTGTGCCTGACCAGACAGACTTAGTGCAGAATTGATGCAGGTTGTCGTAGCCAGTGAGGTTGAAAGCCTTGTCAGGGCTAGACAACTCCGTAGAGCAGAAGAGTAATCACCTTGCACTTCGTATATCGCTGCAAGGGTTAACCAGGCTTGAGGAAGCCGTGGATTAAGTTTGAGTGCCGTTTTTAAATCGGTCAGGGCGGGTTGGAAATCATGGCGATTTTGTAGAATGGTTGCTCTTAATACCAGCGCATCCGGTTGTTCTTGTTGATATTTCAGCCAGGGTTCCAATAGGGCTTCAGCGTAGCCATAATAACGAGGGTCTGAATGAGTTCTGCCTAATCCAACATAGTCCTTCGCTAGTGTGAGGGAGAGTTGGAAATCGTCGGGATTGGTTTTTGCTTCAAATCGTAGGTTCTTTAACTGTTTTCTTTCACCCGCGGCTACTGGCAGAACTTCCAGAACTTCACTATCATCCTTCGGTATATAAGCCTGAGATTGTGCAAGCAAGCTCAGAAATGTAAAGCATATCGTTATGATTAACTGAGTGATGATTTTCATACCAATACCTTGCTAAGAAAAAAAGGGAGCGTAATCAACCTACTTGATTGGCTCCCATAGCAACACATTTTTACAATGCGCAATCCAATCCGGTTTTGCCGGTACAACCTGGCTCGCCTGGGTCAATATGGCGGCTATCGCGACCACTGTGTGCCCAACCAACGTAAGGGAAGGTTTCCTGGTAAGGAACATCATTGCTATTTACACCATCGCCAATAAGGTTGTTTGGCGAGCCAGCATAGGACTTGCCTGCCAATACCCCGGCAACCACACGACCTGAAATGTCAAATACGTCATCGGATACCCGGCGGCCATTGGGAAACCCACCCAAATCACCGGCGATAGCGCCTAAACGGCTGCGTTTATTTGCGGGCGTGGGCGGTAGGCCGGTATTCAGACGTAACAAATCTGCGATTGGACCTTGGCTTTTTGGCGTAGTGCAGCCTGGACAAATGGGTTTCAAGTATTGGACTAATGGCAATAAATCGGTACGCGGAGGTGGCGGTATTGATAATGCGCCGCCAGTCACTGCGTTAAGTACCCGCGCTAACAAAGGATCGAGGGCGAATTGGGCAAATTGACTGTCATTTTTGGGTAAGCTCATGCTGAACTTATCTTTAAAGCCCGTACCTATTAACAGCTCATTAAACAACGGGTTTCCCATCCGTTGAATTTGCACTAACTCATGGGATACTCTGGCTTTTCGTCCTGGATAGGCAGAGTAAGCCTTAACCTTAGGACGGGAGGTTGTTCCCCAAGTACCGATGACAGCCATAGCTTCTCCTGCGGTATGGGTTTTTTCGTCACTGGTAAGCAGTGTTTTGGGGACTTCAATGGCGATCGAATTGACGTTAAAACCAGCAACATCATCCGCAGCTATATTAGTGCTAGCCGCATCTTGCACGGCAGTTAGCACCCCTGGGGCGACAGCGTCCCTGAAGTTAAGGGAGTCGAAGGCCGCGCCGAGGTCTATCCAGAATGGGTCATCCGCCGTACCGGCGAATACCTTTATATTATTGCCAAGATCATAAATCCCTTGGGCAGCCAGTTTTGGGTAATCCGGCATAGTTCGTGACCCGACATTCGACGGCACAGCGACAAGCGTTTTGTCATGCTCATCATTATATTTACAAAAAACAGTTTTATAATCGTTACCATATCGTTTTTTCATAGTGACAGAAAAGTTTTGCCGTAAACTCAGTCCCTCTGATCCTGTACCTTCCAATGCCGTTATCGCAGGTGGAACAATTGGTGTTCCCGGGGCAACCGGAGCGGGTGAATTGGCAGGGGCATTTACCCCCATTCCCGCACCGACAAAGCCGGTAAAGACGTTCGGCAGACGGGTTTGGGTTTTAAAGCGAAATTCAAAAATAACATCAGCCACCGCATCATGGTCATTATCCACTCGGATGGCATAAACGATTTCAGGATCAAACGGGAAGTAATTCGGGCCGTTTGCCGGTTCCAGCAAAGGATCAACATTCAAGATGAGCGTGACTTTATCCGGCTTGTCATAACTGACAAATGCAAAGAAGTCGGTAATGTCTGCCTTTTGGTCTAACGCAGTTAACGGTGCTTCACGGTGATTGGCTGCTAAGGCAGGTGTGCTGATACCCATCGCCAGCAAGGCGGATAGGATTAAATTAGGTTTGAAAATTGGGTTTGACATGACATTCTCCTAAATAATATTACTTGTGACATTAACATTACGGAGGAAAACATTTTTTAGATGCAGTCAACGGCGAATTTTTTTGAAATTCCTTTAAGATGGTTCAGAGCAGATATAACTGCCAAAGTAGTTTTGGAATGCTTTGGATAAGCCCAATTAATTAAGAGCCCCACGAACAAACAAAACGGCACCGGCATCGGTAGACATTTCTATATGCTCGCTACCGGCTGGCGCATGTTGGTAATCCCCCGCCTGCAATAGGATGTCGCCCATAAAAATTTCCCCGCTGAGCATCATGCACTCCTCATCTACTGGATGGTTATACCCATTTATATGCGCACCTGCTTCTAATCGGAAAAACCTTGACGCAACTGTGCCGTCAGTCCACAAGTTTTTTTGAAATACGCCAGCATGGATTTCAATCCATCCGTTTTCTCCTGAAAGAATGGATTCACTTACTTTATGGTTGTTAGGCAATAAGCCACCCAGCATTTCTTTGATCATGGATAAGGATTGGCCAAGTGACGTACCCCGTAAGTAAGCTAATGCACCTTGTTTTGACTGTATACGGCCATGATGGCTACCAGCGGGCGATACATGGTAGTCAAACTGGGTTAATTCCAAATCATCAAGTTGTAACCCACCTGACAATATGATTCCTTCTTCAAGATAATTGTGCCGATGTAACGGTAAAGCTGAGCCAGGCGCAAATTCAACCAGTACAGAATTACCTTGGGGACTGTCCCATAGTGGCTTATAACGAATTCCAGACACAAGGTCACTCCAAACTCCGTCCCTTGAACGGATGGTACGTAATCCTGCATGTTTGGCAATGCTGGATTGAATCCTGTTTTCAAGCCGCTTTCCCATGGAATCAAGCAATGTTTGTGATGGTGGCACCACAATTAGATGCTCGGAAAGCAGTTCAAAAACCTGTGTTTGTTCTTGGCTTGCGGTATCAATTATGTCATTTGTTCGATTGTTCATGGCATTTTCACGATTGTAGCAAAGGGGTTAAGAGCGCTTCCCGCAAATGCATGACCGCCCTTCGGATATGCGATTTCACGGTACCTAGCGGTAAGCCAGCATAAACAGCAATTTCTTCATGGCTAAGGCCCCTGAAAAACGATAAGGCAATCAATTGGCGTGGTAACGGGTCTAGGGCTTCCAGTGCACTATGCAATAATTTGTTTTGTTCAAGAGCTGATAATAAATCGGGCGGATCGTCGTGAATTTGGCTTCCCTTAACACCGTGTGTTTCAGGTTCAGTCAACTCGTCAAAGGGTGGGATACTGCGCCGGGCATCCAATGCCCGGCTACGTGCTATTGTCAGTATCCAGGCTTTTGCTGTTCCCCTTGAGGGATCGAAGCGCGGCGCTTGCCGCCAAACTTGAAAAAAAGTGTCTTCAGTGACTTCTTCAGCAAGCTGAGGGTTACCCGTTATCCTCAAAGCTATGCTATTTACCCTTGCAGCCATTAACCTGAACAAGGTTGTAAATGCTGATTGGTCTTGTGCCATTATCCTGGAGATTAAATCCTGAAAAAGTTGGTCATCGGGATTATCAACGGGATTGGCCTTTTGAAAATCTGGGTTATTTATTCCAGAGTTTTCATCGCCATAAAACTGTACTTCCAACCCAAATCCTCCAATGAACTATTTGATTTATTATCCAGGTGCAATAATTTAATTTGCTTCATATGTTGCTATACGTACCAAATCGAAAAATGGATTCACAACGGATGGAAATTATTTTCGCTAGGTTACCCTATCAAACCTTAGTGTTGCGAATAATAAAAATCCATTTTTTAATGATTGAATAAAATGAAAATAGAGTATCTTGGGATGATATTTGATAGTTATTTTAACATCATCTAACTAGAAATTATGACAACACAACTAATGGCAGACAGGTTTAGTGTAGCCACATCAGTTGGTTTTTTAATAAACATTGAACATTTCCTTCCTCTGCCGGAAATAAGACTTAATTGACATTACATCTTAATCGGGAAGCGGTATGATTAAGCCTTGAACTTACTCATCTAGTGAAATATAGGCCACATTTTGGTTTGGTAAATGGGGAAAGGTATTGAAAGTCCAGTTTAATGAAGCAGACTGTATTAATTTGATTACTCGCATTGCGGCTAAGGACAGGAAAGCGCTGGAAGAATTTTATTATCGTTTTTCGCCCGCCTTTGGCGCATTTCTGATGAAGATGCTGGGGCACCGCGAATGGGTGGATGAGGCGATAAATGAGTTGATGTTTACGATTTGGCAATCTGCCGAGCGTTACGATCCGGAAAAAGGCCGTTTGTCGACCTGGCTTTATGGGATTGCCCATAATAAAGGCTTAAAAATTCTGGAACGCAATGGTCGTTACCGTGAAGAGCCTATTGAAGAACAGGGCGATGATATTTATCTGGACGAGGAAGAAGAGGATTTATCACCGATTTCTACCTTTACAGCCGGCTCCGAACCGGAACGCATCGTCAGCGGCTGGCAATTGGGCGAAGCGATCAGTTGGGCGTTTATGAAATTATCGACCGACCACCGCACAGTCATGGATCTGTGTTTTAACGAAAATTTGTCTTATCAGGAAATAGCCGATATTGTCGGCTGCCCCATCAATACGGTAAAAACCCGGCTCTTTCATGCCCGCAAGCAAACCATGGCGTTATTGGGTAAAAAAGGGATTTCGCTACCTGACGGCGAGAAGGTAATGCTATGAAGTCGAATTTAAAACAGCAAAATGATCACGATAGCATTAAGGAGCTTTTGCCCTGGTACGTAACCGGTTCTCTATCTGAAAACGAGGTGGCGATTGTGAAACAACATCTTTCAGATTGTGCAGAATGTCGAGAAGACTTGTCGGCATGTAGAAATCTAGCTGGCCATCCACCAGAGACAAATGAGGTTTGGGGGCCGTCACCCGTTCATTTTTCCGGCATCCTGAACCGGATTGATGAACTGGAAACTACGGTTGAGGTGAATACAATAAAAGCAGGGAAGGAACCAGGGTTTCTGCTCAAGCTGGTCAAGTCTTTTTCCAACACTCCCCGTTCTGTCCAATGGACTCTAGCCCTGGAAACAGCCGCCTGTTTTGGATTGCTGCTGACTTTGCTAACCCCACTTTATAAAGGTCTCACCGATGCACAGAGCTATCAAACCTTATCGAGCGGCGAAGAAGCTTTAAAGGTAAACGGTGTTTTGCTGCGCGTGATGTTCGCAGATGATTTAACTACCGGGGAACTTGCCGTCCTATTGAAGCAAACAGAAGGTCAAATTCGCCAAGGACCCTCCGCCGTAGGCAACTACGTGCTGGAAGTCCCGAAAAAGAATGCCCCGCAAGCAATAACCACTTTGCATGCCAATCCCAAAATAAAGTTTGTTCAGCCGATTGATATCGCTTTGTCGCAATAATGCGTGCTATTTCAACTTCAACCTTTTTACCTGCTGTTTTATTTCTACTTTCAGGCTGCGCGGGTACTACGCTGGTTATTGAAGAAGAGGTGCCCAGGCAGTTTCAAGAGCGCCAGCTATTGGTAACCTTACCGGAGACATTAAAATCACAATGGACCACCATCAATAGCGCATTGATGGCCAAACATGGACTGGAACAAACTGGCGAGTTTCCTTTATCCTCGATTAATGTGGACTGTTTGGTTTATAAAGTTCCATCAAAACATAATGTGGATGCCATCCTCAAGCAGATTGAAGGCGATAAGCGCGTGGGTTTGGCGCAACGTAATCAGGTTTTCGACGGCATCCAGTCCGGCGAGAGCGATGAATACGCCAGCATCAGTTATGGCCCTAAATTGATCCATGCCGATGTGGCTCACGCCATCGCAACCGGTAAAAACGTCAGTATTGCAGTGGTGGATACGGGGTTGGAAAAAGATCATCCCGATTTAAAAGGCCGACTTATCAAAACCGTCAATTTCGTCGATGGCGGCGATCTAACTTTCAGCCGGGATCGGCATGGTACGGCTGTTGCGGGCGTTATCGGTGCCCGCGCCAATGACGGCGTTGGCATTTATGGAATTGCCCCGGATGCCGAGATCAGCGCATTCAAAGCATGCTGGTATGCAGACGAATCGGAAAATGGTGCGCTGTGCAGCTCCTGGTCGCTGGCAAAGGCGATTGATGCGGCTATTCTGCAAGGCGTGAAGGTTATAAACCTGAGCCTGGCCGGCCCTGAAGATATGCTATTGGCCAAATTGCTTAAAACGGCGCACGAGCGAGGTATTACAGTGGTCGCCGCAGCACTGGAAAAAGGCGAACACCCTGGCTTTCCGGCCAATTTATCCAGCGTTATTCCCGTCATCTCAGCCGATCCGAAAGGCAACGCGAAAGCGCCGACGTGGATCAACGAACTCCCTGACGTGGCAGTAGCGCCAGGGGTGGAAATTCTGAGCACTGTGCCGAAAGAATCCTATGATTTTGTTTCTGGAAGTTCATTAGCCGCCGCCCATATCAGTGGCGCGGTTGCCTTATTATTGCAATTGAAACCGGCCATCAACGTCGACCAAGTTAAACAATTAGTGTTACATTCATCTGAAAATAATCAGTCCGGTCAACTACGTGTATTCGATGTGTGCAAACTGTTACATCAAGTAAATGATCAGGTCGACTGTTGACTTGCGCTTAATACAACACTTTCCAGGAGCAAGATGCTGTCGGGATATTCTTATTTACCCCAGAAGAATTTTGCAGCGAAATAAGCGCATCGTCATTATTTTGGCGAATGTTCTCTCGCTTGCCTGTATTGCGACACCGGCTCAGGCACAAGAAAACCTGTGGCGAAGTCTGATCGGCGGCAAGCCCGACCTGTTTCTACGCTACCGTTTTGAATATGCAGACGATGCCAAACCGAGTGTCAAGGAAGGTTATGCCTCAACCTTACGCAGCGCTTTCGGCTATCGTACCGGCACGTTTTACGATACCAGCCTTTATTTTCAAATCCAGGATGTTACGGTGGTTGGCAGCGAGCAATGGTTTTACGATGGCTCTGAACGGTTTTCCAATCGCAGCTTGATCGCCGATGCTGAAAGCACTGAAATCCAGCAATACTACCTGCGCTACGGCGGCTTACCGAAAACCGTGGTTACACTGGGTCGCCAGGAAATAAACCATCGTCAGGGCGCATTGCAACGCTTTTTGGGCAATGTCGCATGGCGTCAACATTTTCAGAGTTTTGATGCCGTGCATGTCAACAGTCTGGCGCTACCGAATACCGTACTGGATTATACCTATATCTGGAATGTGAATCGCATCTTCGGCGAAAACAATGGCTTGCCCAATGCTTCCGATTTTCGTTCCAACAGTCATCTGCTGAATATGCAACATAACGGGATTCGTGGGCTTAAATTGGAAGGCTACACCTATTTACTGGATTTTTTATCGCCCGCGATCAGGCGATTTTCCACCGCGACGATTGGCTTAAGGGCACAAGGCGATCAATCATTCGGAAATGGCATTCGTTTCAACTATGCTGGTGAATACGCACAGCAATGGGATTACAGCAACAATCCTGAAGCCATCTCGGTTAATTATGCGCTAGCGGAGGTGGGGTTTAATTATACGTTAGGCGGATTCTTCGAGTCTGTCGGCCTGAAATACGACTATGAAATGCTGGGGGGCGATGGCGGCCTGGCTTCCTTCCAAACCCCGTTAGGTACCAACCATGCTTTTCAGGGGTTTGCCGACCGTTTTTTGGTCACCCCAGGTGATGGCATTCAGGATCATTTTGTAACACTTTCTACTAAAGCTCAAGGTACGCAGTTAAGCGTGACTTACCATCGTTTTTTATCCGACAAGGACAATTATGCTTACGGTGACGAATGGGATGTGCAGTTGGAACGGCCATTCGGCAATCATTTTCTGGCAGGGCTTAAGTATGCCGACTATCGTGCGAATCATAATAATTTCAATGCATTACGCAATAACGCATCAGGCCAGGCTGATGACCTAGCCCGCTTCTGGGCATATTTACAATTCACTTATTAAAAAAATTAAAAATTTTTTGAACAATTTCCTACGATGGCCGGAATCATCAGTGAGGGGAAATTAAATCCTCCCATTAACCCAGATTCCACTACAGGAGATTACCCATGAACAAGCAAATCAAATCTTTATTATCTACTGGCGCAATGGTGTTGGCAGCTACTGCATTAACCAGCGTAGCCGCCGAAGCGGCAACACCAAAATCAATCCGTTTTCCCATTGTTCGCACAGCTGGCTCAAGCCTTGCGTGTGCGCCACATGCAAAAGGCGTCGTCAAAGTCACGTCATTAGGCCCGGTCGAAGTAATGGATGTAACGGTTGAGGGACTGCCGCAAAACACCGACTTTGATGTCTTTGTTATTCAAGTACCAAATGCCCCGTTCGGCATGTCCTGGTACCAAGGCGACTTGCACACCAACATTTGGGGCAAAGGCTATGGCAGATTTGTAGGTCGTTTTAATGAGGAAACTTTCTTGGTCGCCCCTAAAACTACAGTAGCGCCGCATACTCATGCAACAGATGCTGCCTCTAATCCAGCCACTGCACCCATACATACTTATCACGTCGGCATCTGGTTCAATTCACCAGCCGACGCGGTACGCGCTGGATGCTCTGGCAATAAAACGCCGTTTAAACGGCGAACATAACGCCGGGGTACAAATCCTTAATTCCGGTACCTTTCCTGCGACTAAAGGCCCTCTGCTATGGTTAAAGCCTTGATATTCCTAGAGTCGCCTCTGGAAAATTAAAAACAGGAAAAAACCTAAGTCGTCCCAGCAATAATCAACCAGTAAAAGAAACTGTGGCTGATTCAACCTGAACGCTGGGAACAAAACCACCCCGATCTGGCGAAAAATAGAGATTCGTCAGATCGGGGTTTTGTTCGATCGCCATCTGATAAAAATATTGGGAATCAGGTCGCCCACTTTATTTGTCAGCCGTTAACAGGGGTTGTGGTGCAATTTGATTAAAGACTAAAATGATCTCGCCAAGCAAAGTATCCTGTCAACCTCGTAGGCTAACCGTAAGGATTTCTTCATAGTGCGACGTGAATACGTATAAATAGACAGTCCGAAATATTACCAGTATTCTTAGCAAACGAAGGAAACACACTAACCATGTTGGGCTTCGATTTACTCATGGCGAATTTTTAGGTCAACATGGAATGGGAAAGCTTGCATGTAATATTTTGAACCTTAGCTCATTTGAGTTTTATTTCTAATAACGCTTAATTAGAAAATTTTTGAACAGACTAAGTGAATAATACTTATCAGCTTGATAACCTTGATTTAGTAGAATGGTTTTTAAAAATATTTCATTAATTTTATCTAATTTAAATTATTAATAGCTTTATGAATGTCAGCTTTTCTGCATTGTGAAGGGTTGTGATACAAGTCGCGAATGTCTGTAATCTGGCCGAGCTTTCAAAATTGGTTGACATCAGCTACAGTCCGCAAAGGAGTAATCAATTTATTCTGAATGATACCATCTATGTTATGGCATAAACTTCATTTTGGTGAAGGGAGTATATTTGAAATAATTGCCTATTCAAACTTCTCAATACCGGACACTCGGTAATTGCATATTTTGCAGGATAACGCCCCATTTCTGCCTGTAAGGCTAAAATTTTGAATGTCATTAATAAGGGAAAAGTCGGTCAATCACTAAACATTATCGAAAAAATGACAGAAATATAAGTACTGGAGTTATTCAGATCTGTTTATCATAAGATATACGCGTGTTCTCCCGTTCGGTAAATCAGGTCTAATTGCTTAGCTATCTTAATTTAGCGTATAAAATATCCCCGTCTGGATAATAAATGGTTATGTGTCGCGGTTAATACATGAATCGACAAAAGTATATGAGGGCAAATTAATGTCAAAAATGATTTTACTGGGTACTCGTAAGGGTGCCGTAATATTTGATCATATCAATTCTGGCTGGCGACCTCGGCCAATTACGCATGCGGGCATTCCTGTTTGTTACGCGGCGCGTGATCCGCGTGACGGTACCCTGTGGGCTTGCCTGGATCATGGTCACTGGGGGCCTAAGCTGTCACGTTCGCGTGATGGCGGTGCGACCTGGGAGGATGTGCTATCTGTAAAGTACCCTAAAGGCGCACGCTATATCGTCAAATACCTGCCTACCCCGGATTTCGACCCGGCATCACCGACCGCTCAACCGGAATATGCCGATGCCACCCTATACAAAATATGGATTATTGCGTTTGGCAATGCTAAGCAACCTGGCAGGTTATATGCTGGCACGATCCCCGGTGGTTTATTTGTTAGCGATGATGGCGGTGATAGTTGGGAGCTCAACCGGCCACTTTGGAACCACGAAAGCCGGGGTGGTGATCTGTTTGCCGGTGACGCAACGAGTGATAACCGCTGGTTTGGTACACCCGCAAGCATTGATTATGGTGTATTTGAACCGGGCATTCATTCCATCATTGTTGATCCATGCGATCCGGCTCATATTCTTGTCGCTGTATCATCCGCTGGCGTAATCGAGACCACTGATGGAGGCCGAAGCTGGACTGGACGTAATCGCGGAATGCTTAATGATTACATGCCGAACCCGGAAGCCGAGTGGGGGCACGATCCGCATTTCGTGACGAGCTGTACTGGGCAGCCGGATCATCTCTGGCAACAAAACCATTGCGGTGTTTTTTACAGCGATAACAGCGCACAGAGCTGGCTTAAGGTCAGTAGGCCAGATGTGGGTGTGCATTTTGGTTTCCCAATCGCAGTTGATGCAAATGACGGGCGTACCGCATGGGTAGTGCCGGCCCGAGCGGATTCTGAACGCATGGCTATTGATGGCGGCTTATCCGTCGCACGGACGACCGATGGCGGACAGTCATGGCAATCTTTTCGAAAAGGCCTGCCTCAGGACAACGCCTACGACATCGTCCTGAGACACGGTCTTGATGTGGCGGGTGATTGTTTATGTTTTGGCAGTACAACTGGCAATCTTTACCTCTCAGAAGACCGGGGTGAAACATGGCAATGCCTTGCTAACAATTTGCCGCCAATTTATTCAGTGCGCTTTGGCTGAATACCATGCCTACTGTAGAAATGACTCCCCATCTTTACCGATTCTTTCCACAATTAGAGAACCGAAAAATTACGGTGCCAACCGGCTCAGTTGCCGAAATCTTGCGCGCCGTGAACGAGATGGCACCAGGTTTTACTGATTACGTGCTCGATGAACGGGGGGCACTTCGTCGGCATGTGAATCTCTGCATCAATGACACCCTAGTGATTGATAAAAAAACACTCTCTGATCGTGTCCCGGATGGTGGGACTGTTTTTATTTTCCAAGCCTTAAGCGGGGGATAGGTAATCAGAGATTATGAATTGGCTGCTTATTTAGTAAAGGGTTGGTACAGGCTCATACAGAATGGGAGTGAAAATCCGTGAACGCAATATTATTGTTTAGCATTACTACGCACACAACATGAAAATCCACATGGACAACATATTAATTCAGCATCCCTATCGTCACACCACATTAATAAGCCAGTTATTTTTTGCGTTGAACATCAGTTCTTGGATTTTCAACTGCCATTAAATAGTATTTACTAATACCCGTGGTGCATTTAGGCAATGACGATTTTTAAATTGTTGAGGTGGTAGCCATTGCGCCGATTGAGCCACTGGATCAAGGTCAATGTGGTTAGTTTGGACAGGATGCGTGAGGTGAGTCCTTGGAAAGGCTTGGCGTAATTGCGGCGGATCATGAACTGGTTGCAGAGCTGAGAAAACAGGGTTTCGATGCGCTTTCGGGTCTTGCGCAAGAGTGGGTTGAACGGCTTGTAATCGCGTTGGTTATGGCGCATGGCCGTTTCTAACCGGATGGCGGCGGTGTCGAACAAGTTATCTTGGTACTGTCGGCTCAAGTAGCCCTTGTCCCCGACCAGGACGCAGTGGTCGAGTTGCGTCTTGAGGTTGTTTAGGTAATGGATGTCGTGCGTGGAGGCCTTTGAAAGGTCGAAAGTTTTAATCACGCCTTGGGGTGTGCAGACGGCATAGAGTTTATAGCCGAAGTAATAGGCCTTGTGCGCTGCGCAATAGCCGGTTTTCCAATTCGTGCAATAGACTTAAAATTTTGCTATAACTTGAACCTAAGTTGTTTATAACATTTGTTTTTTGGCGAAAACTAAATGGTATCCACTCCGTGGAAATGAGCAACTTTTTTGTTTTTCCTAAATGCACCACGGGTATTGAGAAGTAATAAAATTGTTTTATATCTTCATTTTTAGTGGATTTGTAAATAACAGTTATTGAACCCTTTATAAAATTTTCTTTTATTTGGACTACTTTGCAATATTTACTGATTGAAGCAGTGATTATGATCCATTGTTAATCATCACCAATAGTTTCGACCAAAGGGGAGTTCTCTGACGAACACAGTGATTGTCGATCCGGCTCGCTGAACTGTGAGCAGGGGTTTGATGACACTATTTCTAGTTCAACGAATACCAACATAAGAATTCCTAAAGTTAAAAAGCCAAATGCTTGCATGAGTGCATCCTCTTAGTTAACGGTTTAGCCAAAACATAGATTGTATAAATGCTACTTCCACATACTTGAGCCTTTACGCTCATAAAATAATAAAAGCATTTCTCATGCCAAATTATAAATACGATATTTAATCGGCCAATAGTTTAGTGTTTTTAGGACTACTTGGCTGATTTGGGCAGTTTAAGTGTCAATAATTTGTCAATCTCACTTGAATAATTTTAAAAATATTCCTGTTGTTTTTAAGGATTGGATCTCACTAAGCTTTTTTTAGAGGTGATTTGAAATATTTTTAAGGTACCCCCTGATTGAGAATTTAGCTTATTCAGCTATTATCAATAGATTGTATTGTTCACGAGTATGGGTATTACGATGCGCATGGCTAAGCTAAATGAAAAAAAATCAAATCGTAGGGTTGCTTTGCGGGTTTATGAACAAGTAAACCTTTTCTACCAAAAAATTAATACTAGCCAGCTAAACGAAACACAATCCGGCTACGATAAAATTATCAATAAATTTAACCAATCTGAAATAGTTGGACAAACATCATTCCCAAATTCGCAAAGCCAGGAAAACGATACGCTGAATATCAACATTAGTTCCAGCGGTATCGCTTTTACTTGCAAAGAGGAACTGAAAGCTGACGATTATTTGATGTTACGGATACTTTTTCTATCTAGCATGACAGTCGTGATGACCTGCTGCAAAGTGGTGTATTGCAAACCCAGCAATCCTTTCGAAAGCAACCGTCATCCGTATTCAATTGGCGCTCAATTTGTCAATATGACGACAGAGGACGGCGAGTTATTAAATAAACATGTTGGCAAGAGAAAAAAACAACAATTGGCTGTTAATGTTTTGATAACCATCTTCACCCTAGCCATTCTGGTTGCCCCTGTGGAGGCATTAGGGCTATTGATAAGCTTAGGGCATCATCTGCTCGAAATATTTTTACACATGCTGCATTTAGTTTTTGAGTACATTGAAATGGGGCTCGACCATGTTATTGAGCATCATTTTCATACCGACACACACAAGACGCAGGTTATCGTATTTTATTTGCTGGTTACGTTCGGACTTGTACCGTTGTACTTCTTTGGGCGAATGGCTTCATCCACTTTTGTGCGATTGAGCAAGCGCCTACTTTTATATTGGTCACGCAAGAAATCAAGTTGCCTTTATTTTTGGGATCATCAAACCATGTTGGATAAAATAAAGATAATCGGTATAGGGACTTCTGTCATTGCCAGTTATATTTATTTCGGTGTCTGATACTGAAAAAGAAAATTAATAAGTCATTCCGGTAAACAGGTAAGGGTGTCAGGCAATGCATAATAAGAAACCAACAGTTTAACCACACCAATTTTCAGTGTCCGTACTGCGGGCAATATTTTTAATTGAGGTAAGTTGGAAAAAATGGAGTCCAAAGCTTCGATAAAATGATAGGAAATGGAGGATAAATAAAACGATTACCGAAAAGAGGCTGGCTACCTACAGCCCAGAGTTTAGAGAACAAGCGGTGGAAGAGAATTTAACAGTATCTTGAGTAGTCAGCAGTTATCAGGACACAAAGTTAAGCGACTTTTCTATAAGTTTCAAAATTCGCTGGCGGCATTGATCCATTGGCCGAATGCCTTATCAACCTAATTACCCTGTTCCGTGTTGACTTTTAAGACGGTATCTGTGGGTAGCACACCCAGCATCTCGCTCATCGCATTGAAGATGTGCTGGTTTTGTTGCGCTTTAATCCAGGCATAATTCACATCGTTTGGGCAGCGAAGTATGCCGCCATATTTTTTAGGGTTTCACGATGCGCCACCGCCAATGCCGGCTTCTTTTTCAGCTCAATGATTTCACTGCGCAATCGGTTTAGCTCTTCATTTGCCTTGATGCTTTTACTGGCTTTTTTATCAATTGGCTTGAGTCGATCAATCCATTTGTACAGTGTGCTTTTCCCCATACCCAGAAATATTTTTCATGGGGTGGCAAGGTGGGACTCACCCAAAGTAAGCATTTGCTGTTTTCCAAAAAGGACGGTGCCCGCTTAGAGATAGTTCAGCGCCTTAGGCTGATAATATGATTAACCAGATTATTTAGACTTTGAATCGATTATGGATTTTGCTCATACGCCATTTTTAAATGGTGTGACGTTTATTCATTTAAATATTTTCTAATCTAGGCAACCTATTGATCTTATTGGTGCCCCGAGGCGGATTCGAACCACCGGCCTGTCCCTTAGGAGGGGACCGCTCTATCCTACTGAGCTATCGGGGCAAAACATTCATTTTATCATAACAAAACGCGTTATTCTTGATTAGCTATATTAAGGTTAAGCGACTGTTATGATAAATCACTATATACGCGTTGACTTTCTATTCCAGATCGGCGGTAGCATAAAATGCTACGTTTTTTTATAATAGCCTGTTTGATCAAACTTTTCACACCATCTCAATATATAAGGCTGTGCCAAATAGGGTCATAAACCACATTGTAAATTGCGTATTTAGGAATTATGGAACAAAACAACTTCGCGCTTGGAATCCCCGGATTTAATTATGCTGATCTTTATGATTCAGGCCGTCTTAAAGACTTACTGGACGTGTTCGATGCGACGGTAAAAAAACATGATGCTGACCTATTCAATAGATACGCTGATTATCGGCTAAGCCAAGGTGAAGATTTAACGCCGGAAGCCTTATCGGAATTGTTAGTGCAAATGGGGCCTTATGTTGGGCAGTTTGTTGCGACTTTATTTAACGTGACTAAACAGCACCAGGATCAGGCTGAAAAAATTAAAGACGAGTTTGCGACTATTTTTACGTATAAAAATGAAGTGGTTGCCAAATTGAATTTGGCTTTCAAGGATGTAGATGCCAGTACCTGGGATAAAGCCGCTATTCAAAAACGATTTGACCTGTTGGTTGCTTCAGTTTTCTCTGAAGCCGATAAAGACAACGACCCTGAACATCGCGTCGCGCAAGTAGGTGCTGCTATTGGTCTGTTATCAACCCATTACAAGCTTGTCGCTAAGGGTAAAGAGAGCGATTACGCGCATGCATCTGAGGCTGTTCAGGCACTTCGTACCAAGCTTTCAACTCATGCACAGGCTGTTGAAGAGTTCAAAGATATAACTGCTCTTCAAGTTGAGGCTGAATTTGTTCAGGGGTTAATGGATATAGTCCAACGCTGGAGCGTTCTCGCCCAAGATAACCCTGAAATTGGCGGCAAATGGCTGAGTTTTAAATTCCCGGAAAAGCGCGATTTCGATCATCTGGTTGAGCATGATGTGGTCGATAAAGGCGAATTTACCGCGTGGATGGGTGAGCTGAAACATCGCCGTCGCCGCGACGGTTTTAAATTGACCGATCCACGTTATAACCAACGTGAAGTCTTGTCGGAAGTCGATCATTGTATCTATTGTCATGAGCGCGATACCGATTCTTGCTCCAAGGGCATGATCAACAAGAAAACTAAACTTTTTAAAGTCGATCCGTTGGGTGTGACCACGACCGGCTGCCCGTTGGATGAAAAAATCTCCGAGATGCACCTGGTCAAGCGTAATGGAGACAACATCGGCGCACTGGCGATTGTGATTATCGATAACCCCATGTGCCCAGGTACCGGCCATCGTATCTGCAACGAATGCATGAAGGGTTGTATTTACCAAAAAACTGATCCGGTCAACATTCCGCAAATCGAAACCAACGTGCTGACCGACGTGTTGTTCATGCCCTATGGTTTTGAGATTTACAGTTTGCTCACGCGCTGGAATCCATTAAACGTTAAAAGACCTTACATGTTGCCATATAACGGCAAAAATGCATTGGTTGTCGGTTTAGGGCCGGCGGGTTACACCATGGCGCATTATTTACTGAACGAAGGCTTTGGTGTGGCGGGGATTGATGCCCTGAAACTGGAACCCTTGCCGACTTATCTGACGGGCGACAACCAAACGCTGCCCCAGCCGATTGTGGATTTCAAAGAACTTTACGAAAATCTGGATGAACGCATTCTAGCCGGATTCGGCGGCGTAGCGGAATACGGTATTACCGTACGCTGGGATAAAAATTTCTTAAAAGTAATTTATCTTACTTTACTAAGGCGGCAAACCTTCCGCGCTTATGGCGGTGTGCGATTCGGTGGCACTTTAACGATTGATGATGCGTGGCAGATGGGCTTTCATCATATCTGTATCGCCTCTGGTGCGGGTAAGCCGACCATTATTGGGCTTAAAAATAACCTGACGCGGGGTATCCGTAAAGCGTCTGACTTTCTCATGGCGTTGCAATTAACTGGTGCGGCAAAAGCGTCATCTTTGGCTAATTTGCAAGTACGACTGCCAGCTGGGGTTATTGGCGGCGGTTTGACAGCGATTGATACGGCGACGGAATTGATGGCGTATTATCCGGTGCAAGTCGAAAAGGTATTGGGTCGCTATGAAGCGCTAGTCAAGCTTAATGGCGAAGATAAAATCAGAAGCCGTTACGATAAGGAAGAAATCATCATCCTCGATGAGTTTCTGGAGCACGGCAAAGCGATTAAAGCCGAACGTGCGCGTGCTGCGCAAGCTTGTGAACAGCCTAATTTTCAACCCTTGGTGGAAAGTTGGGGCGGCGTGACCTTGTTCTATCGCAAAGGTATGCACGATGCGCCTGCCTATCGGCAAAACCACGAAGAAATTGCCGAAGCACTGGAAGAAGGCATTGCCCTGGCAGAAGGCATGAGCCCGCTGGCTGCATTGGAAGATGATTTCGGGCATCTAAAAGCAGTTGAATTTGAAAAGCTGGAACAAATCGAAGGCAATTGGAAGAACAGTGGCAAGAATATCACTGTGCCGTTGCGCGGACTATATATCGCTGCGGGTACGTCACCCAACACTATCTACCAAAGCGAATATCCTGATACCTTCGTCATGGATAAATGGTTCTTCCAGCGTTATGAGCCGGAATATCAAGACAGCACAATGACCTTAGTGCCGATGCACGATGAAGCTGCGCCCAAATTGGGCAAACCCGCACCGTTAACCTCGTATGAAAAAGACGGCAAATACATCAGTTTTTACGGCGATAATCATCCGGTCTATGCTGGTAACGTGGTTAAAGCGATGGCAAGTGCAAAAAACGGCTATCCGTACGTGGTCAAATTGTTTGAGAAAGAATTGGCTGCACTGAATCCTGCTCAGCAAGCTGAACGCGACTCTGCATTAACCCAACTTTTCTCAAAACTGGACGAAAGTTTTACCGCGACCATTGTTGCCATTAACCGTTTAACGCCAACCATTATCGAAGTCGTGGTGAAAGCACCGATGGCGGCGGAAAAATTCTATCCCGGCCAGTTTTATCGGGTGCAAAACTTTGAAGCCCGTGCTCCAGTCGTCGAAAATACGGTATTGACCGCAGAAGGTTTGGCTTTAACTGGCGCAGAAGTCGATAAAGAAAAAGGTACGATTTCCCTGATTGCGTTGGAAATGGGATCATCCTCGCGCCTGTGTGCAACTTGGAATGTCGGCGATCCACTGGTCATCATGGGCGTAACCGGTACACCTACCGACATTCCTAGTGGACAAACCGTATTGTTGCTTGGCGGTGGCTTGGGTAATGCAGTGCTGTTTTCCATTGGCAAGGCACTACGTGCTGCCGGTAACAAAGTCATCTATTTTGCCGGTTACAAATTTACTCAAGATCGCTTCAAGGTGGAAGACGTCGAAGAAGCCGCCGATGTGGTGGTCTGGTCTGTGGATAAAGGCGAGAATGTGCAGCCCTTTAGCACCAGCCGCCCGCAGGATAAATCCTTTGTCGGCAATATTTTGGAATGTATGGTGGCCTATGCCAAGGGTGAACTGGGTGAACAGCCCATTTCACTGGCGGATGTTGATCACCTCATCGTCATCGGTTCCGACCGGATGATGGCAGCAGTTAAGTCGGCGCGTTATGATGTGTTGAAACCTTACCTTAACAAAGCCCATCATGCCATCGGCTCCATCAACTCGCCCATGCAGTGCATGATGAAAGGCATCTGCGCCCAGTGCCTGTGTAAACACGTCGAGCCGGACACCGGCAAAGAATACTTCGTCTACTCCTGCTACAACCAGGATCAGGATTTGGATAAGGTCGACTTTCCGCACCTAAACGCCCGTTTAAGACAGAATACCGTGCAGGAAAAGCTGTCGAATATGTGGTTGGATTATTTGATGGCGAAAAATTAATGCTACGTAGGTTAGGGGTGAGCTTGCGTTTATGTCATTTGAGTAAACCCCAACACATTAGTTGACGTTTAACGTTGAGGGGGCGTTCCTAACACCAACCTACTGTGCTTCTTTTGATTCCTTGACTTACAAGAATTTTTAACTATTCTTCATAAGAATTCATATTCTAATGGATTAAGTTACTATCTCTTGGACCTGATGTTACGTCGCCAGTAATTTTAACAATTTCGTCTGACTTGTTCAGAGATTCCTTAAATGTTTTTTAATAATTACTTCCATTCACGGAGAAAACTAAATGAAAATAATATTAATTTTTTTACTCTTTATACCTTGCCAGATTACTCTTGCTGCGACGGTAACGTTAACTGATCCTGGCAAAAGTCAAAATTTTTCGCTCCAGAAAAAAAATGGGGTATTTGAGTTAACAATCCTGAATGAAACCGGCAAAGAACTGAAAGATTTACATCTAAAAATTATAAAACCAGATTTTCAAGATGGGCGATTTGGAAAGCTTGATGACACTCCAAATTACAATAGTAGTGTCACAAGAGCTGGGACAGTTTTAAATATTTGGAATCCAAATGGACTTGGAGATCCCACATTCAACCTTAATTTTATTAACGTTGAAAATTTTTCTCCTAACTTTTCAATAACACCATCTTTTGATGGAAAAGAAATAAGCACACCTCTTCCTGCCGCTATTTGGCTGTTTGGTAGTGGTTTATTAGGATTGGTTGGTACTAAAAGAATTAAGAAAATCACTAACACGTAAGGACGAAGCCGACAGGACTTCCGCCATAACACCAAACTATAATTTGTCTGAACACGGCTATCGCCGTCTCTAATCTACGAGCTGAATCAATTTCCGCATTGTGGCATCGATGATCAGCTCGGATTAGCGAAGTGTATTCGGAGGAATTTGCGTTTTTCTTTTGCATGCATCCTCAAATACAATGTATAGCCGTTAACATTTTTGCAGTTGTCTTGTTTAAACCACCCCGGGGTTATTGGTAGTTTTAGATTTTTTGCTTGCCCCCTTCAAAACACTCGTTATACCATCGCTTTGAAACGATTGATAAACATCATCTATATACAAAGGGGTTGGTTATGTACACCAAAATAGCAATTATATTGTTAGCGGTTTTCGTTGCTCTGTCATCGTTCAGTGCGGTAGCCAAAACACGGCGCGGCGATGATTTCGTCGCTTATTATTCGATCAAGGAGCAAGCACACTTCCCCACACCTGGGGGATTTTGGGCGATGATCAGCAAACATGTTGCTCCAACCTTGGTACGCGTGCCATTTGAGGTTTGTCCTTCCGGACTAATGGGAATTGCCTGCGAATTCAGAAACGATGCTAAACGGCTCTTCGAAACCAAACAAAGCAACGAGCGCTGGGTGTTCATTCACAAGAACATGCCAGATTACATTATCAACGCTGATATTAACGGCGATGGCAAGGATGAGCTGGTCGCGGCATACCCGGATGGCTCGTACATCATAAGCAACGTGCATACCGGTACGCCCCGCTGGACAAAGTTTTTAAACGAAAACAGGCAGTTTGAGGTGGCTGATCTCAACGCAAACGGCAAGGCGGATTTAATCACGGGGATGTCTCCGGCTCCCGGATTACGAGCCAGAATGGATAACGGCAGCTGGGTCAAATTAACCGGCGAGAACACTGCTTCATGGTGGGCAATCAACATCGACGGGAAATTTCGCGACGATCTTGTCCTCACCATGCGCAATAAGCCGGGCTTATTCATCAAACGCAAAAATCAGCCGATCGTCAAAATCAATACCCGAACCCCGCGCGAAATTTGGCGTTCGGACATAGACGGCGACGGCAAAGACAACATCGTTGCCGATTTTGGCGTTGGCTTGGGCAACTATGTGCTATTGGCGAACGGAAAATGGTCTTTGTTATCCAGCGCATCGCCAACACATATTGAAGTGGCCGATCTGGATGGCAACGGCCGTGACGACCTCGTCTTTTACACCAATATGAACAAAGTGGTAGTGCGAATGGACAATGGCAAATGGAACACGATCTGGAACGGTTTAACCCGTGTCTTGGCGGCGGGTGATATCGACAGAAACGGTAAAGACGACATCGTATTGGGCCGGCTTAATGCCTTTAATAGACCGGGGTTCAACACTACATCGACCTTTGTGCTGATGAATAACAGCAAATGGGCGGAATTATCCACCGCGGAACCCATGAGCGTTGCCGGTTACATCAGGACGCCGGTTTGCGCCGATCCGGTTTGCGTATATATTGCCGCGCCGGGCTTCAACCGATACACGTATACCTGAGTGAGTCTGGACGGGAAATAACCCGTTGCACAACGAAAGATATAACCAGATTGCTGGGCATCGCTACCGTTTAGCCCAATCTACGCTGACTGCCAGTATAATCTCATATTAGATTTATTAGAGTGTTGGATTCAAGTAATGAGCGAGTATCCAGATTATCTTTTTCACTATACATCGATAGAAAGTCTTTGCTTAATTCTAAGGTCAGGATCGCTTAAGTTTAATCGCTTAGATAAAGTGAATGACCTTGATGAAGCAGCGACTAAAAACTTTCCTTATGCAAAATCATTTGTGTTTGTATCTTGCTGGACTTCTGAAGAAAGAGAGTCTTTGCCCTTATGGAAAATGTATTCTTCAGATATGAAAGGTGTTCGTATCCGGATGCCTGTAAATATGTTTAAAGGTAGACACCTCCCTAATTGTGACGTGTTTCTTATCCTATTATTTCTGTTGATTATGGTATATATGTCAAGCGTGAAAATTTTAGTTACCCGTGCCAATTAATTGGACCTCATAGAGTTGATTATGATCTGGAAGCCTTAAACACTAAAACTTGCTTTACTGAAAATGATGATACAGTTGAAGTTGATTTACTGCATTTAGGGTTAAGCAAAAAATTAGCATGGGAATTTGAAAGAGAATGGCGATTTAAAGTAATTGGAATGCCTTTTGAAGGAATAAGGAGAAAACTAGATTTTGATCCCTTTTTAGAAATTCCTTCTTCTGAAAATTTGTATGTAAGTTTAGATCCTTCAGCTTTATCAGAAATAATTGTTCAATTAGGGCCTAAAGCAACTCTTGCGGAATCTGAAATCGTTGAGTTATTGCTAAAAAATTATGCTCCAGGAGCTAAACTTTTTGACAGTAGCATTAATATTCGATTGTGAAAAATTCTAAACAGTCTGTAATTATGCTTGATAAGTAAGGCCGTAGGGCGCAATGCCTTTCAGTTATTGCGCCCTACGGCCTTGTAAAAAAAGCTGGGCAAAGATTGCCCAGCTTTTTGCACTATATCGACTAATTAGTGGTCATGATCTTCATCTTCATGATCTTCATCCACATCGCCAATTTCGTGTGGCTTGCAAGGCTCATTAACAAGCAATCCTCTCGCAGCAAAAAGATTGTTGTAAACCGCTATTTGCGCAGTACAAGATGTAATCCAATCACGAGTCTTGTTTTTAGTGTCTGGTTTGCTGCGTAATGAGCAACCATCGGTACGTTCTATCGCTTGATCCAGCTTTTCTACCGCTTTGCAATAATTGGCGTTTTGTAGGTTACGAACCGCTTTACGTAAGATGTTTGCCAGGTCTTTCCGATTGCCTTTGTTGGTTACCTGGTTCAGTGGAAGCCCGTTAACTAAGTTAATTGTCGCAATAATCTTGCTTTCTGCTGAGCTTGGTGCCACAACCGCTGTTGCCGTGAAAGTGGTTACCACTGGCGCACCGCTACCAATGTGATCGCTGACCGTTAGGCTGGCTTGGTAAGTACCCGGTTGGTCTGGAACAAAGGTTGCTATCGCAGATGAGCTATTGCTTATTTCTGCGGTGCTTAATGCTGGCTTATTAGTAATCGCCCAACTAAAAGTCATTGGGTCCGTATCAGGATCAAGGCTGGCTGAGCCATTTAATGATACCGGGCTACCTACAAACTGCACTGTTGGTGAGGCAGTGGCGGCTGCTACCGGCACTTGGTTTTCGCTGCTAATAACAACTACAGCAGGATCGCTGTCCACCATATAGCCATCAGTCACCACAAGGCTAATTGAATAGCTTCCTGGAAGATCCGCAACAAAACTGGGCATGGCCGTATCGGCATTAACTAGGGTCGCGTTGCTGCCAACGGGTTTGTCTATAAAGTTCCAGGCATAACCCAGTGCTGTAGTTGACGTATTGTCATCATAAGAGCCTGCTCCATTCAGGACGACAGTGCTGCCTGCATGGATTGTCCGGTTTACCCCAGCGTTTGCTGTGGGCGGTAAATCAAAAGGATGGCTATTGGCTTCAAATGCGCCAATATCAACTTGTCCGCCTATGGGTCTAATAAAACCGCGCTGATCAATAAGCAGTGGTGTTGCAGTAGTACCGCCTGCATCAATCGCTGGGCTATCGACTTGCAAGGCATGGGTTAAGGTGGGTCCGCCGTTATCGGCGAGCGGAGCAATAACACTGGTAATGTCCGCCGTAAGGATGTCACTAGCAACAGAGGAGGTGCAACCGGCATCAGTGCCAAACAGGTTATTGCCGTTCGAGACCAGATTGGGTGGGCTGGCTGGGCGAGATACTCCAGAACAATCATTAGAATTTGCAAAGCCTGTGGCAGTATTTCCCGCTACAATTGAATTTTTTAGCGTAACGCGAGGAGAGGCATTATTAACAGCAATACCGCCGCTATCGCCGGGAGTGCGGTTGTTGGCAATCGTAGAGTTAACTATATCTACAGTACCGCCTTCCACCCATAAGCCACCACCCGCACCGGTTGCGGTGTTGTTGCTAACCGTTACGTTTTTCATTGTTGTGGCGGAGTTGCTTCCAGATTGATACAGGCCAGCACCAATTTCAGCTTTATTGGAGTGAATAACGGTTTCATGGATATTGAGTGTTGAAGAGACGTTTCTTATCCCGCCGCCTGGAATAGCACTATTTGCACCGCTAATCGTGCTGTCGGAAATTTCCATCAAGCCTCCGTTAACATTATAAACAGCAATACCAATTACAGGAGTGATATTAACGCCTCGCATTGTAACTCTCTGGCCAACGTTGGAAACACTGCCATTAATAGTTAAGCCTATTAGGCTAACGTCGCTTTTAACGCTGTTGGCTTCGCTTATAAAGATTCCAAATATTTGGCCATTTGTTGCCTTGACAGTCATGCCAGAGCCATTGATTGTCAGGCTGCCTGTAGCCGCAAGATCAAGGTAGTTTGTCAGTACGATAGGTCCATCCAGATCAAGACCTGCCCTAAAGGTAATTTCATCACCTGGCAATGCAACTTCAATCGCCTCGCGTAGCGTACATTCGGTTTCGTCGCAAACACCATCGCCAGGATCGGCTATTGAGTTAACTTGGGTCGTTGCCATCGCCGCCCCTGACAGCGAAAATGCTAGAAGCGCATGCGCCACCTTTTTTCTGATAAGCCTGCGCTTTATTTGATTATCTTTCATTTAAATTTCCTTGTTCATCGGTATTAGTTACGATAAAAAATTAATATCCTGTCAAGTGAGGATTCACAACAACATGATAAAGTTAGCATAATTAAAAAATATGGCATCGTTAATGTATTATAAATACTGATATGACAGGCGTTTTTATCTTAAGGTACAGTGGGTACCACTGATAAAATCAAAGCTGTAAGGCGTAATAACTGAAAGGCATTGCGCCCTACATCCCTTTTTATAAAGTGAAGAAATTGAGCCGCACCCATTGCCAAACCGGAACAAAGCTGTTTGTACCACAAAAAACTACTGTTCAAATTCAACTTTTGAATCGCAGCCGATATCCATCGCAATCCTAGCCGCACACCATTTTCTAATGAGCGGTGATAGGCATTTCGGTAACTTACGTAAATATTTCTCAGGTTCAACCACCATGCCGCATTGATAGCGCTGTTCGGCTTCCTGCCACTGTAACGCCTTGCAAGCACCGCTAAATTGCCATAATAATAAATGCGCCACCGGACAGGGTTCAGCTGCACAGCAAATGCCGCAGCCATTACATTTTGCACCATATTCTGGCTTATTAGGGGCTTGTTGATGCAGGGTAAGGATTTGTGTCGTTTTCATGTTGGCCATGTAGGGTGGGTGGAAAAGCGGTGTTCACCTTATATGACTTAGCTTAAATATATAAATCAATCGCTTATGTTCTCCAAGGATGAGAAGGAAGGTCGCTAAGGCCGATGACATCAACCCCGGCTTTGGCAACCTGATGGTCGTTTTCTACCGAACTTCCGCTGACGCCAACGGCGCCGATGAGAATGCCATCTTTGTCGACAATGGGCACGCCGCCGGGAAAAGTGATCAGGCCGTCGTTAGAATGTTCAATCCCAAACAGCGGGCTACCGGGTTGTGATAGCTGGCCGATTTGCCCGGTGTTCATTCCGAAGAAACAGGCGGTCTTGGCTTTTTTGATGGCGATATCGATACTGCCCACCCAGGCACCATTCATCCTGACAAAGGCTTTTAAATCTGCGCCTGAATCTACCACTGCGATACACATCTGGGTTCCCAGTTTTTTTGATTCGGCAATCGCTGCTGCTATGGCTTCCTCAGCTTGTTCGTAAGTGACATGCATGGTTTTGCTCCAGTTAAAATGGTTAATTAAAAAATAGTTCGGCTAAATCGATGTGATCGAGACACAGCTTCATATGTTAATGTCGTCAGTTAACGAACGGCGTTATATTTTTCTTTGAGCTCCTTAAAATCGGCTAACGCTTCTTTCACCGCTTCGCCGCCTTCTTTGATATCACCATCATTAAAGTTGCTACGTGCCTGACTCAATTTATGAGTGGCTTTCGATTTAATCATCGAAAGTTTACCATCTGAACTCGAAATTGTTTTTTGCACTTGTTTTGCTTCCATCAACAGCTCAATTACGGCTTTATCGTCATTATTTTTGTCAAAAGTAGTGACAGCTTTTTCCAGAAGCGCAATCGTTTGGTCGATCGCTTGTTTTACATAGGCAGTGTCTTTCATCCCGATAGCCACAGCGTTGGAGCAAATAAAACTTAATACCGCTGTAGTTAGTAGAATTCTTATTTTTTTCATCATTTTAAAGTCTCGTTAATTGGTATAAAGTGCAGCTGCTATAAATAATTTTTAGCATGCTTCAGATTTTTTAAGCCCGTGATTTAGCTTAAGCATAAGTAAAGCTTATTTTTTCTTTAGAAGATCGGACTGAATCTGCTGGATTCCATTCTAAAGTCAGCTTGCCGTTAAGTCCATGCTTATGGATCTGTTTAACATAAGGCTCTAAGCCCAATCATAAAATGGTTAAGGAACTATTGAGCGTAATTTAAACTCTTAAGTTTTATAAATTTGGAGCGTACCTTGTGAAAAAATTCTTTCCTTTCCTACTCTTGGGGTTATGCTTATTAGCCATGAATATAAACGCTGAAAATGCTAAGAGAACAACAATGAGTAACGGGCAACCGAATGAAAAACCATACAATAAACCTTCCGATACGGAACTGAAAACTAAACTGACTCCCCTACAGTACGATGTTACCCAAAAAGAGGGTACCGAGCCGCCATTCAAGAACGAATATTGGGATGAACATCGCAAAGGAATTTATGTCGATGTGGTTACGGGTGAACCTCTTTTTTCTTCCGTTGATAAATTTGATTCCGGTACCGGTTGGCCAAGTTTTACACAACCTCTCGTTAGCGATCACATTACTGAAAAAAAGGATAATAGGTTATTTTTTTCCCGTACCGAAGTCCGTTCTAAATTCGGCGATTCGCATTTAGGCCATGTTTTCGACGACGGCCCAAAACCCACTGGATTGCGTTATTGTATGAATTCAGCGGCATTGCGGTTTATTCCAGTTGAGAATTTGGAAAAAGAAGGCTACGGGGAGTACCTGGATCTCTTTAAAGAATGAAATAACTTAGACTTTTCGTGTAATTTAATCACATCCTATTAAAATAGTAGGGCGGAAAGCGCGGAATTAGAAGCTATTGAAAAATCTCTCTTTAATCCAGAGTATGATGAAATTAAGTTCTAAGTTTCATTAGGCATCCCATTATCATTTAAATAGCGCTTGAAATATTAGGCACGAATCTGATGAAACGTTAACCTTATGTATCCAAAGATAATTTCACTTAATTGTCTAGCTATGCAAACACCGACATTGAAGATAATCATTAATCAACAGTAATGTCGTTTTGTCTGCACTATAATTGTTTCTGACTTTATACGTGCTGTCCAACAAATGCTGAGCCATTTCAAAAATCCTTTAATAGCAAATACGCCTGACCATTTAACAAAAAAATGGGCTCAAACTGTTGTTAATCATCAAGTACATCCTGAAATTAATAAGACGAAAATACATCATCTTGAACTTGTTTGCGTCGATATCGGCACAACCACCCGAGTACGTTTAAAGGTTGAACATGATGGTCCAGCAACGTTACCGAAACGCTGGTTTGTTAAATTGCCTTCTTTATCTTTGCGTGCCCGCACCATTACGGCATTACCACGCTTGTTGCCGACCGAAGTCAGGTTTTATAAAGAAATCGCCCCTGTTATACCTATTAATAAACCGCAAGTATTGGCGGCAGTTAGTCAATTTGGCAGAGGTTCTACCTTAGTCATTAATGATGTGTCCGAAGTGGATGCGGTTCCTGGCCATGCCGGTGATGCTTTGTCTATAGTGCAAGCAAGGTTAGTTGTTGAGCAATTGGCGCGCTGTCATGCCCATTTCATCCATAAAGTACAACGTGACCCCAGTTTTCTTTGGCTGGCAGGACCTGTCCGGCGTTTGGAAGACGGCCTAGGGACGGCTTTAGCCGTACCGCTTATGAAACGTGGCCTAACGCTGGCTGGAGATAATATCCCGCCTTCTTTACATAAACAGGCGCTACACTATGCACGTAACCGTAAGGCAATCATGCGGTTTTTGTCATCTGCCCAGCCGACACTGGTTCACCATGACTGTCATCCGGGTAATTTGTTTTGGCATAATAATCAACCAGGTTTCCTCGATTGGCAGATGGTTAGGTTAGGCGAGGCGATTAGTGATATTAGTTATTTTTTGGCCACAGCTTTAGCGCCGGAAGCGAGAAGATTATACGAAATGGAATTGTTATCAACTTATTATCAACATATGCTTGCCCATAATGCCATGGATACTGAGTATGATAAATTAGTTAGCCGTTATCAAGCCCACTTGGCTTATCCGTTTGAAGCGATGGTTGTCACATTAGCTGTTGGCGGTATGATGGATCTAGGCAGTAATTTGGAAATGATTCGCCGTGCTGCTGTTGCTGTTGCCGATCATGATACTTTTGCAGTTCTGAGGCAAACGAGTTAAAAGTTTGTTGTAATGACGAAAAATAATCTCAAGTAATCTTTGTAAGATTGACAATTTACTGATAAAAGTTATAACAACATAGTTAATCGAACGCAATTTTAGAGGTAGCCGATGAAGCGCAAACATTATTTGCATGATGAAAATGACCGAACCGTTGCGGCAATTGTAAAAGGGATTGACCGCGATGTTGAATGGGGCGAGGATATCTTAATGTTGGGCTTAGGGCTTGTTATGTTGTCTTCGAGCTTTGCGCCCATTGCGCCTCCGCAAGTGTTATTGCCGCTAGTTGCACTTACTTTTGCCATCACGTCCAGTTTGGCACGAATTAATTATCATCGTATGGAAATCAGGCTTTCCGAATCAATGAAATATTTGGATAGTTATGAGCAGGCCAAGCTGCGTCCAATTTGCCAAGTATTTGTTGAACGGCCAATGGGGTCGCTCAGTGAGTCTTATAACCCGTTAAAAAACCTGAAGCGACTAGGTAAAAGCGCGGTTGGTGGTGCTTTAATAAATCCGCTGTGGCTACCTATTTTTTATACCATGGGGATTCAGATTGTTGAAGAAAACAATTTAGGTGTACTTAATAAGGCAGTGATGCAGGTTGAAAAAAGGGTTATGCCTTGGATTTACAATAGGCAAGATCAACAATAACTGGGTTACGCCATTAGATTTTGATAAATCCCGTTAAAAATTATAACTACCAACAACATAGCTTACATCGCTGTAGTTGCCTGGTTTAGGGATGGTGTTAGGAGGTCTAGAATAATTCGTAGATATTGGGAAATTATAATTAATATTAGATGCCCTAAACGTAAAGGGAGTATTAGGTTTTAAGGTAAGTTCAATAGGTAGGTCTGTATTAGCTAAACCAAAAGCGTCCAAGTGCCAAAACTTGTTGGGCAGATGAGTATAAATCACACCCGCAACACTTGAATTCAAAATTTCTGCACCTTCTGTCCATAATTCCATTTTGGGTGAATTCATCTGAGATTTTATACGTAAATTCAAATGCCTAACTTGGTTTACAGTGATATCGTCTAAAATTGTTATCGTGGGTGCTAGTAGGTTTGCTAAGGGCGCTTTAGTTGACCAAAATCGTAGCTTACGCTGTCCAAAAAATTCTGGCATAAGCCTTTTTTCGGTTTGTCCTGGAAAAAAACTCTTTGTCCATTCGTCTAATTGGTAGTCTTTAGAGAGCCAGAAGGCTTGTTTTAATCCTGGGTTTTCTGCATAAAATAAACTATTTTGCTGCGGATGTTGATTGTTAAAACCTGACGTTAAACTGCCGATAACTAATGCCGCCAAACCAACAGTAAGCATTAAGAAACTGAAGCCTTTCGATTGATTTATTCTGTTAATTATTAAGGTTAATAGCCCTAGTGGCAAGATTAACAACGCTACCACCACACCAATAAAATGCGGCGTTAAGCCGATAAATACGCTTTTAACCAACGGTACATATAAAAAAATGGCCGGAATGCTGCCCAGTATAAGCAATAAGGTATTCACTGGATGATCAGCTAAATGATTTAACCTTAGCATTATTCCAATTGCCAGCACCATCACCAGTAATGGCCATAGCAGTAAATAACTGGCTCCTGGCAGCCAAATTACGCTCAGACAGGACAATGCCAGCCAACTTGTCATCACGGTAAAAGTAAATTCTAATGGCCTTAACCATTTTGTGATGAATGCTAATGCCAGACAAAATAAGAAGGGAAATAATGAAATGAAAGCCAATAAATACCAATGGCTGTTGTAAGTGTCGCCTTGAGTAAAAGTATTGTATTGCGGATGTAATTTACAAATTGTAAACCACAATAACTGTGCGGCTATCGGCAACGTCAGCAACATTACAGTAAACCAACCTATTCCGATGAGAACACGGGGCAAACGTAACCCTTGCGACTTAATTGCACTGTACATCACTACAGCAAACACTAATCCGAGAGTTATCTGTAGTGGCAGCAACCAAGCAACCGGATAATTAATTAACCCGAACACCGGTACATCAAAATAAACTCGGTCTTTTGCTTGTAAATGTTCTAAGTCGGTAATGCCGAATTGCTTAACTAAAGCAAGCATGATTTCACCTTCATGCTGTAGTGAGCCTTTGTCGAGAAACTCAGGGCGGTCAAGCATGGTGTGGTAGTCTGTATAGCCTTCGATGGCGGCGAAATTCATGCCAGGGATGCCTGCGTTTTTAAAAACAGTAAAGTCGGTGTCGTTGGGTAAAAATTTATACACTTCATACATTAACGAATTCGCCAAAACAAAAGGCACCGATTTGGCAAGGTTTTCAATGAGTTTTCCGTTACCCGGACTGGTTTCAAACATCATGAATGCGCCACGATTGCCGCGATATTCAAAATTTAGTGCCACATTAATATGTTTTGCCCAAGGATGCTGTTTCACGAAGGCTTCGGCACCGAGCAAGCCGATTTCCTCACCATCGGTGAATAAACAGATGATATCGTTTGCCAAAGGCGGCAAGGTTTTTAAAGCCCGTAAAGTTTCCAGTATGGCAGCAACTGATGCACCATCATCGGCTGCACCGGGTCCCGTGGGGACGGAGTCGTAATGTGCGGCCAGTAGTAGTGCTTTTCCAGGTGTAGTGCCCGGTATTTTGGTCAGTATGTTAGTTACTTTTCCCGCTAACTGTTTTTGCGGAGATACAATCAAAGTTGATTGTATCTCCGGTTGCAGACCTAGCTTGACTATTTCATTAGTCAGATAGTTACGGACGTTGGTAATTTCGGACGAACCGGTCGGATGTGGCTTTGAGCCGATTGCCGCAACATGACTCATGGCGCGTATGGCGGAAAATTGGCCTAAAGAGGCTGGATTGCGGGAAGGTAAGGGAGGTAAGGTATGCCACCAGGCTAAGCCAGCAAAACCCAATAATACGCTAAGAAGAAAAACGGCTTGTCTATTCCCTTTGCTTAATAGCACACTAGGACGACTGCAAACGGGTGGAACTATTTTGATTGTTGGTGCTGACTATTTTAAAGTCAAGATTTTCCAGTCCCGCAAACTGGGCATTAGCGGCTTTAACTAATTCTTCCGCCTTTTGGGCTGAATCTACCGCACAGAATCCAGTTGGCCCCCATGAGGTCTGGCCGACGGCTACTGCATTGCGTTCACTTAACCATGCCATGGCTTGGGCAACTTCCTGGCTTGCATAAACGCCACCTTGAGCAGACGCAAAATGAGTGCCTACGGTTAGCTGTAAATGTGTAATAAAATTGCCGAATTGTTGGATGTCTCCCTCTGCCAGCGCAGGTAAGCCCTGCATCATCAATCGATAACATAACTGTTCGGCAGCTTGTTGGGGGAAGGGCGGTAAAGCCGCAAAAGCGGCCAATTCTTGTTCGCCATGTAAACCTTGGCCACGGCGGTCAAATACCAAAATAAAGCGCCATTCGTTAGGTACTGGCAAACTCACCAAGAGTGGTGGTGTTATGGTCTTATCTCCCCGTCCGCCATCAACGACTAAACCGCCTTGTTCGAAGACACCGATACCAATCCCTGAGCGCAAACCCCGATCGAGTGTTGCGGCTAATTCACGTACGGTTAAACCTAATCCGTAATAGCTATTTAATGCGCTACCAATGGCCAAAGCCAGTTGTGTACCAGATCCTAAGCCAACATGTTCGGGTATTGCTGTTGTGATATTAATGGCTAGTCGATCTGATACCTGCAATATTTCACACAACTGGGTTAAATAGCGTTCAGCACGTTGCGCCGATGGCCCAGTAATAGCGAGTTTATCAGCACCGCTTAGGGTTAAGCTGGTGCAAATTTCGTTGAGTGCAACACCAATGCTGCCAAAATGCCGACCTAATGATCCGCTAAGATCAATAAATCCCATATGCAAACGGGCAGGTGCGGTAACGGTGATTTTAATGGCGGGCATATTAATGTTGAATTCGGGTTAATTCCTAACGCGACGATTATATCCGTTCATCAACAGGATGATAAGCCTTGTAAGATTTGTGACAAGTTATCCGCATTAAAATGGGTTAGTTTTAAGTTTTGCCGATGTGCAGGCAGAACTGACGGAATATATACCGAAGTGGCTCCTGCTCGAACTGCGGCAGTAATTCCAGCAGGAGAGTCTTCAAATACCAAGCATTGACGGATATTGACCTGTAATCGTTCTGCGGCTTTAATGAATATGTCTGGCTCCGGCTTAGCATGCGCTACATCATCGCTAGTTATGATTATTGGGAAACGTATTTTTATTCCTGATAATTCAAGGCATTCTTCGGCATTAATTCGATAGCTGTTGGTAGCTAAACAATAGGGTATGTTGTTGGAACCCGCGAAATCGAGTAACTCAATAACACCCTTTTTTACTGTAATACCGTGTTCCTGTATATATTCCCGCCATAATTGTTTACTCAGTAGGCGAAAAGTTGTCAAATCGAATTCATTGCCGTACCACGTGATAATTTGTGCTTCCACATCCTGGTAATGCTTACCAGATAAACTGGCGAATGAACCATGTTTAGTATTAAATCCCATACGGGTAACTGCTGTTTGCCAAGCCGCATAATAAGTTGGCTCGGTGTCAAGTACCAAGCCATCCATGTCGAAAATGAAGGCAGCAAAATCGGTTAATGATGGCATGAGATGACCTTAATGTATTCACCTGGCGCTTCCCGGCTGGAACCCACAATAATACGCTGGTGACCATTATCGCTTCCTTCTAAAAAGCCTGAAACTTCGATTATTTCACCTTCGGTCGCTTGACCCATATATGTCGCCGTGAAACATAAAACTTCAGTAATCGTCGCATGTTCGACTTTAAAAACGGCTGGGTAATCGAATGATAAGCCCGCATTGATGACTTTAAATTGCATGGTAACTGCACCCTGCTTAATGTATTTAGCCGATACAGCTTCTATCAATTCATTAACATAACTTAAATCAAATTTTCTGCCATTAATTATCGCCTTATTGAGTTTACGTTGTTCATGCCAAGTGTATTCAACCAAACTCAAACTACATGCACGTCGTTCATAAGATTCTTGCCAATCCTTATCCCGTAACGGGGCAAGTTTAGCGGTTCTAATAAGATCGGCTACGACAGTCCTGGCGTGGTGGAATTGTTCTCGGTCATAACACACTAAATCAATATCTGAGCTCGCTTGTTGGGCGTTGATTAGTATTGAGCCGGTAATGCCAAACTCGCTTAAATTTAAACCACATTGTTGAAAGCGTTGGCATAAGTCGAAACAATCCTGCTCAACACAATCAAAGCTTTCTTGTTGCAAAAGTTGCTGCAATAGATGCTTCGGTTGATGATGCCGCACAATCTTACCTACAGGTACACCGTGTAAGTTAGTATCTAAAACAGGTGAGTAATACAGGTATTGAGGGTAATTTTGCTTTAGATAGTTGTTAGCGTTATCGGTGCCAACTTTTTGCCATAGGCAATTTTGTTGGTCACTTGCTGCTATGTAACGCAAAAAGCAAAGGACTCTATCTTGGCCATTATTTTTTTCGATGCCATGTTGGACTACGGCAAAAATCAAGCCTTCCAAAGTTTCAATAAAATCTTTTGGTAAGAAAATAGGGTCGGTTTGCAGCATGTAATAAACTAAAGTTATATGATTTATTTTGTATTAAGTGAGCATAATATCGCGCTATTCTAACGATTTAAAATCAGTTTCCTAAAAGGTGGGTGACTATATTTTGAGAGGAGGACGAATTCTGTTGAAAACCTTTGCTTAATCTTCTATCCTCACGGCGATTTGACCAGAAACAGAAGCAAGTTCTTTTTATGTCTTATAACGTACAGGAATTCTTATGAAGATTGGCGTACCGAAAGAAATTCACCTTGGTGAAAAGCGCGTGGCCACCACGCCAGAAGCCGCGGAACAACTGATAAAATTAGGTTTTACCGTCAGCATCGAAAGCGGTGCTGGCGTTAATGCCGATATTTCCGATGAAGCCTACAAAAAAGCTGGTGTCGAAATTGTTGAGGATGCTAAGGCTTTATGGGAAAAATCCGACATTGTTATTAAAGTTCGCGCACCGGGGCAACATCCTACCCTAGGTAACGAAGTTGAACTATTAGCAAAAGGTAGTAATTTAATCAGCTTTATTTGGCCTGCACAAAATGAAACCTTGATACAGGAATTGGCGGCGCAAAATGTCACTGTTATGGCGATGGACAGTGTGCCGCGTATTTCCCGTGCACAAAAACTTGATGCTCTGAGTTCAATGGCAAATATTGCCGGATACCGGGCTATTATTGAGGCAGCACAGCATTTCGGCCGGTTTTTCACTGGACAGATTACTGCAGCAGGTAAGATTCCTCCGGCTAAAGTGTTGGTTATCGGGGCGGGGGTCGCCGGGTTGGCTGCAATCGGCACAGCTAAAGGCATGGGGGCTATTGTCCGTTCATTCGATACTCGGCCTGAGGTCAAAGAGCAAATCGAGAGCATGGATGCCGAATTCTTGATGCTGGATTTTAAAGAAGAAGGCAGTGGCACCGGCGGTTACGCCAAAACCATGTCTAAAGAGTTTATCGAAGCGGAAATGGCTCTGTTTGCCCAACAAGCCTTGGAGGTCGATATTATCGTCACTACGGCTCTTATTCCAGGCAAGCCAGCCCCAAAATTGATTACCGAAGCCATGGTCAAATCCATGAAGCCCGGTAGCGTCATTGTCGATTTAGCGGCGGAACAAGGTGGTAACTGTGAGTTGACCGAAAAAGATAAGGTGGTCGTAAAACATGGTGTGAGCATTATTGGTTACACCAACCTGCCTAGCCGCCTCGCTAACCAATCGAGCCAGCTTTATGCCACCAATATACGGCATTTGTTAACTGATTTGACCCCGGAAAAAAATGGCATCATCAATGTCAACATGGACGATGAAGTGATCCGTGGTACGACAGTCATCAAAGAGGGCAAGATCACTTGGCCACCACCGCCACCGACCTTGTCCGTGGCTCCGGCTGGTAAAACAGAAACCAAACCAGCCAGCGCACCTGTTGAAGTTGCCAAGCCGGGTATAATTAAACAGTTGTTGCCCTTATTGATCGCAGGTGCACTGTTATTTTGGGTAGGTTCGGTGGCACCTCTTGCTTTCATGTCGCATTTCACTGTGTTTGTCCTGGCATGTTTCGTCGGCTACCAAGTGATCTGGAATGTTTCTGCTTCCTTGCATACGCCGTTAATGAGCGTGACCAATGCGATTAGTGGGATTATCGTCATCGGTGCATTGGTGCAAATATCGTCGCCAATATCCATAGTGATGATATTGGCAGGTTTGGGTATTTTGCTCGCATCAATCAACATTGCAGGTGGTTTTCTAGTTACCCGCCGTATGTTGGAAATGTTCAGAAAATAATAAGGAAACGACAATGTCTCAAAGTTTAGTCACGATGTCTTACATCGTCGCCACCATTCTGTTCATTCTCAGTTTAAGCGGCTTAAGCAAACAGGAAACAGCACGGCGCGGCAATTATTACGGTATGCTCGGCATGGCAATCGCGATTTTCGCCACCGTGCTCAGCGGTGCCGTCACTTCTTATATAATTCTTTTTTCCGCCTTGGTAATTGGCGGCAGTATTGGGTTATTCGCCGCCAAAAAAGTTGAAATGACGCAAATGCCGGAACTAGTCGCCATTATGCACAGTTTGGTGGGTATGGCGGCCGTGTTGGTTGGCTATGCCAATTTCATGGATACTGCCACTAACTTGATGGGTGTTGAAAAAACCATCCATGAAGTCGAAATATATTTAGGTATATTAATTGGTGCGGTCACTTTTTCCGGTTCTGTCATTGCGTTTTGCAAGCTAAGCGAAAAAATCAGCGGTAAACCCATGCTCTTGCCCGCTCGTCACTGGCTTAACTTATGCCTATTAATTGCGGCAATTGTGTTATGCGGCGTTTTCTTGCAGCAGACCGAAAACGGCGGTGGGCTATATCCATTAATTATCATGACTGTTATTGCAGTGTTATTCGGTATCCATATGGTTATGGCGATTGGTGGCGCGGATATGCCCGTTGTTGTTTCCATGCTTAACAGTTATTCCGGTTGGGCAGCATCGGCTACAGGATTTATGTTAAACAATGACTTGCTGATTGTCACCGGCGCTCTGGTCGGTAGCAGCGGCGCGATCTTGAGTTATATCATGTGCCGAGCCATGAACCGGCATTTTTTGAGTGTGATTGCTGGTGGTTTTGGCACGGCTTCAGGCGGTGAAACGGCGGTGATTGAAGGCGAAGTCCATCCTATTGACGCCGAAGAAACCGCCCGTTTACTCTTGGATGCCAAAAACATCATGATTATCCCTGGCTACGGTATGGCGGTTGCGCAAGCCCAACACACAGTCAATGAAATCACCAAGTTCCTGCGCGACAAAGGTAAAAAAGTCGGTTTTGGTATCCATCCTGTTGCGGGACGGATGCCTGGCCACATGAACGTGTTGTTGGCAGAAGCCAAAGTACCTTACGACATCGTCTATGAAATGGATGAAATCAACGAAGACTGGGATAAGGTGGACGTGTCTATCGTGATTGGTGCAAATGATATCGTTAATCCGTCTGCATTAGATGACCCTAATAGCCCAATTGCCGGTATGCCGGTGTTGGAGTGCTGGAAGGGCGATACCACGATCGTTATGAAACGCAGCATGGCATCTGGTTATGCTGGGGTAGGTAATCCCCTGTTTGTCAAAGATAATACCCGTATGCTCTTTGGTGATGCTAATACCATGTTACAAGCCGTGTTAAAATCGTTAAAAAGTTAAATACATAATAAGAATTAAGATGTGCTGAATTAAGGCAGGTATCGGTCAACAATATGACCGGATACCTGTCGTTTTACAGCAAATCCACTAGGTTAAAGGTAAAAATATGTTCTCGTTACAAACTATTTTCGGTAAAGGCGATAAATTTTACGGTTTATTGGAAGCCAGTGCTGAGTCAGCAAGTGCTTCGGCAAGGGCGCTGATTGAGCTGTTAAACACTCCGGGTTCTCAGCGGTCATTAGAAAAGTTCGCATTAGCCCGTCGTCGCGAAAAAAATCTCTCCAGCCAAATTAGTGAGGAATTGGTCAATACTTTTGTGACCGTGCTTGAACGTGAGGATATTGAGGCACTTAACAGTTCACTTTACAAAATTCCAAAAGTGGTCGAAAAGTTTGCTGAGCGTTATTCGTTGGCGCTGGGGCGTATTGGCGATGTCGATTTTACGTCCCGTGCAGTTATGTTGGAAAGCGCTTGCCAAGTATTAGAACAAATGGTCGGTTTGTTGCGTAAGGGGATGGATCTTGAGCAAACTAAAGAGTTGAATGACCAATTACAAATTATTGAAGGTGAGGCAGATCGCCAAATACTGGAGCTATACCGGGATGCCTATAATAACGAAACCGATCCGATTCGCTATTTGGTGAAAAAAGATTTGTTTGAAATCCTCGAAAAGGCGATAGACCGATGCCGTGACGCGGGTAACGTGATTTATCATATCGTATTAAAGAATTCGTAAGGGGTTTGACGTGCTGACTTTGCTCTTGCTCGTTATCCTGGCGGCGCTTATTTTTGAATTCATCAACGGTTTTCATGATACCGCCAATTCCATTGCGACTGTGGTTGCCACTAAGGTCTTAACGCCAACACAAGCCGTTATCCTTGCCGCCTCCACTAATCTTGTTGGCGCATTATATGGCACTGCGGTAGCCAAAACTATTTCATCAGGTTTAGTGAATACGGATGTGGTCGCTATTTCTTCTCAAGTCCTAATCTGCGCGTTAACCGGCGCTATTGTCTGGAATTTGATTACTTGGGCTGTTGGTTTGCCATCATCGTCCAGCCATGCCTTGATCGGAGGTCTGTGTGGAGCCGCGCTTGCCGCAAGCGACAATAATTTTAATGCACTGCTCTGGTCGAAAACGGCCGCAGATTGGACCGCCAATAAAGGTTTGCTCTGGAAAGTCGTTATCCCAATGATTAGTTCACCCGTTGCCGGTTTTACATTAGGCGTGGTTATCATGGGTTTATTGATGGCTATTATCAGTGGGATGAACTCTGCGGGCGGCACAATAGCACGTATTTCCCGACCCAAATGGGTTAACTTTTTTTTCGGAAAAGCTCAGTTAATGTCCGCTGGTTACATGGGTTTTGCCCACGGTAGCAATGATGCCCAAAAAACCATGGGTATTATCGCCCTGGCGATTTTTTCTGCGAATGGTTCGGGAACACTTGATGATCTGCCAGCCTGGGCGGAATTTTTGAGGCCTAATGGTGGCGAAAAGGACATTGATACCTGGATTATTTTTACGTGTGCTTTAGTAATGGCGCTGGGTACTTCTGTGGGTGGGTGGCGAATCATTAAAACCTTGGGGCATAAGATGGTTAAATTGCATCCCATTAATGGATTTGCGGCGGAAACCAGTTCGGCAACCATCCTGCTTACTGCGGCGCATTTCGGTATGCCTGTTTCAACTACGCATAGTATTTCGACGGCAATTATGGGAGTGGGTTTTGCCAAAAATCCCCATGCGCTTAAACTTGCTGTTATCGAAAAAATTGTCTGGGCGTGGGTGCTCACAATTCCTGCTGCAGGTGGTGTATCCTGGTGTTTAGTTCGAGGTTTACAGATACTTAGTTTAGCTTGAATTTTTTGTCGTAGATTGTCTTTAACAATTAGAATCCTCCATTTTTGTGAGAGGAGTTCTTAAAAATCGCATTTTGTTCTGGGTGTGATTCAGTAATATCTTTAAACTCTAGGCGGGGGTATCTCAGGGAGGGGCTATCGTCAACAGCACAGTCCCTCAATCAGCCGTTTTAGTCTTTTTTCATATAAATTGAAAGTGGGTATAAAAATAGGCTCAAAAAAGTGAGTCATATGACACACCTGCTGTGGCATATGACTCACTTTTTTTTGAAAGCAGCACATGCCTGGGTTTCATGGCATGTAAAAATTAATTAAACTGCGTCATATCACACACTTTTTAAAGTTTCCGAGTTTTAATCCGTAAAATCCGCTATTTCCGCCAATCTTCATGTTAAGCAATTAAAGCCAATAAAGCGGTAGTAATTATCTTTAAATCAATTGGTTAACCTATTCTTTTTGTAAAAAAAGCCTTTTACAATTAATCTAAAACACTCAAAATAAATGGCATAAAAATTGCTTTAAAATAAATGTTGTCTTTTTGTTTCTGTGGCGTGTTTCTGCCTTGCCAAAACTATGCACAGCAAGCTTATGAATATTCCCAATAGCGCATTCGCTGGCAACAGCGTGAAATTTGAATGGTTGCAACTGGTTTATACCGACTATAACGGTTACCAGCTTGATCGGGATTATGCCCTGAACGTGACTTGGAGTTACGGGTTTTAAATCTGGTGAAAGAAAGGAACAAGGCGAAAAATCGTGCCATAAAATATGGAAGCTAGAGTTTTAAGCATTACTAGGCAGGGATAGTTTTGATGCTTTGAAATGCCAAAATCACCCTGCCAGCGGGTTCGTATGCTTTTTACTGACGTTTTGCATGCGATTAGGCTGGATGGCGACTACCGGCTTGTGTTGCCACATGAAAATAACAACCGGGGCTACGGGATTGGGGCAAAACAATTCCGTCTTGATTGCCGTAGCAGAAGTATCCGGTTGGATTGCTATAGTCCAACCGGAATTTTTTGTAAACCAAACCAACATCACTTTGGTGAATGGCAAGAAATTAACCAGAAATAGGGCGAATTGCAGGTTTTTCAGGACACTGAAACGGGCTTAAGGTCGATTCATTTTAAAAGCCGTACTTCCCTGCTGTAAGACAATATGGTCTGAATGGATTTCTTTGAGCGTAGTCTCGCCGTCTATTTGTTGACCTACTTTGTATTTGATCATGTTAATAATTACAAAACGTTCTTCAGGTTGCTGGGCATAGTTGAATACATTAATAGATAATTTAGCTTTTTTGGGTGGGGTAGCACTTGAAAACTGAGGTGTGGAGGGCGAAGGAGAGTATGTGGGGACGTACTCCTGCATGGGTTCTTCATAAGCGTATTCTCCACGAATGGGAATATGACGGGGCTGATTTTTTATAGGCAATTTTTTTACTGGGGCTAGTTTTTTTTCTGTAATGGGTTTGTTTGGGCGTTGCTCGATTTTTACCGTTTCTTGGCTAGACATCATGTCCGCGATTGACGGTGATGGCGCCGGTTCATCTGTTACGGGAGAAATTATTGGGGTCTCTGTGATTTGCGGTGTTGCCACTGGTGCTTGAACTATCGGTGTAACGGGTACGGTAACCGGAACTTGGGGGGCAGGTTGTGGTTTTTTTTGTGCCAAATACCAAAATAAAGCGGTTAGCACCACTAAATTGCCAAATATAAGTATTAGCCACCATTTTCTGCTGTGTTTTTGTGTTACGGGCAGATTAATTAGTATTCGCTCGGTAACTGTATCAGGCTGGGTTGCTTGCCGTTGTTGTTCGGATTTTCTAAGCGCGTCTAGAATGTATGACATAGTTGTTATTTAACCTGACTTAATCGTGGCGAACCTTTAACGCCAGTTAGGTTATCAAGATGGATAATTGTTTGTCCACCCACTTTGCCGTCAGCAGTCAGACGATGTGCTTGCTGGAAAGTGATCACCCGATTTTTAAGGGCATCATCAAAATACAATGTCCATTTTCCGTCTTGATTTGTGCTGTCTGCAATCATTAGTTGTTGGCGTAACCATAACACATGCTCTGATGACTGGCCGGGCAGGATTATTTTCATACCTGGAACGGGAGAGTGCCACACTAGCATGAAATAGCCATCCCAAATACTCAGCACATCGGCCAGTGGGAACACTACATCCTTATTTTGCCCAAATTGAAAAACAGCTTGGCCATTCCTAGTTCCGGTCAATAGCGCATATCGCTTAACATTAGGGGTTACGGTAAACTCAAGAATGGCGGGTCGATTGAAATCGATTAAGTCTTGCCATTTACTGCGGTCAAAATAGCAGTTTAAACCGTTTTTTTCTATGACATTACAATCCAGTCGCTGCTCTGGCGGACTATCTTTACCCCAGATTTTATAGATATCTGTTAACGCCGACTCAAAAGTTAGTTTTGGATTATCTAACCATCCGCTAAATGGCTGTGGCACATCAACAGGTTTTGGGTTAGCAGGCGTTACCATTGCTTCAAGAGACGACAGTTTGGCAGTCGTTGGAACCGGAAGTTTACCGGATAGTATTGTTTTAACTTTAAGCGTCTCGGGTTTAGGAATAGGGATGTTCACTAGATAATAGCCAAAAGCAGCCAGGCTGGTTATTATTAATCCGGTTGTTAAATACTTGGTATAGGACGTAGAGGGCTGTGGCTCGGTATATGCCAGCGTTTCCTTAGCGGCGCGGTTAATAATCTTAGGCGTTATTGTATCGGTATCCGAAGAATAAGCACCTAATAGTGCACAATGGCAAATAATATTGGTAACTCTGGGAATACCTTTGGAAAAGTGATAAATTCTTTTTATTGCTTGGTCGCTAAACAAATCGGGATTACCTTTGCATACTTTAAGCCGATGTCTTATGTATGTGCGAGTTTCCGGCAGTGACAGTGGTAATAAATGATAACGTGCGGTGATCCGTTGGTCTAATTGCCGAAGTTCTTGGCGGTTTAATAAGGCTTTTAATTCTGGCTGGCCAACAAGAATAATTTGCAGTAACTTGGTTTTACTGGTTTCAAGATTGGTTAGCAAGCGGATTTGCTCCAAGACCTCCAAGCTAAGGTTTTGGGCTTCGTCGATAACCAGTACCGTGCGCTTACCGTCGGCGTGGGCTGCAAGCAAATAGCGGTTTAATGCATCAACGAGAAGCTTCAAGGTTTGTTGTTGATGGTCGAAACTTACCCGTAATTCATCGCATATTGTCGCTAAAAGCTCAATGGCGTTCAATTTGGGATTTAGGATTAAGGCAATGTCGATATTTTTTGGCAATTGCTGCAACAAACAATGGCATAGTGTGGTCTTACCGGTACCGACTTCGCCAGTTAAAGCGACAAAACCGCCACTATGGTTGATACCGTACAAAAGATGGGCTAATCCCTCTTGATGACGGGTGCTCATGAACATAAAATGAGGATCTGGCGCGATGGAAAAGGGTAGTTCGCTAAAATGAAAGTATTCGTTGTACAAAGTAGGTTGAATAAGGTAAATAATATACTTAATTGTAACTCACAAAGATAAGAAGGTCTTGATACAACATGGCACGTTACGATCGCAACCCTAATAAGAAGTCAAATACGACTGCATTTTTTATTCTTGCTGCTATTGCTTGCTTAGGTATAGGCGCGGCAGGCACTTATTATGTTGTAGAAGCTAAAAATGCCGAGTTACAAGTCGACATTACCGAGAACCCAAAAAATGAAGCCCCCATTGCCAATAAATCTTCACTAGGTCTGCAAAAATCTGTAAATAAAAAACCAGCGCTATTGGTTGCCGACCCCAATATAGCTATTCGAGATATGAAGGATTTCCCTTTACCTAACGAACTGCCTGATTTATTGGAAAGTGACGCTATTTTCCGAAAAACCCTGATTACTCTTTCGCCTGGTTTGGCGTTCTGGCTGGATAGCGATCAGTTAATAAGAAAATATATAATCGTGGCAAATGATTTTGCTAATGGGATAAGGGTGAATAATCACATGAGCTTTTTGCGTTTGGCTCAGCCTTTTGTGGTTGAACAAGGCAAAAACACTTTAGTCATTTCACCTAAAAGTTATAACCGTTACGATAATCTAGCCCAAGCAATTCAAGCGATAAACTCTAAGGTTGCTGCGGCTGTATACCGAAAATTTAAGCCGTTAATGCAGGAAATATTTGTCGAATTCAGTTATCCGCAAGACGTAACCTTAGAGACAATCATAAAAAAAGGCGCAGCAGATTTGCTCGCAGCCCCGGTGATTGAAGAACCAATTAGTTTAGTTAGGCCGTCAGTACATTATAAATATGCTGATAATAATCTGGAAATGTTGAGCCCTTTACAACGACAAATGTTGCGTATGGGTCCGGAAAATACCCGCATCATTCAAGCTAAAGTACGGGAGTTTATGGTTGAATTAGCTAAATTGGAGTTTAAGTAATTTAGGTTTTGACTTGACCCGAATTGTTCAAAACTAATCCAATGGGATAAGCCGATACCCCTCAGTTTTACTGTTCCAAGAAACAAATAGGCTTTTACCATTATTCAACAGAAAGGGATAATCCGCTTGCGAAGCAAAGCGTGCTACCAGTTTTGCGGCTGACCAGGTTTCGCCGTTGTCATGTGAATATTGAACGAAAAGCTGGCTGTGTTCACCATCAAATTCAGTCCAGGCAAGCACAACATGGTTGTTAAGAGCAAGGATATCAGGATGGCTCGGTAATTTGCCTGGCATTCCAATAGCTAATGGCTGGGAAAAATGTTGGCCACCATCGCTGGAATTGGCATAAAACAAACCTTTACGTGCGTTGCCTTGCGTAAACCAGGCAATATGGTACTTATCACTATTTCCAATAGATATTGCCGGGCCATGTTCCGGACAAGCTTCTATGATCCAATCATCATAAGTGGCGCGTAAAGTTTGTGGGGAATTGGTTCCTACTGGCAGTTTCACCAGTCCATGGTCTCTCACACCGCCTGAGTATATAAATCGGGTTAATAAAATGAGTTGGTTTTGATTGTCGAACGCAACCGCAATCCTGCAACAATCGCATAAAGTATCGGAAAGTTTTTCTGATACGGGGCTTAACCCAGTTTTACCATTAAGGCTATTGTAAAAAATGGCATTGCCTAGTTGTTGCCAGTCGGTGCGAGTGCGTTCGTCATGCCAGAAGGCGTAAAGCTTCCCGTTCCGGTCTACTCCTAAGCGCCCTTGAAAAGTATTGGCCTCGGCCGCTTTCTCGCTTAATGGTTTAGGTTGGGAGAAACTTCTGCCATTATCCTTAGATACACTATAAAACACTGTTACCGGTTGGACGTCTTCCGCAGAATAGATTAGGTAAATATCACCAGAGTTATCGACTGCAATCTCAGGCCTGTTTTCACCGCTTATCTTAATCTTTTGGGTCTCAAGATTAATAAGCACAGGGGTACTGAATGATTTTCCCAGATCGTCGGAATAATCAACATAAACCTTTTGTTGTTGCGGTACGACCCGCCATAATCGACCATTTCTTCCGAATGTTGCCGATACATATAAGCTGCCGCCATCAGGGTATTGGCTATAACCCGTTGGGCTTTGGGACAAGCCGTTATGGGGTTGGTGGCTGCACGCCGTAACAAAGACAAATAAGGCCGTAAAGCATAATCTGATAAAGCTAAATGGCAAACAATATAAGATTTCTAGGCCGAATGGCTTAGGTTTTACGATTTTCATAAAATACCCAAAAAGGGGTTAACGGAATGCGCTTAGAAAGTAGCTACTATCCGATAAGTTATCCGATAATCAGGGTCGGTTTGAAAGCCATTGCTATCAGTTAAGATTGGTGCGCCGATAGATAATGCGGTATTCCAATTTTTACCACCGGAGTAGCGTATGCCTGGCGAAATAAATAATAAATGTCCTCCAGAATTTGGGTCAATTTCCCCGTCAGTTTTTTGATAATCCTGCCATTCGCCATTAAGCTCTAATACTGCTGTCCAAGGCGCATTATTGCTTGATGAAAAAAAGTTATTACGCGCCGGCGCACCAAAGGCATAAGACAGGGCAAAGTTATACCCGAATAAATCGCCAAGATCGGTCTTCTGTGCTCCCGTAGTGGCTACTGTGTAAAGAACGCTGGTGTCGAAGGAGAAGCTCCCCATGGCGCGGGTAAAAGATAATCCAAATGAAGGGTTCCACGAACCGCTACCGGGTTGATGGTGCGCTTCGAACGTTCCTCCAGTGTGGTGTCCTTCTGTATGATGGTCAGTTGGCACATTAGTTTCTACGCCTGTTCGCCCAGTAGGGGCTTTAAGCCCAACAACTACAGAAGCGTGGTTCAAATTGTCTGTACTATGGTAAAAACGATATTGCCCGAAAAAAGAAACATCACCGAAACCAGTGGGATCGCCCAGTTTATTAACCTCTTCACCATCTTCAGCGGGTGACCTTACCCCAGAGCGTAGCACATAGGGAATTCTCATGCCGAACGTTAAATCATCTGTAACGCCGTAGGCAGCAAACACCGACGGAATCAACAAAGTATTTAAACTATGTACATCGCCATGTGCCTCGTCGACTGCATTATTTTTCAGGTTTAGCAATGTTTGGTCTGAAGCACTATTGAAACTGGTGAATTGGGTAATAATACCGCCCGCCCACATTCCCGTGGGCAAGGTTACCCCGGTTTGGGTAATAATTGGGGATGCTGTGCCGATACCGAATCCTAAAGAACCATGATCGGCAGATGCGATACTGCTATTCGCCGCAATTAAGGCAAGCGTTAAAATTAAGATGTTTTTATTCTTTATCATGACCATGTACCATTTTCGATAAGTAATCTATTGTAATCTGTTTTGTGGAAGAAAATTGCAACGAGTGTAGTTCAATGCTTACAAAATTAATACCCACATCACTAACAAGTTAACAGTAGTGTTTATTTAAATTTTATAGAATTAATTGTAGCAGTTCCTAATTCTATGGATTAAAACGTTGCTAAAAATCCATTTTAAGCATTAAGCAAACCAGCAATTATATTAATTGATAAGCCTACAATTGAAACGTTGAACACAAAACTCAATATAGACTGTGCCATTACAGTTTTCCGGGCACTTCGCGTCATAATCAATATATCCGATGTTTGTGCGGCGACAGCGATAGTTAGCGAAAGGTAAAGAAAATCCCAGTAATCGGGGTTGGGTTCCTTATCAGAAAACACTAATGCAGGTTGCCCTTCAGGAGCTATGTAGAAAAGGTGGGCATAATGTAGCGTAAATAATACTCCAATTACACACCAGGAACCGAATACAGTAACTCCTGTAAACGCGTAGTGAATTAGGCGCTGGTGGGGAGTTAAATCATGGAGCGTAGTCAACTCCAGTATGATAACGGCAAGACTGGCAAAAGCCGCCAAAGACATAATTGTTAACTCGGCAAGGCGGCTAGGGTGTTCTTGCTGTGCAATCCTACGTACTTCGGAATGATGGGCGTTGACCATCAGCCAAATTATTAACAGTAGATACAGCCATACGCCGACATTCCAGGCGACCAGCGCGCGAGTTGTCAAAGGCCAAATAGAAGGTAAAGCAAAAGCAATACCTACCCCAACCCCAATGGCCAAAGTTAACCGCGCACGATGGCGAATAATTCGGTTGAGCAGTTTTATGGCCATATGCGATTCTGCCTTAAGTTAAAAAGTTGAACCGTTCCATCCCCAAAAATTACCAGGGCAATTACTGAATTCAATATAAACTCGGTTGCTGTTGATTTTTAGTGTCTCCGATAAAACTTGGCTAATAGCAGCGGATAAGGATTTTGCCTGGGTGGCTGTCAGGCTAATGCTTTTGCACTCCAGGTAAGCTAATGGATCATTAGTGCCGGAAAACAACATTGCATCGTTGTACTCAGTGGTCACCAGTACATAGCTCTCAGGCTTACCGGTTTCTTTTGCCATAAGTTTTGATAGGCGAGGCAATAAATCTGCCGGATGCTCGGTTGATACAACATTTGTAGTTAATTTAAGAAAAGGCATCACATATCCTTAATATTTGGGTAATAGGTGTGCTTATGGCTTGCATGAATCACCAAGTTGATGGCCATTGTTGGATTATCTCATAAGCAAGGTTCCCAGTTGATGACTGTGCCAAACAAAACGAATGGGAGCGCCAGAGAATTGGTTCAAATTCTACCTGGGCTAACTCGTGGGCATGTCTAACTAAGGTAATGTGAGGTTTAAATGGCCTGTTATCTATTTTAATCATCAGTTGCTTGGCTACGTCGGCAAGCCTGTCAGCCAAAAATTGTAGTTCCGCATTAGGTTCCGCAATGGTTAAACATAAAATCCCTGGATTTTTCCAAAAACTTAGCCGGTTGAAATTAATAGTAATTTCTGGAATGGTTATAGCCAATGCCGCCGCTTGCAAACTGATTTGTTGTTGTACGGAGATGTTGCCTAAAAAGAGTAAGGTCACATGCAAATTAGTCGCTTGAACTGGCTTAGCAGCTTGATCGTTGATCGTATTGAGAATACTTACACACCGTTGCCGGGTAACATCATCAGGCCAAAGGGCAAAAAACAGGCGTTTAATTTGGCAATCTCTTTGTAAATGTTAGTGTAATAACCTGTTAAAAATGGCGCTATGTATATTAAGGCTGCTTAGCTTTTGACATAACTCTTTTTTGCTTATGGCTGGAACTTTCGGAAGCTAAGGCAGTTTTTAATAAGTAAAATCCGTTCTTGGGTCGACATGTCCATCATTTAGTTGATTAAAAGGTTATCCGTGTGTTTTGGGCATCTTTTTTGGAGTCATCACAGCTTCTCAACACCAAATCTTCATATTGCAGTGCTTTAGTAGTAGAGAAATCTCGGTAAATTTTTTCTTTATCCAGTTTACCTTTCTTTTCTAAGTCGTTCACAATTGTTGCAAACATTGAGAGCGCATCGTCTATATCTTTTAAGCTAAGGTGAGTTGTAACGCTCATACGCACACCAACATTTTTTTTAGGGACAATCGGATACACACATAAGCATGTAAAAAAACCAGCATCAAGCATCTTTTTTACAATTTCATAAGCATTTTGCTCTGTGCCCACGCCAAAATAAAAAATAGGCGAAATGCTATCTTTTACCAATGGTAAGCCATAAGCACGAGCTTGTTCTCTAAAGAACTTAATTCGTGCATGTAAGGCTTTTTGCCTTAGCGTGATTTCATCAGTTAAATGGAGTTTGGCAGAGGCAATACATGCGCCTAATACTGCAGTAGGCATTGGGCCACCATATACCAATGATGATCCCAAGCATTTGACCAATTGCCGAGCTTCTGGCGTTGGAAATACAAGGACACCGCCGCAACAGCCAAATCCCTTAGCTAAAGACATTACCAACACCATTTGCCTATGTAACGGCCGTGTATGCAAAACCATACCCTTTCCATGTTGGCCTATCCAACTGATACCATGTGCATCATCAACAAAACAGTGGAAATTTGGATGCTGGTTCATAAGTTCATACATGTCTTTTATAGGGCATACATCCCCCAACATTGAATAAATACCATCCGCTAAATACCAGATTTTTTCGTATTTATGCTGATTTTTTAAAATGATATCTTCCAATGCTAGGATATTGTTATGTCTAGACATCCTTATTGTGCTGCCTTGGGTTTGAGCGATTTTTGCAGCAGTTAGTACACTTGTATGAGCTTGATGGTCGATAACGATCAGGTCATTCGGCGATACAATGACGGGTATGGCTGACAAGGAAGCTAGTGATGTGGTCGGTGTCACCAAAGTATGGGAACCAGTGATTTGATCCAACAGTGTTTCTAGTTCTTCATTTAGACCTAAACCTAAATATTGTCGTGAGCTTGAAAAATAATTCCCATAACGATTAATTGTATCAATCGACCCCTGCTTAACTGTTTCACAGGTGTCAAGTCCCATATAGCTACAATTGCCAAAATGAATTCGGTCTTTATTTTGTACTCTTACGATTCGGCCATCATAAGTTTCCGATTCAACTTTAAGTTGTATTATTCCTATCTCAGGATCGTACAGAGAGGGGTTAATTATGTGGGCGTATTCAGGGGATTGATGAGTCAAGTGAATCCAACAAAAAGTATTTGGTTAAAGTAAAAGTTACTACGAGTTTAGCTATTTTTTTAAAATTAGAAGCATATTCAAAGCATCGGCATATAAAAAAACTCCATTAAGTAAGAGAAATAATCTATATTTGACTTGCCATTGACTGATAGTGCCGTCTCCTATGAAGTACAAAATACAAACAAAACTAACCTGCAGTATTGTTATGGTATTGTTACCCGCATTAGCTTTTTCTGGAAATATTGGATTGGCAGTTGAAGGCAACTCACCTTTGTTTGATGATATTCCTTCAGTGTATAGCGCCTCCAAATATGAACAAAAAGTAACTAAGGCACCGGCATCAATCAGTATCGTAACGTCTGATGAAATCAAAAAGTATGGTTACCGTACTTTTGGGCAAATTCTTTCTAGTCTTAGGGGATTTTATAATACAGGGGATCGTGCTTACGGTTATGCGGGTGCGCGAGGTTTCGGTTTGCCGTCCGATTATAATAGTCGCTTGTTACTACTGATAGACGGGCATCGCTATAACGACAATTTGTTTGATGCCTTCGATACCTCTCAGCTTTTTCCAGTTGATATAGATATTATTGAGCGGGTTGAAGTGGTGCGTGGCCCCAGTTCGTCTTTGTATGGCACTAGCGCCGTATTCGGTGTTATCAATGTGATTACAAAGCGCGGACGTGACCAACACGGCGCTAATGTTACTGCGGCATATGGAAGTAACGATACGTATCAAACCAGTGTTAGCTATGGGAATCGGTTTGAAAATGGTTTAGAAGCCTTTATCACGGGTACCTTTTACGATAGCGAAGGCTACAATAAACTTTATTATCAAGAGTTTGATCAACGTAATCGAGAGCATGACCCAAGGGCAACTAATAATGGCCTGAGCATTGGAAATGATGGGGAGCAAGCCAAAAAATTGATGGCAAAAATGACGTTGGGAGACTTCTCTTTTCAAGGATTGTACGTCAATAGGAAAAAAGATGTCCCTACCGCTTCTTTTGGTGCGCAGTTTAATAATCCGAATGAAAATGGTTACGATCAATCTACTTTTCTGGAGCTAAAATACGACCATACCTTTGAAAACCAGCTAAACGTCCAATCGCGGCTTTCTTACAATAACTCTCGCTTTAGAGGAAACCTTCCGTTCGCTTTAAATAATGACTCCGGTCTAAGCGCACTTAATAAGAATCTGTTTTATGGTGAGTGGTGGCGTGCAGAAATAGAGGCTAGTAAGCTTATGTGGGATAACCATCGTCTAACTGTTGGTAGCCAATATCAAGGTAATTTCACCCAATTGTTGACTAATTATTTCGATGCTAATCCCAATAAGCCTGAACTTTATTCTAATGATAACACCTACCAGTTTGCGTTTTTTATACAGGATGACTATTCAATTTCCGATGAGTTTAGTCTCAATGCAGGTTTGCGGTATGACTATTACAGCATTTTTGGTAGTACCGTTAACCCCCGGCTAGGCTTAATTTACACCCCTTGGCAAAGCACGACGTTTAAGCTGCTTTATGGCGAAGCTTTCAGGGCACCCAATCAGGCTGAATTGCATAACAATGTTGGTCGGGTAACATCAAATATAGATTTGAAACCAGAAAAACTCAATACTCTTGAGTTTATTGTTGAGCATTACTTTGATCGGCAACTCCGAGCAGAACTTAATGTTTTCCATACGGATATCCGCGCGAATATTATCGCGGCTCCAAATAATAAAGATAAGATTCAATACCAAAACAAAAACAATGTTGAATCTACTGGTGTGGAAGCTCAAATCGAGAATACTTGGGGCGATGGGTTTCAAGGGCGGTTAAGTTACTCCTGGCAATATACGATAAGTGAACAGACGGGTGAGCGTTTAAGTAATTCACCTGAGCATATGATTAAACTGAATTTTATAGCTCCGCTTTGGCAAGATAAGGTTTTTGTAGGTTTAGAGACTCAATTTATTAGTAGTAGAAAAGTACCTCCAAAACTAATAGGTGGATTAGTTGGCAAGGCAGGGGATTACGTAATAAGCAATCTTACTGTCTATACTCAAAACTGGGTTAAGGGGTTAGAGTTATCAGCAGGAGCATACAACCTATTTGATGAACGTTATTTTGATCCTGCCTCAGCAGACCATGCGCAAAATTACATACAACAAGATGGGTTGACGTTTAGGGTTAAAGCCAGCTTGAATTTTTAACTTTAACATGGGTTTAAGGAAGCCATTTTCAATCCAAGAAAGTAGAAAGTTATGTTATTGGTTAATCAATTAGGCTTGGCTGTGTACTCAGTATTTGTACTAATTGTAGAACTGAGTGGCGAGGTTTATTCTGAATTTTTTGGGATACCAATGAGTGTATTGGGAATATGAATGTAAGTTATTTGAACTGCATTAGATTAGTTGTATTTGTCACAGCCTTTTTTTTGCTGGGGACAAGTCTTGTCTATGCCGAAAAAATTTCCCAAATAGTTATCGTAAACAACTCTAATGACGAACCTTATCAATTAGCAATTAATGGTTTTAAGTCGCAGTTTCCAGCGACGACCAAAATAAAGTTTACTGAAGTAAGTTTGGAGCAAGCCAAAGCAGGGCAACAAGATATTAAACTCACGAAGCCTGATTTAATTTATGCGCTAGGTGCTGAAAGTGCGGAATGGGCAAGTCTTCAGACTTCAACCATACCTATTGTTGCCACTTTAGTGTTAAAAAATGATATTTTTAAAAAATCAAAAAATATCACGGGTATTAACCTCAGTTATCCATTGAAAACCCAATTTCAATGGTTGAAAAAATTTTTCAGTCAGCAAAAAACTGTTGCTATCCTTTACAATCCTAAAGAGAATGATGCGACTATTCAGATTGCACGAGAAATAAGCCAGCAAAATGGTTTTAAGTTAAGCAGCATAGCTGTAGATTCACCCAAAGAACTTCCATTTGCACTTGAGCAACTAGCAAGCAATATAGATATTTTGCTTGCTATTCCGGATGATACTGTGATGTCAGTGAACACAGCTAAAGAGGTGCTGTTAGCGTCATTTAGAAATAAAGTCCCTTTGGTAGGGCTGTCAGATAACTGGGTTAAATCGGGTGCTTTTTATGCGTTATCATGGGATTATGACGACTTAGGGCATCAATGTGCGGTTATGGCGCAAAAGCTGTTGGCTGGATCTGCCATAGCTAATGTGCCTCCGGAAAATCCACGTAAAACGACGTACACTATTAATGCTAAGATTGCTGAACATATGAACATGGAAATTCCGGCAGAACTTATGAAGAACGCAAAAAAAATATTTGATTAATAACAACGTAGGCTGATGAAATCAATAGCGTCAAAATTTAATCTGCTTACTATTTTCTTGATGATGCTGACGGCTTTGATGACCGGCGGTTATATCATTTGGCAACATCAAGTCAGCACATATCAAAACTTCACTGAGCATGGCGAGGAAATTGCCGTCATGTTAAGTAAAAATATCGTTTATGGCATCTACACCGAAAATCAGGAGGCTATCGAGCAATCTCTGCAAAGTTTAGATGACAACAAAGATATAGCCTATATCATTGTTTATAACAAAAACGGTAAAGTTTTAACGCTAAAAAACCAACATGCACTCACTAAGTTACCCACATTTTCTGCGAACAATTTAAATTTAGAGCAGGTTCAAACTAGTGAATATTCTGATCCGCAAGATATAAAATTCATTAATATTATCAGTCCTGTTCACATCAAAGCAGGCATGTCTGGTACGGCGTTGGATAAAGATTTTACAGCCGATCCTGCGCTTGCTGAGAATCCTGAGGTTATTGGGTATGTGCAACTCGGTATTAGCCAGAATAGTATTTATACTGATTCCAAACAATTTTTGTTACAAACCTTACTTATCGCACCGATTACGATTATTTTCGGTATTGTCCTGACCTTATGGCAAACGCGTCGGATTACCCAGCCAATAAAAAAACTGGTTAGCGCCACTCACGAAATTGCTAAAGGTGATTTTGGCAAAGAATTGTCTGTATCTTCAAAAACTGATGAAATTGCCGAGCTTGCTTATGCATTTAATAAAATGTCACAAGAGTTGGCCCTTTACGAGAAAGAAGTTTCCGCTCATCGTGACAATCTAGAAGAAGAAGTACAGCAGCGTACGCTCGATTTACAAAAAAAGACGGATGAAGCGTTTGATTTGGCTCATCGTGCTGAATCGGCGAGTAAAGCGAAAAGCGAATTTTTGGCAACTATGAGCCATGAGATACGTACGCCTATGAACGGCGTATTAGGAATGATTGAGCTGCTGCTCAATTCCAATATGGACGTGAGCCAGAAGAAACTTGCTGAAACTGCTTTTCGTTCTGCTAAGTCATTGTTAGGAATTATTAACAATATTCTTGATTTTTCCAAGATAGAGTCCGGAAAATTTCAATTAGTCACCAGAGGATTTGAGTTAAGACGCCTTCTTGAAGAGATTGCTGAGATGTTATCGACGCAAGTTGATTATGAACAGCTAGAGTTTATTTTAAATCTGCCGCTCGATCTAGTTGGGCAAGTGCAGGGAGATGATGAGCATATTCGACAGGTGTTAGTTAATTTATTAGGTAATGCTTTAAAGTTTACCGAACATGGCCAAATCGAGCTAAAAGTGAGTTGGTCAAATACTGCTGAGATAAGTAAACAGCATAAAAGCTTATTATTCGAAGTTATTGATACAGGACTAGGTATAGCGGCTTCACAACAATCTTCAATTTTTGAAAGTTTTACTCAGGTTGATAGTTCCATAACCCGCGCTTACAGCGGAACTGGATTGGGGTTGGCTATTTCTAAGGAGCTCGTTGCTTTGATGGGGGGCGATCTCAAGGTTAAAAGCACAGCAGGTCAAGGTGCTTGTTTCTTTTTTACACTTGATTTAGAGTTTTTGCCGGATCAAAACCTGCGGGTTGATACAGGGTGTTTACAAAACCAGCGGATTTTGGTGGTAGATGATAATGCAACAAGTTGTGGTATTTTAAATGATCAGCTTATGGCATGGGGAATTGATTGTCACTGCGCAGAGTCGGGAGAGCAGGCTTTAAAAAGCTTACTTGCCGCTGCAAGGCTTAATAATCCTTTTAGCTGTGTATTGATGGATTATCATATGAAGGGTATGAGCGGCCTAACGACTGCTTTATCTATAAGAGGTGAGCCACGTATCCCTCCGGTAGCGACTGTCATAATGGGATCCGCCAACAACGTGTTGGGTTATAGCCAATATGACCAATATGGGATTAAGCATTTTTTGACTAAACCTGTAACCCAAAAAAATCTATTAACCGCATTACTCGATATTTACGGCGTGGTCGATGGGCAAATTAGCATTCGTGATGAGGTTATTGCTAACGAAGACAGGCAGCTGTTACAAGGAAATATATTATTAGCTGAAGACAATATTATTAATCAAGAAGTCGCGCAGGGTATCCTTAGAATTATTGGGTGTGAAGTCATTATTGCAAATAATGGTTTAGAAGCGGTTGGACTGTCTGGCAAGGCAGCGTTTGATCTTATCATCATGGATTGCCATATGCCCGGAATGGATGGTTTTGAAGCGGCCAGTAAAATCCGTGCAAGGGAACTAACGCAAAATCTACCGCATATTCCTATTATCGCTTTAACTGCTGATGTCCAGAAAGGCGTTATAGAGCAATGTAATGCTTCTGGTATGAATGATTATTTAAGTAAGCCCTATACCCGCAAGCAACTTCAGCAAATTCTGTCTAAATGGCTTCCAATTAAAGCGAAATCGGTAACTAATGAGCCTAGCGTTGCAATCAAACCAGCTGAGCTAAGTTATTCGGGCTATTGTTTGGATAACGCAGCACTTGATAATCTCAGGCCATTAACAACAACTAGCGGCGAAAGTTTGCTAGAAAAAGCGATAAGTATTTTTGTCGAATCTGCGCCAGAAGAAATCAACCAATTGATAAATGCCGTAACTGAAAATGATCCGACAAGAATGGCTAATCTTGCCCATAATATGAAGTCTGCTTACGCTAATCTAGGGGCGAAAAATTTAGCGAAATCTGCGGGAGAATTGGAGTCCATGGGTGGGAAAGGAATAACCACGGGGGCTAAGGCAATCTTAGATACGATGGTAGCAGAATTGCCTTCAGTAATTGCTGCTTTGCAAAATGAGGTATCTACATTACGGATACCTAAGTTTGAACAACCCCAAAAACAAGCAGTAAATAATAGGATATTACTAATTGATGATGATCCAGGGTTCCGTTTAATTACCGGTTCTGTATTAAGGGCAGCGGGTTTCGTGGTTGATGAGCTGGCGTCAGGTATTGAAGCTATCAAACATATTAAAAATGAACTTCCAGATTTAATTCTTATTGATGCGATGATGCCAGAGTTAGATGGTTTTGAAACGTGTCGGCTATTAAAACAGACACCAGGATTTACCGATATTCCTATAATAATGGCAACGGGTATGGACGATGTTGACTCCATTAACAAAGCTTTTGATGCTGGTGCAACTGATTTTATTACGAAACCGCTTAACTACCTTATTCTTGTTCAACGGGTTAATTTTGGGTTGCGCGCAGGTCAGGCGACCGCTGAACTTAGGAATAGTAAATTGCAATTAAGCGCTGCCCAACGGATTGCTAGGCTTGGTTACTGGACATGGGATACCCAAAGGGATCAGTTCACTATTTCGGATCAACTTGCCGAGTTATGTAATATTGACTTGGCTGTTTTTGATGATTCACTAGCAGGTTTCATTCGGTTAGTCCATCCGAAAGATCGTGAATTCGTCAAAGACGTAATTAACGCAGCGGCGCATAGCAGTGCGATCCAACACATTGAATATAGAATTAATGTAAATGCGTCTGAGATTATCGAAGTGCAACAAGAAATCGAAGCATTGAGCAGTAAGAACACGCTATTCATTACCGGTATAGTGCAAGATATCTCCCATAAAAAACAAACCGAAAAACAGATTCACCGATTGGCCTATTTTGACCATCTTACAGGACTTGCTAACCGTTCCTATTACCAAGAGCGGATGGAAGACATTATTAAATCAGCCATGCAACGTAAATCCCAGTTTGCTTTTATGTTTATCGATTTGGACGGTTTCAAGAGTATAAATGATAATTATGGCCATCATGTTGGTGACCAATTTCTCCAGGAGATTGCTCAGCGACTTAAGCTAATCGCACGTGAGATAGACTTTATTGTCCGGTTGGGAGGGGATGAGTTTTGTATCATCCTTAATAATATTACCGACGAGGCGAGTGTTGCAGAAATCGCTAAGCGTTGTTTACAAAGGATAAGCTACCCACTTAGTATCGATAGCCACCAGATTATCCCTTCAGCCAGCATCGGGATTGCATTATTTCCGAAACACGGTGCTTCTGAACCAGAGTTGCTAAAAGCTGCCGATACGGCAATGTATCTGGCAAAGCAAATGGGTAAGCAGCGCTATATTTTTTATGCGCCTCACATGCTTAATCAAGCGCAAGAACGCCTAGAAAAAGAGAGTATGCTGCGTGAAGCATCTAATAAAGATCAATTTTTGCTGGTTTATCAGCCACAAGTCTCTTTGAAAACAGGTAGGATTGTTGGGCTCGAAGCACTTGCCCGATGGCAACACCCCGATAAAGGTATTATTTCGCCACATGATTTTATTGCGTTGGCTGAACAAATGGGGTTAATTTCCCAGTTAGGTTATTGGGCGCTTAAAACGGCTTGTGAACAGATAGCTGACTGGCATCGCGCTGGGTTACCCTATATCCAAGTTGGGGTAAATATTTCTCCTGCTTATTTTCAAGACCCTGGATTACTCGATACGATTAAGTATTTATTGGAACAAACCCAAGTCCCCGCTCAATATCTGCAACTTGAAATTACTGAGACTGGGTTGCAAAATGTTTATAGCATAGACACGTTCAAGCAATTGCGAAAATTGGGAGTAAAAATTGCGATTGACGATTTTGGTAGCGGGTTCTCTAGTTTGGCCTCGCTGAAACAGCTTTCGCTGGATGGTTTAAAAATTGATAAAATGTTTATTGAGGATTTGTTAACTAATCCGCATACACCTTTATTGCTAGGCACAATTATTGGATTAGCCAACGCATTAAACTTAACCCTAGTCGCTGAAGGTGTCGAAACCATAGACCAAGCGTTGGTTATGTACGGGCTAGATTGCCACATTATGCAAGGCTATTTGTTTAGCCGTCCCGTTTCCAGCAAAGAAATTCCTGCCCTAATGGACGTCGATTTTTCTTTGGATAACAAAGAAATAAGCCAGTTAGAGCAGGCAGATAAGATCGTATGACAAGATAAGTAAACGAGTTGCAAATAACTATTTGCATTGAGTAAAAATTAGATTCTATATTAAGGTTTTCTTTTATCTAAGGCTAATTTTTACGCCATACTTCAACCCGTATTTCCGAAAATATTATTTAACAATCAGGCTGTTATTAACTTGCTTTACCCCTTTAACTCTTCTTGCTAATTCCACTGCGCGGTCTGCTGCAGCACTTGAATTTACAAATCCACTCAGTTGCACAACACCTTTGAAGGTTTCAACACTGATCTGTAAGGCTTTTAATTTGGGGTCGCCTACAATAGTTGATTTTACTTTGGTGGTGATGACGGAATCATCAAAATATTCTCCGGTGCTTTCGTAAGTTTTGCCGCCTGCGCAACCGCCAACAAATACTACCGAAGAGAAACAAGTTACTAACAGAATAATAAGATTTAATTTACGCATAGTGTTATCTACATTAAAAATGAAAAAAATCAGACTGGAAAATATAGCTGACAACGAGATCGAAACTTTTAATTAATATAACCTAACCGAAACGCCATTGCATCAAACAATTGGCTTCTGTTGTTTTACGGTACAGAGGAGATATTACAACAAAATTGGGGTGATGTAATTGCTCAGATAATATGTTTTTAGGTTCCTGGCTGAATAATTATTGACTGAGATGCTAAAATCTCATGCTTTTTACGTAATACATTATCTTGCATGTCAGCAGCAATTAAGCTTCATCCCGATTTTTTAAAGACTAGAGTTAATCTAGAATTATTTGATTTCAGCAAGTTGGCAGTACCCGAACATAATATTCTCGGCCAGCCTAGGGCGCAGTCAGCGTTAGACTTCGGTATTAGCATGAAGCATCCAGGTTATAATATTTATGTTATGGGTGAGTCTGGTTGGGGTCGTTTAACGATGATTAGCAATCACTTAAAGGGATTGGCTAAAAATTCGCCAACACCAGTGTCATATGCTTATGTGCACAACTTTGCAAAACCTAGAGAGCCTGAATTTATTTGTTTTCCATCAAGTGACGGTCAAGTTTTCTGTAACGATATTGAAGGATTGATTGATGCGTTGTTGGTGATTTTTCCAGCAGTTTTTGAAAGCCCCACTTATTTGCAGAAGAAAGCGGCGATTGAGCGGTGTTTTAAGGAGTCCTACGAGTCTGCGATAGATTTGGTAGAAAAACGTGCCAGAACTCAGGAGGTTACCTTATTTCGGGATGGGGATACAATTAGCTTTTCACCGGTTAAGAAAAATAAAGCACTTAACGACAGTGAATTTGCCGATTTACCTGAAGTGGAACAACAAGCATTTCAAAAATTTGTTGAAGAGCTAGAAGAATATTTGAGCGAAGTTTTGCTTGATCTGCCGCAATGGCGGCGAACCATGGCGGAAGATATTAAGCAACTGGATAATGACACCATTCAAGCCGCCATCCTGCCACTATTTGGAGTTTTAGAAAAGAAATATAAGGTTATAGAAGGCGCTTACAGGCATCTTTTGGCAATAAAAGGTAACTTAAATATCACTATTGCTGAATATCTAGCATCCAGTCACGAGATAGGGCTAAGTAATAACACTAGTAACCGCAATGCTTTAATCGAACTTTACCTGCCAAATATGCTTGTTGATCACCAACAAGACGATGGTGCGCCAGTTGTACATGAGCCGCACCCAACATTCCAAAACATGTTCGGCCTTTTAGAATATGTGAACGAGCGCGGCAACTTACTTACCAATTATCGATATATAAGCCCGGGTTCTTTACATAAAGCAAATGGTGGCTATCTCATTCTTGATGCTGAAAAATTACTTACTTATCCCTATGTATGGGATGGGATTAAACGGGCTATACAATCAGCTAAAATCACAATCGAATCACCAAATATCGATCCTGCAATTAATACGGCCAGTTTAAAACCGCAAGCTATCCCATTATCAGTCAAGGTTATCCTGTTGGGTTCGGAAGAGACTTATTACTTGTTAGAAGAGCTGGATAGTGAGTTCAAGGAAACATTCAAGGTTTTAGTCGATTTTGATCCCGACATACCGTTAAACTCTGCAACGATAGGTGAATTTGCTGCGCTAATCCAAAATTATGCCAAAAAATCAATGGGGCAAAATTTAACGGTAGCTGCGATTGAACGGTTGATTGAGCATAGTTGCCGTCAAGCGGAAGACCAACAACGGTTCTCTGCCCATATCAAAGATGTCCAAGATATTGTTTGCGAAGCCCAATTATTTAGTAACCAACTTGGAAATGAGATAATCGATAAGCTTCATATCGAACAGGCACTTACGGCCAGGGAATATCGGAATGGCAAGTTATCTCAAACGCTGCTTGATGAAATACTGGATGGCACTATTCTTATTGATAGTGACGGCGAAGCAGTTGGTAAAATTAACGGGTTGACTGTGCTTGAGATTGGCGGTAGCAGTTTTGGCGCACCGGCGCGTATTACTGCCACAGTTTATCCGGGTTCGCGTGGCATTGTGGACATCGAGCGGGAAGCCGAGTTGGGTCAAGCTATCCACACCAAAGGTGTGATGATTTTAACCGGTTATTTGGGGCATTGTTATGCCCAGCAAATTCCTTTAGCTATATCGGCCAGTATTGCGATCGAACAATCTTACGGCTACATTGATGGGGATAGCGCTTCTTTAGCAGAATTGTGTTGCCTTATTTCTGCGCTTACCCGTATCCCCATTAAACAATCCTTTGCCATAACTGGGTCAATAAACCAATATGGCGAAGTGCAAGCTATAGGTAGTGTTAATGAGAAGATCGAAGGTTTTTTCCGGTTATGTCAGGCAAGGGGGCTGGATGGGCATCATGCCGTCGTTATCCCGGCAGTTAATCAACGTAATCTGATGTTGAAGCAAGAGGTTATTGATGCGGTAAGTGCAGGGATTTTCTCGATTTATGCCGTATCAAGTGTTGACCAGGCATTAGAGTTATTAACCGGCAAAAGCATGGGAACAGTTGATAGGGAAGGTAGCTATCCTGAAGATAGCATTAACTTCAAAGCTATATCCCGCTTAAAAGAAATCTCTGATATTGCCCTGGATGATGATAAGGAAGATAGCTGAACGGGTTGCGCAATCACATATTTCCGATAAAATTAGTTGGGAATTTTACATATTTTTAATTGTCCCATATAGTGATCATGAAGCCTTAATTTATCCTGGTTTATTAGGCTTTCAGCCGTTTTTACATGGGGGTATTAGGTGTGTTAAACTTTCTGCGATTATCTAAATGCACAAATTGTGCTTAACAAAGTACCTCATCTAAATTTGAAGAGCTTATATGACAGGATCAATAATCGAAGACCCTAAAGTGCAAGAAGTGATTGCCAATCTCAAAGATAAGCCGGGTGCCTTATTACCAATATTGCATGGTATTCAGGATAACCTAGGTTATATTCCAGAAGAGGTCGTTCCGGTTATTGCCAAGGCTTTAAATTTATCACGCGCCGAAGTGCATGGTGTAATCAGTTTTTATCATTATTTTCGTGACACCCCACCAGGCAAAAACACTATTCACTTATGCCGAGCCGAATCGTGTCAAGCGATGGGTAGTAAAGCACTCGAGAATCATGCCAAGCAAAAGTTGGGTATTGATTTTCACGAAACCACCAAAGATGGTGCTTTTTCCTTAGAACCGGTGTATTGCTTAGGGCTATGTGCTTGTTCGCCTAGTATGCAAGTCGGTAAAGAGGTTTTTGGGCGGGTTTCGGCAGATTCTTTTGATAAAACAATCGAAGAAATTAGGGGTACGGCATGAGTGTAAAAGTATATGTGCCATGTGACTCTGCCGCAATAGCGTTAGGTGCTGACAAGATAGCTGAATTAATTGTTATAGAAGCGCAAAAGCAAAATCAAGCAATCGAATTAGTTCGCAATGGTTCCAGAGGGTTATTCTGGTTGGAACCTATGATTGAAGTTGCAACTGAAAAAGGTCGGGTAGCTTATGGCTCAGTTAAGCCAAGTGATGTGGCCGGGTTGTTTGCAGCTGGTTTCTTAACCGGAGCTAATCATGCTTTGTCGTTAGGATTGGTTAATGAAATACCTTATTGCAAAAAACAGCAGCGGCTTACTTTTGCACGCGTTGGGATTACCGATCCAATTAGCTTGGATGATTACCTACTTAATTCAGGTTACAAAGGCTTAAAAAATGCTATAGGAATGAGTGGCGTAGAAATCGTAAAGCAAGTCACTGATTCAGGTCTAAGGGGTCGTGGTGGCGCTGCATTTCCCACCGGTATTAAATGGAACACCGTACTAAATACCCATTCTGATCAAAAATATATTGTCTGCAATGCAGACGAAGGTGATTCTGGCACTTATTCTGACCGCATGATTATGGAAGGAGACCCGTTCGTTCTGATCGAAGGGATGGCTATAGCTGGAATCGCTGTGGGTGCCACTCAAGGTTATATCTATTTGCGTTGTGAATATCCGCATGCCCAAAAAGCACTCAATAGTGCTATTGCCAAAGCCTATGAAGCCGGCTATTTGGGTGATAGTATTCAAGGAAGTGGCAAAAAATTTGATCTTGAAGTCAGGTTGGGTGCTGGCGCTTATGTTTGTGGAGAGGAAACTTCATTACTGGAAAGTTTAGAAGGTAAGCGTGGTCTTGTGCGCTTTAAGCCGCCATTACCGGCAATTACCGGATTATTCGGTAAACCTACTATTATTAATAACGTTATTTCTCTTGCTTCTGTACCAATTATTTTGGATAAAGGTGGTGATTTCTACAAAGATTTTGGGTTAGGTCGGTCACGCGGAACTTTACCTATCCAGTTAGCAGGAAATCTTAAAAATCCTGGGTTAGTCGAATTGGCGTTTGGTGTAACATTACGGGAATTGCTTTACGACTACGGCGGTGGCTCGGCAAGCGGTCGACCAATCAAAGCAGTACAAGTTGGTGGGCCACTTGGAGCGTATCTGCCTGAGTCTCAGTTCGATACCGTGGTTGATTATGAGGCGTTTGCCGCAATCTGGGCGGTTCTTGGTCATGGTGGTATTGTCGCTTTTGATGATACTGTCGATATGGCAGAAATGGCGCGTTACAGTATGGAGTTTTGCAAGATTGAATCATGTGGCAAGTGTACGCCGTGTCGTATTGGTTCAACACGCGGTATGGAAGTCATCGAAGATATTATCAAAGGTAATGACCTTAACAAAAATGTCCCCCTTTTAAGAGATTTATGTAACACCTTACTCAACGGATCGTTATGTGCGCTGGGCGGGATGACGCCTTATCCTGTGTTGAGTGCTTTAAATCATTTTCCAGAAGATTTCGGCTTGAGTAAACAAGCTGATGCTGCTTGATGTTACTGAGGTAAATACTATGTCGATGAATAAAGAAAAAGACTTTGGCACACCTGCCAGCTTGTCCAGCCAGTTAGTCAATCTTGAAATCGACGGGTTTCAGGTGGTTGCACCTGCCGGAACATCAATAATGCGGGCAGCATCCAGCATCGGCATAGATATACCCAAACTATGTGCGACCGACAGCATAGATCCATTTGGTTCGTGTCGATTGTGCGTTGTGCAAGTCGAAGGAGGTCGAGGTATGCCGGCCTCATGCACGACGCCGGTGGCTGAAGGCATGAAAGTAGTTACTCAAAATGAAAGGTTGGCAAATGTCCGTCGCGGCGTTATGGAATTATATATTTCTGACCACCCATTGGATTGTTTGACCTGTTCGGCGAACGGCGATTGCGAATTGCAAGATATGGCAGGTGTAGTCGGCTTGCGGGAAGTACGCTATAGCCCTCTTGGTGAAAACCATTTAAAAGCTGAAAAAGACCAAAGTAACCCGTATTTTAGTTTTGATCCGAGTAAGTGTATCGTTTGTTCGCGTTGTGTCCGGGCTTGCGAGGAAACTCAAGGTACTTTTGCCCTAACTATTGATGGTCGCGGCTTTGATTCCAAAGTGTCTCCAGGGCAAAACCAAGCATTTATGGATTCTGAATGTGTATCTTGCGGTGCGTGTATACAAGCCTGCCCAACCGCAACTTTAATGGAAAAGTCGGTTATCGATCAAGGCCAACCTGAACATGCGATTGTGACAACTTGTGCGTATTGTGGTGTCGGCTGTTCATTTCGTGCAGAAATGAAGGGCGATAAAGTTGTACGCATGGTACCCAACAAAGATGGTAAAGCTAATCACGGCCACTCATGCGTAAAGGGACGTTTTGCATTTGGTTATGCGACCCATAAAGACCGTATTACAAAACCGATGATCCGTAAAAGCATCAAAGACCATTGGCAAGAAGTAAGTTGGGAAGACGCAATAAGCTATGCGGCATCGGAATTAAAGCGTATTCAGGGTAAATATGGTCAGGATTCTATAGGGGGTATTACTTCTTCGCGTTGCACCAACGAAGAAACCTATTTAGTACAAAAATTAATTAGGGCAGGATTTGGCAACAATAACGTAGATACGTGTGCCCGGGTTTGCCACTCCCCAACCGGATATGGCTTGAAGCAAACTTTTGGTGAGTCGTCAGGTACCCAAAATTTTGATTCAGTAATGAAAGCCGATGTGATTTTGGTTATTGGCGCTAATCCTACCGATGGGCATCCTGTTTTCGGTTCGCAAATGAAAAAACGTTTGCGCCAAGGTGCTAAATTGATTGTGGTTGACCCTCGCGAAATCGATCTAGTTAAAAGCAGCCCGCACGTTAAAGCTGATTATCACTTAAAACTTAAGCCAAGCAGCAATGTGGCGTTAATCAATGCTATAGCGCATGTTGTTTTAACTGAAAACCTTGTTGATGAAGATTTTATTAGATCCCGTTGTGATGTTGCATCCTTCAACAAATGGCGTACTTTTATTTCTGATTCTCGCCATGCACCGGAAGCAGTTGAGGCTGTCACTGGTGTAGTAGCGGCTGATGTTAGGGCTGCTGCTAAGCTCTACGCCAACGCAAAAAATGGTGCAATTTATTATGGTTTGGGCGTTACTGAACACAGTCAAGGATCAACCATGGTTATCGGTATTGCCAATCTGGCAATGGCGACGGGTAATTTGGGTCGAGAAGGCGTCGGTGTTAACCCGCTACGTGGCCAAAATAATGTGCAAGGTTCATGTGATATGGGATCGTTCCCACATGAATATCCTGGTTATCGGCACGTATCTGATAAGACAACTCGTGAACTGTTCGAAACCAATTGGGGGGTGAAATTACAACCAGAACCTGGCTTACGTATCCCCAACATGTTTGATGCCGCTGCAGATGGTACTTTTATGGGATTGTATGTTGAGGGCGAAGATATTGCCCAATCCGATCCTGATATCCAGCATGTTCATCACGCCCTGCGTTCGATGGAGTGCGTAATTGTCCAAGACTTGTTCTTAAATGAAACGGCTAAATTTGCGCACGTTTTCTTGCCTGGATCATCGTTTTTAGAAAAAAATGGAACATTTACGAATGCTGAACGCCGCATTTCACCAGTGCGTAAAGTCATGGCGCCTTTAGGGGGCTATCAAGATTGGGAAATCACCCAATTGCTTGCTAATGCAATGGGATATCCAATGAATTACCAGCATCCATCCGAGATAATGGATGAGATTGCTAGATTAACACCGACATTTGCCGGGGTTAGTTATGACAAAATAGACGAGCTAGGTAGTATTCAATGGCCATGCAATGACGATGTGCCTGAAGGTACGCCAACAATGCATGAAACCAGTTTTATGCGGGATAATGGTAAAGGCTTATTTATGTTGACGGAATTTGTCGCTTCTCATGAGCGGGTAACGCCTAAATTCCCACTTATACTTACAACTGGTCGGATCTTATCGCAATATAATGTTGGTGCGCAAACCCGAAGGACAGAAAATAACGCTTGGCATTCAGAAGATGTTTTAGAGATTCACCCATATGATGCCGAAGAGCGAGGTATTAAAACCCATGATTGGGTGGGTATTAAAAGTAGGGTGGGAGAAACCGTTTTGCGGGTACTGATAAGCGAAAGGGTGCAGCCGGGGGTGGTTTATACTACATTCCATTTTCCTGAATCCGGTGCGAATGTAATCACTACGGATAACTCGGATTGGGCGACTAATTGCCCTGAATATAAAGTGACTGCCGTACAGGTAGCTAAGGTAAATCAGCCTTCTGAGTGGCAAAAAAATTATCATGATTTTTCAGAACACCAGCTTGAGTTGTTGGCGAAAGGGTAATTTATGGCCAACCCAAACGTGGTTTTACCTTTATCATTACCTGATTTGGGTTGGCCAAGCTATCAAGAAATTAGCGTCGAGTGTTGGCAGGGTAACGAAAAAACAATACAGCATGATTTAGTTGCTGAAGAAGTGCCGGTGTCTTTAGTTTACAACGGGACTCCCCATGTTGTAATGTTAGCCTCGCCGACTAATTTAGAAGACTTTGCTCTAGGTTTTAGTATTACCGAAGGTATTATTGAAACACCAAACGAATTGCTTGCTACGCATGTTTATCATCGCGCCAATGGCATTGAAGTTAGAATAAAAATTCCAGAAGCACGGTTTCACAATATATCGGGGAAAAGTCGAAATTTAACCGGTCGGACCGGTTGCGGATTGTGTGGAGCTAGTACTTTAGAGCAAGCAGTTAAAAGTCCAAATTATGTTACAAGTCCGCTAAATGTGCCAGTAGCTGAATTAATAGCATCTATAACCAACATTGGTCAACAGCAAGATCTTAACCTAAAAACTGGGGCTGTCCATGCGGCTGGATGGGCGTTACCTGGTCAAGGTATCCAACATGTTAGGGAAGATGTTGGGAGGCATAATGCGCTCGATAAGCTGATTGGTTTGTTATTACGATTGGGCAAAAACCCGGCGACAGGTTTTATTGTAATCACTAGTCGTGCCAGCTATGAAATTGTCCAAAAAACAGCTAGTGTTGGTGTTGGTTTATTAGCCGCTATGTCTGCGCCTACTGGGTTAGCGATCCGAATCGCTAAAGAGTGCGGACTTAGTTTAATTGGCTTTGCCAGAGTTAACCGTTACGTTGTTTATAGCCATGCAGAGCGGCTCGATCACACTACTTATCCTAAATCAATACAATAAAGCTAAATGAATATCGAAAAATTGATCAGTATGGTTAATGATATAGCCGATTTTTTTAATGCCGAAAGTGATAAAGACATTGCTGCCGAGGGTGTTACTAAACATATTCTCAGATCTTGGGAACCTCGTATGAGAAAAGAAATCATAACGTATTATAAAGAAAATGGAGGTGGTTTAAATCCATTGGCATCCCAGGCAATAAAGAAACTTAATGAAATTAACTCGTAAATAGCATAATCAACTACCCTATTAATTTAGCCGTTTTTTATTGTTGTAATATTTCCGGTTTGATAATGGTTGTTTGTGTTGCGAAATGGATGCAATACAAAGTAATAAGGAAATAAAACATAAATATTTTTTGGTCTAATTAGTTGTTTATTTTATGAATTTGTTGAGCAGATATTCATTTATTGAGGCAATCGGCCAGATTTCTTCAACCCACGATTCGCATCATACCTTAATTTATACCGAAATTAATCAGGCTCTAAAAGTAGCGAGTTTGGTTCAGGGTATTGCGGCTGAAGAAAAGCTAATAAATGCAATCCAATTTGTTATTTATAATAGAATCAAGGCATTGCCTAGTGCGTGCATGGGTAAATTGGGCTGGAACCGATTTGCTGTTATTTTAAAATTACCTGTTGAAAAAACTCTTGAGATTGCTGAAGATTTGGCGCAATTATTGGATGGACAATCGGTAGAAATCGACGGAGTCAGTTATTACCCAAAGCTAATTATTGGGGTCACTCCATTATCGCCTGAATATAAAACACCGGAAAGGATACTAGCCGCAGTTGATGAAGGCTTGTTTCAAGCACGACGTACAGGCAACAGTATTGTTAAATTTATTGAGCACGATGATCCTATTCTTCATGATTATTACGATTCTTTGAAACTATTGCCTGAGATTACCGAGGGCTTGAAAAATGAAGCATTTGTGTTGTTTGCCCAGCCTATAGTGCCTATAGGTAAAGTTCAACCGTCGGTGGAAAAATACGAGATCCTTTTACGCTATAAAAATGAACAAGGAGATATCGATTCAAAAAGCCGATTTTTAAAAACGGCTGAGTTATTCCATGTAACCCGCGAAATAGATTTTTATGTCGTACATCAGTTTTGTCGGTATTTCGCCCAGCATAAAAACACCAATCATCTATATTCCCTCAATATTTCTGGCAGCACTATACGCTACACACCATTTATTGATATTCTGGAAAACGAGTTTAAAAAATTTAATGTTAACACCGAGCAAGTGTGCTTTGAAATTACTGAAACGGTTGTGGATAGGGACTACAAACAAGCTATCGAATTTATGAATTCATTGAAAGATCGCTTAGGATGCCAGTTATCTATTGACGACATCGGTATTGGTTCAAGTAATTTAGCAAACTTATCTAAGTTTAATGTTGATTATATGAAAATCGATGGTTCCTTTATCAACAATTTTTTGCTTGACACTTATTCTGAGTTAGTAGTTACTTTTATTAATTCCGCAGCTAAATTGTTTGGACGTAAAACAATTGCTGAATGTGTAGAAAACAGTCAGCAGTTAAAAAAATTAGAAGAACTTGGCGTTGATTTTGCTCAAGGGTATTTCACTGGAAAGCCAGAGCCACTGTTTGATTTAAAATAATGATATTTTTCTGATAAATTGCAGTGGGAGCAATCAATTAAGCATGCTGCTCCCACCTCGATTTTTAGGCTAAAAATTTATTTTTTAACCAATTCTTTTACTTTTGCCATTATCCCAACAGGGTCGATGCCTTGATGCGGGAATTGCTCCCATAGCCCGCCGCAACCTTCTTTGTATGTGCCTAAGTGGGCAAATTTTGGTGTATAGCCACGTTCAAGGAGCCAAGAGCCATAACGGCTACCCAATCCTGTTTTCTTGTTAAAGGACTCAACAACAAGTACCATTGGTGATTTACCCACTTTAGTTAACATATCTTCATCTATGGTGCTTAAAGTAGGTTTGTTAATCAAGCCGACATCAATTCCTTCTTGTTTCAAACGTTCTACTGCATCTAACGCACGGTATAATGTTTCACCGAAAGCAATCACGTAGCCTTGCGTGCCTTCACGGATAATTTCGTCTTTTCCTGGGACGAATTTATAATTGCCAGCGAAGAATTCGTTGCCTTTGTCATCCAAGATTAATGGCGTTTTAGAGCGGGTTGAAAACACAAAGCGTAAGCCTGGATCAAAGAAGATCTTTTCCACAACAGCTTTCATTTGGTTAGGATCGGCTGGGAAGTATAAGCCAGTCGCATAGCCATCAGACAAACCGTTGTCGGCGAACATGTTGTTCAGGCCAAAATGGCACGTATTATCCGCCATATCGTCAATGCCTGAATGTGAGAAATGGCTTAACACATTGGAGTTGTTCAGTCTTGCCATCGTGATTTCAGACATCAGCATTTCCAAGAATGCGCTGAACGTGCCGAAAATACCTTGTTTGCCTGCTTCCATACCAAAACCGGCCGCAGCAGAGAAGTTACCGCGTTCCATGATGCCAGACGAAATAAAAGAGTCTGGGAATGCAGCATGGATTTTGTGCAAACCGCAAGAACCTTCTAAGTCGGAGTCAATGACGCGGACTTTTGCTTTACGGTCTGCTTCGCTCATGCCGTTCATGACCGCAACTACAGCATCGCCAAAGACATTACGGTTAGCGTCCCACTTATCACTTGAACCTAAGAAAGTATCGGTGTTTTTAGGTGCGACAACGCCTTTCAAGAACTCAACAGCGGTAGTATGTCCGCGTGTTTCCAAGTATTCCAAGGCAACTTTTACGGAGACGACATCGTGACCATGGGTAGAGCCTTCCAAACCGACAATGCCAGGGCACATTTTGCGGTGGTTTATAATGGCAACCGGACCGTCAGTATTGATGGCTTTGCAGATATTTGCATACAAGCTGTCGAGATCTTCGCCGTCGCCTTCTAATACTGTCAAACCATGGCCTGCCAAGGTTTTTGCCGTTGAGCAACCGGTTAAGTATTTAGATGGATGACCTGCGATAGTGACATCGTTATCGTCGATAATCAATTTCACGTTCAAGCCTTGGGCAACAGCTAGACGGGCTGCTTCAGCATCGTCACCTTCTTGTTGTGAGCCGTCTGACCCTAAGCAGAACAATACCTTGTTTGGGTTAGCGATTGCGACACCGTTAACATATGGCCACATGTGACCTAAACGGCCTGAGCTGAATTTGACCCCTGGAGTGAAGCCTAATTCAGGATGGCCTGGTAGGTGTGAATGTGCGGCGCGGTATTCAGTTAATTTCTCAGCAGGCATGTCGCCGTTTAAAACCGACATCAGGTATTGTGTTGCGACACGGTGTCCGGCTTCATCAAAGAAGGTAGGTATGAATTTTTCAGAGCCACGGAATAGTGCATCCATTATCATAACTTCTGGCACGGTGTCATAGGGTCCACCTGTGTGCCCACCTACACCTCTAGCGGCACCAGTCGCAGTAAAAAATACGATCGCATCACGACACAACTGAATATTAGCATTTAGTGCTGCTTTTTGTTCTGCGGTTAATGTTGAGTTGCTGGGGTCAAGGCTAATGCGTTGATATTTACCAAGGTCGATTGGAAATGTTGTCATAGGTAGTTTCTCGTGTGATGAAAAAAGCGTATTTAGTTGTTGTTTTAGTCGCAGGGACTAGTGTTTTAATTAAGCACTAACAAATCTGATTTTCCAGCAACTATATTCAAGTCCTATGATCTCAAAATTACAGGCTTCGGTAAAGTATTGCTTCGGTAAAATTAGTGAATCAAAACTAGAGATTGTAACCGTTTCAGGTTAAAAGGCGTAAAAAAACCCTGACCAGTGATGACCAGGGTTTAGCTAACAATTAATCAGGAAAGATTAATTTTAATTAGGTAAAGCAAATACAGTGAATGTACCACCTAATTTTGTGTAAGAACTCAAGCTTCTATAAGCACCAACAGCACCTAAACCTTCAGAGTTTGAGTCTTCTTTGCCGCTATCTAGACCTGCAGCAATACCGATACCTGCCCAGCCACCAATTCCTGACAGAACGCCGATATATTGTTTGCCGTTATATTTCCAGGTGTTAACGTTGCCAATAATGCCTGATGGTGTTTTGAATTTATACAATTCTTTACCTGTTTTGGCATCTACAGCTTTCAAATAGCCTTCTAAAGTTCCGTAGAATACTACACCGCCGGCGGTTGCAACCGAACCGGACCATACAGAGAACTGCTCTTTATTGGACCAAGCAATTTTACCGGTTTTGGCGTCATAGGCTGTGAACTGACCCAGATTAGTGGTGCCATCTGGTTGACCAGTCAATACGTCTGCGCCAGCAGGCATCATGGATAAGGTCGCACCTACATAAGGCTGGCCTGCTTTGTAATCAACCGCGAATGGTTCGTAGTCCATGCACAAATGGTTACCTGAGATATAGAACAATCCAGTTTGTGGTGAGTATGAAACCGGTTGTTGGTTTTTGCTACCTAATGCCGCTGGGCAAATACCTTTAGAATTAACGTCTTCACCGTTTTGCTCGGTTGAATATTTAGAAACAACTTGCGGACGGCCAGTGTTCATGTCAACGTGAGATGCCCAGTTTACTGATTTGTCGAATTTCTCAGCAACGAGTAATTCACCAGTTTCGCGGTCAAGGGTATAACCAAAACCATTACGGTCGAAATGCACGATAGTTTTGTGCATTTTGCCTTTAACTTCTTGGTCAACCAAAACAGTTTCGTTAATACCGTCAAAGTCCCATTCATCATGTGGAGTCATTTGGTATACCCATTTAACCGCACCGGTGTCAGCATCACGTGCCCACAAGGACATAGACCACTTATTGTCACCAGGACGTTGTACTGGGTTCCAGGTAGATGGGTTGCCTGATCCGTAATAGATCAAGTTTAATTTTGGGTCGTAACTAGTCCAGCCCCAAGTTGTACCGCCACCGATTTTCCACTGGTCACCTTTCCAAGTTTTTATGCTTGAATCAGCTCCCACTGGAGTAACTTTACCGTTTTCCCACGTTGTAGTTGAGCTAGGGCTAATCAGCGTATCTGAGTCAGGACCCATACTATAACCTTTCCACGCAAGCTTTCCAGTCCGCATGTTATAGGCAGCTAAGAAACCACGTACACCAAACTCACCGCCAGAAATACCGGTTAAGATATTGTCATTAACAACAAGGGGTGATGATGTGTTAGTCATGCCCAATTTAGGGTCACCATTTTGAACGCTCCAAACCCTTTTACCGGTTTTTGCATCCAAAGCAGTCAGCACAGTGTCAGATTGTTGCAAGAAAATTTTACCATCACCGTAAGCTAAGCCACGGTTAACAGTGTCACAGCACATGACAGGGATAGTCACATCAGCGTCTTGAGTTGGTGTGTATTCCCAAATTACTGCTTGGGTTTTTTGGTCAATTGCATACACGGTATTAGGAAAGGGTGTATGGATATAAACGGTGTCATCTACAACGATTGGGCCACCTTCGTGTCCACGTAGAACACCGGTAGAGAATGACCACGCTGGTTGCAAGTTTTTAACGTTGTCAGCGTTAATATCCGAAAGTTCGCTGTAGCGAGTGCCGGCATAATTACCGCCCCAAACCGCCCAGTTGCTTGGATTTTTTGTAAGCTGTTCAACTCCACTATTGGCGAGCGATATTGCTGGCGCAGCGATTATTGCCGCTACACTGGATGCAAGTAGCCAGTTTTTCAGAGGCTTCTTCATAACTGTTTTCTCCTGATATCTTGTTAGTTAGACAAAATACTGATTTTGTTGTAAAGACTAATATTAGTTTTTTGGTGTGATTTTTTGTTTTTCCCTCGTGTACAGGAATTTTTCACACCATGTACTAGATTTAATTATTTTTCCCTAAAAGTCAAATTTTATATAGCATTTAAGGCTATTTTAACATCTTTGATTTTTCATACTGGTTACTCATGAGAGCAAATAGGTCAGACCTTTTCAATTTGATAGCCCGATTGTCTCCAAGTCAGCGTTTCGCCACAGGCAAGATTCCAATCTGACAAAACAATACGTTGGGCGGTTTTACCATTAATCACAAAATTATGGACAGCAGGGCGGTGCGTGTGGCCGTGAATCAAACGGAAACAGGCGTATTTGACCATTGTTTCTAGCACGGTGTTTTGATTAACATCCATTATTTCTAGAGATTTTTGGCGTTTATGGAAAAAGCTTCTGAACCGATACCAGCGTGCCGCCAAAATTCTAATGATCAAAGGTTTATCCAGTACATTGGCTTGCCAATCGGCAGAACGGGATTTGATTCTGAAAGCTTGATAAGCCAGATCGTCTGTACAGAGTAGATCGCCGTGCATTAACAATGTCGGTTCTCCAAAAAGATCGATTATGGCATAGTCCTCCAGGAGGCTAACCCCCGTAGCATCACAAAATTCTTTGCCAAGAAGGAAATCCCGGTTGCCGCGTTGCAAAAAAACGTTCGTGCCTGATGAAGTAAGTTTCTTAAGCTGTACCCGGATCTTTTTGTTGGGGGACGTATAATCATCATCGCCTACCCACGCATCGAAGAGGTCGCCTAGAATATACAAGGCACTAGCGGTTGCCGCACGGTTTTCCAGAAAATGGATAAATCGCTGAGTTATTCCCGGTTTATCCCAAGCCAGGTGTAAATCGGAAATAAATAAGATTTCGGTTTTCATAGGTAAATTAAGAAGCAAGGCGAAACTATTAAAGCTATTTCGCCTTGTTACTTAAATTTTATTTAACGACTTCAGCTTTTTCGATCACGATGTCAGTTTTGGGTACATCTTGATGGCCGTTACGGTTTCCTGTGGGTTGTTCTGCCATTTTGTCGACGATATCCATGCCTTCGACTACTTCCCCGAAAACGGCATAACCCCATCCGCTTGGGGTAGGTGATGTGTGATCCAGAAAAGTATTATCTTTGTAGTTGATGAAAAACTGTGCGGTTGCGGAGTTGGGGTCGTTCGTCCTAGCCATGGCTAGAGTGCCTCGTTTGTTAGCCAACCCATTATCTGCTTCGTTCTTGATCGGGGTATGGTTTGATTTTTGGTTGAACGAGGTGTCAAAGCCGCCGCCTTGTGCCATAAAGCCTTTGATTACTCTATGGAAAATAGTCCCATTGTAAAAACCTTCGTTAACATAAGTTAAAAAATTGGCGGATGAAACCGGGGCTTTTCCCGTGTTCAGTTGTACAATTATCTTGCCGAGCGACGTGGTTAAGATAACTTTGTTTTGGGTATCAGGCATTTTGTTTTCCTTAGCATAAGAAGACATTGTGCTTAAGCACAACAAGATAGATAAGATAAGAGTGCGCATAGCTAAACTCTCCAGTTAACACATAAATATTAAATTTTATGAGGTTTTCGCTTGAAAGAGAAGGGTTAAACTTGATAGATTCTGATTTTTACGGTTACCACGTTGCCAAAAAGGATTGGCTACAGATAATCTAAAGCCAAGCGAACTGCTTAAATAGGAATTAAATATTGAAAATCTATAACACGTTAACCCGTAAAAAAGAAGAATTTCATCCACGTGAACCGGGCAAAATAGGTATGTATGTGTGTGGTATGACCGTATATGACTATTGCCATATCGGTCACGCCCGCGTTATGGTGGTTTTCGATACCATTTCAAGATACTTTCGGTATCGGGGTTACAAGCTGACATATGTCCGCAATATTACCGATATTGATGACAAAATCATTCAGCGTGCTAACGAAAATGGTGAAGATTTTACTGCGCTAACTCAACGCTTTATTGATGCGATGCATGAAGATGAACGCGCATTGTCTGTATTGCCGCCTGATCTTGAACCCCGGGCAACCCAGTCTATTCATGACATTATTGCCATGATCGAAACCCTTGTGGCTAAAGATTTAGCTTACGTTGGTAGTAATGGTGATGTGTTCTATTCAGTCGGTAAGTTTGAAGGCTATGGAAAGTTATCTGGAAAAAACTTAGCTGACCTACAGGTTGGCGAACGTGTTGATGTCGATCTTGCCAAGCAAGATCCAATGGATTTTGTCTTATGGAAAATGGCAAAACAAGGTGAGCCGTCTTGGGGGTCGCCTTGGGGGCAGGGGAGGCCGGGTTGGCATATCGAATGTTCTGCTATGTCAACCTGCTGCTTGGGTAATCATTTTGACATTCATGGTGGGGGTATGGATTTGCAGTTTCCACATCATGAAAATGAAATCGCCCAATCAGAAGGCGCAACTGGTGAAAAGTTTGTTAATTTCTGGATGCACAACGGTTTTGTGAGGGTAGACAACGAAAAAATGTCCAAATCGTTGGGAAATTTTTTTACTGTGCGTGAGGTGCTCAAGCAATATCGTGCAGAAGTCATCCGCTTTTTTATTTTACAAAGCCATTATCGCAGCCCACTGAATTATTCTAATGAACAACTGAATGATGCAGCGGTAGGTTTAACACGACTTTACACAGCTCTTCGTGGTGTTTCAATAAAAGCTAATCTAGCAGATGACGAGTATCTAGCTCGTTTTGAACAAGCTATGGATGATGACTTTAATACGCCTGTTGCCTTGTCTATATTGTTTGATTTGGCCAAGGAGCTTAATAAAGCTAAAGAAATGGATCTTGCTGATGGTGGAAAATTAGCCAGTAGCCTTAAGCTTTTGGGTGGATTATTGGGATTGCTTCAGGATGATGCGGACAGTTTTTTAAAAGGGGGGCAAAGCCAAGATAGTGTGTCTGAAGCTACCGTAGAAGTAAAAATTCAAGCTCGCATCGATGCCAAACAAGCCAAAAATTGGGCATTGGCTGATCAAATCCGTGATGAATTGAAGCAGCAAGGCATTATTCTGGAAGATAAGCCCGATGGCACTACAAGTTGGCGGCGAGAATAAGTTTTCACAATCGAGCAACACATGTTCGGCTTATTGCTGAGCCAATATTTTTAGACGATGAGTTGAGCCTTGTCGTCCAGTGTATTTGCGTGTGATCCGAAGCTTGCCAAGCAATGTGAGGCACTAAATCTGACAACCAATATTAAACAAACTATTGCCAATGACTGAAATAAAAGATCAATCTATTCAAATATTTCTTGACGAACTTGCAAGCAAATCAGCTACGCCGGGTGGTGGTAGTGCTGCTGCATTAATGGGTGCTCAAGCAGCGGCATTGGTGAGTATGGTGTGCCGACTGACGATTGGGAAGCCTAAATTTGCCGAAGTAGAAACCGAAATGCAGAAGGTTTTAGATAAAGCCGAAATCCTGCGAGGCCGATTAACCGATCTGATCAAGTTGGATATCAACGTTTTTAACGAACTGATGGTTGCATATGGCTTGCCGAAAGAATCTGATGAAGAAAAAATGCTACGTAGCCAGGTGATACAGGAGATCCTAAAAGTTGCGACAGATGTCCCTCTAAAATGTGCATTCGCTTGCGTGGAAGTAATTAGTTTGGCCAAAATTGCCGCTGAAAATGGTAGTCCAAGTGTAGTTAGCGATGCAGGCGTAGGCGTTATGGCCGCTTATAGCGGTCTAAAAAGCTCAGCATTAAATGTCTACATTAATGCTGGAAGTCTTAAAGACAGAGTATTTGCTGAAGCAAGATTAGCTGAGCTAGAGCAAAGCATGAAAGATATAGAAATAACCGTTTCAGCAATATATCAGACCGTAAAAGCTAGGCTTTAAAATTAATTGTTTGGTAACTGGATTTTACTTTTTGGTGAAGTATTTAGAGTTTAGTTTTCAAAAAGGCATCGCCAAAATTTATAAAGCGATTCTTTCAACAAAAAACAATTGACGGTTAAGCCCGCCCTAGTTATCATACGTAGCTCTTTAGGGGCTGTGTTGATAATTAAAACAAGCCGATATAAAGAGATACAGTCGGGGTATAGCGCAGTCTGGTAGCGCGCCTGCTTTGGGAGCAGGATGTCGGGGGTTCGAATCCCTCTACCCCGACCAGCTTTGCGCTTGTAGCTCAGCTGGATAGAGCATCGGCCTTCTAAGCCGAGGGTCGCAGGTTCGAGTCCTGCCAAGCGTGCCATTATTTAGCATTAGTTTTTCTATGGTGAGCGTAGCTCAGTTGGTAGAGTACAGGATTGTGATTCCTGTTGTCGCGGGTTCGAGCCCCGTCGTTCACCCCATTAAATCAATAAGTTACATTAGTTTCCGCTTGATATTTAAGTGTGGTGTAGCAATTGAATTTTATCGTTTTACTTATTTACCCGAGGGTAAACCCGGTTAAACGACGCGTTAAACAGACATTTCGCGCACTCCCCACATACTGATTTACACGATGGCAACCCCGAATAAATGACGGCATTGAAGCCGCAGTTTATTAAGCGGCATTAGCCAAATATTATTTTTTCGTAATTAAGTCATGGCGTACATTTGCGCTTGGGAAAGCTGGTCAAGCGTAAACCCGTTGAGCGTAGGCAGCCCTAGCTTTTCCGCAATCCATGAACTTACATGTTCAACTGATACGGGTTTTTCGTTAATTTCAGCCAGCATTAGGATCGATTGTATTTGGCGGTTAAGCTGGGCATACCACGCTGCGGTCGCAGGTACTTTGGGTGCTTAATCGGCGAAAAGTTGGCTAGTAGATAAACGGGCCTTATCAATAATGCCGCTAAGGCTGGTTATATAGCGCGTCGGCGTAATTTCGGAAGATGAGGGCACTTGATTAAGTACTCTTATGTTTAGTCGGCATGGGTTGTCTTGTCATGTGATTTTTGCTGATTTTTCGAGCAGGACGCCCGGAAAAATATTTCGCAAAAATAGTGGTACTATCGAATTAGCTCACCCTCAGTTAAGATAGTATTCTCTTAGTAACCAATCCAAATCCAAAATAAATTAACATCTATGTTGTCCACTACAAATATATTCCACAAATTAAAGAGTAAGTTGGTTGAGTGGTTTACGTACCTAGATAAGTTTGAACAAGAATCGCATAGTATCGTCCATGAAAACGCCTAAAAGACTCGAGCCGTTAGTTGAAAGCGGTCTCATTGATGAAGTAATCCGCTCGCTGAAAAGCGGTAAGGAAGCCGCAGTATATGTGGTGCGCTGCGGAGTAGAAGTCTTTTGCGCCAAGGTATATAAGGAAGCTGACCAACGTAGCTTTCGCCAGAGTGTCCTTTATCAAGAAGGACGTAAAGTGCGAAACAGTCGCCGTGCCCGCGCCATGGAGAAAGGCAGTAGCTATGGCCGAAAGGAACAGGAATCATCTTGGCAAAGTGCTGAAGTGGCTGCTTTGCACCGCCTCTCTGAGGCCGGTGTTAGGGTTCCTCGACCCTACAACTTTATCGATGGCGTATTGCTCATGGAGTTGGTTACCGATGCTGACGGCAACCCAGCCCCAAGACTCAACGATCTGATTATGTCACCAGAAGAAGCTAAGACATACCACGGTTTTCTGATATCACAAATTGTCCGTATGCTTTGTGATGGCCTTATTCATGGCGACTTGTCGGAGTACAACGTGCTGGTTGATAGTGATGGTCCTGTCATCATCGATTTGCCTCAAGCTGTCGATGCAGCTGGCAACAACAATGCCCGTATGATGTTACAGCGGGACATCGACAATATGACAAGCTATTTTGGCCGATTCGCTCCAGATCTATTGACAACGGCTTACGGTAAGGAAATGTGGAAACTGTATCAGAGTAGTGAGCTTCATCCAGAATCCAAGTTAACAGGTTATTTCCAAGACAATATCAGACCTGTGGACGTTAGTAGTGTAATGCGGGAGATAGATGCAGCGCGTGAGGATAATGAGGCGCGACAAAATTACAAAGCCTTATTGCCGCCGGTATAGGCGTTAACAAATAGCACGCTCCAAATTTTAAGTGAATTTTAACGGGCTTTATGTCGTAATTTTCAGTTAGCAGTGTTTCGAAATCGGGGAATAGCAGACAAGCTTTTTTTAGCCGCTAGCTGGTTTAAAAATTATCGATGGAGTTCCAGTGCTATGGCGATGTATAAAATAAACTAATCCTAAAAATAAATAATTGATATAAGTCAATATGCTACTAAAACAAATAGCATTTAATTAGTCGTCCCTGAAAAACCGCATTTTTTAAAACGATTTCTTGTCAGGTTGCCATTGTTGTGAAAGGGTTGATTTCTAAGGCCAACCAACCTGACAAAGCCCGGCGAAGCCAAGGCAAAAAAATCCGGAGTTGCCGGAGGATCAGGCGGATGTCGTGGCCTGCACCGCAGAGGATGGCGTGCATGGCATCGCCAATCTCGCCTTTGAGATAGTTGCGCCGAAGCAGGCCGTCGTTTTTCAGGTGGCCAATGACCGGTTCAATGGCATTGCGCCGCTTCAACGCACGTTTGAGCCGCCGCGTGTTAATGCCCCGTTTTTGCCGGGCTTTGTAAACGGTGACGTTAGGCACGTCAACACCCCGGTAGCCCAAATCCACAAACACTTCGTTGGCGCGGGTGCCGCTGAGGATCTCAGCCTGTTCTAGGCAGGACTCAAGCGTATGCCCGTCATAGGGGTTTCCAGGAAAACTGCGCGCACCCAGCACGAAGTTGCTCTGGTTGGTGACAGTGATGCCGACCTTGACACCAAATTCATATTTTTTATGGGCCTTGCCTTTGGCAATACACTCGACTTCCGGGGCATGGAAACTGTACAGCTTGTCCTTGTCCTGCCGTTGTTGCCCTAAGATACGCCGGGTTTTCTCCAGGGTCCCCTCAAAAGCTAACTTGACTTCCTCGGGTTGTGCCTGCAATTGCCGCTCGATATCGCGCTGCACCCGGCCCACTAAGGTATTTAACTGCTTGAGCGCCTTACGCTTGCGTTTCATCTGTGTGGCACTGTGGTAACGGTTGGCCATCAACAGCAGGTAAGGCGCCTTACGGTTGTAGTTTTGCCGGAGCTTGATGCGGTAGCGCCGGGACAGCCGGACGAGATGCTGGCGGCAGCGTTCGTACAGCTTGCCGTCAGTCGGGTAAGTCACAGCCTTTTCCTGAACAGTGCTGTCCACCGTGACCGACTGGAAGTCTTTGGGATTGACGGCTTTGGTGGCCACCCCCGCTTGGATGGTTATCGACAGCAACCACTCGCAACCGGCCTCGCCGATCCGGTTGCGCCACTTGGTCAGTGACGTCGGGTGGCAAGGTGGACGGTGCTGGAAGAAGCACTCGCCGCACAAGTACTGCCAATAGGGATTTTCGACCCAGAGCGCAACCACTTCCTCGTCGGAATGGCCAAAGGCGTGTTTCAAATAATGCAGCCCCGCAATCAGCCGGGTCGGCAATGCGGGCGCACCCTTGCCGTCCGTAAAAAACTCACCGAACGCGTTATCCAAGGCCTGCCAGTCAATATTCCCGGCGAGGAGCACCAGTTCATTGCGTGGATTCAGCAAATCGGCAAGGACGATTTTGAACAGGTCGTATTGGGTCTCGGTTTCTTGGCGCTTGGGGTGCATGGCGGGAAATAATTGCAAGAAATTAACCGATATTTTATCGATTTCTTGCAGATTTTACCCGCATTAATTTAATCTTTTTAACTATTATTCAATAGGTTGTAATATTTTCAGGGACGACTAATTAACGTGTTTGATTTTTAGTAAATAAATGACTATTTCCAAAGCACATTTAATAGATGTCGGAGGGTATTTTTGGCAGAGCCTTACCTTCCAACGCAAGGGAACACTCACTGAGGGGAAGCTAAATACATATTTTTTATCGGGAATGCTTATTCGCTTCGGCTCAAACTGGGGTATTACACGCAGATACTATGCTGGAATTACCTTATCAATAAACCATCGTAACACTTTTCCCTTGTTTGAGGTCTTCCACGCCATATGGATAGCTTCTTTTGGAATGGTATTTTCTACGGGTAAATTAATAAGCATGCCTTGCTCAAGTTTGTCCTGAATCCTGTGAAAAGGTAAAAATCCGACACCTAAGCCTAAACATTGGGCATGAATTTTTTCGGTGATTGACGGCACACTCAATACCGGACGCTTGCTGAACACCCGTCGGCTTTGTGGCGCTTGGTTTCTGGCTGAATCCCTGACCACAATAAAACGGTGCTGTTCAATTATTTGTTGAGACAGTGGCAAGGGTGATTTAGTCAATTCATGTCCAGGCGCAACGGCGAAAGTCCATTCAATCTCACCAATTTTGTGGTATTTAATGCCCGGACTGGGCAAGCTATCAGTACCTGTACCGATAATCAAATCAGCTCGATTGTTGATTATCGCTTCTTGCCCACCTCCCAAGACTTCTTCGAATATATTAATTTCGATATCTGGCAGGACACTGTAAAACTCGTTGATTAGCGGATAGATGAAGTCAAAATCTAAAATTGAATCAATAGCGATATTGAACACGGGTTCAAAACCACTATGAGTCTTTTTGGTGGCAATTGCCAAACGTTCTGTAGCCTCAAGGATTTCCCGTCCCTGATCAAGTAAGACTTTGCCCGCCTCGGTTAACACGGCCTTCCTGCCTTCTTTGCGGAACAGCACTACGTCTAAATCCTGTTCCAGTTTTTGCACAGTATAAGAGATGGCCGAAGGCACCCGGAATAGCCCGTTAGCCGCCGCCGCAAAACTGCCTTTCCGGTCTATGGCGTCCAGTACTTCCAACGCATCAAGGGTGATAGGATATTTCATAATGACGATTGTTCAAATATTTTGAATATATTGAACAAAATCTATCGCTTTTTATTCTAACAAGCAAATTTATAATGACATTAACGTTTCAATTTATTAAACATTAGTGAGGTTATTATGAACAATTCAATCAAAAATATTTTGGCTTCAGACGCAGGTTGGGAAGCTGTTACGCTGCGTGTGCCTATCGGGATAATCCTAGCCGCGCATGGTAGCCAAAAACTCTTTGGCTGGTTTGGTGGCTATGGCTTGGAAGGCACCGGGCAATTTATGGCATCGGTAGGCTTAACTCCAGGTTTTTTAATGGCGTTATTGGCAGGTAGTGCCGAATTTTTTGGTGGTATTGCCTTAATGCTTGGGTTATTGACCCGCCCTGCCGCAGCTATCAGCGCGTTGACAATGTTGGTAGCGTTATTTTCAGTGCATTGGGGACACGGATTTTTTTTGGATTCACACGGGATTGAGTACGCGCTGGCGTTATTGTCGGCAACAGTGACATTAGCTGTTATGGGCGGGGGTCGATATTCTTTGGATAGCTATATAGTCAGCAGCAGTTTTTTGGAGGTTAACGATGAATAAGCAAAACCGGGAATTGGCAAAGGTTATCACCGGACATAACACCTCGGATGGTGCCGGTGTTAAGCTCAAACGGGTTATCAATCCGCAACAACACACTTTTGATCCGTTCATCTTGTTTGATGAATTTGGCTCGGATAAGCCAGTGGACTATATCGGCGGCTTTCCCGATCATCCGCATCGTGGGTTTGAAACGGTCACTTACATGCTGGAAGGTGCTATGTTGCACCGTGACCATCTGGGTAATGAAGGCCATTTACGGAAAGGTGATGTGCAATGGATGACAGCCGCCCATGGCATTATCCATTCCGAAATGCCGGAACAGGAAAATGGCTTGTTGCACGGATTCCAGTTATGGCTAAACCTGCCTGCCAATGAAAAGATGAAGCCGCCGCATTACCAGGATATTGCCGCTAAAGATATACCTCACATCACCTTAGCGGATGGCGGTTATATCAAGCTTATTGCCGGGGATTATGTTAGCGAAACAGGAAAAATCGCTGGTGCTGTTTCTGGTGTGACGACACAACCTTTGTATTTGGATGTGAGATTAATCCCAGGCCAAACTCTGGATATTCCAGTCGACCCACACCATACGGCCTTGGTTTATGTTTACCAAGGTGAATTGGCTGTCGGTACAGCGGATACGAGACTAAAAACCGGCCAATTGGGGCAGTTAACGGATGGTGATAACATCCATCTTGCGACGCAAGGTCAGTCGGCACATTTTCTCGTGTTGGCTGCATTACCTTTGAATGAACCAATGGTACAGGCAGGCCCGTTTGTAATGAACACGATGGAAGAAATTGAACAAGCATACCGAGACTACCGGGCTGGCGTATTAACCCAGTAAAACTAGTATTATCAGATCTGATCAAGGAGACTTACATGCAGAAAAAACCAGCAACTACTTGTGTACCAATCAACGAACTTATCCAAATGCGCTGGAGTCCCAGGGCTTTTGATCCTGAAAAACCAGTTAGCCATGATGACTTGTTGGCGCTAATGGAAGCCGCCCGTTGGGCATCATCCTGTTTCAATGACCAACCCTGGCGGTTTGTGGCATGCAACAAAACAACTGACGAAGCGGCGTGGCAACGGGCATTTTCAACGTTGGTTGAAAAAAACCAGCAATGGGCCAAAAATGTACCGGTGTTGATACTGTCGGTTGCTATGAAGAATTTTAATCACAACGGCAAGCCTAACCGTTGGACAATGTATGACGCCGGCGCGGCCAGTGCTAACCTGTGCCTACAGGCAACAGCTTTGGGATTATGCACGCATCAAATGGGCGGGTTTGATGTTGATTTGTCTCGTGAAGTATTCCAATTGCCGGATGATTGCGAACCGATGGCGATGATGGCTGTGGGTTATCAGGCCAATATTGATGTACTTGATGAGGATTTCAAGACAGCCGAATTAGCTGACAGATCCAGGGTTGCGTTGGCAGAAAGATTTTATGCTGGATCATGGGGTATGGTAATCGACGCTGTAAATAATTCTGTGTAACTGCCAAGTTTAAATACAATCTTGCACACGATAAACATAAGTCTATTTAATGCCAATTTCTGATGGGTATTGCTGCATTTATTTGCGGCATTCTGAATCACCAGGTAAACGATTTTCTTGGCTGATGCGTCAGTAGGGAAAAGTTTGCGCTGTTTGAGAGCCTTATGGATAAGGCTTTTCAGCGAGTCATTGGTGTTGATGGTAATAATGGCTGTCCTATTGGCCGAAGGGTAGTTGAGCAAGGTGTTGAGGTGGCCTCCCCCAATGATGGGTACGCTACGAACGGCCTTGCAAGACGAAATTGGTCGAAACATAAAATGGGTGGTTAGCGTTTTAACCATCTATCTTTATGTTGTAATAGGCTCCATTTTCATAAGCGTGGGTAAAAGCAAATTCTTCCCGCTTAGTGAAATTCTTTCATATCATTAATCCAAGAAGCATTATGTCCGAAGACTTTTACGAACGAAGAAAGCAATACAGACGTTTTCAGGATATTTCTATTAGTGAGCGTATTTTAAATACGATATTCCTGTTAACCATAGGCATTGGCTATTTAGCAGCATTGGCTAATTTGTATTACACCCACCAGGGGCTGGATGGAAAGGCCGGACTATCGGTTGAAGATGTCGTGATTAGTTATCACGGTGCCAATAATCAAACCCGCTTAGGTACGGCAATTAATGGGATTATGAAATCAAACCTGAAGTATCTCAGTGATAAGGATGTCATTTTAAAATGGATACAAAATGGTGCCGATGAGCCGGAATATACTGAGAATGTTGCTCCGATACTTAACCGCGATTGTATAGGTTGTCATAACCCTGCGGCAAACCCTTCGCTTCCTGATTTAACGCATTACGCAACCGTTGCTGAAGTCGCCCATGCCGGTGGTGTCACTATTCCCACATTAGTACGTGTATCCCACATTCATTTGTTCGGCATAGCATTCATCCTGTTTTTTATAGGAAAAATATTTTTACTCTGCGATATTAATGTCTATGTCAAAAGGGTCGCGGTGGTGATTCCCTTTGCCGCTATGCTGTTGGACGTGCTGTCATGGTTTGTGACTAAGTCTATTTCCTCATTTGCCTATGTTGTCATATTTAGTGGTGCATTAATGGGGCTTTCTATGGGGCTGCAAATCCTGCTTAGTATTTATCAGATGTGGTTTTTTACTGACAAAAAAAATCGAAATAATATTTAGGATGAGATAAAGTTTTAGATTCCATTACTTGATTTCTAAATAATTAGCCTACTTTTTTTAACCTAAATAATTTAGGCCGTTGAAGTGAAATAGTTAACAGATTTGTAGCATGGTGTCAGTTATCCTTGAGTTGAACTAATAGATTAATCGGCTGTGCCAGCTAGCTATTATAAGGCGGGAGTCATCATGCTTAACAACCGCAACAAGCAATCACAAGGGCTGTGGGTAAAACGTTTGTTTAATTTACCTGTTGCAATGACAGGTATGACGAAGGAGAGAGTTTATTTTGCTCACCTCTACCGTGATTGTCATATATTATCTAAACCTGCCCCTTTTAAGACTTTATTTACTGAAGTAAGCCAATGGCTACCTAATAATTTATCAGATGCAACAACGCACCCACCTGAACTTGGCAATAAGGATGATGTGAGTGCAGTAAGCTTTAGCAAGTGCGACCCTTATAAATCAGCGGAAGCTAACCTCAATGAAAACAACAGCTTTTTAGAAAATACTAATACTTCAAGCCTAGAAGTAACCGTTTTAAATTGTTTCAACGAGACACCCGACACCAAAACCTTCCGCTTGGGCAATTGTGATAAGCAGGCATTTGCTTATTTGCCCGGGCAATATATAACGCTTTCTCTGGTAATAGCGGGAACATCTTACAAACGCTCTTATAGTTTGGCGTCGTCACCTTCACGCAAGGGAGTTTATGAAATCACCGTCAAAAGGGCGGCTAATGGTGGGTTGGTTTCCAATTGGATCAATGATCATCTAAAAGTCGGAGATAAGCTACACATTAAAGGGCCATTCGGCAACTTCAGCTGTGCTAAGGCTGTACCACTCAAAATTCTCTTTGTAGCGGCAGGAAGCGGCATCGTACCCATTATGTCCATGTTGCGATGGCTTACTGATATCGAAGCCAATGTTGATGTCATCGTATTGCTGTCTTTCCGCACCGTACAAAACATTATTTATAACGATGAACTCAAATTGATAGCTGCCCGCCATGACAACATCCGCGTGTTGATTACCCTTACAAAACCAAGCAAATATCAGCCCTACGGCTTTGGTTTAATTGGGCGTATTGATGAGTCTATGATTACAGCATGTGTTCCAGACTTAGCGGAAAGGATGGTTTATTTATGCGGTCCAGACGCGTTTATGATGTCGTGTAAAAATTATTTTTCAAACCTGAAATTAGTTGCAGATAAGTTAGCATGCGAAAGTTTCAATGTGGTAAGTCCCATAGCAACCGGCACGCATTCAACGAATGGAAATGTTTCAAGGATTACCGGCAACTACCAGGTCAAATTTGCAAAATCTGGAAAAATCGTAAATGCCGATGGAGGTAAGACCATACTGGAGCTTGCCGAGCAAGCTAATATCCATATCGATTACGAGTGCCGTAGCGGCCAATGCGGCGAATGCATGGTCAAATGTCTGCAAGGTAATGTTGAAATGATTTCAGATGTAGAAATCGATCAATTTAATCGAAAAAAAGGCTGGGTTTATTCGTGTTGTGCTTATCCCGCTTCTAATGCGGTATTGGATGCTTAAAATAATTTACGCCAACGTATTTACGTAATGTCAGGAGAACGCCGTGTTCAGCCTATTTAAAGCCAAACCTAAAAAGATGCTACCGGTAGCACCTCAAGTTACTTTATTGCCTGGTTCGGAAGGTGAGCATTTTTTACAGAAAAAATATGGCACAAGTCCTCGAGCACTACGTTTTTACGATAAACAAGTATTAAATTATCTGTCGCCAGTCATGAGGGAGTTTATTACAAACCAGGAGATATTGTTTATTGCAACTGCGGATAAGCATGGCGAATGCGATTGTTCATTCCGTTTCGGAAAGCCAGGGTTTGTAAGAGCATTAAATGACTCTTATCTGATTTACCCTGAATATCGCGGCAATGGGGTGTTGGCAAGCCAGGGTAATATTACCGAAAACCCGCATATCGGTATGATCTTTGTTGATTTTTTTAACAGCACTGTAGGGTTACATGTTAATGGTAAAGCCAAAATAGTTGATAATGAAGATTTACAAAAATTTCAGAAAAACCTGGATAAAGGCGTTATTGATGAAATGGGTCTCGATGGTAAACATCGGGCTGAACGCTGGATTTTAGTCGAAATTGACGAAGCTTATATCCATTGTTCCAAACATATCCCCATGCTAAAAAAAGCCAAAAAGGAGATAAGCTGGGGTACGGACGATGACAGCCTGAAACGTAGCGATTATTTCGGTTTACAGGACATTCCGCTTTACCAAAGGTTAGGCGGCGAACCCGCCATGCAAGCGATTACCGAAACGCAAACCCGCAGATTGCTATTGGATACCAGCCTAAGCCCACTTTTGGATGAAATCAGCTTACAAACGCTATTAGACAGGCAAAAGCATTTTTTAAAAACAGCCTTTGGTGCTTTTGGCAAAGAACATAGCGCACCAGAAGATATGCGCGAATTTTACCGTAAACATACCCATCCTGATTTATCTGATAAAAGCTTACAAACAGCCATAAATCATCTTAACCAGGTGTTGATTGATTTAAATGTACCCGAACATGAGGTTTTTAATTTAATGGCAGCTTTGGCTCGGAAAACTTGAATTCAGCCTGGTCGGTAAAGAGAAAATTGTGCTCATATGAAATAGATGAAGCCAAAAATAACAAAAAACATATTGTCTGTGAAATAGTTAACAGATTTTGCAACGCGAAAAGCTTTATTTTGTAACACGATGGTTTTTTCATTTGTGTGACGACTTATAAAGTGGCTGACATGTCCAATAAAAAACAGAGTTTTAACCTAAGCGTTAAAGAGCTCAAGTACATACAAGTTTCAATTCAGACCCAAATAAGCCAGCTGTCTCGGTTACAGACCTTTGAAACCGCCGATGAAGCTTATGCTAACCATAAAAAAGTCCAGGAATTGATGCATGTGCTTGAAACATTAAAAAGCCAGAGAACGTGGGCTAACAATGTCCAAAATGATGACGATCCATTGGAATCAAAGAATGAAAGTTAACATTGCTTAAACTTTGAAAGGTAAAGTCATGAAAGTATTTTGGTATTGCTAATAACTTGCACAGCTTGTTGCTGAAGAATAAGTGCCGTAAGTGATGGTTGGTGCTTGGCGGAAACCCAGAGTTCACCGGAATATCTTAAGCTTAGGTTGATCGTTGAGTTTATTAGCTCACAACCTTTTAAAATGAGCTGAAAGGTTGTCTGAAAAAGTGGGGTTATTGTCATTGTGTCTGCAAAATAAAAGCGCAATATAGCGGCTAAATTCATCTATTGGAGCTTGATATGAATCACGTTAAGCCTACCTACATTCAACAGCAGCATCGACATATTACGATGTTAGCTTATCCAGACTGCATGTTGATAGATGTTTGCGGTCCCATGGATGTGTTTAATTTTGCCAACCATGCCTTACGAAATATGGGTCGGTTTTCTCAGTCCGAAATTGCCTATACATTGACTATTGTTGCTGAAAATAGTGTGTCGGTTAAAACATCGTCAGGGATTTCTATTGTGGCCGCTAAAGGCTATGAAGATTTGGATGAGGCCGTTGATACCTTGCTGGTAACTGGTTCGGCATCTGTTGATTCAGCCGTGCAAGATACCAAAATGCGAGCGTGGTTAATGCACATGATGCCCAAAGTAAGAAGGATGGGTTCTATCTGTTCAGGTGCATTAGTGCTTGCGGAAAGCGGCCTGCTGAATGGACGCAGAGCCACCACCCATTGGTTGTATTGTGATGAAATGGCCAAGAAATATCAAAATATCCGGGTTGAACCCGATAAGATATTTGTCCGAGATGGCAATATGTACACATCCGGCGGTGTGACCGCAGGTATTGATTTGGCTTTGAGCTTAGTTGAAGAAGATTGGGGTTGGGAAGTTGCTGCCGGTGTGGCTCGTGCGATGTTAATTTTTATGCGTCGCCCTGGCGGTCAATCGCAGTTCAGTAGCTATGTATTCAATGAAGCAAAGACCTGTAAAGATTTTCATGATTTACAGGCCTGGATAGTCAGTAATCCACAAAACGACTAATTGGCTGAACGGATGCCTATGAGTCCGCGTAATTTTTCCAGATTGTTCTGTCAGGAAATTGGTGTAACACCAGCTAAATTTGTCGAAGGTATTCGCCTAGAGGCTGCCAGAAATATGATGCTACAAACCGATTTGCCAATGGAAAGTGTTGCAGCCAATTGTGGCTTCACTAATGCTGAACAGATGCGAAGGATATTTCAAAGGATATTGAAAACGACACCACAGGAACATCGGTCATTATTTAAAGTTGCGGGATGAGTTTAATTTAGGATTTAGCTAAAAATTTGTTGGATTGGAGGATAAATCAAGCCTTATGACGGTAAAAATCCACTCTAAATTTGTGCATTAATTCATTTATACATGCGCTCTAAACGCATTATTTCGGCACGGATTTAGCCATTTAATTTGAGAAAATAGGATTAGTCATGAAAATACTACTATTGTCATCTGCTTACAATGGCCTAAGCCAACGTGTACATGTCGAATTACTCGGGCGTGGTTACACTGTTTCGGTGGAAATCGCGTTTACTGAGCAATCTATGCTGGAAGGTGTGCACCTATTTAATCCTGACATCATAATTTGCCCTTTTTTAAAGCACCGGGTTCCTGAAAGCATTTGGCGGAATCATGTGTGTATCATTGTCCATCCCGGTATCAAAGGAGATCGAGGTGCGTCTTCATTAGATTGGGCAATTCAAAACAACGAAACGGAATGGGGCGTGACGGCATTACAGGCTGTTGAAGATATGGATGCTGGGGATATTTGGGCCACAGCTACATTTAAAATGCGTCCTGATACCAAAAGCAGTATTTATACACTGGAAGTGACTGAAGCGGCAGTAAAAGTTGTATTAGAGACCTTGGAAAAATTTCAAAATGCCGGTTTTAAGCCGGAACCGTTAGACTACAGTAAATCGGATGTGAAAGGTCAACTGCAGCCAACAATGAAACAAGCTGATCGTCAGATTGATTGGACAGTCGCTACTACAGCTGAAGTTTTAGCAAAAATTAATGCCGCAGATGGTAGTCCAGGTGTTTTAGACAATCTCTTCGGCCAAGACTATTACCTTTATGGTGCCACCAGGGAAGATAATCTAAAAGGAATCCCCGGAGAATTGGTTGCCAAACGTTTGGGCGCTATTTGTCGTGCGACAGTCGATAGCGCCTTGTGGATATCACATCTTAAACGTAAAGGTGATATTTTTGGTAAGCCATCATTCAAATTGCCTGCTACAACGGTATTGGCAAACAAAACCTATTCTTTACCAGAAATACCATTGAGTATTTACAATAATCAAGCTGGAACCTTTCGGGAAATTTGGTATGAAGAAAAAAACTCGGTTGGTTATCTGCATTTTGATTTTCATAATGGGGCGATGAGTACTGCACAGTGTTTACGGTTGAAGGCAGCAATTATTGATGTCCGCGAGAGACCAACTCGAGTATTGGTATTAATGGGAGCTAGGTCGTTCTGGTCTAATGGGATTCATCTGAATGTTGTCGAAGCAGCGGAAAGTCCAGCCGGGGAATCTTGGGGCAACATTAATGCCATCGATGATTTGATTTTGTCGATATTAACTATAACCAACAAGTTAACGATCTCTGCGATTCATGGCAATGCAGGTGCTGGTGGCGTACCTTTTGCGTTAGCATGTGATAAGGTGTTTGTCCGCTCAGGCGTTATTTTTAATCCGCATTATAAAAGCATGGGCTTATTCGGTTCAGAATATTGGACGTATTCTTTACCTAAACGGGTGGGTTATGAGAAAGCTATCGAAATTACCGAGAGCTGTTTGCCTATAGGGATGAAGGAGGCAAAGTGCATCGGTTTAGTTGATTACGTGATTTCAGAAATGTTTGACCGCTTTGATATCAAAGTAGAAATTCTGGCTGAGACACTGGCGCAGAGCAATAATTACGCTAAGTTACTGGAAGCCAAAGTTGCCCGGCGTAATCATGATGAATTTATAAAACCTTTAAAATATTATCGTGAAGAAGAACTTAAGATTATGAGGGATGATTTCTTTAAGGCTAGCTCACCTTATCATCCAGCTCGAAAAGATTTTGTTTACAAAATCGCTGGAACAGATACGCCAGAGCGTTTGGCAAAGCATCGTTGCTTGGTGGCTGAGGTTAATGATGGTTATTTAGATGACGAGCGAACATCAAACAAATCATGTCATTAAAGAAGATAAGCTGACACTCAAATTTAAAAAAAACTCCCAGACTTTCTAAAGCACTGGGAGTATCAGACCAAACATATCAGGAGGATTGATGCTTGAAGAGGGCTAGCAATAATTGCATAAATCAGCGAATACACCTACTTGCTATATCTATTCGCTGTGACAATCATTTTTAAACAAAAGTAACTTAACTTGCTAAACTTAAGTAATTGATTAGGAGGTAAATACATAAATCAACAATGTTAAGGCTATTTTAATAAAGTATTTAAAAGTAAACAATATGTTGTATTAATAATTAATAGTTAACTTTAAGGAAACAATGTTTTTGCTATTAATTTTTTGTTTTGATCGTTTGCGATTGTTAATTAAACAGATAAGTTGTTATACTCACAACCAAAGCAAATTACTGTTTAAATCATATATATTAAGGATTTTAGTAGTGTTTTGCTAAATTCTCCGGTGTTATATCGGCAGCGAAATTAGTTTTTTATCTAATAAATATGAACGGCAAAAATTCAAGACCAACAGCCCCGCACCTGCAAGTCTACAAGCTGCCGCTCACGGCCGTTATTTCAATTACTCACCGGATTACGGGGGTATGCTTAACGTTTGGCTTAATTGTTGTTGTTTATCTGCTGTTCACTTTAACGCCAGGGGAGGGTGGTTATCAGATTATCCAGCAATGGGCAAAATCCTGGTTTTTCCAACTGGTCTATTTCGGATTTATTTTCGCTTTATTTTTTCATTTATGCCACGGAATACGGCATTTATTCTGGGATATGGGTAAGAGTTTTGAAGTTGAAACTCTCCAAAAATATGCACTTATAGAATTAGTTTGTGCTGCAGTTCTTACGCTGGTTACATGGGGGTTCATTTAAGTTATGACTAATAAACTGCTTGTATCTAGCAAACTTAAAGCTGGCTCAGCGGTGCCACACTGGTTACTTCAGCGGGTTACAGCCATCATTTTAGTTCCATTAACTTTCCAATTGATTTTGTTTCTGGATGTATATCTGAACTCTCCTCGCCAGCAAACCATAGATTGGTTAACTACATCGCTTAATATGGTCTCCATCGCTGGTTGGTTGGTTATCGTCTTCTATCACTCGGCGTTAGGCTTACAAGTTGTTTTTGAAGACTATATCGGGGATACAAAACTTCAACAATCGATAATTAAGTGGACTAATTGGGGCTTTTTGGCCTTAACGTTAGGCGCATTGCTCATTTTATTTAATATCAAATAACTTATTCGTGAATCAGGAACAGGAAGACTTATGACAGGAGCCTATAATATAACTGAACACGAATATGATGTAATAGTCGTTGGCGCGGGTGGTGCTGGTTTAAGGGCGACTCTAGGCATTGCCGAAAAAGGGCTGAGTACAGCTTGCCTGACCAAAGTGTTCCCAACCCGGAGCCATACTGTAGCTGCGCAAGGCGGTATTAGCGGCGCACTTGGTAATATGGGTGAAGACGACTGGCGTTTCCATATGTACGATACGGTTAAAGGCTCGGATTGGTTGGGGGATCAGGATGCCATAGAGTACATGTGTAAGGAAGCGATTCCGGCTATCATCGAACTTGAGCATTACGGTGTGCCATTTTCCAGGACAGAAGACGGCAAAATTTACCAACGTGCATTTGGTGGAATGACGACGCATTATGGTAAAGGTCAGGCACAACGTACTTGTGCCGCCGCCGATAAAACAGGTCATGCCATATTACATACGCTCTATCAGCAATCCTTAAAACATAACGCCTTGTTTTTTGTTGAATACATTGTGCTGGATTTGATTATGCAAGATGGTGAATGCCGCGGCGTGTTGGCATGGTGTCTGGATGATGGTTCGTTACATTTGTTTAAAGCCCAGATGACGGTTTTAGCGACAGGCGGCTATGGCCGTACTTATTTTTCCTGTACTTCGGCGCATACGGTCACAGGTGATGGCAATGCCATGATATTGCGCGCCGGACTCCCTTTACAAGATATGGAGTTCATCCAGTTCCATCCCACCGGAATTTACGGTGCTGGTTGCTTGATCACAGAAGGTGCGAGAGGTGAGGGCGGTTACCTGACCAACTCCGAAGGTGAGAAGTTCATGGAACGCTACGCACCGCACGCTAAAGACTTGGCCTCGCGTGATGTGGTTAGCCGTGCTATCCAGGTCGAGGTTAATGAAGGCCGGGGGTTAGGTGAACACAAAGACTACGTGCATTTGCACATTGAACATCTTGATCCTGCCATTATCCACGAACGTTTACCTGGCATAGCGGAAACCTCAAAAATATTTGCTGGTGTTGATGTCACTAAAGAACCTATCCCGGTAATTCCGACGGTGCATTACAACATGGGGGGTATCCCAACCAATTACAAAGCTGAAGTCGTAACATTGGCTGATGGGAATCCAGATAAGGTAGTTCCCGGATTGATGTCTATAGGTGAAGCGGCTTGTGTCTCTGTCCATGGCGCGAATCGCCTGGGTTCCAATTCGTTGCTGGATTTAATTGTGTTTGGCCGGTCTGCTGCAATACGTTGCGCTGAACTAATCAAGCCCAAAGCCAAGCATAAACCCTTGGCTAAAACTGCTTGCGACCAGGCTTTAGCTCGATTCGATAAGTTTCGGTATGCTGAAGGCAAGTATTCAACTTCGGAAATCCGGTTAAAGATGCAAAAAATTATGCAATCCAAAGCGGCAGTATTCCGTACCCAGTCAACCCTTGATGAAGGCATCGCGGCATTGCAAGAAGTAGCTGGCTTAATGGCGGATATTAAAATATCGGATAGGTCTATGGTCTGGAATACAGATTTGGTGGAAACCCTGGAGTTGGATAACCTGCTTAGCCAAGCCATGGTGTCAATCAACGCCGCAGGTAACCGTACCGAAAGCCGGGGTGGTCATGCCCGTGAGGATTATCCTAACCGGGATGATGAAAATTGGATGAAGCATACCTTGACCTGGTTACAGGACGATAAAGTGGAGTTTGGATATCGGCCTGTGCATTTATATACACTGACGGATGAAGTAGAGGTGGTTATGCCTAAAGAGAGGGTTTACTAGTGGCCGAATTTACGTTACCTAAAAACTCTACCTTAACCCAAGGTAAAACTTACCCTGCGCCACAAGGAGCAAAAAACATCCGCCGTTTTGAAGTTTATCGCTGGGATCCTGATACTGGTAAAAACCCTCGTATTGATGTCTATGAGTTGGATGTTGACCAGTGCGGCACCAAGGTGCTGGATGCCATAATCAAAATAAAAAGTGATATAGACAGCAGTTTGACCTTTCGGCGCTCCTGCCGTGAAGGGGTCTGTGGTTCCTGCGCCATGAATGTCAATGGCAAGAATACATTGGCTTGTACCAAAGCGATCAGCGACTTTCCAGATACAATTAAAATTTATCCACTGCCACATTTGCAAGTGGTCAAAGATTTAGTGCCAGATATGACGCACTTTTACGAGCAATATGCTTCAGTCAAGCCCTGGTTAACTACAAAGTCGCCAGAACCAGAAAAAGAATATTTGCAAAGTAAAGTTGAGCGCGACAAATTGGACGGTTTGTACGATTGTGTGTTGTGCGCTTGTTGTTCAACCAGTTGCCCAAGTTATTGGTGGAATTCCGATAAATACCTTGGCCCTGCGGTATTATTACAGGCTTATCGCTGGCTGGCAGATAGCCGTGATGAGAACACAGAGGAAAGGCTTGGTGAACTTGATGATGCATTTAAAGTTTACCGTTGTCATACGATTATGAATTGCACTGATACTTGCCCTAAAAATTTAAATCCTGCCAAAGCTATAGCGGAAATCAAAAAGCTGTTAGTCAGTCGGCAAAAAAAACATGACTAAACTGGCCAAATTGAGATGGCAATGTCGTCGTGGCTGTCTAGAGCTTGATCTACTGTTAACCCGTTATCTTGAACATCAATATCCTCTAGCTAATCTTGCGGAAAAACAAAAGTTTGAAGAGTTGTTGAAACTTGAGGATTCTGTAATATTAGCTAACAAAGATATTTACCTTGAGCCGATACAAGCAATGATATCCTGAATGTTTAGTTTTCACTATAAGCCAAACGATAACCGACACCAGTTTCAGTCAGCAAATAACGCGGCTGGGTACAATCCACTTCTAGTTTTTGCCGCAGTTGCCCCATGTAAATCCGCACGTAATGGTCGTGTTCCACATAAGCTGGTCCCCATACATTTAAGAGCAATTGCCTGTGCGTCATGACTTTACCCGCATTGCGGATTAACGCACTCAAAAGCCGGTATTCGATGGGGGTTAGATGGACTTCCCGCTCACCAATAAAAACCCGCCGACGGGATAAATCAACCCGCAAATCGCCCTCGCAAAATTCGGTTTCCGTACTGTCTTGCTTAAATTGATTGATGTGGCGAATCGCTACCCGAATCCTGGCCAATAATTCACCAATGCTGAAAGGTTTGGTCAAGTAATCGTCCGCGCCAGCATCCAATGCGGTGATCTTGTCTTGTTCCTGGCTTCGCGCCGACAGCACAATAATCGGTACACTCGACCAACTCCGCACTTTGTTGATGACTGCGATGCCATCCATACGCGGTAAACCCAGGTCGAGAATGACCAAGTCAGGCTTTCGGGTAGCGACTTCCACCAGGCCTTGTTCCCCGGTATTGGCTTCGAACAAAGTAAAGCCATTGGCACTTAAGCTCGTCCGTAAAAACCGGCAGATTTGCGGGTCATCTTCAATAACCACGATGATTGATTTTACGCTATCCATCTTGATGATCTTCGGTTTCAAATTCTGGCAGAGCCTCATCCATCGGCAAGACAAAATAAAATTCAGCCCCGCCATCAGAACGGTTATTTGCACCAATCAGGCCTCCGTGGGCAATCACTATCGCCTTACAGATAGACAGACCCAAGCCCACTCCGCTTTGGGAACCTTCCCTGTCTAAGCGATAAAATTTGTCGAACAACTTTTCTTCTTCCCCAATAGGGATGCCTTGGCCTCGGTCGGCAACAGTCACTTTTAAAGTATGCACCGACCGTTCCGCTGAAATATCAATGGGCGTCCCAGCATGCGTGTATTTACAGGCATTTTCCAATAAATTGATCAGCACTTGTTCTATCAAAACCGCATCGAGACGCACTAGGCATAGACCTTCAGGAAGCTTTGTGTTGACAACCCGGCCTTCTAGTTTCTTCTTTAACCGTGCCAAAGCACCGCCGATGATTTCATCCAAAGGATACCACTGCCGGTTAAGCTGTGCCTTACCGGCATCCAAACGCGCCATGTCCAGAATGTTATTGGTTAAGTTCGACATTCGCAGGGCTTCATCATAAATCGTAAAGCCTAATTCTTGCTGATCGGCCTGTGAAAGTTGGGCATCTTTGTCGACTAGCGTACTGGCTGCACCTACAATGGATGCTAACGGTGTCCGTAAGTCATGCGAAATCGCACTAAGCAGCGAATTACGTAACGATTCTGACTCAATCCGCATTTGGGATTGCTGTGCGTCATCGGATAGGCGGACACGCTCAATTGTTTGCACAATCTGGTTGATAAAGGTATCCAGCAACCGGCGCTGCTCGGGCAGGAATACCCGCCGCAAATTGGCAGCACGTAAAGCTAGTACGCCAACCACTCCCCGATATCCTGTCATCGGAAAATAGACTGCATCGCCACCCGGCAAGGTATCCGTTCCTTGCCCTGCGATTTGGTTGTGATCGAACACCCATTGGGCGACTCCTAGATCGCAACCTTTTAAAGACTCCGGCAATGGCGTATCCAGCGGGTAGATAATACGGCCACCCTCTGCTGGAAATAGCAATACATTAGTGCCACCGAACTCGGCTTGAATATGCCGCACTGATACTTTTGCCGCATCAATAAAAGTGCGGCTGACAGCCAATTCTTCACTTAAGGCATAAAGTACTTTCGCCCGCCTTTCCCGGTGCGAGGCTACTTTAGTTTGCGCCCGCATATTGCTGGTCAGATGGCTGATGACAATGCCAACCAGCAACATAATCACAAACGTCACTAAATACTGGGCATCTGCAACCGAAAAAGTATTGACTGGTGTAACAAAGAAAAAATCAAAGGCCAGGACGCTTAAAACAGAGGTCAAGATCGAGGCTTCCCGGCCAAAGCGGGCAGCCACGAAAACGACACCCAGCAAGTAAACCATCACGATATTGGCTAATTCAAATCGCCCAGTCATTAACCAGCTAACCAGAGTGCTGCATGCGGTAGTGCCAAATGCCCACCCTAATCCTAACCAGCGCTTTCTTGTGGTTTCCGCCTTTGGGTAATTGAAACGAAACGATTTATTTTTAGCCCCGCTTTTTATTTGTTTTAACTCTAAGTTAACGGGACTGCCTAATAGATAAATATTGATGTTGTGTGCATCAGCAATGAGTACATCGACCATCGAACCTAATAACCACCGCTTCCAACCCCGACGACTGGGTTTCCCTAAAACAATTTTGGTGACATTGCGGTCTTTTGCAAAATTCAGGATTTCTTCGCTAATCACTAATCCAGAAAGGGTGGCAGTTTCTGCTCCCAAGGTTTCTGCAAAACGTAATACGCGCAAGATCTCATCGCGTTGTCCGGGCGATAGGCGCTGTAGTTTTGGCGTTTCAACATAAACAACGATACATTGCGCATGCAGGCTTGCTGCCAGACGCTTACCTGCGCGTACCAACCGTTCAGAGATAGCGTTAGGGCTGATACAAATCAAGATGCATTCACCGATCTGCCATATATCCCTGATGGCATTATCATCCCGGTAATTCAGCATTTGGGCATCAACCCGGTCAGCAGTCAGCCGTAGCGATAATTCCCGCAACGCAATTAGGTTGCCTTTACGAAAGAAGTTTTGCATCGCCCGTTCAGCTTGCTGGGGGATATAGACTTTACCTTCTTTCAACCGCATCAATAAATCGTCGGGCGGCAAGTCGATTAATTCAATTTCATCGGCAAGTTCAAAAACTGTATCGGGAACTGTTTCAAAAACTTGTACGCCGGTCACTTGATTGATGTCGTCATTCAGGCTTTCCAAATGCTGGACATTGAGGGTGCTGTAGACATCTATTCCTGCTCTCAATAATTCGTCAATATCCTGCCAGCGTTTCGGGTGGCGGCAACCCACCGCATTACTGTGGGCTAATTCATCGACAAGAACTAAAACTGGGCGGCGTTTGAGCGCGCCATCCAAATCGAACTCGCGCTGCACAGTACCGCGATGTTGCAACAATTTCGGCGGCAATACCTCCAAACCCTGTAAGACTGCTATAGTTTCTTGGCGATTATGGGTTTCGACCAGCCCCACAACTACGTCTATGCCTTTGAGCCGTTTGTCATGGGCGGCTTGGAGCATGGCGTAAGTTTTCCCTACCCCTGCGGCTGCCCCGAAAAATATTTTTAACCGGCCACGTTTGCTCTGTAGTTCTTCACGCTCCACACGGGCAAGCAACACATCGGGATTTGGGCGGCTATCATCCATTCTATTCTCGAATTAATTTTCCAGACTTCAAATCGCACAACACTTGCCATTCCTTGCCATCGGACGCTTGAATCCGATATTTAACCAAGAATTCTCTGTGCCGACCTAGCATTTGCTCTTTTTCAATCTCCCCAGGATGCAGAAGCAGAGCTTGTTTTTGGCAAAGTTCGGTATTCACTTTACTTTGAGGTAGAGTAAAATCAGGATCATTCGCATCCGTAGTGATTGTCTGATTGGCATCCAACGCTAGATTTAATACCAGCACATTGATCCGTGGCTCTCCGAGCAAACCCCATTGCCGTCCATCAGTATGCGACTGTATCAATTGCCGAAGTTTATTCGGGCTAATTTTACGCACTTTAGCGATACGGTTGACTTGATATTCTGCCGCTGCTGGGCTGATGTGCGGATCAAGGCCACTGGCTGAAGCGGTAATCAGGTCAATCGGAACAAGTGCTTTATTTTCAGGATCGATAGCTTGCAAGGCCGCGATACGAGCCTTGACCGCCTCTACTAGGTTAGGATTGCTCGGGCCAAGGTTAGAACCGCTAGAAGCGCCTGCGTTATAAGGACTTGGCGAAGTCGCAGAAGGCCGTCCCCAAAAATAATCGGGTCGGGAGAAGGGTTGCCCGATAAGTTCAGAGCCAGCAATATACTCCTTGTCGACGATTAAACTGCCGTTGGCCTGATTCGAAAATAGCATCTGTGCGCCAAAGGTCACTAACAGCGGATAGGCAATACCGGTTAAGAACGTAAAAAAAACGAGCATGAGTAAAGCAGGTTTGAGTTGTTGAGTCATGATACTTTCCTCCGTTAAAGCACTAGTCCTGTCAAGCCGAGATCGATTAACTTGATCCCGATGAAAGGCACAATGACACCGCCGCCGCCGTAGATGAGTAAATTATTACGCAGCAACACTTCAGCACTTTGTGGATGGTAAGTAACGCCTTTCAGTGCCAAAGGGATTAGCGCAACGATAATCAGGGCATTAAAAATGACGGCGGAAAGAATCGCATTGTCAGGGCTGCTAAGACCCATGATATTTAGCGCACCCAATTCGGGATAGGTGCTGGCAAAAGCCGCTGGGACAATGGCAAAATATTTCGCCAGGTCGTTCGCCAAGCTGAAAGTCGTTAACGCGCCGCGCGTCATCAGCATTTGTTTGCCGGTTTCGACAATTTCAATCAGTTTCGTCGGATTAGAATCTAAATCGACCATATTGCCGGCTTCCTTTGCGGCTTGCGTGCCTGAATTCATCGCGACTGCCACATCAGCCTGGGCAAGAGCAGGAGCATCGTTGGTGCCGTCCCCAGTCATCGCGACTAAACGGCCTTCTGCCTGTTGTTCGCGGATTAGCTTAAGTTTCGCCTCTGGTGTCGCTTCTGCCAGAAAGTCGTCGACGCCAGCTTCTGCTGCAATGGCGGCTGCTGTTAATCGGTTGTCACCGGTTATCATGATGGTTTTAATGCCCATACGGCGTAGCTCAACAAACCGTTCCTTGATGCCGCCTTTGACCGTGTCCTTCAGTTCGATCACCCCTAATACCCGACTTCCTTCAGCCACTAACAATGGCGTGCTCCCCCTACGGGCAATATTATCAGCCAGATTTTTTGCCTCATCCGGAAACCTTCCCATTTGCGATTCCACGTAAGCGCGGATAGCATCCGCTGCACCTTTACGGATTTGTCGGTCGCCGATGTTAACGCCACTCATCCGGGTTTGTGCGCTGAAAGCGACAAAGGTAGCGCCTAATTCTTGAATATTGCGTTCCCGTAGTGCGAATTTTTGTTTGGCTAAAATGATAATACTGCGGCCTTCCGGCGTTTCGTCAGCCAAGGTAGCCAACTGGGCAGAGTCCGCCAGTTCTTTTTCGCTAATTCCGCCAAGCGGATAAAACCCTGATGCTTGGCGGTTACCTAAGGTAATTGTACCCGTCTTATCGAGCAGCAACACATCGACATCGCCCGCCGCTTCGATGGCTCGGCCTGATGTAGCGATGACATTTTTTTGCATCATTCGACCGATACCGGCGACACCAATCGCAGACAATAAACCACCTATCGTGGTCGGTATCAAACAAACCAAAAGTGCCACCAGCACAGTTATCGAAACGGGCGACCCTGATTTTGCGATACCCACACTGTAAATCGAATAAGGCAACAAGGTCACAGTCGTTAATAAAAATATTAAAGTCAGCGCCACCAGTAAGATGGTTAAGGCAATCTCATTAGGCGTTTTTTGGCGTGAAGCGCTTTCCACCATCGAAATCATCCGGTCGAGAAACGCTTCGCCGGGATTGACTGTTACGCGTACCACCAACCAATCGGACAATACCCGTGTCCCACCCGTGACGGAACTAAAATCACCGCCGGATTCGCGGATGACCGGCGCACTTTCCCCGGTAATAGCGCTTTCATCGACCGACGCAGCCCCTTCGATGACTTCACCATCCGCTGGTACAAAATCGCCTGCTTCGATTAAAACAATATCATCACGTCTCAATGACGTACTGACCACTTTAGCGTAGTTGTTGCCGTAACGTGGTTCATCCAGTTTCTTTGCCATGAGTTCCCGTTTTGCACCGCGCAGCGATGCCGCCTGGGCTTTGCTGCGCCCTTCGGCAATGCTTTCGGCAAAATTGGCAAATAAGACGGTAAACCAAAGCCAAAAGGTTATGGCTAACATGAAGCCGAGCTGTTGATTGTCGCCTCTGAAAAGACTTTCCAGGCATAAGCCAGTGGTCAAAATGCTACCGATGTAAACCACAAACATCACTGGATTTTTCCATTGCTGTTGCGGTGCTAATTTACGTAACGTATCGAATAGCGCCTCAAACAGAAGCGCTTTTGTAATAAACGGATGCGTGTGATGTTTTGTCGTCATCAGGTAACTCCTTTTAATCAATCAGCTTAATGTAAGTTTATAAGCTGTAAGTACTCAACAATCGGACCTAACGCTAATGCTGGCACAAAGGTTAACGCGCCAACCAATAAAATGGTTGCGATCAACAACAACACAAACAGAGGTGTATGCGTAGGCAAAGTGCCAACTGTGGTCGGTATCGACTTTTTAGCAGCCAATGATCCGGCAATCGCCAGCACGGGAATAATGATCCCGTAACGACCAAACAACATGATGATACCTAGGACAATATTGTAAAACGGTGTGTTGGCACTTAATCCCGCAAAGGCACTGCCGTTATTTCCGGCTGCTGAAGAAAAAGCGTAGAGGATTTCACTAAAGCCGTGTGCACCTGGATTGGCAATCCCCGCTTTGCCCGCATCGGTTATTACCGCTAATGCAGTTCCCATCAAGATAAAAAATGCCGGGATTAAGATAACAATTGCTGCCATTTTGATCTCGAAAGCTTCAATTTTTTTACCCAGATATTCAGGCGTGCGGCCAATCATCAACCCGGCAACAAAGACGGCAATGATGGCGAAAATCAACATGCCATACAGGCCGGAACCGACACCACCGAAAATGACTTCACCAAACTGAATCAGGCACATCGGCACCATGCCACTCAGCGGCATAAACGAATCATGCATGGCATTCACCGAGCCATTGGAAGCCGCAGTCGTCGTCGTTGCCCACAATACCGAATTGACAATACCAAAGCGAATTTCCTTACCTTCCATGTTACCGCCCGATTGCGTCATGCTGGACGATTGATCAACACCTAACGCCGTCAACAGCGGATTGCCTGCTTGCTCGTAGTGAAGTGTTACCAGTAATGCGCCTAGCAAAACCAAAGTCATCGTGGTTAAAATCGCCCAGCCTTGTCGAGTATCATTAATCATCGTTCCAAAGCTATGGCACAGGGCGGCGGGAATTAATAAAATCGCCAATAACTCCAGAAAATTTGACAACGGCGTTGGATTTTCAAAAGGATGCGCCGAATTGGCATTAAAAAAACCGCCGCCATTCGTACCTAATTGCTTGATAGCGATTTGGGAAGCTGCCGGGCCAACAGCAATAGTTTGGGTATTGCTTTGCTCCGATTGCGGGTTGGTTTGAACCTGTTCGACTAAAGGAATCTGCAGATATGGTTTGAAGTTTTGAACCACGCCTTGGCCGGCCAACACGAATGAAAATATCAAGGATAAAGGCAATAAGATGTACAAAAGCCCACGGGTCAAATCCACCCAAAAATTACCGATAGTCGTCGTGTTCTTGCGTTGAAATCCACGAATCATCGCCACCAACACGGCCATACCTGTTGCTGCGGACACAAAATTCTGCACCGTCAGGCCTAACATTTGGGTCAAGTAACTCATCGTCATTTCACCGGAGTATCCCTGCCAATTGGTATTGGTGATAAAACTGACGGCGGTATTAAAGGCTGAATCGGACGACACATTGCCTAGTTGCTGTGGATTTAGGGGCAAATAGGATTGTGTTTGTTGTAAAAGAAATACCGCCAATCCGCCCAACAAGTTAAACCACAACAAGGCCGCCGCATACGCTTTCCACGACATTTCTTGTTCAGGATTGGCCCCGCTCAAACGGTACAACGCCAATTCAAATCGAGCCAAAAGGCGATTAAGTACAATTGGGCGGTTTTCATACACGTTCGCCATATAAACACCCAACGGCTTTGCGAACAGCAGCAGTGTAATGATATAGAGCGAGATCTGAAGATAATTATTCATGAACATTAAAATTTCTCCGGAAAAAATAATGCCACTAACAAATAGATAAATAGGGTTAACACCAAAAATGCGCTTAAACCGTAAGAAATAGCCATAATTACCCCTTTAATTGCTAAAAGTTGAGTAATAATTTAACGGTTTAAATATAAAAAAGATGTAAAAGTTTGTTCCTTTTAGGAAAGAGTAATGCTCGATGTGAGTTGTATTGGCGATAGTGAGTAGCGTCCAAGCGTTAAATTACGTTTATTAGTTTGATGAAATATTGTTTTGTAAATCATACATACCTAAGTATGGCTTATAGAAGCTTATAGCTCGAATTGACTTAGTGTTGCTTAATAATTATGAGGGCAATAGTGGTGTAGGGCGATAAGATGAATAGCAAATAGAGTAAGAACCGGACGATTTTGCCACGTACAAAAAGCGTGATGTGAAATTATCGATAGTTGCTTGTCGAGTTTAATTAGTTCAGATGGCAAAAATACTGTTGCCATTGCCATTGTTGATGAATTTGAATATGTTCATACCCTTAAAGCATGGGATACGGCATCTTGACCCATTCTCGATGGATAAGGCACGTTTAAGATATTAGGTATTTCTTCAGTCATCTTACGCTCCCAGATGGAAAGGCTCGGCATCTGGTTTGCGTAGCAGATGCCTTTATTTATACGTTTGTTTTCGTACATTCGGCAGTCAGCTATATGCTGAAGCTTAGCCTTGTCGGTCGTTTCATAAACGTAAGCGGAGCCAGAACTGGCATTGACGTAGGCGAAGCCATTCGTACGCATATTTTCAATGGTGAGTTGCAGCATTGCGTTAAGCCAAACTATTTCGTCTTGCCCACAAGTGATGGCAAACTCATCTCCGCCTAAACGATAAGCTGTTGCTTTTGAGCCTAAAAAATCTGCCAATGATGTCGCGAAGGTGCGCAGTAATTCATCGCCACGAGCATGGCCAAACTTGTCATTGTAATATTTAAGCCCGTCTATATCGATGAAAGTTAGGCAGCCAGATTCGGGCAGGTTGTCCAAAGCTAGATTTAGTGACAGACGGTTAGGTAAGCCTGTCATAGCATCTGTACGGGCAATACACATACTTTGTTCCATAAGTTCTAGCGCCCGTTCTTTTTCGTCATTTACAATCTTGAACTGATGAGCCATGAATAGTGTTGGTAATATGGACGCCAGTAACAGGCCAAAATGCGCTACACATAAATCTGAAAGATTAGGTGATATTATTAAGATTGCTGAAATAAAAATTGCAATCAATGCGTTCAGGTAGAAACGTGAGATAAAACTATTTGTCCAGGGCTGCATAATACCTACAATCAATCCATAAATTAGGGGCATGTATAAATAAACTCGATGGCGTTCCAATTGCTAGATCGATCTGGTAGTAACAAATATTACGAAACAGGTTACCAAGCCCACACTAAAACACGTAAAAAGCACAATATCTTTATCTGGTTGCACATTTGTCCGGAATAGCTCGAAGCAATAACTGAAATTTTTTGAGTCATGGGGAGACACCCCAATTTTTAATAAACATCAAAGTTTAAGTGCTTATTATAATTTTGAATTCTTAGGGTTTTATTATCTGGATGCACTAGTTTGAATTTTTAATGTAGTTCAGATTCAATTATTATGAATAATTAAAACCGGATCAAAATAAATTCTGCCAATTTGCAAAAATTGGGCGAGGAGCCTCACTATCAGTCACACTGCAGTTCAGATTAGTCTCCCGGTTCCTTCCAAATTCTTTTAGTAGCTATTTGTTAGTCTCGTCCTGGGCTTCTCTAATAACCATCAATATTATTATGTTGTGGTTTTTATAATCAATTTGACAACGCTACATTAATACGCTTGCTTTATTTGTGTGTCTTTATGAAAAGCGTTATCTAATAGAGCCCCTATTTTTATTGAGTTATCAGACATAGACTTACCCGTACGCTCGGCTTAAAATTAGTGTAGGTGGGTCAATTAGACCGATCATTAATTTTAAATCTATGAGGTAATAAGCCTAATGAAAACTATGAAAGTCCTGATTTATACAGTGGTAATTGCTTTCTTGACAGCAAATTCTGGCGTTTATGCGGCAGACAATGTGGCTAACATTAAAGTTGCTATAGATCAGACCATAGCTAAAATTGAAGAAACTGTAGTCGCCTTAGATAAGGGTGAAGACAGTAAAAAGCTTGGAGAAATGATTGTGGAAGCTCGGCAGTTACAAAAACCAATTTCTACTTCAGATAGCAAAGTGTCGATGAAGAGATCACAATCTAACCATAAACTGGTTGAGGCTCGTAATAAGATAATCGATGGCGATGTTAAGGCCGGTGCAGAGTTGCTTAGAGAAGCTTTAGCGGGATACAAAGAGGTGAAAGAAAAATTTGATGCGGCACATTAAAGAGTAAAAAACTATCTTCTCACAGATATTTTAATTGCTTTGAAAAAATCTCCGGTTTAAACCGGAGATTTCAATTTGAGCCAATGTATCTATTCGCTTGTAAAAGTACTCTGGTATGGAAGCTAGTATTTTGCAACAATATGACCTAGCATCATTAGGCATTTTTTTAAGTAGTGCGGTCGTTATTATCAACCAGAATTTTTAAATGCTGACCAGGGCGAAGACCTTTGCTGCCAGCTTCTGGGTTTGATTTTCGTAACTCATTAACCGTAACGCCGAATTTTCTTGAAAGTTGCATTAGGGAATCCCCTTGCTTGACCGTATAGCGTACTAAATGGGTAGGCGCAACAGAAGCAACCTGTTGTATGCTGCCTTTTATAACAAGTTTTTGCCCCAATCGAACATTGCTGCTTGGTGAAATGTTGTTCCAATTGGCGATATCATTTCTACTTACGGCAAATTTCTTGGAGATATTAAAAAAAGTATCTCCTTTCTTTACTACATAAACTTGACCGCCGGTTACTGGCTTGGTTTTTATAACTTTATCTAGGTGTTTGCTTGGTGGAACGTGATTGCTAGGTACTTTTAAGTAAGTCCCAGCATTAACACTGGATTTCGGTAAATGGTTTGCTTGCTGAAGTGCGACAGTTGTTGTGCCATATTTTTTGGCAATTTCACTTAAATTTTCACCGCGGCTAACCCGATATTTCTGAGTTGGCTCAGAACTCTGTGGGTAACTTTGTTTTGCGGAAATTATAACTTCACGCTTACGCATTGCTTCAATGCGGTCTTCATCCTCACGCATTTTTTTGGCGATTAGCTCATTTTGATGAATTTTTTCTTCCAACAATTCTTCATTTTGCCGTCTTTGTTCAACCCGTTCTTCGTAGGGTAAATGAGCCAAGGCAGTTTTGAATTCTTGGGCATGCGCTTTGGGTATCAATAAATGATGCGGGCCTTGGGGCGCTGTGCTCGCTTTTTTAAAGCCGGGATTTAATTTTAAGAAGTGGCTTAATGGTGTGTGCGCTAGTTCTGCAGCTTTATCTAGATCTAGCTGTGAGCCGACATTGACAACCTCGCAGTAAGCTTTATTAGGGATATTTTGTAAATGGATACCGTAGTGTTCAGCATTGGCGAATAATTTGGCGACTGCCAATAACCGTGGTACATAATCAGAAGTCTCTTTGGGTAAATCTAAAGACCAGTAGTTGGTAGGCAAATTGTCATATTCGTTTCGTAGGATAGCTTTACGGATATTTCCTTTGCCATAGTTGTAAGAGGCCAAAGCCAAGCACCAGTCACCGTCGAATGACTCACCCAAATCTTGGAGGAAGGAAGCGGCTGCTTTTGTTGAGGTTAATACATCACGGCGGCCATCGTACCAGGAATTCTGTTGAAGACCGAACATACGGCCGGTTGATGGGATAAATTGCCAAAGCCCGGAAGCATCGCTTCTGGAGTAAGCTTCGGGGATAAATGCACTTTCTACGACGGGCAATAAAGCTAATTCGCCGGGTATGTTTTTTGCTTCAATTTCGTCTAGAATCAAGTGCATGTAAGGTGCAGCACGTTCTTGGATTCTGGCAATATAATCGGGATGACTAAGATACCAATTCAACTCCCGATCAACACGCTCGTTATCAATATCCGGTAACGCGTAAAGCGACAGCATCCTGTCCCATACTGTGTTGTGTTTGGCAAAAATATTTTTAAATTTTTTTCTGAGGGAAGAAGATTGCGTTTTAGTAGCGGAACCGTAGTAAGATTTAGAGGCATCCGGAAAATCATTGGTAACCAGCGGTTCTTTAGGCGCGTCCGAACAACCTGTAACAATCAATGCGATTGTTAAAAGAGATAATAATTTAATCGGACTGTTAGAATTGTCACGCATTATCTAACCCTCAAAGATGATTATAAATTTAGAATTATTTTATTGTAGCTTGTTTTTATTGAAATATCTAAGTTTAACCTTAATTAAATTTAAGTTATGAAGCGCGATTTTTTGTTTGCATATTATGAAACGCCACGCGGCAAGTTATTAAAAGAACTTGAGGTTGGTTATTTGAACAGTTCCATTGTGGTAAGTTATAAGCAAACCATATTGCAAATTGGCGGGTTAGGTTGGGAAAATGAATTCATTGACTGTTCTTTGTATACCAATTACATGGTTCTTGATGCCAGGGGCTTAGGTTACCAAGGCTCAAAAAAAATCCGAGCAAAAGCCTTTCAACTGCCCCTTCAGTGTGATAGCGTTGATATGATTATTGTTCCACATCTTTTGGAATTTGACGAACACCGTTTTCAGACCATGCGCGAGATAGAGCGTGTTTTAAAGCCAGAGGGTACGGTTGTCATACTTAATTTTAATCCGTGGAGCATGTGGGTCAGGTATCAGTACCTATGGGATAAAAAATTATCAGATTCGTGGCATGGGCATTTTATCCGTAGGTCGCGGGTGATTGATTGGTTAAAATTGCTGAATTTTGAAGTAACTACTGTTTCGCAATTCCATTTGGATTCTCTTTCGACCCAACATGCCAAATTTGCTGCCCCTAGTTTTTCCTTATCATCAACGGCTTATGCGGTTAAAGCGTTAAAGCGCCGATATAGCCTTATTCCTCTAACGCCAGTTAAGAGTACTGTGCCGCAATTAGCTCTCGCAAATTTTAATGCCACGACCCCTTTTGTTAAAGACGATGACTGAATCCGTAATTATCTACACTGATGGCGCTTGCCGTGGTAATCCAGGGCCTGGCGGTTGGGGTGTAGTGCTCAGTTACAGCGGCACCACCAAAGAGCTTTATGGTGGAGAGTACCAGACCACCAATAATCGTATGGAATTGTTGGCGGTTATAAATGCATTAGAGTCGTTGACTCGGCCATGTGTTGTTGAGCTTCATAGTGATTCAAAATATGTCCTGCAAGGCATTACCGAATGGCTCGAAAACTGGAAAAAACGCGGTTGGAAAACAGCCAACAAATCAGCGGTTAAAAATGAAGATTTGTGGCGTAGGTTGGATGCTGCCAGAGAAAGTCACCAAATCGAGTGGAATTGGGTGAAAGGCCATTCGGGAAATACCGGCAATGATCGGGCAGATCAGCTAGCTAATCTCGGTATAGATAAACTATTGTATCAGTCTGGTCTTATTGAACCAGCTCAATAAATTTTATAAGTATTCGGTTTTTCAAATTCATTCTAACGACCTCTGCATAGAAAACTAAATTTGGATGGCATCAACTTTTCAAAGCTTAACCAGTCAAGCTTCATATGGAAGCTTATTTCTTCATCATCAACTCTTTAAGGTTAGCAAACGGGTTGTGGTTCGAAGCAGCCGCCGTATTTGAAGATGCTGTTTTTGAATTGCTAAACCGTGTTTCCTCATAACGTTGATGTTCATTGTCATGGCAGTATAAACAAAGTAACTCCCAGTTGCTGCCATCGGCCGGATTATCATCGTGGTTATGGTTTCTATGATGCACAGTGAGTTCAGTAAGATTTGAATGTGTAAATTCACGTGTGCAACGTCCGCAAATCCATGGGTACATTTTTAAGGCTTGACCACGGTATGATTGTTCACGTAATTCCTGGTTTTTCCGGGCATCGGCAACAATTTGGGCAGATTTTGTGGTGTCGATTTGGGCTTTCTTAATGGTCACATGTCACCTCATATTACTTGATTGGACTTTTATTCACTAATTTCTTCAAATTAAATTTTGCCAGCCTCCAAAGATATTAGCAACAACAGCTTTAATAGCCTAGTGCTTTACTCAGAAACTAAATAGGACTAAAATAGTCCCAGTTAAAGAGGGTAGGTATGCTCAGATTAAGTAAGCTCACTGACTACGCAACAGTAATATTAAGTCATATGGCAAAAGAGAGTGCAGAGGTGCACTCTACAATAGGTGTTTCTGATGCCACTGGTATTTCGCTGCCAACAGTAAGTAAGATATTAAAAGTTTTAGTAAATGCTAATGTTTTAGTGTCATCTAGAGGTATTAAAGGTGGCTATGCCCTGGCGAGAGCACCTGAAAGTATTTCCGTCGCCGACGTTATCAGCGCATTGGAAGGGCCGATTGCTTTGACCGAATGCAGCATTTCCCACGAAGGTTGCGAACAGGCTTCGGGTTGTGGCATTAGCGCGAATTGGGGCTTGATAAACCAAGCCATCCAACATGCGTTGGAAGCGGTAACCCTGGCTGATATGATCAAGCCAATTAACGTACCACAAGAATTTTTGATTCCTGTTTCCAGTTTATATCGTTAGGCAGAAAACTGCTCCTGCATTTTTGTCTACATTACACCCTTACATAGAGCTATTGTTATGTCTGCAAGTACTCAAGAAATAAGTAACCTGATTAACCAAACGTATAAGCAAGGTTTTGTTACTGAACTCGAAACTGATACGTTTCCCGTTGGCTTGGATGAGACGGTTATCCATAAACTATCGAAAGTCAAAAATGAACCGGATTTCATGTTGGAATACCGGTTGAAAGCTTTCCGTCACTGGCAAACCATGAAGTCGCCGGATTGGGCGCAATTGAATATTGAGCCGATTGATTATCAGGCAATCAGCTATTATTCCGCGCCGAAACGTAAGGAAGACGGCCCGAAAAGCCTGGATGAAATCGATCCTGAAGTCTTGGCTGCTTATAAAAAGCTCGGCATTCCATTGGATGAACAGGAAAAGTTGGCGGGTATCGCCGTAGATGCCGTATTCGATAGCGTGTCCGTTGCGACGACATTCAAAGGCAAACTGAAAGATGCCGGGGTCATTTTCTGTCCGATTTCCGAAGCCTTGCGCGACCATCCCGACTTAATCAAACAATATCTAAGTTCGGTTGTGCCAACAGGGCGATAACTTCTTTGCCGCATTGAATTCCGCCGTGTTTACCGACGGCTCGTTCGTCTATATTCCCAAAGGCGTGCGCTGCCCGATGGAATTGTCCACCTATTTCCGCATCAACGCCGCCAATACCGGCCAATTTGAGCGCACCTTAATCATTGCCGATGAAGGCAGTCATGTAAGTTACCTGGAAGGCTGCACAGCGCCGATGCGCGATGAAAATCAGCTTCATGCTGCAGTGGTCGAATTGATCGCCTTGAAAGACGCGACCATTAAATATTCCACCGTGCAAAACTGGTATCCGGGCGACAAGGAAGGCAAGGGCGGCATTTACAACTTCGTCACCAAACGCGCCGATTGCCGGGGCGACAACGCCAAAGTATCCTGGACGCAGGTGGAAACCGGTTCCGCCATCACCTGGAAATATCCCAAGCTGCATCCTGACCGGCGACAACACCATCGGCGAGTTTTATTCCGTGGCCATCACCAACAACAGGCAACAGGCCGACACCGGCACCAAGATGATCCACATCGGCAAAAATACCCGCAGCACGATTGTGTCCAAAGGCATAAGCGCAGGCAAGGCGCAAAACACCTATCGCGGCTTGGTTAAAGTGTTGAAAAGCGCCGAAAACGCCCGCAACTACACCCAGTGCGATTCCTTACTGGTCGGTGATAAATGTGGCGCACACACCTTCCCTTATGTGGAAGTCAAACAGCCGTCCGCGCAAGTCGAACACGAAGCCACCACCTCCAAAATCAGCGAAGACCAGTTGTTTTTCTGCCAGCAACGCGGCTTATCGGCGGAAGACGCGGTGTCGATGATTGTGAATGGGTTCTGCAAGGAAGTCTTTAAGGAATTGCCGATGGAATTTGCGGTTGAGGCGCAGGCCTTGTTGGGCTTGAGTTTGGAAGGGTCGGTTGGGTAATGCAAAAGAAGTATAAAATAGTTGTCAACTGGAGCGAGCAAGACCAGGCGTATATCGCCGAGGAAGTGCCGGAATTGCCAGGTTGCGTGGCGGATGGGCTTAGTTATCAGGAAGCCGTTAAAAACGTCGAAGTTGTTATTGATGAGTGGATAACAACAGCAAGAGAGCGAGGTCGCAATGTGCCTAAACCAAAAGAGAGACAAACAATACCTGATGAAAATGTGCTTGAGCGTTACCAGGCAATAGTTCGAGAAAAAAGATGGCAGGAGACAGAGTTAACAAATCATCGAATTAGCTGGATGGTTACATTCCATAGTCTTTTAATAACTGCTATCTCATTTGTGTGGGAAAAAGGGAATGATTCTAAACCTGTGTTAATAGGATTTATTTTCGTTGGCATTTTTGTATCTATATCTTCTTGGTTTAGTTTGTATATAGGGAAAAAAGCAGCGGAAGAAATAAATGAAGAATGGAAAAAAATTAAGTCATCGTCTGTTTATGAGCCTAAATTGATTGGTTACGATGCCATGAATGATTGGTAAAATAATAAAAACTGGATGAAGAGTTTGCGTATTTGGTTAATTTTACCCTGCATTCTTGGCCTTTTATGTCATTAATTGGTTGGTTTGCCCTTCTTGGTTATATTTTTCATCTTACCTCAAAAGTATAAAACAGCCCGGTAGGTTGGGGTCAATGGAATGAACCCCAACAGATAAGTATTATTCATTGCGTTGGGGTTCGTACCTCACCCCAACCTACGATTGTTAGTTTTAATGAAATAAGCGAGTAAAAATTAATCATGCTCAAAATAGAAAACCTTCACGTCAGCGTAGCCGACAAACCCATCCTTAAAGGCATCAACCTACAAGTGAAAGCAGGTGAAATCCACGCGATTATGGGTCCAAACGGTTCAGGCAAAAGCACCTTATCGCATGTGTTGTCCGGCAAAAGCGGTTATGAGATAACCCAGGGTTCGATTTCTATCAAGGCAAGGATTTAACCGACATGCCACCGGAAATAAGGGCGCGGGAAGGTATTTTCCTAGCCTTCCAATACCCGGTCGAAATTCCCGGTGTTAGCAATATTTACCTGTTGAAAGCAGCGTTGAATTCGGTACGTAAGCATCACGGCCAACCGGAAGTGGATGCGATGGATTTTCTGACCTTGGTCAAACACAAGGTTAAGTTACTGGAAATGGATGAAAAATTTCTCTACCGCGCCGTCAACGAAGGTTTTTCCGGCGGTGAAAAGAAGCGTAACGAAATCCTGCAAATGGCGATTCTGGAACCTAAGCTGTGTATTCTCGACGAAACCGATTCCGGCCTGGATATTGATGCCTTAAAAGTCGTGGCGGATGGGGTTAATTCTCTGCGTTCACCAGACCGCAGCTTTGTTATGATTACCCATTACCAGCGTTTGCTCGATTACATCAAGCCTGATTTCGTGCATGTGCTGGCTCATGGCCAGATTGTTAAATCCGGCGGGCCTGAATTGGCATTGGAACTGGAAGAAAAAGGTTACAGTTGGGTTGAAGGCAATCAGCCGGGGGTGGCGGCGTAATGGCAACCGAATCGACCAGCCGCTACATGGCTGAATACCCAACTTTAGCACCCGAATTGCCAGGGCAAAACTTGCCGTGGTTGCAGCAATTACGCAAGGCGGGTTTGAGCAAATTTTCCGCAACCGGCTTTCCTTCGGCACGTGAAGAAGAATGGCGTTATACCAATGTGTCCGCTATTGAAAAGAAGCTGTTTGCGCCTGTGTTGGATTTTATAAGCGCTCAGCCCAACCTCCAAGCAATTGATCCGGTTTGGCTGAAAGCCCAGCAATTGGAAGATGCCTGGAGCGTTGCTTTGGTCAATGGCCATTTTTCCGCAGAACTGTCTGTGTTGGATGGTTTGCCTGATGGCGTGAAGGCCATGAGCATGGCTGCGGCGTTAATGGCGCTGCCAGAATGGTTGCAGCCTTATTTAGGACAAGCTGTGCAGCCGGATGAACATGGCTTTGTGGCGTTCAACAGCGCATGGTTTACGGATGGCGTGTTTATTCATGTGCCGATCAAACAGGTTCTGGCTAAGCCGATCCAGATTTTAAATATCGCAACCCAAGCCGATGTGTTGGCGACAACGCGTAATTTGGTAGTGGTGGATTGTTCTACCGAAATGACGTTGATTGAAACCTTTGTGGCGGCGACGGATGCTGCTTATTTATCAACCTCAGTCACGGAAGTCTTTGCCGGAGAAAATGCGACATTAACGCATTACAAATTACAGGCAGAATCAGACAAGGCTTATCACTTCGGTGGCATCTATGTGAAACAGGCGCAAGATGCCTGTTTTGCCCATCACAATTTTGCCTTTGGCGGCTTGTTGGCGCGTTGCGATATTCACACCGATCTGGGTCAGGCTTCTGAATGCGATTTAAATGGCTTGTATTTGGGAGTTAAACGCCAACATTTGGATAACCATACCCGCATTAACCATCTGAAACCGCATGGTATCAGCCGGGAAATGTATAAAGGCGTGCTGGATGACCGTGCGAGAGGGGTCTTTCAAGGGCGGGTTGTCGTCGCAGAAGATGCCCAAAAAACCGATTCGCAAATGAATAACCGCAACCTGCTGTTATCCAACGATGCCGAAGCCGACACCAAACCTCAACTGGAAATTTATGCCGATGATGTCAAGTGCGGACATGGCGTAACAGTTGGGCAACTGGATGAAAAATCGGTGTTCTACCTGCAATCACGCTGTGTAGATGAAGAAACAGCCCGAAATATACTGACTTTTGCGTTTGCTAACGAGATGGTGGATAAGATCAAGATAAAAAGCTTACATGACCAAGTTTTAGAACACGTGTTGGCACGGTTTCCACAGGAAGGAGTCCAAAAAGAGTGGCTTTAACATCTTTCCCTGTTGAAAAAATCCGGGCAGACTTTCCGATACTGCAAGAAAAAATCCGTAATAAGCCCTTAGTTTATTTGGATAACGCCGCCAGTTGCCAAAAGCCGAATGCGGTTATCGACAGCATTAGTAATTTTTATCGGCACGATTACGCCAATATCCATCGTGGCGTGCATACCTTAAGCGTTCGCGCTACCGATAAGTTTGAATCGGCGCGCGAGAAAGTCAGGGAATTTATTAATGCCGCTAGCGCCAAGGAAATCATCTTTGTGCGTGGCGCAACCGAAGCCGTTAACCTGATTGCCCAAACCTTCGGCAAAACCAAAATAAAAGCCGGTGACGAGATTGTGATTACCGCAATGGAACATCACTCCAATATTGTGCCTTGGCAAATGTTGTGCGAAGAGACGGGTGCCGTGTTGAAAGTTGCACCGATGAATGTCCAAGGCGAATTAATTTATCCTGAATTTGAAGCCCTGTTGAACGCCAAAACCAAATTGGTTGCGGTGGTGCACATGTCCAATGCGTTGGGAACGATTAACCCTGTTAAAAAGATGATCGCTGCGGCACATGCCAAGAATATTCCGGTTATGTTGGATGGTGCGCAAGCCATTCCACATATCAGCGTGGATGTACAGGATTTAGATTGCGATTTTTATGTTTTTTCGGGCCATAAATTGTATGGGCCTTCCGGTATTGGCGTGATGTACGGTAAGCAAGCCCTACTGGAAGCCATGCCCGCTTACCAAGGTGGTGGCGATATGATCAAAACGGTAAGTTTTGAAAAAAGTACCTATGCCGGATTGCCACATAAATTTGAAGCCGGAACGCCGGGCATTGCCGATGTGGTTGGCTTAGGGGCTGCAATTGATTATCTAAACGAAATCGGCATGACTAGCATTGCCGCTTATGAAGCCGAATTATTGGCCTATGCAACGCAACAAGCCAAGCAAATTAAAGGGTTAAAGATTATTGGTGAGGCGGAAGAAAAAGGTGCCATCCTGTCTTTTGTGTTGGATAAAATTCACCCGCACGACATCGGCACCATGCTGGATAGCTTAGGGATAGCCATAAGGGCAGGGCATCACTGCGCTATGCCGGTCATGGAGTTTTACGGTGTACCGGCAACAGCACGGGCATCTTTTGCCATGTATAATACCAAGCAAGAAATTGATGTATTGATGCAAGGGATTACGTCCCTTATTGAGGTTTTTGGCTAATGTTTGAAGATTTACGCGACCTCTACCAAGAAGTCATATTTGACCACAATCGCAACCCGCGTAATTTTCGTGTCATGGAAGATGCTGACCGGAAAGTCGAAGGCTTCAATCCGTTGTGCGGCGACCGCTTGACACTTTATTTGAAAATGGATGGTAACAAGATTACCGATGCCAGTTTTCAGGGTTCAGGTTGTGCTATCTCAACTGCTTCAGTGTCGTTGATGACTGAGATTATCAAGGATAAAACCGAGACCGAAGCAGAAGCCTTATTTAAGACTTTTCACGAGATGACAACGGGTAAAGACGAAGACATCCAACTCGAAGCGGTTGGTAAGTTAGCCGTGCTTGCGGGTGTGCGTGAATATCCAGCACGGGTGAAATGCGCTACCTTGGCTTGGCATACGCTGGATGCGGCGCTGAAAAATGAAAGTCAGTCGATTTCGACGGAGTAAATAAACCAGCCATGGTAAGTTGTATTTCAACCTAATGTATCTCCCGCTGCCGATATTCCTGTAATACGACCGCTATCAGTTGAATAGCATGGCTGGGGTCGAAATACTCGGCTTGATTGCAGCCTTCACGATATCTACCTTCTTTGGCGTCAAGCTTGGCTCTGGTTTGATAGGTTAAGAATGATTTGGGATTATTTCCTGTAACGTCAGTAATTTTGATAGCTTGGTTGTTGTATTCAAAGGCTTGTTGTTTGCTGCCCAGTGAATAGGCTGACTCGGCCAGAAAACGATAGAGTTCAGCAAAGGAGTCATCGTTTGAAAGAAATCTATTCGAATCTCTAAATTTGTTCGAAACCTTTTCTATTCGGTTAAGAAAATCTATGCCTTGGTTTTTATCTTCAAAGGTTAATGTTGCTTCAGCAAAAATTGGTAACATATTATATTTTATAACTGTTTCCCATTTATCCAGATCGGATAATAGTTTTTCCAAATAGGCAGGTCTTAATTCCTCATCGAGATCGCTTGTGATTTTGGCTAAAGCTTCATAGGCCTTAGACCTTTCAAAGTCTTTTGATTGAGGTTTTTTATCCGCCCACGCTTGAAATTTGGCTAAATTTTCTAAACCAAGTTTTTTATTATCTAAAGCAGCAATCGCTTTGACGAATTCAATCTCAAAATTTCCATAAGTTATAATTTTTTCTTTCAAGCCAAGCAGTTGATCTAAAACTTTCATGCCGCTTTCTTTCTTTTTTAAAAGCGCGACAATTTTAGCTGTCCTTTCAAGAGTTGTTCCCGTGTTAAAATCGTCATGGAAGTTTTTCATGTCCATTAATGAAATTGCCTTCGCTAAAAAATCCTGGCTTTTTTCTGCATCATTTATAGTTGAGTATATCTCGGCCAGATCAAGATAAAACCCAACTTTTTTTTGTCCATCAGGAGTAGCGGCAACCTCGGATTCAGCTTTTATAAGATAGCCGTTGGCGCGTTGCTTGTTTTTCAATTCTGTATAATTTTCTGCTAATAAAAGGTAATCTTCTGCATTACTGCCCACGGTATTAACCTGTTCTGAGGTTTCTGCAGCTTTTTTTAAGTAATTTATTGCCTGAGTCTTTTCCCCTATTTGATTGGCAAAGTTTGCCATGAATAAATAATTTTTTGGTTTATTAGAATCTGTTGTGCTTATATCAAGGAAGGAGGAGGCTCGCTTAAGGTATTTTTCACCTTTTTGTTTATCACCTAAGTCAGTATAGGCTTTTATGATTGATTGCGTAGTGAGATAGTTTGTGCGCATAAGAGGTGGTCTAATACGATTTTTTTCTAATTTTGCCAAATAGGCTAATCCATTTTGTTTGGATTTGAAGGAACCCACAATATCGGCTAAGTTTTTATAGAGTTCCTCTTCAACAAAGGGATTTCCTGTTATACCTGCATTTACAGAGGCCGTTAATGCCTTCTCCAAGTAGGCTAGGCTACTATTTTCATCCCCTGAGTTCAAAGCTATTCGTGCGAGCAGGCAATAAATGTCAGCTTTTTTAACAAAATCGTTTATATGCTCGGCTGTGTATTGGCTTATTTGTTTTAATTCCTGATCGCTAATTTTTTGTGCTGATATTTTTTCTTTAAGTTCAGCACTATGTAATTGGGTATTGTAATAACGAGGCCTGTTAATATGAATTCCCACCCACTCGTAAGCCGCATCGTGCTTACTTTCTTCTGTGGCTTTTGGAATGAGTTGGCCTAATTTGATTTGGCATTCAAAAATTTGCCCTTGTGGTAATTGCCACCAAACACCACCGCCAGCCAAAATAGCCAATGACAAAGCCCCTAAACCAGACTTTACTATCTTGCGCCGTCGGCTTTGGTTAACAAATTGTTCAAAATTGCGTAAATCCAGTTGTGGTTTGTACTTTAATACTTGGTTTAAGTCTTTGCCCCTAAGTAAGTAACGTTTATTTTTCCCGCTGTTTAACCAAGATTGATAAGCGGTTTGCAAACGCAGCTCCGTATCAGCAACCTCGCTTAACAGCTTGCCACTTAGCTGACGTAAAGCAGGAATCATAATTTCATGGGCTAAACGGTAACGCGGCGGATTACCAGGCAATACTTCCATGATCCTTAGTTTTTTGCTAAAACTTTCCAACATGAAAGCTAATGTCTGTGGCGAAATATCAGGATTGTTAGTAGCTATTTCTGTTTCGGTTTTGCCTTCAGCGATACGTTGGTTACGGGCAAGATCTACGCAATCCAACAAAACTTTATAGAGTGTCTCCCTATGGTTAGAAAACGGCAGCATAGCTTTATACAGAAAATTTGCAAACAATCCTTGGGAGCCACCAGCAAAGTGATAGTCATGCAAACTCAATTGTGACACTTGGTTTTCATGCGCCAATTGATTCAGTACTTGTAAGCCGATGCCAATGCTAACTGGCGAAATACGCTGATTTGGAGATGATACCGATTGAATAAAGTTTTCGACTAGTGCTTGATCTAATGTTAAGCCTGCCTCATCCGCTAAAGTGGCCAATTACGTTCCGTGCTTCTGGCATGGTGAATAATTCAACTGATAAGAACTCAGGAATGATTTTTGTCGCAGTCATTACTTGCGTTAACCATGTGTCGGCGTAGTCAGGCCTAAAAGCAATGACCCATGTTATGTTGTGGGGCGGTCGTAACTCTGTCGCAATTTGGCGTAACGTTTTAAAAACAGGTTGATCGTTTGGGTTATCAGGATTTAACTGTTCAAGCTGGTCAAGCACGATAACAGCCTGGTGCGGCATTAGCAGAACTTCATCTAATTCTTGATATTGGGTGCCAAACTTTTGATTAACGGCTTTTAGTAAGTCTCTAACGGTAGTATTGTTAAGCGCTTCGCAGTAAACGTGTTTATGTTGAGTGCTTTTTAATACATGAAATAATCCCGCTCGTAGTAACGAGCTTTTGCCCACGCCTGATTCACCACGAACAACAACTAACGGGATTTGAGTGTCTTGCACCCAAGTTCTTAATTGATGAAGCTGTTGATCTCGGCCTAGCTTTGAAAATAATTCGCCATCTTCGTCAATAAATTGACCTAGTCCTTTGATGGCATTGTTTACTGGAAAAAATTGATTTTTTGAAAGTACGCGCTTGCATAAGTATTGATACGCTAGTTTGCCAAAACATGCTAGACCTAAAGCAATCAGCACAAGTGATAGCTTATCTGCATATCGTATAGTTAGCGGGCTTATATTTTTGACATAAGACCTAAAAACCGCAGTTGTTAGAAAAAATAATCCCCCAGCGATAAATAGCTTTTCTTCAAGAATTCCGTAACGTAAGCGTCGGGCTAAGTTTTTGATTTGAGGTATGCTAACTTTGAGTGGCATAGTAATATTGTAGGTTATCAATATAGGAGCAAAAAGACATTAGTAATCGCCGAAACTAGTCGAGTGTAACACTTCTATATATGTGTTTGATTTTAATAAGCCTACTCTTAGGCTATCATAGGTTTAATTGATTGTCAGCTACTCAACAAAACAAGATTGCGGTGCTGTATGAAGGCGAAGGGAGCTTAACCGAGTATCAGCGCCTCGCGGCAAGATTAGGCATTCCTTTACTTGATCTTCGGGAAGCTAATACTGTGTCATCATATTGTCTTTTGTTGAGGTATCGTTCGGGCTGCTTAGTGCTTCTGGATGATGTAAGCCTGAAAAATTCCGGTTTATTTGTAGAGATTGAACACCGTCCGGGTGAGCAACTTTCCTGGCCGATTGCCAAGTCCGGTGCTTTAGCCCAAGCCCTCGGGCGTAAAACCAAAACAGTGGTGGATGCAACGGCAGGCTGGGGGCAGGATAGCCTTGCCATATTCCGTATGGGTTATGAAGTGCTTTCAATAGAACGATCCCCTGTGATGGCGGAGTTATTGGCGGATGGTTATAAACGCTTACAACAATTGGCTTGGGTTCAACAACTGAAGCTATCACCGCCTCAGTTACGATTAGGAAACGCCATAGATATTTTAGGCAAGCTGGGATTTAAGCCGGATTGTATCTATCTTGACCCTATGTTTCCGCCCAAACGTAAAAAGTCAGCCCTAGCTAAAAAATCAATCATGGTTTTGCGGGATTTAGTGGGCGATGATATGGATAAGGAGCAGTTGTTTGCAATGGCATTCAGAGTAGCTGGAAAACGCGTAGTAGTCAAAAGCCCGGATTACGCAGAACCTTTGGGTGGCAAGCCGAGCGAGAGCTTTCACGGTAAACTTTTACGTTATGATGTGTATTTAAAATAAAAGAGAGTTAAAACCATGTCGGAATGGGTTAATGTTATTGAGTCAACCGCTATAGCGGATGGCGAACATGTTATCGTCGATGTCGATGGTACTGATGTCGCGGTGTTTAAAATCAATGGCGCATTTTATGCTATTGAAGACGTTTGCAGCCATGATGGCGCACCGATTGCCGATGGGGATACTTGATGGTGATCAAATTATTTGTCCTCGTCATGGCGCACGATTTTGCATAAAAACTGGTGCGGTAAAATCCCCCCCCGCCTATGAAGATATTGCCTGCTTTCCTGTCAGGATTGAAAACGGTCAAATCCAAGTTAAAGATGAACACTGGGACTGAACTATAATACAAGTAAATTATGTTGGCTAAATTTCTAATCGTTACTAAATCATATGTCACAAAATAACTCTACAAAAGCAGTGCTTTACGCCTTTTCTGCAAATCTTGGTATCGCCGTTGCCAAAACTGGTGCTGCCGTTTGGACAGGTTCGGGCTCGATGTTAGCAGAAGCCATCCATTCCTATGCTGATTGCGGCAACCAGATATTGCTATTAATCGGTATGAAACGGTCAGTAAAAGAGGCCACCCAAAAGCATCCGATGGGTTTTGAGCGAGAAACGTATATCTGGTCGATGATGGTAGCCATTATCCTTTTTTCCGTTGGAGGGGTGTTTGCAGTTTATGAAGGTTGGGAACGGTATCTCAATCCTCACACAATAGAAAATGCCAAAATTGCATTGATGGTTTTGGCGGTTGCTGTCGTTATGGAAGGGTTTTCATTAAAAGGCGCTTTAGACGCAATGGCGGAAGAAAAAGGCGATAAATCACTCTGGCAATGGTTTAAACATACTCATTCAAGTGAGTTGATGGTAGTTACTGGTGAAGATATTGCCGCATTACTCGGCTTAGTGATTGCGTTGGTAACCTTGGGACTGGCTGTGTGGACCGGAAATACTGCTTTTGATGCGATTGGTTCAATACTTATCGGCATATTGTTTGATAATTGTTGCAGGCGTGGTCGGTGTAGAGGTGCATTCACTCTTGATTGGCGAATCTGCTGAAGATATTCGGACAAATGTGCAAGCTTATCTGGAAGCCCAACCTTGTGTTTTGCGGGTATTGAATATATGGGCTATTAATCATGGTAATTCAGTAATGGTGTCGATTAAAGCTGAACTCAAACCCGATATGACCGTGGTTAACCGCTGTGCACGAAATTAACGCTATGGAGAAAGGAATTAAACAAACCCACAGCCCGGGTTAAATGGATCTTTTTTGAAATTGACAACAACGATTAAGGTACAGTTTTAATTGGCTTGCCCAATAAGCCAATAATAAATAATCATCAGCCTTAATATATTGCGGATATTTAAATGTTGCATAAAACGGTTTTTATTTTGTAAGTCTTTCCCAGTGTAATGTTTTGCACAGCCACGAAATTAATCGTTTTTAATCCCACAATATTCTTTACGGTAGATTGATATCTATCCAAATAAGCGGTTAATTTCTGATCGGAAATTTCCACAATTCTTCTGCATTTCAAATCCAGACAAGTTGTATACACACAGCACTGACCATGTATAATCGGCATTCGACACAATGATAATGTTGGATTTTCAAATAGCATGCAGTAACGAAATCTGACTAATTACAATAATAAAAACCAGAGGAGTGGAGAAAATGCTACCAACTTCAGCATCAGTTGTTATCGCTTTATTGATGGGTATCGCCGGAGTCGGCTTTGTACTTTGGCAATTGAAACGCGTGCTGGCTTACGATCAGGGTAATGAGGTGATGCGTGAGATTGGCCTGGCTATCCAAGAGGGCGCATTCTGCTTTTCTGGCGCGAGAATACCGCATCATTGCTATTTTTGTCGTGATCGTGGCAGCTGTTATTGCCATTTTTCTGCAATGGCAAACTTCATTTTGTTTTATTGCTGGAGCGATTGCCTCGGCGGGCGCTGGCTATTTAGGTATGTATGTTTGCCGTGCGGGCGAATACGCGCACCGCATCAGCCGCGAGCCGGAGTTTGCACGAAGGGCTGCGAGTTGCTTTCGGCAGTGGCGCTATCATGGGTATGTCCGTGGTTAGCTTCAGTTTAATAGGCATGACCTTGCTCTATTTGATCTTCCAGCAATGATCCTAATCAGCTAGTTTATTTAACTGGGTTTGGTTTCGGCGCGAGTAGTATTGCCTTATTTGCTCGGGTTGGTGGTGGGATTTATACCAAAGCTGCCGATGTAGGCGCCGATTTGGTCGGCAAGGTCGAAAAAGGTATTCCTGAAGATGACCCTCGCAATCCTTGCGGTAATTGCCGATAATGTTGGGGATAATGTTGGGGATGTCGCAGGAATGGGTGCAGATTTATTTGAGAGCTACAGTGGCTCGATAATTGCCGCAGCAACCCTAGGTGCCGTTTTAGGAAAAGGTTCATCAGCGGCTTTTATCGGATTACCTTTCTTGGTTGCCCGCCGTCGGCATTATTGCCAGCCTGTTTGGAATTTACATGGTGACCGGTAAAGGAAAAGACGAGACTGGTTCTGTTGACGTAGTGACTAGTAATCCGCAAATCTCGAAAATAATTATTTTTCTTAGCCAGTTCGTCGCTAAAATCGATGAAAATGCAACGTTGGAAGATTTGCTGACAGCCCTGCGTCGTTCAGTTTGGGGGGCATCCGTGGTGATTTTAGGCCTCTCACTATTTGCCGTTTTGTCATCCGGGTTACATTTTAACTATTGGTTAGTAATTCTGGTGGGCTTGGTTGCAGGTAATGCGATAGCGTACGTCACTGAATATTTTACGTCTTATACTGAAAAACCCACGCTGGCGATTGCCAATGCTACCCAAACGGGTGCGGCAACAACCATCATCCAAGGGTTTGCCGTGGGTATGATGAGTACGGCTATGCCTGTGCTGATTACGGCATTCGCTATTCTGCTTAGCATTTGGCTAGGCCACAAAGCTGATGGCTCACTCGCTGCTGGTTTATATGCTGTAGCCCTGGCTGGTGTGGGCATGTTGAGTACCTTGGGAGTAACTTTGGCAACGGATGCTTATGGACCTGTAGCGGATAATGCCGGCGGCATAGCGGAAATGAGCCATTTGCCTAAAGAAGTCCGGCATCGTACCGATGCGCTTGATAGTTTGGGTAACACGACTGCGGCAACAGGAAAAGGCTTTGCTATAGGTTCGGCAGTGTTGACCGCATTAGCGTTAATTGGGGCTTATGTTACAGCGGCTAAAATTACTGATTTAGATATACTCGGCCCGACTATGCTGCCCGGTTTGTTGATTGGTGCCATGATGCCTTATTTGTTCTCTGCGCTGACGATGATGGCCGTAGGCAAGGCCGCACATGAAATCGTCTTGGAAGTGCGCCGTCAATTTCATGAGATACCCGGCTTAATGGAAGGCACCGGGAAGCCCGATTACAAAGCCTGTGTTGGCATCAGTACAGAAAGCGCATTGCGGGAAATGATTATTCCTGGTGCATTAGCCGTTGTGGTACCAATTCTTATTGGGCATGTTTTGGGTAAAGAGGCCTTGGCCGGTTTACTGGTTGGCACTTTATTATCAGGTTTTTTGTTGGCAGTAATGATGGCAAACGCGGGTGGTGCTTGGGATAATGCTAAAAAATATATCGAAACCGGACAGCTTGGCGGCAAAGGTTCCGATGCACATAAAGCCGCTGTAGTGGGTGATACTGTGGGAGATCCATTCAAGGATACGAGCGGGCCGTCGCTAAATATTTTGATCAAGCTAATGACTATTGTGAGTTTGGTATTTGCCAATTCCTTTGGGTCTGGCTGGTTAAGTTTTTAAATCTATTTAAATAGGCAATAACTAATACATGATTTTATCGATAGCCAAACTCTGCGATACCTACGCTGGAAAGGATGGCTTTCAAATAGTTGATCCTTTACTGCATAGTTACGGTAGTGTCCACAATTTTTCGGGGGTGATTACTACCCTGAAGTGTTTTGAAGACAGCGTTATGATAAAGCCGATTGTCTCAGAATCAGGAAAAGACCGAGTTTTGGTTATTGATGGGGGCGGTTCGCACCGTTGTGCGCTCGTGGATAGCGAAATAGCTGAGCTTGCCTATAATAATGGTTTGGCAAGGCTTAGTGATTTATGGCTGTGTACGGGAAACGCCGATGCTCAGTAAAATTCCTATGGGTATACTGGCATTGCATCCCCATCCTTTATTTTGTCACAAAAATGAGAGTGGTGAACGCGACGTTTTAGTCACTTTTGCGGGTGTCAATTTTAGGAAGGATCATTTTTTATACGCAGATAGTGATGGAATTATCGTATCTGAGAACATGTTAAGTTAAAATAATAACCCACTAACCAACTAAAGATTTATAGCTATGGAAATTGTACTTGCTAACCCTCGTGGATTTTGTGCCGGAGTTGACCGGGCTATCGATATTGTCGATCAAGCCCTGGAAACATTTGGCGCACCTATTTATGTTCGTCATGAGGTGGTGCATAACCGCACTGTAGTTGATGGCTTAAAAGCAAAAGGTGCTGTTTTTATTGAAGATTTATCGGATGTTCCGGTCGGGTCTTATTTGATTTTTAGTGCCCATGGCGTTTCAAAACAAGTGCAAAAAGAAGCTATTGAACGCAAACTAACTGTATTTGATGCCACTTGCCCACTGGTCACCAAAGTACATATCCAGGTTGCCAAGCATGCCAAGTCGGATCGGGAAGTGATTTTGATTGGTCATGCTGGACATCCAGAAGTCGAAGGTACGATGGGACAGTATGATAAATGCACCGATAACGGGGGAATTTATCTGGTTGAGACCCCAGAAGATGTTGCCAATTTACAGGTGAATAATCCTAGTAATCTGGCGTATGTGACCCAAACTACATTATCCATGACTGATACCAAAATTATGGTTGATGCGCTACGAGCCCGGTTTTCATCTATTCAAGAACAGAAAAAAGACGATATCTGCTATGCTACCCAAAATCGTCAAGATGCAGTTTACGATTTGGCAAAGACCGCAGATACTATTTTGGTGGTTGGTTCCCCAAATAGTTCAAACTCTAACCGCTTGCGCGAAATTGCCGATCAACTTGGTAAATCCGCCTATCTGATTGATACCGCCAAAGATATGCAGCAAGAATGGTTTGTTAATAGCTCAGTTGTTGGGGTGACAGCGGGTGCCTCAGCACCGGAAGTCTTGGTCCAACAAGTCATCGATCAGTTGATAGCTTGGGGGGGGTACATCTGCCCAAGAATTAAAAGGCATTGAAGAAAAAGTGGTATTTTCACTCCCTAAAGGTCTAAAAAAAACAGCATAAAAAATGCCCGATAACATAGATGTTATTCGGCTAGACAAGTGGTTATGGGCTGCCCGTTTTTTTAAGACGCGCGTTCTAGCGGCGGAGGCGATTTCTGGCGGTAAAGTTCACCTTAACGGACAACGCTGTAAATCGGGTAAAGAAGTAAAAGTAGGTGCGGAACTCACCATCAATAAAAGCGGTTACAGCTGGATTGTAACTGTTGCAATTTTAACCTCTCAGCGCCGTTCAGCTAAAGAAGCAGGCTTTCTCTACCATGAGTCGGATGAAAGCCAGCAAAAACGGCAACAGCAAATTCAAGAACAACGTCAACAGAAAGAACTTTTCCCTTTTACGGGCATGGATCATAAGCCTAACAAAAAAGAACGCCGTTTAATCCATCGTTTCAAAGAGAGTCAATAATTAAGAAGTGATTGCATGAGTGTAAGCGGTCATTTAAACCCATGATCATTGCCACTATCACCCTGCCTAATCCATCAGCAAAACCTATAGCTATGACAATTGCTACCGCTATTGGTGGCTTGAGCTATACCTATAACGTGGCAGGCCAACGCACCAACATAGCGGGGATATTGGCTCGGACCGCCATGCCCGAAGCTGTCACCGGCACGGTGCATGAAGTCAACAATAAGCTGACCCAGCGCAATGCGGCCAACTACAGCTACGACAACAACGGCAACCTGACCGGGGACGGTAGCCGCTGCTACACCAGGAACCAACTGGCGACCATCAGCGGCACCGACACCGCCAGCTTCTATTACGTGCTTTTGGCAGGTCTTTGATCCCTGCCAAGTATAACCAACCTTCATTTGTTGGGATGTAGGTTATGTCACTCACCCAAGCTCGGTTAGGTGCTGGGACAGAAAAATCCCGTGCCAACAGGTCCGGCGCAATGGGCAACGTATGCTTGGAATTAGTCGTCGCCTTAAACTTTCGTTTTTGTTTGCACCGTAAACCCAACTTTCGACGGATGCGTTTAATCCGGTCAATACCCACGAATATGCCATAATCGGCCAGATCGCGCTGTAAACGGCTTGGGCCGTACGTACCGCGAGTTCTTTGATGGGCTGCTTGTATCTCCAGCTCCAAGCGCGCATTTTTGCGGTGCCGTGGCGAAGGTGGCTTCCCTAGCCAAGCATAGTAACCACTTTCCGAAACACCAAAAACCCGGCACAATGTCCCTACCGGAAAATCTTTCCGCCATTCCTTGATCCGGCGATACTTCACGCTGACGTCCTCACGAATATGCCGTGCATTTTTTTAACAGGTCACGCTCCATTTTGACCTCAGCTAACTCACGTTTAAGTTTCGCCAGTTCAAGCTCCAAGTCACTCAGGGGTTTCTGGCCCTTACCCAGTTCTCCAAGTTTGCCCTGACGGGCTGCCGCCACCCAATTTTTTAGTGTTCCTTTCGGTATCGACAGACGACTGGATATTTCTGCTATTGTTAAGTAACCTTCCAGATGTAACCGTACCGCTTCATCTCTAAATTCTGGGTTATAAACCCCTTTTGGTAATCGTTGCATTTGTCCTCCGTTTTTTCTCATTTTATCGAAACTTTGGACTCCATTCTTTCCAGCTTACCTCAGTACCGTGCGGTATTTGCGTATAGAGGTGGATGATGCCTTGGAGATGGCCGAACAGACTGAAGTTTAACTGAATTGAATCCAAAGTGACCGGTTTAATATCGGTCACTTTCGGTTGGCAAATAGCACTAGGAAAAATATTATATACCCTTATAATATGCCTATGCTTAATTCCTATGAGAAAACCCATGAAAACAGTGAACGTCAGTGGCTTAAAAAATAATCCTAGCGAGGCTTTACGGATGGCGCACGATGATTTGGTTTTGGTCATGAACAGAAACGAACCTGACACCTTAATGGTCGGTCTCAAATCCTCTAAAATTATCGATTTGCCAGGCGTACGTAAGGCACTGGCAACTGCATTGTTCAGGGACGGTGAATTATCAATAGCACGTTCGTCAAAGTTGGCCGATATGCCATTGGCCGGCTTTATCGCGCATGTTTCACGCTTGGGGATACCCATCATCAACCAAACGGCTGATGAAGTAAAACAGGACATGGACACCCTCGACCAATGGCTGAAACAAGCATAACCAACCTGTGAATCGATTGGTTGTTATTGATGCCAGCCCTTTGATCGGACTGGCAATTGTGGATGGATTGAGGTGGTTGCCTGAGCTTTTCGGAACTGTTTTCATGCCAGAGTCGGTAAAAAATGAAGTATTGCCAGGTGTGGGAGCAAACGGAGAGGAATCGATCACCCATAGTATCCAGGCAGGATGGTTAATGGTCTGGCCTGAGCCAATTCAACCCCTATTAGATATTGACTTGGACAATGGCGAAACTGACTGCATCAATTTAGGTTTAAGCTATGCCGACAAATCCTTGCTGATTATGGATGAGAGGACGGGGCGAGCCGTGGCTAAAGAAAAAGGATTAAGCGTTGTCGGAACCGCAGCAATAATTGGCATGGCTAAATCGCAAGGCTTGATCCCATCAGCAAGAAAGGCTTTTGAAGTATTGCATGAATCAGATTTTCGTATTTCAGTTGCCGTAATCAATCAGGTGCTATTAAGTGTAAATGAAAAGCTATAAGAAGCATATAAATTATTATTATCAATACTTTACGAACTAAGTATTAAGAGTAGATTGATTCCTCCATTGCGGACTGTGGCTCATATCACCCAGTGCATGCAATTCCTGCCATAACCAGCCCTTCGTAGGCCAATTCCCCAGACTTTCAATATATGAATACCGGACATTAACAAGCCAAATGAATGATATTTCGGCAAAAAATTGAAAATATATAACTTATTTTAAATCTTAATGTTATCACCCAATTTTGGGGTCGGTTGGACGTTGATAGAGCGATTCAGTATCTGCCTGAAAGGCCTTACGGATCGTTGGACGGAAACGAATTAGACTTTTAGCTATGGCACTAATATTTTCGCCGCTAATGAAATGGCGTTACCTGATTTTGATTATATGACCCATTGATACCCCTTAAGGATACTGAACCAAATGGTCGTGGCATGACACAATGAGGGTGGAAACTTTTCAATTTTGTTTCCCCCCTTTTTCTTGCTATTTTTTACATGTTAATTATAAGACCTACGGAATAGCGTTAATGTAAATCGCATACAAACGACATTGTAGATATTTTAGTGGATCAAAGCTGATCCGAATCTTTCCGTGGAAAGACCATCGCTCAGAATATTGGGGCTATTCTGGCACCATACTTGTGAGTTGGCGGCAGCAGGGCCCACTGTCGTACCGTAAAGCACATGCACCATCCCAACACCACCGGTAGTTTGTGAGCTTCCGCAGACAGGTAGGCCTTCACCAGGCACACCGATAACCAAATCATCGATTCTGTCACGGTCGTAATCACCTTTACCCAGCGCCAAGCCAAAATCGTCGCAATTTTCCGCCACGTCGGCAATTCCTGGGCTATCCTGATTCCAGAGTTGACTTTTGGTTGCTGAAAGCTTGGTGGTGCTGCCAAACAAGACATGGACTACTCCTTTGCCGCCTGTCGAGCAGGTGCCTGAACCAAACTCTTCATCTGGAACACCAATGGCAAGATCATCCGACCCATTGCCATTAAAATCACCGGCCACTAACTCAGAGCCAAAATGATCAGATCTTTCTGATTGATCGGCAATGTTGGCAGTGTCTTGTGACCAAAATTGATTTCCGGTTGCACTCAAGCCACCAACTGCGCCGTAAAGGACATTGACCGCGCCGGCATGAGCCCCTGAAGTCACATTAGTAGGATTTTCCCCCGGCGCACCGATAGCAAGGTCATCTCGCCCATCATTGTTAAAATCACCCGCTGCCAGCGCAGCACCGAACTCATCATAGTATTCCTGGGAGTCCAATATGCCAGGGCTGTTTTGGCTCCATAATTGCGAGCGATTAGATGACAACCGCGCCCTGGAACCGTACAAGACTTGAACAGCACCACCGGACGTGGTTAATGGCTCCCCCTTTTCCCCAGGAACACCAATAGCCAAATCGTCATTGCCGTCATGGTCAAAATCACCGGCAGCCAAGGCAGATCCGAATTTATCGTCACTTTCAGCTATATCAGCAATACCTGGGCTGTCTTGTGTCCATATTTGAGAAGTGGTGGTCTTAAGCCCAGTCACCGAGCCGTAGATGACATAAACCAAGCCATGCCGTAAATGAAAATTTGTCGTCAAATCTTCATGGGGAACCCCAACGGCCAAATCATCATAGCCATCATTATTGAAATCACCTGTTGCTAGGCTAGCACCAAAATGATTGTTACTGTCTTGGCTTGTGCCGGAACGTAGGATTCCCGCTACTTTCTGGTTCAAGAGTTGATTGCCTACAGAAGTCAAGCCCGTACTGGCAGCATAGATAATGTTGACAGCACCTTGAGCACGATAAGCTGTACCCGGCCCACCGCCGTCACCTGTATCGTCAGGCGAACCCACGGCGAGATCTGAACGGCCATCGCCGTTGAAATCACCCGCCGCCACCGCCGCGCCAAATTTATTATTTTGTGTGCCGGTACCCAGGATATTGGGGCTATCTTGCCCCCAAACTTGATTGCCAGTAGACCATAAGCCTGTAGCCGAACCCCGGATAACATTAACTGCACCTTCTGGAAATGCCAGTGCGGCTATGCGCCCGAAATCACGATCATTGGGTACCCCTACCACTAAATCGCTAAAACCATCCTTATTGAAATCCGGGGACGGTGGTGCGGCAGTAGCGGAAACCGCAGTACCCAGCAAAACGGCTAAGGTACGCGATAGAAGTAATTTGCTTTGTTTTGCTTTGATTAAATCGTAAAACATAGATTCTCCTACTATTCTTATTATTTTGGAAAAAACTGCTAACTTAGCTGCATTAAAAAAATTTTTGATCAAAAACATACAACCAACTCTATTGTATAGCTTTTCTGCGAAATAATGTAAGCATTAACTTACAAAGCTGGATGCGTTTAAACACAAGATACCAAAGTCCCATAGGATTTTGGGACAAGGTATAAATTTCCGGGATATAGCCGCGTACTACTGCCGTTGTTTAATTATTCGATAATACTTAAAATAACAGCTTAATTGTTAAGAAAACATATTAAAAAATCAGATATTTATCTAACTGGCTTTTAAAAAAACATTTTGAAGAAGATTTTTCTGAATTTTCTCTGTATACAGACACAAACTAACATTCAAATTCTATATGTAGTTCTAAGCATGCCTCCTTCACACCAAGCAGGCTTTCGCCATCATTAAATCTGTTAGTCGCATTATCAAATAGTTATAACGGTAATTTTGTTATGAACGTCTGGTTTCAAGAATGTTAGCCTGTTCCCTTCAATGTCATAGAAGGGTCGATACCTCCATTTCAAAATTTTAGCTAACTCATGAATCTGACGGTCGGCTTTCGTTTCTTTCGGATCGATTAGTTTAATTATCTTTACTAAACATACCCCTAACATGTTTGGCTTAAATAACGTGTTCTAATGTGTTTATTTTTGGTCTAAAAAGAAGGGGTTAGAGACTGTCAAAATCCTAGGTAATGTTACGGATTTATAATTTCTATTCAATGAATATAATTTGTTTACTTCTTAATGAAATCGATCGGTTTGAAGTAAATTTAGTCTTGCTAAGCGTAGAGCAGCAGAGCGAAGCAACTATCCATAGCGGTAGAACCCGGTGTTTCCGGGTTCATTTTTTTCTAAAGGTATTAAAAGATATTTTTCTTTGCAGTTAAAAAAACGCTTCCATTAAACCCGTAATGGCGCAATAGCCTTGGCGTATTGCGCCGAAAGTTTAGCTTCGCACATGACCCTTGCCTTACCTAACATAAACGAAGTAGCGACCCGATAACATAAACCACAATCCGATAGTGTGACGAGCGTTCTGCCGATGAATGGTTTTGTGCCACGTTGAAACTCTACGAACGGGTAACATGCCACTTCCGGTTGAAGCCAATAATTAAGAAGTGATTGCTTGAGTAGAGCTTTTTGAGCGTATCTTATCACAAGCAGTTGGGTGGCTTTGGTAAGCCGGCGATTTTACAGGCATACTTTAGTGGGCTATCCGGAAATAGTTGATGTAGGTAGCGGCTGTTGCCTTTTTCTGAGCCGAGAGTTTTGGTAATTGCTTTAACAAAAATTCGCGTATTGGGCAAATGCTTATATTGCCCGTAATACGTACGGATAAACCAAATAATTTCCCAATGCGATTCGGTGAGGCTAATGTTATTAAGTTCGGCAATTTGTGCAGCTATTTCCTGGTTCCAGGCATGTTGGTCGATAAGAAACCCGTCTTGGGTCGTTGCCAAGGGCAGCTTATTATCCACTATGGCCATGACTGGATTAATGGGTTAGCCACAGTAAGTTCGACGAGCTGAGCGTAATTAATGGCTTTGATGCCAGTATACAATTCGGTAGTTTTGATGCCCCTAATTTGCATATCTTCGGTTAAGGCATAAAAATGATAATGTGATAAATTTCTTAGTACCTGAGTTAGCTTGCCGTTTTCTAATAAACCTAACACCGCATTGTTCATAAACACAACAGAATCTTCGGGTGTTATCCGTTCAAAAATAACGGGGTCTACCGGTGATTGAAAAATTAAGTGCAGCATTTAATGTGCGTCTGTCAGTTTTAGGCCGATAATGCCGATGATGACAAAGCCTATTGAAACCAGCCTATAAAGTGCCATGGATTCTTTAAACAGCAAAATACCCAAAATAGCGACACCTACCGCACCCATGCCCGTCCATACGGCATAAGCCGTTCCGACCGGTAGGGATTTGATTGCTAACATCAACAGAAAGAGACTAACGCCCCCAGAAGCCAGCGTAATTGCACTAGGAATTAGACGGGTAAAGCCTTCATTAAATTTAAGGCTGATAGCAAATACGATTTCCGCAAACCCTGCGGCCACTAACAACAACCAAGCCAACCTACACCTCTTATTAATGGTCTTTAAAGGGTTATTTTACTATAACCAACAAATTCGGTTGGTTTAAAGGCGAGACAATTTTTTATCGATATGTTTAAAATTTTATTCGATAGTGGGTTACTAGACATTGCCTTTGCTGATAACAGTTTAGAGTTTGACGAAGAGCATTTCGATAAAGTTACTGAACTACTATTTATTCCACACGCTGAAGTTTTAAATATCAAAAACCGTATAAGAAAAGGATATGCGGGCCTATTTCATTTAGATAAAGTCTCGACGGATTTATTTGCTGACTTTTGTGTAAACGACATGTCAATGTGATGGTCATGCAGCATCTTGTCCAGGTTCACAAGCAAATTATGGGTTACCGGCAAACGATTGGCCAGCTCGTTGACGAAAACCCGAATAGAAAATTCGAGGCCTTTGTCGCTAAATCCAGTGAATACCACACTAGGGCTTGGTTCATCTAAAACCAACGGTGTCGCCCGAACTGCATCCACCATTACTTTATGGGCAAGTTCAACATCGGATCCTTCGGAAATAGTGATAGGTATTACAACACGAGTAATGGAATCGGTTAAAGTCCAGTTGACAAATTGGTTGGTTATAAATGTTTTGTTTGGCACGATCAGTTCTTTTTGGTCGAAGTCCAGTACCGTGGTTGCCCGCATTTGGATACGGCTGACTTTACCTGTGACATTACTGATAGTGACGGTATCGCCGACCCTGATGGGCCGTTCGAATAATAAGATAATGCCAGACACCAAGTTGGCAAAAATTTCCTGTAAGCCGAAACCTAATCCGACACTGAGTGCCGCCACCAACCACTGAACCTGTGACCAACTGCCGCCCAGTTCGTTGGCAACGCAAATAAAACCAATAGCAATGATGAGGTACTTAGCTAATTGATTAACCGCATATCGGCCGCCCGCCGCAATTGATAAGCGACTAAACAATAGCAATTCCATTACGCCCGGAAAATTTCTAACGGATACCACTATTATAAAAACGTAAAGTCCGGCCATAATTAGGTTTGTTAATGTCACCGGTTGTAATATTTGTTGATCGTCTTGAGAGACCACATGCTGCCAGAGCACAATCCGGTCTAAAAACGAAAACGCCGGTAAAATATTGCTCCAGATCATCCAGATTCCGACAATCACAAAAAAACCAATCATACCTATCAGCAATTTTATGGTTTGTGCATTAGTGGTTGGGATATCAATGAGTTGCTCGTCAATAGGCAAAGCCGGATCATCACCACTAACTACATCTTCAGATGCTGATTGCTTCTCGCTTAATGCGGCTGCCTTGCGTTTTTGTCGAGCATTTTTAAGCGCTAATTTTCGGTTGACTAAAGTTAACCAACGCATCACTAACGCATGAATAATAACGATAACAAAAATTAGCCGTACTGTAGTAACGAGCTTTTGTTCTAATTCTAGAGCGCTTAGGTAATAACCCGCCACAGCAAAACCAACCACTATCAAAGGGCTGCTGATGAGCAGTGGATACCAAAGATAACGTAGTTTTGCCAACCACTCATCAGGGTGTTTTTTTAGATAATCCTGTAACAATCCTGTTGTAGGACTCATTAATTTGGCAAAGAAAACGGCTAAAGCAATTAACAAGATTATTAATGCCAAACGTCCCAAGCTATCATTATAATTTCCAGAGTTGGAAGCACTTGTGCTACCAATAATAAACATTCCGGAGACAACAGCATAACGTAGCCAACCTGTTTGTTTATGAATAAGCTGGGCATTGCGTTGTTGCCATTGGAAGTGTCGGACAGCAATGCCATTAGCCGCAAACAACCGATAAAGAAATTGCAGCACAAATAAAGGTATGGCTGCGCTTTGTAGACCTTGCCCGATAACCCTGCTGAAATCAGTGACGTGGGCATCTATGCTTAAGAACCAGCCAAAGTAATAACAAATAATTGGTAGGGGTAATGCAAGAATTAAGGTGTAGGCTAATGCTTTTAACGTATAGTTAAAGTCATCCGTATAGATTTTTTCGACTTTTTCGGCAATTTTAATCAGCTCACGCTTCGCCCAACGCCAAACCATAGGTAACAGGGCGGATATAAAAATAGTCAAAAAAGTTAGAAATAAATTCTGCCAAGCAATCGTTACTGTATTTTTAAGCAAACCAAGCCAATTTCTTGGTGACAAAAACCATCCAAATGCTTTATACAACTCTGTAAAATAAGCTGCATTGATTGGTTCAGAACTAGGCACCCACAATAGGCGTTCGTCTAAATATTTTGCAAATTTACCACTTTCGGCCAGCATTTGTTGTTTGGCAAAATCGAAGTCACCCAACGTCCGTAAATAAGCGCCATATGTTGACGATAGTTTATTGAGCAATTCAACCTGGGTGTTCAATAAAACCCGTAATTCTGCCTGTATCATCATGCGCTCATCAGCGGGTATTTTGCTGCTAACGCTTTCGCTAATAGTGTCTTTTAAATAATTATCCAGATCCGCTAAGGCTTTAAGGTTGTCTTCAATCTGAAATAAGATAAGACTAGCTTGGGCAATTTCCTTTTGCACATTGTCTGATTCAATAAGCGCTTGTTCTTGAATAGATAAGTTGCGCCGTTGTTTTCGCAAAATTTTGCCCAATACTGGGCTTAACCCGGCAAGGTTAATCTTTTTTTCAGCGCTTTTAAAATCAGAATCTATTTCTTTAGTGACTGCATCTAAACGATTTTTAAAGTCGTTATAAGTTTTAATCTTTCCGGCGACAGTTTGAAGGTCGCGGCTGTAGGCAATATTTTCGCGGGTAGTTTGTTGGATTACTTTTGGTTTATCTGTTATTGAACGCTCTGCTTCAGAGAGTTCTTGTTGTATATGGATGGCGGCTTGTTGACGGCGGTTGTTAACCAAGCTTTCAAGCATTTCGATGATAGGGTCTTGTAAACTTTTTTGGAGATTTAGCCACTGTAGCTGGGTTTTTAGTAATTCTACCCGCGCCTGATTGCTGCTTGCTTCTGCCGCCAGTTTTTTTAATTCGGTCGTGTATAAATCGATCAAGGTTTCTTGGTAAAGTTGCCGTGCTTCACTTTCCAGCTTTGACGTACTGATATTATTAGAATTTTCCAGTTTCTTTTGTGCGGTTTCAAGGTTTTGTCTGGCGGCAGTAATCTCTTCGCGGATACTGCCTGGGCGAATATTTTGTTCGGCAAGTGCTTTATCTAGTTTTCCCAGTTGATCGTTTAAATCAGTTCCTTTGTTTTTTTCAAAAATTAAGCGTTGCTCTAATTCTAAATCTGAAATTTTAGTGAAGTCTTCAGTTTTTTGTTTGTTGTTTTTTTGTTGATTTTGCTCGATGTCTTGCTGTAGTTTTTTAATTTTTTCAGGCGCTTGTCTTAAATCATCTTCAAATCCTTGCACTTTAAGAGTGTACGCTTCTATGCTAGCTAAATTCTCTTGTGATGCTAGATATAAATTAAGTATTTGTGGTTTTGCCGTCTCATCTATTTCTTTGTTATTTTTAAGCGCCTCTATTTTTACTTTTAACTGGCTTTGGGTAATGCCAAATCCGTTGTCAGCAGATAAATTGGCATTTTTTGCCGGGTTACCCTGGACGGCAAAAGGCATAGCGCTAAAAAGAACCAGCAATAGCCAGAAAAGTTTAATAGTAAAGTGCTTTAAATAAGAAGTTATCGGAAAAGATGAATCAATAAACGGCATAACTAATTTTAATTTGGTGTATTTTTGTTGATAGTATGAAGGGAATAATAGCGTAAACCTCTTAAGTAGACCTTGGCTAAAACGGTTTTTATGCGCGTTTAGTCACTAAAACACAAATAATTGGATTTACAGCCGAGTAACCTTATTGGTAATTTTATTTTCTTGACTACAATTTACTAACTTAATGTTTAAGTAGCCTAGAGTGCGCAATTTAACTTGGGTAGTACTTAAATTTATTTGTGACTGCAAGGAGTTAAGTATAATTAACCGCTATAAATTGCAGTAATATTTAAAACTGTTTGTTTAAAAATTTGCACTATTTTTCAGGAAACGCTTCTTTGATTCCACAATCTAATCTTTCGATAGGTCAATGGCTGCTCGTCCTGCTTGCTATTCTACTGCCTCAATTGTCGCTAGCCGCTGATCCAGGGCTTATAGAACCAAGTGTGGGTAAAGAAATTACTGAAATAATTAACGCACACCAGCATCCTTACTTACGGCAGGGTAATTTTGCCAATCGTGCTGAGGATTTGGATGCGTTATACAAACTAGGCAACTATCAATTGGTTTGGTTGGGTAAGGCTGACTCTTTAGAAAGAGTTAATGATGCAATTGGGTTATTGTCGCAAGCACCAATTCAAGGGCTTAACCAAGACAATTATGATCTAGAGATACTACGGCAAAAATACAATGATGTAGTTAAGCTTGAGGTATCCGATTACAAAAATACAGCCATGTACGACACCGCGCTCAGTATAGCAATGTTGCGGTTCTTGCATGATATTCATTATGGTCGGGTCAATCCACACGGCATTAACTTTAATTTACAATTACGTGATAAAAAATCAACGGATCTTCCGTCAATTATCAAAGATAGTATTCAATTAAATACCGTTCTTCAGTTACCTTTATTAGTAGAGCCTAAGCTACAGCAGTACCAAAAACTGAAAGCTGCATTAGCCGCTTACCGGATGCTTGTGGAAAAAAGTACCCCCTTTAACTTTGTAATAAAAAGTAAATTGCGGCTAGGGAGCCATCATCCGCAATTAGTTGAGCTTGCCCGATTTTTAATAGATGTCGGTGATTTACCAGCCGATAAAGCTGTGCCTAATACCGAAGGATATACTGCAGATTTAGTTAAAGCTGTTAAAAAATTTCAGCGTCGTCATGGTATTACATCAAATGGCATAATTGGTGCCGATACAGTGGACGCAATAAACGTACCTTTGGTACATCGTATTATCCAAATGGAATTGGCTATGGAGCGTCTTAGGTGGCTGCCTGAATTAAGCAATGTTGGCAGATCCATTATTGTGAATATTCCGGCTTATCAGCTTTGGGCTTTAGATGAGCTTGATAAACCAGACCCATTAATCACTAACATGAAAGTCGTGGTTGGCAAAGCGTTAAAAAATCAAACGCCGGTATTAATGGCAAATATGAGTTTTATTGAGTTTATGCCTTTTTGGAATGTTCCTGCGAATATCTTAAAAGATGAAATTCTACCCAAGCTTATTAAAAAACCAGGTTTTTTGGCTTCCCAGAATATGGAAATCGTCTCAGGTTATAGCCCATCAGCTAAACCTATTGCAGTTAATCAGGAGTCCATAGAAAAATTACGCAAAGGTATTTATCGAGTTCGACAACGACCGGGTAACCGAAACAGCCTTGGTAAAGTGAAATTTATTTTTCCTAACAAGGATGATGTCTATTTACATGATACGCCAGCAGATTCATTATTTAGTAGGACCCGAAGAGATTTTAGCCACGGTTGTGTCCGAGTAGAAAACCCCAAAGCCCTCGCTGAGTTTGCATTAAAGGGGCAAGGGAAATGGACCCCAGCGTTGATTAGAAAAGCTATGCAGTCTCAGGTAAACCAGCGCGTCGATTTAAAGCAGTCTATTCCGGTTTTGTTTTTTTACACGACAACCTTTGTAGACCAAGATAATAATCTTGACTTTTATCCTGATATTTACGGACACGATAAGGTTTTATTAGAAGCTTTGAAAAAAAGTGATGATTTATCAGATCAGTCGATTTTTGTGACAACCCGTGTAGAAAATCCTCAGCAAATTAATGCAATGCCTTAGTTATTTTCAGTGGTGATTGCCATACTAAACAAATTTACTTTTGTGTCATTTGGTATTACATAAATGCCGCTTAGCGTAGGTCTGTTATAATGCTTTAAGAGCTTGTGTAGTATTCGTTTGGCCGATATTAACCAGATTTATGCATCGTTTTCTTGATGTCTTTATAGTGTTCTAAAAAGTGGTTTTCCTAGAAATATCTAAACTCAATAAAGTTAGTTTAAATATTTTATTTATCGGTTATTAATTAATAATATTTAATTTAAATCAATGCATTAGTATTGATTAATTTTGGTTTTCACTGTCGTAAAACAATAATAATTCATGGCACGTACTCAGCAAAGTTACCGATCAATCCGTCCCCAAAGTAATAAATTTATTGCTTTGGTAAGGTTATTGGACATCTTTGTTATTGGTATAACCTTACGGGCGGTTCTGGAGTTAGTTCCGGTTATAACAGACTCAGAAAAAGTTGAATGGGATAATGAGCACACCTGGTGGTTGTTAATCTCGGTTGTCGGCTTCGGCGTATTTAGTTCATTTAACGAACTCTACCGTGGTAGCCGTTCAATATCCATATTTACCGAAGTTAGGTTAATTGCGGTCTCGTGGTTATGGGTTCTGCTCGTCATGATGTTTGTTGATGAAGTAGTCATATTAATCGACCCCATATATAAGAAATATTTTTGGTACTGGTGCTTGGCAGTTCCTATCGAAATAATTTCTTGGCATGTCATAGTCCGTAGCATTTCAAATTTGGTTAGGGAACTGGGTAAAAACAAACATCGGGTGGCAATAGTGGGCGCTACTATGTTGGGCTGCGAGCTGGAAAAAATATTTCATGAAGAATCAAGTTTAGGGGTTGATTTTATTGGCTATTTTGACGATAGAAATCGTCTCGGCGAGAATGGAAAGCTGTTGAATGTTAATTTAGCAGGTGATTTTGAGCGTTTAATAAAGCTCGCCAAAAAAGGTCTCGTTGATATTGTTTATGTCACGTTACCGCTTCGGGCAGAGCTGCGGATTAAATCGATTATCGAGGAGTTATCGGACTCAACTGTATCCGTACATTTTGTCCCTGACCTATTTATTTTTGATATGCTAGGTTCAAAGCTAAGTTATCTCAAAGGGATACCCATTATAAGTATTCTTGATACCCCATTCTATGGCGTTGACGGCGCTATGAAGCGTTTTTTTGACGTAATCTTTAGTATTGCTGCCCTTAGTATTATCGTGTTTCCCTTGTTGGTAATAAGCATTGCCATCTATTTAACGTCACCTGGGCCTGTGATATTTAAACAGCGCCGTTATGGATTTAGGGGTGAAGAAATAATTGTCTGGAAATTTAGGTCTATGACAGTGTGTGAGGATTCGGACAAGATTATCCAAGCTAAGCGGAATGACCCTAGAATAACCAAGTTGGGCGCCTTTTTAAGGCGAACCTCGCTGGACGAGTTGCCCCAGTTTATAAACGTATTGCAGGGAAGAATGTCTGTAGTTGGCCCAAGACCTCATGCAGTAGCCCATAATGAGTTTTATCGCGGACAGGTTAAAGGTTACATGCTCAGGCATAAGGTAAAACCAGGTATAACCGGCTTAGCCCAAGTGAATGGTTATCGTGGCGAAACCGACACATTGGAAAAAATGGAAGGGCGAATACAGCAGGATCTTAAGTACATTAGGAATTGGTCGTTATGGTTGGATATTAAAATTATTCTGCTAACAATAATTAAAGGTTTTACTGGCACTAAGGCTTATTGAATATAGTTCCGAAAGCGAATAAGTTCACTGCTTTGGTGCAGATGGAATACCGTACCGCACTGCATTGATGCGTCAAAATTAGCAATATCAATATATTGTTTCACCCAATTACAAGTAGATTAGATGCTTCATACAAAACATCATGTATGTGGTATGAAAAATGCTTTATTTTCTTTGAAAGCTGTTGAGCTCATCCAAAGCATTGCATAAGCGAGATAGTTTTGCCGATTGAAAGGGCTTATACCATCGCAAAATGAAACTTATTTTTCCGAATATCAGCTGGTGTTTAAAGATTTCTTAACAATATTGTCAGTATACTTGATGCAAATGTTGTTTTTTGCTGACGATAGTTGCTAAGCCGCATCAGTTTAATAGTGAAGTTGGTTTGCTTGGTAATATTGTATGGTGTAGTTAGTACTAATGAATACTGTTGTTTTCTCGCAACTAAAGTGATATCTGGAGTCTTGAAAAATCGAAATTAGTAAATCAATTTACTTGGAGATTTGAAATGAAAAAATATTTAATGGTGGCGTTCTTTGCTATAGCTTGTATGTCGATACAAAAAGTCTTTGCGGCAACTTTGTCGCTGTCCAATGTGACCAACACTACTTCAACTAACTTAGGCGTAACTCAAGCAAGTGGGGTGACAGTATCTGCTGCTTTACAGGGGGTGTCGGTGTGGGCTGTAGAGCTATCAGGCTTGGGTTCGTCCGGGCTGGCTGATTTGGATTTTAGTATCACAGTAAAAGGGGTGCCAAAGCTTTTTTTACCCTACTTTAATGTGCCTGATATTACTAGCCTAACAGCAGGAACATATTTTTTAACCGTAATTGCATTACCTGGTGCGATTACATACGATTTTACTATTTCAGCTACAGAAATTAGTGGTAGTGGGGTCGTTCCTGTTCCTGCAGCGTTATGGTTGTTCGGCTCTGCATTAGCTGCTGTTTTTGGCGTTTCCCACCGTAAAAGACGAATTGCACTTGCTGCATAACAACGCTTTTTGCTTTATACTTAAAGGGGGACGGTTGTCCCCCTTTTCAATTAAGGTTCTATATAATGAATATTTCCAAAAAAATCGAATTTATGCATGTAAAGTTATTATTGATAGTGGCTATTCTTTTATTTAGTCGAATTACATTTGCAGAGACAGAAAAATATTTAATAAATCCTGGTGATGTCCTCGAAATATCAGTTTGGAACGAGGATGCATTGAAGCGTGAAGTAAGGGTGCTTCCGGATGGTACTATTGGATTTCCACTTACAGGAACAATTTCAGCTTCAGGGAAATCGATTGAAGCTTTGAAAAAAGAAATGACTGAAAAATTAAAGGAATATATTGCTGAACCTGTTGTCAATATTGCGGTAAAAGCGGCAGAAGGTAATGCCGTGTATGTAACAGGTCAAGTCAAAAATCCGGGAAAATTCATCATGACGGATCCGATGAATATTATGCAAGTTCTCAGTTTGGCAGGTGGATTAACACCTTTCGCAGCAAAAGACGATATCATTATCCTGCGCAAAACTGATAAAGGTGCGCAATCGATAAAGTTTGAGTACAGCGACCTGGAAGAAGGTATGGGGCTTAATACAAATCATTTATTGAAAAGCGGCGATGTCATTGTTGTCCCTTAAAAAATCAACTGTATTGGTCTCTCAGTTGATTTATTTGGTGGTTGTTTGGTTATTTTTGTTGGTTTCCGATTTGAGCCATGCCTCTGAATGGTCGGTAAAAGGCAATGTTAATCAATCGCTGGGTTATGACGACAATGTTCGGATGAATCCTGATGCCCCACAAGGTTCATTCGAGTACAAAATAATACCTACCATAAAATTTCAACATAAAACTGATGCACTTGAAATCAGTGGAGATGCCAGCTATGGTACTCAGATTTATACTGATGTTGCTGGTTTTGATCAAGATATACAAGCATATGGTTTAGACGGGTTATACAAAACCGAAAGGATTAATTGGGGGCTAGGGTTCAATTATTCGGTGATACCAACTCGAAATACAGCAACTTTTAACTCTGGTGATTTTGGTACAATTTCAAGCAATACAACTTGGTCTTTAAGCCCGTTTATGAGTTATAAAATTTCTGAGATTGATAGTATAGTAATTACGCCTGGCTATCAGGAAAGAGCGTTTGACAATTCTAACGCCACTAGTTTTAGGAATAGCAATACCAAGAGTATCAACCTTGCGTGGCAAAGGGCATGGAATGAACGTTATAACAGTTCAGTCAGTTTATCTTATTCCAACTTTGAATCTCAAAGGGGATCTGTTATCGGTACAATTCCTTCATCTTTCGATACGACGGGTATTAATTTTTCCAACAATTATCATTGGTCCGAGAATTGGACAATTATGGGCACAATCGGTGTTCGGCATACTGAATCTAATAATCAAATTGGTAAAAGTAGTTCGTTTGGTTTTTTAGCAAATGCAGGGGTCAATTATGCTTCAGAGAACTATAATACCGGCTTAACATTCTCCCGATCGCTAATACCGTCAAGTTTTGGTCAGCTTCAAGAGCAGACTGGGGTAGATTTTAATTTTACTTACAATGTAAACGAACGATTATCGACTAGTTTTGATACCAGTTATCTAAATTCAACCTTAGTTAACGAAATTTCGTCAACTCGGGATAATATCTTAGTTCAACCTGCAGTTAACTGGGCAATAAGTCCTGATTGGAAACTAGCGGGCAGTTATCGTTTCAGAACCCAGGAACTAAGTGCAAACGGCAATGCTGCATCGGCAGATTCAAATATGTTTATGTTGACAATAAATTACAACTGGCCCGGACTAAGTCTCTCGAAATAACAATGGATTTGGAAGAAGAAAAAACACTCAAAGACTATCTGCAAGTTGCGCGGCGCAGGAAATATACAATTATTATCCCAATGTTGGTTTTGCTTGCCATAAGCATTGTGGTTACTGTGGTATTGCCGCCAGTTTATCGTTCGAAAGCGACAATTCTGATTGAGCAACAGCATATACCGACTGATTTGGTTAAATCCACAGTTAATATAATTGCCGATGAACGAATCCAACAAATTCAGCAAAAATTAATGACTATAGATAATCTGAATAAGATTATCGAAAAATTCAATCTATACCCAAAAGAAAAAAAATTGGTCAACGCATCTGATTTGGCTGAGCAGTTTAGAGCGGCGACTACTCTCGAGTTAATTAACGCAGACATCGTTGGGAAAGGTAAAAATAGCAAAGCCATTGTGGCCTTCACTTTATCATTTGATCACAAAGATCCGGCAATGGCGCAGAAAATTGCTAATGAATTAGTCACTTTGTTTTTAGATGAAAATGTTAAAACCAGAACGCAACGTGCCGAAGAGTCCACCAAATTTTTACAAGAGGAAGCTGATAAGTTTAAAGTTGATATTCAAAAAACCGAAAATGAAATAGCTGAATACAAGCATAAATACAGTAATAGTTTGCCAGAATTACTACCTGTGAATATGACAGCTATTTCCCGAATAGAAAACAATCTTCAGCAATTGCAGTTGCAAGAAAAAATGTTGGAGGAGCGTAGAATAACTTTGAGTAACCAGCTGGCCGCGACAAGCCCTGTTGGACAGACCGGAAACAAAGATGCCAATATAGATACGCGTGCATCACTCGAAGTTGAATATGAAAGTTTGTTAAAAAAATATTCTATTAATCATCCGGATGTGAAATCAGTTAAACGGCGATTGGATGGCTTTAAAGATAAGAAAGGCAGCTCAAATAGCGGAATCAATAATCCGATTTACATGCAATTACAAAGTGAAATCAGTATTGCTGCTGTAGAGTTACAAAATATTAGTAACCAAAAACTAGCGTTGACGGAACAATTAAAAAAATTGGAGATGAATGTTTCACAAACACATCAGGTTGAACGTGGCTATTATGAATTGATGCGGGATTTGGATAATCAAAAAATTAAATATAAAGAACTGATAGCTAAATCGTTGGAAGCGAAGCTTTCACAAAATTTAGAGGTTGAGCAAAAGGCTGAAAAATTCAGTCTTTTGGAACCACCGCGGACACCTGAAAAGCCAGAAAAACCAAATCGTATCAAGTTTTTGTTCGTTGGTTTCGTGTTTTCTATATTTGGAGGCCTGGGTGCGGGATTTGCTGCAGAAACACTTGATAACAGCGTCCGTAGTCATTCGGCTTTAGCCAGTTTGATAGGTGAGGAACCATTAGTGGTTATTCCCTATATCGAAAATCAAGATGATTTCAACAGGACAAAAAGGAACAAATTTAATTTTGCTTTGTTGGTGCTAGTTTTAATAATTGGGGCCGCTATCGCTGTCCATATATTCTATATGCCGCTAGACGTAGTTTTCGATAAACTTTCCGACCGCATCAGTACCTCATTTTAGGTTTAATTATTGTGATGGTTTAAAACGTAATTTTGTGTAACTGCAAATACTTAGTGGTTGTGCATAATAATTTCGTTTTAAACCATATGTTATCGGTGATTAATATTTCGAATAAGCTTCAAATTCCTTCATATCTATTGAAAATATAAATCCCCTTTTTAAGGTTTAACCCGCAGATAATTATGTAAGTTTCAATTTCTTTTAATGTATTGGTTTATACTTTGGGCAAGATTTTATCAGGGAAAGATTCATCCCTAACGGAGAAATAAATGGACAGTATTCATGACGCGCTAGAAAAAGCTATTCAAAGCGTTGAGCAAGAAAAAGCTAACGAAGCCGTTTCAAAAAACGTATATCGGGATCAGATGGTTTTTGATCGACCTGGCATCAGTCGAAATGTGGATCAGGCATTAATGCGGCAAAAGCGTATTGTAACGTTTCAAAACCAAAGTGCTGAATCTGAAGCTTTTCGTATGCTAAGAACAAAAATATTCAAGCAGCTAAGGGACAATAAATGGAATAGTTTTGGTGTAACAGCCCCTACGCAAGGCGCAGGTAAATCAACTCTTTCAGTTAATCTTGCTATTGCTATGGCAATGGATGTCAACCAATCAGTCCTTCTTGTCGATTTAGATTTGAGATACCCTAAGGTTCATTGGTTTTTCGATTTGGAAAACCAGAACGGGCTTAGGGATTACTTCCTTTCCGACAGGCCTTTATCAGAAATAACCGTTAATCCAGGGATTGATCGGTTAACTTTGTTGCCGGGTAGGGGACAGGCACTGGGTGCTTCAGAAATATTATCCGGACCGAAGATGAAAGACTTGGTAAAAGAAATCAACTCAAACAACCAGTCAAGGATAATAATTTACGATCTCCCGCCGGTATTGGCAACAGATGACGTGTTGGCAACCAGCGATTATTATGATGCAGTTTTATTGGTTGTCGAAGAAGGTAAAACTCAACCAGACGAAATTAAGAAAACATTGCAGTTACTCTCTGGTAAAAAAATGCTGGGTACGGTTTTGAATAAATCTAGGAATCCACCAGAACACTTAGGTTATTAACAAAATAGCTAATTTTTGTTTTCTTGTTGCGGTCTTTCTGTAACCACGACGTTAGCAATGGCTAAAGACAGTTCCTGACTGAATTTCGCTAAGATAGTGCTGAGCCCATGCACAGTTCCTGGATAAGAAGAATCGGTCAATGTGTTGTCTAGTAAGGTGCGGCCGTTTTGTAAAATCATTTGGTTTTTTTCGTTTTTTATTGACCAGTTAGCTTCCAAATTGGTTGATTTACCTCGCGTAGTATCGAAGCGCACAAAGTCTATAATAACCTGCAAATCGGCATGGCCATGCACACTCCAAGGATAAGTCCTGATGATGAAGCTGGGTTGTAATAAGGTTAAATTGTGCGCTAATGTTTCGGTTAGGTTATCTTGAAGTGGTGTTGCCCACTGTTGAAATTCGGCAATTTGCACCCCGTTATTAGCGAGGCGCGTGACTATTTTTTTTCGGTCCAACAATGTAGGCACAGAAACTGGCCCAATGCCAATGCTGAGTTTTTTGGATATCTCTGGCGTAGATAAAGGTGCTGAACGCATCGCTTCCAACACATAAAAATTTACTGCTGGTGTGCTTTGGCAGGCAGCAAGTAAGCAGTAACAAAACATCGTTACTAATAATCGTATAATCAACATTATTCCTCTTGTTTTCCGCGTAGTAACGATTCTGGATGCTGTTCCAGATAATCGGTCAGTTGTTTTACTGAGCGGGTTGTTTGCGTAAGTTCCTGTAAAAGTTTGTGAAATTCATAATAACCATTTGATCCAGGTTCCAGGTTACTGAGTACATGCTGTGCTGAGTTAATTGTGCCACCGGCTTTAGATAGAGTTTGATTTGCGGTTGCCAAGGTGCCATCTGCCGTAGCAAGCATACGGGTTGCCGTTTTCGAAGTATCCCGCAAAGCAGACATGGTGAGGTTCATTTCGTCCGTGACCTTATCTAACGGCAGTTTCGCCATTTTATCCAAAATGACCTGCGCTGAATGAGCGATTTCTTCCAATGAGCTTGCCGTCGTTGGGAATTCTGGAAAAGTGGTGTGGTTATCGTGACTAGTACGCTTGCTGCCGGGATGAAAATCTAGATCAATCAATAACTGGCCTGTTACTAAACTGCCAACTTGTAATTGAGCCCGCAGGCCTTTATTTATCAGCTGTTCAAGAATATCTTCGTTGGTAACTTTCACTTCATCATGAATTACTTTAACCCGGTCTGGTTCCAATTCAACAATCACAGGAATCCGTAATTCTGCCTTTTTTTTGTCGAGTTCCAGGCTGATATCGGTAACTCTTCCGACCGGAATGCCACGTAGTTGTACCGGTGCGCCTTCGGTTAAACCGCGTACAGATCCATTAAAGAACATAACATATTTTAGTGTGTTGGTATAAGTGATTTGGCTAGATTCATCAAAATTATCATACAACTTAAACAGCGCATATTCAGGTTCTATATCTGCGGGCGAATCTTTGAGGGAAGTTCGAAAAGCTATGCCGCCGCTAAGTAAGGAAACCAAAGGTCCAGTCCTGACTTTAAAGCCTTCGGCACCTGCCGATATATTGATGCCGCTATCAACCCAAAAATGAGTGTTTTTTCTGATAAAACGGTCATAAGGTGTGTTAATAAAAACCGTTAGGTGAATTGAATTGCCATCATCTGCCAAATTATGACTGAGTACTTCACCGACCGGAATGTCATGAAAATTGATGGGCGTTCCTGGACGCATGGAACCAAGCTTATCGGTTTCCAGAATAAACTGCTTGCCATCAGCATGGTTACGTAGAACTGGTGGCACAATGAGTCCGGTAAAATGTTGCCTGTTTTTGCCACCGCCAGGTTTCAGCTCAATATATGATCCTGATAGCAAAGTGTTCAAACCCGAAACCCCGCCTAAACCGACCTGTGGTCTGACTACCCAGAAAGCCGTTTGCTCTTTAAGGTAGTGGTTAGCCGCGCTGTTGATTTGTGCAGTAACCCTAATAGTTTTAAGGTCATCATTAATTGAAATAGCGGTTACTTTACCAACATCCACATCTAAGTAACGTATTTTAGTTTTATCTACCTCAAGTCCTTCTGCTGTTGGGAAATCAATAGTAATGCTCAGGCCTTTTTCGGATACAGATTTATAAATCAACCAGCCACTGACCAATAAAGCGACCAACGGTAATAGCCAAACCATGGAAAAACCAGGCTTATTACTAATCGTGCTATCCGCTGAATCGAAGTTTTCTGGCTCTTCGCCAGATGGCGAGTTAATCATGTTTGTGTTGGTGATCCCAAAGTAAGCGAGGGTCAAAAAAATTGGCTGCCAACATGGTTAACACGACTACAGCAGCAAAAGCAGTAGCTGCCGGGCCAGCAATAACCTGCGCTATGCCCCGTATATCCACGAGGGCAATCAAGATTGAAATCATAAAGATATCCAACATGGACCAACGTCCAACAAATGCAACAATTCGGTACATGACAGTAAATAGGCGAGCATTAACTTGCCATCGATAATAGGCACAAAGCACAAGTATAGTAAGTCCTAGTAATTTTAGTAGAGGGACTAAAATGCTCGCGATCATTACCAATAGGGCAATGGGCAGCATATTACTTTGGATTAACGCATTGATACCACCGATAATGGTGTGCGGTTCGACATGACCGAGCTCAGTCACGGTCATGATGGGGAAAATATTGGCTGGAATATATAGGCAAAAACTGCTAATTATTAAGGCTGTTGTCCGATGCAAGCTATTAGGTTTCCGTGCTTCCAAGGTAGCACTGCATACCGGACAATGCTTAGTTGTGTTGTTTTTTGTTAACTCCCCGCATTCATAACAACGGATAATGCCCTGATTTAATGCGGTCTGAAGACGTATTGCCTTGGACTTCATTTTATAACTTGCTTGGCAATAAGATGCCAAAATAGCCTCTCATCGAGTTCATTCGCCAACATTGCGTTAACAACTAACAAAGCGATAAACGCATACAAGCCAAATCCGAAGCGTAATTCTGCAAGAGACGATAGCTTTACGCATGCGACAATGATGCTTAATGCAAAAACTTCCAGCATAGCCCACTCATTCAAGTGCTGAAACCAACGCAACCAGCGGCTAAGCCAGGGGGTGGGTTTGCTGAAATAAAGATGATAACTAAGCAAAAAAGCTAAGGTTAGATTAACTATAGGTAATAGTACGCTCGACGCTAACACTAACATGGCGACTATCCACATCTGTTGATTAATTAATGCAGATACGCCAGACCATAAAATACCATCGTGACTATTACCGAAAATCTCGATACCCAACATGGGTAGTAAGTTTGCTGGCAAAATTAAGATAAGGCCGGTAATTGACAGTATTAACGTTCGCTCCACGCTATGGGGTCTAGGACGATGCATCAAACACCCGCATCGAGGGCAGTGGGCTTTAGAACCTGGCTCGAATTCAGCCAGGTTCAACAATAAATCACATTCTGGACAGGCTTCAAATGCAGTCAACATAGCCAACGGGCTAGTCGCTGAGGCTTAAGTAAAATCAAAGCGGTTTCTCACTTAGCATCTTTAGCATTACAACCTCTATTTTTTACCACTGTGACTCGCCAGTTTCAGGGTCATACATTTCGTGGACAATCTTATGGCGATTAGCAATTAGTTCATCTATCGACGGGGAGTTGCTCATAGCCCGCTTGATTGCTAGTTTCATCGCTTCATGATTGGTTCGGTATAGGTCTTTACGGTCTAAGTCTGGGTTAGTTGCACATTCAGGCGCGATCCAAATCATAGCGATTATACACAAGTCGTTGGCCTGGTCTTTAGGGATAATGCCATCAATAATGCTATCCAAAACCGCATCAGCAATAGCGGATTGCACTGGTCCACCAAACAAGTTGACGTAAGCCGCTGACTTGATAGTGACTTTAGGTACCATAATTGTGGCGGGACGTACCTGTTGATTGCAGGCGCGAATAGCGAACATGCGGGTATGGCCTTCGGTTTGCCCCATCAAGTTGGCAAAAGCATGACCTGCAGGGCCTTTAACGTTGCCGATAAGGATTTCAGGCATAGCATCGGTGCCTTGGCCTTCACTTGAAAATACCGTGGCTTCACCTGTTCTAAACCATATATCATCTGACATTTTAACTCCAAACATTAGGGTAAAACTCCATTCTATGATGGATAAAGCAGCATGGGCAATAGGCTAAATGATATTGCTTAAAATAGATTAAATTCTAGAACTGCTTATATACACAGCTAGCGTTAGCCAGAAGAAAGTAAGGTTATGCTAATATGTCCGGCAATTCATTTAGTATTAATTTTAGTTAGCGTAGCCTCAGTCCAGTCTTAAACCATGATTTCCAAAACCATGCCTACAAAACTCATACCGCTTATTTCTACCGCGTTGTTTTACTTTTCGTTCAACTTAATTAACGCGTTGAAATTTGATGTAATACTAGAGGCTAAAGCTATTACTATTGGCTACATAACCAACATTTCCTTGGATTTTATTCTTAACTTGTTGTTTGCTTATATTGTGTTTGCCCTCTCAAGGAAGGTGTCGATTTTTTTAGTGCTCCAAGCATTGATTATGGGGGTGTTATACATTGGCAATGCCATCAAAATTTCATTTTTTGGTGGGCCAATCATGCCTGACGATGTTTTTGCTTTGCGTTCGATGCTACTGATCCTTGAGGGCTGGCAATTTCTTGCAGCCGCCTTAACTGTTGCAGGTATTGCTAGCTTATTATTGTTTAATATATCCATGCGTCACTGGAGCGCTTACTTGGCGACTTTAGTCGCCATTATGCTAGGTCTAACTGTTGTGTATAAGCCAGCGATGATAATCGAAACGTTGGACAAATACACCGGTAATTCAGTGTGGGATCAACGCTCTAATTACTTATGGCATGGTGGAATGCTCTATAGTCTTCAGGAAGGTGCACGCTACTTTGCAATGTCTGAAGCACCACCAGATATTGATGTCGCCCAGCAGTCGGCGCAAAATTTAATGGCTTCACAACCTGAAAAGCCGAAAGTGGTTGCAAAACCATTTACGCCCAGAAATATTCATTTGATATTATTAGAATCGTTTTGGGATCCAAACCGACTCAAAAAAGCGGGTTATAATAAAAATCCTTTAGCACCAGAATTCCGTAAATTATGGAAAAGCGTCGATTATTCAACGGCTATGCCTCCGGTATTTGGTGGCTATACGGCAAACTCCGAATTCGAAGTGTTATGCGGATTTCCGGTGATCAAGAACACTGTCAAATTTGAACGACAGTTATTGAATTCTACACCTTGTTTACCACATATTTTGGCAGATAAAGGCTATCGTACTGTTGTTTCACATCCTAACGTACCTGTATTTTGGAATAGGGTTAACGCTTATCGTTACATTGGTTTCCAAACTTATTGGTCGATTAACGATTTTGTCCAAGACGATATGAACCAGGAGTTCATGTCAGATGCCACTTTATACCGGCAAGTGATAGAAAAAATCACTCCTTCTTTGGAAAAGAAAGAGCCTGTTCTGGATTACATCGTTACTATTTTCGGCCATTGGAATTATCCGCTGAGCGCTTCAAGACCCAGTAAAATAACGTCCCACTCCAAGGTTGAAGAAGTCTCTAGTTATGCCAATGCTGCCTACTACAAATCATTAGAGTTAATGGCGTTTATCGATGAAATGCGGAAGCGAGACCCTGACAGCATTATCGTGGCTTTCGGCGATCATTTGCCCTTTATGGGGGGTAATTATGCCGGTTATGTTGACTCTGGCGTACTGGCGGCACATAACAGTGAATTTACCCCAGAGATGCTAAAGTTTTACGTGACGACACCAATGATTATTATCGACGGTAAAAACGGGCCGGTTAAATTCGGTAGTTTACCGCTTTACCAAGTGCCGAAACTGTTACTTGAATTATTAAATTATAATGAACCGACGATTCTTGATTATGCACATGCATTACCTGATATGCGGATTCGACCATTGCCTGGGCTGCATTTCAATGTCTTAAAGGACGGTAAAATCGATGTATGTAAAGAGGCACCTTTTTCCGGGTCATGCCAAGCATCGTCAAAATGGTTGAACGATGTGACAAATGTGAGTAACGACTTATTTATCGGCCAGCAATTTACCCGGATCAAACATCCTGCTGTAGTAACTGATAAGGTTGAATTCCCGGAACACTTGATTACCCCGGCTCCAAGCATTCAATCTCCAGAAAATAAGTGATTTTTAAGCCTAAGTAATTTTTCTAAGGGGTTGTTTTTTTGCTGTAAATTTCAGTAGAGTCAATATTTATAGGGTGGTGGTGCTCGTCATTTTCTAAAGGTCATTCCTCTGTAAGCCTACTTATCCTAAATAAATACGGCCTAGGGTGGGTTAAATCAAACGGTTATTAAATATTAAGTATTGCTGGATATGTTTGGTAAGAACCAATATAGCCGCCACTAGACCTAAGCAAACGGTCAAAACCAGGGAAATAAAAAGAGTGTGCTAATATGATTTTGCGTTCATCTACAAACATTGTAGGCTTAAGCCATGAATCGGTTTTTTTCTAAAATCACAGATCCAAAGTTGAAACGATTTTTTTATATCGCGCGGTATTATTCGATCCCACTTGCTTCAACCACCCTGTTTTATCTTATATTTTATGCGATCAGTACTTATAAATTTGATGTGCAGATTGTTCGTTGGTGGATACCGCTAGATTTCAAGCTTCAGCTAATAGTGGCTTACATCCTTTTCGCCCTGTCGAGGAAAGTTGTCATTTTTTTAGTGATTCATGCCTTTATTATGGGTATTTTGTATGTTGGGAATGCCATAAATATCTCTTTTTTTGGCGGGCCTATTATGCCTGATGATATTTTTGCGCTTCCATCTTTATTGATGATTCTTAAAGGCTGGCGTTTTTTTGCAGCTATGATTCCCGTAGTTGGCATTATTGGGCTGATAATATATAACTTTAACCTGCGCCACTGGAGCGCATATTTTGCAATTTTTGTTGCTGTTATGGCTGGTGCAGTATTGGTTTATAGGCCAGCCATAATATTGAATCCTATCGATAAACGTACCGGGCACTCCCTCTGGAATCAGCGACACAACTATGTGTGGCATGGGGCAACCTTGTTTACCTTACAAGAGGTTGCCCGGTATTTTGCCCTTGCGGAAGTAGGGCCGGATATGGATGCGGCACAACAAGCAGCTAACAGTCTTATTAGTTCTGTTCCAGAAAAGAAGGCAATATCTTTTAAAAAAACGTTTACGCCTCGAAACATTCATTTAATATTACTTGAGTCTTTTTGGGATCCTGCAAAATTAAAAAAAGCTGGTTATAGCGAAAATCCTTTATCGCCCGAGTTTCGAGAGCTATGGAAAAACGGTGATTATTCAACAGCAATGACGCCTGTATTTGGTCATTTTACCGCAAACTCTGAATTTGAAGTGTTGTGTGGCTTTCCCGTAATTCGAGATAGCGTAAAGTTTGAACGTCATTTACAAAATTCAACATCATGTTTACCACATATTCTTGCTGATAAAGGTTATCTTACTTTTGCGTCACACCCGAATATCCCTGTATTTTGGAATCGCGTAAACGCCTATCGGAACATCGGCTTTCAGACCTATTGGTCGATAAATGATTTTAAGCTTGATGATTTAAATCGGGAAATGTTATCAGACGCTTCGCTATACAGGCAGGTTCTGGAAAAAATATCACCATTTATGGCAAACAAAAAGCCAGTGTTAAATTACATTGTGACTTTCTTTGGGCATTGGGATTATCCGTTAAGCGCATCTCGACCCAAAAAAATAACATCCAAATCAAAAGTCGAAGAAGTCAGTGCTTATGCAAACACCATTTATTATAAATCACGTGAGTTAATGACGTTTATTGACGAAATCCGGAAGCGTGACCCTGATAGTATTATTGTGGCCTTTGGTGACCATCTACCTTTGTTGGGCAAAAATTTTGCCGGTTATGTTGAATCAGGCGTGTTGGCTACTGATCGCAGTGGTTTTACGCCCGAAATGTTCAAATTTTATGTGTCTACCCCAATGCTAATCATCGACGGTAAAAACGGACCAGTTAAATTCGGTAGTTTGCCGTTATATCAAGTGCCGAAATTATTGCTTGAATTATTAAACCACGATGAGCCGACAATTCTTGATTATGCGCATGCATTGCCTAATATAAGCGTTCGGCCATTGGCCGGTTTGTACTTCAATGTATTAAAAAATGGAGGAATCGATGTTTGTAAGGAACCACCTTATTCCGGGACTTGTCAAAAAACATCTGAATGGCTAAATAGTGTCACAAAAGTCAGTAATGATTTATTTATAGGTCACCAATTTACTATGAATAAACAACCAACCCATTAGGGTATTCCATCAGAATCTGATAATCAGCCTGTTGCTACAATAATTGAGGACGAAAAAAATGATTTATGGTGATTCCTACTGCTCTCCCGATGGCAATATGCTAAATCGCTTGTTAACAGCAGGATTGATTACATGGCTTTCACTATTTGTTGAAATCTCAAAGGCTGAATCCAATAAATTACCGATCCAACTGGATTATGGCTTGATTAAACAGGTTGTTGTTAGCCAGCTTTTTAAGGGGGAAAGCGGTTCAGTGGAAGTTTGGCATGATAAGCATAAATGTAGTTTCCTGAAATTATCTAATCCTAGAATTTCTGGACAAAGTGGGCAATTAAAATTACTTAATGATGTCAAAGTCCAGTATGGTGCCGCTTTAGGGGGGAATTGTTTAACAGTCCTGAATTGGGATGGCGCATTGGAAACTTTGCAAAAACCGACGATTAGCGCCGATGGGGTTACGTTGAGTATTCCGGTTACTCAAGCTAATGCTTTTGATCGGCAGGGGCGGCAAGTTACCATCGATAAACTACAAGATTTGTTAATGCGCGTAGTAAAGCCCAAACTGGCTGATGTGAAATTGGATTTAAATAAGTCCCGTGATGATATTGAACGAACTTTAATTGGATTAGCACCCAAAGAACATAGCGATAATATTAAAAAAATTGTAGCCGGTTTGAAGTTTAACAAGGCCGAAGCTAATGATAACGGGATTAAAGTTGAATTGGCTTTCGATGCGCCAATAGGAAAAATCACCCCGAAACCGGAAGCACCTTTCACCGCAGAAGAACAAAAACAGTGGCAGACGCTTTGGCGTGAATGGGATGAATTTTTGGCAAAGGCTGTTGACAAAGCCGCTAATGATGCGAAATCTCAGGAATTACGCAATGCCTTGAAAGAAACATTATTGGAGTCCCGTAACGCATTTCAAGCGGCAATGAAGGCGCAAAAACCTGAAAGTGGCGACCCTGTCCGTATTTTGTTTATCAATACCTGGGAGAGGTTAGGTCCGCAAATGCGGACGCTAGCCAAACAACTGCCCGAGCTTCAAAGTTTACGTTATCTTAACTTTATTGCTGCTACCGATGTAATTTACCAATTGGATAGTTTAGGTGCGCCTTTGGGTTTAGAAATATCCTCGGATGGTTTGCGCAGAATAGTGAGGTTGTTGATAGCAGAGAAAAATGCTAAAGAGCCCAAAACCCAAATCCCAAAATAATAACAAATTGGATTTTTGTTGGAATTAAGGCCAGGAGATTAACATGAAAACCAGGCGTTTCGTTGATATGATGCTCATATTATTTTTTAGCCTTCCTGTGCAATCGGAAGTCTTTAAATGCAGGACTGCCGTAGGTAAAACGATCTATCAACCTGAGCCTTGCGCGCTAGCAGCTCAACAGAGCGTTATTGAAGTAAAAGAAATGACACCGGAAGAAACGGAAAATGCCAAAGCCAAATTAAGAGATTGGCAAGACCAGCAAGCCGTCCAAGAAGCCAATAAGCTTGCTGCGGAAAAGGAACAGAAACAAAAAGCAGAACAGCAACAACTGAAAGATTTACAACGTAGGGCACAAGAACATCAAACGATAGAAACGCAACGTCCGCAGGGCATCAATAGGCGGTTTGGGTACTTACCTAGCCCTTAATTTGCGTGGCTTTTGGATGGAATAATTTCTTCACATATTGGCTGTATTTGCCTTGTCAATTGCTAGTTATGAGACAACCAGCAGGGAAAAGAAGATGAAAATAAAGCGTTATGCTTTCTGTGTGCTATTGATAGTAGCCAACCTCCCTTTAGCGTACGCGGAAGTGTTTAAATGTAGGTTAGCGTCAGGTAAAACGGTTTATCAACCTGAGCCATGTTCATCAGCGGCAAGCCAGCGAATTATCGAAGTCGAAAAAATGACTCCGGAGCAAATGGAGGTGGCTAAGCGTAAATTACATAGCTGGCAAGACCAACAAGCGGTTGAAGATGCGGCAAAAGCCCGTGAAGAGCGCATGCGGCAACTGGATAGGGAGCGACAGGAAAGTTTGGATTTACAAAGGCGGAGCGTGATGGCGCAAGAGCAACAAGCGATAGCGGCGCAACAGCAAAACCAGCGGCGCCCCGGTTTTATTTATCCTGATGCACCTTGCGCACATTCAGCTTGGGAGCCCCCCGAATTGGGGCACAGATATCGATCAGATGATTGTTATCCAGGGCAACGTGGCAACTATCCGCTTCGCCCACCTCGGCAAACGCCACATCAGAAAATTCAGCTGCCAGACAAAGTGGAGCGATTTGACGCTGATGTTTGGAGTGGCAGACCTTTAGGTTCAGCGATTAAACCAAAATAAGTACAGTGATTGTTGATATTTGCGAATTAAGTTATAATTCGGCGGCTCCCTAAATCCTTATTTACTTTCTATAACAATAAAAACTATGAAAGACCTTGAAATTCAACATGCAGTAATAACAAAAAAACGTACAGGGTTTTTCTCTAAAGAACATATTATTGCCCCATCCAACTATAATCGCTGGCTAGTGCCTCCGGCAGCATTGGCGATTCATTTGTGTATTGGCATGGCCTATGGCTTTTCGGTCTTTTGGTTGCCACTATCCAAAGCGATTGGCATTAAAGAACCCCTTCAATGCAGTGTGGATATCGGTTTTTTGCAAGAGCTATACATTACCAACTGTGACTGGAAAATATCCACACTCGGCTGGATGTATACTCTTTTTTTTCTGTGTTTCTTAGGGTCATCAGCGGCATTATGGGGCGGATGGTTGGAGCATGCGGGGCCGCGCAAAGCGGGTGTCGTCAGTGCATTTTGCTGGTGCGGCGGCATGGTACTATCGGCAGTTGGCATATATTGCCATCAATTTTGGTTAATGTTACTGGGTTCAGGTGTTATTGGCGGTATTGGTTTGGGGTTAGGCTATATTTCGCCGGTTTCTACATTAATAAAGTGGTTTCCTGATCGTCGAGGCATGGCTACTGGAATGGCGATCATGGGTTTCGGCGGGGGGGGCTATGATCGGTTCACCCTTATCTGCACAATTAATCAAATACTTTGCGACGGACAAAAATGTAGGTGTTATGCACACATTGTTGGTGCTATCAGCGGTTTATTTTGTCTTTATGATGGCGGGTGCTTTAGGTTATCGGATCCCACGTGACGGTTGGCAGCCTAGAGGCTATCTTGCGGCTGATTCAAGTAAATCTGGCAAAATGATGACGCAAAATCATGTCCACGTAAAAAATGTGTTTAAAATTAAACAGTTTTGGCTGGTCTGGGGTGTGTTATGCATGAATGTTAGCGCTGGTATTGGGATTATTGGAATGTCCTCACCTATGTTGCAGGAAGTTTTTGGTGGGCAGTTAGTTGGAATTGAAAAGACTTATGCCGAGTTGGATAAGTTACAACGCTCAGAAATTGCTGCAGTTGCTGCCGGCTTTACCGCTTTGTTAAGTTTGTTTAATATCGGTGGCCGATTTTTTTTGGGCAAGTTTATCGGATAAATTAGGCCGTAAGTCAACCTACACTTTATTTTTTGTAGTGGGTTGTTTGTTATATTTAAGTATTCCTCAACTAGCGGATACGGGTAACAAAGTACTGTTTGTTGGTGCTTTTTGTTTGATTTTGAGTATGTATGGTGGGGGGTTTTCTACAGTACCAGCTTATCTTGCAGATTTATTCGGTACGCAAATGGTGGGGGCAATTCACGGTCGTTTACTGACTGCGTGGGCAACAGCCGGTATTCTAGGGCCAGTTATTGTAAATTATATGCGTGAATACCAAATGAAGTTAGGCTTGCCAAGTGGCCAGGTTTATAACCAAACAATGTTGATTTTAGCGGGAATGTTATTGGTAGGTATGGTATGTAATTTGTTAGTGCGGCCTGTACATGCAAAGTGGTACATGACTGAAGCTGAATTAGAGGCTGAAAAGCTTCCATTACAAGATATTATTTTACTTTCAGAGAGTGAAATTAATGATAAGCCCGCGTTAATTAGCGAGGTCATTAAAGTTGGGCTGGCTTGGTTAGCCGTTGTGCTGCCGCTGGGCTGGGGAGTTTTCAAGACCATACAAAGTGTGAGCAGGTTTTTTCTATAAGGTAATTTTTTATTTTTCAGCTAATCAGTCAAAAATAGCGGAGCCTGAGTTTTTAGTTGATGCCATTCCCTTTAGCTTTGATATGTCCTTAACACCAGAAAACCGGGTACCCGTGAGGTTACTGCCGGAAAAATCAGCATCAGTAAGGTCGCTTCCGGATAGGTCAGCACCAGATAAATCGGCATTAGTAAAATTAGCCTTAGAAAGATCGACAGCAATCAAAATGGTATTGCGCAATATGCTGCCGCTAAGGTTTGCATGGCGCATTAATGCACGGTTTAAATTTGCTCCAGTTAAATTGGCATGAGACAGGTCAACACTATTAAGGCTAACCCGCATTAAACCCATTGGCTGGTTTTTCATATCCACGCCCCAATTAGCGCCTATGAGATTTGCATAACTAAGATTGGAGCGGTCAAGGTTGGCAATAAACCTGCTGTGATTAAGATCTGCCCTGCTAAGGTTTGCATCAACCATGTGTACACCAAAGATACTGGTATTAGCAAGATTAGCACCGGATAAGTCAATTTTTGTCATGACTGTTAAATCCAAGTTCAAACCAGACAAATTGCTTTTGCTCAGGTTTGTTCGCCGTAAATCGGAACCCCATAAGTCTGCCTGGCTAAAATCAAGCCCAGATAAATCTAAATCAGTCAAGTCTTTACGCCGCAAGTCAACGGGACGATTGCCTTCATGTGTGGCAAGCAGCTTTTCCACAGAAGTACGGTCTAACTCTGCCGATAGAGCAGTTATACAGTGTAACAAAAGTAAATTACCTAATATCTTCTTGCTGGGGTTCATAGTCGTAAAGAAGCCTTATTCAACGGTTTGTTGCAGCTATGATTTCAAATACTTTGTGGTGGTCCACTTACACTTAAAACTTAACCATTAAGGTGATTATGGATTATTTTTATTGTCCAGACTACAAATAATTAAGGTTTGCTTAAATATATAGCTATAGTTTAGTTTTTATGAATTTCAAAAATCAATTTACAAGATTAAAGTCAAGCTGATGTATAAAATCTCATAATATATTTAAGTGGAGAAAAATGGTGTATTAAAACAATAATATTAAAAAATAAAATATTTCTTGGTTACTTGTGGGTGTGCCAATCTTTTATGACTATTATTATCTACAGAGCCTTTTTTTGCCGCTTAGTTTACAATGGTCTTCCATGTAGAATACTGAGTTAATTTTTAACTGACATCATTAATAAAAAAATGGGCTATTTATTTGCATTCTTGATGCTTATTCTCTCTCAGGGTGTTGTTTTTGCAAATGAAAATAACGAGCCCGTAGGGAATGACAAACAATCTGTTGCTGTTCCGTTACAGTTAACAGCAGATGAGCAAAATTGGTTAGCTGATCATAAAGAAATACGTGTTGCTTACGATGGTAGTTTGCCACCCTACAGTTTTGTAAATGATAGTGGCAAAATTGATGGAGTTGCTGTTGAAATATTAGTCCTTTTAAGCCAGCGTTTAGGAATTAATCTTGCTGTTTATCCTAGTTTTGACTGGTTCAATCTTTATAAAGCTGCGGCAAATAAAAAAGTCGACGTGGTGGCAACTATGGTTAACCGGTCTGACCGACAAGATTCGTTTAGCTTCACTAAGCCGTATTTGACTAAGTCACTGGTGATTGTTACTAAGCAAGATAATATCAATATTAATAGCAAAGCCGACCTTGAAAATAAAAAAATCGCTGTAGTTACCGGTTATCAATACGCTAAGCAAATCGAAATCGAGTTTCCATCTGCAAAACCGGTTGAAGTTGGTAGCATGTTGGCCAGTTTAAAAAGTGTGGAGAATGGCAATGTTGATGCAGCTATTGTTTTTTTAGGTACAGCAAACTATCTGCAAGCCAAATATGGGTTGAGCAACCTAAGAATTGCTGCCTTTTACGACCGTAATAATGCAAACGAAAGTATTGCGATTAGAAAAGATTGGCCGATATTGTCAACAATTATGCAGAAAGGCTTGAATTCATTAACTGAACAGGAAGTCCAAAAAAATATTCGCTAAGTGGGTGGTGGGAAGTGCTCTAATACCTGATCCTAACGAGGCATCCATTAAACCACAGCCCGTTGAAGTTAATCCGCCTGCACCAGTTAAGATAAAGCCACTAGAACCTTCACCGATAACAAACCAAGAAACACCGGTTACTGTCACTCCCTTTTTTAAGGAGGGTGAAATAAGCAAAATGGCATTAATTTTAGTGGTTGTTGCTATGTTGTTTTTATTATGGTTTACCCTGATCCGAAAACAACGCAAACGGCGTGTTAAGTACAAAAAAAAAATGATGACATCGGTAAGGAACCTACAGTCCGAGCATAACGATGTGATGCATTTAACAATAGAGCCTTCTATTGATGTTCAGGTTGAAGAGCCGATGCCGGCTTTGCCTCGTGAACAAGCTCTAGCTAATAGCGAACAGATTACTTATCATCGTGATTGTGAAGGCCGTATGACTTATGTTAGTTCGAATGTAACTAACCTGCTCGGTTATGCGGAAACTGACTTCATGGCTAATTTTCGGAAATTTCTGACCGATAATCCGGCAAATTTTCGGCTAGATGAGCAAATGGAGGCAAGCATTCAAGGTCAGCCAGCTGAATCTTATAACATTGAGATTTATGATGCTGGGCAGGGAGTACATTGGATGCGGGTTACTGATACCCCTATCTACAATGGGCAAGGGCATTGCATTGGTATTGATGGCATAATGGATGATGTTACTGCGCAAACATTGTACGACAAAGTAGTTGTCAAGTCGGTAACACCTGAAAGTCTGGTAGTTCCTGAACCGTTTAAAGTTATGCTCACGTTAATCAAAGATGCTGTGCATACCGCAAATCAGAATAGGCAAACATTTGTATTGATTTATGTCATGCTGGATCGATTAAGGTCTTTAGATGGCGAGCCGGTTGATTCTGACGAAAACGCGGTTTTGGATGAGGCAACCAAGCGGCTGAAAGCTACCTTACGCGATACCGATTTGGTCGCACAGTTTGAAGCAAATAAGTTCGCTCTAGTATTGCCCGATACAAATGCCGACATGATCGGGTTGGTTATCGAAAAAATCAGAAAAATTCTACAAGTACCCTATTTAATTGGTATTCACTCTATAGTCTTGGACGCTAATATCGGTATCGCTGTTTATCCTAAAGATGGAGCCGACCCTGAAGAATTACTCGCTGAAGCTCAAATACTGCTGCCGTCCGGTGAGCCACAACAATCGTCGGAGCAGTTGCACGCAATTGAAGATGCTAATAGAAGGAAATAACCTCAAGCTACAACAAGATCTGCTGGCCGCATTAGACGAATGCAAATTATCACTTAGGGCATCAAACCAACAGAATGTAAATGCTTTACATAGGCACAGCCAATTGTCGGTTTATTATCAGAGTAGACATAGTCTTGATGATTACAACATTTCAGGTTTCGAGGCTTTAATAAGATGGCGGCATCCTCAACTAGGCATTGTTTTACCGTTTGAGTTTGTACCGTTGATTAACGATATTGGCTTAATTGATGTGATGAGCTACTGGATTATCCAGCAAGTTAGTTTTCAAGCGGTAGCTTGGGAGGCTCAAGGTATCCGGCCGGAACTGGTCACAATTAACTTGAGTGATCTTGCTATTAAGCAAGCCATCGATATCAAAAAAATCATAGCGCTTATCAACGAAGCCGGTGCCAAACCTGAATGGTTGGCGATATCTATTTCCGAAAGTGAAGTGGTGAATAATTCTAATTTAATTATTCCCATGATTAAGCAGTTGGCCGAACAGGGTTTAATTATTTCTATAGATAATTTTGGGTCGGACAGTAATTTTTTGACGTTATTAGAATCAATACCAGCGCAAATTATTGAAATTGACCCTTATTTTGTCCGTGACGTTTCCGATAATTACTCAAATCCTGAAATCATTTCACATACGGTGAGTATGTTACACGAACAGGGGAAAAAGGTAATTTTGAAAGAGGTAGAAACCGAAGCCCAGCTTGATTTCCTTAAAACAACCGGTTGTGATATGTTGCAAGGCTATCTGTTGAGTCGTGCAGTGCCCTCCTCAGAAGCGAAAGAATTGATGGAAACCTTCCCAGATGTAGCATGGTATTTTCAACAAAAGTAACTCATCAAAATCTCACACGATGAGTGTGTGATTCGCAAGATATATAGCGGGTAATTAGCTTAATTGGAGTAAACAACATAATTTTAAAGGTTTAAAGCATTTATTATGAAATAAATGAATGAAAAGTATCATAAATATATAATGCTTAAGATAAAATTTAGTAGAGTTATTGTCTCAGGAAAAGTTGTATTACTGTCCTTTTTTCTTAGTGGTTGTGTAACAATGACTTCCCCGCCAGATTCCCGTAAAAGCCAAGTCTTGCTGGCCGACAATCTCTTTTTCACTCAAGATGGTGTCAGTTTGCCTTTACGCCGTTGGTTACCCAAGACAGAGACTAAAGCCGTTTTAGTGGCGCTTCATGGTTTTAATGATTATGGTAATTTTTTTAATGAACCCGGTAGTTTTTTTAGCCGCCATGGGTTAGCATGTTTTGCTTACGATCAGCGTGGCTTTGGAACTGCCCCAAGACGTGGGCGGTGGGCAGGAATTTCAAAATATACCCAAGATCTACATGATTTTGTCGGGCTTATAAAGCAACATTACCCTCGTAAACCCATTTACTTGCTTGGTGAAAGTATGGGTGGGGCCATAGTTATTGCGGCCATGCGTCAAAAAGATCAACTAAATGTTGATGGCGTTATTTTGTCGGCACCTGCTTTATGGGCACGGCAAACGATGCCTTGGTACCAAACCGGACTGTTATGGGCATTAGCACACACTTTTCCATGGTTAACCTTGTCTGGTGACGGGGTAGGGGTGCAAGCATCGGACAATATAGAGATGCTCAAGGCTTTGAGCCGCGACCCACAGATAATTAAGAAAACTCGGGTTGAAGCTATTTCCGGGCTTACCGATCTTATGGATATAGCATATTCATCGCCAAACGTCTTACAAGGCAAGACGTTGATTTTATATGGTGAAAAGGATGAAATTATCCCCAAAAAACCAACTTACGATTTTGTGCAGCGCTTATTGAGCGATACTGATTACAATAAAACTATTGCAATCTATCCTGACGGTTACCATATGCTATTGCGTGACTTAAAAGCATCTATTGTTTGGGATGATATTTTGGTATGGATTGCAAATACTGGTGAGTTAGCTTCTGGAGCGGATCGCAGAGCAAAAGAAATATTGCAAAAACTATAAATCAATTCTTTATATCAAAAACCAAGCAGGAGTTTTCAGCATATTAATTGCTATTGGCTATTTGCCTAAGAATCCAGTGCTGCCTTCTTATTACATAGGCTGAGGGGTGCGAGGCTTGTAATAAAATCGGATTAGGTAGCGTTGCGGCTAATAATGCCGCTTGCGCTCGACTGATATTTTTTGCCGGAACACCAAAGTAGTGTTTACTGGCGGCTTCTATGCCGTATAAGTGATCGCCAAATTCGGCAATGTTTAAATACACCTCCAAAATCCGTTCCTTACTCCACAGTATTTCAATAAGAAAAGTAAACCAAACTTCAACTCCCTTACGGATAAAGCTTCTTGAAGGCGTTAAAAAAATATTTTTAGCGACTTGCTGGGATATTGTGCTTGCCCCTCTTAATTTTCCTCCATCCATGTAAATATCAATGGACGATTGGATAGAATTAAGGTCGAAACCAGAATGTTCGTAAAAGTGTTGGTCTTCTGAAGCAATTACTGCAGCTGTGGCATTAGGCGAAATATTGCTGGCTTTAACCCAACGGTATTGAATCGGTTTGTACGTTGATTTTTCGGAAAAATCTTGGAAGTGACAATACAGCATAAACGCTGTTGTTGGCGGTGGCAGCCATCGCAAGATTAAGCAAATTCCCACTGATGAAAGTACAAAAGTAAGTGCAAATAGTATAAGGATTCTTCGCCACCGGGCGTATGCCAAAAGATTTGCCTTTTGTTTAAGCGTTTTATTATTTTTTGTTGTTGCCAAAGCAATACTAAGTTATTTTAGTGGGTTAACTTACTATAAGCAAATTATTTCGGTGTCTATTTTACATTCAGTAGAAAAATACAAATAAATCAATGTTGTTAAAGTACTTGCGTAACCAGGACGATAGTTGCAGAAATAGAGTTATTATTGTTGATAATAAGCTTTTAGATCGAGATGCCCAACCACCATTTAGTTAGGCAATGTTCGAATTTTTTAGAAATCTTGATGAGTATCAATTAAGTTCGGTTTTTTCGATATTACCTTTTTTATCAATAACTACATTCCAGTTTTTACCGGCGTTTTCCAGCACAACATCAAACTCTTCACCGTTGCCATTAGGATTAACGACCATAATGGCTTCTTTGATTTTATACTCGTTAAATGCTGATTTTAATTTTTCTTTACTATCAGAAAACATCATATCATCAGCGGCAACGATGCTACCTGCTACATAAAAATGTCCATCTTGGCGGTAGTAATCGATGTGTTTTTCTTCGCCGTCCTTGTAATAAATTTTCAATAAATTTTGAGAAAAATGTACTTTTTTCTCAGCTGAAAAATCTAGTGCATTAGGGTGTTTTTTATAAATCTGATCCATAATTGCTGAGGGAATTCCGTCAGTTGTAGTGGCTTCCGCATTGGCATATGGGGTGAACAAAATGAACGATATTAATACCAATAGTTTACGCATTTCTATACCTATAGTTTATTGTTATATATCACAGGACTTGGAGTGGTCAATTTGCAACGAACTCCATAAATTTTCTAGTGTTTTTTAAGCTTTTGTCGTTATCACCAAGTAGAATTTTATATCTGGAAAATCAGCCTAAATAGAATTGCAAATTTTGGCTTTCTCCAAAATACTCATTCGCTCTAAACTTGTTGTGGAAAAACTACCCATTAATTAAGTAGGCTATTATAACCGTGTCTATAAACTTACGGAATTTTTAGCTCGTTTTCTTATTGGGTTAAGAAATTTTGAAACTAAATTAAATAAACTTTACCCGATACAAGCAAGTTTATGAATAATGAAATTATCTCAGGCTATTTTGATAAGTGCCTTATCCTGTATTATCCGAGATGTAAGTTAATTAATTTAGTTATTTTATTTCCAACAATATAATCCCCGATATAGCTTAAAAAGCAATAGTTTCCCGATGTTGGTATTTAATTATGTGAGTTTGAGTTTATGGATAATTGGTTGGTTTATATTATTTTATGTAGTGATAACTCACTTTACACTGGGATAACCAATGATTTACTAAGGCGCTTCCAAGAGCATAAAACTTTGCGTGGGGCAAAATTTTTCTATGGACGGCAGCCACTAAAAATAGTCTTTGTTGAGTCTGGACACAATCGTAGTTCGGCTGCAAGACGTGAAGTTGCTATTAAGCAACTAAGTCGCAACGAAAAATTAGATTTAATTGCGGCATCCGATTTAAATCCTTCAAAATCCTACCTAAATTTGACCGTAGGTTATAAAAAGTAGCCCTTATTCGTAGGTTATTTTACTTAAAATCTTTGATTTAATGGTCACTTAAGCGCAAAAATCGGCTATAATGTTGCAGAATATTAACAAACTGTAGTTTTATTGCATTATTCCAACATGGCAAAAAAGAAAATCGAGCCTTCTTTTGAGGAAGCGCTATCTGAGCTGGAACAATTAGTTAATCGTCTTGAGCGTGGCGACATCGCTCTAGAAGAGTCCTTGCTTGCTTTCGAGCGCGGAGTAAACCTAACCAGGACTTGTCAGAAGGCTTTACAAGAAGCCGAACAGAAAGTCCAAATTTTGATAGAAAAAAACGGAAGCCAGGTTTTGGAGCCTTTTGTCGATGAGTAAAGCGTTAAAAGATTATGTTGTTTCTTGCCAGGATCGGGTGGAAAAAGCTTTGGAAGCTAGGCTTCCTGCTGAAAGGATTTTGCCACAGAAGTTGCACCAGGCTATCCGTTATTCCGTGTTGGGAGGCGGCAAACGGATGCGGCCTATGCTGGTTTATTGTACTGGTAAAGCTTTAGGTCTCGCGCCTGAATCCTTAGATGGTATTGCTTGTGCGGTCGAGTTTATTCACGTTTATTCGTTAATACATGATGACCTTCCTGCCATGGACAATGATGATTTGCGCCGTGGTAAGCCGACGTGCCATGTCGCTTTTGATGAGGCCACCGCTATTCTGGCTGGTGATGCTTTACAAGCGTTAGCTTTTGATGTTTTAGCGAATGATGCGACTATCATGACAACGTCAAATGGCCGTCTGAAAATGATTGCTACTTTGGCAAGAGCTAGTGGTTCGCAAGGAATGGTTGGCGGTCAAGCCATAGATTTAGAATCTGTTGGGTTAAAAATCAATTTAGCAGAACTAGAAAATATGCATATCCACAAAACCGGAGCCTTGATTCGCGCCAGCGTTGTAATGGCAACCTTAGCTAAGGCGACAATAGATCCTGATGTTGCAACCCGCCTTGACCATTATGCCAAATGCATTGGTTTATCTTTCCAGGTGAAGGACGACATTTTAGATGAAGAAAGTGATACGGCAACACTAGGTAAAACTCAAGGAAAAGATAAAGAGCAAGACAAGCCAACTTATCCTGCTTTGTTAGGTATGGTACAAGCTAAGCAAAAAGCGCAGGAATTACACGAAAAAGCTGTCGTTAGCCTCGATATTTTCGGAGCGGAGGCTGATTTATTAAGAGATTTGTCGCTTTACATCATTCAGCGCGATCATTAATGCCCTAACACCGGGTCAATAATCGCTGAGTTTAGTTAACTTTAAAGGGTAGCAATGCTATGAAACAATCACTTAGACGTAGAAAAATAGATGTTTCACCAGTCTCTGAAGCGATTGTTCTGGCTGAAACTAAGGAAGAGCCGGTTAAGGCTGTGACATCCTGTAACGCATATGATAGTGTTCCAGGCAGTTACCCATTACTAAAAAAAATAAATTCTTCCTCAGACGTCCGGAAGCTAAAGAAGGCGCAGTTACGTGGGTTATCGAAAGAATTACGGGAGTACTTGACCCAGACGGTGAGCATATCGGGTGGTCATTTTGCTGCCGGGTTAGGGACGGTTGAACTCACTGTGGCACTACATTACGTATTTGATACCCCAGGCGACCAACTTGTCTGGGATGTTGGCCACCAGGCCTACCCCCACAAGATACTTACCGGGCGCAAAGACAGGATGACCAGCATCCGCACCCGGGGCGGCGTGTCCGCTTTCCCCAGCCGCGATGAAAGCGAATACGACGCCTTTGGTGTTGGCCATTCCAGCACCTCCATCAGCGCTGCCCTAGGCATGGCTATCGCCAATGCCCTCAAAGGTGAAACCAAACACATGGTCGCCATTATTGGCGATGGCAGCATCACCGGTGGCATGGCGTTTGAAGCCATGAACCATGCTGGTGCCATTGATGCCAACCTGCTTGTCATCCTTAACGACAACGACATGTCCATCTCGCCCAATGTCGGCGCCATGAACAACTACCTCACCAAAATCCTGTCCAGCCGGCTGTACTCGTCCATGCGCGAAGAAAGCAAAAAAGCCCTCAGCAAAATGCCCACCGTCTGGGAACTTGCCCGCCGCACCGAAGAACACATGAAAGGCATGATAGTGCCCGGCACCCTATTCGAAGAACTTGGCTTCAACTACATTGGCCCCATTGACGGCCATGATGTTGACATGCTTGTGTCCACCCTGGAAAACCTCAAACACATCACCGGCCCCAGGTTCCTGCACATCGTCACCAAAAAAGGCAAGGGCTACGCCCCGGCCGAAAAAGACCCCTTGGCCTACCATGGTGTCCCCGCTTTTGACCCCAGCAAAGATAGCCTGCCCAAAGCCAAAGCCAGCAAGCCCCACTTATACCGAAATCTTTGGCGACTGGCTGTGCGACATGGCCAAACAAGACCAACGCCTACTTGGCATCACCCCCGCCATGCGCGAAGGCTCAGGCCTCGTCAAGTTTTCCGAACAATTCCCCAAACGCTACTTTGATGTCGCCATTGCCGAACAGCACGCCGTCACCCTCGCCGCAGGCCAAGCCTGCCAAGGCGCAAAACCTGTCGTTGCCATCTACTCCACCTTCCTGCAACGTGGCTACGACCAACTCATCCACGATGTCGCCATCCAAAACCTTGATGTATTATTCGCCCTAGACAGGGCTGGGTTGGTTGGCCCCGACGGCCCCACCCATGCCGGCAGTTTTGACTACAGCTACCTCAGCTGCATCCCCAACATGCTCATCATGGCACCGGCTGATGAAAACGAATGCCGGCAGATGCTCACCACCGGTTTCCTGCACGAAGGCCCCGCCTCCGTGCGCTACCCGCGGGGCAAAGGTCCAGGCGCAACCCTAACAGAGGGCCTTTCCACCTTGCCTATCGGTAAAGGAGAAATCAGGCGGCACGGCGAAAAAATCCTCATCCTGGCCTGGGGCAGCATGGTTGTACCGGCACTACAGGCCGGTGAAGAACTCAACGCCACTGTTGTCAACATGCGCTTCATCAAACCACTGGACGAAGCACTTATCCTGGCACTAAGTAAAACCCACGACCTGATCGTCACTGCCGAAGAAAACGTCATAGCCGGTGGGGCAGGGAGTGCGGTCAACACCTTCCTGCACAGCAAAAAGATCCTTAAGCTCACCCTTAACATCGGACTGCCTGATAGCTTTGTCGAACAAGGCTCACGTGAAGAGTTGTTAAGTTTATGTCAGCTTGATTACCCAGGCATAGTGAACCAGATAATAGCGTTTGCCGATAGCTGAAGTTAACCGTGCTGGAAATTGTTACGCTACCAGTACTCACAGATAATTATATTTATGTAATTCATGATAGTGTCTCGCAGGAAACCGCCGTAGTTGATCCAGCACTTGCTCAACCTGTTTTGGATATTTTGAATAAAAAAGGTTGGCAATTAAATTATATATTCAACACGCATCATCATTCTGATCATATTGGCGGAAACCTCGAACTCAAATACAAAACTGGTTGCGAGGTTATCGCTAGTAAACAGGATTTTCATAGGATTCCTGGTATTGACTGCAGCGTAAACGAAGGTGATAGGCTCAGTTTGGGCAAACATCCGGTTAATGTCATTTTCACTCCCGGACATACCTTAGGCCATATTGTTTTTCATTTTTTTGAAGATGCCATTCTATTTTGTGGCGATACGTTATTCGTTATGGGCTGTGGAAGATTGTTTGAAGGTACTGCCGAACAGATGTGGCATTCTTTGCAAAAACTAAAAGCTTTGCCACCCGTCACAAAAGTGTTTTGTACCCACGAATATACGGTAGCTAATGGCTGTTTTGCAATGACAGTAGAGCCAAATAATACGGTATTACAATTGCATATGATTGAAGTGCAACGATGTCGTAGCCAAAATAAACCAACGGTACCAACAACGATTGCTGATGAATTGGCGACAAATCCCTTTTTTAGGGAAGATAGCGCAGATTTGCAGTGTACGATAGATATGTTAGGCCGAACTCCTGTAGAAATCTTTGCTGAAGTAAGGCGGTTGAAAAACAATGCTTGATTGTTTGGTTAGATTGTCCTGATGGAGCTTTGGTTGTTTAGAAAACTAGTCGTGGCTTGAGTAACCCGATTAGGGTAATCTGAAATAATTCCGGTTATTCCCATAGCCAGTAAATATTGCATTTCTGTAGGATTATTACACGTCCAAATATTTACGTTTACGGCATGTTTCCTTAATTTAGTGATGTTTTTAAGATAGTTTCTGCCTGCAACCGAATCAAAACTTTGCGTTGGAAACTCCCAGTAACAGCCTAGATTAAAAGTATTAGCCTGCAATTTGCGTAAAAAGGTTATTGGTGCAGACATTAAGGGGTCGGTTAAAACAGCAATGGGAATGGTTTTTGATAGCTTTTTGACAGCTTTGAGATAGCTGTGGTCGAAAGACGAGATTATAATTTCGCTTTCCATTTGCTCCGCTTCAATTATGGCTAAAACCCCAGCGATTAAGGCTTGTGAGTCTTGGCAGGGTGATTTAAGCTCAATGTTAACCATTAAGCTCAGCTTGCGTGCCAAAGCTAATGTTTCTTTTAGTGTTGGGATTTTTATAGTACCTGATGCATATAGCGTTTTGTCCGCATGGCTAATGTGATCGTTAATCTCGGCATCCGTTAAACTCTGTAAGAAGGTTTGGCGTTGTTCATTGGGAAGTTCAAGCTGTCTTAAATACCAACTTCCAGCATCTAAAGTGCTCAGTTCTGCAAATGTGAAATCCCACACATTTTCGTTGCAACGGCTTGGAAACCGAGCGTGTATGTCAGTGCAACGCGTCAGGTTTTCGTCATGATGTACAATAATTACACCATCTTTGGACAGCCTTACATCCATTTCGAACATGCCGCAACCCAAAGCTTTTGCTTTGGTAAATGCGGGCAGCGTATTTTCGGGGGCATAAGCACGGGCACCGCGATGGGCAATATTTAGGATATTTATGGTCATTTCTGTAGATTTTAATAAAATCTTTGTGGCTATTTGGGTACTTAGTAGTGTTCAATAAAATTATAAAGCGTTAAGCTATAAATATAATAATAAAAGCGGTTTTTGTTGGGATTTATCCTGATAGTAGCTAAAGGACGTGTCTATGCTTAATCAAAACGGTTTCTTCATACAATTTATTAAATTAGCTGGCCCTTTCTGGAGTTCAAAAAATAAATTTGAAATCCGTAAGGATACCATGGTGTTGATAATCCTCACGAGCTTACAGATATACATGGCTGTTCTGATTACCGACTGGAATGCCGCGTTATTTGACGCGTTGGAGCAACGTTCCATGTCGCAGCTAGCTATGCAAATTGGTATATTGGCTTTAATTTTTATCGCTAATATCACAATCACCACTATGCATTTAATCGTTAAACGCCGAATATTAATAGGTTGGCGCCTCTGGTTAACAGAAGTAGTTACAGCTAAATGGATGGATAAAGGGCGGCACTATCAAATTACCTTTATGGAAAAAAATAACCACGATAATCCGGATGGACGGATTGCCGAGGATATTAGGATAGCCACGGAAGAAGCTATTGCAATGGCGCACGGCCTTTTTTATAGCGTGTTATTGTTAGTTAGTTTTACTAGTATCCTATGGACATTGTCAGGCCATCTTTTTTTTAAAATTGGTAGCGCCGACATTCATATTGCAGGTTATTTAGTTTGGATAGCTGTCTTTTATTCAGTAGCAGCCTCGGTATTAGGGTGGTTAGCCGGTAAACCTCTGACATCATCGACTAATGAACGCCAAACTGAAGAAGCAAATTATCGCCATGACTTAATTTTGGCGCAAGAAAACTCTCTTGCAATTGCCCTGTTACAGGGGGAGCAAAAAGAACAAGAGCGTTTGCTGAAATCCTTTCAAGGCATTATTAATACTTATGCAATGCAAACTACTGCTTGGAAACAAATCCAGATTTTTACCTCAGGTTACTCTGTAGCATCAATGGGATTGCCAGTTTTAGTGGCTGCACCACGTTATATAGCGGGGCAATTTCGCTAGGTACATTGATGCAATCCGTACAATCATTTCAACAGTTAGTGTCAGCATTGTCATGGCCGGTCAATAACATGGCAGGTATTGCTAAATGGCGTACTTCTGTTGAGCGTGTGCTCGGTTTAGTTAATGCACTTGATGACCTCGATCACGATATTTCTTGTCTTAACTCACATCAAATCTGCCTAACTAAAGTAGATGAAGCAGTTATAAAATTTGAAAATGTGGTTATAGCTTCGATGGAAGGGCAGGGAATTTCAGCTATTATTAATGATGAAATTAAGCGAGGTGAAAAAGTACAGATTGTTGGTAGGGTGAGCACGGGAATAAAATTGTTTCATGCTGTTGCAGATTTGTGGCCTTGGGGTTCGGGGCATATTCAAGTCCCCAGTAATGAAGAGCTTTTTTTTATGCCCCCTAAACCTTATTTACCCCCCGGAACCTTGTATGATGCAATATGTTATCCAAAAACCCATGAGGCTTTTGATCGTGAGTTGATAAAAAAATTGCTTAACATGGCAAATATTGGTGATTTGGCCGAAGAGCTCGACAGAGTAGATGACTGGGAAGAAGAATTGCCCTTAGGGCATCAACAGATTTTAGGTTGTATACGGGTGTTGTTACATCGGCCAAAATGGTTATTTATTCAAGAAGCATTCAACTCATTACGGGCAGATGCGGAAACCGAAATACTAGAATTATTGGCTAAAGAGCTTCCAGATACAGCGATAATAAGTATAACAAGGCACCTAAGTGCAGAAACCTTCCATCAACATAAGCTGAAAGTTTAATCTTAATTACTTAACCTTGGGACGACTGATGAAAACTAATCCGTTTGCAAATAATAAAGGTAAAAAACTCCGTGGCGTTAATTTAGGTGGTTGGTTAGTGCTGGAAAAGTGGATGACTCCCAGCGTGTTTGAAGGCTTGAATGCAACTGACGAAACTACATATTGTGCGGAACTTGGCGCAGCGGCCATCCCCCGCTTGCAAAATCATTGGCGTACTTTCATTACCGAGGATGATTTTGCCTGGCTTGCCAGCATTGGAATCAACGCGGTGCGTATTCCGGTTGGCCATTGGATTTTCGGGTCAGGTTATCCTTATCACCGGACTTATGGCAATAACCGCAGTCCCTTTGTTGAAGGAGGTATAGAAATACTTGATCAAGCCTTCGATTGGGCAGAAAAATATGGTGTAGCCGTTCTTATAGATTTACATGCTGCTCCGGGATGCCAAAATGGTTTTGATAATGGCGGCATCAAAGATGTTTGTGAATGGCATACTGATGACAGTTTTATACAATATTCATTATCGGTGTTGGAACGTCTAGCCGAGCGTTACCATAACCGTCCAGCTTTACACGGAATAGAAGTGCTTAATGAGCCACGCTGGGATGTCGAAACTCCGTTGCTAAAGAAATATAACACCGAAGGTTATCAACGTATCCGTAAATATTGCGACCCAAACAATGTCGCTGTCGTCTTTCACGATGGTTTCCGTAATTACAACGAATATCTCGGCTTTATGCGGTCTGATGAATTTGATAACGTGGTGTTTGATATTCACCGCTACCAATGTTTTGATCGCGCTGATATTGATGCCGATATATATGCCCACATCAAAAAAACAGTTGTTGATCTAAGGGAGGAAGCCGATGGGATTATCAATCAGCTACAGCATTGGACTTATGTCGGTGAATGGAGCTTGGGATTGGATCTAAAAGTCGTGTCATTGTGGGCGCCAGGCCCATACAATCACGCTTTGGAGCGGATGGATAATTTTCAAATGGACGTAGCTTATCGGGCTTACGCTTCAGCCCAACTTGCCACATATGAAAAATATTTAGGCTGGTTTTTTTGGAGTTATAAAACTGAAACTACGCCAGCGTGGTGTTTTCGGGATTGTGTCAAGAATGGTTGGCTACCGGCTCGTTTCGATTTTGATTAGCGTAAAGCGTCTAGAGATAAAACCCTGTTACATTGAGTAGAATGATTTTTAAGCTTAAACAACAAAATCAGCGTAGAATCGACAAGTACTTTATTGAATGCCTGTAGGAATTCAATGATTATTTGGTGTTGAATTTGTCAGCAATTCAAGCATCTATATAAAAATAAAAATTATTGCTACTCACCATTCAATGTAAACATGGAAGCAAATTCCCACAAAATTTCTTGTCTCGATTGCCGACTGGCGGAGTTGTGCCTTCCTTACGGGTTAAAAAAAGAAGAAATAACCCTATTGACTGGTATCGTTAAAACCAAGCGTCCTATGCAAATAGATGAACGCGTGTACATGCAAGATAATGAATGCCAAAGCCTGTTTGCGGTTAAATCCGGGTCGTTCCGAAGTTACATTGCAAACTCCGAAGGTGCTGAGCAGACAATTGGCTTTTATTTGCCCGGCGAAATAATGGGTCTGGACTCCCTGCAAAATGGTCGTTTTTCTTGTACTTCAGTTGCGCTAGAAACATCTACTGTTTGCGAGTTACCGCTGCCCAGACTTAATGAATTATGTGGCAAAATTCCTGGCTTACAAGCCCAAATGATGCGAATTCTCGGCAAAGAAATCGTATCTGATCATGATAAAATTATTCTTCTTGGACACCGTTCGGCGCGGGAAAAGCTTGCAACTTTTCTACTTATGCTTTCAAAGCGTTACGGCGCTTTAGGTTTTTCCAGTACTGAATTTAATTTGACTATGCGCCGCCATGATATTGCTAATTTCCTGGGATTAACCATAGAAACAGTGAGTAGGCAATTAACCGATCTTACCAAAAATGGGATTATTACGGTTAAGCAGCGCGGTATACAAATCAATAATCTGGATTTACTAAAAGCGATAGTAGAGCCTTGCCTACCAAATCGCTTTTCATTTATCGGCTGACTAAAACTTAAGTCAGCACAGCTCGTGCCAATCGTATATCAAGTTATATCGAGATACGTTACTGGGATGGCGCTGTCATGACATCCAGAGACTAGCTCAATAGTAACGTCTCGATATTGACTCTAAAATTAATTAGATTTAGTAACTTCACCAGCAGCTTTATTGCCTTGCATTTTACCTTCATCACTGTCGATACACGCAGTAAGTGAAGCCGCCGCGATCATAACTAGCAATATTTTAGTAATAATTTTCATTAGAGTTGTTCCGTTCAAATGGTACGAAATGGCATCCTGCCTATTGGATAAACCAATATTAAGGAGTGAATTTAACCGTCAAGGGTCGGGATATATTGTCTTGTAGTTTGCCCAAGATAGTATTGATTTAAATCAAAGAATCCGAGAAATGCTGCTAAAAAATATTTTTTATCGCTTAACGCGTATATTTGCCGAATTTTGCTATTTCCCTTCGAAACGTACCGCACCATCCCAGTGTAAAGGCGGGTTTACTATATAAGCGGTAGCAAGATCCAGATAAAACTGGGACGGGCCGTCATGGCTGTAATATTTAAGGATATTGCTGAATGTATCGATAGCTTCTTGCCAAAAGCCCTCGCCAAAAGCATTTAATCCGATCGCAAACTCCCTCAAAAACACTCTCTTGGCAGGATTTAACTCAGATAACATGCCGATTATCTCAATAAGCTCAATAGCCTCATCTCTGCCGACTAAATAAAACTTACCTACGGGGCGAAATAAAATATTGCTTAGACTACCTGCAATCGTCGCTGATGCCAAAATTTGGGTGCCCAGATATTTATTGACACCTTCAATACGCGAAGCTGTATTTGCCGTATCGCCAATCGGGTTAAGGTTGCCGGGGTTATCTAATACCAGTTTGCCCAACGTCATATCGCCTTCATGAATGCCGATCCGGGTATAAAGCGGTTCGATGGTGGATGTTTCATTAAAGCGGGTGACAGCAACCTGGATTTCCAACGCAGCGATACAGGTTGAATAACGTAATTGCTCACTAGGAGAATCTATCCATAGTGCCATCATAGAATCGCCAATAACATTGGCAATAATGCCTTTCCGGGTTCTGACTGGACTAGCTAATAGCTGGTAATATTGCTGCAACAACTCCATTAGCTGGTGTGCAGAATGCCTTCGGGCAATCGCCGTATAATCTTTAATATCTGTGGAGAGACATAATCCAGTCACATCCCGCGATGCGGATAATTTTGTAATTTCCCTATCAAATGCTTTGTCGTAATTTACATTACCAATAGTTTCTCTTAACAACGCTTTCCACTCAGGAACACGTTGCGCAAATGCAAGCGCCATGTGGCGCTCCCTGATTTGCGCATCCAGGCGTCCCCAAAGCGAGGCTATCAGCCACGCCAAAAGTAACTGGATTGTTGGTGCGATAATAGGTAGCCACATACCATAATGTTTAAAGCACCAGTAGATAACAATTGCATAAGCCGCAGTGAATAATAAGCTCGCTACTATGCCGCTACGTCCGCCTAATAAAGTAAGGCATAAACCGATAACCAAGCCAAATAATGGCAAAATAATTATCGGTGGAAAGGGCATAACAATCGTCCTGCCTTCCAGTAAATTGGCAAACAAAGTTGCCATAATTTCAACGCCCGCCATTTTGCCTGCGTCATTAAATGGCGTGAAAAATGTATCGGTTTTACCTCCAATATATTGTCGGGCTGCTTTACCGACAAAAACTACCTTGCCACGCAAATCGCTGACTTTACCGTTATATACATCAATATAAGATTCAAACCGTAGCGTTCTGGGTGGCCCATAATAATCAATGTAGCGGCTATCATCCCCAGGCTTAGCTGCACAAAGTATATTAAATAGAAAACGGCCTAATTTGGAATCGCCTCTAGCTAAACTAACTAAATGTTCAGGTTTAAATAGGCATTGTTCCCGTTGCGTCTGCGACCAAGTAGACAGTGGATAAGTCGGCGTTATGAGATGTTTTAGTGAGCCATTTCGTTCCAGATAATATAGCCAAGCTAATACTGGCAAGGTGGGCGAATTTTTGCTTAATGTCCACGTTTGCCTAATGACTGAATTTTTCGCATCATTAGGGAGATAAAAAGGGGCATGATCTAACGCCGCGCTGGCCAAAACCTCAGTCGGCGAATTAATACGGTCTACGGGTAGTGGAGATACAACCGAGTTACTTTCTTGCTGGCCATGTCTAATCGGTTTTTTGTTATTATCCGAACACTCTTCGTAGCCAGAAAATTCCTCAGGGCGTTGTCCCTGTCTTTGATAGCAGTCAGCAATCAAAACATTGCCTGCTTGTCGCATGGCTGCAGCAAACTCAGGGTCATGATCGGGTTGGGAAGCAATAAATTGCAAATCGAACACCACCAACGCTGCGCCTTGATATTGTAATTGTTTCACCAGATTAGCGTGAAACTTTCGCCACAACCTTAAGTCGGAACCAACGCCAAGTTCAGATTCCGATGCCTCATCTATCGCCACTACAACCACTTCAGAAGGGTGTGGACGTGTGCCACGGATTTTGAATAGCTCATCTAAGCCAATGATAATTTCAAGGTGGGTAAAAAAAACAATGCCGCTGGCGACCAAAAATGTCGCCAGCGCAATAATGATTGCCCGCTTAACCCGTTTTAGCGGCATAGGGCTTGATGGCAATTAAGCTGGCGAAAGCCATATTGAGGGCAGTACCATTTAACACTGGGGTTTGTCATTCCGAGCCGAGCGAGGAATCTTAATCCATCACACATCCAGATTTCTCCTTGCAGTCGAAATGACAGAGTCGTGGGTTAGGCTTCGCTACTGCTCAACTTACGGCCACGAAGGCTTAATAAATGCGTAAAACAGTTTCGCATGGCAATCTCTGTCATAGCTAAATCCACTTCAAATCTGTTTGTAGTTAATGATGGATTGTCACTACACTTCAAGCCAATCTTACGCAGTCATGCAGAAATGTTGTCCAGTCCGCACGGTTTCAACTAACGTGATTCAAAAATATCAACATCGGCTAAACCTGAGTAACGGGTTAACATAATCCTGAGGTGTGATGGCAATAGTGGAGTCAAAAGCGTTAAGCCACCTTCATGAGTTTAATGAAATATTGTTTGGTAAATGCGACAGGAGACAAGAATCCCAGTCGCGCTTGTTTACGTTGCCGGTTATAAAAAACTTCTATATATTCGGCAATTTCCTGTTTGGCCTGGTGACGTGTTGGGTATTTCCGATGGTGTACCAGCTCATTTTTCAGTGTTCCCCAAAAGCTTTCCATAGGGGAGTTATCCCAACAATCGCCCTTACGGCTCATGGAAGGCCGCATGCCAAATTGGACGAGTATTGCTTGATAGTCATGGGCGCAATATTGGCTGCCACGGTCAGAATGTAAAATCAATCCTGGTTCGGGTTTTTGGTTGCTGACAGCACGAAATAAAGCTTGGATAACGAGATCTTTCGTCATTCTTTCGTTCAGCGCGTAGCTAACCAATTCGCCGCTAAACAGGTCTTTGATCCCTGCCAAGTATAACCAACCTTCATTTGTTGGGATGTAGGTTATGTCACTCACCCAAGCTCGGTTAGGTGCTGGGACAGAAAAATCCCGTGCCAACAGGTCCGGCGCAATGGGCAACGTATGCTTGGAATTAGTCGTCGCCTTAAACTTTCGTTTTTGTTTGCACCGTAAACCCAACTTTCGACGGATGCGTTTAATCCGGTCAATACCCACGAATATGCCATAATCGGCCAGATCGCGCTGTAAACGGCTTGGGCCGTACGTACCGCGAGTTCTTTGATGGGCTGCTTGTATCTCCAGCTCCAAGCGCGCATTTTTGCGGTGCCGTGGCGAAGGTGGCTTCCCTAGCCAAGCATAGTAACCACTTTCCGAAACACCAAAAACCCGGCACAATGTCCCTACCGGAAAATCTTTCCGCCATTCCTTGATCCGGCGATACTTCACGCTGACGTCCTCACGAATATGCCGTGCATTTTTTTAACAGGTCACGCTCCATTTTGACCTCAGCTAACTCACGTTTAAGTTTCGCCAGTTCAAGCTCCAAGTCACTCAGGGGTTTCTGGCCCTTACCCAGTTCTCCAAGTTTGCCCTGACGGGCTGCCGCCACCCAATTTTTTAGTGTTCCTTTCGGTATCGACAGACGACTGGATATTTCTGCTATTGTTAAGTAACCTTCCAGATGTAACCGTACCGCTTCATCTCTAAATTCTGGGTTATAAACCCCTTTTGGTAATCGTTGCATTTGTCCTCCGTTTTTTCTCATTTTATCGAAACTTTGGACTCCATTCTTTCCAGCTTACCTCATCCTACGTCACCTGAAGAGCAGTACAATTTAACTTCGCAGCAACCAGTCATTCCGAGCACGGCGAGGAATTTTAATCCACCATACATCCAGATTCCTCCTTGCAGTCGAAATGACAGAGTCGTGGGCTGGGTTTCGCTATCGCTCTGCCCAACTTATGGCTGAGAAGGCTTAATAAAAGTGTAAAACGATTTTGCTTAGCAATCCGTCATTGACCATCACGGATTGCTAAGCTCCGAATACATCTTACCGGCTTTTTATGTATAACTTGTATCCGACAGGCTCAACCTATAATAAATCCTACCTTCTATTGGGTCTGGGGGGTTTGCAAACTTTCTTGCAAACACCGTTAAGGCACGTGGTTTCACATTCTGAGCCTTCATATAATGCTTTTACAATAACAACAAACTTAGCTGGAATTTTCTGCTCGTTTTTTAGGATATGCCCATCAAGAGTTGATGTAATCTTCAGTGCATTTTTTAATTCTTCTGATGGATTAATAACTTCAATATCGCAACCCTGGCCTTTAGAAGGTATCTGTCCATTTTCTAAGATCCCAATTACTCCACATGAATCAACTGGTTCACCTGTTAGTGAATCAAGAACAATTAAATCTTGGTTTAGGAAGTTAACACCCGTAGTTGAAAGGGCATTCCCCTCGATTAATTTTGGAACGGGAATTGATATCTTTGCAAGATTTGTTATGAGTTCTTCCTGTTTTATAGTAATTTCTTTACTTAGATTTAATTCGTTTCCAAATTTAGAAAGCGTAATTGCTGAAGGTTCGAAAATAGAAAAATCGTGCGTTGTAACAGGTTCGGTAACAATAGAATTAGTTATAATTTCTGAGGCATTTTCTGGTATCTTTATTTTAGTGCTCAAAACATCATTATCTCCTGCGTTAGAAGTCTGAACGCCATAGGCAAAAAACAGATTAATCACTAATAGACGAACCATGTAATATTTCGTTAAGTTTTTTTTCATAATATCCCCTTTTATGTGATTTTGATTTTAGTAAAACAAATTTAGTTTTATAAACATTTCACGTTGCGGCACAAAAGGACTCAGTTGAGGCCCTTCTGCGTCAAATGCACTTTGATATCTGAATTTATTATCAAATAAATTTCTGACTTCAAAACTAATTGTGCCTATTCTCTTGGGAAACCTATAACCAACAGTGGTATCAAAAGTCCAAAAACTCTCCTTATCCTTAGCTAATGGTTGAGCGTTAGGAGGAGGCGCGCCAAGATCCTTAATTAATTCCACTTCTTGATCAACAAATGTTCCAGAAAATTTTGCAAAAAAACCGCTCGGATGAAAAAAATTTAAAGATAAGGGAATTTGATGAGTGGCGACGCTTCGTGGATATCTTTTATCCCCAGAATTGAATGTATACTCACTGCTGTATTTTTCGAACTTATGCTCTGATGAAAAAGCAAGCCATTCAACCGGTGTCCAATAGATATAAGCTAAAGAATAAGACTCATTTCTACGACGGCTAGTTTTGTTGTCTTCAATAAAGACTTCGTCAGTATCTCGTAGGCTAATCTCACCACCTAAAAATAAATCCTTTGCGGCCTTATAGTCCACACCTAAAGCGTAATTCCATGCTGTTGTGCCGTTTGTTGAGTCAAATATCTGGTTAAATCCAGCTATCTGTGTAGGTTCTATCGTTTGGTTGGCGGCTAATGGCCGCTTAAGTGTCCTAAAAGCTGCCGCCCGTAACGTTAAGCTTTTAATTGGATTCCAAATAGCGCCAAATTTCGGGTTAAATTGCTGCCTATCAACAAGACCGTCATTGTAAGCATCAAAACTTAATCCTAAGGTTGTCGTCAAGTTAGGTAATATTTTTTGTTTTGAATAGATATAACCGTTGAAATGATGAGTTTCCGATTTACTTGGAGTAGAAAATGTATAGATTCCGTTCCCATTTTCGTCTTTATCATCAAGTACATCAGTTGGAGGAAAAATATATCTCGATTCCTGTTCTTCTAGGTTTGCATACTTCAAATTTAGGTATCCAAAACCTGCGGTGATATCAAATGACTTAGGGTGATATAAATACTGTAATTCTGTTTGATACCCCTTGGCATCTGACGAATTTAAAGTTGTTGAGTTGTAGTCATCATTCGGATCATCAGGAAAATGGGTAAAGTTGCGATCACGATTAGCATCATTTCTTGTTGTATAAAAAATTGAAGCAATAACATCTTGTTCAGGATTGATTTTATAACGCCCGCCAACTCTTGCCGTGTCATGCTCAATGGCATGTTTGTAATCTGTCCTATGCGTTTCTGCATCGTTCAAGCGCAAAAAAACATCACCTGTTCTAATATCTTCTGTTTTTAGTTCAAGTTGGATACTTAAATCAGGCGTAATAGTATATTGGGCAAACACATCATAAATATCTTGTTGATAACCATCATTTTGCCTAAAACCATCAGTTTGATAGTAAAACTGGCCTAAACTAGCTGACAAATTGCCATACACTCCAGATAAGATAGCATTGTCAATAATAGTATTATTGCTACCATAGGCGCCGTTCAAGACGGCATGAACTCCATTAGCGTTATAAAGTGGATCGTACTCATTAACAGACAAGTTGCCTGGTCCTGTGGAATTAAGAATACCAATGTTTTCCCCCGTTAATTGCGGTTGCACGGGTGTTATGTTTATGGGTTGCAGTAATTGCGCTTGCAACAGCTCACTTGCCCTAGCTGATCTATAGCGCGGTTTACCAATATAGGCATCAGAGAGAAAACGATGTGAAGAGGGATTGGTTGAGTCATAGCCTAACGATTTCCACGCTTCTTTTAAAGCAATTCGGCCAAAGCCTAAGTCATTGTATATGCGAGAAAAGTTAGCAGTTCTTGCCGCATTATCTTTATCCAAAGTTAAATTCGATCTGTAAACCGCTCTATTATCATTCAACTCAATCGCCTTTTGCATATCATGCAAGGCTTCCACCGGGCGGTTGGCGGTTTGTTTATTGATGGCATCGTAAAAGTACGGCGTGGGATCTTTCGGGTCGCGTTCTTTGGCTAAACGGAATTGGTCATCTGTCAAGGGACTGCGGCGTTCTTCGTAATAGGCTTTTCCCAGGTAGCTGCGGACGATGGAGTTATTGGGGTCGAGGATGACAGCAATTTCCAAATCCTGACGGCCTTCTTTAAGGTCACCATTGCGAATTTTAGCCAAGCCAAGACCTAAACGTGCTAATGGCGAGGTGGAATCAAGCTCCACCGCTTTGTTAAAGCTCTGTAAGGCTTCGTCGGTGTTCATATGTAATAAATGGGAGAAGCCCATGATGGTTTGGGTGCGCTCCAGGTTGGCATCCAATTCTGTAGCTTTTTGCGCGGCTTGTTGGCTGTCTGAATTTAATCCTTGAGACAGTTCCAACTCCGCCTTGCGTGCCCAAACAAGCGCATCATGCGGGGCAAGATTGACGGCTTGGTCGGCAGCGGTTTGAGCTTTTGCTAAGTTAAAACGGCCTTGCTCGGCATAGGAAAGCGCAGAGTAAGCGCTGGCAGATTTTGGGTTAGCGGTGACCGCTTTATTCGCTAAGGCATACGCCTCATCTTTGCGGTTTTGGGTAAGCGCCCGTACCGATTGTAATGCCAGGGCTTCAGCATCATTAGGATTGCTGGCCAGCAACGCTTGAATATCTTGCATCGCCAGTTGGTCTTGTCCGGCCGTTAAGCGCATTGCACCGCGTACTTTGTAGAAGTAAGGCGTTTGTTTGTCGGTGGATAAGGTATCAAGTTGGTTTAAAGCTATATCCAGATGACCTTGACGATAATCCTGGATAGCTGTGCGAATTGAGCTGTCTACAATGCTTGTAGCATCAGGGTAGGGCAGTACGGGGGGATAATACAACGCCCAGTTGACGGCATCTTGGGGTTTAATGTCGATTCTGGCTTGCGGCGCTTGTCCTAGTAAGGCTTGTGCGCCTTGCCCTGGGGTAAGATGGATACTGCCTTTGGCGTTAAAAAAATTTACCCCACCTTCGTAAACCCAAAGTGAAGCTTTGGTTTTATCCACACTAACAGCAAATTCGGTGCCTTCTGGCCCTGCATTGGCGATTGGGGTGTTGATTTCAAGCTTTTGGGGTGTGCGGCTGATGAAATGAATAAAGCCGTTGACCATTTCAACCAAGGTTGTTTTATTGGGATCAACCCGATTGAGTTTAATGTATGTGTTTTCCATAACTCGGATAACGCCTACATTGGGAAGCAGTAGGCTGGCACGGCTATTGGCTTGGACATGGATGCGGCCACCTTCGCAAATATCTTCGTTAAGTTGCCCGGGGTGCCCATCTTCTTTGCCGTTGGCTTCTATAAGAAGTTGGCCTTGTAAGGAAACCACTTTTGCCGCATATTTGTTAATGCAATTATCCGCCGCGAAAGTGTCCTTGCCCCACAAAATCGGGGTTAAAGCTGCTAACCAAAATAGGGTTGGATAACGCATTGCCTCTCCTGCAAAACGTTGAATAAACATTAATACAGCTAGTCGGTCTATTTAAAAACGCATATTTATTGCACTTAAAATTGATATTTTTGCGTGCTTTTGTATACATGTCGTTTTAGCCGGTTGTTATTAACCTAGGATAAATGGGTTTTTATTATTTAACAGGAGTTTATGCTTATAGATGATCAAGAGCAAGGTAAAAATTCACAGATTTTTTTGCGAGTTTATGCACTATAACCACATGAATTATTTAGCTTAATATGGGTTGTCGCAAATTAACTAATATTTTAGGGGTTAAGTTTACGTTGCTGGGCTTTGCGCTTTTGTTGCCAACGGATAAATCCAGTGTAATAGAGTATGACGGGGATAAAACCGCAGATCACCACGATTATCCTACCCGTTAAACCAGCAATCTCGCCGCTGTGTAGCGGATGCATCCAGCTTAAGAACACGTCCCCGGAACTTTGTTCGTTTGGATCGCGAACGGCCAAGGCTTTGCCATCGTATTGATCAACCCAGACAATAGATTTAGGAAAACGCCTGCTCGGCTCACCATCTTGATAAAACTTGATGTTGTAACTGTCCTGAGCGTTACTGGGTGTTTCAATCCAGCGTAACTGGGCATTGGGATAGTTTTTACGGGCTTGGTTAACTGCCGCATCAACCGTGATTCTAGTTTGTCCTTGAGTCACGCTAGATTGAAAATCATCCCCTTTATGCAAAGGCGACAGCTTATTTAATAGCGGATTGAAATAATCGGGCAGTTCAAGGATTGCCCCACTTACCAGTAATAACACCAGTAAAGCTAAACCGTATATCCCGCTGACATTATGCAGGTCATAATGGAAACGCGCTTTGCTTGGGTTGGATTTAAAGGTTAATGCCATTTTAAATTTGCCGGTTTTAGGCCACCACAAATACACACCAATAATGACCGTCATCAATAAGAAAATACCGATGACTCCCATGATGATCTTGCCGGTTTTATCTAGCAAGAGTTCGTAATGCAGGTCGTAAATCCAGGTCATCACATAATCACCCCAGAACCGGCTGCTAACCACTTCCGCCGTGTAGGGATTCACCCAAGCCATCAACGGGGCAAAATGTACATGTTCTTTTTCTTTGGCTTTGTAATAACGCGCCATCAGCATAGATTGATTATGCCTGGGCATTTCTATGCGCCAAGCGCCTGTGCGGTTTGGATGCGCTTTTTGTAAGGCTTGAAAAATATCTTCGTACGATTTTGGATCTTGTTTCGCTTGTTGTTCAGTTATTTGCAAGTTTGTATTAAGGATTTCATCCAGTTCGACATAGAACACCAGCAAACTGCCGGTGATGCCGGATAAAACGAAAATCAGGCCGATACTTAAGCCTGAATATAAATGGATGTTTAACCAAAGTTTGTACCAGCGCCATGTTTGCTTTGATGCCGGTTTGGTTTTTTTCGCTGTTAATCCTTGCACAAACTAAGCGTTATAAATCATATTTGATGTTGATCGCACCATAAAACGCACGACCGTCGCCAGGCGAATGCATCGTCGTCGTATTATCCCAGACATATTCCCAATATGTGTCGGTCAGGTTCTTGGCCTGGAATTGTAAGTCCACGTATTTATTTACCTGATAACCGATGTCCAAATTGAGCAGGGCATATTCGCCATATTGACCTAATGTGTTGGCATTATCAGGATAATAATCGCCTTGGCCGGTAGTCCACAGTGAAGTTTTTAACTCCGGCAAGATTTGATAATCAATACCTGCAGAAAACACATAGTCCGGGGTATTTTTAACCTGTTTCCCCAAAAGATTTTCTTTTCCAAGCGGCGGGCTGGTAATAATTGCCTCCTGGATAGAATATGATGCCCAAACGCTAACCGGTTCAATCGGATTAACTCTAACTTGGACATCGACACCCTGACGTTTGGTGCCGCCGATACTGTCCGAGTCATTTTGCGGGCTATTTAAATTCCGGCTGGATTCGTTGGAAGCGGCTTGTTCCCAATAAGCTATACGGCCTTCGGCCCAATCGACCGGATTTAATTTCAGGCCGATCTCCCAGCCCTCATTGATGGATACGGGCGAATTTGGCACGGTTGAATCAGCTTTAAAGGTTGCCGATCCCACCCCAACTTGAAATGTCCTTCCCCAGTTACCATACAAACTGTAACCTTCGACCGGCGTGATGACCGCACCAATTTTAGGTTGCCAGATAGTGCCGTAATTGTTTACCACGCCGTTAGAAAATGCGGCTTTGCTGCCAGCATCCCTAAAATAATCCCCACCAATCCGATCCACCCTAAACCCTGGGGTCAGCCTAAGCCACTTGAAGGGCTGGATCATGGCAGACATATACCCGCCATAGGTATGGAAATTAAACTCCTGATCCCTAACTGGAGCGCCTTGTCTGACCCTGTCAATAGTCCCGACAAAAATACCGTTTTTATTTCCAGACCACCTTCTGGATTTATTATCTTGTTGCTGGATATCAAAGCCCACTTCGGTCGAAAAGTCATCCAAAAAACTCACCTTAGGTCGCCAAGTCAATGAGGTGATCGCACCATATTGCACCTCATTGGTTAATCGCTCTTGTTGTGTAGCATCCGGCCCGTATTTCACCCAACGCTGATCGTTAAAAATATTGGCATAACTTTTGGTAGACCAGGACAAGTTATCTGTGACATTTAGATCAAAATGCCCACTGAGTTGGCCTAGTTCCCGATTACCGCCATCGGTGGCGTTCCGCGCTAGTGACTGGGTAGGGTTGTCCCTTGATTCGGCAAAGGTTAAGTAACCCGGCTCTAACGCCTCAGCATAACTATAACGGGCGATCAGGCCGACCTTATATTTGCCATCTTCCGGAGAATAAAACCATTTGCCGGAAAAGCTATTTTTATCGGAACCCGCATGGGCGCGATAACCGTTGGTGTCGCGGTAATTGGCGGTGTAATTTTGGGTGAAACCATTTTTCTCATAACCCGCACCTACTTGAACATCGTACGTATCAAAGCTGCCGTAACTGGTACGCCCTTTTAAATAACTGCCGCCTTCCGTGGTGGAAATATTGGCATTACCGGCAATGGCATGAAGGCCGTAACGCGGGTCGTTAGTGCCGCGCACGGTTTCGATGGATTCGATATCTAACGGAAATAAGGCATCAATAAACGGCATGTTGCCGTCATTGGTATTACTGGGGATACCGTCGATAAGCAATTTTACAGCATTAATATTACCCTCACCGTTAAACGCACGGAATGAAAACTTACCGGTGGTCGTACCTTGGTTGAACTGGGTTATTTGTACACCTGGCATACGATGTAACAGGTCAAAACTGGTCAACACATTTTGGTTCTGAATTTTGTCGGCATTCATCACGTCGACCGAACTGAGTATGTCCCGGCTATCTAAGCGCCCTGTGGGTGTAGCGGTAACGGTTATTTCGCCTAGCTCGAATACGGAATTATCTGTCGACTTATTTGCGACGGCTTGGTCAGTGCTGGTTTGAATATTTTCTTCCGCCCAACTTGACATCGAGATCCCATACATTGGTAAAGCGACGGTAACGTTTGCCACCAGCGCAGGAATTAAATAGATTGTTTTTTTGGCTTTCATAATGACCCTTATTTTTTGGATATTTGAGGAATAAAGCAAAATTTAAGCCAAAAAAATTAGATAAATAAGAAAGTTAAAAAAATCGATAAAAAATATTATTGTTATTTATCATATAGTTGCTAATCATTAAAAAATCAATGAAACTTTGGCTGGCGGTTTTTTTGTCAACAAAAATGCAGCCCTAAAATTAAAAAACCAGAAAAGTGTGGCAAATCACACAGTTTTGCTTATTTTTAAGGGAAATTAACTGTATATAAAACAGATGTATAGGCAAATAAGTGTGTGATATGACTCACATTGCGTGATATGACCTAAAATTAGGCTAATTTTAGCCCTGGTTTTCTGCCCACGCGGTAAACTTGCCAGTAAATAACGAATTGCTCGCTAGATAGTGCAAGAGTATTGGCTTAATTACTGTAAAATATGCGGCCACAAACCTAAAATTCTGGGTTAAATTTTCTTTTACCACCCTTTCGGAACACGCTTTGATAACCTCCGCAAACATTACTATGCAGTTTGGGGCTAAACCCCTTTTTGAAAACGTTTCTGTCAAATTCGGCGACGGCAACCGTTACGGCCTGATTGGCGCTAACGGCTGTGGCAAATCGACTTTCATGAAAATCTTAAGTGGCGACCTGGAGCCTACCGCCGGTAACGTCAGCATGGGACCAGGTGAACGCTTGGGGATTTTGCGGCAGGATCAATTCGCTTATGAGGATTTTAGCGTAATAGATACTGTAATCATGGGACATAAGGAGCTTTGGCAAATCAAACAGGAACGTGACCGTATTTACGCGTTGCCGGAAATGACAGAAGCCGAAGGGATGCAGGTCGCCGATCTTGAAGTGGAATTTGCCGAAATGGACGGTTACACAGCCGAATCACGGGCAGGTGAATTGCTGCTTGGTTTAGATATCCCGCAGGAACAGCATTACGGCCTAATGAGCGCGGTCGCTCCGGGTTGGAAGTTGCGGGTCTTATTGGCGCAAGCCTTGTTCGCCAATCCTGACATTATGTTGTTGGACGAGCCGACCAACAACCTGGATATCAACACCATCCGGTGGCTGGAAAATGTGCTGAACGAACGTAATAGCACCATGATTATTATTTCGCATGACCGGCATTTCTTAAACAGCGTTTGCACTCACATGGCGGATATGGATTACGGTGAGTTGCGGGTTTACCCGGGTAACTATGATGATTACATGATGGCCTCCTCGCAAGCACGCGAGCAATTATTGGCGGGAAATGCTAAGAAGAAAACCCAGATTGCCGAACTGCAAACTTTCGTCAGCCGTTTTTCGGCTAATGCGTCCAAAGCTAAGCAGGCTACTTCGCGCGCTCGGCAATTGGAGAAGATTAAACTTGATGAGGTAAAACCATCCAGCCGGGTTAACCCATTTATCCGCTTCGATCAAGGCAAAAAACTGTTTCGCGTGGTGTTAGAGGTCGAAAGTGTAAGTAAGGGTTACAGTGAAATTCCATTATTTAAAAACCTCAATTTGACGATTGCCGTCGGTGAAAAAGTAGCTATTATTGGCCCAAACGGCATCGGTAAGTCGACTCTATTACGTACTTTGGTAGGCGATTTGAAACCCGATAAAGGCTTTGTTAAATGGTCAGAAAATGCAGAAGTAGGTTATTACGCGCAGGATCATGCCGAAGACTTTGCCGAAAATATCTCGCTGATTGAATGGATGGGGCAATGGCGCAAGGAAAGCGATGATGACCAAGCCATACGTGGCACATTAGGTCGGTTATTATTCTCATCGGATGACATCAATAAGCCGGTGAAAGTCCTGTCGGGTGGTGAGCAGGGGCGTATGTTGTTTGGCAAATTAATCCTGCAAAAAAACAACATTATGGTGATGGATGAACCGACCAACCATTTGGATATGGAATCCATTGAATCACTCAATACGGCTTTGGAAAACTATCCAGGCACGTTACTGTTTGTCAGTCATGACCGCGAATTTGTATCGTCGCTGGCAACCCGTATTATCGAACTAAGTCCAACAGGTATCGTCGATTTTAATGGCAATTATGAAGATTATTTGGCCAGTCAAAATTTACAGTAACACGCTCTCTTGATTACAACAAGTTGACCGTTTAGGCTGATTTCATTCATGTTGGGCGTATTGACTGAATGCTTATATAATCAGGCATCACATTTTTTAATTAAACTCAGTTGTTAGGATCTTCAATGACATCAACCCCAGCACCCTTTCAAGATTACGGTTTACTTAGCGATGAAGAATGCGATGCCAAAATAATCGCCGCCAAAACTAAACTAGGTAAACGCTGCGTGATTCTGGGGCATCATTACCAACGCGATGAAGTATTCAAACATGCCGATTTCGTTGGTGATTCCTTGCAGTTATCGCGTGATGCGGCGGCGGCTGAAGCCGAGTCTATTGTATTCTGCGGTGTGCATTTTATGGCGGAAGTGTCCAACATTTTGACTCGTCCTGAACAGATTACCATCCTGCCCGATCTGGCGGCGGGTTGTTCTATGGCGGACATGGCAAACCTGGTTAAGGTTAAGAAATGCTGGGAAGAATTAGGGCAGGTGATTGATGTTGATAATGAAGTCACGCCGGTGACGTACATCAATTCCGCTGCCGACCTGAAAGCGTTTTGCGGCGAGCATGACGGCATCGTCTGTACATCGTCCAACGCCAAAAAAATCCTGGAGTGGAGTTTTGCCAACCGACCGAAAGTTTTATTTTTTCCCGACCAGCATTTAGGGCGCAATACCGGCTATCGTATGGGCATTCCACTGGAGCAAATGGTCTTGTGGGATTTTAACAAGCCGATGGGCGGGTTAACCGAAGAGCAAATCCGTAATGCCAAAATCTTCCTTTGGGGCGGGTTTTGCTCGGTACACCAAATGTTCAAGCCTGAGCAGATCGATAACTTCCTGGCAAAGTATCCGGAAACTAAGGTCATCGCCCATCCGGAAGCGCCGTTTGAAGTCTGTGAGAAAGCTGAATACATCGGCTCCACCACCATGATCTTAAAAACTATCCGCGAAGCCGAACCCAATACCCGCTGGCTGGTGGCAACCGAATTAAACCTCGTCAACCGCCTGCACGAAGAATGCAAAAAAGACGGCAAAAACGTCCATTTTATGTCGCCGACTTTATGCATGTGTTCTACCATGTTCCGCACCGACCCGCAACATTTGGCCTGGGTGCTGGATAACCTTGTGGAAGGCCATGTGGTTAACCAGATTCTGGTCGATAAGGACGATGCGCGGTTAGCCAAAAAGGCGTTGGATAATATGTTGGGGATTCGCTAAATATTCTACCGGCTATCATTGACTATAATAAAGAGCGATAGTTTACATTGTGCTTTTTTGACTGTTGAGTCGTTCGTTATCAAAATATATATTTTGCTAAGTTTCAGAACTATTTAGAACATAAATAAAGTGCCTACTTTACACTAGCCAAAATAGTTGGAGATCAAAAATGATGAGAATATTAAATATGTATATTGGTTGTGCGCTACTAATATTGTTAGTTACTTTACCAACTTTTGCACTTGCCGAAACATTAAAAGTTACTGCAAGTGAATATGGCGATAAGTGGTCATTCACAGTTTCCGAAGGAGAGCTTGAATGCAATTTAAATGCTGTCGTGATGCACACTAATCAAGGAATATTTAGCATAAACGGGAAAGCAATGGGGCGATATAAGGGAACTTATCCGACTTGGAGGGAAATTGCCAAACCATATCCAGGTTTGAATGATCCTGCGGCAAAAATGCCGCCACCTCAGGAATTAATTAAGCGTGGTCTGGTACTTTGTAATTAATTGAGCATTTTCATTTGCCTAGCGAGTTGCCTGGATGGAGCTTGCGGAATCCGGGGACTCATGGCCGCAGTCCCGTATTTCGTTAAATTTCATACGGGCTACTTGCTGCTCGAAGGCACCACCAACACTTACCGAACTGTCAAACGGGAGTCGTATTGGTAGGCCGAGGACCAACCCTACAATCCACCAGACGCTGCGCGATAAAACCTCGCAGAGCCATTGATTTTGAACGATAAGGGCTTATCTATGTGCTTGCCGACTCCTGAACAGCAGTCATTTGAAATGGTTCGATGGGCCACGTCTATTGCCATTCCTGCCGTTTCGGGACTTGCAGGTGTCGTTATAGGCGCTTGGCTAACTTCAAGGCGAGAGGTAAAACAACGTAAGCTCGCGTTTCTGGAAAAGCAACTGAACACGTTCTATTCGCCTATGCTTGGCCTTCGTAACGAGATTGACGCTCATGCGGCATTTCGCTTGCGAGTGCAAAAAGAAGCCGATGCTGCTTGGAGGCAACTTTGCGCTGAGGCAGAGAATCTCGACATTGAAGCTCGTCAACGAATTTCAAACAAACGCGGCCCCGAATTCACGCGGATCATCGAGTATGACAACGCCAAACTTCATGAAATACTCTTGCCGGCTTACCGAAAGATGGTAGAGCTTTTTCGAGATTGTTACTGGTTGGCTGAGTCCGAAACACGCGTTTTTTACCCGGAGCTTCTTGAGTTTGTTGAAGTCTGGAATCGTTGGAACGACAAAGCCCTTCCTTTAGAGGTTCTGAAGCGCCTTGAACACGGCGAAGATAACCTGGCCCTTTTCAATTCGCATATCGAGCAAATGCATGATGCCATTCGCAATAAGCTCAAGGATGGCGCTCCGTGAGAAAACCGAGGCCATATTATGGGGCTATAGGATGTGCCGAGGAACGAGGCGCATCGTTCGCGATTGATGTGCTTCACTTCATTCATCACATCCTATAGTTTTTTTCCCGGCTTTGGAAGCTTCGCTAAATCTCCCTGCAAAGCACGGTCCTCAGCTTTTCATCATTCCCATGTCGGCGCATAGAAACGGTAAACGCGTTCTGCGAAATTAATCATCTAGGTAATAATGTATAGAACTGCAATAAAAAATCGCTTACTATGCATTCATCAATTTACAGGTTTTAGCAAGCTTTAAGGCTTGGCCTTTTGGTTGCTGTAAGTTGATGTATTTTCAATACAAGACTATATTGCGGAGGTGTATTATGCAAGACAGCTCTTTCCAATCTCGATTAAACAAAATCATTATTATTGCGGCAATGCTGGTTTCGGCTAATGTGCAAGCCGTTACCGTGAGCGCAACGGATACCATTAACCGTTTTTCTTCCACGGTGACGGCGGATAACCGTATTTGCCGGACTATAGCTACCACGCTACAGCTAATTCCTGGCACTACGGTTAACTTTAACCAGGGCAGCAGCGGCAAGGTGGTGGTTCATTTTTCGGCAACTTGGCCGAAACCGGGTGCAGCCGATATTCCGGTGGGCAGTAAAGCGGCGGGAGCCTTTATCTTTCTGTTTATCGACGGCGTACGCGTTGACATCAATTCAATCAATGGCGGCGTTCTCGTGCATGAAGGCACGGCATCCTCCGTTTCTAACGGCACACATGGTTTTACTTTTGTTACCAATTCCATCGCGGCTGGCCCGCATGTGGCGCAAATGTATTTTCTGGATAATGTTTTAGGTGCTTTTGGCGTGCCAAATGGCACAGTATGCATTGATGACCGGTCTACCGTCGTCCAGCATAAATAAACGCAGTGTTCCCACGCTATGGCGTGGGAACAATTCAATTTCATTTTATAGTCAAGTACGCTTCAATACCCTTTATGTAAATTTTGCATTCAGCATGCTATATGAATAAACATCGTTTTTTCAAGGCCGTAGGCGTAGCTTTTTAGGTGCCATGATTATTAATGCTAAGTTTTGTAACCTTCTTTAGATTTTTACGAACTTTGTTTCATATTTAGAGCTATAGGATGTGCCAGAAACGAGGTGCATTGTTCGCGATTAATGAAGCCACTAGGGCTGGATTGTATAAGGACTTATGCCTAAGTTGGGCAATTTACCGGCTCATTAAAGATTTTGAAATATTGCCCCAGTCCGCCGAAAACATGGTTCGGGTAGCGATGATTTAAATTTCCCTTACAAAACGCGTATGAGTTTTAACCAAACAGCTTCAAGATATAAGTGGTGGATTACCTTCCAATAGGTAATCCACAAATGTTTATTGGCTTTTCTCTGAGGCAATACCGGTATAGTTGATAGTAGCAAATGGTGCGTTCTTTAGAAGTGTGCCGCCGGTTGTATATCTAAATAGATGGTTAACTGCTGACAGATAAACATCATTGTTTAACCCGGCTGCGATACCCGTTGGACTAAATAGAGTGCCAAAAAACGATAACTGAACCAAATTTAAGTCACGCACCGTTACACCTTGTTGCGAGCCATTGTACGTGGCGTAAACGCGATTGTCTTTAACTGCAATGCCTGTGTAGTTTACTCCTAAGTCAGGAAATGCCATGTCAATTAATTGGGCGCCTGAAGTGCTATATTTATAAAGGTGGTTGCCCGATGCTATAAATAAAGTACCCGTTGGGCCAGCTGCAATAGCGTTTGGGCTGAATGATGTCGCAAAAAAAGAGGTTTGTACTAATGTTGCTGGGTTACGTACAGAGACACCCAGTTGACTCCCTTTATAAGAGACGTAAATTTTGCCTCCTGCTACAGTTGCGCTTGTGTAATTAATTAACGGGTCGGGAAAGGTAAAGCTTCTTAGTAAAGCGCCGTTTGCACCATAACGATAAATATTATTGTTAACGGTTACGTAAAACGTATTAGTTAGTCCAGCGGTAATTGATCTAGGTGTGAATGGTATGGGTATGAATGTTGATTGATTTAAAAAAGAATCCCTAACTGTCACGCCTTTTTGTGAGCCGCCGTAAGAACTATACATAATTTGCGCACTAGCTTGTTGAGTAGAAAAACATATGAAAACTAGTGTTAGTAAACACAAGATACTATTTTTATTCATTATTTTCTCCTAAAAAATTATATTTGGGTGAGATCTAATATTCAATTAAAGAATCAGTCTCGGCTTCAGCATACTCTTGATGGTTTTATATTAGCTCGTAGCTTAGGGTGAACTTGTGGATCCCAACAAAAACAGCAACTCGGCAATATTGGATGTTGGGCTTCGTTACCGCTCAGCCCAACATGCCTGTGGTCATCATAATCTGGTACATCCCATCACCAGTCCAACCCGAAGCTCATCGTCCTGATTAATACATCGCCCCATGGCTAAGAATATTTCGGTTACCTGAACAAGCGGTTACATCAAAAGCTAGGGATTTATTCCAAAGAAATGCTTGTTTTACCAAATCCGAAAATACACTGAAGTTTGTTCTAGTCCTTTGAATGTGGTAAAAACTTGAGCCGCAAGGACCCGCTACATTTAATACGACAACAACATCACTAGGGTCGCTATAAACAACTGTTGGCTTTCCATTTCTCCATATATCAAATGCATAGGCAGAGTTTGAAAAACTTGCAGCAATGGCTAATAACAATAATCCGATAAATGCTTTCTTTTTCATTTGCTTATCTCCAATTTTATTTAAATATTGTTTGCCTGTGGCAAACTAGATTGTGACGCTATGTTTTAGCTATTTGAAATAAGCCAAAACTGTAGCGTTGGGTTAAAGAATAAAGATATTTTGCTGTAAGCTCTGTTAACTACTGCACTCGAAAATAGTGGAATAATTACTCGTTTAGCTATTTAATCCGTGACTTGTCACCTGAAGTGGTAATAGTAATGTTGCTCCACATAATCGGTTAATACTATGGATTAAGGGTTAGCTTAATCTTTGGGTATTCCTTAAGAACCATCTGTAATGTTTTCCAAAAATATCAGCTTAAAAAAGCAAAGAAAAGTTTATTTGTGTGTAAATAAGGCGTAATATCTACGCATAAATAATACATTTTTAATGTAACAGGAGATTGTTATGGCAACAGAGAGTAAAGAAGCGGTACGGTTAAGTTTGTCTTTATCACCCGAATTGAATGAGCGGTTAGAGCAGCTGGCCTCTTCAGGGCACACCACAAAGACTGAGATTTTGCGCAAGGCCATTGCTTTGTACGATGTCGTAGCGGAAGCGAAGACGGAAAAAAAACGCTTAGGCATTTTGGATAAAGACAAGCAATTGCTCACTGAGATCGTAGGGCTGTAAATGTCCGATGATCCGCAGATCAATATCGGCCAAATTTTAAGCAAAGACCACAAATATGAGCTATCTGTCAGTCACGAAAAACCGGAAGACGCTGCGGTAAGACGAACGAATGAAACGGCAGATGCCGAACTGAAGCGAAAAATGACGTTTTCACTGTTTTGCTTTTCGCTATTAATTGTCGGGGTTGTCTTTGCCGGTTGTATTTATTTGTTTGCGGCCGGAACGGTGGAAGATAAAAAGTGGAGTGCAGGGATTGTTAGCGCAATTGTTTCCGGTTTAATCGGCTTTCTGGTGGGGCAGGGAAAAAAATAAACTTGCTGAATATAAAACGAAACGCGATATCGGTTCCGGCTATCAATTCATAAATATCTTAAGTTTACCAACGCATTTAATAGCTCTAAAAAACGCACTGAACCCAAAAGCATGTCGCAAACTCAACAAACAACTTCTGAAAAATTCATTCTGGCCTTCAGTTTACTGGGGATTTGCACGTATCTGGTGTTGCAATATGGCTTAAAGATATCGGATCAAATCTATACGGTCACGTGCAACATGTCCTTAGTGTCTACGGTTGCGAATTTGTATTATGGGCAAGTTGTATTTCCGCTTTCTTTGGTGCAATCGCCCTTGTACTTCGTCTTACTTGTAGGCGGGATACCTCTTCTTTTTGGGATTATCGCTAAATTCTTGCAAGGTGACTTTGGCGCTGATCTGTTGGCGGGCACATCGATAGTTACCGCAGTTTTATTGGGCGAAAATCTAGCCGGAAGTTTGGTAATCTTAATGCTCGCAAGCGGCGTGGTGCTGGAAACTTATGCTGTACGAAAAGCGTCGTCAGTCCTGGAAGCGTTAGCTAAACGTATGCCTTCCATTGCCCATAAGCAATCGGATCAAGGTGTTTCTGACATTTCTACAGAGAAAGTCAAAATTGGCGATACGTTATTAATACTTCCCCACGAGATTTGCCCCGTGGATGGCACAGTGTTGGATGGCGTAGGTAGCATGGATGAGTCGTACTTAACCGGTGAGCCGTATCTAATGGAAAAAACTAGCGGTTCTCAGGTGATGTCAGGAGCGATCAACGGCGATTCGGCCTTGACCATACGAGCGGATAAGTTGGTCGTCGATTCACGCTATGCCAAGATTACCGAAGTTATGCGGGCATCCGAACAGCATCGGCCTCAGCTAAGGCGGTTAGGCGACCAATTAGGCGCGTTGTATACCCCTTTAGCCTTAACTATTGCTATCGCCAGTTGGTGGTATTCCGGCGATGTGGTGCGGTTTTTGGCGGTGTTGGTGATTGCCACGCCTTGTCCTTTGTTAATTGGTATTCCGGTCGTGATTATCAGCTCTATCTCATTGGCGGCAAAGCGCGAAATTATCATCAAAAATCCAGCCATACTGGAAGCTATAGGCAAATGCCGCACGGCAATTTTTGATAAAACTGGCACACTGACTTATGGCCGTCCATCGCTAACAAAGTTGATCCCTGTCGGCACGTATGATGAAAACGCTGTACTGGGTTTAATTGCTAGTTTGGAACGCTATTCTCGGCACCCTTTATCGACGTCCATTGTAAAGGCCGCAGAGATGAAAGGATTATCTTTTCTGCCTGTTGCAAATATTAAAGAATTGGCTGGCGAAGGTGTAGTAGGTGATGTGGCAGGGAAAAAAGTGCAGGTCACCAGCCGAAATAATATCTCGAAAAATCAACCGGATATTGCCAACCAGTTACCTCCTGTTAGCGGCGGATTGGAATGTGTAGTGTTGATTGACGGCAACTACACAGCACTTTTACAATTTAGGGATGAAGTGCGATCTGACAGTTCGTCGTTCATCAATCACCTGAAACCTAACCATGCCTTTGGCAAGGTAATGATCGTGTCAGGCGATAGGGAATCGGAAGTGCGTTATCTTGCCGAGCAAGTCGGTATTAAGCATGTTCATTTTAGCCAAAGTCCCGAACAAAAACTTGAAATCGTCCGAACCGAAACTAATGTAGCAAAAACTGTGTATCTAGGTGACGGTATTAACGATGCGCCAGCGCTGACTGCATCAACGATAGGTATTGCTTTCGGAAAAAACAGCGACATAACCGGGGAGTCGGCCGATGCGGTCATCATGGATAGTTCGTTGCTGAAAGTGGATGAGCTTTTCCACATAGGTGAGCGCATGCGCAGAATTGCATTACAAAGTGCAATAGGTGGCATAGTGCTAAGCTTGATCGGGATGGGTTTTGCCGGTTTAGGCTATCTTACCCCTGTTGCTGGTGCCATTGCCCAAGAAGCAATTGATGTGATTGCGATTTTAAATGCATTTAGGGCGGCGATTCCGCCAAAAACCTTATCCGATTATTAATACCAGACAGATGAATAGCCCCGTTTTAACAAGTATTGCCTTGTTACTATGCAGCAATGTATTTATGACATTCGCGTGGTATGCACATTTAAAAGAATTGCATAGTAAACCTTGGTTTATTGCCGCTCTGGTCAGCTGGGGAATTGCTTTATTTGAGTATTTGCTACAAGTGCCCGCTAACCGCATCGGCTATACCGCATTAAATGTCGGGCAATTAAAAGTAATGCAGGAAGTGATAACCCTGTCTGTATTTGTGCCTTTTTCAATATTTTACTTACGTGAGCCGTTAAAACTGGATTATTTATGGGCAGGCTTATGTTTATTGCTGGCGGTGTATTTTATGTTTAGGGAAAAGATTTAGATTGAGATTGTTCTACAATTCCAAATCTTATTGCATCAACGCGTTCGCCTTATGGCATCATACATACATCTGAATTGTTACTTACCAGCCACAATTTAACAGTGCCAACCAACCAACTCATTTCTTCGCTACCTTATTTTCCCGATAGTGCAGCCGTATTTTCGGTTATTGCCGATAAACCTTGGGCGGTATTTCTTGATAGTGGTTATCCGTTCAGTGAGCAAGGCCGATACGATATCATGGCAGCAGAACCGGTAATCACTTTGGTTACGCATGGCGATATAACCCAAATAAACCGTAATGGTTCGGTAAATCACTCCAGCCAAGATCCGTTTGATTTAGTAAAACAGGAGCTAACCGAAAGTCATTACGAAGGATTTGCGGGTCTTCCTTTTAACGGTGGTGCTATCGGTTACTTTTCTTATGATTTAGCGCGCCGTCTGGAAAAGCTACCATCTATTGCGGATGATGCGGAAAATATTCCCGAAATGGCCGTTGGAATCTATAAGTGGGCGGTTATTGTCGACCATCAGCAAAAACATAGCTTTTTGGTGGGGCATGGCTGTGATGAATATCATTGGCAGTTGTTAATTGGCATGTTTAGCCGATTACCTAATGAAAGCAAAATACCTCATTTTACGGTAACAAGCGAAATCAAAGCTAACATGGATAAGGCGCGTTATGCCGATGCTTTCCAACGTATCAAGCATTACTTGAAAGAGGGGGATTGTTATCAGGTCAATCTCACGCAGCGCTTTACCGCGGATTGTGCGGGTGATCCGTGGGCGGCATACCAATTATTACGGGAAATGAATGCAGCGCCATTTAGTGCTTATCTTAATTTTCCGGAAGCACAAATTTTAAGTTCATCTCCAGAACGGTTTTTAAAATTGGTTAATGGGCAAGTTGAAACCAAGCCAATTAAAGGGACGCGGCCGAGAAAAGCGTATCCTGCATCTGATTGGCAGCAAATCGACTTGCTGCGTAGCAGCCCTAAAGATCGTGCCGAGAATCTTATGATTGTTGATTTGTTGCGGAACGATTTGGGTAAATCTTGCCAAACAGGCTCTGTGAAAGTTCCTGCTTTGTTTGCGATTGAGAGCTATACCACTGTGCATCATTTGGTCAGTACAGTAACTGGATTTTTATCCGATGGGCAACACGCGTTGAATTTATTAAAAAGTTGTTTTCCGGGTGGTTCAATAACAGGCGCACCAAAAATACGGGCAATGGAAGTTATCGAGGAGCTTGAGCCTAATCGACGTGGGGTTTATTGCGGTTCCATAGGCTATATTGGTTTTGATGGGAATATGGACAGTAATATTGTTATCCGTACGTTAGTCCATTCGAATGGAACGATACGGTTTTGGGCGGGTGGCGGTATTGTTAATGATTCCGTGCTGGATGAGGAATATGAGGAGTGCTTCCACAAAGCGGATGCTCTCCTGAAATTGTTAAAAAAATTAAGTGCTTAGTTAAGTTTGATGATTGTCATTAAACTAGGCGGTAGCCTATTGGTATCGGGTTGGTTGTTACAATGTCTGGATAAGATTGAGGGGGAATATCAGGGCAGGGGGGTTATTATTGTGCCCGGTGGTGGCGTATTTGCCAATCAAGTGAGGCAATTGCAACAAGAGTTTAACTTTGATGATATCACCGCCCATCACATGGCTATTCTGGCGATGCAGCAAATGGCATTACTGATCAGCGGGCTGAAACCGAACTTTGCAACAATCAAATCAATAGTTCAAATCAGCACTGCTTTTGATCAGCATAATGTTTTAATTTGGTCACCTGATGTTACTGAACTGGATAAAGCAGGTATACCTTCATCCTGGGATATTACATCGGATAGCTTATCCGCATGGTTGGCAAAAATAGTGCTGGCTGAAGAGCTTGTGCTTATTAAGTCAGCTCAGATTGAGGAAAATACGGGGTTAGAGAAACTTATAGACACCCAAATTGTCGATAAGGCGTTTTGCCAATACAGTCAAGAATCAGTTTTTAAATTAACTATTATTAATGCCAAACAATTTATTTGCCGCTGCCAATAGAATGCCATCCAAAAGTATATCCAAACAGATTTTAGAGTTGCTTAACGGTTTTGTTTCAAAACTGGCGAGAAATTTTTATTACAACGCCAAAGAATCCATTGGCGAACATAAGCGCGATATTGTGGTCTATCAGGTTGAACGTGCATGCACTAGTTTACAAGATACCCGAAATGAGTTTGAAGATGCACTCACTAAATTTAAGTCATTAGTAAATGTTAGTGAAACATCATTGGAACATAAGTACAACTTACTGAACCGTCAATACCAATTCTGCCGATCAAAATCGGATGCTGTAGGCGATAGGATCAACGCTATCGAAGAAGTAAGTAACGCTTTATTTGCAGAGTGGGAAAACGAGTTAAACGAATATTCTGACCGCAAGTTACGTAACGCCAGCAAGCAACAACTTAAAGCAGCTAAACAAAATTATATGCGTTTGATTAAAACGATGCGCCAGGCAGAAGCAAAAATTCATCCAGTGCTTTCCGCCTTCAAAGACCAAGTGCTTTATTTAAAGCATAACCTTAATGCGAAAGCAATTTCTACGCTTCATCATGAATTTATTGATATCAGCATTGATATATCGCATTTAATTCAGGCGATGGAGTTGACTATCAGCGAAGCAAGCCAATTTGTTTCGCTGATATCGCCTCATAAAAAATTAGTGCTGCCGAGCCCTTAAGTTGTAGAGTACGGAACCATTTGGGGAGTCATAATTCCGCTCAGTTTTTACGTGGCCTTTATCCTGGTCGATACGTTCTTTGTCAAACTTGGCAATCATTTCATCCCACGACTTATATTTTTCGTATTCTTTAAAGCCACTCGCTTTACGTTGTTCGTAGATTGCTTTTGCCATTTCTACAATATCAGCAGGCGATTGGCCATCCACAACATCTAAAAATTCTTCATCGGCTTTATGGGCATCCCGAATTGTCCAGAACGAGACTTCAAATTCAACACGATTATCAGGAGGAAGCCGTTGCTTCATGGCTTTAACCGAACGGTAAGCCGTTTTGGTTGTATGCCCGTTGACTGTACCACCCCTGCCGCACCCGGTAACCGCTACAGTAATTACTATAAAGAAAATCAGTGTTAAATATTTCATAATGGCCTCATGCGTATATCCAGGTAGGAAAAACTAGCCATGGATACTATTCTGTTATTATATTATTTTATTTGCCCCGCAACTTTATGCGGTAATTTTTGTTAAATAATTAAAAAACGTTTTGCACTGGTAGTTTTGTACAAAGTCTTAATTAATTTAACTAAATAAATTCATCTCAATTATAAACTTAAGCTAACGCATTATGCTGGAATTTATACAGTTACTAAAACAGCGTTATCATTCAGTATTAAGCCAACAGAGTGATGAGTCAAATAAATCTGGCTATCAACAACGGATTGAGCAATTGACCCTAGCGGAGGCTTATCTCCGTAAAGGCCAGTTGATCGCTAATAACCCGGAACACCCGTTACAGATTGCTGTAGTCGGCCCCACCCAGGCAGGTAAAAGCTCTCTGGTAAATGTTTTACTGGCCAGTGATGTCGCCAGCGTTAGCCCCTTGGCAGGTTATACCATACATCCACAAGGCTTTTGCGATGGTGTGTCCTTAAGTGCCTGCGATGGCCTTCAGTGGTATTTCGGGCGCTTTCAACAAATGGCACAACACGAATTACCCAGAGACCGCCACGATTGTTATTCACTCAGCCCAAATACCACTAACTCTCCCTTATTGCCCGATGCGGTGTTATGGGATACACCCGATTTTGATTCTATTGATTCAGCCAGTTATCGCGAAGGGGTTATTAGAACAGTTGCATTAGCAGACGTTATTGTTTTAGTGGTTAGCAAAGAAAAATATGCTGACCAATCGGTTTGGGACATGATGGCAGCAATTGAAGTTTTGCAACAACCCACCATTATCTGCCTGAATAAACTAAGCGAAGGCTCGGAAAATTTATTGCTGCATTCGTTGCAAGATAAGTGGCGGCAAATTAGAAAAGACCCCTTCCCCGAAGTCGTCCCGCTGTATTATCAAAAAGAAAGCGGTCGGCCACATTGGCCATCAGCGGGGTTATTGCCACAAGTTGCCAAGCAAGTGGGCCGTAAACAGCACGCCCGTTTTGAGCAGTCGTTATTGCAGAAATACTGGCAAAGCTGGCTAGAGCCGGTACGGGCTGAGCATAATTTACTGAAAGATTGGGAAATTCTGGTTGAACAAGCCATCAAACAAGGTATTGATAGCTATCAACGTGACTACCTTAATCACCCACACCATTACGAAACCTTTCAACATGCCTTGGCTGAGCTGCTTAATCTCCTGGAAATTCCTGGGTTAGCCGGTATTTTGGCCAATACCCGCCGGATGTTAACCTGGCCGATTAGAAAAATGATGAGCATTGGCAAAAAACGCCTGCACATTGCTGATAGCAGTCAGGAAGTTAATTTACTCAACCAAATTGCCGAACATGTCCTGATTCAATTAGCGGACAAATTATTGAACGAAGCTGAGCAAAATCGGCAAAGCCAATGGTGGCGAGAATTCAGCAGTTTGGTGCGTACCCAGCGTGCTAGTGTGTTACAGGATTTTAGCCAAGCGGCTCAACGCTATCACATCGACTTTCAAGAAGAAGTGGAACAAACCGCGATGCGCATGTACCACAAACTGGAAGAACAACCAGCCCTGCTTAATAGCCTTCGGGCAACACGGGTAACAGCAGATGCGGCGGTTATTGCCTTGGCTTTACACACGGGTGGCATTGGTATGCATGACTTGATTATTGCCCCGGCCATGTTAACCATTACCTCCTTATTGGCGGAAAGTGCGATTGGCGGTTATATGGGGCGCGTAGAAGCCGACCTTAAACAACAGCAACTATCGGCGGTAAAGGCTCAATTATTTACCGACGTTATGCGCAAAAAATTGCTGGATTTAGCCGGACAATTATCATCTGCCAATTATTTCAACATCTCCCCTGACCAGTTACAACACGCAGAAACCCAATTAATAGAGAGAAAGCATGGCTTACGATTACTCTGAGTTATTGCAAAAAGCCAAACGCTGGGCTGAACAAGCCCAGGCCGCAGGCTGGTTAAGCCAGGATGCACTGAATGCTTTAAACGAATTCGATGCCCGTAGCCCGGAAACCTTATTTAACCCCAATGGCTCACGGCCTTTAATCGTGGCATTTATGGGCGGTACCGGTGTTGGTAAAAGCTCGTTACTCAATCGGCTGGCAGGTAAACAGATTGCCAAATCGGGCATTGAACGCCCCACCTCGCGCGAAGTGACTTTATTTCATCATCACAGCATTGCTATCCAGCATTTGCCGGAAAAACTGCCGGTAGAAAAAATCCGTATTGCCCAGCATGATGACGAGGCCAAAAAAAATATCGTCTGGATCGACATGCCCGATTTTGACAGCACGGAACAAAGCAATAAAGTCTTGGTATTTGAGTGGTTACCGCATATTGATGTGCTTATTTATGTGGTTAGCCCAGAACGCTACCGTGATGAAAAAGCCTGGCGTTTACTATTGTCAGAAGGCAGCCGCCATGCCTGGTTGTTTGTCCTTAACCAATGGGACCGGGGTCAACAAGCCCAATACGAAGACTTTAAACTGCAATTAGGTAAAGCCGGTTTTGTTGAACCGATTATTTTTAAAACCGTTTGTGGCGAACAATCGACTTATCCTGATGAGTTTGCCGCGCTGGAATCGACTATATTAGGTTTGGCCAATAAGCACGTCGTTGCCGAACTGGAGCAACGTAGTGAACAGGTTAAAAAACTTGAATTACGGCAACAGCTTCAAAACTATGCCCAGCAATTAGGCCAGCCTAAAGTACTTGAGCAAGCCGACGAGCTTTGGGGAAACCAGTGGCAACATACCTCAAACCAGTTACAGCAAGGCTTTGCTTGGCCCATACAAAAACTTGCCGCCTACTATGCTGAAAATGCCGCCAATTTAATTGTTAATGCCAACAATGCCGCAGGTGAAAGCAGCCATAATGCAAAGTTATGGGATGACTGGGCGCAAGCCCGCTTTGGTGATGCACTGGATGAGTTTATTGTTAAACTCAATCAATCCGGCATTCCGGCAACACCGCTAAAAAACCAATTGGCGGCCATTCGCAGCAAAGCCCCCAAAATTGTCCAAAGCCAAAGTGAATTGCAAGTTAGGCAAGCACTCGCCAACCCTGGCAACATTATTCACCGCAGCTTTTTAAAGCTCATGCGGTTTTGCGAAATCGTTTTACCTTTAGCCGCAAGCAGCTGGGTGGGCTACCATGTTTTTATGGGTTATTACGCCAGCAATAACACCCATGATCATTATCTGGGAGTTGATTTTGCGGTACACAGCGGCTTATTGGTGGTTATTAGCTGGTTAATCCCGTGGTTTATTCTTAAAAAACTTAAACCCTCACTGGAAAAAAGCGCACTCAACGGTTTAAACTCCGGCTTAAACGTTGCCATCGCCATGATAGACGGCGAAATCGATAAGGCCATCACCGAGCTAATCGAAGAACATAGCCTGCAACATAAGCAATTAAGCCAACTGAGCAATGATTGTGGCGAAGCGGGCAATACCCCCCTTGAAAAACCTAATGCCAATAACCCCCTGTCAAGGATGCTGATTAATTAAGCTAGAATTTGTCTTTATCTATGTTTCTATGCTAGCAACTGCTCCAGAGGGTAGTGAGCTTGTCGAAGGACTTGGTGAAGCCTTGGTGGGCTATTCACTATATTTAAACTTCGGAGAAGCTTGCAAGCAATCAGGTAGTAGTTTGTAAGTTGACTGATCTAAACTACGCTTAAGCGCAAGAATGACTCATTTATTCAATATAATAGGACTGATTAACCGATGAACTTCCTGTTAGTCTGTCAAGGTGTTTTAGGATCGTTTAGCTAACTCAAAACAGGTGTAGTAAATAATCTTAATTGTCTGAACTTAAAACGAATAATTTTTTAACAAATGAAAATATCAACCAGTCGCGATAAATTTTTAGGTTTTTATTTGGCGTCTATTTATAGTTAGCGCTCTTTCTAGCAGGTGCCCGTAATGATTGACTACATCATTTCTAACAAAGAGTGGATATTCTCTGGTGCTGGTGTTAGCAGCCTACTGCTTATCGGTGGATGGGTGTTCAAACGACATGGACAAAAAACTCCACCAATGGAAAGCCCACCGAACAATCCATCTGCGTTACGAGTGGAGGTAGTTCATACTCCATCGTCGGGCGTGAGTGCTATTTCGCCGGAATCTGAGGTGGCGAGCATAGTAAAGAGATTCAATCAAGTCTTGGCTCTGATGAATACGAAGCGAACCTATGGGAAATACACGATTGCAAGTCTAGCCCAACTGATGAAGTTAGATTCAGTTAGCGAGTTGGAATCTGTCTTCCTGGGTAGCCGAGAACCATCATTCGAATTTATTGACCATTTTTGCGCTTGCTTTGGAGTAAATCGGGAATGGCTTATTGAAGGCAAAAGTAGTCCGTTTAGCAATTCCGAAGAAACGCACTTTGACCCGCTTGAGTACTTGGACGAAATCGAAAATATGAAACCAGAGCGTATTTACTTCATTCGATCCGAATCACCAGTTGGCGAGGTCTTCATTCTTCTAAAGCTTGCTGATTGGCGGTACAGAATCCTGAGTCAGGTTTGGCACATTAGCGACCACGTCGGTGCAGGAGGACAAAGCCAAATATTCGGGATGTACAAACTAATCTTGGCGCTACGAGACAGCCACTACGGCCTAAGCTGCGGTGGTCGAATTCTCACCGAGAATGAATTTAGAAGCCTTTTGTCCGGTAATAAATTTCCCGGATCGATAATCGATTTCCCAAACCAAGAAAATTCTTGGTGGGATGACTTCACTGACGTCCATCACAAGTATCCGATCTCTTCGAATTACGAATCATGTTACGGAAGAGGGTTTATAGATGCTCAGGTAATCGTCCGTTGGAAGCTTAAGGAATTGTCAGAGCGTGAGAGTGCTAACATATCCATCAACACGGACGCTACGCGATGAAGCCGCGCAGCACGTAGGTTGGGGTTCGCTTTTCTCACCCGCAACCTACGTTTTTGTTCCAACATCTGCGCCTAACTCAACCCGTAAGGCACAATGACCAAAGGGCATTGCGCGAAGCCGTCAAGTTGGTAAAACACGTTATCCGTTTGAAATACATGCTTGGTTAGTCATGCCGGAGCGTTTTCATGGCAAGTAAGTAGAAATACTTAGCCCCCCATACCCTCGAAGAAAATCGAATAGTTAAGTCTTATTTCGCCACAAACAGGTACTTAGAATTCTGTTACGAATTAACTTGTCCAGAGGAACTAAATTGAATTAATTTGGTAATGCGTGGTCATAACGATTAGAATACCAACACTTGGGGGCGACATGGCTTCGACGTGGGTAGCAAAACCTTGAGTGCATGCCGAGGACTGTACACCTCGTAAATCCTACAGAAAAAAAGTATTCGCAAACGACGAAAACTACTCGGTAGCTTTAGCAGCTTAAACCCTGCACTACCTCTCTGACTGGCGGTGCTTATGCAGCCAGAGTTTGGCGTATCTTCGGGTACAATAGACATTCAGGGATCATCTTACATAAGATCGCGTCAGGGCTTAGTCCGGAGCCTAAAGCGCTAAAACCAATCGGAATCGCTGATAATTTTCTTGGCCCGACGGGTAGTTATCAGCTAAATCAAAAGCGCGGGATAAGCATGTAGACCTTGTGGCGGAGTGCTTGCGGACGGGGGTTCAATTCCCCCCGCCTCCACCAATTTTTATAATTTAATAGCTGGGAAAACATACATAAAACCTTAATTTTTGGTGTTTTTCCGGTTTTTCAGATCAATATTATTTATCTTTTCAATTTGCCTCATTAAGAAAATTTTCCCAAGTCACCGCCTATTTGGGTGAAAAACTCAATAACGTAGAGAAAGCAATATTCAGACCATTTAATCTTGTAGGTGGCCAATTCAACTTCCCAGGTGCCTATACCCCCCATTGATCTGGCTTAGGCGAAGGCACTTTTCATTTTCATGCAAGTCATGTTTTTTCTTATTTATTTCATCAACATAAACTGCAATGGCCATCCCGACCAAAGACAAAGTCAGCATATAAAGCCAATAATTATGAAAATTAGCACTACCAGACTCATCCGAAAAGTATCCGGCATGTATAAATACCCCTGATAGTGCTTGAATGGCAATAATCATCAACGCAATCGTAGTGACCCGTTTACCAAATGATATGGCTATCCAGGTGATGAATAAGAACATAATGAAAGCCTTGGGCTTGACTGGAAAAAATGGGTTTAGCCAACCAAGAAAAACAATTTGCCTTACCATTAAAGTTAAGCCGATTAACAACAAACCTTCGATAACCTGCTTAATTGAAAGCTGTTCGAATGCCTTATCCCACCAGACCAATATCAACGGGGTAACCAGAATAATTCCCAGGGTATCCCCTATCCACCAGATCAGTGCGTTGCCAATATACTCAGATGGAGTGATGTAATTTGAAAGCAACAAAACTAAAGCACCAATGGCGGCACCCGCAATACTTGCAACACCGCCCCCAAGGGCAATTAATCTTAAGTAATCTGATAAGGGATGAAGTGAATAATCTGACCAACCTGTTCGTGTAAGCAAACGAACACCAATAAGCGCCTCCAGCACGTTAGCTAAAGTAATTCCGACAATTGCCTAAATTGAATTGTTGGTTATTAGATTAAGTAGCAGAGAACCAAAAAAGACAGCATATAGATATTGTTTGCCCCCAATGAGAATAGTAGCTAAAGCTAAACCAGCACCTGGCTAAATAAAGCCAACAATACTACCTTTAGTGAAGTAATGATGAATGAAGACGCCAAAAATCACATAAAGCATACCTATGCTGAGTTGTTTGAACCATATGCTTAATGTATTAGGGATTTTTGGTTTGGAAATCTGCATTACATTTTAGCTTTCATTTTTTGCTAATGATGGAGGTTTAACGTAATAGCAATATTCAAGATAACCATTGAAAACCATAGGACATAAAAATTATCAATAAGGTAGTCACCTAAAGTATCTTTTACCAACAAATTGGAAGGCAAAAAATTTGCCTGTTAAAAGCTCATGTGGACATAGTCCAGTATAGTCACGATAGCATTGTTTGTTGACAATTTACCAATGACAGAGCTTAAAAGATCAGAAGCCAAGTGGAAGAAGACGGACGAAACTCATAAAATATCGGCACTTTTTATCTTAAAATTACTCTTGCTAAGAGATTAGTCAAAGGATATAAAAAAGGGGAATGTATGTCTGCTTAGTGCTACCTAAATAACATATCTCGAACCCCACGACTGTCTGGAGTTGGCGTGCGCCGTGCTAAGGCGGTGCTTTACCAGTGGGTGAGAGACCCACCCGGCTAAATCGCTCCGGCCGGAAGCATTCGGGGCAGTCATGGAGGTAACGAAATGGCTGAAGCCCCCGAACTAAAGGGTCGCTATAGGCGGCCTAGCGAGTGTGCAGGCTTTAACGTGAGTGAACGGTGAGCAAACCTCGAAAAGGACGATGCGCAGGCCGACCCGTCAGCCATACCGGGGAAGGTTGATATGTCTGGGGTAATTGAGCGAAGAATAGCCCCAGACGCTGCGCCGGGGTAGTGCCGATTGCATGTACACAAGGTAAGCACACGCAACACGGGAAGTCCCATTGCGTGGCCGGGGACGGCCAACCGGACGCCCGTGAGGGACAGGCCGGGCGCATTGGGGTGGCGGAGAGGCCCGTAGTACTGGGGAAGCCGGGTAATGCCGGTGGAGGGAAGGGGCCTTGGTTCAAGATCAACGCAATAAGTAGGGAGGGACAGGAGATTGGGCAACCTATCAACTCCGATAAGAGTTCAGAAACTGCAGATGGCGTTACACGCAAAAGCGAAGGCTGAAGCCGACTATCGTTTCTACGCGTTGTACGACAAGATTTACCGAGAAGACATCTTGGCGCATGCCTATGCCCAGTGCCGCTCCAACAAGGGCGCACCGGGTGTGGATGGCCAGGATTTCCAGGATGTCGAAGCGTATGGCGTGTCACGATGGCTTGGCGAACTGGCGCTTGCGCTTAGGGAGGAGACTTACCGACCGAATCCAATCAGACGTGTGTATATCCCCAAAGCCAATGGCAAGTTGAGGCCACTAGGTATCTCGACGCTACGGGATCGGGTCTGCATGACGGCAGCGATGCTAGTGCTGGAGCCGATCTTTGAAGCCGACCTTCCACCGGAACAGTATGCCTACCGTTCTGGACGCAATGCGCAACAGGCGGTGGGTGAAATCAAGGATCATTTATTTCGGGGGTATCAAGAAGTGGTGGATGCCGACTTGGCAGACTACTTTGGCAGTATTCCCCATGCTGAGTTGCTGAAATCGGTGGCACGCCGGGTTGTTGACCCACGAGTGCTGAACTTGATCAAGCAATGGCTGGAGTGCACCGTGGAAGAAACCGACGGCCGAGGTCGGAAGATACGCACGACCGAAGCCAAGGACAACCGCTGTGGCATACCCCAAGGTTCACCCATTTCGCCCTTGCTGTCGAATCTGTACATGCGACGGTTTGTGTTGAGATGGAAACAACTGGGGCTGGAACGGCGGTTGGGCAGCCGGATCGTGACCTATGCTGATGACCTAGTGATCTTGTGCCGCCGTGGCAAGGCTGAAGAAGCCTTGCATTGGTTGCATGACATTATGGCGCAGCTAAAGCTGACGGTAAATGAGGAAAAGACACGAGTCTGTAAAGTGCCGGAAGGGGAGTTTGACTTTCTGGGTTACACGTTTGGTCGGATGTATAAGCGCCAAACGGGCAAGGCCTACATGGGCTACAGGCCCTCAAAGAAAAGTATTCGGCGCATGGTCGAAAAGATCCATGCGATGACGGTTCTTAACATGGGGTGGCAAGAGACCGCCGTGCTAGTAGGGCAGTTGAACCGGGTGCTGCGGGGCTGGGCAAACTACTTTAAAGTGGGGACGACCCAACAGGCCTACCGGGCAATTGACAACTATACCATGATGCGGCTGCGCCGGTGGTTACGCAACAAGTACAAGGTCAGAAAGCGCGCGGGCGGAGGCTATCCACCTTCGTACCTTTACCGAGACTTAGGTTTGGTACGCCTGACCCGCTTGGGGTGCGACCAGCCGTGGGTGTAAGCGTGATATCTTGTCCGAGAGCCGGATGCGGGAAAACTGCCAGTCCGGTTCGATGAGGGGGGTGTGGAAACGGGGTTAAGGTTTTGCTAGTGAGGCACCGCCTAACGAAAGGGGCGGCAACAGATAGGCGAACATCTAAAACTACCGCGCCACATCTCTACTCTACCGAACTTCCCAAAATGGTTGATATGAGCCACAGTCTGCAATGGAGAAGCAGCATAAGTTATTTTTTATTTATTTAGGTAATTACTTTTTATTTCCTTATCTACACAAAATCTACGTGCAATTTCTTCTAATTTGACTGCATAAGTTTCTCCAACCGCATGACCAAATTTGTTGACAAAGGCCGCCCGCAAAGATATACAATAATGCTTTGTATATCTAACGAGGGTATCTAACATGCAAGTCGCTAAATGGGGAAATAGTTTGGCAGTCCGTCTGCCTGCCGCCATCGTCGAGGCGCTTCAGTTGAAAGAAGGCGACGATATCGAAATCCATATCGCCAATGACCGGGTTTTCGAGCTTGAGAAAAAACCGACCCCGCAACAATTGTTGGCGAGACTCCGGAAATACCGGGGCCGGTTGCCGGAAGGTTTCAAGTTCGACCGCCTTGAAGCCAATGAAGGACGTTAGCTTTTTTTTCGACACCAATATTCTGCTGTATCTCTTGTCTGGGGACAATGAAAAGGCTTCCTGTGTTGAAGCCATTGTTTCTAAAGGTGGAGTTATCAGCGTCCAGGTGCTTAATGAGTTTGCCTCAGTCGCCTCACGGAAATTAGGGATGACCTATACCGAAATACGGGAATATTTGGTGACTGTCCTTGCTGTTTGCGATGTCCGGCCTTTGACGGTCGAAACCCATCTCTTGGGCTTGGACATTGCGGAACGGTATGGCTTTTCTTTTTACGACAGCTTAATTGTCGGGGCCGCACTCCTCGCAGATTGCCCAACCTTGTATTCGGAAGACATGCAACATGGCCAAAAAATCGAAAACAGGATGGTAATTACCAACCCATTCTTGGTTGAAATTTAAGTCTTCCGCAGGCTACGCATATTGCTGGTTGCTTGAAAATTATCGATTGAAATCAGATTCTCTATAGCGGACTATCAAAAAATTCATTTTTGGCCAAAAGTGAATGTGACAGTCCGACCCACTCCGGATCATCGGGCTTGACCGACTTCAATCAAGCCAAACTCAAAAGCCGACATTGCAGCCTTGCTCAAAATCTATAGCTCCAGGTGGCCGACGATGCGCTATCACGGTCTAGCTGGTAGCCGTTGTAGTCGGTGTGCCTGGGTTGCAATCACTCGAACTTAAGGGTTTTGCCCTGGAAGGCAACGCTGGGGATGGTGACATTGATACCCAGACCTAAATCCACAAACTGGCGGCCGTAATTGGCGGGTATGTCAAAGGAACCGACATGGTCAGAGGTATAGGAATTACCGTATTCATTGTTAATGGGTGGGTAAGGACATGACGCTTCACTTATAATGGGTAATAAGTTTCAAGCAGTTCTAATTTGACTCAAAGAAGCTTATTTGGGTTATACCCGTCTATGTCATTAAAGCTGCGATTAAGAGACAAACTTTTGAAGAAATACATAACGAGCAGTCAATATAAAGTGTTTGAGGAAGATATTCAGCTGGATGCTTTCCCAGAAAATTATGTCGAAATCCAACGCATTAAATTACATATTCACGTTTTAAAGCAAATGCGATGGTTAAGTTTAGCTACGGTCTTGACCTTAGCTCTATTATTCTATAAATCAGTGTCAAATAACCATTTAATTACATGGGGCGTGCTTACACTTGCAGCTGAATTTTTACGTGCAGGCTACGTTTACAATCTTGAATCCCAAAAGCTACACATTAATCCAAATGCCATCACTAAGCGTTTTTATGTGTTGGCATTGCTCTCTGCTACGACCATTATCAGTTGTGCTGTATTCTTACCCGATATCCCCATTCACAAACAAATGTTGGCGGCGCTTATTGTTTTTTCGATCCCTCATTTGTTTGTACCGGCGGCTTTTTTACCAGTTCTATTAATCTATATGATTATATTAGTAATACCTGGGGTATCCATATGGATCAATCTATATCCACAACAATCCCTTGCTATTATTTTACTCACCATAATGAACAACGTATTTCTCCTCAGTATCTTTTTTGAGCGAGACAAAAAATTTCGATTCTCTATCACCATGCATTTAGACCGCAATAGAATATTAGCGGACCTGGAATTAAAAAATATTGAAATTCTCCAATCCATCAACAAGGCGGAACAGGCCTCACAAGCCCGGGCGAGAGTCCTTGCGGCAGCCAGCCATGATTTACGCCAACCCCTCCAGGCACTGTCTGTTTACAGTGCCGTCCTGCTATCTTCGCCTGACCCGGAAACATTGCCGGGCGTTGCCGAGAACATCGATCGCCTGGTGCGGGTGCTGGGGAGCCTGTTGCATGGGCTGTTGGACTTGTCCCGCTTGTCCAATGATTATTATGTTCCGGAACGGCAGCGCATTTCCTTGGATAGGCTGGCGGCCGATATTTGTAGTGAATTTACCCAGCAGGCCGAGGATAAACAACTAAAGCTTATTCAGCAGTTGGACTATGTCCGGCTATTGGATGACAAGGTGGGCATATCCCGGATCATCCGTAATTTGCTGGATAACGCCATCAAGTACACCGACCACGGGGAAGTGCGGATAAGTACCTATCAACAAGGCGATACGGCTTTTTTGACAGTAACGGATACTGGCAAAGGCATTCCAGATGAAGATAAGTTGCGCATTTATGAAGAGTTTTATCAGCTTCATAATCCGGGTCGTGACCTGGACAAAGGCATTGGTTTAGGGCTTACCATCGTGCATCGTTTATGCGAGTTGATTGGCATTCAGATTCAACTGGAATCTGAGCCCGGGCAAGGATCCAGTTTTAAGCTTATTTTTAATAGCGTACTCCAAGAGCCGCTCAGTAAGCCCATATCAAAGCCATTCCAACCCGCTGACCTAGTGGGCAAGCGCATTTATGTTGTGGATGACGAGCAGGATATTTTGAACAGCATGCGCACCCTGCTGCACACTTGGAAAATGAACGTGGAAACCGCAAACTCGGGCTCAGGCGTTAAGCGCTTGTTTAAGACCCAAGGTATCCCCGACTTGCTAGTGGTTGACCTGAGGCTAGGCGATGAGCAAGGCGCGCACTTGGCTAAACAATTGCAAAACACTTACGGTAACTTCCCCGTTTTGGTTATGACAGGCGAAACTGCCTCATCTTTGTTGCAAGAAAGCAATACGCATGGCTTCCAAGTCTTGCATAAGCCAATTGCTACAGAGCTACTATTGGATGCCTTTTGCTTAAGCTTTGACTTACTTTCAGCGCGTATCTAATCAGCATAAACTGTCGAGTGCAAATTGTGATTTCATTTTTTGACCATAAACGAGAACGCTCACTAGTTAACCATCCGGACTACAAGAAAAAAGTTAATCTTGAACTGATGTACTTGTATGTCAAAATGCTAAAAAGAGTGATTTGGAGCCAGAGTATTGTGGTTTTAAGCATAGGTCTGTTTGTAGGTCATTCCACGCCACTCACCTTAATAGTTACCTGGGGAATTGCGCTGATTTTGCTGGAATGTTTACGTAGTGCTTATGCCTACAAAATAGAGCGTTATAGTTACAAGCATGATCTTCGTCCCATAACGTTGCGCTTGGTTGCACTCTCTTTGCTGGCAGGATTTCTTCAAGGAATAAGCCTTGTGTTGTTTACGCCCTATTTATCCGAAGTGGATCAAGCACTACTTTATATTGTGCAACTACTCAATGTATTCGGTAGTTTTACGGTACCCACCTTTATTTCTTACGGGTGTTATCCATTAACTGTTTTACTATTATCTGTGGTTAGCAGAGTTAATACACATCCTGAGCAGTTAATAGAAACGATGACCGCCCTAATGCTGTGTTTAATTTTTTTATCGCTTTTACACTTTAATAACCAAATGTTTTTTAAATGGTCAATTGCTACCCATTTAGACCGCAATAGAATATTAGCGGACCTGGAATTAAAAAATATTGAAATTCTCCAATCCATCAACAAGGCGGAACAGGCCTCACAAGCCCGGGCGAGAGTCCTTGCGGCAGCCAGCCATGATTTACGCCAACCCCTCCAGGCACTGTCTGTTTACAGTGCCGTCCTGCTATCTTCGCCTGACCCGGAAACATTGCCGGGCGTTGCCGAGAACATCGATCGCCTGGTGCGGGTGCTGGGGAGCCTGTTGCATGGGCTGTTGGACTTGTCCCGCTTGTCCAATGATTATTATGTTCCGGAACGGCAGCGCATTTTCTTGGATAGGCTGGCGGCCGATATTTGTAGTGAATTTACCCAGCAGGCCGAGGATAAACAACTAAAGCTTATTCAGCAGTTGGACTATGTCCGGCTATTGGATGACAAGGTGGGCATATCCCGGATCATCCGTAATTTGCTGGATAACGCCATCAAGTACACCGACCACGGGGAAGTGCGGATAAGTACCTATCAACAAGGCGATACGGCTTTTTTGACAGTAACGGATACTGGCAAAGGCATTCCAGATGAAGATAAGTTGCGCATTTATGAAGAGTTTTATCAGCTTCATAATCCGGGTCGTGACCTGGACAAAGGCATTGGTTTAGGGCTTACCATCGTGCATCGTTTATGCGAGTTGATTGGCATTCAGATTCAACTGGAATCTGAGCCCGGGCAAGGATCCAGTTTTAAGCTTATTTTTAATAGCGTACTCCAAGAGCCGCTCAGTAAGCCCATATCAAAGCCATTCCAACCCGCTGACCTAGTGGGCAAGCGCATTTATGTTGTGGATGACGAGCAGGATATTTTGAACAGCATGCGCACCCTGCTGCACACTTGGAAAATGAACGTGGAAACCGCAAACTCGGGCTCAGGCGTTAAGCGCTTGTTTAAGACCCAAGGTATCCCCGACTTGCTAGTGGTTGACCTGAGGCTAGGCGATGAGCAAGGCGCGCACTTGGCTAAACAATTGCAAAACACTTACGGTAACTTCCCCGTTTTGGTTATGACAGGCGAAACTGCCTCATCTTTGTTGCAAGAAAGCAATACGCATGGTTTCACCGTCTTGCACAAACCTATTCCGACTGAACTACTGATAGAGAGATTACACTTTATCTTTAAAAAATACGCTTGTGAAATTTCATCTGTCTAGTTAATTTTTGACGTAAAAGCGACTCGCTTTAATCACAGCTTCTGTGCGATTGCTAACATTCAGAATTTGAAAAATGCTACCGATATAATCTTTTACGGTATGTTCAGATAAATGCAAGTCACGAGCAATAGCTTTATTGGACAACCCTCTACATAAACCCATGAATACCTCTTTTTGCCTGGGTGAAAATAGAGGTGCCTCTCGGATGTCCTCATCATCTAATAGTTCTGATGGAAGTAAAATCTTACCCGCTAAAACGGATTTTATAGCCTCAGCCAATTTTTGGGGTTTTGCGCTTTTAGAAATAAAACTCATAGCGCCTACATCAATACACTTGCGAATAACTGAATTATCCTCACAGGCTGAAACCACTACGACCACTAAATTATCCGCAATTTGTTTTAGCGCAGTTACTATCGATAAGCCATTCTCATTTTGAAGATTAATGTCCAATAAGCACAAATCCAAATCAGTATTTTGATTGGCTATTGCTAACGCGGCCTGAGTATTTTCAGCCTCAAAAATGGTTATGTTGCGATTAAAGTTTTGCAGTAACAACGCAAGCCCCGCCCTAAAAAGGGCGTGATCATCCAGCAATAAAGTTTTCATATAGTTATCAGCTTACGACCATAGTTAACCCAATCAGTACGATATTTAATTGATAACTCTTGAATTTACTATAGTTAGATAAATTTGGGCTATTTAGCAACCCCCCATTTGGGGGAATTGCAGTCAAATTGCTCCCCCCTTAAGATTCAAATGATAACTACAGCGTGAAAATGAACAACTTATTTTTTATTATCCTAAATGCACCACGGGTAAAATTACATTAAATCATTTGCTTAGCTCATATAAAACTTAAGCTAAGAACCAAATAGTTATTAACGTTAACCATTTTAATTGTTAATTAAACAGGCCATCATCCCTCCGGTTTTTAAGGATTCCAACCAATTATGCAGGGTGATATCTAAGATACCGCAAAAATGGTATGGGTTTCCTCAGTAGTTACGAAGCCAGTCCTATAGTTATCAATTCATTGTATTTAGGCGTAAATGCTGTACACAAAGCAACGATAGCAAAAGCTTATCGTTTCGATGCCTGGAGTTTACGAGTGCCAGGGAGTTAACTTGATGAGAAACGTTGAATATCGGTTGCAATGACATGCTTTCAAACGATAACAAAGTACCAACTTAATCAGTAGCAGATTTACTTCACCTGGCACTGGAACCAATATGCAAAATTCTATTACGCTATATTCCTTAATACTTGATACGTTGTCAGATCCAATACTTGTGATCGACAAATCAGGCACTATTTTGCATTTTAACTCAGCGTGGTCAAATTTTCGGACAGAAATTGGTTTTCTTGCCGAAGATACTTCGGTAGGTAGTAATTATCTCAATTTATTGCAAGGCACCAGTTCTATTTGCAAAGCGTCTACAGATCAAGTACAGGAAGGCGTGTTATCCGTTTTAAATGAGGGGCGTGAGCAATTTATTTTTGAATGCTTTTGTAATCAGGCGTCCCAGTCAAACTGGTTTATGATGCGGGTAACCCGGCTCAAATATAGTGGTGAGGGATTATTTGTTGTTTCTTACCAAAATATCACGCATTTTAAAGCGATTCAGGAATCCCAGCGTATCGCGGCTATAGCTTTTGAGACAAAGGATGCCATTATCGTGACTGATATTCACAAGAATATCATCCGGGTAAATAATTCCTTTTGTCAGGTGACCGGCTATAGGGCAGAAGATGCGGTGGGTAGGTCGGCAAATTTTATTAATTCGGATTTACCAGGTTTTGGCTTCCATCAGTCGATTTGGGTTATGGTGGAAAACGAAAAGTTTTGGCGGGGTGAGTTTTCTATAAAACGCAGAAATGGTGAAATTTTACCCATATTCCTTAGTATTTCTGCAATAGCTGATGATAAAGGCCATAACAGCCATTATATTTGCCGTTTCACAGATATCACCGTACAAAAGCAAGCTGAACAGGTTCTTTTTCAGGTCCGTCAACAATTAGAAAATGAAGTGACAGCCACTAAAGAAGAGTTGGAACGCGTCAAAAGAGATACTGAAGAAGTCAATGCAGCACTTAATGTGATGTTTAAGCGCCGGGTATCAGATAAATCAGATGCTCAAATGGCGTTTGCACAGGAGTTAGAAACTACTGTCATCCCATTGCTAGTAAAGTTGAAATCCGCCAGTTTTCGGCGGCGGCAGTCCATACGCTTAATAGAGCTATTGGAAATTAACCTCAAACAAATGATGCAATCTTACGGAAGTGCCAACAATCTAGCCGCAGCGTACCTCAAATTAACATCTGTAGAAACCCAGGTGGCTTCTATGGTTAAGCAAGGCTTATCGACTAAAGTGATCGCAGCCACGTTAGCCATTTCTCCAGAAACGGTGAGTATCCACCGTAAAAATATACGTAAAAAACTAGGCTTGAGCAACAAGGCGGTTAATCTATATACGTTTTTATCGACACTGAATGATTTTCGTTCACCACCCGATTCTGACATGCTTACCGAAATAGGTGTCGTCTGAAATCCATCGCTGAAAATCTTGGAAACGTAGCGTGAGCGGAGTGAAGATTTTTAGTCCCCCAAAGCGATAGGGCTGGGCGTTTTCACGCAGGGCTGTATGCGGAGTGAAAATCCAAAGCATTCTGAAATCGCGTCGAGTCATTGCGCAACAAGTTTTATGCCCCTTGCTGGGCATAAAACGAGAGTAGCAGGACAATGGGATGGACACCTCCCAACTATCGGCATCGAGGTGCCAGACTGGGCGCTCATTTCGCGCTTCTTAGGACTGACTTCTTGCTCACCCTCAGGGTGATTGGCTTTGGGTGGCAATACCAAAGCTCAACTCAGGTAATTCAGTTGCTCTATAGTATAAAGGTAGGCGCAAATGATTTTTATAAGATAATAGAATTCAGCTTAGTTCCTAGTAATATAACAACTGTTCGCCTTCGTCTGCTAAATGAGATTGTTTATAATCACTGCTGTGTTGGTATAAGTAGTAAAGATTACAAAATCCGTTATTGTAGAGCTGGCTATGATTCCCCGCCACTATCACCCTCATCGCCCAGCGAGAATCAGTCACTGGGCTCATCTGACTAAAAATTAAAACAATAAGCCCAAAATGAATAATCAATCCATGACTATCCCAATCAGGGAATCCGAATTAGCCTTGTACTTGGTTAAGCAACCTTACTTAACGGAACTGGATGGCGTCTGGAGATTGGGGAAAATGTTTTTCCATCCAATTTTGGAATCACAAGCTCTTTCGTTAGTCAGTATATGCTTCAGCAAAAACCTGTAAATAATGCCTTGGATATGGGCTGCGGCAGTGGTTACTTTGCATTTTTACTCAAAAAAAATAGGCTGCACATTGGTTTTGGGTGTTGATTTCAATCAAGATGCAATCAATTGTGCCAATGGTAACCGCCGGCGGAATCCGGGTTTAGCGCCTGTTGAGTTTATCCATAGTGATTTGTTCGTAGAAGTGATGCAAGCAGAGTAATTTACCGGCTTGGTGTCTGTGCAAAACGGGGAAGTTGCCTATTTCTTAAAGCATTACTGTTTTGCGCACCAACTAAACGCTTGAAACCGTAAAGTCAGCGCAAAAATCTCAGCTTGGTCTATAGTCACTATAAAATTTGCACATTTTTTGTGCTGATCAAGATTTATTGGGAGATCTTATGGCCAAGCCAGCTATTTATCATAATGCGCTTTATGATTTGTTACGTTCTGAACAGATTGATGAATTCAACAAACGCAGGGCAGCAGGTGAATCTGCTGATGGATTATTGAGTGGCGGCGACTTCCGTGGACTTGATTTACGTGACTTGGATGCGGATGGGCTTGACTTTTGCGATGCTTATTTTCGTGGTGCAGACCTACGCGGCGTTGATTTTAGAAAAGCAAATATTGAAGGCGCAAGCTTTTGTCAGGCTCATATTTCTGGTTGTTACTTTCCTAAAGAAGTTTCGGCCGAAGAAATCCGGTTGTCAATTGAGCAGGGCATACGCGTCCGTTACCGAAGCTTTTGAGCAGGCAACCTTAATAAGTTGTTCAGGCAAATTACGCGCCCGAAAAGAGTAAATATGGAATAGGGCAGCCCGGTAATGCAAAACCAAATTTATCTTCAATCGACTTCCTGTTTTCACCCCATATCTCCATTCAATCCCTAGGTTGTTATTTAGGATTATCACTTTGGGATAATCGGAGATATCTTGCTAACAGGTGCAATTTGGTTGTTGGCGCGGCGGATGGGTGTGCTGTTCAACGGCATTACTACAGAAGGGCGAATTTAAGCATAGGAAAAGCGGGAAAATGATGGTTCAATTTATCATTTGCCAGTGATTGCTTTCAACGACCACCCAGGAAAATCGCACCGTTTTACCTCGGTTGCTGGCGGTTCAAGCCAGAATCCGCTGGTAGGGGTAAAAATATTTGTCCGATACCAGCGAAACAACCCTGAAATTGCATATATTGCATCATTCCTTCGCATGTGGGCGGCACACCTATTTTTGGCGCTTACGCTTTGCTGGTTTTCAGAGATATCCATTTCTAATATACAGTACAGCAAACTTCCTTGAATCAAGATACTTATTTTACTGCTGGAGTTAAACTTGCAGCCGGTTGGTTTTGCCAAGGTAGAATTGGCACTGCGGTTATGCTGTTATTTGGCGACCCCTTTAAGATGCGGTCGCTGTAAACCATGTAAACCAGGGCATTATGTTTTTTGTCATAAAAACGGACGACCTGCATGGATTTAAACACTAAAGAGGTGCGCTTTTTAAAGACATCTTCACCATCTTCTTTGCCGGCTTTTATTTTTTCATCCAGTGTTATTGGGCCTATTTGGTGGCAGGAGAGGGAAGCGTATGCTTTGTCTTCTGCAATCCCGACAGCGCCTTTGACCCCACCCGTTTTAGCGCGGCTGATGTAACAGGTCACGCCAGGCACACCTTCATCGTCGAATGACTCGATTTCTATTTTGTTATCCGGTCCAATGAATCTGAAATCGGTATCTACAGAACCGATTTTATCGGCGAATACCGGAGTGATAAAAGCCATTAGTAGTATGCTTTGTAATATTCTAGTTTTCATAAGTATCCGTATTGAGGCTAGATTTGAATTTGGCATTATATCTGTTTCCTTTAACAAAATTCATTTTCAACAGCGTTTTGTCTGTCATTTAATTACGCTAAGTAAGCATTTATCAAGTTATGAATATAGATTAAGTGTATAAAAAGCCGAGATAAATTAGTGCTAAGTGATGCACGGTTTTACGGGATTTTAACCAGATATTTTTTAAAAACGGATTGTTAATTATTCATCTATTACCCGGCTTTTGGGTATCATCAGGCGATTTAACTGGCGTTCTTTAAAGCTGACCATCACACGGAAAGCCAGTAGTATAAAAATGATGAATGCATAAAAAACAGGTTCCAGCAGATTACCTTTAAGTTGCCAGAAATAATGGATAAGGCCAAGGACGGATGCAAGGTAAATGTAACGATGAAGTTTTTTCCATGATTTCCCCATCATTTTTTTAGCGGATTTTGGCGACGTAATGGCTAGCATAAAAATGATAATGTAAGCGATTACACCAAACCAAATATACGAACTTTCAACAATATCTGTATAAATTATCGGCCATACTAGATCATGGTCAACAAGGAGGTATCCCAGTAAATGTAGGGTCGCATAAAAAAAGGAATACAGCCCAAATAGCTGGCGATAATGCGACATTCCGCGCCATTTAGTAATTTTTTGAATGGGCGTGATTGCAAGCGTAATACATAAAAAACGTAAAGACCAATCACCTAAGCGAATATGTAATGCCTGTATGGAGTTTGAGCCTAAATTATTAAATAAAATATCAATAAAAAGCCAAAGCAGCGGTATTAAACAGCTAACAATACAGATTTGTCGTAGCTTGGCCACGTTCTGGTAAAACTGTTTAAACTCTTCCCAAGAAAAGTTTCGAACAAATAAAATCACCCCATGATCATTTTTTCTTAGATTGTTACAGGTTACTGACAAATAACCCTTAAGTTTTGGTAACAACATCAATAAAAATGGACTAAATCCATGTCCCTGTACATGGATGCAACTTGATCACCATAACCATTGAACAATTCAGTCTTTCGACGTGCCGTAAAAAAACTGCTGCCAAGTTGCCTTTCGCTTATTTGGCTCCAGCGAGGATGGGGAACTGAAGGATTGACGTTCGCATAAAAGCCGTATTCATTAGGTGCAGATTTATTCCAGGTAGTAATAGGAGGTGTTTTTAATAATTCAATTTTTACGATTGCTTTAATGCTCTTAAAACCGTATTTCCAGGGGACGACCAAACGGATAGGAGCGCCATTCTGTTTCGGCAATACTTCACCATACATGCCGACCGCTAAAATTGCCAATGGGTGTGTGGCTTCGTCAATCCGTAAAGCTTCAACGTAAGGCCACTCCAACATGAGATTTTTAAGTTGTGATGGCATAGCCTCAGGCTGAGTAACCGATGTGAATTTAACAAATTTTGCGGTGGATAAAGGTTTTACGAGTTTTAATAAATCAACAAGACGGAAACCCACCCAAGGCACAACCATAGACCAGCCCTCTACGCATCGATGTCGGTAGATATATTCCTGGAGGTTTTGGTGGTTTAATATATCTTCTAGGTTTAGTGTCAGTTTTTTTTCAACTTCACCTGTAATTTCAACAGACCACGGATCAATCTTGAGGTTTTGAGCCAAATCTGTAGAATCTTCTTTATCAATAGTGAACTCGTAATAATTAGTATAATTTTTTACTAACTCGGAAGAAGTTACATTTAGGCCGCTAGAAATTTGATTTCCTTTCGGCAAATTTTTCCACTTCAAATCATTATTTGCGAATACAGGTATAATATCTGAACCAGCCACCATGGTTGCTAATATGGCTTTAACGATTGTACGTCGTTGGCTAAATATCTTGGGGTCGGTTATCTCGCTTTCCGGGATTTTTTTTTCATATTTTTTTTTCATAATTTCCCTTTAGCGTTCTAAACTAACGAATAACTAAAATGTTACTATTTTGTATAATATTTAAAAACTATAAAGAATTATTTATTAATTTATGGTGGAAGATAATATTTTTATTATTCTTTCAATATTAACGATAATCTATTAATTTCATTTTCAGCCTCAATTTGATAAGTTACGTCATATTGGACACCTAGAAAATAAAGCACCTTATCTTTATTGTCGAATAAAGGTGTTATCTTAAGCCGGTTATAAAACAAAGCCCCATCCTTTCTATAATTACGTAAAAGTACAGTACCTTCTTCACGGTTGTTCATGGCTTCTTTAATTTTGTCACGGGCATCTTGATCTTTATCATCACCTTGTAGAAATCGGCAATTATGACCAATTATTTCTTCTTGGCAGTAACCTGTTAGGTTTTCAAACGCTTTGTTTGCGTAGACAATAGGACAATCCTCTATGTCTGGATCAGCAAGAGTTACTCCGTTTATGCACTGATCCAATATAGCCGTTAAAACTTGCGGAATAATTCCAGAATTTTTTTTAATGGCGAGCATACTTAATCTCCGGCACAGCTACTTCGATGCTGTGAAACATCTTGAGTTACGATTAATTCTTTGATTTTTTCAACTGTATTCTCAGCGCCTTCTTCAATTGCTGCTCGAATCAACTTAACAAAAGGCCGCATAAATAATTCTATTTCTAACAGGTCGAATTTGAATGTCAATTTTGTTTCAGTGGGTTTATCGAGGGTTTCGGTTAAATAAGTCGATTTATAAGGTGGAGCAAAACCTTGAAGAACAAATTTTTCATTCGGGGTGTAATCAATTACTTCAAAAGTTGATTCAACTAACGAATCATTATCTTCACGAACCTGCCTGCCTTTAGCACCTATAAAAACTTTCTTATTATCGAAAGATTCTAGTTCAACAACTTCCGGTGCCCATTTACAGTAATTGTCAAAATAGTTTTCAGCGATAAAAGAAAAAACAACACTCCGGGATTCGTTAATAATAATCGATGATTCTCCGGTAACCGGCTGGCTAGAATCGAATGGTAACTTAATTTGCATTGAACTTCTCTGATCTCTAAATAACTACACCTATAACTTACCATAATATATTTAATAGACAACAGGGTTGTATAGCTATTTTTTAGGTTTTTTGGTGTCACCAATAAATATTGGAGAAGTGTGTTTTGATTTGGCTCCTTGTATATTCGTTACTGGTTGTGTAAAAAATTATCATTTTTCAGATAGCAATTTATTACTTTATATTATAAAAAATAACTAGCATTGACTAAATAATAACGACTGATAAGTTGCAAAAGTAAGATGAAATTTTTATAACTAATTACCGGAGTTAAAATGAACATTTTAAAAATAACAAATATGATGAATTTTATTACTGTCCTGTTATTTGTTTTTACCTCAAGCTACTATCAAACAGCATTTTCAACCGAACATGAGACTGGCTGTAAGCAACATATACAAGGAAAAATTGCATGGGATCCCACTTCAAACTACGAAAGCGCGTCCAAATGGGATGACAAAAACTTAGATTATTTATGTCAAGGCACAAAAGCTCCAAAAGCACCCGGTGATTGTTTTCACGCTGTCATGACAGGTCATGTAAGCCATGGTGACAGTGATAAATGGGAATATAAAAATGCAATTGAATTATGCTCAGGTACCAGCAATGCTGACGAAACTGTAAGTTGTTTCAAAGGAAAAATTGCGGATAAGATCAATTGGAATACGGCTATAAGTCAATGCCAAGCGAAGAAAAAGTTAGAAAACGTAGCGGAATAAACGAGATTAAGGCTTAAGTTAAAAACGGTCAATCTTTAGGATCCACTTTTTATTTCGTGGATTATTTAATAACAAATCTTTT
>CBDFHL010000003.1:0-533132 GCA_965247625.1 Methyloglobulus sp. | reverse complement strand
CTGCTTCTAAGCCAACCTCCTGGCTGTCTGTGCCTTCCCACATCGTTTCCCACTGAGCATAGATTTTGGGACCTTAGCTGACGGTCTGGGCTGTTTCCCTCTTCACGACGGACCTTATCACCCGCCGTGTGTCTCCCGTACTGGAACTTGTTGGTATTCGGAGTTTGCATCGGGTTGGTAAATCTAGACGACCCCCTAGCCGAAACAGTGCTCTACCCCCAACAGTTATATACGAGGCGCTACCTAAATAGCTTTCGAGGAGAACCAGCTATCTCCGGGCTTGATTAGCCTTTCACTCCAATCCACAACTCATCCCCGTATTTTTCAACAGACGTGGGTTCGGCCCTCCAGTTAGTATTACCCAACCTTCAGCCTGGTCATGGATAGATCGCCCGGTTTCGGGTCTAATCCCAGCGACTAAACGCCCTATTAAGACTCGCTTTCGCTACGCCTCCCCTATACGGTTAAGCTTGCCACTGAGATTAACTCGCTGACCCATTATACAAAAGGTACGCAGTCACAGAACAAGTCTGCTCCCACTGCTTGTACGCATACGGTTTCAGGATCTATTTCACTCCGCTATCCGCGGTTCTTTTCGCCTTTCCCTCACGGTACTGGTTCACTATCGGTCAGTCAGGAGTATTTAGCCTTGGAGGATGGTCCCCCCATGTTCAGACAAGGTTTCACGTGCCCCGTCCTACTCGTTTTCATCCAACACCCGTTTTCGTGTACCGGGCTATCACCTTCTATGGCTGCTCTTTCCAGGGCATTCCACTAACTGGTGCTGGACTTAAGGGCTGGTCCCCGTTCGCTCGCCGCTACTAAGGGAATCTCGGTTGATTTCTTTTCCTCCGGGTACTTAGATGTTTCAGTTCCCCGGGTTCGCTTCCTACCCCTATGTATTCAGGATAGGATACCTGGGTTGTCCAGGTGGGTTCCCCCATTCGGATATCTGCGGATCAAAGCTAGTTTGCAAGCTCCCCGCAGCTTTTCGCATGCTACAACGTCCTTCATCGCCTCTGACTGCCTAGGCATCCACCGTATGCGCTTATTCACTTGACCATATAACCCAAATAGGCCTGTAAGCAGTATCTTCCTGTCACCGATGTAAAAGGGACACCCCCTTTTCGGTTAACCTAAAACCTACTTTCAAGCTTAACTGTGGTTATTTGCCTATTGATCTTCCGCGTTTACTTAGGAAATGCCGTGCAACTTGCTTTTGTTCAGCCCGCCAACACATTTGCCCCAGTAAAGCCTGCCTACTTGGTAGGTTTACAGCTTTCCCTTAGCAAAAATGTATTGGCACCACTTAATAAATAGCCGCCACAAGCCATTCCCTACCATAGGTCAACCCTATGGTTTGTCTTCTTGGTACAGTTTTCCATGTTGTTAAAGAGCGGTATTGCGTTGGGTTTCCCCAGCAATCCAATAAGGTCTCTTAGGCCACGCGGCCACGGGAAACGTTATGGGATTGTTGGCTTTACTGCTAAACTTATATGCCACACCCCTAAAACCAAACAGGGGGTTGCTCTATTTCTTGGCTAGCCCTTACCAGCCCTACCCCTTGGACCTTGCTTTGGGCAGCTTGCTTTTGGGTGGTGGAGCCAAGGAGGATCGAACTCCTGACCTCCTGCGTGCAAGGCAGGCGCTCTCCCAGCTGAGCTATGGCCCCAATTTGCTTGCCTTTTGTCCAAGACACCGCCAACCGGGAAGGCACGCGCACTAAACGCACATGGGCCTTCACTTAGCTTTGTTATGCGCAAATGTGGTGGGCCTGGGAGGATTTGAACCTCCGACCTCACCCTTATCAGGGGTGCGCTCTAACCAACTGAGCTACAGGCCCTAGGCTCGTTTGTCCTGCCAAAATAATGAGTGTGGGCACTTGCGTGGCACCTGCCGTCTTTGTAAGGAGGTGATCCAGCCCCAGGTTCCCCTAGGGCTACCTTGTTACGACTTCACCCCAGTCATGAATCACAAAGTGGTAAGCGCCCCCCTTGCGGTTAGACTACCTACTTCTTTTGCAACCCACTCCCATGGTGTGACGGGCGGTGTGTACAAGGCCCGGGAACGTATTCACCGCGGCATTCTGATCCGCGATTACTAGCGATTCCGACTTCATGGGGTCGAGTTGCAGACCCCAATCCGGACTAAGACCGGCTTTCTGGGATTGGCTTACTCTTGCAAGTTCGCAGCCCTCTGTACCGGCCATTGTAGCACGTGTGTAGCCCTACCCATAAGGGCCATGATGACTTGACGTCGTCCCCACCTTCCTCCGGTTTATCACCGGCAGTCTCCCTAGAGTTCCCGGCATGACCCGCTGGCAACTAAGGATGAGGGTTGCGCTCGTTACGGGACTTAACCCAACATTTCACAACACGAGCTGACGACAGCCATGCAGCACCTGTCTCTAAGTTCCCGAAGGCACTAAGGCATCTCTGCCAAATTCTTAGGATGTCAAGGGTAGGTAAGGTTCTTCGCGTTGCATCGAATTAAACCACATGCTCCACCGCTTGTGCGGGCCCCCGTCAATTCATTTGAGTTTTAACCTTGCGGCCGTACTCCCCAGGCGGCCGACTTATCGCGTTAGCTACGCCACTAAACCCCTATTGGGGCCCAACGGCTAGTCGGCATCGTTTACGGCGTGGACTACCAGGGTATCTAATCCTGTTTGCTACCCACGCTTTCGTACCTCAGCGTCAGTTTGGGTCCAGGGAGCCGCCTTCGCCACTGGTGTTCCTTCAGATATCTACGCATTTCACCGCTACACCTGAAATTCCACTCCCCTCTACCTAACTCTAGCCTGCCAGTTTCAAATGCCGTTCCCAGGTTGAGCCCAGGGCTTTCACATCTGACTTAACAAACCGCCTACGCACGCTTTACGCCCAGTAATTCCGATTAACGCTCGCACCCTCCGTATTACCGCGGCTGCTGGCACGGAGTTAGCCGGTGCTTCTTCTATAGGTAATGTCAAGGGCAAACGTATTAAGCTTACCTTTTTCCTCCCTATTGAAAGTGCTTTACAACCCTCAGGCCTTCTTCACACACGCGGTATTGCTGGATCAGGCTTCCGCCCATTGTCCAATATTCCCCACTGCTGCCTCCCGTAGGAGTCTGGGCCGTGTCTCAGTCCCAGTGTGGCTGATCATCCTCTCAGACCAGCTATGGATCGTCGCCTTGGTAGGCCTTTACCCTACCAACTAGCTAATCCAACATAGGCTCATCTTATAGCGCGAGGCCTTACGGTCCCCCGCTTTCCCCCTAAGGGCGTATGCGGTATTAGCGTGGGTTTCCCCACGTTGTCCCCCACTACAAGGCAGATTCCTATGCATTACTCACCCGTCCGCCACTCGTCAGCACCCGAAGGCCTGCTACCGTTCGACTTGCATGTGTTAAGCATACCGCCAGCGTTCAATCTGAGCCATGATCAAACTCTTCAGTTTAATATCATGCGCACCCCTTTTAAGATAGGGTGCAAAATCTTGCTTGGTCGGCTATTGCCTCCCGTTGAATTAACGGGGTAATGTGCCAACCTGTATCTTCGACACAGGTCACCAGCACAAGTACCCACACGCATTATTTTGGCTATTCTGTTAAAGAGCGCTTAACTTAATTCCGCTAAGCTGAGCCCGTGTATTCTACAGACCTAACCGATTTTGTCAATACTATAAATTTACTTGGTTTAGCGGCTTTCACCAAACCTAGTATCATTTCCTATCTAACATCATGATTTTTGAAATACTTGAGAGCAACCATTCTTTTTCGGCCAACTAGCATAGATTAATAAATCCAATCGCCTATTAAGCAAACAGCTTCTATGCTGAAGACAAGCAATTGTTTTTACCCGTGGTGCATTTCGGTGATGTTGCAATAGATGGCTTCATAGGGGATTGAATTGCAGCGGGTGGAACTACGGGAATGATTTTAGCGCTAGGCTTATCTACCGAATTGTTTATTCTTGGCTTGGCGTTAGCTTCTGAAACAATTAATGGCTGGCGGATAATACTTATTTCAGGAATATTGGGCACTACCGTTTTCGGATTCTCCTTCCTAGGACACTATTGCCTAGCCCCCCTTCAGTCATAGGAGGAGTATTGGCAGTGCAGCAGCCTTACTTTACCTCGTTACGGAAGAATTACTTACATAAAGGCGAGCAAAAGAATATATCAACATTAGTTTTATTTAGTGGCTTTCTGATTTTTTGGAGTATCCAAATCTTAGGGGCTTAGTAGAAAGGAACTTTTGTCCCTCCCATACGGTGAGTTACTTACCACCGCATGGTCGTTCATTTTATGAGCTGATTTCGCTAAATATTTTTGTGCATTGATATAAAGTTACTTAACTAAAGCTATGATTTGCCTCACTTCATCTTTATCCTTTGCTGAAAAATTTAACTGCAACCCACTAGACTTTACCTAAATTTATTTAATAACCTTTTTTACGGCGCACATAACTCCCCAGAAATGCCAATGCCGAACCAAAAAGCCAAACTGCGGGCGGAATTGGTGTATTTACAGAAGCCCCCCCACTAGTAGTAAGTTGCAAATAATCGAAACCATAATAATCAGCACTATTATTACGATCTACATTAATAATAAGCTCACCAGTAGTAACAATCGATTTCAAGATGGCTTGCGAAAGATTAAACCGATGTATTGCAGTGTTACCAAAACCATCATCAAAATTCCAGTCTTGCCTTACACCATTTATGCTAACTCGTGTCGGACCAAATTCAGATGCTTGAAATTCAGCCATATCCACTAAAAGCTCTGCTGATGACCAGCCTTGATCTAGACCAGAAAAAGTAAATGTCGCCAATGTACCTTCTTGCGGGGAAAAACCAGGATGGGTTGTACTAAAGGTATCGGTAAACTGAGCACCATTAGTTGCTACTGCTTCATCAGCACTTCTCTGGTCGTACTCAGGCGGCACAGGATTAAATACATGACTGCCGCCATCAGGGATTCCCAATCCGTAACCGTCGTTATCGCCTATATTAAAAACTGCCGCACTGGCATAGTTTGATGCCGCTAAAATAGCCGTTACAAACAATCCCAACGAAATATTGACTTTCATTTTACCTCTCCCCGGTGTTTTATTAATATTTTTTAAGTTAAACCGAACATCAATAATTTAGATGCCACGTAAAAATTTAAAGTTTTTTTGTTGCTTTTCAACTTTATAGCCAGCCTAAGCCTACAGGCATCGAAGCGATAGCCAAGCTTTCTGATATAGCCTTTTTCGTCTAGGTTCCATAGTGAGGAAGTTACTTTATTGTCAATTAAAAAGACATACGTAAAATTACTTATAGAGTATAGATAAAAAAGCCTAAATTTTGGTTTTTATCTAATTTTAGGGGCTTATGGAAATAGCTTTTGATGAACACTGACAAAATCAGGTAAATACAGTTAAAATACCAAATTAAGTATTAAGCTTACCAGTATAGGCACCAAGCACGCCATGTTAACACCATATAAAACGGACGACCTGAGAATTTGCGGGATCAGGGACGTTATAGCTCCAGCTCAAGTTCATGCTGAAATGCCGCTGAGTGAAATTGCCGCGCAAACCACTTCAGAAGCGCGACACGCTATCCACAAGATCCTCACAGGCGAAGACGGTCGTTTACTTGTTGTAGTTGGCCCATGTTCAATCCACGACACCAAGGCTGCGATAGATTACGGTAAATTGTTGTTATCCGCAAAAAATGAGCTAAAAAACGACTTACTTATTGTGATGCGAGTCTACTTTGAAAAGCCGCGTACAACCGTCGGCTGGAAAGGCTTGATTAACGACCCTGACATCGACTCCAGTTTCAACATCAATAAAGGTTTACGCATAGCGCGCCAGTTATTGTTAGATTTGAACACGTTGGGGATGCCTGCTGCAACCGAATATCTTGATTTGATTACACCGCAGTATATTTCTGACCTTATCGCCTGGGGCGCAATTGGTGCGCGGACCACAGAAAGCCAAGGACACCGGGAACTCGCTTCTGGCGTATCCTGCCCGATCGGGTTCAAAAACTCCACTGATGGCACTATAAAAATCGCTATTGATGCCATTGGAGCCGCAATGAGCCCGCATCACTTTTTGTCGCTGACTAAAGCCGGCCATTCGGCAATTTTTTCTACTACGGGTAATGAGGATGTCCACATTATTTTACGCGGCGGCAACGACCGTCCTAATTATGATGCTGTAAGTGTTGAAAAGGTTGCAGAAGGCTTAGAAAAAGCAAGCTTAAGACCAAACATTATGATTGATTTCAGCCATGCCAACAGCTTAAAGCAATACCATCGGCAAACAATAGTCAGCGAGGATGTTGCTGAACAAATTGCAGTTGGCGACCACCGGATAATGGGAGCCATGATTGAAAGCCACTTAAAATCAGGTCGACAAGACGTTATTGATGGACGACCCTTGAATTATGGCCAAAGTATTACTGATGCCTGTTTAAGCTGGGATGAAACATTGCCTTTATTAAAAAATTTAGCGACAGCAGTACAGAAACGGCGGGAAGTAAAGGCATGATTGTTTACATTAATGGCGAAAGCCACGAACTTTCCGAAGACAAAAAAGTCTCTGAAATTGTCGAAGCGTTGGGATTGACCGGTAAACGAATTGCGGTTGAGTTGAATCATGAAATATTACCGTTCGGCCAATTCCAGACTCAGGTCTTGTGCAATAACGACCATTTGGAAATCGTCCATGCCATTGGCGGGGGACAGGAAGATTCTTTTACCATAGCTGGTAAAACGTATCAATCGCGGCTCCTGGTTGGCACAGGAAAATACAAAGATATGGCAGAAACCCGCTTAGCTATTGAAGCCAGCGGCGCGGAAATTGTTACCGTGGCAATACGCCGCACCAATATTGGACAAAACCCAGGCGAGCCGAATTTATTGGATGTCATTTCGCCAGACAAATATACCATCCTGCCTAACACGGCCGGTTGCTATACCGCTGAAGAAGCCGTTAGGACTTGCCGGTTAGCGAGGGAATTATTAGGCGGCCACAAGTTGGTCAAACTGGAAGTGCTTGCCGACCAAAAAACCTTATTTCCTGATGTCGCGCAAACCTATATCGCCGCTGAGCTTTTAGTTAAGGACGGCTTTGATGTCATGGTCTACACCAATGACGACCCCATCGCCGCCAAACGCCTTGAAGACATCGGCTGCGTCGCTGTCATGCCGCTGGCGGCACCGATCGGTTCTGGGCTAGGCATCCGCAATCCTTATAACATCTTAACTATTGTTGAGAATGCTAACGTGCCGATTCTGGTCGATGCCGGAGTTGGCACGGCGTCAGATGCCGCGATTGCCATGGAATTGGGTTGCGCAGGCGTATTGATGAATACCGCCATCGCCGAAGCCAAAAATCCTATTTTGATGGCATCCGCCATGAAGAAAGGTATCGAAGCCGGACGGGAAGCGTTTTTGGCTGGACGGATGCCAAGAAAGCGGTTTGCTTCCGCTTCTTCGCCTATTGATGGGTTGTTTTTTTAACCGGGGAAGTGATTATTCTTCCAGTGACATCAAAAAATAAAGGCTCTAGGCTTCTCATTGAGTCTACTGATAGTCTAGAACCTATAAAATATCCAGGATGATCTTAAATTTTTCTCTCCTTTACCTAGTTTAAACCAACTGCCGTGCTTATCATTAATGTGGCAGTTGGTTTAGGGGAAAACTGGTAAATTTATTAAGGTATAAAGCTCTTAAATTCACAAGCGGATTGAACGTCGGTCTGCGCGCCTCCGTTACACATATCACTGCCTAGACCACCGTTCAGGCTATCATTCATCGTGCCGCCGTCCAGCATATCGTCACCTCCTTCACCTATCAATTGGTCAGCGCCATCGCCGCCTTGGATCATGTCGTTGCCGTCGCCGCCACAAATAATGTCATCCCCGGCAAGCCCCGAAATAAGGTCATTACCGCCAAAGCCTTGAATTACGTCTTTACCAGCCGTTCCAGGGATAATTTCGCTAGCATTAGTACCTGAAATCGTGGCCGCTTTTCCGTTACAACTGCCGGTAGGGAAGACGATATCACCACTTAAGCGAAGATTATACAAACCCTTAATTGTATTGCTTGTTCCATAAACCTTGACATAATAGACCCCTGGAGTGGTCAGAACTCTATCCATATTTAAAAAGTAATAAGATTCACCTGGAGGTGTAATGCAATCCTTATCTAACACTCTAATGTAAGCCGAGATGCCTCCTTCTATGCTTGCTATCAAACGGCGGCTTTTATTTCCAACTTTAATTTGAAAAAAATCTTGATCACCAAATGGCTTCAAAGCACCTTGCTCAAGAAATTTACGCGCTACCGACGCATTGTCACAGTTGGATCCACGATCATCCGTTTCAAAATCTCCATCTATCTGTAGTTTGTAATTTCCTGTAACAGTGCTACTTGAGCCATAAACTCTAACATAATTTATACCTTTAGCTACGGGCTGGCTGGCTTGCTGAAAATAATAAGACGAATTATTTACAGGGAGGCAATCTTTATCCAAAATCTGGATGTAAGTAGATAAGCCACCATTAACAATTGGAGACAATAAACCATCGCTAGGTGCTGTCACTTTATAAATGTGTTCTGCCCCTGCCCCCAGCGTCCTTAACGGCGTAATGGTATTAATTTGAGCGGCGGAAGCGACATTACAGTTTACAGCTTGAGCCACATTTGTTACCCCAAAAAAACTGATCAAAATTAAAATCAATAGTGAAAAATTTTGGGGGAAATTTATTTCGAATTCGCTTTCCATCTTTACTTGGTTGTTTGTCATTTTATTTCCTTTGGTATGAGTAATGATTATGTAATAACTACAGCTACGGTTAAAACTGTTTGTCATATAAGATTTACAACTTTCAGAACAAATAACTACCCAAGTTTTATATCAGAAAAAAAAGATAAAATAAAATCAAAATTTTATTAATAAAATTAGCCGTATAGAGGTGGAATCAAAATTGACAGCAGTGAGTTTAACTTGGATTTTGGCTAATTTCTCTTATGCATCTATTTTTCCGATCTAAATCGTTCTTGCAGGTTAAATAAAAACAAAAAATTTATGCAACGTCTAATTTAGCGTTCATGTTATCTTTGCATTTATTTTTAGTTAGTTTAAAACGTAACTATTAAGCATCACATGCCTCAGCAAACTGAACAATTACCTAGTAGAAAAATCCGCAGCTTCATCCGCCGCCAAGGCCGTATTACCCAAGGCCAGCAAGCCGCGCTTGAGCAGCATTGGGAGGATTATTGCCTGAATCCCGAACAACCGTTCAACCCACGCGAAGTGTTTAACAGGGATGCGCCGCTGACGCTGGAAATCGGTTTCGGTAATGGCGATTGTTTGGCGCAAATGGCGGCGGCGAATCCTGAGAATAATTACATCGGCATTGAAGTTCACAAGCCCGGTGTCGGGCATCTAATTACTCTATTGGAGCAACAGCGGTTAACCAATGCCAGAATCTACTGCCATGATGCAATTGAAATTTTGGAACACTGCATTGCCGACAACAGCCTGAGCGGCATCCATTTATTCTTCGCCGACCCCTGGCCTAAGAAAAAACACCACAAACGCCGCATCGTTCAGCCTGAATTTGTTAGCCTGATCACCAAAAAACTCATTTCGGGCGGTTACTTCCATGCCGCCACTGACTGGGAGCATTACGCAGAATGGATGTTAACTATATTGTCGACAAATGATAGGTTAACCAACACCCATCCTTTAAATTCGTATTCAGAACGACCGGAACATCGCCCACTGACTAAATTTGAGCAACGCGGTTTGCGACTTGGGCATGGTGTATGGGATTTGATTTTTCGTAAAAAGTAATCAGCAAAAAAGGCTATTTTAGCCTCTACTTTAGGAGCTAGGTGAAACCATTAAGAATGATCCCTAACTTACAAACTTTCTGGATTTACCCGATCTGCTCTAAAATCCCATCCAGTTCTTCAAGGCTCGCATAGTTAATCACCAACTTCCCCGCGCCATTATCTTTATGTTCAATAACTACTTTAGCGCCAAATTTTGCCGTCAGTTGATTTTGCAAACGGATCGTGTCGTGGTCAATGGTTTTGGTTTTTTGTGGTTTTGGTTCGGCCTGGGCATCTTTGACCAATTTTTCTGCCGCCCTTACGGTTAAGCCTTCCCTTGCGATTTTTTGTGCAGCGGCTATTTGTTTCTCTGCATCCAAGGAAAGCAAGGCGCGGGCATGACCCATTTCAAGTTGGCCATTAATCAGCAATTTTTTTACTTCCGGCTGCAAATCCATTAAGCGCAATAAGTTGGTCACGGTTACCCGCGATTTACCCACGGCATCGGCTAATTGCTGATGTGTCATCCCATACTCATCCAATAACCTCTTTAAAGCTTCGGCTTCTTCCAACGGATTTAAATCTTGGCGCTGGATGTTTTCAATCAGGGCAATTGCCATAGTGGCGCGGTCATCAATATCTTTAATAACCACCGGTACTTGTTGCAATCCCGCCAATTGGGCTGCGCGCCAACGCCTTTCTCCAGCAACGATTTCGTATTTGTTTTCGCCGATTTTACGAATGACGATAGGCTGAATAATGCCCTGTGCCTTAATCGAATCCGCTAGTTCCTGAAGCTTTTCAGGATTCATGTCTTTTCTGGGCTGAAATTTGCCGCGCTGGAGATACTCAATCGGCAACGTATGTGACGGCAGGACTGCTGTTTCTTTTGGTGATACATCACCCAACAGGGCATCCAATCCTCGACCTAATCCGCGTTTTACCAATGCATTCACCTTTTATTGCTATAAAATCATACTTAAGTTTTAGAATTTATTTCTTTCCGCTCGCCTTCCTTAACATTTCACCTGCCAACGCGATATAAGCTAAAGATCCCCGCGATGCTTTATCATAAAACATAACAGGTACACCGTGGCTAGGCGCCTCGGCAAGACGAATATTTCTGGGGATACACGTCCTAAACACCTTATCGCCAAAGTATTCGATTAACTGTTCGGAAACATCCTTGGTCAGGCGGCTACGGTCATCGTACATGGTGCGCAAGATACCTTCAACATGCAAACCCGGATTGATGGTGCTTTGGATATTTTTGATAGTGCCCATCAAGGCTGTTAAGCCTTCCAGGGAATAATATTCGCATTGCATGGGAATCAAGACACTATCGGCTGCAACCAAGGCGTTCAAGGTCAACATGTTTAAAGAAGGCGGACAATCGATCAGAATGTAGTCGTAATAAGGTTTAATCAGTATCAGACCATCATCTAACCGGCGTTCGCGGCGTTCTTCTGTCAATAACCTTATTTCAGCAGCGGTAAGATCTGAATTGCCGGGAATGACATCGAGCCCCAAAGCCTCTTGTTTGATGATGGCTTCGATAGGCAGGATCTCTTTCATCAATATATCGAAGCTGGTGTAGGTAACCGCTTCTTTATCCACGCCACAAGCAATTGCGGCATTGCCTTGTGGGTCGAGATCAACTACCAGCACCTTACGCTTGGCTGCCGCCAACGCTGCTGCCAGATTGACCGTAGTTGTGGTTTTCCCTACGCCGCCTTTTTGGTTGGCCAGAGCTATAACTTTTCCCACTCGATTACCTTTTAATCACTAGCATTATTTTGATTGAGCCGTATCCGCACCAAATTTCTTTCTGCGGAAACGCCTGGGATTTTAACCGGAATTACTGTATTGTCAGCATTAACCTGGACTAACTCTTGCTCGGAATACTGGCCTTTCATGGCCAACAACACGCCATCACTATCCAGCAAATGCTGCGTTGTTCGTACGATATCAGCCAATTCGGCAAAGGCGCGGGTTAGCACTGTGTTGTAAAGCTGCTCAGGTTGAAAATCTTCAACACGGCTCTGTACAATTTTTACATTAGGTAGTTTTAATTCTAATACGGCTTGCTGCACGAAACGTGTTTTTTTGGCATTACTGTCCAGCAAGGTAAAGGCTAACTGAGGCAAACAAATAGCTAATGGGATTCCCGGCAAACCCGCGCCGGTGCCGATGTCGATAATACGTTGACCCTCCAGATAAGGCATTACCGTTAAACTATCCAGTAAATGCAACCTAACTGCATCAAACTTATTTTTTATGGCAGTAAGGTTATAGGCTTTGTTCCATTTTTCTATCAAGCTAATGAAACTGAGCAATTGCCCGATTTGTTGCTCATTCACCGAAAGGTTAAGTGCTGATATGCCCTCAGCCAGTATAACGCGGCACTGCTCCATTAAGCGCTTTTCTTTTTAAGGAAAATTAATAGTAATGAAATAGCCGCAGGGGTCATGCCAGGAATCCGGGACGCTTGGCCTAAAGTTTCTGGTCGTTGTGCTTTAAGCTTTTGGCTAACTTCATTTGACAAGCCCGGTACAGTAGCATAATCCAAACTGTCTGGCAGACGCAGGTGATCGTAACGTAAAGTTTTATCAATATCGGTTTGTTGCCGGACAATATAACCGGCATATTTAGCTTGGATCTCCACTTGTTCCGCCACCTGTTCTTGAATTTCTTTACTATCCTCAAGAAAATCCAATAAGCGGCGAACATCAACTTCGGGACGACGTAACATTTCCATTAAATTAGCTTCTTTTTGCAAAGATTTGCCCCAGTAAGCTTCGGCAAGCTCGGCTTCCGGCGACTCAACGCGAATCCATCTTTTTTTCAATTCGTCTTGCAACTTGTTTATTCCTTCCCGCTTAGCTTCAAAGGCTTGCCAACGTTCATCATCCACCAATCCTAACTCGCGACCCTTTTCGGTCAAGCGCAGATCGGCATTATCTTCCCTTAATAACAAGCGGTATTCCGCGCGGCTGGTAAACATCCGGTAGGGTTCTTGAGTGCCACGGGTGATTAAATCATCTATCATAACCCCCATATAAGCTTCATTCCTCGCCGGACACCAGCTCTCTTTTTCCTGTACTTGCAATGCTGCATTTAATCCTGCAATCAAACCTTGTGCAGCAGCTTCTTCATAACCAGTGGTACCGTTGATTTGTCCGGCAAAGAACAAACCATTCATGTGCTTAGTTTCCAGCGACATTTTAAGGTCACGGGGATCAAAAAAGTCATATTCGATGGCATATCCAGGACGGACAATTTCTGCATTCTCAAAACCTTCCATTGACCGAACAAATTCGTATTGGACATCAAATGGTAAACTGGTCGAAATACCATTAGGATAGATTTCATTGGTATCCAAACCTTCCGGCTCAACAAAAATTTGATGCGTATCGCGGTCAGCAAACCGGACGATCTTATCTTCAATCGACGGGCAATAACGCGGCCCTATGCCTTCAATAACTCCAGAATACAAAGGCGAGCGATCGAGACCAGCACGAATAATATCATGCGTCTTAGAATTAGTGCGGGTAATGTAGCAAGGGATTTGCCTGGGATGCTGCTCCCGTTTGCCCAAAAAAGAGAACACAGGTATCGGGTCGTCACCATGCTGAATTGCGAGCTTGCTGAAATTGATTGTCCGCCCGTCGATACGCGGCGGTGTGCCGGTTTTCAGGCGATCAACCCGAAACGGTAATTCTCTCAGCCGTTCCGACAACGCAATCGAAGCTGCATCACCCGCACGGCCACCACTGTAATTTTCCAAACCGATATGTATTTTCCCCCCCAAAAATGTTCCAGTAGCCAATACTACGGTTTTGGCGGAAAAATTTAACCCCATTTGGGTACGGACACCCACAACTTTATCGTCTTCGACAATCAAATCCGCTACGGTTTGCTGGAATAAGGCGAGATTTTCCTGGTTTTCCAAAGCATAACGAATGGCCTGCTTGTACAGCATACGGTCGGCTTGGGCACGGGTTGCCCGAACCGCAGGACCTTTGCTTCCATTAAGGGTACGGAACTGGATGCCAGCCAAGTCAGTGGCTTTCGCCATGACGCCACCTAGTGCATCGATTTCTTTGACTAAATGGCCTTTGCCTATACCCCCTATTGCAGGATTACAACTCATTTGCCCTAATGTTTCTATATTTTGGGTTAGCAATAAGGTTTGCGCACCACAGCGCGCTGCCGCCAACGCAGCCTCAGTACCGGCATGTCCACCTCCGATCACTATCACATCAAAATTTTTTTTGAATTTCACAACCGCTTTACACTCTAATACGCTGTTGAACGTTAACTATTAACGTTCTTTATTTGGCCAATTATAAAGGGAAAATCATGAAAAAACGTAAGGCTTTGAATAAAATAGCAGAAATTTAACGGCAAAATCCGGTGGCAAAATTCGCCCACCAGTTTAATACAGCTAAAATTTTTGATGATAAAAGCAAGTACAGCCGCAAATCTAAACATGCGAAGCAGGAGGCTTCTCCATTCTCTCTAGCGTAGAGAGAATGGAGAAGTTTCTTGGTGGGTATTTCGTACGGACTATTTAATTGGTTTATTGTCGACTAAATCCTTCTTTCCTTCTGATTAAATATGCCCCAACTATTCACCTAATCATTTTAAATTTCGCACAAAAAAGCAGATTACCCTTTGTGGGAGTAATCTGTTTTCTATGGTTTTAGCTAAGCAGAATTTTATAAACTGTATTTTTCTAGTTTATTTTTTTGAAATTCTGACAGTACCAGAATTATCCAGATAATTACCAAGCCTTATAGCAACATAAGATTCTACAACACCATCTGTAGTACTGCGTTTAGTCTCTACACCAGCGCCACACTCAAACAATTGGCTATCTAAGATAGCGATACGACTGTTGTGGTTTTCGTTAATTTTTTTAGCACTATAATTTGCGTAAGTGTTAGTAGCACCTTTTGAGGTATCAATAACAACTGTACCATCAGGTAACGTGATCATTACGCGGCCTTTTGCAATACTGGTAGCCGTTGCATTGGCCTCAACAAGCAGTGTGGCATAAGTAGCCTGGTTCTTAACAGCATCCAACTTAGCCTTGATAGCCACTAAATGTGGTTTAACTACAGCGTTCAAACTACTATAAGGCACCGCAGCCAATTTTGCCGCAACTCCAGGTGCGCATGAAGCCGCCGCAACTAGGTTAACATTCGTCGCAAATAATGCAGCAACAGCCAAAAATGATAAGTATTTGTTTGTTCTCATGTGTAACTCCAGTAGATTATTAATTTCATGAGACGCATTAACAACCTTACTAAGGCAAGGTCATGAATGCATCCATTTTCATCAACATAAACCGCATAGTAATTGCGGCCTTATGTCGGATTGAATGTTAACAACCGATAATTACAGTTAGGTTACAGCTAAGTTACAGTTGTGAGTAACAGCCTATGTCGCTGAATTAATTACCACTTTACACAATGGATAAACGCTATTTCTTAGCTTTCTGATAGAGTTGACAACGAATAATAACAAGCCATGTTACGCCGAATAATTTGCATAATGCTGTTGGTAATCAACAATCGACCGATTAATCACTTCATGGGCTTCTTCCCGACCATAAACATCGGTAATTTCACATATAGCACGATCACTGGGTAAGTGCTTATAGGTTAAAAAATAGTGTTTCAAACGGTCAATGTATGACTGCGGGCAATCAGATACATCGGTCCATTGCCGGTAAAACTCATCGCCTTTCATCACGGCAATAATTTTATCGTCCGCCTCGCCACTGTCCAGCAAGCGAAACCCACCGATGGGTACAGCTTGCACCAGAATGTCACCGTGAGTTACTGGACGTTCACTTAAGACACAAATATCAAGCGGATCGCCATCGCCCTTGGTTACTTTTTTTCCAGATTTTAGTTCTGCATACTCAGCGACTTGTTCGGCACAATACGTTTGTGGAATAAAGCCGTATAACGTTGGGATCATGTTAGAAAACTTCTGAGGCCGGTCAATTTTGAGATAGCCGCTGGCTTTATCAATCTCGTATTTGATCGTATCCGAAGGTACGATTTCAATGAAAGCCGTCACCACAATTGGCGTGTTATCGCCGGGGGTTATGCCATGCCAGGGATGGGCTTTATGCCGGGTATTCATTAAAGGGTGCGTTTTAATTCTGTTATCCATTCAATACTTAGTGGTGGGTTAGAACCGTGGCCAGTCTGCCACGGTTAATCTTAAATACACATCATCAGACCGAAATAGCGGCTTTGATATGTTCGTGAGACTGGTAATCGGTGATTGCAAAATCGTCGTATTGGTAATCAAAGATGGAGCAGGGAGTGCGCTTGATTATTAACTGAGCCAACGGATAAGGCTGCCGGGTCAATTGCAATCTGGCTTGTTCCCTGTGGTTTAAGTATAGATGCACATCGCCACCTGTCCAGATTAAATCACCTACTTGCAAATCACACTGCTGCGCGACCATGTGGGTTAACAGCGCATAACTGGCAATATTAAAAGGAACACCCAAAAATGTGTCGCAACTGCGTTGATAAAGCTGACAAGACAATTTGCCATCGGCCACATAAAACTGGAAAAACGCATGGCAAGGTGCCAATGCCATTTTACCTTGGGCAACATTTTGCTGCGGACTGATGCTTTCATCCGGCAAGTCCGCCACATTCCACGCCGATACAATGATGCGGCGACTATTTGGGGTTTGCTTGAGCTGTTTAATTACTTGTTGGATTTGGTCGATGTTAGTGTTCTCAGGGTTTGGCCAAGTGCGCCATTGGTAACCGTAAATTGGCCCTAAATCGCCATTTTCGTCCGCCCATTCGTTCCAAATATTAACCCCGTTATCACGAAGATAGGCAATATTCGTGTCACCATTCAAAAACCACAACAGTTCATGGATGATGGATTTAAGGTGCAATTTCTTGGTAGTTACTAGCGGAAAGCCTTCTGCCAAATTGAAGCGCATTTGATGACCGAAAATGGACAACGTACCACTTCCCGTCCTATCGCCTTTTAATGCCCCTTCTTGAAGAATCTTATCAAGTAACTCTAGGTATTGCTTCATGCTGCTTTTTTATGCGCCCAGTAAAAAAGCGCCGCACCGATGATTATCATCGGAGTAGACAAAATCTGCCCCATCGTTACCCAATCCAATGCGAGATAACCGAGATGGGCATCGGGCATACGAAAAAATTCAATAAAAAACCGAAAACAGCCATAACAGAACACCGCTAACCCTGTTGCTGCCATCGTCGGCCTAGGCTTACTCGTGTAAATCCATAGGATTAAAAACAACACGACCCCTTCCAAAAAGGCTTCGTAAATCTGGGAAGGATGCCGCGGCAACGCCCCGCCATTCGGAAATACCATGCCCCATGGTACATCGGTAACCCGCCCCCAAAGCTCGGAATTGATGAAGTTGCCAATGCGCCCCGCACCCAGGCCAATCGGACATAGCGGTGCGATAATATCGGTCAGTTGTAACATGGTGCACTTTTGTTTTTTGCCAAAAATCCACATGGCAATAAAAACACCTAACATGCCACCATGAAAGGACATACCGCCCTGCCATATCTTAAATAGGATAATGGGGTTATTTAGAAACTCGCTGAAGTTATAAAACAGGATGTAACCAATCCTGCCGCCCAAAATAACGCCCATCGCACCATAGGTAACTAAGTCTTCAACCGCCTCCGGTTTAATCGGTGACCACGGCTGCTGTGCACGTTTTTGCCCTAACACCCAAACCCCGGCAAAGCCGATGAGGTACATTAGCCCATACCAATGGACTTTTAACGGGCCAAGCTCAAATAAAATGGGGTTGATGTGTGGAAAAGTCAGCATAACCGGAAATAATAAATACAACGTCATATTATATCTTAAGCGTTAAACGCCTGTTAGGGCAAAGCCCTTTTCCGAGGTGTAGCGTATTAAATCAGTCGTCCTAAAATAAAATTTGCACAAATGTGAGCCATCCCTTTGTTAAGCTATTGGCCTTTCAGTATAATTCAGCGCTTTCGCTTGGCATAATAAAACTGTTCTTAACCTTATAACGCAGCCCCACATTAATCATGAATTTGTTACTTAAGTATTTAGGGCTTTGTTTTTTTAAAAACAACCCAGTCGACCTAGTTCCGCCTATAGCGTTTATGTGGAAAAACGTCATATTCTATTTAATATCGGGCATGATTGTTGAAGGCTTAATTTCTGATCCAGCCGATGGCACACTAGAAGTCGTATTACGCACAGTTATGGCGTTTTCGACGGTAGGTGCGATCTTAATTGTGCAAAAAAAATGGCAATATTACAACCAGCTCTATACAGCCATTTTTCTTTGCGAAAACTTTATTATGACGCTGGCTACCGCGACCGAAGGTTTGTATTTTTTTCTGGTTATGGAACATTATGAAAAAGCCGAAGAACTTTCCATCGGAATAGGTGTTTTGTTGGTTATTTGGTATATCGCAATTATCAGTTATATCTTTAGGCAATTGCTGAAATTTAAGATGAGTAACAGCATTCTCATGGCTATAAGTTATTTTGTTTTAACTTACGGCATCCCCATGATGTTTATGGACATATAAGAATCAGCTTAAATTTCCCAACGGATAAATATAGACTAGGAAATGATAAAACTGGTACTTATTATCGAATCTGAATACTGGAACACTATTCCACTAGCCAACCTTGAAATAGCCATCTTTATCGCGAAAACGGTTGTTTTTAAATGACTAAACCAACCCCATTTAGCCTAACTGACACTACCCGTAAGCTTTGTGAATAGCCAATAATGCAGATCAATGCAGCACGGCTAACATGTTCGTTATCACTGCTTTTCACTGCCATACGAAGAAATCTTAGTCACGGACTAAGGCATCTAAATAATTAAACTCACACTCAATTTTGCTTTAAGCGAGTTACTTTTGAATATCGAAAAAAATGATCTAAGACTGCACTGGTTAATTGTTTGGATAATGCTAGCCACTTTATTAGCTTACCTGTGTATTTGCCTCCTGTTTAGCCAGGAGCTACAACAACCGATAGAAGAATCGCAACGTGTTATTTTACGGTCGATTTTTTATGCTAGTGCGATCATCGGGCTCCCTACCAACAACCTGATTAGGCACATTATGCTTAGGTTAGCCCAAACAATGCCCAGCAATAAATCAGCCAAAAACCGCTATTTACTAATAATAGGCGTTTCCATGGTTTTGGCCGAAAGTATAGGTGTGATGGGTTTGGTCATGTTCATACTTGGGGACGGGTTTAATACGTTGTACATCTTTACTGGGCTGTCAGCCCTGGGCATGTATTTATACCGCCCTAAAAACCATGAGTATGAAAGAATTGTTGCGTTTTTGAATGATAATGCCTGATAAACGTAAAGCCATGAGCCCAATAAAACAATGGGCTAATGACTGGTTTTAACTGACCAACTATTTGCCATGGGCAATAGCTTTGTAACGGGCATTAGTCTAGGATGTTTGGATACGGTATCAATCAACTTGGGTCAGCAACTTTAATTTTTTTACGGCGGTAATTATGTCCGTAAAAAATCTCGGTGACTTCTTTTCTCAGTTTTTTTTCAATTTCAGCTTTTTGCGTTGGCGATAAATTACTTTCTTTTTCGAAAAGATAATTTTCAAGCTCAGTTTCCTTGAGCATCATTTTGGTATGGAAAATATTTTCCTGATACACATTGACATCAATCATTTGATAATCTTCTTGGGTATCTTTTGCTATGTAGTTTTGGATAGAGGTAATGTTATGATCGATATAATGCTTTCTACCTGTAATATCACGGGTAAAGCCACGCACCCGGTAATCCATAATCACCACATCTGACTCAAAACTGTGGATAAGGTAATTGAGTGCTTTCAGCGGCGAAATTCGACCACAGGTTGATACGTCTATATCTGCTCGAAAAGTGCTAATGCCGTTATCAGGGTGGCTTTCGGGATAAGTATGGACAGTAATATGACTTTTATCTAAATGTGCTAGTACAGTTTCCGGCAACGGACCAGGCGTTTGGCTGTTCATACCCGCTGGCGGCATAACATCACCTTCGGAAATTAGCATGGTCACGCTGGCGCCTTGTGGATCGTAATCCTGATGGGCAATATTAAGAATTTGCGCACCGATAATATCGGCCACATCCTTTAATATCTGGGTGAGCCGGTCGGCGTTATAGGCATCGTCAATATATTCGATATAGGCTTGCTGCTGTTCAGCAGGCGCATAGCAAATATCGTAGATATTAAAACTTAACGACTTCGTTAAATTGTTAAAGCCGTGTAATTGCAGCTTGTTCAAATCATTCAACCTCAATGACTTCAAAATCGTGAGTAATATCGACTGCTTTACTCAACATAATTGAAGCTGAGCAGTACTTTTCTGCGGATAATTTAACCGCCCTTTCAACTGCGGCAGGTTTTAAATCCTTGCCGCTAACAATGAAATGTAAATGTATTTTACTGAAAACACTGGGTATAGCATCAACCCGCTCGCCAGAGACTTTGGCTACGCAGCTAACCACGTTATTCCTGCCTTTCTGTAAAATTTGCATAACATCAAAAGATGAACAAGAACCAACCGCCAGCAAAATCAGTTCCATAGGGCGCATACCAATATTGCGACCACCATGATCTGGCGGACCGTCGATCACTACGGCATGCCCGCTGCCGGACTCACCGACGAACATCATCCCGTCAACCCACTTAATTGTCGCTTCCATATTCCTAATCCTAAAAACACGGCTAAAAATGGGGCATAGAGTAGCACAGAATTACCCTGCAAAAGAGTGTCAAACTATTTTTTTTTGCTACACTTGTTCAAATAAACAAAACATTTACCCTCTTAATTTCTTATGGCGACCGCAATGCTAATAACACCACCCGATGACTCTGCTAGAAAAGTGATGGAGTTTTTAATGCCTTTTTGCCACAAAAAAACTTATCCGCCTAAAACAGTTGTTTTCAGGCCAGGCGACTTGGGTGACCGTTTATACTATATCGTCGACGGCTCAGTCAGTATTTCTGTGGAAGATGAGGATAACGACCAGGAACTGGTATTAGCTTATCTAAATAAGCAAGAATTAATTGGGACTATCGGCATTTTTAAAGGTTCAGAGACACGTAAAGTGACTGTTAGAACCCGCAGCAAATGCCAACTGGCAGAAATTAGTTATGAACGCTTTCGGCAAGTGTTGAAAAAGGAATTGCTAGAACACGCACCAGACATCCTATTCCTTATTTCCGAACAATTGGCCGCGCGCTTACTTAAAACCAGCCGTAAATTCAGCGACCTTGCGTTTATGGACGTGGAAGGTCGTATTGCCCGTGCATTACTGGATCTTAGTAAAGAGCCGGATGCCATGACGCATCCCGAAGGAATGCAACTTCATATCACCCGGCAGGAAATTGGTAAAATCGTAGGATGTTCACGGGAAATGGCCGGACGTGTTTTAAAAGAAATGGAAGATAAGGGGCTAATTTCCGCTCATGGTAAAACTATCATTGTTTTTGGTACCCGCTAACCGGTTAGCGAAAAAGGCTTATTTCTTTCGCGCTTCCTGGATCACTTCGTAGGCCTTAGTAATTTTCTGGGTTTTTTCCTTGGCAAGCTTCATCATTTCTTCCGGCAAACCCTTCGCAACCAGTTTATCGGGATGGTTCTGGTTCATTAGCCGACGGTAGGCTTTCTTGACTTCGGCATCGGTAGCCGAAGAAACTACCCCCAATATCTCATAAGCATCTTGCACACTGGTTTTGTTATGTGTTGAACGGTATTTGTCTTTGTGATGGCTCTGTTGTTGATAGGTGCCGCCGGAAGTAAAGCGCTCTCTCGCTTGCACCATCATTTTTAAGCGCTCATATTCAAATTGGGAAACCCTTAATTGTGCACATATATGCAATAAAAGGCTTTCTTCCTGGCTATCAATACCACCATCCGCCATCGCTTCCCTAATTTGAATATCCAAAAACATGCGGATTAAATCCAAACGTCGGTGACACTCTTGATAGAACTGCCCTAACGCTTCATCCAAAGGAAAATTGGCATTTTTCCCCTGCTGGAACAAATTTATTGCAGTTTTTCGCATCTCGCCATCCAAGCCCATTTGATCCATAACCCGATTGGCAAGCGATATTTCCGCCGGAGTTACTTTACCATCAGCTTTAGCAATATGACCCATTACTGAAAATGTTGCGGTAAAAAAAGCCATCTGCACCCGATGCTGGTCACCACGATTAAATGCTCCTGACTGTTCTAATCCGATCATTCCGCTATCAAACTGATGCCCTAAAGAAGCCCCTAGAATTGCGCCTAAAGGCCCTCCTATCATAAAGCCGAAAGTGCCGCCGATAACCTTACCCAACCAACTCATTAATGACTGTCCTGACGATGTCGCAAATATAATGTTAAAATTTTATAAACTGTTTATTATTTAACCGAATTAGGACAATCTTGTCGAATTTGTCTACATATTAGCTGATAAGCTCACTGAATTTTAATTCGTTTAATCCGCATTATATCAACCCATCATTACACCGAGATAGCATGAACGTTGCAACCGCGCTTTATCAATCAAATTTAAAATCATTACCTCTGAGGGCGCGTGGTAAAGTCAGGGACATTTATGATATTGACGACCAGTTAATGCTGATTGTTGCTACCGACAGGCTCTCTGCCTTTGATGTGATTCTACCTGACCCTATCCCCGGCAAAGGCATTATGCTGACACGGATCTCCAATTATTGGTTTAACCAACTAGGCCATGTTATTCCCAATCATCTAACGGGTATAAATTTATCTGATATTGTTCCTGACATTAGCGAAAGGGCGCCAATTGAAAGTAGAAGCGTTATAGTAAAAAAACTGAAACCGCTACCTGTAGAAGCTATTGTCAGGGGTTATTTGATTGGCTCAGGCTGGAAAGATTACCTTAAAAATGGCCAAGTCTGTGGAATCACCTTACCTAAAGACCTACAACAAGCCGAACAACTGCCTGAAGCTATTTACACGCCATCCACTAAAGCGGCAATGTACGATCACGATGAAAATGTCGATTTTGCGACTACCGTCGATTTAATCGGCAAAGATTTAGCCGAACAAGTGCGCACTGTCAGTTTGCGCTTGTACCAAGAAGCCGCTGAATACGCGCAACAACGCGGCATTATCATTGCCGACACCAAATTTGAGTTTGGTGTGGATGCTGACGGTAAGTTGGTTTTAATTGACGAGATCTTGACACCAGATTCTTCACGGTTTTGGCCCAAAGACCAATATCGTGTAGGAATAAGTCCACCCAGTTTCGATAAACAATATGTCCGGGATTACCTAGAGACCCTAGATTGGGATAAAACCGCTCCCGGCCCGCATTTACCGGCGGAAGTCCTCGAACATTGCGCAGCTAAATATAGAGAAGCAGAAGCTATAATTACAGGCAGCTAAAACCAAACAGTTAATCAAATCAAGCCATGTTCTGCAAAAGAATAAGGTTCGCCATCGCCGATAATAAAATGATCCAACGTCCTGATATCGAACAAGCCCAGGGCTTGTTTCAGTTTTTGGGTGATTGCTTTGTCGGCAGGACTTGGCTCAGAAACGCCCGAAGGATGGTTATGGGCAAAAATCACCGCAGCCGCATTGTGGTGCAAGGCTAATTTTGCAACTTCGCGTGGGAAGACGCTGGCAGAATCAATCGTACCCTTGAATAATTCTGTAAACTGGATTACCCGGTTCTGGTTATCCAAAAATAAGCAAGCGAAAACCTCAAAGCTGTAGCCGCGTAACTGGGCGCTAAGGTAGGCGCGGGTAATATCAGGGCTACTTAAGGCATCGCCGCGTTGTAGCGATTCTTTAAAATGCCGCTTCGCCATTTCCAGCACAGCTTGCAATTGAGCATATTTGGCTTGCCCCAAACCGTTGGCTTGGCAAAACCGCCCTTGGTCGGCGCTAAGCAATGCTTTCAAAGAACCAAAATCTTTTAGCAAATCGCGCGCCAAATCTACCGCCGATTTACCATGTGTACCCGTCCGCAGGAAAATCGCCAGCAACTCAGCATCAGTCAATGCGGTCGGCCCACGCATCAGTAATTTTTCCCTTGGCCGATCATCCGCTGCCCAGTCTTTTATTCCCATGATAATTAACTTTAATTTAAACCATCTCAAGCATAGAAGAATTTAGCTATAATTCCGAATATGCAAAAGTTTTTACTGCAAAAGGATATAAAACCAATCAACATACACATTTTACTAGCCGTCTGCGGCGGGATTGCTGCTTATAAGTCAGCGGAATTAGTTAGGTTACTGCGTAAACAGGGTGCGGAAGTTCGGGTCGTGATGACCCATTCGGCTCAGGCGTTTGTTAGCCCGTTAACTTTTCAGGCATTATCTGGAATGCCTGTGCATTCAGGATTACTGGATAGCGAAGAAGAAAATGCCATGGGGCACATTAACCTGGCACGATGGGCTGATATTATGGTCATCGCCCCGGCAACTGCAAATACCATGGCCAAATGCGCGCATGGCTTGGCGGATGATTTAGTTTCCACGCTTTATCTGGCCGCGACTTGTCCGGTAGTAGTCGCGCCGAGCATGAACCAAGCAATGTGGGGGAAACCGGTTACCCAAGAAAATGCCAACCGGTTACGTAGCCAGGGCGTTATATTGATTGGCCCTGATTCTGGCGAGCAAGCTTGCGGCGAAACTGGCGCAGGCAGAATGTCGGAGCCCGCAACTATCTGCCGACAACTTCTAACGATAACCAAACCACCGGTTTTGGCAGGTGTAAACGTTTTAGTCAGTGCGGGGCCAACACGGGAATATCTTGACCCAGTGCGGTTTATATCAAACCGAAGTTCGGGCAAAATGGGTTATGCGGTTGCTATGGCTGCAAAAGCCGCAGGAGCCACTGTCACTTTAGTCAGTGGCCCCGTCAGCATTGACATTCCCGCAGGCATAGAAGTTATACGTGTAGAAACGGCGGCGCAAATGTATAACGCAGTATTAGCTAAAGCCGAAAGTAGCAACATTTATATTGGTACAGCAGCGGTGGCTGATTATGCACCTGTGCGCCAAGAAACCGGTAAAATTAAAAAACAAGACGGAGAAACAACGGTCGTTTTCGAAAAAACAAAAGATATTCTGACAGCTGTCGCTAATCTAGTAAATCGGCCTTTTACCGTGGGTTTTGCTGCAGAAACAAATGACTTGGAAACTTATGCACAAGAAAAATTAAAGCACAAAAACCTGGATATGGTTGCCGCTAACTGGGTAGGCAAGGCAGAGGGTGGATTCGACAGCAACCAAAATGCACTGGAAGTTTTTTGGAAAACAGGCAAAGCATCGCTGCCCTTGAAAAATAAAACTGAGCTGGCAGATGAATTAATCAACCTTATCACTTTAAAATATAATGAAAAAAATTGAAGTTAAAATACTTGATAAACGGTTGGGTAATGAAATCCCCATGCCGGAATACGCAACTACGGGTTCGGCGGGCTTGGATTTGCGGGCTTGCCTGACTGAAGAAACACAAATAAAACCTGGCGAAACGCTGTTGATCCCAACGGGGCTGGCTATCCATATCAGCGATAACCATTTAGCCGCTGTTATTTTGCCACGCTCAGGCTTAGGACATAAACACGGTATAGTACTCGGCAATTTGGTCGGGTTGATTGATTCCGACTATCAGGGACAGATTTTTGTGTCTTGTTGGAACCGGGGCAATACCTTATTTACCATTGCTATTGGTGAACGCATTGCTCAAATGGTATTTGTGCCTATCGTGCCAGTTATATTAGAGCAGGTAGAAGAGTTTGATACGAGTAGCCGTGCTGCGGGTGGTTTTGGTCATACCGGAAGATTGTAGAAAGTTTGTCTGTCCGCGTTTACCGAACCTAAAGTTGGGCAGCGAACCAACATCAATCATTAGCATATCCACCACGAACTGCCGTGTTAGTAATGTTGATAAATTTTAGTTTTATGGTTGCAATTACTATGCGGCATCGAGGATTATTTGTAACCTTGGATATTTCTTCCGGTTATGGAAAATTTATCTGGGGTGCTTAGAGACATGCTTATCCGTAAATTTTTAGTAAGCTAATAGCGCGGACAAGTCAGAGCAGGTAAATGCGTTAATCCAATTCAGCCATATAATTGACGATAGAAAATTTGGGATAACAACATAACCCACATTGGCAAAATTTAATTTAGGAAAAAAAATGGAACGATTGTTTACGGTGTTGACAGCTATAGCTGTCGGAATGATTTTGACCGCAGGCGTTGGCGTTTATTTGACTTCTAAAGTAATTATCTCGCAAGCCCGAGAAGAGGCCTCGATTTCTACAGCGAACACTGTCGCGCAAGGCATTGCCAAACGTATACAGTTTTCAGGTGATGCGTTAGAGATAATGGCTAAAGACTCTGATGTGATCGCAGCAATTACCAGAGGCAACAAAAATGTCTTAGCTGAAACAGCAGCAAAGCTGGAAAAATACCTACCCGGCGCTAAAAAAATTCGCTTAATCCCGGTTGGCTTAGTGGAACCAGACCAAACCAGCATACCGAACATGAGTTTCGGAGATATTGATATGGTAAAGGCGACATTTTTGGATAATCCAAAACCGGCTATACAAGGTGACATCGGCCCAAACCGGCACTTAGCGATCACCCGTAAAGTACTTCAAAACAACCAAACTATAGGCGTTATTTTAGCCAGCTTGGATTTCGATTTTCTCGAGCAAACCCTCAATGAAATCGGCCTTGAAGACAGTTACATGGAGCTAAGACAAGATAAACTTACTCTGGCCAGTGTTGGCGAAAAAAATAATAACGATGAAGATTTTAATCATACCGCTGTTCCACAAACGGGCTGGGAAATTTATTTTACCGACCCCAACAGCAATAACTCAGGACAAACTGCTTTAGTGTTTGGTTTTATTTTATTACCCATGCTATTAGCCTTAGGCGCTTTTTTCATAATTTATCGCCAACTATCAGTTTTACTTTCACAAGATCAAGATTTGATATTAAAAGCCTTCAAAGATATTCTTACCAATAAGCCCAAAGGTAGCTACCCAGTGAGTTTAGTAGGTATGGATGCCGTCATTTCAACTATGGTAAGGTTTAATCGCGATGTTGAACGCAAAGGCGTTGACGCAGCAGCTAAGGAAAACGAAGATTTTGAGTTGGACGGTTATTTTGACGAACTCACTGATTCAATCAATGACATGGAACAACAAATACAAGATGTTGATCATGAGATTCAAACACCAATAATACCATCTACCCCTGTCTTGCAAGCTCCGCCACCCAAACCTATCCCTACTATTGAAAAGCCACCAGAAGTAATCGCGACACCAAAAGCGAAATCCCAAAGTGACAGCATTTTTCGAGCATATGATATTCGAGGTATTGTCGGAAAAACCTTAACTGAACAGGTTGTCCATGATATTGGCAAAGCATTTGGGTCTGAAGCAAAAGAACAAGGTTGCAAAACCATAGTCATTGGTAGAGATGGCCGTTTGTCCAGTCCTAAACTGTCACAAGCACTGGCAAACGGCATAGTTTCGACCGGCTGTAATATCCTCGATATAGGAATGATACCCACACCAGTACTTTATTTTGTCGTACAACATACCGATGGGCGCACCGGCGTAATGATTACAGGCAGCCATAATCCAGCAGAATATAATGGCCTAAAGATGGTGATTAAAGGCGAAACCTTGGCTAGCGAAAAAATCCAGAACCTTAAGCAGCGAATTGATAGCCAAAATTTCGTAAACACCGGACAGCTTGGCACAATCGAACAAAACAGCATGTTCGTAAACGAATATATCGGCACTGTGTCCGATGATATACGGGTAAGTCGCGGCCTTAAAGTTGTCATTGACTGCGGTAATGGCATCGCAGGCGAACTCGCACCCGCTTTGCTAAAAAACCTCGGTTGCGAAGTAATTGAGATGTACTGTGAAGTAGATGGTAATTTCCCGAATCATCACCCCGACCCGAGCAAACCAGAAAATCTGACGGAGTTAATTGCGTCTGTCGCCAAAAACAACGCCGACATAGGAATAGCATTTGATGGTGATGGCGACCGCCTAGGTGTTATCGACTCAAAAGGCAAAATTATTTGGCCGGATCGGCAAATGATGTTGTTTGCTAAAGATGTCCTGGCTGGAAAGCCAGGTTCTGAGATTATTTATGATGTCAAATGTAGCCGCCATCTGGCCGATCAAATCATTAAGTACGGCGGAAGGCCATTAATGTGGAAAACTGGTCATTCTTTTATGAAAGCAAAGCTTAAAGAAACCGGTGCTAAACTTGCGGGTGAAATGAGTGGGCATATCTTCTTTAATGACCGCTGGTTCGGATTTGACGACGCTTTATATTCTGCTGCCCGCTTATTGCAGATATTATCGGAAGACTCCAGGACTAGCGCTGAAGTTTTCGCAGACTTCCCAGACAGCATTAACACGCCGGAATTAAATATCGAATTGGCCGAGGGTGAAAATACCACATTTATCGAAGGCATGTTTGCCAATGCTAAATTTGCCAGCGGCAAAATTACCAACATTGATGGTATGCGCATCGACTTTTCCGATGGCTGGGGACTAGTGCGTGCGTCGAATACCACACCCTCCTTAGTCATACGTTTCGAGGCGGACACCCAGGATGCCCTGGAAAAAATTCAGGAGCAATTTCGGCAACTTATGCTCAAAATAAAACCAGATATTAAATTACCATTTTAAGGAATCAGCAATTAAATCATTCGCTATTAGTGACAAAGTAAAAAATGTTGAACTTTGTTTATAGATAATTGGCAAAACCTAAACCAAATCAACCCACTGAGTTACTTTAATTTTTTAATTACCTAACCTCATCTGCAAACGCCTTATGGAAAAGACCAAAGCTCACTTGATAGCCGACGTATTAATCGAAGCCCTGCCTTACATCCAACGCTTTAAGGGCAAAACGCTGGTAGTAAAATTCGGCGGCAATGCCATGGTTGACGAAGCCTTAAAAAACAGCTTTGCACGGGACATCGTCTTAATGAAATTGGTCGGCATTAATCCAATTATCGTTCACGGCGGCGGGCCACAAATTGGGCAGTTACTCGAGAAAATTGGCAAAACGTCAAAGTTTGTCGATGGTATGAGAGTTACTGACAGCGAAACCATGGATGTGGTAGAAATGGTACTCGGTGGCTTGGTTAATAAGGAAATTGTTAATTTAATTAACCGTAACGGTGGTAAAGCAATAGGATTAACAGGTAAGGATGGCGATTTTATCCGTGCCAAGAAGTTATTTATTGAAGTCCGTGATAAATCTGAGATCAAATCCGCAGAGCTGAACAGCGAGCTGCAAGCACCTGAAATCATCGACTTAGGTCATGTTGGTGAAGTCAGCAGTATCGACCCGAGCGTGGTCACTATGCTTGGCAATAGCGACTTTATTCCGGTAATTGCACCCATTGGCGTAGGCGAAGATGGCCAATCATATAACATTAATGCGGATCTGGTTGCCGGTAAAGTCGCTGAAATTTTAAAAGCCGAAAAACTGATTCTGTTAACCAATACTGCCGGAATCCTGGATAAACAAGGTAAGCTGTTAACCGGGCTAACATTAAAAGATACGGAAGATTTAATCGCGGACGGTACTATTTCTGGCGGAATGATCCCGAAAACCCGCTGCGCCACGGATGCCCTTAAAGGAGGAGTAAATAGGGTTCACATCATCGATGGCAGGGTAAATCATGCTGTCTTGTTGGAACTGTTCACCAATCAGGGTGTAGGAACCTTGTTGTTAAGCCGTTAGCCTACTATTCAGATAACGCAGTTTCCAGATATTGCCTAAAGGCGACCCTTATATCCTGAACTTTTTTACTGGCGCATAACTCGTTGCCAATTGATGAGTCGCGGCAACGGATATCTAAAAACAATTTTTGCTTGTTGTCACCTAAATCGACCTTGGAAATGGCCAAGCTCAAGTCATTATCGGTATCCGGTGTCCGCCCCATAATCAATTTTCCAGAATCAATCTCAGGTTCTGTACTGTTTGAAGATGTAGAATGTTTGGTGATAAACTCCCCAGCAATATTCCAGGCTTTTTCACATTCACGATTACTTTTGCAAGTATAAACACCCAACTGATTTGCAGCGACCGTCTCTTCTTTGTTCTTTTCAATACGTCGTTGTTCAGCATTTTTGGTCAATAGTTTGTATCGAGCAATATCGGCATTAAAATCTTCGGTAATTTTGTTTTTTTGTTCGATATGCTTGCTGATTTTTACGTAAGTTTCCTGACTATCCTTCTCAGTAGCCTTAATTTGATCTAATAGTATTCCAGGAATTTTTTCGCCGTTCCTTTCGTAAGTAGCGGCTTGCCTATGAAGCGTCTCTAGTTGATTATCCAGGCGCTTAAGGTTGCTAATAACCAATTTTTGTTCTGTCTCCATTTCTTGCAATTTAGCTTTAAAGGTATTTTCCAAATCCTCAAGCTTACTGTAAGTAATCCTAAGTGCTTTATCATGGAATGTTTGTTGCGCAATAACCTTTTCCTGTGCTGTCTTCAAGGCAACAAGCAAGTTGTCCAACGCGCGTTCAGACTTGGTTTTCTCACGCGCCCTAATTTCCTTGACCCTTCCACTTTTACTTAAGATATCTTGTTGGTACTGCGAATGTTCAGGTGGGACTGTATCTGAAAAATGCGTTTTGCCTTTATCATCCACAATTTTGATCAATTTTTCTGCAACCGCAACCTGAACACAAAATAAAGCAATACAGGCGGTTATGAGGACTGTAGATTTAAAGCGATTGAACATAGTTGTAGCCAACAGAGTATTTAATGATTTGATTATAGGCGACCATATAAATTTTATATCAAGTATTAACTAAACTGTATTTTTTGGAGCCTAAAAACAGAAAAATCATTGTATTAAAAAAATAGCTGAATTCAACATCGCATCATTAACCAATCAAACTGGCCAATTGCTGAAATGGCGGCAATATAACCATCTTTGCTAGTTGCAGGAGCATTAAAGCGACTAAAGGCGATATATCAAGCCCGCCAAAATCGGGAACGAATTTACGGCACGTATCCAACATGGGCTCGGTAAGGCTAACCAAAACTGATGACACTGAGTTAAAACTACCCGGATTTATCCAGCTTAAAATTGCCCGGCCAAATACGGCGTAAATTAATATATCGAAGAGTAACGAAATTAATTCACTCATCGACAGCAAAGTTAAAGCACCGATACTGATACTCATACCTTTTAGTGCCAAAATGATGAAATCTGCCAACATTTGCAAACTCAACGCAAACACGATGGATGACGTATCTATTTTACCTACCGGCGGAATATAGCGGCGAAGCACCTTTAATACCGGATGGGTAATTGTCACCAGAAATCGAGAAACTGGGTTATAAAAATCAGCGCGGCACCATTGCAGCAAAAAACGTAGGATTACCGCCAAAATATAAAGCGAAAATACTGAATCTATGATGAAAATAACTGGGTTTGCCAGATAGCTTGAATTCATTAGTTAGCTTCCATTTGTTTAGAGAGTTCGATAGAACGGTTTCTGGCAGCATGTATGGCTTTGCCAACCAATTCGGTAAAACCGCCTTGTTCAAAGGTTTCGATGGCTTGCTGGGTTGTGCCGCCTGGAGAAGTGACGCGCCTTCGCAGTTCAGTAGGCGATTCCGAAGATTCCAACGCTATTTTAGCCGCTCCCAACGCAGTTTGTTGGACGAGTAAGCGCGCAGTAGCTTCATCCAAGCCAAGTTCAAGCGCGGCTTTTTCCATAGCCTCCATCAACAAGAAGTAATACGCCGGGCCACTACCGGACACGGCGGTTACCGCATCTAAATCGCTTTCGTCAGTAACCCAAAGCGTAATACCGACGGCACGTAAGATATTTTCCGCCAAATCCCGCTGCTCAGGACTTACTTTAGCGTTAGCATGCAAGGCCGTTGCACCAGTCAAAACCAAGGCTGGCGTGTTGGGCATGCAACGAACCACCGACTTATCACTACCTAGCCATTTTCCCAAAGCCGCTTGGCTTATGCCGGCAGCAATCGAAATAATAAATTGATCAGGGCGAAGACTGGCGGCGATATCTTTAGCAACTTGTGCCAATATTTGCGGCTTGACCGCAAGTACCAACACATCAACCCCAGCGACCACGTCATGATTATCTGCAGTAACATTAACCTTGAGGGTTTTAGATAAGCCTGCCAAGGTATCCGCATTTACATCAGACACCCATAATTGCTTAGCCTCATGACCACTGGCGATCAAACCATTCACTAGGCTTGCCGCCATGTTACCACCACCAATAAAACCGATTTTCGTTGTTTTCATGCTAATTGCTACTATTAAAACCCAATATTCTACCTAAATGGGGGCAAAGCGTAAAAACGCAAGATTATTCCCATTGAAGCAATGTGTTAAAGTAATCCGAAAACATCACCGAACAATGATTGAAACGATTTATATCGAAGCCGATATTCGCCAGCACCCACGGGTTGCGGTAATTACCGCGCGCTTTCCTGCGGCTAGGGTAATCGAATGTACACGTTATGGCGAAGTATTTAACCCCAAAGCCCAAAATTTTCGCCTACAAAAACAAAAACCAGCGTTAATCCTTGCCAAAAAACATAAAAATTTTGCCCTGCAAGCCCCCCCAAACTACGGGATCGGCGCGAGTCACAATTATTATTTTTCCCACATGCTAAATTGTTTATACGATTGCCGCTACTGCTTTTTGCAAGGCATGTACCAATCCGCGAATTATGTTTTATTTGTCAATTACGAAGATTTTCAAGATGAAATAAAGCAAATTGCTGATCGCCACACGTTAGAACAGGTACATTTTTTTTCTGGTTATGATTGCGATAGCCTAGCTTTGGAACCAGTAACTGGATTCGCTGGCGAATTCCTGCCATTTTTTGCAACGTTACCTAATGCCTGGTTGGAGTTGCGGACCAAAAGCACCCAAATCAGGTCACTAACAAACATTGAACCGTTACCGCGTTGCGTTGTAGCATTCAGCTTATCTCCAGCTGAAATCGCCGAAAAGGTAGAAGCCAAAGCACCGCCTTTAGCACGTCGGCTTGCAGCAATTCAGGCTTTGCAACAACAAGGTTGGAAAATCGGCCTACGTTTCGACCCCTTAATTTATCAAACGGATTACCGTGAGCAATATCAGCAATTTTTTGCATCAGTTTTCAACATAATCAACGTAAATTTACTGCACTCAGTTAGCTTAGGCGTGTTTCGTTTACCCGAAGCCTATTTTAAAAAGATGCACAAACTTTACCCTGATGAAAAGCTATTCGCGAGTCCGTTGCAAAACCAAAACGGTATGGTGTCTTATTGCACAGAACTGGAGCAAAATATGCTACAGACTTGTAGCGACGCCATATTAAACTATATCCCGGCAGATAGATTTTTTCCATGCAGCGTATAACACGAACGCTATTAGTCACTGGCGCAAGCTCCGGCATTGGACGTGCAATAGCCAGGCGTTTACTGATGGACGGCCATACAGTTATTGGCATTTCCCGTGATATAACTAAATTCAAGCGAACATACCCTAACTTTCATATTGTTCAAATGGATTTAGGCAACTTGGACAAGTTGCCTAAAAACATCGATGATCTTTACAAATTATTTCCAAAACTTGATGGCGCCATTTTTTCTGCAGGAGTTGGATTATTTGGTTCCTTGGAAGAGTTTTCCTATGCACAAATCCAACAGGGATTAACCCTTAATGTTATCAATGCCATGTTTATTACTCGAACCTTAATACCTTTGTTGAAACGTAAACCACGTAGCGACTTGATTTACATCGGTTCTGAAGCAGCGCTAAAAGGCAGCCGAAAAGGTACCGTTTATTGCGCAGGCAAATTCGCCTTGCGTGGCTTTACCCAAGCCTTACGCGAAGAATGCAGTAAAGATGGTGTTAAGGTGTGTTTGGTTAATCCTGGCATGGTTAAAACACCATTTTTTGATAGCTTAAGTTTTGCACCCGGCGATGCTGAGGAGAATTTCTTGCTGCCCGAAGATATTGCAGACGCTGTGGAATATGTACTTAATTCACGGCAGGCTATGGTTATCGACGAAATCAACCTAAATCCTGCAACTAAAGTTGTGAGAAAGAAATAACTTAACCAAATGGCATATTCGGTTATATTTTGCCAGATTAAAACCCTCCCTAAGCATGTAGCCAATCACCTAAAAAACTATGCTGCCCAATGATACCGATCCTTTTCCTGTTCTTGATACAGGTCACAATCATGCCCAGTGCGTACAAAGCGCACTTGCTGCGGCTGAACGTCTTTGCATGGAAAGGGGAGCGCAACTCACACCAATACGGCAGCAAGTGCTGACTTTGATTTGGGAAAACCATAACGCCGTAAAAGCTTACGAATTACTTGATAAGCTCAAACCCCTGCAAAATGCTGCCAAACCCGCGACTGTTTATCGGGCGTTAGATTTTTTGATCGAACAAGGCTTAATTCATCGTGTTGAAAGCTTAAATGCCTTTGTGGGCTGTAACACCCCAACCTATCAGCACGAGCAATTACTGCTGATTTGTAAACAATGTAATGAAGTCGAAGAACGGTCTGCACCGGAAGTAATGCATTCCTTATTAACAGAAATCAACCAAGCCCACTTTATCCCTCACAGCAAAGCTATTGAAATTCAGGGGATTTGTCAAAAATGCGCCGAAATAGTGCACAACGAGAAAACAAAAGTTTAAATCACAGCCATTAGCTAACCGCGATTTTAAGCTATTGTAAAAATGTATTGAAAAACATTGTATAAACGTTTTTTGCAATGTTATATTATCACATTGCACAATTTGTTATTATCTTGCCCAACCATGAAGAAATATTTATGTATCTCAGATGAATCCGATTATGCGGTAGAAATTGCCCGCCAAACCGATCAGCACTTGCGCCAGAAACACTGTCAAGGAGTATGAAAAATGCATAAAAAACTTATTTACCTCACTATTCCTGTCAGTATGGTTGCCCTACCTATGTACGCAGAGGAACAACCCATAATTGAACTTGAACCGGTAATCGTCACCGCACCCTTGCAGGAAAGCCCATCGGAAAGCGCTGTGCCGGTCACCGTACTTAGTGATGACGAACTACGTTTGAAAATCGGGAACAGCATCGGAGATACCTTAAAAAATGAATTGGGCATCAGCAGCCAGTCGTTCGGTCCTGGTGTCGGCACGCCGGTGATCCGTGGGCAAGCGGGCCCCAGAGTGCGTGTGCTGAACAACGGTATTGGCAGCAACGATGTGTCGGCGATCAGCCCCGACCACGCCACCAGCGTCGAGCCTTTGCTGGCGGAACGCATCGAAGTGCTGCGCGGCCCTGCCACTTTGCAATACGGCAGCGGCGCAATGGGTGGTGTGGTCAATGTCATCGACAACCGCATCCCCAGCCTGATGCCGGACAAATTGCTGGGCGGGGCGCTGGAACAGCGCTTCGATTCCACCTCCAACGAGACTAGCACGACGATGAAACTGGAAGGTGGCCAAGGCAATATCGCCTATCACCTCGATGGTTTTTACCGCAACCGCAATAACCTAGACATTGGCGGTCGCGGCATTGATACGGCGGCAGTTGCCATTACTGATCCATCATTGACGGTAGTGGACAACCCTAACGGCTTCCTGAACAACTCCAGCGCAGAAGCGATCAGCGGTTCTGCGGGTTTGTCGTGGGTTGGTGAAGCTGGGTTTGCAGGGGCTTCAATTAATAATTTGCAAAACAATTACGGCATCGCCCCGGACGGTACCGGTGAAGAAACAGTAGGTATCGAACTCAGACAAACAAAGTACGACTTTAAAAGCGAATTGAAAGACCCGTTCCGCTTCGCAAAAAGCCTGCGTACCCGTCTGGGTTACACGGATTATGAGCATACCGAAGTCGCCAACGGCGAGCCGGGAGCGTTCTTTACCAACAAGTCTTATGAAGGCCGGATTGAACTGACACACCAGGATTTCGGCCCCTTTCGCGGAGTGGTAGGCTTTCAGGCACAGGTCAGTGATTTAAACGCGACCGAAAAACTTACTGGCGACGCGATTACCCCGCGTTCCGACATCAGCAGTTATGGGGTATTTGGCGTTGAATCGTTCGACATTGGCAAGGTGAAATATCAATTAGGCCTACGCGTCGAACAAACCGACATCGACCCGGATGGCCTTGCCAGTTTAAGTTATACCCCCGTCAGCGCATCGGCCTCGGCTTTATGGAAAGTGGATGACAGGCACAGCCTGAACCTGGCAATCACCCGCTCTTCCCGTGCGCCCAATGTCCAGGAATTGCTTTCCAATGGCTTCCACGATGCCACCCGCAGCTTTGAGGTCGGCGACATCAACCTAAAGGAAGAAACCTCATACAACCTTGACCTGGGTTACCGATTTAAGTCCAAGTGGATGCGTGCCGAATTCGACTTGTTCCATAACTGGGCTGTTGACTATATCGCCCAACAGCGGAGTGGACAATTCGTTGACGAAGACGGCAATCGGTGTGTGGTCGATTGTATCCCACTGGTGCTTGCCACCCAACACGATGCAACCTTCAAAGGTTACGAAGCCAAGCTGATTTTTCCCCTAATGGAAAACCACTATGGCTTTCTGGATTTGACCTTATTTAGCGATTACACCCGAGGCGAGTTTAACAACGGCAGTGATGTTCCCAGGATGCCACCCTTACGCTATGGCCTGCAACTGGATTACGGCAAGGACGACCTGACGAGCTATCTGCGTTTTACCCGGACGGAACGCCAAGCAAATCCAGGGGATTTTGAAACACCCACTGACGGCTATTTCCTGCTGAATATAGGGACGCAATACAAGCTTAAAGCGTATAAGGATGCCGAATTGATGCTGTTTGCTAAAGGCAACAACTTGCTGGATGAGAATATCCGCAATTCGACCTCGTATTTAAGGAATTTTGCGCCGGAAGCCGGACGTGGCGCGGAAGTGGGGGTTCGGGTTAGTTATTAACCCATATTTCGCGTAACATTCGATTACGGCGCTTATTTTTTTATGTTTTTCAAAAGGTCAAGTAGATATGTCACAGAGTCTTTGTGCAAAAAGTCATATTGTCGTCCCCTATTTATTTAGTATGCTAAACCGCACAGAACTTTAATTACCTTAGCAGGGCACAAGTAATTGAAAATCCTGGACACCTATATGTTGAGTTTTACTCTGAGTTTTGTCCCAAACACAGGAAGCCATAAGCGTTTCATGTTAACTGGGGTGGAGGGCAATATGAACCGTCAAGAATCATTACATATCATCTGGCGTAAGTTATTTATTATATTAGTCACGCTTCTAGGTTTATCCGTTGCAATATCGCTTAGGCAAGGGCCTTTTACCGTGCCGGAACTCGTCTTTATTGCAGGGAATATCGGTGGCTATGTCGGTATGCACAGAAATCTAAGCAGCCTTTCGGATGTTGAATTAACGCAATTGTCTTGTTCTTGGCTAGGCCTTGTCGTGCCTTCCTTTGTAGGAGGCATTTTATCTTGTGTCCTGTACCTATTATTTATTTCGGGCATTATCAGCGGGGAGTTATTTCCCAAGATAATTGAAGACGCCGCCCAAATGGGAGGCAAAAAGCCAGAGAATTTTGTAGCTATTTTTAACCAGCACGCAGATGGTGCCTCCGAATATGCAAAGCTTTTGTTCTGGACCTTTGTTGCAGGATTTAATCAGAAGTATGTTGTCGACATTATTGAGACTGTCAAGAGCCGATAAGCCTGTATGCTTATGCTGAAACTCTTTGGTAATGCGGCTTTTAGTTGGAGATATTATGATGGCATTAAGCAATTGGCTAACTCAGTATGCAAGCACTATCTCATGCATAATATTCCTGGAATTTTGCTTGGCAAGTTGTTCAAGCATAACGGGCCTTACCATTGATACTATGCAAAATGAGGCATTGTATAGGCCGTCAATACCTATTAAAACTCCGGATAAAGGCAAAGACGATGTATTTATTGGGATCGCCATGTCCGGTGGGGGCAGTAGGGCATCCAACTTTTCGGGAGCAGTCCTGCTGGAATTGGAAAAACTTGGTATTCTTCAGCATACTGACGTAATTTCTTCGGTATCAGGGAGTTCATTGACGGCAGCTTACTACGGACTTTATGGCAACAATAAAAATACTAAACACCAATGGAATGAGCAGGGCGTCCGTAAAGCATTTTTAACCGATTTTCAATCAGGCTGGATTAAGAGCTGGTTTAATCCGTGGCATATAATGCAATACTGGCTAACTAATTTTACCCGTAGCGACATTATGATAGAAAAACTTAATGACGAACTCTACGAGGGCAAAAAATTTAAAGAATTACTAGACCACTTTCCCCCTCAAGTCCTTATCAATTCCACCAGCTATACTAACGGCGAACCCTTTATTTTTACTGAAGAACAATTTGCAGACAGGCTTAACTCCCGCCTTGACACTTTTCCAGTAGCAAATGCGGTGATGGCGTCCAGTGCTTTTCCGGGTGTGTTTCATCCAGTTACAGTGAAAGATTATTCTGTAAAGAATAATGAGCTGGTTAACAACAACAATGAAACCCAAAACTATGAACATCTTATTGATGGTGGTCCCAATGATAATCTTGGAATTACAGCTATCACGAATGTACTGCAAGCAAAAAAAACCAAGCACTGTTTGCTTTTGATTATTGATGCTTATCCATACGCTGTGTCTGCGAACGGACTCCTTCAAGCTGATACTAGAAATGCGACTGACTTCATATTCGATGCCGGGTCGGTGCTGTCGTCAACAGATGTTATGTTAGCTAAGAACAGGTCGTTAATTTTAGAGAAAACCATTAATTACGATATGCAGGATATTGGCTTTAAAGCCTACAATCCTGAATCAACAATAAAATTTTCGTTATCCGAATCGGGAAATGATAACCCAAGCAAATCGCAAGAGTGCACCGTATGGCATTTGAGTTTCCAACGCTTGTACGACCTTCAGTTTGAATGGTCTTATGCGAGGCGTAATGTCAACAAATTACAATACTTGGATAGGCTACGCAAGGTAGTTAATTCTATACCCACACGTTATAGATTAGAGGAAAGTAATGAAGGCGATGAACCTGAAACAGTCCAGGATTATATCTTCAAGGCTGCCCATATCCTTGTAAAAGAGGACAGAGAATGCAACCGCAGGGACAATGAATGTAATGGAGCGAACGACGCTAAACTCACCTACCAAAAAGTCTGTGACTTATTGAAAGGTTGGGGCCTTAGGACTAATCTAAGTTGCAATTACAAATGAAAAAGAGTGTTTTTTACTTGAGCTGCCTTTCAACAGCTTCAGGAATGCCAAGCTTGTCCAGGATACTTTTAATGGTCTTGTAACGAACCGTTTTTTGGTATCCTATAGGCCATTTCTCCCACCCGTACCCCCAACGCCATGGCGTTGGTAACCAGGGCGAACCGCCTATCCGCACACCAGGGTACATAATCCCACCCATTAAAGCAGCTTTTTGGTTAGCGCATTGCATCATGATATTGTCGGCCTCTTTACGATCTTCAGCACTTCCGCCGCACCAGTACAAGATATCATGCACCACACAACAAGAAACCCAGGACTCATCAAACCATCGTGAGCAACCATCGGTGGTAAATTGATAATCTGGCATCATCACGGGTTGTCTGTTTTCTGGCACGGATTGTTTTTCACGGCAATAAGTCGCCGCGAGCAACTCTAATTGCCCCATCTTGTTCCTGTCACTTACAAACGGATCAATTGACGTATGTGCAACCAGTGTAGTGCACCCTATGAGTGATACCAATACACTGTAAATAAAAAAACACTGTGTAATTTTCAAAAAAAGGGTATTCGCATTATCGTGTGGAAATTCTAAAATAATCGTTTTTCAGGGGCGTGTGGAATTATCACACCAAAATTAAAAAACTCTTGATTAAATTGCTCGTCAAAAGGGGTAATTCCCTCATTATTTGGCAATCCATTAGCCCCCTGATTGCGTCCTGATCCGTGTTTAGGTCATGGATGCCTGAGTGAGCGAAGCATGGGTAGGGCGGATTCGGAGCAGAGCGACAATCCGCCAATGCCATACAATGTTAAACTTCCAGATGTGCCGCCGAATAAAACCGAATGTTTGGTCATGTTGGTATGAAAGCCTGCATGATAAGCTTCGTTTGCGGTGGATTGCCCCGCAAGCGGCGAATCCACCTTACAATTCATCCGCCGTACGGCCATGCTAGTGTGTGGGCTGTTTAGATTTTTGCAAGCGCTTGGCTTTACGTTTCTGCAACCAGCGAATAATTCCAGTCACAAACAATACCGGACAAGCAAGGCCGCTTAAGAAAACTAAGATACGCCCCGTCCAGCCGAACGGCTTACCGGAATGCAGAGGCATTTGCCAATGCGTAAACACTTCACCCGCCGTACCCGTTACAGGATTGTCATCATCTAAAATTTTACCGCTATAACGATCCATCACCACACATCGCCGATGCAGAAAACTACCCGATTCTTGCACCGCATCTTTACAGACGGTGTAGGTGCTGGTTGGTTCGGTTACACCATAAATCGTATCAATTCGTCCAGTGGGATAATGTTGCTCGGCAATATCCACTGCCTCAGCCATAGTGATGGAGATATTCTCTTGCGCGGGTGCGGAATGAAACCAGTAACGATAAGTCACTGGGGAAAACAGTTCCAGCACCGGCACGACATGCTTTGGCATATCCATGTATACACCAGTAAATAAGACGGGTATCAGCACCAAGGAAAAATAAAAGCCGAAGGTTTTGTGCAAATCAAAATTGAAACGTTCAGTACTGGCTTTAGGTTTGATGGTCATAGCCTGTAGCCATTTTCCTGTCAACGGCCACCAGACGATCAACCCGGTCAGGGTAGAAATAATCAACAAAGCACCCATGATGCCAACAATCCAATAACCAGGATCTTCGCCCAACAATAAGGCATAATGCAACTCGAAAATAAAACCGATAAAAGTGTTGGGAATGGCGCTGTCTGACGAAGACATCAAGCGCTTGCCAAGTACCTGGGCAGTGTAGGGATTGACGGAAATCGCCCAGTTCTCGGTGATACCGTTAGCCACAGGTAGCGAATAAGACAGATTAAAAGTCGTCTCGTTATTACGCGGACAATAGGTCATTGTGTGCTTGGCAGCTTCGGGCATAGAAGCACGTCCGGCCTGAAAAATTTCGGTTAAGGGCCGATAGTTAGGATTAGTTTCCGGCACAACAACGGTCAACAGCGTCGGGTTCAGCAACTCGTCAAGTTCGGCGTAAAACACCAGAATGCTGCCCGTGATGCCGAAAGTGGACAAAAATAGACCTAGCGCCAAACCCAGCCATAAGTGCACTGACAGCCACAGTTTGCGGCGGCTTTTGAGTCGCGCTAGGCGTATGGGTTTGTTTTTATTAGGAACCGTTTCAGCACTTTTAATCATGATACAAGGGCGGATTAGATTTAAAAGGTGCAAAGATTTATCCTTCCCACGCCGGAGCGTGGGAAGGATAAATCTGATCTGTCATACGACCTTCAAATTAAATCCAACATGTTCAATACTCCACCCGTAGCGAACCCATCAGCGTCAGCGGGTTGCCGAATGGAATGTGATTGTTGCCATTCGTACCCAAAGCGTAAGTTTTGTCTAGGAGGTTGTCCACGTTAAGTTGTGCACTGACGCGGGTAGACCCAACATTCCAAGCGTAACGTCCCATTAAATTCATGGTGGCGTAGCCGGGTACGGTATAGGTGTTCGCGTTGTTTCCCACGCGCTCGCCAACGGCTACCATCCCAGCGCCAAACGTAAGCCCTTTGAGACTACCGCTTTGAAACTCATAGGTACTCCACAGGCTGCCGCTATGCTCAGGAACACCGTTAAACCGTGTTCCAACCGTCGGAAATGAAAGTTCATTGCCTTTCGTCACTTCGGCGAAAGGTATGTAGGAATAGGCAGTGATAATTTTCCATCCCGGCAAGAATTCGCCTGTGGTTTCAAATTCCACACCACGGCTTTGTGCCTCGCCGATAAGGGTAGCCCTTGTGGGGTTTGCTGGATCAGTCGTCCTTTGATTTTGCCTTGTTAGATCGAAATAAGCGAAAGTGCTGGTAAATCGACCGTTCCAAAATTCGGTTTTTAATCCCGCTTCCCACTGCTGAGCGGTTTGCGATGGCAAGAAAGTGCCGTCGCTGGATTGTTGTCCATTGGCTGCGCCGAAGTTTTCTGTATAGCTACCATAGAGCGACAACCAAGATACTGGATGCCAAACAAGACCGCCGCGTGGGCTAATTTTGTCGTCCTGACTGGTGACAATTCCGTCGCGCAGGTTATCGCGGACTTCCGCGTTATCGTAGCGGAAGCCGCCCAGTACATGGATATTGTAGGGAAGCTCAATCTGGTCTTGCAGATAAAGACCGTACCACTCTATTGAATAATCTTCGTGATAAACATCATCACCGACTTGGGGTAGTTGCGATTGATGACTTGGATTAAAAATATTTGAGGCGCTAAGTTGCCCTCCAGGAGGAAAGTCATTTTCAATTGTACGTTCATCACTTTTAAAATAGTCGCCGCCAGCCAACAAGGTGTGCTTGATGCCCCAAGTTTCGAATTTGCCGGTCAGATCGAGTATGGAAGAATACCGCTCGGCCTCAGAGGGAGAGACGTTGAATAAACCTCGCTGCACGGTTCCATCAGGTGTTGCGGCCGACGAATAGACCCCGACGAACTTGTTTTCGAACCTCTCCGTATTGAAGCGGTGGTGCAGCGCCCAATCATCATTGAACTGATGCGACCAATCCAAGCCAACAAGAACTCTGTCGCTCTTCAAAGTAGACCATTCTTCGCCGATGTTGCGATTAATCGGCATTGACGAGGGTTTATTGCCAGTAGGATTAAGTGCTAACGGGACATTCCCGATATCGGGGGTATCCTCATTGTGCATATATTCGAGATCCAGCGTCACTTGGGTTCGAGGGCTGATATTCCAACGCAGCTTGGGTGCAACGAACACACGGTCACTCGTGACGAACTCACGGAAAGAGCCTGCATCTTGGTAAGCCATATTGAAGCGATACAACAAGGTATCGTCTGAAGTCAATGGGCCGGTCGCATCCAGCGTCGTACGGTAGAAATCATAAGAACCGATTTGTTGCTGTAGTGAATAGTACGGTGTTGCCAGCGGCTGCTTAGTGACCAGATTGATGATGCCGCCTGGCTGCGTTCGACCAAAGAGGATAGATGCAGGCCCTTTGAGGAACTCGATGCGTTCAACGTTGGCCGTCTCCCTAAGTCCTGTCGGACAACAGGCCACTTGGTCATAAAACGAATATCCATCCCGATAAACCCCAGTGTCATTCCTAAATCCTCGACTAATAAATGAGTCGGCAACATTCTGGTGACCGCCAAAGGGAACCACGCCCGCTACATTGCGGAAGGAATCGCGAATATTGACCACCTGCTGGTCTCGCAACACCTGCTGCGGTAGAACCTTGATCGAGAAGGGCGTTTCCATAATAGGCGTATCCGTCTTGGTTGCAGAAGAAGCATTAGGACGAGTGTAATCTGGATTATAAGGATCAGTCGGAGCATACCCCGCTTCCGCTTCCACCGTAACTTTCGGCAAAGTTGTATCGCTGCTAGATTGTGGTTCGGGCACTTCTTCGACATTGGCCGTTTTTCTAAAATTTGTATCCGGCTGTTCCACGGTCACAGTTTTGGCATCAACAAACCGATAAGCCATCCCGCTGTCTTGCAATAAGTTGCTTAACGCTTGCGTCGAGGTCATGGAGCCCTCCAAGGCATTGCTATTCAATCCTCGCATCTTGTCAACGGCATATAGGGTCTCAACACCGGAAACAGCGGAAAATTTCAATAAGGCATTGTTTAGCGGTTGCGCCGGAATATGGTATGGTTTGGCATCGTCCGCGCTGACTTGCCCACACAGCATCAGTGTAACGATCGCGAGGATCAAGTGTATTTTGTTCATCGTCTCTCCCTTGTTTGAAAATTAGCTATTCCCAGAAGGAGACGTTTGAGGGTGGAAAATATTTCGGTTTAGGTGGAAATATTTTTTAACTATTCACTGATTTCTCTCAAAGGGTTTAATTGCACTGTCATTTCGACCAACGGGAGAAATCTTGAGCAGCAGTATGGCCGGCGACTTAAGATTCCTCGCTAAACTCGGAATGACAGGGTGAGCTAAATAGTTTCAATATTTTTACGGGAGCTAAATTAGATGCCTATTTTCTGTGCTAAAGGTATAGTGGCTTCACTATGGAGCCAAAATGGAGCTTATAACTATGCCAGTTAACCTTTCCATCAAAAATGCCCCGGATGCTATTGTCACCAAGCTGCGTGAACGGGCAAAACGGCATCACCGCTCCCTTCAAGGTGAATTGATGGCTATCTTGGAAGATACCTTGCTGGCCGAGGGGTACTTGACACCCGCTGCTATTCTGGCCGAGACCCGGCGGCTCAAATTAAGTACCCCAGCGGAAGCGGTAGATATGGTTAGAAACGACCGGGATGCCCGTTAAGGTCGTTGATGCTTCGGCGGTTGCTGCCTTGTTATTCGGCGAACCCGATGACGTTGAGGTGGCTACGAGATTAAACGGGGCAACACTGGTTGCTCCAGCCCTGTTGCCGTTTGAAATCGCCAGTGTTTGCCTTAAAAAATTACGTCGTCACCCAGAACAGCGGGAATCATTACTGGCGGCACACCTTTTGTTTGGGCAAATGGGTATCAGCCAAACTGAAGTCAATTTAGCCGAGGTTTTGATACTGGCTGAACAAACTGGGCTGACGAGTTATGATGCCAGTTATCTTTGGCTTGCAAGGCGGTTAAATGCCGAATTGGTGACACTTCATAAGCAACTTGCGAAAGCCGTTATTACGACGGATTGAAACGCAATACATCCTTATCTATGCAATAACACCCACCACGGCCCCAAGCGCGTTTCTTGCAAAGCCAATATTTTCCGTATCTTTTCAAGCGCTTCATCAGGATCGGCAAGGGAGAACATGCCGCTGACACGAAGATTTTTAAGCTGTGCATCAGACAGGAAAATCCGGCCAACACGGTAACGGTCGAGTTCGGCGATTAATTCGGCAAGGGGACGGTCATTGATAAATAAATTGCGTTGCTGCCATGCGGCTGCTTGTGCGCCATCAACAGGTTCTGGCTTTTTCAGGTTGTTTTTACCATCGTAGCGCAAACGCTGGCCTTCCTGTACCTCAATCTGGGTTACTTGTCCGCCCGTACTTGTTCCTGTTTTATTTTGGATTCTTGCGGCTACTGCATGTTCCTGGACAGTCACGTCGATTTCGCCGGATTCTTGTTGGTAGACATCAAACACCGTTCCCAAAGCGCGGACGGTTAAACTGCCCGAATTAACTTCAAAGGGTCGCCGTGCATCCTTGGCAACGGTAAAACGCGCTTGTCCGTGATGCAAGGTGATGTGCCGAAACGAATTTTGGTAATCTACCGATACTGCGGTGTTGGTGTTGAGGAGTATCTGGCTGCCGTCAGCAAGTTCAATGTTACGTTGTTCTCCGGTTTGGGTGTGGTAGTCGCTGAGGTAATCTTCCAGCAGGTTCGATTGTGTTGGCAGCACCAAGTTTACTGCCAACAACCAGGCAGCCGCCAAGGCCAACGGCACTGCCAACCAACTACGGTAACGTTTAGATGGTATTTTGGGTATTGGCGGTGTTTGCTTTATGCGGGTAACAGCCTGTTTGATGTGATCCGGTTCGTTAGTATTACTTGCGAGAGAATTGGTAATCCGGGGAGTTTGTGCCGCTACGACCATTGCACTAAATACATCTTCAGCCTTGGCGAAGGCTTCGGCATGAAGAATATCTTCTGACAGCCAGTCCGCGAAGGCGTGGGTCTGCGCTTCGCTGATATCGTCGCTGCGAAGCAGGATTAGCCATTCAATGGCCTGTTGCTTTAATTCAGGCAGCTTGGCTTCGTCTGACTTAGTGGGCATCGCGTATCCAGAGAACCAGGGTGTTACTGAATAAGACGTTTAGGTGCATTAAAACAATCAAAAATGCTAAAAATAAATAGTCGGAAGTCACTTTGGGTCTTCCATGCGTTCTGTACAGTGCGCCACCGCCTTGACCAAAAGCCGCCATACCTTGCTGGTTGAAATACCTAGGCACGTGGCAATTTCTGGGTGGGTCAGACCCTCGATACCATGCAGCAGGAAAGCCTTACGGCAATCTTCAGGCAGTTCATCCAGCGCACTTTGTAAAATCTCCACTTGTTGCTGCGCCATGACAATCTGCTCCGGCCCTAGCGTTTCGCTAGCATAAGTGTCGGCAAGCAGGTTAGGCTCTACATCCGCAGTGAAGTTGTTCCTGAACTTGATTTTACGTTGGTAATCGTTTGCCAGATTGATGGCAATGTGAAACGCCATTGCACGGGCATTATTCGGCGGGTTGTCTTGGATGTTTTGGTAAATACGGAGAAAGGTTTCATGCGTGATATCGGCGGCAACTTCGGAACATTTAAGCCGTTTCGTCAAAAAACGCAGCAATTCTTCGGCAAGGGATTCGCTCCAAAATGCGGCGTTTTCAGGAGATTGGAGTTCTGTCATGTTGAGCGTTGCCGAAATTAAACTTCAAATATCGGTGTATTATCCAATGAAACCCATGCCTCTTGCTAATTTTTATCGTTATAACAAGGAGGTGTACTTAAGCACAAAGGAGATCATTTCATGACGGTAGATCAAGGTGCGTTAACTATGGCTTGAAATTATTTTATCGACACTTTCGGGTGGTTGTTTGTGTTGCCAGGTACGCGACGCGTTAACGCCAGTATTGAAAAACCTTCGGATGACTTGGGAAAATGCCAGCGAAAAGCCGTTCGACCGCGTCATTATTGAAACCAGCGGTGTGGCCAACCCGGAACCACTACTGGATGTGTTGTTAAGACAACGCTGGTTATCTGCGCGTTATAGCCTACAAGTCATTATCGCGACCATCTCTGCATTGCAAGGCGCGGACAACTTGAGCCGATTCCCCGATGCCAAAGCACAAGTCGCCTGGGCGGATACTATCGTCATCACCCACACTGACCTGGCCGATGTGGATCAGATCGATTCGTTGAAAAAGCAATTAACCCAGTTATCACCAACGGCAAATCAAGTTATTGCTGTTAATGGTAAGGTTAAACTTGGCTCTTTAATTGCGGCTTCACCACAAATCCGCCGCTTGACGACAGAAATTGTTGGCGAAAACCATCACGGCTTCAACAGCGTATCCTTGCAATTTTTACAACGTCTCACTTCGGCACAATTGATACCGATTTTGCAGAATGTAATGGCTAAGTACGGCAAGCGTTTGGTGCGCGTTAAAGGGCTTATCTTTGACCCTGAATTCGACCACCCGATACTCATTCAAGGCTCAGTGGGTATCTTGTATCCGCCTACTCACCTGCCAGCGCGTGTGAGCGATGACTCTACCAACCGTCTGGTGTTTATTCTGGACGGCCCAATCGATGGCTTGACTGATGATGTGATGCAGAAATTACAACTACCCTCGGATTAAAATAAACCATTGGCAACAATTCGTGTCTAGATCAGTGACACGCCCCCCTGATACGGGTCATGTGTTGCCCTAAAAAACTAAACTTATTTTTACTCGCGTTATACAATCTTAATTATCGTAACTTACAATCGGACACTGGCTACCTACGATGACGATGATAGAAAATCTAATTGCTTCAATACGTTTTAATTCACGAATCTGGTTTTTATTAGGGTTCATAGGTTGCGTTGGTCTTTTAGGGATGGCGTATTACTTCCAGTTTGTTGAAAAGCTAGAGCCTTGCCCGTTATGTATCTCCCAACGCATCGGAATCCTTCTGACTGGCTTGTGTTTTCTGATCGCTTTTTTGCATAACCCAAGCTTATACGGAACCCGGCGTTATGCCATCCTTGGTGCAGTCGTGGCTTTAGCTGGCGGCTCTGTATCTGCGCGGCACGTCTGGTTAATTCATCTCCCGAAGGACGAAGTGCCCGAATGCGGCCCTGGGCTAGAGTACCTTATGCAGAATTTTCCACTGTCAGCCACCATTAAAGCCATGTTAAGTGGTACAGGCGATTGCGCGAAAGTTGACTGGACGCTTTTCGGGATGAGTATGCCCGCATGGACATTGGTCGCCTTCTTATCTTTAGCTGTGCTAAGCTTATTACAATTTTGGAATTATCAAGAAAAAACAAACTGATGTATACGCTATTAAATCTGTTTTATTACTTATAAAAACCTATCCGAGACACTCAATTTTATGAAAAGACTCGCCATCGCTTTATTCTTAAGTTTTCACTTATACCCCGCCTTAGCTGTTGATGACACTGCTTCGCTTGCCCAAATTATTAACGGTAACCACCGTTCGACCGAAAACAAACTCCGTGACCAATACCGGCATCCCGAAGCCACTTTAAAATTTTTTGATGTCAAACCGGACATGACAGTGGTCGAAATATGGCCGGGCGATGGCTGGTATACCGAGATTTTGGCACCTTATCTTAAAGATAAAGGTAAATTATATGCTGCCCATTTTTCCCCTGACGACCAAGTGGCTTACCATAAAGATAAGTTAAAAACCTTTTCGACCAAAATTAACAGTAGCCCTAAATTGTATGGCAAAGTTGAAGTCACGGTATTGCAACCCGACAATCAATTGCAGATAGCCCCTGACGGGTCTGCCGACCGGGTGTTAACCTTCCGCAACGTGCATAACTGGATGAAAAACAACCAGGCTGCTGCGGTTTTCAAAGCGATGTTTAAAGCCTTAAAACCCGGAGGTATTTTGGGCATAGTTGAACACCGCGCCGCGCCCATTAAGCCGCAAGATCCGCAGGCTAAATCCGGCTATGTTGCCGAAGATTATGTTATCGCTTTGGCAAGGAATGCCGGGTTTGAGTTTTTGGCCAAATCAGAAATTAACGCTAACCCCAAAGACATAAAAGATTATCCAGAAGGCGTGTGGGCTTTGCCGCCAACCTTAAAGCTTAAAGATAAGTACAAAGCCAAATACTTGGCTATTGGCGAAAGCGACCGGATGACGTTGAAATTTGTTAAGCCACAGCCGACTGCACTTGCAGAGCTGTTCCCAAAGTTACTTTCAGTGAATGACGGACCGACGAATTTATCAGTTGACAATCTAGTAATCCACAAAACCGAGTAAACTGGTAAAGGACAATTTAAAATTGCTTTTATCATGCCCGTTATTTATATAACTATCTGATAATTAGATATTAATTTAATAGCCTAAATTCTAGGCAATGTAACAAAACTGTAATAAAAACCATTACTAACAGCCCCTCATAAGTACTTATCAACAGAGTTATCCACAGAAATTGTGGGTAACTCAGATTAACCTAAAGCTAAGAACGACTTAGCGACACAACGTAAATTTTAATTAAAACATGGCGGCTAAGTTGACGACAAAATCCTCTTGTATCATCCTGAGGGTGGCAATTCCTGTTCCTTTACTGCGTTTATTTGACTATCGTGCCACCGATGATAGCGATTTTAAAAATTTACGCCCTGGAATACGTATTGAAGTCCCCTTTGGGGTAGGCACAAAAATAGCTTATCTGGTCGAAACCGATACCAATTCGCCTGTTGCCCCCGAAAAACTTAAGCCCGTACTAGCGATTCTGGATGAAGAACCACTTTTATCGCAACAAGACCTTCAACTGCTGCATTGGGCCAGCCGTTATTATCATTACCCACTAGGCGAAGTAATTAGTGCGGCTTTCCCTGCCGTCTTGCGGAAAGGCAGATCCATATCTGAAGCTAATGTACGCACGTTTATTTTAACGGAATCCGGCACTAACACCGCCATTGAAAACTTAAGACGTTCGCCCCAGCAACAAGATTTATTAGCTAAGCTCCAGGCGCTTGATTCTAAGAGCCTAACCGAGACCGAACTAAATCAATGGAATAAAAACTGGCGACCTATTGTTAAAGCATTAGCCGTCAAATCCTTAATTAATTTTACTGATTCGCTTAAACTACAAAATTCCTATGGATTAGCTTCTAAACCGCTTAAGCCATATGTATCAGAAAGTTCCCCTGAAAAAAATCCGCTACAACTTACTCTACAGCAGCAAAATGCAGTTACAGCCGCTCAACAAGCCTTAGGAAGTTTTTCTGTGTTTTTGCTAGAGGGTATTACTGGCAGCGGCAAAACTGAAGTTTATATGCAACTTATTCGCACGGTACTGAAACGCGGACAACAAATTTTAATGCTAGTACCAGAAATCAACTTGACCCCGCAATTACAGGAACGCTTCCAACAACGTTTTCCCGGTGTCATCACATTAATGCACTCCAATTTAACTGACAAACAGCGACACAATGCATGGCTGTCTATGCAAACAGGCAATAATGCCATTTTGCTCGGTACCCGCTCGGCTCTGTTTACCCCGATGCAAAACTTAGGGCTTATTATCCTAGACGAAGAACACGACACCTCCTTTAAACAACAGGAAGGTTTTCGGTTTTCCGCACGAGATGTCGCTGTTATGCGCGGCAAAATTCACGACATACCTGTCATGCTGGGTTCGGCAACACCGTCGCTGGAAAGCTTGTACAACGTCAGACAACACCGTTATCAGCATTTATGTTTAACTGAACGGGCAGGCAATGCTGCAGAACCTACGTTACATTTAATAGATATCCGCAACAAAAAATTGCATAGCGGTTTATCTGAAATGCTAGTAACCGAAATAACCAAAACCCTGGCACGGGAAGAACAAGCCTTACTATTTCTTAATAGGCGAGGGTTTGCGCCAACTCTGATTTGCCATAGCTGCGGTTGGGTTGCACGATGCCAGTCATGCGATGCCAATCTGGTTATTCATCATAAGGAAAAACGCCTACGCTGTCATCATTGTGGCAAAGAGCAGCGGATACCAACGACTTGCCCAGCTTGCAATAACGGTGAACTTCTACCTCTAGGGTTAGGCACGGAAAGGGTGGAGCAAACCTTACAGCAATTATTTCCCGATAAATGCTTGGTTCGGCTTGACCGCGATACCACGCAGCGCAAAGGCCGATTGGAGCAATACCTTAACCAAATTAACCAAGGCGAAGCCGACATTATTCTTGGTACCCAAATGCTTGCCAAAGGCCATCACTTTCCCAAAGTGACATTGGTCGCTATGGTCGATGTCGATAGTGGCTTGTTCGGCATTGACTATCGGGCTGCAGAAAGGCTAGCGCAACTAATTGTCCAGGTCTCAGGTCGTGCCGGACGCGCCGATAAACCAGGTAAAGTCCTTCTGCAAACCCACCGCCCTGACCATCCCATGTTAAATACCTTAATCCGAGACGGTTATCGGCAATTTGCCCAAACGGCTCTTATGGAACGCCAAGCCGCTGGCTTGCCGCCGTATAGCTACCATGCCTTACTTCGGGCACAAGCTCACCAAGCGTACTTAGTGCAAGACTTTTTGCATGATGCAGTCGCCTTATTTAAGCTGACAAATTCACTGACCGTCCAAATTCTTGGGCCCGTGCCCGCCCCCATGGAAAAACGTGCCGGTGCCTACCGATATCAATTGTTATTCCAAAGTATTAAGCGTGGCGATCTACAGCAAGTACTGGATGAATTTACCAAGAAAATAATTAACCTTAAATCAACTAAAAAAGTCCGCTGGAGTTTGGATGTAGATCCAGTAGATTTATTTTGATTTGCAATTAAAAGGCAAAAAAAAGGCGCAGCTTAAAAGCCACGCCTCTTCCCATATTTGAAGACGCTTAACGTTTCGAGTATTGAGGACGTTTTCTTGCTTTGTGTAAACCAACTTTCTTACGTTCAACAACGCGAGAGTCACGAGTTACGAAGCCAGCCTTTCTTAAAGCTAACCGTAATGTTTCATCATATTCCATTAAAGCGCGGGTTAAGCCGTGACGGATAGCACCAGCTTGTCCTGAAGGACCGCCGCCTTTTACAAATACGTTAATATCGAATTTGTCTTCCAAGTCTACGCATTGCAAAGGTTGACGGGAAACCATCTGATCAGTTTTACGACCAAAATAATCTTCGATAGATTTGGTGTTGATTGTTATTTTTCCCGTGCCTGAAGTTGCATAGACTCGTGCTATTGCGCTTTTGCGACGACCGGTTCCGTAAAACTGAGCTGTTGCCATGGTTTGAATTTCCTACTTATAATTCTAATACTTTGGGTTGTTGAGCCTGATGACCGTGCTCAGGACCTGCGTAAACTTTTAACTTTTTGAACATAGCCCGACCTAACGGGTTATTGGGCAACATACCTTTAACTGCTGTGGTAAGAATACGGTCAGGGAAAGTTTTTCTTAATTTACCCAAACTAACCGTTTTAAGGTTACCAATGTAGCCGGTGTGATGTTGATATAATTTATTTTTTTCTTTAGTGCCGGTAACGCCAATTTTTTCTACATTAACTACGATAATGTAATCGCCAGTATCTACATGCGGTGTATATTCTGGTTTGTGTTTGCCACGTAGACGGGTAGCAACTTCGGAAGCCAATCGTCCTAAAGTTTTTCCTTCCGCGTCGATCACGTACCAATCACGCTTAACTTCTGCGGGTTTTGCACTAAATGTTTTCATCGTTATTTTAACTTGCAGTTAAAGGCTCAAAAAAGAGCTGGGATTTTACTTAATATTTGCGTTTTTTTCAAGCTTATTTTAATTTAAAAATTATTTTCTTGCTCTAAAAGCCTTTATTTTACCTCAGTTTGACGCCCTATATAATTGGGACGCATTATTCTTTATCAGCTATTTTTATAGCTTAATGTTCAAAGAATGTAATTTTCGATATAGATGCGTCCGCTCTATTCCGACAGCTGCAGATAATTTCGCCACACTGCCACCAGAACGCTCGAAATGATATTCTAAGTAAGCTTTTTCAAACTGGTCACGGGCATCTTTTAAAGGCAAGTTATAAAAATCAGGCACCGAAATGGCTACCACAGAGTCGCCAATACCCGCACCCAAAGCTGACTTAACCTCATCTAACTCGATATCCTCGCCGATACCCAAAATCATCAAGCGTTGCACCAAGTTTTTTAACTCCCTGACATTACCACGCCAACTGTAATTTCGCAGAAAATTCTGCGCAGCCATGGTAAATTTCCTAAACGGCAACTTATCGTGGGAGATGAAATAATCCACGTAAAAGCTTAACAAACTTGGGATATCTTCACTATGCTCTCTAAGCGGCGGAATTTCCAAGGTAACTTCGTTTAGCAAGTAATACAAATCCTGACGGAATCTGCCAGACCTAACTTCTTCCGCCAACCCGAGACGGGTTGATGCCAATACGCGGACATCAACCCGTACAGCCTCACTACCCCCCACCCGCAAAAACGAACTGGAAGCCAACGCGCTTAGCAAGCGTAACTGGGTTTCCTGGTCCATTCCGCCTATCTCACTAAGGAACAATGAGCCCCTGTGCGCCCTTTCCAGTAGGCCAGGAAATACCCTTCCGCCACTCTCTTTACCGAAAAATTCAACAGCTGCATTTTCTGGGGAGATACTGCCTACAGCAACATCGATGAACGGCCCTTCGCGACGCGCACTATTGTTATGCAAATATCGGGCATACAGTTCTTTACCGACACCAGCCTCGCCAATAAATAGTACTCTGGCATCGTGCTGGGCTAAACGCTTGATTTGATCTTTGCTACGCGCCACCGTGGCACTTCGGCCTATCGGCTCAATGTCGGTAACTAACTGCTGTTTTAAGCCGGCATTTTCCCTTTGTAAGTTGCTCGCTTCTAAAGCCCGGGCAACAATCAACAGCAATTTCGCCATTGACAAGGGCTTCTCCAGAAAATCATAAGCCCCCAGTTTTGTGGCCTCTACAGCCGACTCCACCGAACCGTGACCCGACATCATAACCACCGGGCAAAGCATCTTGTCTTCGGCAACCCACTCTTTTAATAAGGTAATCCCATCAGTATCGGGCATCCAAATATCTAGCAGTATTAACTGCGGGTTTACCGCTTCTTTTAATTCCTTCGCTTCCGCCGCATTTTCTGCGGTTGTCACCTGATAACCCTCATCCTCGAAAATTTCACCCACCAATCGGCGAATTTCCGGCTCATCATCAACAACTAATAACCTAGGATGCTCATTCATAGTAATTTATTCCAACATTAAACTGCAGGTAATTGAATTATAAATCCTGCACCTGCTTTGTAACGGGTATCAACCCAGATAGAGCCGCCGTGTTCTTCAACGATTTTTTTTACAATCGCCAACCCTAAACCTGTCCCCTTGGCTTTAGTTGTAACATAAGGCTCAAAAATTTGCTCGATTTGCTCCTCTTTAATACCGGGACCATTGTCATAAAAAGCCATTTCGATAAAATCCGAATAGTTTTTTTGCATCCGAGACAGACTAATCTCAATTTGACCGTGGCTTTCTATAGCTTCCAATGCATTAATTAGCAAATTATGCATAACCTGACGGATGCTGACCGGATCGCCTTTGATTAGTAACGATTCAGTTTCAAAGGTTGTTATAAATTTCACTTCGGATTTACTGTGATAAAGAGCCAACACTTCCTGCACTAATGCTGCCAAGTCTATATCCGCCGCCTGTTTTTTGGCAGGTTTGGCATATTGGGAAAAATCGTCAACCATTTCTTTTAAGGCTTCAACTTGCTGCACAATGGTTTTGGTTGATTTTTGCAGTATTTGAGCGTCGGTTTCATTCAATTTTGTCGCCAGTTTTACCTGAAGCCGTTCAGCTGACAACTGGATTGGGGTCAGCGGATTTTTAATTTCGTGCGCAAGCCGTCTGGCGACTTCGCCCCATGCCGCACTCCGTTGCGCCTGAATCAAATCAGTCACGTCATCAAAAACCACTACAGCCCCAACCCGCTGACCTTCTTGGGAAAACAACGGCGTACCCCGGCAAAGCAACTCCTGCCGGCCATTTGGCCCCAGGAAAGCAATCCGTTGTTGCCAAATATCGTCAGCTTGCTCTAATAAACGCTGTATTGTTTTTAAGGGCTCGGCGAGCTCGATATACGTTTCAATAAGTTCCAGCAGCGTCTGACCAACAAAATGATTAACATGGATATGAAAAATCCGGTATGCCGCTTGGTTGGCGGTACGAATTTTATAATCGGCATCAAAACTTATAACTCCTGCCGTTAAATTTGCCAGGATTGTTTCAAGATATGCACGCTGATTTTCCACCTCAAAACCAGCACGGCGGATTTCGCCTTGTGCTCCAGCAATACGCCGTGTCATAAAGTTGAACGACTCCACCAGAAAACCCAGGTCATCTTGGGCTGTCACTGGCAATTGCTGGTCATAAAACCCTGATGCTACTGCTTGGGTGCCTTTTACCAAGCTTTTAACCGGTGCGACAATATTACGGATACTGATAAATGCTACCCAAATCGCCGCCAGTAGGCTCATCAATAAAACCAGTGACAAGGCTAATGAAAAACTCAGTTTTAATGAATTTCTCAAATAATTCATTTCCTTAAAGCGGACAGAAGCAAATTCCACCGAATCTGCAAGATCGGCAATCCTGACCGGCACAGGGTATAAAGCCTGTAAATATTGTGGCTCTTGCCCTTTGATGGAAACGATTACCCTGATCATTAATTGGTCTTCCTGCAATGGTGCGAGCGCAACGTAATTATTGTTCCGCCTAATCTCCAACCAGGCAAGTTCATCAGGTAAACTGGGTAGGATATCGCCTGGATTAAGGCTACTGTATGCAATAATACGGGCTCGTTTGGAAAACAAGGTAAGTTCTGAAGCACCCGACAGCATCAATAGGTTTTCCACTTCCAGCGGCGCCATGGCTTCTGACAAATACTCCAGATTTTCTGCCAAAATTTCGGTTTGTTTTAAATGCCAACGCATCCGTTGATCCAACGATGCCTGGCTAAGCTCTAAGGCATCTTCCATTGCGCGGTCTATTTCTATGTTAAACCAGCTATCAATCCGTTGATGCAGGAATTGCATGGAAAAATAAAACACAATCGCAGCGGGTGCCAAAGACAACAAAACAAACAACGAGACCATCCTTGTGGTCAGCTTCGACCCAGCTTCGCGTTTTTTTAATTGCCGAGTTAAGGAGTAAATATTCGCGCCAACTAAACCCAATAAAATAACTGAACCCATGACATTGATCAGGACAAGCCATTTTGACATGCCACTTAATTCTGAAGATTCTTGCGTAGCTGAACTCATCAATTGCAACGACACGAGAATAAAACCAAATAGAATGGCTACAAACAAGCCTAGCGGTAGTTTTATTTTTTTAATGTCCATGTGTACCAATCGGTGGACAAATACCATTGTGGGCTAACGTAAGCAATAGGCCTAAGGGGTAGCGGGAGCAAGTCGCGCTCAAAATTGACTTTCATTTCTACATTGTAATCGTCGTCTTTAGTGACCCTGGTTTTTTCCACCAAAGGGAAAGCCCGTAAAGTCGATAATAGGTCTAGCGCCCCTTGCAGGGTAGAAAAATTGGCAACCACACCACTGCTTTCGTTTCTTACCCTATAAATATTTAGTAGGGCATGATACTGCAACCGGTATCGAAAACTTTTTTCGACCAGCGTTGAACTCCAAAAATAAGGCCGTTGCTCACGCAGCTTAAATTGGTAAGTCCAAAACAACGACACGCCGCTCCGAAGCGCTGTGGTAGCTTTTTCACTCAACAGGAAATCAATGTCTGCAGCCAACGTGTATTCTTCACCAGCTAGCTCTGTCTCAGCCCGTTTTATAGTCACTCCAAAATTGTCCGAGTAAGCATTGGTCGTTAGCATGGCAAACAAAATCATGAGGAAAAATCGTCGACTTGTACTCAGGACTAAGATATTAACATTTTTCATAATTTGCTTATTTTTTTGCTATCCGTGCGTAATAAAAGCCGTCCATTGCCGACTCACCTGTCAAAATTTGCATGCCACCATTTTCAACTATTCGCCCTATCCCTAGAGTTATAGGCAACTCTTGGGCATCGCTATGTCGGGCTAAAAATCCGTGTATCTGGTGTTCGTTTTCTTGTTTTAATACCGAACAAGTTGCATACAGCATAACGCCTCCCGGCGCTAAAAGTGGCCAAGTAGCATCGAGGATTTTTTTTTGCAATTCCGATATTACCGCTATATCTTGAGGCTTCCTTAGTAATTTGATATCTGGGTGCCTGCGGATTACACCTGTTGCCGAACAAGGCGCATCCAACAAAATTCGATTAAATAACCTGCCATCCCACCAGCTTTCGGGAGCAAGCGCATCACCAACAACAAGCGTTGCTGTTAATTTTAGTCTGTTAAGATTTTCGTGCACCCGTTGCATTCGATGTTCATCTATATCAACCGCGACAAGTTCTGCTAAATTTGACTGCAGTTCCAGAATATGCGCGGTTTTTCCGCCAGGCGCGGCACATACATCCAACACGCGCTGCCCTGCTTGCAGATCAAGCAATGCAGCGGCTAATTGTGCTGCACCGTCCTGGACGGAAACCCAACCTTCAGCAAACCTCGGCAAGAACTCGACGGCCGTGGGTTTTTCCAGCATGATTCCATGCGTGGCAGCTGTTATGGCTGTTGCCGTAATATCATTCTCTACCAAAAATTGTAGATAATTGTCGCGGGAGACTTTGCATTGGTTTACCCGCAACGTCATCGGCGGTGGCTGGTTGTTCTTGTTTAAAATGGCATGGGCCTGTTCTGGCCAATCCAGCTCAAACTGCTTAATCAGCCAATTAGGATGGCTAAATGAAGCTGATTTATTAGTATCAGCCTGCTGCGATAACTTTTCTTGATTGCGTAGATAATTTCTTAGTACGCCGTTAACTAAAGCTTTTGCCCAAGTTGTTTGCTTGTTTATTGCATTTACAGTTTCCGAAACTGCGGCATAGGGTTTTACCCGCATAAAGCCAAGCTGATAAAGGCCGATTAGAACCAGTGCTTTGACTTCCACGGATTTAATTGGTTTATCCACTAAAGCGTTAAGAATAAAATCCAAGCGATGGAAATACCGGCATACCCCGTAGCAAAGCGCCTGGATAAATGCCCGATCTTGCGAAGCTTCAACGGTTTTTAAAGCACTATCCAAAGCCGAGGTAAGAGGTTGGCCATCTTGAAATACTTTAGTGAGGATACGCGCGGCAAGCCACCGGGTATTCATACTCAAACCTGCCCAAAATGATAATGAGCCGTAGCTAATTGAGGGCGGATGACCCACAGCAATCTAAGTTTACATTGGTTAAATGAAGAAATCGAATACCGCTTAACCATGCATGGCGATGATGCAGTAGATATCGGACTGGCTTTAAGATTCAACCCAGTTTTACCCCATCTGCCTGATGTGAATTTAAAAAGGCCTGAATTGGTAAACGCTTGCCGCCTGGCAACTGGACTTCGAGCAAGCGCAACGCACCATCACTCGTTGCCACATCCAGTGTTTTAGATGTGCATGTTACCGTTCCTGGCACAAAATTAGTTTCGGTGGTTACGGCTTCAGCCCGCCAAATCCTTAACGTTTTCCCATCATAACCGGTTTGCGCAACTGGCCATGGATTCAATCCCCTTACGATTCTTGCTAACTGCGTTGCAGGTTGTAACCAATCCAACATTGCCTCTGTTTTGGTCAGCTTTTCAGCATAGGTTACTAAATTTTCATCCTGTTTTTCCGGGTGGACCGTTCCTGATTCAATTTGCACCAGTACTTTCGCCAAGCCCAACGCACCAAGGTCAGCTATTTTGTCGTACAAATCGCCAGAACAATCCTGATCGGTTATCGCACATTCTTCCTTATGCAACATATCACCAGCATCTAATTTGTGGATAATTCGCATTATAGTGACCCCGGTTTTATCATCGCCTGCCATCAAAGCCCGCTGGATAGGAGCCGCCCCACGCCATCGCGGCAATAGTGATCCGTGGACGTTAATACAACCTAGCCTAGGTATATCCAGTGCCGCCTGTGGCAGGATCATTCCATATGCGACAACAACCATCAGATCCGGCTTTAGATTAACAAGTTGCTGCAATTCAGTTTCTGATTTTAGGGATAATGGCTGAAAAACCCGAATACCATTACTTATCGCCAACTCCTTAACCGGGCTAGGCTGCAATTTACGGCCTCTGCCGGCAGGCCTGTCAGGTTGGGTATAAACAGCACAGACATCATGGCCGGATGCTAACAAAGTAAACAAGCTAGGAACAGCAAACTCAGGGGTTCCCGCAAAAATTATCCGCATAATTAACTTTGTTCCAGTCTGTGAATTTTTTCCAGCTTCTTTTTGATGCGTTGCCGCTTAAGTGAAGAAATATAATCAACGAATAATTTACCTTCTAAGTGATCCATTTCATGTTGGATACACACGGCAAGCAGCTCTTCGGCTTCAAGTTCAAATGTCTGGCCTTGCTTATCCAACGCTTTCACCTTTATCCGCTCTGCACGCTTAACTTTTTCGAAAAAACCCGGTACGGATAAACAACCTTCCTCAGACTCTTCTACGCCATCTTTAGATAAAATTACCGGATTTATCAAACACAATGGCACATTCTTTTCTTCACTAACATCAATCACGATAACGCGCTGATGAACGTTGACCTGGGTTGCCGCCAAACCAACACCTTTGGCTTGATACATGGTTTCCAACATGTCATCAACCAGTTTTTTGACTGTGCCGTCAACAGCAGTTACTTCAACCGCCTTTTTACGTAGCCTCTCGTCTGGGAATTCGAGAATAGTTAGGATGCTCAACTGACTCTCCGCTATAATTTTGTAATACTGGAATTCTATATGAATTCATCTAGACTTTGAATTCATAATACTCAAAAAGACACCACAGGAAATAACTATGGTTTTTCGAACACTTATAGGGTTAATAGTTTCTTTTTTTATTACCACAACCCTGTGGGCTTATGAAACCGGCCAAATAGCCGTCAACCCGAGCCATCCAAACCAGTACACTGTTGTTGCAGGCGATACCCTCTGGGATATTTCCGGCAAATTTTTAACGCATCCCACCCAATGGCCTGAGTTATGGGGTTGGAACCCTCAAATTAAAAACCCTCACTTAATATATCCAGGCGACACACTTTATTTTTCCATAGTCAATGGTAAGCCTAGACTTAGCTTCTCAAAGGATGCGAGCAGTTATAGCACGTCGCAAAACGCACCAACTAGTGATAATTGTGTCCTGAGCGAAGAAGACATTCACAGCGGGCGCACCAGTTTTGCTATGGCACCAGACCATGGCAAGCTTACCCCATGTATTCGGGAAACCAGTACAAAAGACGCCATTAGCCTTATCCCCTCAGAAAACATCGCTAAATTCTTAAGCTCTCCGAAGGTTGTTGGTGTAAATGAATTAAAAACAGCACCTTATGTTCTTGACTTTGGCGGGGAACATTTAATTGCTACCACAGGCGACAAAATCTATGTTCGCTCAATCATTGAGCCACAAAGCATGACTTACACCGTTTATCGGGCAGGCGAAACCTATAAAAGCCCGCAAACTGGTGAAATCCTGGGCTATGAAGCCAAGTATATTGCAGATGGCACATTAGAGCAGGAAGGTGATCCTGCAACAATCGTCATCGAAAAGTCAAACGGCGAAATTATCCAGGGTGACCGCATAATGCCTAAATCCGAAGAGCAATTTACCTTAAATTATTTCCCTAGACCGCCTGAAGAGAGCATTAAAGGCAATATTATCGGGGTATTGGATGGGGTAACCCAGATCGGGAAATACTATGTCGTCGTGATTGATAAAGGTACACGAGACGGGTTATTACCAGGGCATGAACTCGACATCTATCGGCGTGGGCGAGTTACACCTGATACACTAAGCCACATCAGGAGCGACATGGTTAAGCTACCCGACGAAATTGCAGGCACATTAATGGTTTTCCGTCCATTTGAACGCGTAAGTTACGCATTGGTCATGAAAGCCTCGCAAGCTATTCATGTCCTGGATAAGGTGCAAACACCCTGACTGATATTTCCGAGGAGAATACCGATAACCTGAAATACTGGCTAGCCTTATTACGTACGCCAGGAATTGGTTGTCGGACTTTTCTCAAATTACTTGAAACCCACACACCAGAACAACTTTTTGGTGAATCCCACAGTAGCCTTACTGCTCTGGGGTTAAAAAGCAATAGCGCTAGTGCAATCAAAAATCCCGACTGGACGATTATCGACAATGATCTAAAGTGGCTGGCACAAAAAAATTCTTTCGCCATAACAATTTCGGAATCCCGCTATCCACCGTTATTAAAAGAGATCGCCGATCCCCCACCGATTTTGTTTGTCAGAGGCAACCCTGAGCTGTTAACCTTGCCACAAATCGCTATCGTTGGCAGTCGTAACCCATCAAACTTAGGTATTGAAACAGCTAAAGCATTCGCATTTAATTTAAGCCAAAACGGCTTTGTAATTACCAGCGGCTTAGCTTTAGGTATTGATGCAGCCAGTCACCAGGGCGCCCTGAATGCTAGCAGCTTTACCATTGCCGTGGCAGGTACAGGTTTAGATCGGGTTTATCCGGCGCGGAATATTGACTTAGCGTTACAAATTGTCACAACTGGCGCGATGGTTTCCGAATTTCCGCCTGGCACCTTAGCTAAAGCTAATCATTTCCCTAGGCGTAACCGTATCATCAGCGGACTTTGTCAAGGACTATTAGTAGTGGAAGCGGCCAAAGAGAGCGGTTCATTAATCACCGCCCGACTAGCCTTAGAACAAAACCGCGAAGTATTCGCTATTCCAGGCTCTATTCATAATCCATTGGCGAGAGGCTGCAACTCGCTGATTCGCGAAGGAGCCAAACTGGTCGAAACAACGCAAGATATTCTCGAAGAATTTAACCAATATCTTCAACAAGATAGCAATAATCCAAAAATAATATCGCAAACAACACTTGACCTGGAACAACAAACACTATTGAATCGCCTCATGTTTAGCCCCACATCCATAGATAAGCTTATTGAAGAAACGGGTTTACCCGTTGAAAATGTTTCCTCAATGTTGCTAATTTTGGAGCTGCAAGGTTTTGTTGAGGCAAACGCTGGCGGTAGTTATACCCGTTTGAAATAAACATAGAGATTATGAAAGAAACCATTTTTGATGTCCTGATGTATTTGTTCGAACATTATATGGATGATGAAATTGAAATTTTTTCTGACAGCGACAATGTCAGAACCGAACTAATTGCCGCAGGTTTCGACCAAAATGAGATTAGTAAGGCCTTTGCCTGGCTTGAATCCCTTAGCTCTCAACGCGCCGTAATGCCGACTATTGCCACGTCATTCCGTATTTTTAGTACGGAAGAAAAAGTAAAGCTCGATTTAGAATGCCGAGACCTCATCATGTTCTTGGAACGGTGTGGCATTTTAAATCCTGCCAACCGTGAAATTGTCATTGACCGCGCCCTAGCGCTTGAAAATGAAGAAATTTCCATCGAAAAACTTAAGTGGATCGTCTTATTAGTGCTATTAAGCCAACCTGACGAAGAGATTGCTTTTTCCAGAATGGAAGATATGATCTACGACCTTGTTCCCACTTACCTCAATTAATAACTTCGTTTGTAGTATCGGTTGAATGAGCAAAAACCTTGTTATCGTCGAATCCCCAGCCAAAGCTAAGACCATTGAAAAATACTTAGGCAAAGATTTTCATGTGCTCGCTTCTTATGGTCACGTCCGTGACTTGGTACCGAAAGAAGGTGCGGTCGATCCCGACAACAATTTTGCCATGAAATATGAGGTTATTGAGCGTAACCAGAAGCATGTCCAAAATATCAGCAAGGCACTAAAAGCTGCCGATACCCTTTATCTCGCAACTGACCCTGATCGCGAAGGTGAAGCTATTTCCTGGCATTTATACGAACTGCTCAAAGAAAAAAACCTGATTAAAGACAAGCCGGTACATCGCGTTGTCTTTCATGAAATTACTAAAAAAGCGGTTACTGAAGCAATTGCCAATCCCGAGCAGCTTTCCATCAATTTGATAAATGCCCAACAAGCGCGGCGGGCATTAGATTATCTGGTAGGCTTTAAGCTCTCGCCATTGTTATGGAAAAAAATCCGGCGGGGATTATCCGCAGGACGTGTGCAAAGCCCAGCTTTACGGATGATAGTTGAACGCGAACTGGAAATTGAAGCCTTCAAAACCCGCGAATACTGGACGATTGATGCAGCCTTGATCGCTCAGGAGCAGACATTTAAAGCCAAACTTACTTATCTTAACGGCGAAAAACTTAACCAGTTTAGCATTACCGATGGTGATACGGCGGAACAAGCCAAACAAACGCTGTTAAGCGCGGCTGATGGTCAGCTAATCGTCAGCAAAATCGAGAAAAAACAACAAAACCGTAATCCGGCAGCACCATTCATAACATCAACTTTGCAGCAGGAAGCCTCACGTAAACTGGGTTTTACTACCAAACGCACGATGATGGTTGCACAACAATTGTATGAAGGCATAGACATTGGTGGAGAAACGGCGGGCTTAATCACCTATATGCGTACAGATTCTGTGAATCTATCTGTAGAAGCTGTGCAAGAAATCCGCGCATTGATTGCCGAAACCTACGGGGCAGAAAATGTGCCTAAAGAACTTAGGGTATTTAAAACCAAAGCAAAGAATGCCCAAGAAGCGCATGAAGCAATTAGACCAACTTACCCACGCCACTTGCCGGAACAACTGAAACAGTATCTCAGTGCAGAACAATACAAGCTTTATGATTTAATCTGGAAGCGGACTATTGCCTGCCAGATGGTTCATGCCGTGCTAAATTTGGTGGCCATTGATTTTACTTGTAACGATGGAAAACATGTATTTCGGGCCACAGGCTCCAGCATTGCCAAACCGGGTTTCATGGCGGTATACCTAGAAGGTAAGGATGACACCAAAGAAAGCGACGATAAGGAAAGTTTTTTACCCTCGATGGAGGAAGGGCGGCCGGTTAAGCTAAATGATATCATTGCAGCACAGCACTTTACTGAACCACCACCGCGTTATGGCGAAGCCAGCTTGGTAAAAGCCTTGGAAGAACATGGCATAGGCCGTCCTTCTACGTATGCCACGATTATTTCGACCTTACAGAACCGTGAATATGTCACATTGGAAACCAAGCGTTTCTATCCAACCGATGTTGGACGAATTGTTAACAAATTCCTGACCGAGCATTTTACCAAGTACGTAGATTACGACTTTACCGCAAACCTGGAAGATGAATTGGACGCGGTATCACGTGGCGAACAGGATTGGATTCCGTTGATGGGCAAGTTTTGGCAGCCGTTTAACCATCTGATCCATGAAAAAGAAGAACAGGTGCAGCGTAAAGATGTTACCCAGGAAGCCATAGATGAGCTTTGCCCACTATGCAGCAACCCATTATCTATACGCTTAGGACGGAATGGCCGTTTTATTGGTTGTACTAAATATCCTGAATGCTCTTACACCCGAAACCTAACCGAAGATGCCGCCGCTTCAGTCGAACCAGAAACCATTGAAGGTCGAGTTTGCCCTGATTGCGAATCGCCTTTAGTCATTAAATCTGGCCGTTACGGTAAATTCATAGGCTGTAGCGGTTATCCAAAATGCAAACACATTGAACCTTTAGAAAAACCTTTGGACACCAAAGTTGAATGCCCACAGTGCAACAAGGGTAGCATTCTTAAACGCAAATCCCGTAATAACAAAGTATTTTATTCCTGTTCAGGTTATCCCAAATGCAATTACGCACTCTGGAATGCACCGGTGAAAGAAAGTTGCCCGGAATGCCAGTGGCCTATTTTGGTTGTGAAAGAGACCAAAAACCGGGGAGTAGAAAAAGTTTGTCCGCAAAAAGACTGTAAATATGCAACGCCCTATGAAGGCGATCCTGCCGATGTGCAAGGGCCAAAGGAAACAGCAGCTTAACTATATTGATTTAACTTATTCCCCAAAGTTGGGGTTAAATGCGATTTAGTTTAATCAAATTTATTTTGGTTAAATCGTCACTTTGATTTGCAGATACGGCCAATGCACCATAAATAGGCATATCTAACTCTAAATCTCCTAGTACCCAAGCATTGGCTTTTCCGTAACCATTTGGTATACTTAGCAATTCACCAGAATTGTGTGGATTGATAACGCATTCTTTTAAACCCAATGCAATCCCACGGCCTACTGCCTTAACAAATGCTTCTTTTCGTGTCCAGAAGCGATGAAACTCCTGCGTTTGTAACGTTACTGGCAATTGTTTCCAATAGATCAACTCCTCTTCCGCAAAGCATCTTTCAACCAATCCAGCTAAGTTAGCCCTCGGTTTACAAAGCTCAATATCAACGCCTAATTCGCAGTTAAATCCACTTACAACCGCCAACTTGTTTGCCGTGTGCGATAGATTGAATATTACATCAGGATAATCGGCTAAATACGGTTTGCCGTATTTGGTTTTTTCGATGCGCAATTGCACAGGAACAGCGTTCACGAGGTTTCCCAAAATCTCCCTTAATCGGGCATGCACAGCTACAAAACGATTTCGGCTTGATTCATTTTTTAGGCTATCGGCTCGAGCTTTTTCATTCTGACTCAGCAATTGCCATTGTTTACGATATTCACTTGCTGCATCAGCAACATCTTCGTACCACAGGTTTATATCAAGAAAACTCACTTAACCGAAGCCCTGCCTTCACCACGCGGGTCACTAGCGGCAGATAACACGTGGCTAATTTTATCCAGTTGCACAGCCTGCATATCGCCATATTGGCGTTTCGTTTCTTTTATCCGATGGCCAAATGCGGTTAATTTTGCGATTTCATCAAATGTAAACGCCGCTTTTTCGTATTCGATAACATCTGGCATGTACTGGTGATGAAAGCGGGGAAGACTTACCCACGATTCGGGATGATTACCTTTAGCAAAATCCAAGACACCCAATAAGACCATCGAAATAATGCGGCTACCGCCGGGCGTACCTAATACTGCGATACGGTCTTTGCTTTCCAGAAATGTTGGTGTCATGCTGGACAACATACGCTTACCTGGCTCAATGGCATTTGCCACGCCGCCTACCAAGCCATAGCCGTTCATTACCCCAGGTAGGCCAACAAAATCATCCATCTCATCATTCAGCAAAACGCCAGTGCCTTCAGGAGCGAAACCTGAACCAAACGGCATATTGATACTAAGGGTGGCGGCAACCCGGTTACCTTCCTCGTCGATAATCGAAAAATGCGTAGTCTGCGTACCTTGCGGCGAGTCAGGCATATCTCCGGATAAAAAGTCACTGGGTAAAGCTTTGTCTAGTCTTAGGCTACTCCGAAGGCCGGCAGCGTAATCCTGGCTAAGCAAGCGGTTTACCGGAATGTCAACAAAATCAGCATCGCCCAAATACAGCGCACGGTCATGGTAAGCCCGGCGCATGGCTTCAACGATGAGATGTTTATTTGTAACGGTATCTGGGTTTTGCAAATCAAAACCAGACAAAATATTTAAAACTTCGAGCAAGACAATTCCACCCGACGATGACGGCGGTGCACTGGTAATGGTAATGCCTTGATAATTTCCAACAACCGGTTTTCGCTCAACGACTTGATAGTTTTCAAGGTCTTTTTCAGTCCAAATGCCTCCGGCTTTTTTAACACCGGAGACTAATTGCTTAGCTACTCTACCGCTATAAAACCCATCACGCCCAGATTTAGCCAATTGCTTTAAGGTTTCTGCCAGTTCCGGTTGTTTGAGTATCGAAAACGCTTCAGGTATGTTGCCATTTTTTAAAAAAATCGAAGCCGTGTGATGATCTTTGCTAAATACTTGCTTACGGGAAGCCAACATTCTTCGATGCCGTTCACCGATAGCAAATCCAAACTCAGCATGACGAATCGCCGGAGCTAAACTTTCAGCTAACGACAAACGGCCGTATTTTTCAGCGAGATGTGCCAAGCCTGCGGGTAAACCTGGAATCGCCGCAGCAAGCACACCATCCAGTGATAGTTTGGGAATAACTTTACCGTTTCTACCGAGGAACATATCTTTGTGGGCAGCCAATGGTGCTTTTTCTCGGCCGTCGATAAAAGTATCCATTTTATTTTCATCCTTGTGCAACAACCAATAACCACCGCCGCCTAAGCCGGAACCGGCGGGTTCAACCACCGCCAACGTCGCGCTTAACGCCACCGCCGCATCAAACACATTCCCGCCTTTGGCGATGATTTCAAAACCGGCATTCGTAGCCAAAGGATGTGCGGAAGCGATAGCTACCTTGAGGTTATCCGCATTAACAGAGCAAAACCACAATAAGCCCCATAAAATGCCGATGATAAGAGTTCGAATTCGCATACTGTGTACATAAGTGATGAAGTACGCGGTAGTATCGCGGTTTAAATCATCTTTGTCGATTGTTACCAGTTCTAAATCTTAAAGACTGTGGGTAGGCCAAAATGGCAGATTAGCAGCGTAAATATTGTAGGCTATTTGTTTTGTTTGCACTTTGGGTGGCTGATTCGCACGGTAATATCGCCGATTTTTTAAGCCCAGAAAAGTTGCGCAGCTAAACCGCGCCTTACAAATCACATAACCACCGTACGCGGTGACACTAATTCCCTATAATTTTGCGTTCTGTAACGTCAACACATGCTCCTTTAAACCCTTTAAATTCGCCCTCATCATTAAAGTGGGGGGATCCAGAATTCATTACCCAAAGATAATCTCCATTAGCGTTTTTTATCCTGTGATCTAGACAAAAAGGAGTACGCCTAATAATAGAGTTTTGAAATATTTCTAAAAATTGATGAAGATCATCAGGATGTAAGTGGTTCGCCCAACCATTACCTAATTCTTCTTGGAGTTTGCGTCCCGTAAATTTTAACCAAGGTACGTTAAAGTATTTAAATTGACCATTTTGATCGGCTTCCCAAATCATAATTAATGAATGATCAACCATCTCATAGAAACGCTTCTCTATTTCATGTAACCTAATTTCAACTTCCTTTTTATCCGTTATGTCTTCTTCAACAGCAATGAAATTATGGATCTCTCCTTTATAATTCACTATGGGTGTAATGGATGATAAAACCCAATATCTTACACCTGATTTTTTTTTATTACATAACTCCCCTTTCCAAGTTTTTCCTAGGTTTAGAGTCTCCCACATGTGCTTAAAAACCGATTTATGAATAATGCCGGAACTTAAAAACCGAGGGTTTTTGCCTTTGATTTCATCCAACGTATATTCAGTCATTTTCTCAAATGACTCATTAACATATTTTATATCACCATGATTATCAGTAATTATCATCATACCAGCGGTTTGATGAACCGCGCTCGCCAATAATTGCGTAAAGCTATCTTTTTCAGAGATAGTGTTATTTACTTGGATATTTTCTAATAACTTTGTATAGGAATTCTCAAGGCTGGCAAGAATATCTGAATGGCTTAATATTTTGATAAAGGTACCATCGTTATCCAGTACGGCAAGATGTTTAACATTCTTGATATCCATTAATTGTCTAGCTATTAAAATAGACAAATCTTGACTGATGGTAACTAGGGGCTTTATTTCAAGTTCTGTAAGAAAGGCATTCAGGCGTTCTTTTGCAATTATCTCAACTAAATCCCTCTCAGTGAAAGCATACATTGGCTTCTGATCAATTTTTATTATCAGAATGTCCCTATGTTCCGCCTTCATCAGTAAAACTAAATCGGCTATTTGCAAGTTTTTTTGAATTATTAGCGGATTCTGGTAAGCAATAGATTTGACATCTTTTACTGCTATAAATGACTCGGCACCTTGGCTATAAATAATATTCCTTTGGGTTACCACTCCACAGGCTTTGCCTTGATCATCAACTACAACTAAGTGACGAATGCGTTTACTCCGCATCAATTCTATTGCTTCTGTAATAGGCTTATTTTCATGCATTGAAAACACTGGACTTTGCATGATTTCGCAAATTGGTATCTCTAGCACACCGGGATCAGCAAAATTCAAATTTAATGCGTCTGCTTCTGTCCAAATACCTTGGGGAAATTGATTGTGTAAGATTAAGACAGAGCTTTTTTTGTTATCCCTCAGCATTCGTGTTGCTTCGAGAACGGTTGTATCTGGCAAACAAGTTAGGATATCTTTTGATGCAATTTCACCAATATTGGTTAGGCCAATTTTATTTTTTTCTTTCCCATTGTGGTCAGAGTGATTATTTGGAGAGATTACATTACCAATAAAGCGATAGCCACGCCCATAGTCTGCTTTAATTAAAGTTTCAGCTTTCGTATCCGTTCGGCGTAAAGAAGATTTTATAGAGTATATACAACGAGATAGGCTTTCATCTGAAGTTGGATCACCATGCCAAATCTGGTTAATGATTTGTTCTTTTGTTACTAGCTGCCCAGCATATTGAACCAGTAAACTAAATATGCCTAATTCCTTTGGGTGTAATTTCAACATTACACCACTTTTTTTATGAAAAACCCCCTGATCAATTTTAATGATGTAATCATCTAATTCTAATTGTTTACACTCATCCATTCTGAAATTGAATAGCTATAATTTTAGTTACACCAGTAAAAAACCTTTTAACTTCATGACGTTTTTACTTTAATGTAGCCCATGAAGGTATAGACAATACTGTATTTAATTATATTTATTGAAAAAAGTTGTAAAGGCATCAGCTAAACGATTCCATTTTTTTTCAACATCCCCTTTGATATTATTCCATTGATCTTCCGTTTGATAGGCCAAATCAAAAAGGTCATCACAGAAAACAATTTGAGACACCTCTAAGCATTTGACTAATGAATCGAATTCTTGATGGTTGGTATATTTCGTATCCCTTAACTTCTCTATTTTTATATGCCAGCAATTGAACTGGATTTGTGCTTTGGTTCTAAATACTTGCTGAGAAGTGAAATCATTAGAAGATATTTTTTGCATTAAATTTAATTTTTCAATTAAAAATCATAGATTTAAATGAGATTCCAATATAACTATAATATTGACAAACGCAAAATGCTTGAAATTTATTCGGATAAATTAGAATTAATTACTTATCAAGTAAAACGCCAATGTTGAATTGAATCAGGGCAATCTTATTGAACAATAATTGATAAATCTTGATGAAAAATGATTGGTTAACAAATATAAAAATTTGCTCGTTTAAGAGGACGTGGAAATCAGTATTCAAATTAATGGTATCGCCTACTATAATGCAATTTTTTGATATTTTAAAAAGCCTTAAATAATGTTGCTACTGATACATAAGCGGGGCATCAAGGTACCCTCCTAAATTATTTGAAATCAAACGCACCCGTCAAATCTCCCGCATTTTCCCGTACCCCCGGCAAGGGTTCCAAGCTGAACCGTTTGTTAATAAATTTGATAATGGAGGTCGTATCGTAGCTGGTATGGTCGATAAAATGCTTTTTGGCGAAGGGCGAAACTATAATCGCCGGTATGCGCGTGCCGGGTCCCCAGCGATCGCCTTTGGGTGGCGGTACGTGATCCCAAAAACCGCCGTTTTCATCGTAAGTGATAATTACCACGGTATTCGGCCAGATCGGACTTGCTTTAATCTGTTTTAATATTTCGTTAATGTGCTGGTCGCCGGTTAACACATCGGTATAACCAGGGTGTTCGTTGTGGATACCAACCGGTTTGTAAAACGAAACTTGCGACAAATCCCCTTGCTTTATTGCTTTTACGAAAGCTTCGCCATCCTTCAAATGGGTTGCCCTATCTTTAGTACCCGGTGCAAAGCGGGCGTAATAATTAAACGGTTGGTGATGGGTTTGAAAATTAATCGTCCCTGGCGGGGTATATATCACCTTACGTGTAATATTCGGCGCTTGGCTACCATCTGCAACGGCTTGGTTCCAACCTTCTGCATACCACGCCCAAGAAATGTTTTTTGCACTTAATGTATCACCAATGGTTTTAGTGGTTTGAGGTGGTAACGGCTGTCCAGCTGGATCAGCATAACGGTGGTCACCCCCTAACGTAGGAGGGATTTTCGACGGCTGATACGGTGGTTGCTTGGGGGTTACTACATAACCGTCAGGTGTATATGGTTTAGCGCCTGCGACAAACAGTGGCGACCCGTCCATTGCCGATTTTGGCGATTCCGGCTTTCTTTTCAATAAACCTTGTTCATCAAGAACCATGCGCTGGTCTTGTGGGGCATCAGGCACATAAGGCGTACAGGCGCAAACCAGCCATTGATGGTTAAGAAATGATCCACCAAATGCACCCATGAAAAAATTATCGGCGAGCACATAATCCTGCGCCCATTGCCACATCGGTAACGTGGAACCATCGTAATAGCCCATGGCTAACCCACCAGCATCGGAAATAGCAGCAAATTTATTGTTTTTCCCGCCGTTAATCTGCTCTTGGTTATGATAAAAAAGATGCACCAAATCCCTTGTGCGCACCGATAAAGGCATATTTAGCGCCGGCCCATCAATCTGGAACGGTTTATTGGGCAGATGCGAAAATAACGGTGGTTTGTTTTTCTCCCAATGCCAAATTGGCGGCAGTTCTTTAAACGGCTTGCCGTCATGGTCAACCTGGATGTACTGTTCTGGCTTAGCTTGTTTAATCCCTTCAGCACCCGGAAATAAACCGTAAAGATTATCGAAACTGCGGTTTTCAGCATAGATAACAATAATATGTTCGATATCATTTAACGAATGTTTAGCAGCTGGCGTATGCGCACAACCGTTCATTTGTAAAAAAATCGGCAGCAGCAGTAGCCGCGAAGGCTTTATTTTAAGCAGTTGATTAATCATTGGTAAGTTCAAAAATTGTATCTATCGGGCGAGGTCAGCGTTTGATTTCATAGTAACATAACGCAATGGCGTGACAAGGCATGGTTGGCTTAACCTGACTATGGTTTATCGCATTTTAATATGACTTTTCTATGACGATTTAACAAAACAATGCCGCAAAATAAATACACCCTTGGTTTTATCGGCATCGGCCTGATGGGCAAGCCGATGACATTGCGCTTGCTCAATGCCGGATTTAAAACGCACGTGTGGAACCGCAGCTTGGATAAACTCGATGCTGTGGTTAAGGCGGGTGCGATTCCCTGCAAGTCCATCGAAGACGTTATGAAAAAAACCGACGTTATCCTGCTATGTTTATCCGATACCGAAGCGGTCGAATCGGTGGTTAACAACGCCATTACTAACCACGGCTCACCTGGTAAGTTGATAATTGATTTATCCAGCATTCATCCCGAAAACACTCGGCAACTCGCCGCGTTGGTACAGGAAAAATGCGGCATGGGCTGGGTAGATGCACCGGTATCGGGCGGCGTGGCCGGTGCGGAACAGGGTAATCTAGCGATTATGGCGGGTGGCAATGTAGCCGATATTGCCGTCGCGCAGGAAGTATTAGCACCGCTTTATAAGCAATTAACCCACATGGGCGAAGTCGGCAGCGGGCAGATCACTAAAATCTGCAACCAAATGATCGTCAGTTGCAATGTCATGGTGATTGCCGAAATGATGGCGCTGGCGAAACAGGCTGGAGTCGACGCCACAAAAATTCCGGAAGCGCTGGCGGGCGGCTTTGCTGATTCCAAACCGCTGCAAATTACCGGCAACGAAATGGCAAGGGAACAATTCGAGCCGATAAAATGGAAGGTAAAAACCCTGCTGAAAGACCTGAATATGGCGGCGGATATCGCCAAACAGCATGGCAATTCGGTGCCAATGTCTGGCCTTGCTGCGCAGTTGATGCAGTTGCACGGGGTTCACGGCTATATGGAACACGACCCTGCCACCTTAATCAAGCTCTATACCCAATAACATGCTCAAATTCAGTGCCAATCTCAGCATGCTCTTTACCGAAGTCGGTTTGGTCGACCGCTTTCAGGCGGCTAAACAGTGCGGCTTTGATGCCGTGGAAATTCAATTTCCTTACAGCCTTAACCCGGAAGCCATTGCCGAAAAACTGGCGGAATGTGATTTAAAACTGGTGTTGTTCAATGTCGATGCTGACGATTTGCTTCAAGGCGGTGAGGGCTTGGCGTGTGTGCCGGAGAAAAAACAGCAGTTCAAAGTCGCTTTAAATCAAGCAGTGGAGTATGCCCAAATCCTCAAACCGGTAGCGGTTAACGTCTTGCCCGGACGCTGTATGAATAAAAATAAATCCCTGATTAGCGTTCGTCTTTATGCCCCAGAGGGTACTGAGCTTGTCGAAGGACGTGAAACTGGATTTTCCGACCCGCTGCGCGAGTACCTCGACATTTTCAAACAGAATCTGCGCCTGGCTGCAGATGCACTTACGCCGTTAGGGGTTAAAACCGTCTTTGAAGCGATCAACACTTATGACATGCCGGGATTCATCATCCATAACAGTGCCCAGATGCTGGAGATACTGGCGGAACTCAGCCATCCCAATTTGTACATGCAGCATGACATCTACCACATGACCCGCATGGGCGAGGATTGCGCCGCCTTTATCAGCCGACATGCCGACAAAATCGGCCACATCCAGTTTGCCGACGTGCCGGGGCGCGGCCAGCCGGGTACGGGGGAGATTGATTTTGATAAGATATTCGAAGTTATTCGGTATTCGGATTATAACGGCTGGTGCGGGGCGGAGTATAAGCCGCAGGGGAAAACGCGGGACAGTTTTGGTTGGCTAAAAAGGATAAACCACTGAGTTTTTTGATTATACTTAGAAATTTTTTTTAAACTTTAACATTTTAGGTTAGTTTGAATGAAATGAAACCCAACGTGTGTGTTTGTCAATTGTTGGGTTTCGCTACATGTAACTCAACCTACGAGATACGAAAGTATTTTTAAGCGACAAATTGAGTCGTAATTTTGATTTAAATTCAGCGGAGAAATTTAAATGGAATTTAAAGAATTGTTGCCCGTTATTTGTGTTGCATTTGGTTGGGGTCTAAGTGAATTTGCAAATGCTTTACGTTCAAGAACAACTCGTCTCCGATCTGTACGGAGAGCAATAACTACATTGTGCCAGCTCAATTTCGAGATGTTACAGATTAAGATGTCGCAAGAATTCTATAAGAATAGTTTTCCTGATTCTATAGAGGAATGGAATCGAGGAAGAAAGAAAGCATTTGAGAATCAATATGATTCATCCATTAAAACTGAGGGTAAAATTGATGAAGCGATTTCACTAATTTCAGAAGAATTTCCATTAGTTGCCTACAGGCTTAACAAGGCAGTTAAATTATACCGTTTTCAAAAAAATGCAAATTTAGATAGATTTCTTGAAAAAAAAGAACTGTATTTAAAAATGCTAACTAGTCTTGAAGTCAGTCAAATTTCAGCTCAAGGTATTGTAGAGGAAATAATGTTATATCTAGCATTTAAGGTTGATATATTTTTATGGTTATCTCTAAAATCTGAAATAAGAAAATTCAAGAAAAGCATTGAAAACGGTGACTTGATACATTTTTCACAAATTATTATAAAATAATAATTTAACACGTTAATCCAACTCATATCTAGCGAGTTGGTTAATTTCTTTAGCAAGGTAGGGCGCAATAACCAACGGGCATTGCGCCGTATTTAAATTGTCAGAGAGGTAACGGCAGAAAAAATGGATTACCGACGAGTTTGGCATCAAGGCGGAATATATTTTTTTACCGTTAACCTTTTGCAACGGAAAGGTAATAATTTATTAGTGCGGCACATTCAGCCTTTGCGAGAGGCTGTCAAAGTGGTTAAGGCACGTCATCCGTTTGAAATACATGGTTGGGTGGTGTTGCCAGAGCATTTTCATTGTATCCTCGAGCTTCCGCCTGACGATGCCGATTTTGCCACCCGCTTGCGGTTGATCAAAGTTGCGTTTTCAAAATCTTTGCCCAAAACGGAGCGGATATCTGCGACTAGGGTAAGACGTGGCGAACGCGGGATTTGGCAACGCCGATACTGGGAGCATTTGATTAGAGATGAAACCGATTATCGGGCACATTTGGATTATATCCACTACAATCCGGTCAAGCATGGATGGGCGAAGCAAGTAAAAGATTGGCCTTACTCAACTTTCCATCACTGGGTCAGCCAAGGCGTTTATCCCCTTGAGTGGGGTGGTTATGAAGGAGGCTTATATGAATTTGAATAACGTGACGCGAACGGTAATTCGGCGCAATGCCTTTCAGTTATTGCGCCTTACGGGCTTGGGTTTAATTTCATTCAACCTACATCCCTAAAAAACCATGAGCGACGACGAGAAGTGGGACATCTTTCCACCATTTGAGGCCTTTTACATCGAAATGTTGCTCTGGCATACAGGGGCAGCGAAAGCTTCAATCGACGTGGTAGACCAATGGATGAAGTTAATTAAAACCGAAGATGAAAAGGCATTAGAGCTGGAAAAACCACAGCTCTTTGGACACCTACAAAATATCATTCAACAGGCAGGAGCCATCTCACGATACTTCTGGCCATCTAAGCCTGGAAAAGAAGCGATACATGAGAGACGCGCGAGCCACCTTAGGGCTGGCCTTGAAATTGACAATACGAACCCTCTTAAAGTGCGAGGCCTTCGGAATGGACTTGAGCATTTTGATGAGCGGCTGGATTTATATCTAACCCAAAACTTCGTTGGCAAATTTATACCGGAATACGTTGATTACATGGAAGGTGAGCGTGAGATTCCAACCCATATATTCAAAGCGTTTTATGTGTATCCCATAAGATTTGTTCTCTTGGGTGAGTCATATGAAATGGCACCACTAGTCAATGAAATGTTGCGTTTGCATAGGCTGCTCGTAAAGTGTCAAACCAACGGCTGTCGTTTGCCTGCATGACAGCTCGGTATATCAACAGTCTTGTAGCTCTTAGGTTGGATAGAGCGAAATCCAACGAATAAAATATTGATAAATGTTGAGTTTCATTTCATTCAACCCAACCTACGGTTCTTACCGTAACGTGAGGCGGCTTTTAATGATTAAGCTTAGGAAATCAAAAGTTGGATTCATTATGTCATCAATATTTTTGTTACTCGCGGTAGGTGTAGTGGGATGGCTGATGTATTCCGCTCACACTAACCCAACGGACTCTGGTGAGGGAGGAATATTGTTAATTCCTTTTATTTCGCCGTGGTTTTTTATGCTACAAGGGATGTATGCAAATAGCTTGTGGCTCTTTCCAGTATTAATTTTGCTTAACGCCTTTATAATTTACTGTGTGTTTGGTGGGTTACGGTGGGAAAAGAAGTGCTAATCTTGGCGTTGTGTTGTAGGAGATAACCATCCGTCCTAACATTGTTCTGTTCCGACCCCCACTACGCTGATGTCGGTGAGCTTTGATGCGATGCCAATAGAAGATAAAGAATTCAATACACCGCAATCATCCTCAATGTTTGTAGTCATCCTATGCATAGCTATGGGCACCTTTCCGATTGGCATTTCGTTGGGCGTGATCCCGGTTGATCCCGCCAAAATCCATGCGCCGATGTGGGTGATAGGCATGATGGGAGGCTTATTCTGGTTAGCTGGCGCTTCAATGATGCTGAAAGCCAAGCCACGTATAAATAATTTTCTGGGTGCGTTGATGTTTTCAATTTTTGGCATCACCGGCGGCTGGGTGGCGCTTAAGGGCGAATCCAGTCAATTTGGCGGCGGCATTCCTTTCCTTTCTCATGCCGCCAATGAAGGATTTTCCCGTTGGCTATTTGGCGGGGGCGCACTCATTTGCCTTGCCGTGGCGGTATATGCTTTCAAGAAAGCGATGGAGCGAATCGACTAACGGCTACCTTTTAAGAATGAGTGAAATATTTCAGGTAGCGATATATTGTATATTTAGTTAGTTTTAGATACTAAGCAATCAACACTAAACCTTTCCACTATTTCCCCTAACTTCAACGCCGTTAACTGCCCGCCCCAAAGGCAACCGGTATCTATGGCATAACAGTCATCACCTTCGTGATAACCCAGGCTGGACCAATGACCGAAGACAATCTTCTTATCAAATTTTTTGCGGTTGGGTACGGTAAACCAGGGCATTAAGGTTTCTGGCTGGGAACCGGGTGGACCATTAAAGTTGAAGTCCAGCCGTCCAGCCTTGTCGCAATAGCGCATCCGGGTAAAACAGTTGATGATGTAACGCAAACGTGCCATGCCACTTAATTGCGGTGACCAGAGATTCGGTTTATCACCGTACATGCCTTTCAAAAGATTTTTGTAATCCTTGGCTTGTAAGGCTGTTTGTACAATATGAGCCTTTTTTTGAGCCTGGTTAAAATCCCATTGCGGTGAGATACCGGCATGTACCATGCAAAAATGCTCGTTATGATGAAATAAGGGGCGATGCCGTAACCAGTCAATCAGTTCGTCCCGATCTGGGGCAACTAACACTTGATTGAGGGCTTCTTTTTTATTCGCGGATGACGGTGAGCATGATGCTGCCAGCAAGTGCAAATCATGATTACCTAAAACGGTAACAGCGGAATTACCTAATGATTTAATAAACCGTAATGTTTCCAGCGATTTTGGGCCTCGGTTAACCAAATCGCCAACAAACCAGAGCTGGTCGTTATGTTCATTAAATGCGATGGTTTCAAGTAACCTTAATAGATCCTCGTAACAACCTTGAATATCGCCAATTGCATAAATGGCCATTTAGCTAGTGTAGCGTCCTTGGTATAGACAAGGTAAACTTAGGGATAGGCGCATTAAAATTAACGCCATCATCGGAAATCATGGTGTATTGGCCTTGCATGGTACCCACTGGCGTTTCTAGCATAGCACCACTGGTATAACGGAAGGATTCACCTGGCTTTAAATAAGGCTGCTCGCCGATGACGCCTTCGCCCCTGACTTCCTGAACTTTGCCGTTGGAATCAGTAATCAACCAATGCCTGTTTAATAGTTTGGCGGCTACCATGCCCACATTGGTGATAGTAATAGTGTAAGCAAAGACATAGCGGCCTTCATCGGGCGATGATTGCGCCTCAATAAAGTGCGGCATGGCTTCAATTAATATTTTGTTTTTTTCAGTCATTATCTGATGATACGGCTTTTTCGCTGTTTGTTATAATTCAGCATAATAATATATAAGGTCGTATTTTATAACAGAATTCGGCTGAAAAAATAATTCACTCACTCAAAGCCAATGATAGGACTAAAACATTGCATATTCATATTCTAGGTATTTGCGGGACTTTTATGGGCGGATTGGCGTTGATTGCCCGGGAACTGGGCTATGAGGTTTCTGGTTCAGACCAGAATGTTTATCCGCCGATGAGCACTCAATTGGAAGAACAAGGCATCCGCTTGATGGAAGGCTATAAGGCGGAAAATTTAGCCATTAAACCCGATTTGGTCATTATCGGTAATGCGATGTCGCGCGGTAATCCTGAAGTCGAAGCTGTACTTAATCAAGGCATCCGCTACATTTCTGGCCCACAATGGCTATCCGAACACGTCTTACAAAACAAGTGGGTATTAGGTGTAGCAGGAACGCACGGTAAAACCACGACCACCAGCATGTTAACCTGGATACTGGAACATCAAGGTTTTAAACCGGGCTTTTTAATCGGCGGCATTCCGATGAATTTCGGTATTTCTGCCCGTTTGGGCGAATCAGATTTTTTTGTGATCGAAGCCGACGAATACGATTCGGCATTTTTCGACAAACGGTCAAAATTTGTCCATTATCGGCCGCGTACGGCAATCTTGAATAACCTGGAATACGACCACGCCGACATCTTCCCAGACCTGGATGCTATCAAAAAGCAGTTCCATCATCTGGTAAGGACGGTGCCCGGCGAAGGCTTAATTATCAGCCCAGCCTGTGAAGAAAATATTGATGATGTATTGTCAATGGGGTTTTGGACACCTGTTTCGCGGACTTCAATAAATGGTAATGCGCAATGGAATGCTGAGCTTGTGAAACCCGATGGTAGCCAGTTTAAGGTGTGCTTTGAAGGTGAAGAACAAGGTTGCGTGGAGTGGGACTTAACCGGTGACCATAATGTCTACAATGCGATGTCTGCCATTGTTGCCGCTAGGCATGTCGGCATATTACCAAGCGCGGCAATTGAAGCGTTAGCTGCGTTTAAAAACGTCAAGCGCCGTATGGAAGTGATCGCCAAAATTAATGGTGTGACATTATACGACGACTTTGCCCATCACCCGACCGCTATTGAAACCACGCTTGATGGTTTGCGGAAACAAGTCGGCAGTGAGCGCATCATTGCCATTGTAGAGCCGCGTTCGAACACCATGCGGCTAGGCGTTCATACCGAAAGTTTGGCGCTGTCCTTACACGATGCCGATAAGGCTATTCTGTTCCAGCCGGAAAACCTGGACTGGGATTTAAGCGGTCTAAAAAAATACGCCCAAAATATCGAAATTTGCCAGACATTGGATGAAATCATCGATAAACTCAAGCTGGAAGCGCGTTATGGTGGACACTTTGTCTTGATGAGTAACGGTAGCTTCGGGGGAATTTATCAGCGGTTACTGGACGCGCTAAGTTAAATGCCGAAAAAATGACAAAAAAAAGCGCATTATCTTAACGAGGGAGAAAGATAATGCGCGTTGCTTCGACAATGAAGCAAGGGTTTCTACGAGGAGACTAAACATGAAAGTAATTCTGCTTTACATGATTGCCTTACATAAAGCATTAATAATGCCAACTTTTTTATAATGTATAATTTTTTTATTTTATTTATTTTTCAGTAAGTTATATGCTTTGTAAGCTTGTAATAATTTTTAAGCCATTCAACAGCTACTAGCAAAAAACATCCGGATGTGACGATTTTTGTCCTCTGTAAATTAATGGGCATATCAATATCTAAAATAGAAGCCCACGAAACCCTGCTCCACTTGAAAAATTAGCAGTTAGCGCGGCAATCCGTAATCAAATTCCACTCACCCTGCCATCGTTATGGCAAACTGTAAAAACTGCAAAATTACCTTTTGATCGCAAATAATAAAGTGCGAATACATGTGGAGCTTTGTTTTGCACATCCCGTGCGTTTCAATGCACACCAGTTTATAGTGGTTTGGAATGAAAGCAGTCTGTCAGGATCATAGATTCGCTCAAATATCGAAATGGTGTTGCCGACCCACCAGAGACTGTCGGCCTTTGTACAAAATAAACGCCTAAGAAGCCATCCAAAAACACTATGTGATTTAATGCTTTCCACTCCAACACTGCCAAAACACCTAAATTGTCTTCGAAAAGTCCATTTGATAAACTTTGTCAAAATTTTCAAGGAAATTACCATGTCCATCGCTATAGTTGATGAAAAAATTACTGGGGAAATTTCAGAGGTAATGCAGCTGATTTTCAATACCGAACTGGTTACCGTTCGTGAGGTAATTGCGCGACGGGTAGCTTTGGAAGTGGAGAACTACAACAAAAAGCGCACCGGCTTTTTTACTAGTCTGGTTGAACCCAGTCACACCGAAAAGCTCCTAAATGGCGCACAATTGAAAACCCGCCAATCCATTGATGTCGATAAACAAATTGCAGTTGCGTTGGCAGCCTTTGAAAAGAACGGCTTTTTTATCCTGGTGGATAATAAGCAATTTGAACACCTTGACGACGAAATTATCGTAGCGAAAACAACAACTATCAGTTTTGTTAAACTGACACCTTTAGTGGGTGGCTAGCATGGGAATATTGGGGAAAGTTACTTCACTGATATCTGGTAAATCAAATGCTGACCATTTAGATTCCATTGTTAAACGTATTACTATCGAATCAACTGAAGATATTTATAAGGAAATAACCTCTTTTCCCGACGAGCAAAAGATTCAGCTGCTGATCAAAATGGTGTCCGCACTTCATCAAATCAGGTGCGCTCAAAATCCACCAGGGGCGATGTATTCAGGGGAAGGCCAAAGTCTGCATACTATAATCGTACGTATGCTGGCGAACAAAATTTTGCTTTCCAATGATGATTTTGTGCAACTTGTCGATTGCTTCATTCTTAACACCAAGCCTTACACCGAAGATTATTTGTTTGCTTACATCTGGCCAGTCGATGACATGCTCGGACAACTTCTAAAACAACGTAAAGACCAGGTTATTTCCGATCAGTTGGCCGCTACCTTAAAGCGCATTAGCGATATTCTCAATAGCCATAAAATCGGCTATCACGAAAAACAAAAAAAGCGCATAACCACTAAGATTGATAAGTTGCTTTCGCAACATAACCCGCAAGATTATCAAGTAGAGGCCATTTACTTTTATGAAGATGATTTTGCAGATTTTGCCAATAAGCAACTTGCTGAATTATTCCAAACCGATAAAAGCCCCTGGCTGGAGCTAATGGCCTTAGCTAAAAAAACGACAGGCGCAAAACCGACAATTAAATTTTTGAATGCGACCAAAAACTTGATAGAAGAGCTGGGTGAAAGCGCATTCAGCAGCGTCGTCAACGAGTGGTTTCAATTTATTATCGATAGTAAAGACCCGCCATTTACCTATCAATACGGCGCCAGTAATTTTGTATTGTGTGCCAACAATGTCGACATGGCTAAATGTTTTGTCTGGATGTGCGTTAGTCTTTCAGATGGCAAGCTGGTTCCGCTTATTGGTGCGCTTGCTGACCGCTGCTTCCAAAAAATCCCGCAAAAAGGCCACGCCTCCGATGCCTTAGGAAATGCCTGTTTGTTTGCCCTGTACCAATCACCCGGAATTACAGGTATTGCGCAACTGTCCCGTTTGCAATTGCGCATAAAACAAAATAAGACCTTACAGCTTATTGCCAACTATTTGTTAGATGCTGCCAAGAACAATGGCATGACGGTTAGCGAACTTGAAGACTTATCTGTCCCGGATTTTGGTTTAGTTGACGGCAAAAGGTGTTGGTTGTTGGATGCTTACACCGCTGAAATTCGTATTATTGGCGTAGGAAAAACTGAAACCCAGTGGTACAAGCCCGACGGCACACCACAAAAATCTGTGCCTACATTCGTAAAAGAAACGTTTGCAGAAGAGTTTAAACAATTAAAAGCTACTGCTAAGTCGATTGAACAAAGCCTGACTGCGCAACGCGACCGCATCGACCGGATGTTCAGGATGAATCGAACCATGTCATGGGAGCATTTTCACAAATATTACCTGGAACATCCTTTACTTAGCTTTTTAAGCCAAAAACTTATCTGGAATTTCACAAACAGTAACCAAACCATTACAGCTATCTATTTAGATGGCGACTGGAAAAATAACCACAATCAAACGGTAATTGTGCCAGATCACAGCGAGGTATCGTTGTGGCATCCTGCGGCATCATCCGCTGGAAACACGCTCCTTTGGCGGGATTTTTTACTCGACAAACTTATCCAGCAACCCATCAAACAAGCTTATCGGGAAGTTTATTTACTCACGGATGCTGAAATTAACACCAAAAGTTATAGCAACCGCATGGCGGCGCATATCTTAAAACAACACCAGTTTAGTTCACTTGCTAAAGGCCGCGGCTGGACTTATTCATTGTTGGGGGCATGGGATGGTGGCGATGTGGGTATTGCTGAACTTGTCCTGAAGTCGCATGGCATCTATGCACAATTTTGGGTACAAAGTGTTATAGCCGACAACGCTTATAATGAAACCGGCATATGGAATTACGTCTCTACCGACCAAGTCCGCTTTTTGGGACTGGAATCTGATGACGTACTCGATTTAGTCGACATTCCTATCGTTGTCTTTTCAGAAGTCATGCGGGATGTGGATTTATTTGTCGGCGTAGCAAGTGTCGGCAATGATCCTAACTGGCGTGACAACGGCGGCCTTCCTGCCTATCAGACTTATTGGCAATCTTATTCTTTTGGTGACTTATCGGAATTGGCCAAAACCCGTAAAGCTATTTTGGAACGGTTGATACCTCGGCTAAAAATCAAAGACGTTACCGAAATTAAGGACAAGTTCGTCGTGGTCAAGGGTAAACTAAGAACCTACAAAATCCATATTGGCAGCACTAACATCTTAATGGAACCAAACGACCAATATTTGTGTATTGTGCCAAACCAACATAAGACAATTTCAACGGAGCAAATCTTTTTACCTTTTGAAGGTGATTCTGGACTGTCTATAATTCTATCAAAAGCATTTCTTTTGGCAGGCGATGATAAGATCACTGACTCGACCATAACTTCACAATTGAAATTGGAATAGGCTAAAAGGTAAAAATCGTGTAAATCACTTTTATTATCTAAAAGTCAGTCGTTGAAAACTATAAATGACTTGTTACGGCTGGTTTTAGATGTTCATTTATCGGAGGAAAATAGATTCTTGATTGCCAGTTTAAACACCAAAGATGGCTTTTAAAATCAGCTAAAAACTTTTGTGCAAAAGGGTAATCCTTCCTATGGTGGGGATATAAAAATATGATTTTAATGTATTTTGGCAAAAATATTTTGCCGTAATATTCCGTATTTTCTGAAGGGCAATCAGGTTAGGTGTCTGGGAATTGGAAAATTACTAACCAGTCGATTTATGAAAATCGCTTCGAAGTTATAGAGACGTAAGCAGCAATAAAAAAAGCGCATTATCTTAACGAGGGAGAAAGATAATGCGCGTTGCTTCGACAATGAAGCAAGGGTTTCTACGAGGAGACTAAACATGAAAGTAATTCTGCTTTACATGATTGTCTTACATAAAGCATTAACAATGCCAACTTTTTAAAATACATAATGTTTTTTAATTTATATTAAATATCAATTACTTGAATTGCTGTGATACCTAAAGGTATCCATTAGGGACTATAATCTAGGTTAACAAAAAACAACAAGATGTGACGATTTTTGTCTATCTAAACAAAAAGTGGCTTTTTTTTGACAGAATTGTGACGAATTAGCAAGATATAGAACTAACGACAAATCATACTTAGCAAAAATAATTTTGGATGCTACGGGGCTTTGTTATGGTTATTACGGTTTTTTAAAATAATAGCGGTTACTTATCCTTAAGCCAGCGCTCAATTATGGGCGCTAAATCTTTTGGCTTTTTTATTGGGGCAAAACGCGCAATCACTTCTCCTTGTCGATTAACCAGAAACTTAGTGAAATTCCATTTTATAGCCTGTGTACCTAAAACACCTTTCGCACGAGACTTTAAAAACTTATAAAGCGGGTGCGCTTTATCCCCGTTGACTTCAATTTTCGCAAATAACGGAAAACTGAGGTGGTAATTGGTTTCACAAAATCCGCCGATCTCAGTCGCATTGCCTGGCTCTTGCGCACCAAATTGGTTGCACGGAAACGCTAAAATTTCTAAGCCTTGCCCCTTATATTTTTGATACAACGCTTCCAGCTCGGCATATTGGTGCATATTCTGGCTCAATCTGAACAGCCATTTTGATTTAATTTGAACACCGATTCTGAATGAATCTGAACAGTGATTCTGGTTTGAAGGTGAACACTTTTCCGGTATTTCCGGAATGGGTGTTCAGCTTGCCAGAATCGGTGTTTAAGCTATCCAGAATTAAATCTAACGCATTGTTTCTTAAACCGGACTACCTTTTCCGCTATTTACGGAAAGGAAATGTCAGCCAAGAGAATTACGATGCGTCAATTAAGAGAAGTCCTTAGACTCAGTCTCAGTGCCGGATTAAGTATCCGGAAAATCAGCGCAAGCACTAAAATTAGTGTCGGCAGTATCCAGCAGATTTTAAAGCGGGCCGAACAATTCCAATTGTCTTGGCCGCTGCCGGACGATTTGGATGACCAGGCCTTAGCCCTGACGTTTTATCCCCGCGCTGATGCCAGACCCGCCCGTCGGCATCAGGAGCCAGACTGGGTTGAGCTACATCAGGAGCTCAAGAAAAAGGGTGTCACCAAGCAATTGCTGTGGGAGGAATATACCCAGCAGTTTCCGAACCGCTGTTATAGTTATTCGCAGTTTTGTGCCCGCTACGAGGACTGGCGAGGCAAGCAACAGCGTTCCATGCGCCAAACCCATCACGCCGGGGAAAAGCTGTTTCTTGATTATGCTGGCCAAACGATCCCCATCGTTTGCGCGGCCAGCGGAGAAATCCGCCAGGCGCAAATCTTTGTGGCGGTCTTAGGCGCCTCCAATTATACCTATGCCGAAGCGACCTGGACCCAAAGCTTGCCGGATTGGTTGGGCAGCCATGTTCGTGCCTTTGGGTTTTTCGGTGGTACACCCAAGCTGCTGGTGCCGGATAATCTTAAAAGTGGTGTCAATAAAAGCTGCCGTTACGATCCGGAATTGAATCCCAGCTACCAGCAACTGGCGGCCCATTATCAGGTCGCCGTGGTACCGGCCCGGCCTTATAAACCGAAGGACAAAGCTAAGGTCGAAGTGGGAGTCCAGATTGTGGAACGCTGGATTCTGGCTAAATTGCGGCACCAAACCTTCTTCTCATTGGCTGAGCTGAACCAATGCCTCCGTATTTTCGTGGTGGAGTTAAACCTAAAGCCGTTTAAACAATGGCCTGGAAATCGTCGGCAATGGTTTGAAACCCTCGATCAGCCTGCGTTATTGACATTGCCGCCCCATGCTTACCAGTTTGTCGCCATCAAAAAAGCACGGGTCAATATTGATTATCACATCAGCTATGACCTGCATCTTTACTCGGTGCCGCATTATTGTGTCGGTGAGCAGATTGAGCTTTATGTCGGCGATAAAGTGTTGGACGTGTACCTCCACGGCAAACGCATTGCCAGCCATGTCCGTCGGTTTCATCCCGGCGCATCCACTCAGGCAGCACACATGCCGGAACGGCATGCCAAACACCAGCAATGGACGCCCGGACGGTTGTTGAACTGGGCGCAGTCGATTGGCCCGGATGTGCTCGCCTGGGTCAAAACACAATTACAGCGCAAACCGCATCCTGAACAAGCTTACCGGGTCTGTCTTGGCTTATTGAACCTGAGCCGTACTTATCCGGCTGAACGCTTAAACCGAGCCTGTGCCATCGCCAACCAAAAGGCGTTGTTCAAATTGAAAAACGTGAAGGCTATTTTGCAAAGCAACCTGGATCAATTACCGGAATCCGTACCGGTACAAACCGCCTTGTTGCCGCAAGACCATGAAAACATCCGGGGTGCGGCCAGTTTTCACTGAGCACTCATTAAAAAAAACAATACCGAGGACAGCCATGATTGAATCCCTGCTCAACCAATTACGCCAACTTAAACTCAGCGGCATGGCAGCCGAACTACAAAGCCAACGGGAACAGCCCGGCACCTATGAGGGGCTGGCTTTTACCGAGCGCTTGCAATTATTGATTGACCATGAAGACCAGGAACGCCAGCAACGCAAACAAGACCGGTTACTGCACCTTGCCCAGTTTAAACTCAACGCTTACCCCAAGGACATTGATTATCAGAATGCCCGCGGTTTAAAGCAAGCGCAGATGGCTTCACTTCTGCAATGCGACTGGATCAACAAAGCCCAGAATCTGTTGTTGACCGGCCCCTGCGGCAGCGGGAAAACCTATATTGCCTGTGCGCTCGGCCATCAGGCCTGCCTCAAAGGCTATAGCACAAAATATTATCGCGTCTCCAGACTGACACTCGCCCTGACCCAAGCCAAGGCTGACGGCACCTACCTTAAACTATTAAAAAGCATCGCCGGCTTTGATTTGCTAATCCTCGATGACTGGGGCTTAGAACCTTTAAGCGCTGCTGCCCGCCATGATTTAATGGAAATGATGGATGATCGCTATGGGAAAACAGCAACCCTCGTGACCAGCCAATTGCCGACCGAACAATGGTATCAGTCCATTGGCGACAATACCTTGGCCGATGCCATCCTGGATCGCTTAATGCACAATGCCCACCGGATAAATTTAAAAGGAGAATCCATGCGGAAAAAAATGAATTCCTTGACCCAAGTTGAACACTTGGAGTAAAAATTAAACTTCACCGATGCGTTCGATTTTAGGTGTTCAAGTTCGACCAGAATCAGTGTTCAAATTATTCAGAATACGCAATATTGGGGAGTAAATCCGCATTGACTGGCTGTATTTACAACTAGCAGGACTTTGGTCTGATAGTTTTGTAACGAAGTTTCTTTTCCATTCAATAGGTTAACTTTGAAATCGTAAATGGAATTATCCATAAAATTTATCCGTTTTATTGCGATTACTTAACGTACTTGAGAATGAATACGCGTTGGGTTAACTTTTCAATAGGCTTTTTGGGTTAACTTTATATATTTTTGATATAAAGTTTCCTGATTTTCCACATTATCCGGATCTTTAGTAATACACTCGACCGGACAAACTTCCACGCACTGCGGCAAATCATAATGCCCTATACATTCAGTACAAAGCGCCGGGTTGATCACATAAATATCTTCGCCTTGCGAGATCGCGCCATTCGGGCATTCCGGCTCGCACACATCGCAATTGATACATTCATCATAAATAATTAACGACATACTTATTCCGTTACGGGTTGAATCAAGACTTAAATTTACGCTGCAATTCGCGACGGACAACATCCGGTACGAAGGCGGAAATATCGCCATTAAATTGGGCAATGGATTTAATTACACTGGAAGATATAAAAGTGAATTGTTCTGGTGGGGTTAAAAACATGGTTTCGAGCTCCGGTGCCAAGTTACGGTTCATTCCCGCCATTTGGAATTCGTACTCAAAATCAGAAACTGCACGTAAGCCTCGTAAAATAACGGTTGCACCGTATTGTCGTGCACAATCGACCAATAAGTTATTAAAGCCAATCACTTCCACATTGGCATAATTCGCAGTTGATTGGGTTGCCAAACTTACCCGCTCTTCCAGAGAAAACAATGGAGCCTTTCCGGCATTTACGGCAACAGCCACAATCACTTTATGAAAAAATCGCGATGCCCTAGCAGCAATATCAACATGACCTTTGGTTATAGGGTCGAAAGTACCAGGATAAATAGCAATGATTTGCATAAAAGTTTAACAACAAGAAACGGAAACTAGCTAAATTATAAGCGACGATTGGCCGTTAAAACGCAAAAAACACCAATACCACTCCAATTATAAATAATCCAAGTATCGCAAATACTGAAATTACCCCCAACACCAACATAAACGGATTCGCCAAAGTGGCAATGCTAAGGTAAGAACCAGCCAATTCGCGTAATTCTACGACCATTGAGCCGACCGACCACAGGCTTTTCCCCGCGCTTAACAAACCCAACTTAGGCACTTTACCTGCACGAAGATTTTGTACTGAGGATTGAAGGTTGGTTTTAGCATCGCCTGCCATTTGTCCGGCGATGTCGGGTAAGTTTTTCAGCTCTTCCAAAGCCCACCAAAATCTCGCTAAAATCAATGAAGGAATTAATGCCGATATGCCCGCAATAGTCGCTATCCACCAAGTAAAATGTTTAAGCCAAAAACACCATGCAACCAACCATAGTGTGACTAACAAACCCAAAATAAAAATAAAGCGAATTTTATCGGCAAGCCCATCTACAATTGGGAGTAAGCGCTCAAAAATTTTTGATGCTTTCTGATTTTTGCTTTCAATTGATGAGTTTTGTTGATTATCCATACGTTTTATAATTTACCAAAGCTAGGCCGGAATTATAAAGGAATATAATCATTAGGCTCCATATCTGAAGACAAAGCAGCTAAGGTGTTAACGTTAAAACAGCAACTTGCTTATGAATTAGTAAGGAATGGCTTGCTCACAACGATTTACGAAGACAAAAAGGGTATGTGAGCTAACTTTTTTGTTTTTAAAGAAAGTTATATTTCATGAAGAGAATTGACCACGAACGCGCTTATCCTAACTTTAAATTTTTCAAGCATGTAAATAAGCCGAATCTAGCACACGCCACTGCCTGAAAAAACTACGTTTGCACAACTCAAGAGTTACCCTCTCGTTAAGTTTGGATACGGCACCTTATCAAACTCGGTAAACGTTCGTTTAACGTCTTAAATGACCGTTGCCATAGACCACCCATTTGTAGGTTGTCAGCTCATTAGGCCCGACCGGGCCGCGTGCATGAATTTTGTCCGTGCTAATACCTATTACCGATCCTAAACCATAATCGCCACCACCTGACAAACGTGTTGAAGCGTTAATCATGACTGATGCCGAATCAACCTCCTGTTCAAATTTTTGAGCCATGTTAAGGCTTTGTGTAACGATACTATCGGTATGCCCCGACCCATAGTTATTTATATGCTCAATGGCCTCTTCAATACCGTTAACAATCTTGATCGAAAGAATCGGCGCCAGATATTCGGTATGCCAATCCTCTTCTGTTGCCGAGGAGATGCCTTGTAATGTCTTTTGTGTATCTTCACAGCCACGCAACTCGATATTATTGAAATCAAACGCTGCCTTTAGGCGTGGCAGAATCTGCTCGGCGCATTTTTTATCGACTAACAATGTTTCTAGTGCATTACAGACCTGAATACTTTGGCATTTCGAGTTAACCGCTATATCAACAGCCTGAACCGGATCTGCGTCTGCGGCTATATAGAGATGACATATACCATCGTAATGTTTGATGACTGGAATTCGGGTACCTTCGGCAATGCGTTTGATCAAGCCTTTGCCACCACGGGGAATCAAAACATCTACATATTCATCCATTTTGAGCAATTCGCTAACCGCTTCATGGTCTGGTGTTCGGATGATCTGTATTGCATGTTGTGGAAGACCGGCTTTTACAGCACCTTCAATCATGGCATCCGTCAGCAGAGTGTTGGTTTGCAGCGCTTCCGAACCGCCGCGCAGAATAACGGCATTCCCACTTTTTATACAGACACCAGCGGCATCGGCTGTAACATTGGGTCGCGACTCATAAATGATACCGATGACACCGAGTGGCACTGATTTCTTGAAGACTTGGAGCCCCTCCGGATTGGTATGGCCTTCCAGCACGCGATTTAACGGGTCGGGGCACTGAGCCACCTTTCTTAGCCTCGAAATCATGTATTTGAATACGTTATCGTCAATGGTCAAACGTTTGACCATTGCATCCGACTGTCCATCCTGCTGAGCCTTCATAACTTCCTGGGCATTAATTTCCAGAACCTGGGGCTTTATCCTTTCCAGCGAGTCAGCCATGAAGGAAAGCGCAAGATTCCGCATTGACTCGGAGGTTGAGGATAACAGCCTTGCCGCAATACAGCTTTGTTGGGCAATATTTTGGACAGCATTAGAATTCATATTCACAGTGATGATTGTTTTATAAAAAATGAAAATGCCGTTCTTGGTTTAAGCTTTCAACTTATTATTCAGCATTTCTTTCCAGATTCTTGATCCGACACCTGATTAATCATATGTGTGGCGAGTTGCTGCAAAGCATTTCGTAGATTGACTTTCAGTTGTGAATCCATGGCCAATTCCGCTATTGCTTTATTCATGCAGAGCAGCCACTGGTCGCGCTCAGATTCGCCAATCACAAATGGCAGATGGCGGGCACGTAGCATCGGATGGCCAAATTCTTCAATAAATAAATTGGGCCCACCCAGCCAGCCAGACAAAAACTTAAACAGCTTATCTTTGGCGGATGAAAGGTTGGGCTGATGAATAGCCCGTAGACCTTTTGCTTCAGGCAGATTATCCATATAAAAATAAAATCGGTCGACCAAAGTGAGGATAGCCTGCTCGCCACCTATGCTGTTATAAGGCGTACTAATTTTCATTTTAAATTTTCTTATGTAAGTTTGGTTACTGTTTCTCTATTATCACCATTAATTTTACCACGACGGTATTGCCTTACCTTGCATGGACAGCCATCTCTTTTTTGTTAACTCTTTTTAATTTTTGGGTATTCGTAAAAGTGCGTGGAAAATCTAAAAATATCATTTTTCAGCACCGTGTGGAATTATGACACCAAAATTAAAAAATTCTTGAGTTGTATCCAGGTCAACTATAGTGTTTTCGCCCTTGTACCCTTGGGTAAATATTGGTGAACACCAGCCGCATTTTACGGTTGAGGTGGACTTCATCAATGCCCAGTATCTCCGGTGATTCAAACTGGTATTTTTCCTCCAGCTTTTCAATGTAACTGCCGACAATCTTGCTGACCGTGCCTTCCGTCACCCCGATCTCACTCGTGCCCTTGGGGTATCGGCAACACTGGTGAATGTACTGTCCAGGGCATTGTTCTCAACATATTCCACCAGCAGATTGGTGGCACGGTGGTTATCCTTGATGTCGCTGCAATCCTGGGAAAAGGTCTTGCCACAGCCCCGGTATTTATAGCGTTTTCGCTTTAGCAAAACACCTACGCGGCAGCCATGGATGGGTGTGTCCATGTACAGGTGCGCTTCGTGCCATGCCCGTAAAACGCCGTGCCTAAACACTCCAGACAGAATTGCGGCTCAGTATTGGGTACAGCATAGACATGGTAATCATTGTCGTTTTCTTCATCGACTTTGATGACCGTGATTGAGGGCAGGTTTAACGGCATATCGGGGTGATCTGATCGAAAGGCGGCTTGCCATAAGACTTTTATCCAGTGCAACCGCTACAATATTGCCCCATTACGCACTTACCGCTTAGCAGTGCCAGCAAACGGTCAAGTTTTTCATCTACCTGTGCCACGGAAGCCTTGAGTTGAGCCAGTTCTTCCTGAAGCTGGTGGTTAGTTTCATGGATGTGCTGGAAATGCACCTGGAAGTATTGAGGCTTTGGGAACAGGTCAAGCAAACTGTCGGCTTTGTTAGCAGGGTGATTGTTAAACCTGTTTGCTTGGGTGCGTATGCTGGCAGATTCGTATGAAAGCTTTAATGTTTGCATATCAACTACCTCATTTTGTCAGGGTGTTTTTGTACGTTGTTTAACGCGTTGGTGTTTTATTAGTTTTGTCCGCGATAAATACCGGTTGGATTATGTAAATCCAACCGGGTACTCCTTGCTACGGCCACCAAATCGAGGAGCGCCGATTCGACCCCGCAGCCCCGGTTGTTGTTTCAAAATGGCGACACAACCCGGTGGTCGCCATCCAGCCACATCGCATGCAAAAAGTAATAAAATCATGCGATACCCGCTGGCAGAGTGCATTTTTTGCTGCAACTAAGGATTCAATTTAATATCCAGCAATAAATTATCAATCACTAGGGTTTCGTTCGGCATGATGCCTTTATCGCTTGCGCCCTTTTCGCCAAAAGCAAGTTCCCCTGGGATGTACAACCGCCAATTACTTTCCAAAGGCATGAGTTGCAACACCTCCTGCCAACCTTTGCTGGTAATTTTCTGCATTGGCAACAAGATCATTTTTTGATGTTCTTTCACCGTGTGGTCAATTTTAACCGAACCGTCTATCCCTGTTATTTTATAGATGATGCCGACAGTATCGTTTATCGTTGGTTTATGTGGACTTTTACCTTGTTGCAACACTTCATATTGCACACCACTGGGAAGTGTTATCACTCCTTTACGGGTTTTATTCTGCTCCAAAAAAGCTTTGCCTACCGCGTAGACAAGGCTTGCCAAGCAGCTTGTACGTTTTGGCTATTATTAAATACTGTATCATTAGCCTTTCCGTTCAGGGCATCTAGTAACCCCCGTTCATAGGCTTGTAAATCGAGGTTAAACTTACCCTCGCGCAAGGTCTTGATGTGCAGCAAGGCGACATCATAACTTGCTTGCGAGGTTGCAGATCCTTTGGTGGTCTGCGGCGTGTTGGAGGCAAGGCTTACCGTGTCGGGCTTTGTTGTCGCACAACTGGCGAGTGCAAGCGTAAGTGAGATTAACAAAAGCGATTTCAAAATCATAACATTCCTGTGTATCAATAAAAAATAAATTATTGCCATGAATTGAGTTGAATTTTCCGCAACGCAACAACCTTAAGCATCAATAGCCGGGTTAAAATGCACCAAACCAAAGCTAAAAACCATAACTCCAGGTAAAACTCAACGCCCCGTCACGGTCGAGCTGGTAGCCGTTGACATCGGTGTACACGGGTTGTAGCCATTCAAAGCTGAGTTTATTGCCAGCCAATGCACCGCTGAGAACGGTGGCACTCAGGCCAAAGCCCACATCAACGAATTGCCCCCCATAACTGCTCGGCGTATCCATAGGGCCGGATATTCCATTAGGCGCATCAACCACTTTATAAATTACTTCGTCATATTGGATTACGTCACCTGGATCAAAAATGCCATTGGTTTCGATACTGTTACCGTCACCGTCAGCATCATAATTAACATGGATAACAACCGATTTTAAAGATTGTTTTGTCGTCTTGTGATTGGAAAAACGATTTTTTATGGCTCCTTGTATTGAATAAATACCACGCACTGATGCCGATAACCAGTTGAACAGATTATAACTGCCCCACGCAGTCGCCTGGAACATATCGCCCAAGGCATAACCGGATTCATTCCTGTTTTCCAGGCGTTTGGTGCCGCTAAATTGTGCGCCCCAAGCCCATGCGTCGATTTGCCCTGTATAGGTCAAGCTGGGCTTAAAGTCCCAGGTGCCGCTACCAAGCTGCATGCCGTAATGGATATAATCATCCTCAGAAGTGCTGCTTTTGACTAACAATTTTTCGGAGACGCCGCCGCTAGGGGCGCTTACGCCAAGACCGATGTGCAATTGGTGTGATGGATAGTCGAACAGCTTGATCAAAGCATACATGCCTGTGTCACCAATCCCGGCTATCCGATGCTTATTTCCGCCACCGTGTGCATGCAAACTTTCTTCAGGCGGTAGCGGCGGTGCGCCGTCGAGTTCCCGCAGGCTCATCTCCATATCCATAAACTGCGGCATCAACATCAGCGTCAACCAATCGGTCGGCGCAACCATCAGCTCAATCATGTGCATGTTCATGACCATATTGGCAGGCACAAGGCGGCAGCCATCGGTTGAAGGGCAGCCTGATCTAACGATCAAATTATCGTCAACCACGGCGGAAGCATGCAGCATATCGCCGTCCTCTGAATTATATTGATAACGATACCCAACCATAACATCACCCGCCTTGTCCAACACATGGTCAAACATGACACCCGCCGGTGCATGGCCGCCATGATGGCTGTGGGCAGTATGTGTGGAATGCTCCATGCCATTGTTACCCCTGGCAGCACTTAACATAGCCAGATCAACATTCAAGGTGGCATTGACGATAAAGTAATCGAAATCGGCGTAGCTGCCCTCGCCATTGCCGTCCAGTTGCAGCGACCCCGCATGTTGGTAGTATTCACCGCTCACCGCCAGGTTTAATCCCTTGGCAAATTGCTTGCTAATGGTCAGGCCGCCGCTCAATGTGCCATAACCAGAAAGCCGGTGATCGCTGGAAAAGTTTTTGATCGGTATTTTGCTGAATTCCAGTTGCTGCCCTAGCTCTTTTGTTGTATCAAAAACAAAAGCATCAGGGCCCAGCAGAAAATAGGGTTGATAAAAATCTGCCGCTGTCTGGCTGTAATAACGGATGTTTGGGGTCAGCGTCCAACCCCAGCCCACAGGTTGAACCCAACTGCCCGAAAAAGTGTGTGCGTTGATGCCCCAGTCATCATGAAAAAAGCTGTAATCGACATGCAAGGCGGCATCCAAGGGTTCTACATACTGAATCGCCCCAAAATTCCAGGTAAATTGGTCGCGGGTATCCGGACGCTGTTCAAAAACGTCAACATGTATAGCTTGCTTCACATTGATTGGATGTTCCGGATCGGCAGGGTTGTCAATGGGAAAAGTGTCCCTGCTAATTGAGTAAAGGTTAACGGCCTTATAAGGGTTTTCCAAAAATCCTGCGCTATGGGTGAAGCTCATGCCGCCGTTAAGGATGGTGTTTTTATTTAGGACATGCGTCAGCCCCATGCTTAAGCCCCAATCTTCGCGTTCGGCCTTAAATGTTTCTTGAAAACCGCCAGCATGGCCGCGCGGGGTTCGCTCCAATTTGTCTTGGTACTCCGCCGAATTCATGCCGATGTCGCTGGTGGTATAGCTAAAACCTAAATTCAAGGAGGTCAATTTTTGGTTAAAATCAAAGCGGCCGCGCCCGTTGACAAAGGCGGAATGGTAATCCGGCTCTTCCGATACGCCGCCACCCAGCCCCAAGGTCATCTCATCCCATTCATAATCCAGCTTAAGGTCGGCCTGCCTACGCGTCTCCGGCGAGGCCGAGGCGAAAAGATGTGAAATCCGTTTCTCGATGCCCAAGCTACCATCGGCTCTACCTGAAAGTGGATTGCCTTTGTCATCAATGAAAAAAATTCTCGGATAAAGAAAAGGCGTCGCCCCTGAAATCCCATCTGAGCCGCCGCCTTTTAAAGAGCCGAGCGGAGCTGTAGTGACCGGGGTTGCCCCGCCCCAGGTATCCTGCAAATAATTGAAAGCAAACTTGACCCGGTCGGTCAGGCTGATACGCACCTTGGCACTGAAACTGTCCACGGTGATAGGCTTTTTCTCCGTATGCGGGCCGACATCGGGATACAATCCCATATTACGAATGCGCTCGCCTTCCTCGTAATATTGGTAGCCAAAGCTGGCTTGGTCGTCTTCTGCTGAATGAGCCAACCCAGGCAACACGATGGCGGCGGCCGTAAATGCCTGTAAAGTTATAAATCGATTAGCAGATAAATTCATTGTGCTATTTGAAGAGGCTGCCCTGGATGAATGCGTACTAACGCGCTACCAGCTTGATGTCTTTTTAATGACCGGTTTCGTGTTTGTATTCTTGGCCGAGCTGACGGGCGGGTTAATATCAACCAATTCAACGTCAATAACCATCAACTCATTCGGCTTGACCTTGCTTTCCGGGGCGACGTTTTCCCCATAAGCCAAAGGCCCTGGCACGTAGATCTCCCATTTTGAACCTTCCGGCATTAATAGCAGGGCTTCTTGCCAGCCTTTAAGCACATTGGCTACCTTAATGGCTTCCGGCTTGGATGTGCTGTCCGTGGCAAAAATCTCCTCGCCGTTAAGTTTTTTTATCCGGTAACGTAACGCAACCGTATCTTTTAATGTCGGCTTAAGTGTCTTACCGCTGTCAGCGAGCACTTGGTATTGGACACCGCTGGCTAAACTGACAATACCGTCCTTGGTTTTATTTTCGTTAAGGAAAGCTTCGCCATCGGCCAAATTCTTCTTGCTGGTACGATCCAGGTACAGCATCTGCTGCACATATACCCAGTCCTTGCCGCGTTGTAGTTGCTCACTATTCAGGCGCAGCGGTTTTTTAGCCAAGACATCGTTGGCGCCCAATAGGAACAGTTCGGTATCTAGCGGGATTTCACTTTGCTGTAACAGTTGAATGTACTGTACGCCTTGGGCGTAGCTTGATTTTTGCATATCGGTGGACAATACCGGCACTTTGTTGCCTGTGGGTGGGGTTGCCGCGCAGCCCAGTAAAAGCGCGGGTAGGGCAAGGGTTAAAAGGTGTATTCGTCTGTTCATTTTGTACATAAAAAGCTTGATTGAATTGATTTTGAAAAGATTCCGGTTTATGCGGCTTAAAACCCGTAGCTCCAGGTAAAGTTAAGCGTATAGTCCCGATCCAGTTGATAGCCGTTGTAGTCAGTATGCAGCGGTTGCAGCCATTCGAACTTCAGGCTATTACCCGCAAATGTGCCGTGGGGAATATTGATATTGACACCCAAGCCCAAGTCCCAAAACTTGCCGCCGTAGTTGCTGGTTTTATCGAAAGGGCCAACGTGGACAGGCTTGAATTCTCTTGGCGGGTTGCTGTTGGGATGGTAGACAGGCAAATATTCCCCCCGTATCGAACCTTGGGTGGTATAAATGCCGCGCACAGTCGTGGTCAGCCAGTTTGTCCACTGGTAGCCGCCCCAAACGCTGCCCTGAAATATGTCTCCAAAGGCAAAGTTGGCGGAATTGTGGCTTTCCAGGCGCTTGGTGCCGGTCGCTTGTGCGCCCCAAATAAAACTGTCCGCTTCACCGGTATAAGTCAGGCTGGGCTTGAAATCCCAAGTGCCGCTACCCAGTTGCATGCCGTAATGTAAAGGGACATCCCTCAACCCGGCTACGGTTACTGAGTTTTTTCTTAGCTTAATGTTAACGTCACCTGTCGGTGCGGTACCGCCTATACTTAAATTAATATGGTGTTTCGGTTGATCAAGCAGCTTAAACAAAGCATAAAGTCCGGTATCGCCAATTCCACCTACTTGATGGCCATGCGTTGTATGACCATGGCCAGAGTGCCCCCCCGTGGGATTGAATTCGCCAATTTGCGTCATGTACATGTCCATATCCGTCCACTGTGGCATTAGCATTAAACTAAGCCAGTTGGTCGGTGCAACCATCAAGTCCAGCATATGCATGCTCATGGTCATGCTGTTAGCCGCAACCGCACAAGTTATATCGCCGCAAGCATTCAAATTTACAGAATTTGAATCAGTCGGCGTATTGCGGAACAACATGTCTCCCGCCTGTTCGCTACGCATATATCGATACCCGACCATAAAGTCGCCGGACTTTTCTAGGGCGTGGTCAAACATCACCCCGGCTGGTGAGTTGCTGTGTTGGTGATGGCTTAAATGTCCCGTTGAACTGCCAGGTGCACCAGCGGCTTCCGGATTCAGTTTTAACGCCGCATTCGCAACCCAATAATCATAATCGGCGAAGGCTTGTTCGCCGCCACCGCCTATTTTTAGGTTGCCTTGGTGCGTGTAATACTCAAAACCGGTTTCCAGGCTAACGCCTTTGCCGAATTGTTTGACAATTGTCACCCCGCCGCTTAATGCGCCGAAGCCGGACAAGCGCTGGTCGCTGGAATAGAATTCCGGCAACTCCCGGTTATATGGTGAGTCAACAGGAGTGCCCGCGCCTGTTGCCGGATCGATAGCTTGTACCTGTAACGTCGTGAAGAATGGGGCATAAAAATCTGCGCCAGACTGTGAGTAGTAACGGACGTGGGGCGTGACCGACCAGCCAGAATATAACGGCTGAACCCAGTCCGCCTCAAAAGTATGGGCGTTAATGCCCCAGTCGTCGTGGGCAAAGCGGTAGTCGAAGTGCACGGCGGCATCAAAAGGCGCTATATAATGGTTATAGCCTAAATTCCAGTTGAACTGGTTGCGCTCGTCGGGACGTTTTTCCAAGCGTGCGGATTCTCTGCTGTACAAGATAGGGGCATTGGGATCATCACCCACATTAAGTGCTCCATTTAAAAAATAGACCAGCTTATAAGGGTTGGCCAAATACCCGGTGCTACGGGTATAACCAAAGCCAAGCGCCATTGTGCTGTCCGAAGTAAGCACTTGGGTCAGGCCGAGTTGGGTGCCCCAATCCTGGCGTTTGCCGCGCAGTATTGCTTCTTTGCGCTCGGTCGAAGATGGTGGGAATATGCTTTCAATTTGGGCAGGTGCATTCGGAAGGGGTCTAATTCCTAGGTAATTGTTATTATTATCAAAATATTGCTCATCATAACCTTGGGTGCTTATGAAACTTAAAGAGTCTGGATCAAGTGTGGCGAAGGTATCGCTGTTGGTATAGCTCAAGCCCAGGTTCAACGTGGTTTGTTTCTGGTTGAAATCCATACGCCCACCCAGGTTAACAAAGCGCGATTCGTAATCGTTTTCCACCGAGATGCCGCCGCCCACATTCACGGCTGCCTCGTCCCAGTCGTAACTCAAGGAAAAGTCGCCCTGCTTGCGGGTTTCCGGCGAGGCATAGGACATCACATGGGTAATCTGGTTACTTTGAGTGCCTATTGTATTCGAGCCGTCAATAAAGCTGCTTTTCACACCGTACAGATTCCCTTTATTGTCTATATAAACATTGGAAATAGCAGGTGAGCCAAAAGGTGATGCGCCCGAATTGACAATCTCTGGGGAATAACTGCCATTCGCACTTAAAAGCGCCGGTGCAGTGCCGACCGGCGTGGCACCGCCCCAGGTATCTTGCAGATAATTAAAGCTGAACTTGATGCGGTCAGTCAGGCTAAAGCGCCCGCTACCATGCACACTGTCCACCTCAATAGGATTGTTGTAGCTTTGTTTATGGCTGCCATTAATGCCTGATATACCAGCAGTTAGGTCTGAAAAATATACGCCTTGATAAAGATCACGCTTGCCTTCCTGGTAGTGGCTGTACTGGAAATCCACGCTGTCGTCTTCGGCGGCGTGGCTGGTTATGGGCATCAAGCCGGGTAAGACCAATGCGGCGGCGGTCAGCATGTTTAAGGCGCTTGAAGACGCTGGTATTATAATTTTTTTCATTAGAATATATCCGCTACAGTTTTTGTAATTCGGCCAATTGAAATTTGGGTAGCTAGAAATTATTTGAATTCAGGGTTAAAACCGGGGCGCTCATTCCAGCGCCCCGGCTAAACGCACAGTTTGAGTTTATTGTCGGCAAGAGTTCATAAAAATACCGACAAATCAAACACGTTTATTGGTTGATGATAGGATTGCCGTTACCTGCCGGGGTACCCCCAGAGATGGTAGTGCCAGCTTCAATATTGGCACTTTCAGGGGGTAAGCCACCGTTTGCAGGCTGGTTTTCGCAATGTAAGAACGCTCTGTAGGTATTGGCTACCGCAGTGGAATGACCGATAACCGCCACATGCGTACTGCCGTTTATGGCCGGTACTTGTGCCCAGCCTGAAATAGCGCCTGCCGCTGTTGTCGTTGTCGCGCTCGCACCAGCACCAACAGTGCTGACTCTGCCAACGGATACCCTCATTTGGTTGGTTGCTGCACCTGTTTTTTGAACCCTGCCTACAAAGCGTTGCGGAACAATACCTCCACTGGTATAGCAGGATACGGTGTAAACATCGACGTTTAAGACACTGGATGATCCAAGTGATTGTCCTGCGCTGACTTCATGCGCCCAACCGCTGGTTGAAAACCCAGCAACCGCCAAAGCCATTGCAGACAACAAGCTTGTTTTAACTCTTATGTGTTTCATATATACTTTCCTTCTGGCTGTTAGCCAGATTATGTTTAAAAATAAAAAGTTAACGACAACATCTTGCGATGTTTCCCATTTGGGCTGGCCTGTTTTTCCGGGCCAATCCAAGCGGTTTAGCCCTTGCCTTCGTGGTAGCGAAGTCAAGGGCAAGGACGATTTCCTATCATCCTTGGTTTCAGGGGGTGCCCGCGTTGAAAACGACAGCCCCTGAAATTTTTTACTTAGGTATAACCATAGAAAGCTCCATCAAAAGCCATCATTGTTTCTTCAATGCCTTTAACAATGATGCCGCGTACTGGCTTACCGTGCGGTCTTTGTCGGCTACGGCCCGCTCCAATAAGTCCACTTGCCCTGTTGCCTTGTTCAAGGCCGCCATCCTAACTTCTGGGCTAGGATCTTGCATGGCTTTGTCCACGTAGTCGGCAAGATTGTCTTGATCCAGATTGGCCAGTGTTTCCAGGGCTTGTGCCCTAATGCCCTCGTTTTTATCAGCCATTGCATCTTGCAATGCGTTCCTTACATTGGGATCATCAATTTTGCCAACCGAAATTAGGTTGTTGAGCGCTTCAGCCCGTTCCGCCTTATCTTTGGCGTTTTTAAATTGCGATATCAACTTATCCGATTGGTTCTGGTTGCCTTGGTCAATTTCTGCTTGCACTTCAGGTGTGAGTTGTTGTTCAGTTTCTGCTTGGATTGGCGGCTCTGAAGGCACAACCGTCACCGCCTGACAACTCCCCACACTAGAACCCAACAACCAGAATTCGGCGGGTTTATCTTTTTGAGGCTTGTGGGCAACCAGCCCGACTTGTTTGGCAACCAAGCAATCCATGACCTGCCCGACGTTTGCGCCGACGCAGGTGGCAGTCACGGGGGCTGCAGGCAGGACGGAATAATGGATTTGTGCGCCGGTCTTGTCGGCGATGGCTTTCAGGATTTTCCTTAACGGGGCGGTTCTCGCTTCCAGGCGGATAGCTGTATCGGCTTGTTTAGATAGGGTGATCTGAATATTGTACGACTGGCCTGTTTGTAAGGCATTGCTTACATTGTCCGTACTCGCAAGCGCATCGGCGGCCACCAGCAACAGCAGGCTGGCAAAAACGAGCGACAAAGCAAACACTGAAGCTTGAGAGACTTCCATTAACTTTCCTTTACGGTCAATTACCGGTTAAACAGCAAACCAGATTTGAATTAAATTTTTGCCGTTAAATAAACCGGCCTGTAACGGGACAACTCTTTGTTTGTCCTCTATAGATAATGCGAATAATGCTTCCTCTCAAAAAGCATAAGGGTTGGGTAGCAAAAACAAATGCCTCCGATTCCTTGGGTCGAGAGAATAGCCGCTTAAGATTTCAAATGTCAAGCAATTTTGTAATCTTACTTACTTACTTACTTAGTAGAATTTTTTTATATTTTAATCAATAACTTAAAAATAATTTCACCCACATACAGGCAGGCACAGAAAATATTTTTTCACTGACTTCGCACCCATCAACACCCGCCAAGGTGTTTTGCAGCCTAACTCCTCCAAAAAGATGCGGGTCAATGGCAATGCCACCAACCCACAATAGAGGTGAGAGGAAGGTTGCAAACTTACGGGGTGAGGAACCTGAGAAATGTAAGCTCGCTATGCCTGGGTTTGCACGGACAGCCTTCTCGCCGCCGCCACAAAACATAGACGCTAAATGTAAAGCAATTTTTAATGCCAACTATTTTGATGGATTTAGGGCTATTTTGCCGATTTTAGGAGGAGGTTTATTTCGCTGTTTTATACAATTAAGCCATTGATAATAAATGTGTATTTTATTATTTCTTAGCTCAGTGCTATAACTTGGTGGATTTTTGGAAGTGCCGTATTATTCCGGGTAAAACGCGGAAACTTCCAAAAATTGAGTCATATGACTCACTTTTCAGGATTTTATGCATTCCTGAAACCCGCATGTGGCGCGGCTTCCAGAAGCGGGGCGTGTTATATGACACAGTTTAAGAAAAAAGTGTGTTATATGCCTCACTTTTTATGCCATTAATTAGCGTTTGTACTCGGCATTCATGGCAAATAGATAAAAATTGGGGGCAGTGCTATCGGTAAAGTCCTTGTTGGTGTCCAGGATAATGGATCGGTATTTATAGCGGGCATTCAATCGCTTTTGTATGAATCTTTGTTTAGTGTCACAAAGATTGCAGAATAGCACCGTTAAAAATGCAGTTGATTATTAAAGGCTAAAATTCGACACTGTTTTACGATTGTGACATTGAATTTTAGTGGGATTTATCAGGCATTTTTCACACACCCTTACGAATACCCCAATTTTTAAGCGTCGTTTGAATGTTACCCCAGATATTTCCTTAAAAAATTGGTAAAACGTTAGATATATATTGTAGTAAGGTTATTTCTAATCAATGTATCAGCTTCCGCATAGTTACAAATTCTTCAGCAGCGGTGGGATGTATGCCAATCGTCGAGTCAAAAACTGCCTTGGTTGCACCAGAACGAATCGCTACCGCCATGCCCTGGATGATTTCACCGGCATCAGCGCCAACCATATGTAAACCCAGCACTTTATCGTTATTATGGTTAACCACCATTTTCATCAGCGTTTTTTCACCAAGCCCGGATAAAGTATGTTTCATCGGGGTAAATACTGATTTATAAATATCAATTTCCGGATATCGTTTCCTAGCCTCAACTTCGGTCAAGCCGACGGTTCCAATATTCGGCTGGCTGAATATAGCGGTCGGTATGTTGTCATAATCAACGAATGTCGGCTGACTGGTATAGCATTGGTTTACGAATGCCATGGCTTCTGCGGTGGCTACCGGTGTTAGGTTAAAACGATTTGCGACATCGCCTAAGGCATAGATCGATGGTATGCTGGTTTGATAGTGTTGATTTATCTTAATCACACCGCTGCCATCCATTTCTACACCTAATGCTTTTAATCCTAAGTCCTCAGTATTCGGTTTCCTTCCAGTGGCATATAACACCAGATCGGCCTGAATGATTTGATCTTGACTGGTATGGGCAATAAACCCGTTAGCATTTTTTTCAACGCAGTTGATTTCGGCATTAAAGCGGATGTCGATACCTTTTTTTGTCATTTCCTGTGCGATAAAGTCCCGCACATCATCATCGAAGCCGCGCAAGAGCTTATCGCCGCGATAACAGAGCGTCGTTTTGACCCCAAGACCATGCATAATGCCGGCAAATTCCACAGCGATATAACCGCCGCCAACAATTAGAATCCGTTCAGGCAAGGTTTCCAACGCAAACATTTCGTTCGAAGTGACGACAAATTCTTTGCCAGGAATATCGGGTACAGAAGGCTGAGCGCCAGTTGCGATAAGAATCCGTTCGCAACGGAAACACTGTTCACCGATGACCACGGTATGCTCATTTATTATCTGGGCTTGCCCGGTAATGACCTGAACCCCGGAATTGTCGAGCAAGCCTTCGTAAATGCCTTGTAGTCGATGGATTTCTCGGTTTTTTTGCGCTAATAAGCGAGACCAATCGAATATTGGCTCCGAGGTCGTCCAGCCAAACCCTTTGGCAGCAGCAAAATCCTCCCGGAAATGGGACGCATAAACGAAGAGTTTTTTAGGTACGCAACCGACATTAACGCAGGTACCACCAAGGTACTGATTTTCGGCAATGGCGACCCTTACCCCTAAGCCAGCCGCCATGCGTGCGGCTCTAACGCCGCCAGAACCGGCGCCAATTACAAACAAATCAACATCGTACCCATTCATTTAAGTTTATTCCTTCAATAAAAGTAATGTTCGGGCGAATTTTAAATTTCGCCCGAACAGGTTGGTGGCTTAACGATTTTTCAGGAAATCAAGCATGGTATCAACATCACTAACGGTGAATGGATCTTCCGGATGATTATCAGCTTTACCCGGTTCACTGAACAATTTGACGATATGACCATCTTTAACCAGCATGGCGTATCGCCAAGAACGGTAACCGAAGCCTAAATTCTCCTTTTTAACTAGCATTCCCATACTTCGGGTAAAATCGCCATTGCCATCCGGTAACATTTTGACGTGCTTGATTCCCAAATGTTTGCTCCATTGGAACATAGTGAACGCATCATTCACGCTTAAACAGTACACTTCATTGATACCTTGGGTGATGATGTCTTGATATTTTGCATCATAACCCGGCAAATGAGTGCTTGAGCAGGTGGGGGTAAAGGCACCAGGTAAGGCAACGATAACCACCGTTTTGCCTTTGAAAATATCGTCCGAGGATACATCCTGCCAGCGAAAAGGGTTATCGCCACCGATGCTTTCATCGCGGACACGGGTTTTGAATACGACATTAGGTACAGCATTAGTCATGAGAGTTCTCCAGTTTTTGGTTTATGTTAGGCAGGGCAACCTGAAATTTGTTTCTAGTTAATCACCCTACTTGAATCGGTTTTAATTCAACACAGGTATAGTTTATTGACAACCTTTTACAATTAAAATTCGATTGTTTTTATAATAACGATAGATATAACCTATTTTTAGAGTCGAAATGAATCTCAGAGACTTACATTATTTGGTAGCGGTTGCCGACCTACGTAGCTTTGTACAAGCAGCAGAGCGTTGCTGTATCAGCCAGCCGACCTTAAGTATGCAGATTAAAAAACTGGAAGAAAGCTTGGGTATCCAAATCTTTGAACGCACCAATAAGAAGGTGCTACCCACCGAAGTGGGTGAACAGATCATTGCATCGGCACGGCGGATTTTACAGGAAACCTATGTTATCAAAGAATTGGCAGAAACTGCCAAGGATGCTTTATCGGGTAATTTAAGGCTTGGCGCATTTCCTTCCCTGTCCCCTTACCTTTTTCCTCAATTAGTGGCGTTAATCAAACAGGAGTTACCACGGATTCGCTTGATTTTAGTTGAGGAAAAAACTGACGATCTGATACAGCAATTATCAAGTGGAACTTTAGATGCGGCACTGTTGGCCTTGCCGATAAAGGAGGATTTTTTGGAATCGATTGCGTTATTTGATGACGAGTTTTTGTTAGCGGTGCAAAGCGACCATCTACTAGCCGCAAAATCCATTATCAAACAATCGGATTTGAGTGGGCAGCAATTATTACTGCTTAATGAAGGCCATTGTCTGCGTGGCCAAGCACTGCAAGTTTGTCAAATCAACGGGGCTGATGAGCAGCAGGATGTGCGGGCTACCGGTTTAGAAACGCTTAGGCAAATGGTAATTGCAGGAACAGGGATGACATTTATGCCGCGAATAGCCATTCGTGAATACGCTGCTGGTATCCGATATATTCCATTTGATGCACCTGTACCTAAACGTACTATCGGTTTGGTCTGGCGCAAAACGAGTACTCGTGGTGTTTTGATTAATGCGCTAAAAAAATTGGTTCAGCAAGTAGTATCTGTCAAACAAAAGCCCTGAAGGCGTGCTAATAATATTTAAAATTGGTGTGGCCGACTATCATCTTAAAAGCCCAATAAATCTATCCACGTGATCAGTCTCCGTTGCAAAGCTTGTTACCAAGCGCACTAACACTTCATGCTGCTCTAACAAACCCGGTTTTGCGCGTGGGGGGTTCCACTGATAAAAAACGGCATCTTTTTGTTTAAGTTGATCCGCTAGCGTTTTATCCAATACGCAAAAAACTTCATTGGCTTCGGCATGCCACGCTAATCGTGCGTTGTTAGAGTTAACGATACCATCTCGTAAATGCTCAGCCATATCATTGGCGTGGTGTGCCAAATTTAACCAAAGATCATCTTGTAAATAAGCCTCAAATTGGCAAGCAATAAATCGGCTTTTGGATACTAACTGTGCGGCTCGTTTGCGGATAAAAGGCAAATCCTTAGCCATGCCAGGGTTCATAAATACCAAAGCTTCGGCACACCAACACCCGTTTTTGGTAGCGCCGAACGATACGATATCCACGCCCCGTTTCCAAGTCATTTCTGCTGGCGTTAGTTCTAACGCAACTAACGCATTCGCAAATCGTGCGCCATCCATATGTAAGGGCAAGCTATAAGTTTGCGCGATCTCGGCAATTGCGGCAATCTCATCGGGCTGATAAAGCGTGCCAATTTCAGTCGCTTGAGTAATGGAAATTGCCATCGGTTGTCCGGCATGAACAAAATTGGGCGGGAAACGCTCTATTTCGGCTTTTAGATTATGGGGATTAATTTTACCGTTATCTCCATCAACTGGAGCCAAACGTGCTCCATGGGTAAAAAACTCCGGCGCACCACATTCATCCTCCAGCATATGTGCTTCACGATGACAAAAGGAAACGCCGCCTGGGCGGTTAACAGCGGCTAGTGCCAGTGAATTTGCCGCTGTGCCAGTACTGACAAAATAAACCGCCACTTCACGTTCGAATAACTCATTAAAGCGCTGCTCAACCCTATTATCGAGCGCACTTGCGCCATAAGGCGCTGAAAATCCGGCAGCAGCTTCAAGTAATCGCTTTGCAATCGCAGGATGCGCGCCTGCCCAATTATCTGATGCAAAATTCATAGTGCTTAATACTGAATAACCCTTAATTAATAATTGTTATACCCCAATTTATCAAAAATTAAATAATTCTGGCTAAAATAATAGCTTTAGTGGTTACTCTGAGTTTTTTTAAAAAATTTGAACAATTACCAAAATCATGGAATAGAAGGGATAAACAAGCCATCCTTACTAAATCCCATTAATTTTTATTCGGCACTGAAATGAAAGCTCAATTTCAATATATGAAAATGTTGAAAACCATAGAAAAAATTTTAACTGAAATAACAAAATTTTCAGCTCAATCGAAAAAATTCCCTAGCATAAAATTCGATAGTCCAACTCACCAAAAAACAGAGCATAATCATAAATATTGCATTAAGAACCCACCGGTTGAGTTTTTCTTGTCGGCCGGTAAAAGTCTTGTTCATCATACCCTTCTCTCACAAAATTTAACTGTAATCAGGCTACTCCGACTAGATGAATTTTTAATGACAGTCTGATGACAGTTTTATGACAAATTAAAAATTGGCAATTTTCGTGGCAAATTATGATTAATGTGCTTTATTTATTACGTATCAAAAATACAGCAGAAATTGTCAAACGGTTTATGATCAGTTAAAACTGATTTAGGAATTAATAATGCTAAAATTCAGAATAAAAACAGTGCCTAGCTTGAGATAAAACGAGTTTTTCAAGAAAATTTTCTTAGTTAAATAATCAGGGGAAACTTTGTAAAATGGTTACCCGGAAATATTGCAGGCCATTTAGAAATGTTGCAGATTTTGTGAAGACAAAAATCCTTGCGGCTCAACACAACCGAAATAAGGTAAGCGTATTACTATGAATTATTGGCTGATGAAATCAGAACCGGACACGTTCAGTATCACCACTTTAAAAAACCGACCAAACCAAACCGAACATTGGGACGGCGTACGTAATTATCAAGCGCGCAACATGATGCGTGATGAGATGAAGTTGGGCGACCAAGTGTTTTTTTACCATTCCAACTGCGCCGAACCTGGCATCGTCGGTATTATGGAGATCGTGAGGGAAGGTTATCCTGACCATACTGCTTTTGATCCAAGAGACGTGCATTTTGACCCCAGAAGCAAGCGGGAAAATCCAACCTGGATGATGGTTGATGTGAAATATGTACGATCATTAATTCGCACCATTACCTTGACCGAACTCAAACAATACTCTGAACTCGATGGGTTGGCCTTGGTTAGGCGTGGCAATCGCTTGTCGATTATGCCTGTCAACCAAATGCAGTGGGAATTTATAGTAGCTTTGGAGTAACAGTCTTAGGAATTGAAGCCAGTTAATAGTATCAATCCTTATTGTCTAAATAATCCCTGCGGAAAAATTCTTTCCCGCAGGGAACATAGCGATAGTTAAATTAACGCGTTAAACCACAAGTTTTTTTACGGTTCGCAACAAAACCTTTCGCCTGGGCTTGGGATTCGTCCATATACTCACCAGCCTTTGTCTTGCCGTAAAACTTAGTGCCTTCACAGTGGTATATTTTTGAGTTGGTATTCACCCACACTTTACCTGATCCTGCAACTGGCGCACTAGCTTGTGATGCGGGGGCAGGAGCTTGAACAGCGGGTGCGGCAGTCGGCGCAGCCACTGCTGATGTTTGTGGTGGGGCAGCTTGGGTTGCAGCAGGTGTGGTGGCGGGCACTGCTGGCTGTGTATCCGCATACCATTCTTTTACGCCTTTGTGGCCACGGCAGGCACCACGCTTAGAATCACCTGTCCAAGCCGTACCATCCTTACATAAACCGGTCGCACCGGCACTGGGTGTTGTTGCGGCGGGTGCAGTGGAACTGATTGGAGCAGTCGGTGCAGGTGCGGCTAGCTGTTTGTCCGCATACCATTCTTTTACGCCTTTGTGGCCACGGCAGGCACCACGCTTAGAATCACCTGTCCAAGCCGTGCCATCTTTACACAATCCGGTCGTGCCAGCGCTGGGTGCAGTACTAACGGGGGTCGTAGCGGCGACTGGCGCTGCTGCTACCGGAGCAGCACTGGCTGCCGGTTTATCATCTGCATACCATTGTTGTAAGCCCTTATGACCACGACAAGCACCCCTTTTTGATGATCCAGAATATTGTGTACCATCTTTACACAAACCAGTCGCCGTGCCACTAACACTATTGGCTGGCATGGGGGCTGGAGCAGGGGTTGCAACCGGAGCCGCAACTGCACTCGGAGTGACGGCCGCTGGTGTAGCTGCGGCTTTATCAGCATACCATTCTTTTACGCCTTTATGGCCACGGCAGGCGCCACGTTTTGAATCACCTGTCCAAGCCGTACCATCTTTACATAACCCGGTTGCTGCCGCCCCAACGGGTGCAGTGGATTCGGCAAACCCCCCTGTACTGATGCCAAATAAAATTGCGATAAACAGCGATTGAATTTTCATAATTATTTCCTTACTTTATTGATAAGACTTATATTTTCCTAAAGTGTCGTTCGCCATATTCCCTTATTAACGATAAAACTTAGCAGATAATCAGTGTACTTTCAGATTATAACGCCGTAGTTTATTCTTTAGCCACTCTTCAATCTTGGCCAGTCTTTGTTATGATGGCATGCTGAACCTGAATTGGGACTAAATACTGGAATGTTTTTTTACTCTCTACCTATTTTGTTCAACGAACTTGACTTGATTACCCCAAGTGAAAGTTTGTTAATAAGCACTGCTATTTTTGCCATGCTATATCTTGCCGCGCCTGTACCTTCACTAGGTCAAACAATGCCAAATACAGAAAATTACCTGTTAATGGCGTGGTTAGGCGAGGTCAAGCTCAACCTAGTGTTCTGGCCATTTTTCCTGCTGTTTAATACCATTATTATTGGTACGGATTGGTTAGTTAGCGCCAGTAAAATAACAGTTTCAAGCTGGGATGACATCCATTTTGTCATGCTGTTTCCAGTTATTTGGTGGATCACCAGTGTTTGGCGTTGTTCAATCCATACTGGCAAAATGCTTTGGGCTGCACTAGCACGTTTGGCAACATTGGCTGTAGTCGCCGAATATGCGCTTAAACTGTTGATACGGATAGATTATCCCCGGCTATTTTTTAAATGTGAGGCATTATTAACTAATTATACCAGTTGCTTTTGAACCTACTGGAGTAGTTCCACACGAGGACATCGTGGGTCACCATTTAACTTAGTGGCTAGGACTGAAAAAATAACACTTTGCCCGTTTCTATATCATACATCCCGCCAATAATCGCGATTTCCCCTGTTTTTTCCATGCTTGCCAGCACATTACTGCGTTCCCTAATATTGTTAACAGTCAACTCTACGTTTTTATCGGCGACTTTTTGGACAAATGCTTCTTTATCAAATTGCCCAGCAAGGGATTCCTCAGTGTGAACATGCTGGATTGCAGGTTTAATTTTAGCTAATAATCCAGTCAGATGATCCAGCTTGGCATCATCACAAGCACCAATAATTGCCCCACAATGGGAATGCCCCAACACCACGATGAGCTTTGAACCTGCCAACTTACAGGCATATTCCATACTGCCCAGAATATCGTCATTAACAATGTTGCCGGCAATTCGGGTACTGAATACATCACCAAGTCCCAAATCGAAAATAAGCTCGACTGACGTGCGTGAATCCATACAGCTTAAAATGATAGCCAGTGGAAACTGGCCATCGCTGGTGTCGTTAATCTGTTCGAGAAGGTTACGGTTGGACTTTAAATTGTAAACAAATCGGGTATTACCCTCTTTCAACATTTCCAACACTTTCTTAGGGGTTAATGAGTGCTGAAAATCTGAATCAGTTGACCTTAATAATTTAACAGGTTCCAACAAACCGAAACCACGAACGTTTTCCAAAACTAAATTAATGTGCTTGTGCTCCGCCTCCACCTTGAAATTCTGGATAATTTCATAAATATCGTAGTCGATAAATTTAGACCGACTGGCATCAATAACGACGTCACTATTCGCAGGCAAAGACTCCAAGGTTTGTTGTAAGTTAGCCCTGTTAAGGAAAGATACATGCTCTGTTAAACGGATGATGGTTTTATTGCCAATTTGGCTTTCTTTGAAGTAATACGCGCTTTTATAGTTTTCCAACAAAATTGAAAATAAAGCTATAGTCAGGCCGATTAATATACCAAATAGAATGTTGGTAAAAACCAGCCCTAAAATGGTCGCAATAAACGGAATAAAATGATAATTACCTGACTGGTATAGCGATTTGAAGATTTCCGGCCTTATCAATTTGTACCCTGCCACCACGAGGATAGCCGCTAAACTTGCCAGAGGAATTTTGTTTAATACGTGAGGTATCAGAAATATAGCTGCTACTAATAAGAACCCGCTAATTATACCTGATGCCTTGGTTTTGGCGCCGGCTTGGACATTAACCGAACTGCGGACAATAACTTGGGTTAATGGCAACCCACCTAACAAAGCCGAACTGATGTTGCCAATACCCTGGGCTATAAGCTCCCGGTTTGATGGGGTTACCCGGTTATAAGGGTCAATCTTGTCAACCGCTTCTATTGTCAATAAAGTTTCCAGGCTTGCAACTAGAGCCAACTCGAAACCCACCAAATAAATTTTGGAATTATGGATTTGGCTGAAATCGGGGAAGTGCAATTGCGCCAACACACCGGCAAGACTATCGATAACCGGAATCATGACAAGATGGCTCTCTTGTAAGGCAAGTCCAGGCGCGATACTAATTAGCGCCTCGTTAATTAGTATTCCAAAGGCCACCACAACCAACGGTGCTTGAATTTCCCGAAAAATAAAATATTTGCGCATAAAATCCTGTTCCCAAAGGATCAGGATAAAAAAGGACATAAGCGCAATGCCTACAGATGCTGGCGTTAAAAACTCCAGCATGTGGTAAAGCTCACTAAAGGAAGAAAATGAGTCATCTTGGTCGAAGCTGAAATCACCCTCATAATCCTTGTCATAACCTACCGCATGCGGAATTTGTTTAAGAAAAATAATAATCCCTATCCCACTCAACATGCCGTTAATCACCGAAGACGGAAAATAATAGGCGATTACCCCTGCCTTTAATAACCCCATGAGAATTTGAATAAATCCTGCAATCATAGCGGCCAACAAAAATGCGCTGATCCCTAGACTTTCCATGGTGGGTAAGATTATCAGAGCAAGACCTGCGGCAGTACCGCTGATGCCTAATGCCGACCCGCTCAACGGTGCCACCACCAAACCGCCAACTACGCCGGTTATGAGGCCAGAAAACAATGGCGCCCCAGAAGCAAGCGCAATCCCTAACGACAACGGCACAGTTACCAAAAAAACTGCGATCCCAGCCGGAAAATCGTATTTTAAGTTCTCTAAAAGTCCAGTACTGATGCCTTTTTGCAGAATTTTTTTAATTTCGGTCATATAAAATTTATTGTGGCTTATAAAAGTACTTCATCATCCAGGAGCTTAAAGTGCAAACAAAGGTACTGTCCAATATTTTTTCCAAACTTTACAGTTCCTTTGGGCTGTTCCGTTGTACATCCTTAAACCTACTAGCCAATACATCTTATTAAATAAGCTTTGGGTTAATGCACGTTTATCGACAAATTTCTCCAAAAAACTGCCGATAAACCAGAAAATGCTTAGATATAACCCAATTTAATTTCTGCTCAGTTTGACAATATATATTTCTTGACTATTGTTAATACTGATTAAGTTTCACTTTTAAAGTGATTGATCATACACGGTCGTCTTTTAGTGGAAAAATGGCTATGTTATTTTTTATTTTATTTGCAGAGGAGAAATATGAAAAAAGTTTTATTTTTGGTTAGCGTCGTGATGGCAGTTTTGTCTTTTCAAGCAAATGCTGCAACGTTAACTTGGGGCGCTGTTAGCAACCCATTAGGTTTAGCTAGCCAGCTTAGCCCGTTTGATTTAAATGGCCAGCTGATTGGCTTAAAAAATAAAGTTGTTGTTAATGATACTTGGCAATTTAATTTAAGTGCTGATGCTGATGCTGAAGTTAATGTTTCATCAATCAAAGCTAATCCAACTTGGTTGAAGTCTGTGTTATTAGACGGTATCCAATTAACCCAAAATGGCGGATCGAAAAATGGTAGTTGGACATTTATTGGTATGTTGAATGCCGGTATGCATACCCTTTCTTTTGGGGGCACTACGAATGGCAGAAACAGTGGCTATCAAGCAAATGTTGCCGTGGCTGAAACCCCAATCCCTGCAGCATTATGGTTGTTTGGGTCTGGTTTACTTGGTTTAATGGGCTTGACTACCCGTAAGAATAAAGCATAAATTCTCTTTTTAAGCAGATAATTTTTGCAACTAAAAGGGGCTAACGCCCCTTTTTTTATTTTTTTGAGAAACATTTCCAAAGTAAAAATGCACAAAACTATCACCGCCCACTGTCATAGATAAAACTTCCGATACAACCGTAATATCCTAAGAAGTTTTTGTCCTAGCTAGCTAGTTGTTGTTCGTCACTACATATAGAGCAGTTTAGTTACACTAGATCGTAATTATTTTCAGATCATTCACTGAAATAAACCCCACTCAACCTGCCGTTTTTCACCCGGATGCCAAAGTTCTGGCTACTCAAGCAGAACAAGAATCTCTCTTTTGCTTTTTATCTCTCAAATCAAGATCGTTGAAAGGTTAAAAATAAGCCACGTAACACCTGATCTAATAGGACTTAGTCAGTATGATATAATTTTATGTAGTAATTAATACATGTAATTAAGCAATATTTTTATGAAAGTAACTTTTATTATCAAAGTAGTATTTTATGGTCGTTTTTTAGTAATTGCGCTATAGATAACCATCTGCTACACAAATCCTTCAGGTTTATAATTTATTTAAAACATCATATACAGTTGATTTTAAAAAGCATCATGCTGTGATACTTGTACCTCAACCTTAAACAATTAAATATGTCCACTATTGTTAAATCCGATTATCGTCCCGACATTGATGGCCTCCGTGCTATCGCCGTTCTCTCCGTAGTCCTTCATCATTTATCGCCAACATTACTTCCAGGCGGGTTTATTGGCGTTGATATCTTTTTTGTTATTTCTGGATTTCTTATAACCTCGCATATTTATAAGGAAGTTCTTGAAAAGAAATTTACCATTAAACGATTTTATAAGAGACGTATCAACCGCATAGTACCGGCTTTAGTAACTGTTTTGATAGTAACGTTGACCGTTGGAGTAATTTTGCTATCGCCTACCGATTTAATTAGACTGGTTAGAAGCGCCATATATTCCGTTTTTGGCGTTTCAAATGTGTTTTTTTGGCGAGATTATGGTAATTATTTTAATGCCAATAGCGCCGAAGCTCCTTTGCTTCATACTTGGTCTTTAGGCGTTGAAGAACAATTTTATGTCGTTTGGCCGTTTATTGTAATGTTGCTGGTTAAACTTAACCGTCGTCTGCTTGTCATTATTGGGGTAACAGCTTTACTTACTTTGGGTGCAATTGCAGTATCTCAAATTGCAGCCACCACAGTGGCATCAGCGTCTTATTTTTTGTTGCCCACACGTTTTTTTGAGTTGATGATCGGCGGGCTGTTAGCCTTCATTCTAAGCCAAGAACATAAACACTCCCGTACTTATTCAACACTTAGTTATATGATCGGTTTTATGTTAATCGGCGGATCACTATTTTGGTTAAATAATTCATCCATCTTTCCGGGTTTAAATGCGGTTTGGCCGTGCTTGGGAGCTGCATTAATCATCTGGGCAGGGAAACATCATGGCAAAGCAACGCGGATCCTCACTAATCGACCTATTGTCTTCATCGGGTTGATTTCTTACTCACTCTACTTATGGCATTGGCCGATAATTGCTTATCTCAATTACATTAATGTTGCCATTACACCTGTAATTGGAACGGCTCTAGTATTTTCTTCAATTTTTCTAGCATGGTTGTCGTGGAAATATGTTGAGATCCCTATGCGCCGTAGTGGCATCGAATTATCATTCGGTCAAGTTTTTACGCGCCGGTTTGTTGTTCCCGCTATGCTTGTACTTGCAGTAACAGGTTTGACCATATTTAGCAAAGGTTTCCCCCAACGCTTCGATGCCCACGTGGCTGATTTTGAAGTTGCTTTAACCGCTCAACCAGAACTCTTAAGAAGCGGCTGCCATGTACCTACCGCTTTATATAATACATCTCCCGACACCAATAAATGTAGACTGGGCGCGAAAAAAGACCAACTGGATGGGATATTAATTGGCGATTCTTTAGCAAACCACTTTACCGGAATGGTCGACGTGATGGCAAAAACCGAAAACCTGGCCATTATGGATTTTACGATGGACGGGTGCCCACCTATTCTCGGTTATGATACCGGTAAAGCACCTGCATACGTTGAAAAGTGTATCAAACGTAATGAAGTAGCTTATGCACTTGCAGCAAAAAAACAAAAGGTAATATTAGCGGGAAATTGGCCAGATGAACCTAATGTTGGCAAACTAGTCATGGCATCAATAGATAAGTTGTTGAGTGCTGGTGCCAGCATCACCATGATTATAAAAAATCAATCCATTGAGCACGCAGACAACTGTGTAATTCGAAACTTAATGTATCACCGCGCCCAAGATTGTAGCGGAGAGCTCCAGGATGCCCCATATTACTTCAAAGAAATTCACCAGAAATATCCACAAGTCAGTTTTATTGAACCCAATGCAGTAATTTGCAAAGGAAAAAAATGCAGCCCTATTGTTGACGATACCTTGCTTTATAGAGATTCTTTACATTTAAATGACATAGGATCAAGGTTGATTGGCGAAAACTTACTGCGTATGGGTGTCAAAATTTAGTACATAAATCAAAAACACAAGGCAAAGAAATAGCGGACGGGTAGCCTTGCTAAGTTCGCTAGATTTCCACGTAGTGCTGTTTATCCTTATGACTTTTCAATATCTCCGCCCGATAGCGGGACAAATCGTCGAGTACGTCTACGTCCCACTGGCTAGTTAATTCATGGCATGTCAAATTAAGGCGATTTATTTTTTTGCGCGTTATTTCTAGAATTTGTGGGGTTCCCCAAGGCATATTGATAAACAAATCCGATTCAGGCTGATTAAGGCCAATCAATACATACCCCCCGTCTTCCGCTGGAGCAAGCACGCAATTTTTACCTGATTGCAAATTAATTAACGCTTCCTCTAAGTCTTGATTGGTTAGAGATGGACAATCGCAACCAATAAGTACCGCGCTTCGGTAATTAACTAAGGCACTGGTTAGCGCATGATCCATTCTCATACCCAAATCCGTACCGTGTTGTAACTTTAAATTAAGCTGAAACCTGTGTCTTAAATCATTGAAGAATGGTTCATCAATACTGGGGCTGCACCATAACTGCACATCACATAGATTGTTGGTGGTAACCGTTTGTAATGCATTTATGGTTAGTTCACAATGCAGCTGCGCAGCATCTTCTGGCGTTATATGGGGGATCAGACGGGTTTTTACCTGACCTGGCACGGGCGCTTTGCAAAACACCAGGATTACCGCCTCAGGGTATAGGGACATGGTTAACTGCGGTGAACAGTTGCTTTAAATGGCATCAATAATAGCTGCCTAAAAGATAGCTTTTCTTGAAGTCGTAAATCCTGTAAGCCAATCGCCATTTTGGTTTGTACTTGTCTGGACTGGGTAGTGTAAGTCCGGCAAAGTTTGTCCCACCAGGATATGGAAAAGCCAAAATTGCTGTCCTGTTCCAGCCGCTCGGTGGAATGGTGTATCCGGTGCATATCCGGAGTAACCAATAACCAACGTAGTTTGTTATCAATAGTTTCTGGAATATTGATATTACTGTGGTTAAACGTCGCTGCGGCATTCAGGATAATTTCAAACGCTATCACTGCAGCGGGATGCGCTCCAATAAGCACAATAAAAAACGCTTTGTACAACATTGAGATAACGATTTCCAATGGATGAAAGCGCACGGCAGTCGTAGCATCAAACTCCAAGTCGGTATGGTGAATTTTATGCAACCGCCATAACGGAGGTAATTTATGCATAATAATATGTTGTGCATAAACGGCAAAATCCAGTATCAATAAAGTCGCTACGATTGCTGCTCCATCCGGTAGCGGCAAGTTGTTCAGCACCCCATAACCGCGATCATCGGCAGCGACGGCACTAAGGTAAGCTAAGCTACCAATCGTAAACCTCATTATTACCATATTCAAAACCGCAAGCCCTAGATTGACCGGCCAACGCTCCTTTCGGGTGATATGCTGGGCACGCCTGGGACTTAGCCTTTCCCAAGTTACCATGATTGCAAAAACGCCCACCGCAACTGCCAAACGTATCAGGTTTTCCAAAATTGCCCCCGGTTATATAGCTGCGCTAATATTTGCGGGTCTGTACCCAAAAAATAACGTATGCGTAAATTCCACATAAGCAAGATGGTTTTAAATACCCCAAATTGCTCCCAACGTCGGCCAGAGCTGATTACTTTAGCTTTAATGCAAAGCGGCGGTAAAATATTTTTCAACTTTTTACTCAGCGCTATATCTTCCATCAACGCTATAACTGGATATTGGCCAAGCGCATCAAAAAGTTGCTTAGTTACAAAAATAACCTGATCTCCTGTGGCAATTCCAGTCAAACGCGAACGCCAATTCATAAAAAAAGTGACGACTTTTAAACAGGGATGTTTTCCGGTTAAGCTGATGTCAAACCGTCCCCATTGCCACTGTTGACTCACAGAATAATTAATCAATTCCAGTGCATATAAAGGCAGTGTAGTATCCGCATGTAAAAAAATCAGCATATCGCCTGTGGCACGTTGTGCGCCTACGTTCATTTGCAGAGCACGACCCTTGTCGCTAGTTATGACTTTATCAACTAACGGTTGTGCTAGGGTTATGGTATTGTCAATACTACCGCCATCTACCAAAATGATCTCAGTATTTTCCCTTAACGTTTGAAGCGAGGTTAGGCAATCAACGATACTTTGTGCTTCATTAAGCGTTGGGATGATGATAGAGAATTTCATAGCAGGCCTGTGCCTTGGTTAACAACACACAGTATAAAAATGGTTTGTGCATTATATTTTGCTAGGCTGGCAAAATATAGGTTTTAGTTTTTATCGGTTAATACAATATGCGGTTATTTAAAAGAAGTATTCAGGCCTATTTAAGTATGCCTTTTTGCAGCCATTCGCTATCGACATAATCAGCATTTGCGGTGTGACTAACTTTTTTTCGAGCTTTTGTCCGTGTTTTTAGGTTAATTGTAGCCAACTCACCTGTGTTACATGCCCACCCTGAACTTCCTAACCTAGCAGCAACACGGGCGGCGACTTCAGTGCATAACTTAGTATTACTGTTCGCCCAAGCGATTTCTTTATTTTGGTTGCCGCCGGAATTGTAAATCGTTCGGCAAGCTTTATTGTTGGCATCCAAATACTCGATATAGATATGTTTTTGGCCGCCTGATTTATGCACACAAGCAATATCCTGAGTACCTGCAATTGCACTTTCCGATAATCCGGTCAAAAGGCTAATAAAAGTAATAATGCCAAAAAATGGCTGATTTCTTATTCTATTTAAATATCTGTTAATCATGCAACGACCTTCTCAGTTTGCTTACTGCTTGCAACTTTGCTGCACGTTTAGTTAAAACCATCAACTAAAAATGCGATAGAAAACGTTAAATACCTTATCAAAAAAATATTTTTTTAACCTTAAACAGGCGTGAATTATTGGAGATTTTAATCTTTGCGCACAAGCATTTTTTGTGATGAGGCTAAGTTAGTCAGAGTGGTTCGAATAATGCTGTCAAATCATCAGATGTAAATTGCAGCGCGTTTTCCTCGCCTCCATCGCCTTGAATACTATTTGCTAAAGCGCGCTTTTTTTCTTGCATAGCAATAATTTTTTCTTCCACCGTGTTCTCTGTAATCAGCTTATAGACAAACACCGGCTTATCTTGACCAATACGGTAAGCCCTATCAGCTGCCTGGGATTCAACGGCAGGGTTCCACCAGGGGTCATAAATGATAACAGTGTCTGCTTCAGTTAGGTTTAAACCCAAACCACCCGCTTTAAGGCTTATTAAAAAGACATCAACTTCGCCGTTTTTAAAACGCTCAATGGCATCGTCACGGTGAGGCGTTTGACCCGTGAGTTTTGTGTAACCTATTGAACGTTTGTTTAACTCATCTTCAATAAGCGCGATCATGCGGGTGAATTGCGAAAACACCAGGATCCGACGGCCTTCCTCCAGTTGTTCTGGGAGTAATTCCATAAGCAAATCAAGCTTGGCAGATTCAGTGATTTTTTGCGCTTCGTTAATAGCCAATGTCCGCGGGTCGCAGCAGGTTTGGCGCAATTTTAGCAACGCATCAAGAATTGTAATGTGGCTTCGTGAAAACCCCCGTTCCGCTATCGCATCACGGACTTTTTTCTCCATAGTCAATCGAATGCTTTCATATAATGCCGCTTGCTTTTCATATAACGGAACAGATCGAATAATTTCTGTTTTTGGAGGTAATTCAGAAGCGACTTGTTGCTTGGTGCGCCTCAGCATAAAAGGTGCAACCCGGCGCGCCAGTCGGATTTTTTGTTCTGCATTACCAAAGGTTTCTATCGGTATGCGGTACAATTTTTTGAAAACAGCATTATCACCCAGGAAACCCGGCATTAAAAAGTCGAATTGCGCCCATAATTCACCCAAGTGATTTTCCATCGGTGTACCTGTCAGGCTCAACCGATGCTTGGCCTTAACTTGGCGTACGATTTGCGCGCCTTTAGACTGCGGATTTTTGATGATTTGGGCTTCATCCAGAATTAGATAATGGTAATCATGCTCCAGTAAAGTTTCTTCATCTCGGGTCAACAAGGGATAAGTTGTCATGATTAAATCGTAATCCCTGATTTTATAAAACAACTGCTTGCGCTCTGTACCTTGCAGAATCAGCATGTTAAGGTCAGGCGTAAAGCGTTCTGTTTCCCGCCGCCAATTGCTGAGCAGACTGGTCGGGGCAATTATCAGGCTTGGCGCTTGCATACGCCCACTTTGCTTTTCCACCAATAAATGCGTAAGCGTTTGTACAGTTTTACCTAACCCCATGTCGTCGGCAAGAATTCCGGCAAATTTGTATTCACGTAAAAACTGTAACCAATTCAAACCGATCTGCTGATATGGCCGCAATGTCGTCTGTAGATTAGTCGGCATAGGCACATCATCTATCCCGCTAAAATCCTTAAGTTTTTGCGCCAGTTTCCTAAGCTCATCGCCGCCCTTAAGGGCGAACAGGCCATAACTATGGGTCTCCAAATCTGCAAGGCTCGCCGCATTGAAACGCGATATTTTTAACGTGCCGTTTCTATCCACCGTACTGCTACCAAACAGTTCCAACAACACGGCCAAAAATGGCTTTATTTTTTCACTGGGTACAGTTAAATAACTGTAATCACTTACCGGAATATTAAGTAGTTCGGGCAGATTATGTAAATCGTAATTTTCCAATACTGGCATAATCAACGGCAACAACGGCATGGATTTACCATCCACCTGGATATTGAAACGCATCTCAAACCAGTCGTTGTGCTCATCGCTGATTTCAGCATCCCAATTATCAGCATTTTGAAAATTTAAAAGGAAGCTATCGCGGGTTTCGACCAGCCAGCCGTCCTTGACCAACTCAGGTAATACGCTGTCCAGAAAATAGCCCCAACGGGTCGCACTATCCATGGAAGATTTGCCGTGACTGGCTAACAGCAGTTCCTTTGCCATAGTTTGTACGTTTGATGCGGGTGAAAACCCAACTTCGGTTAACCGCATAATGGCTTGGCTTTCGATTTCCAGATTCCTTTTGATCCGTACCAAACCGCCTTTGGTTTTTATAACCCCATGACCTCTGGCGTCCAAACCTGAAAGCAGCCATTCCCCATACTTGAAATTTAAGGCCATAAAATGGCCATGTTGCTTGGTGTTAGCCTGCTCACCGAATAAAGTAAGCAGTGGAACTGGTTGTAAATCGAAGGCTTCCGTTAAAGCGACATTCTTGGGTGGTGGCAAAGGCAATTCGGGATGATCTACCGTAAGCCGATGACTGAATTCATCGGCGAATTTTTCCGGCACTACCGGTGCAACAAGAAAGTTTTTGAGTTGTTCATGGGTTAAGTTTGCTATCGCAAAACCACCGATAATGCCATCATTCATGTCAAGGTATTGGGGAGGATCAACTAAAATCGGCATCGCTTTCGGTTCAATCGCTACTTGTAACTGATAATCACCTTGTTCTGTTGTTTGCCAGTCAAAATGTAATGACCGGGGTTCGCCCAACTTTAAAGGCAGACCGGCTATGTCTTCCCAAAAAACACGGCCGGTTTGCAACAGTTTCGCTAAAGCTATACCACCAATAGAACCTGTAAACAAAGGCTCACTACCTGGCGAAGTATCCAACGCAAGCAAAATTTTTGCGATTTCTATATCGTCCGGTTTAGCATAGGGATAGTACGAAAAGCTATATCGCAAGTTCTGCATCGAAATTTTCCGGCCTTTGCTTAAGCCACCGGTCTTTTTCTCTCTTGTCACCACCATTTCGACGGTAAGTGCGTTTTTAATCTGGGAGGATTTCAGGATATAAACAATAAACTCTTCCGCCGCATTATTTTTTGAAGCAAACGTATTGGGTTGAAAGCTATCTAACCATTCAAAACAACTTGATCCCGCCCCCATATGCAGCACTTCAGTCCCGTTATTTTGATACATCAGACACACAGCGGCGACATGTTTGCAGTTATATCCGACGGGGCATGAGCAGCTACCCTCAATATTTGCCGAACTAAAATCGGAACGCCAGGTAATACGTATATTTTGCTTATAGGGGCTTGTAGCGCTGCCCTTTACTGTGGCATTCAATTGGACAAAGAGCGCGCCTTCGCTGTTTATCTTGTATTGGCTTACCAGTCCAGCCTCATAATATTGCCTACCATGGCTATAAAAACTTTCACCACATTCCAAAATAATGTCAGAACGATGAAGCTTTTTTTCTTTGGTCATACCTGTGAAATAAATAAGAAGTAACCGGCTATTGTACAATAAGCGTTACCTCATAAGGGCAAGTAAATAATAGGTAAATAGCATTTATGCATAAACAAACCAGGATCCCTATCAACGCCAAATGTATTTTTTTGTTAGTTGGGCTATTCACGACAGCAAGCGTTAGTGCGGATAAGCAGCCGTCGCCACTACCCGATAAACTGGCACCCGGTTATCAGAATCTAGGTTTCCCTGCCCCAACGCCAGGCACTTATAAATTACCGATTTTAGGCTCAGCCGCTGATGGCAAGGTAGTTAATACCGAAAACAAGGATCTCACTTTGCACAATTTGATGGGTAATGCTGAAAATTCCGGCAAAATTATACTACTGAGTTTTATCTATATGACGTGCAGTGATGTTAACGGCTGTCCGTTAGCAGCAGCGGTTTTGCACAAAATAAAAAGCCGCCTGGAAAAAGAACCCGCCATCGCCAGCCGCTTAAAACTGCTTACATTAAGTTTTAACCCAGATTACGACACGCCTGGACGTATGAAAGAGTTCGGAGCATCTTTGCAAAACAACGGCGTGGAATGGCATTTTTTAACCACCCGTTCTGAACAAGAATTACAACCCATCTTAAAAAACTACCAGCAGACTGTAGAAAAAATCTACGATGCCAAAGGCAAATTCACCAACACGTTTAACCATAGTTTGCGGGTGTATTTGATAGACCAACACAAACAAATCCGTAATATCTACAACACAGAATTACTGCATCCCGATACCCTTATCAGCGATATTAAGACCTTACTGTTACCGGAAGTTGAAACGGACAACGCTAACCTGGCACAGTCAAGTAAAGCGGGTTTGTACAATCCTGGCGACAATAAACAAAATTACGGTAACAAAACTTATCAAACAAAATCGGTCGCTATATCTGCACGCCAAGGCAAAGCAGCTGATCTGCTTAAGACCATCAAACAAATACCGCTGGGCTTACCAAAGGTGCCTTTTCCTGAAAATAACCCGATAACATTAGCCAAAATCAGCTTAGGACGAAAGTTATTTTACGACCGCCGCCTGTCAATCAACAACACCTTTTCCTGTGCTATGTGCCACATCCCGGAACAAGGTTTTACCAGTAACGAAATGGCAACGGCCGTAGGTGTGGAAGGCCGCACGGTAAGGCGTAATAGCCCTAGCCTTTACAATGTCTCTTATATGAAAACCTTATTTCATGACAGCCGTGAAAACACCTTGGAACACCAAGTTTGGGCACCACTTTTGGCACATAATGAAATGGCAAACCCCTCTATCGGTTATGTTATCGACAAGATCAAACATAATTCCGATTACGCTGGCTTATTTGAGCAAGCATTCGCTAGCCCCCCCGGCATGGACACAATTGGTATGGCAATTGCCAGTTACGAACGTACGTTGAATTCAGCTAATTCACCATTTGACCGTTGGTATTTCGGTAAAAATAACACGGCAATGAACGCTAAAGGGCAAAGAGGATTTCAGTTATTTATCGGTAAAGCTCAATGTAGTCAATGTCATACCATCAACAAAACATACGCCCTATTTAGCGATAATCAATTACACAACACCGGTATCGGCTTTGCAGCTGCAATGGGTGAGCCAGCCAAATCATCGCAACGTGTGCAAGTTGCGCCTGGAGTTTATGCGGAAGTTCCCGTTTCTATCATAGCCTCCGTGGGAGAGGCCAAAGCAAATGATTTAGGTCGTTACGAAATTACCCAAGACCCTAAAGATAGGTGGCATTACAAAACACCTACCTTACGTAATGTAAAACTCACCGCACCTTATATGCATGATGGCAGCATTACCACGTTGCGGGGGGTTGTTGAATTCTACAATCGCGGCGGCATCGTCAACGACAATATTGACCCCAAAATTAAGGTACTAAATCTTACCAGCACGGAAATCGACGATCTCACCACATTTCTGGAATCCTTAACGGGCACTAATACCGAAGAATTGATTGCCGATGGGTTTGCTGCGCCAGTTGGAGAAAATAAGTAATCAATGTATTTTTTGAGATTTGAATCTCAAAAATGACGGATATTACATTAATTTTTTAGATTTATTTGAATAGATCCAAAAATATTTGTTCTTTACTTGTTTTGTTTTTGTTGTTGTGCTAACTTTATAACAAAACAAATAGAGAACTCAATGTCAATCAACCTGACCCGTAAACAGCAAGAAGTTTTTGATTTTTTAGTTCAGAATCAAAATAACTTCCTACATCCACCAACGCTTGAAGAATTATGTGAAAGCCTTGGGGTGAAATCGCGCGGTTCTTTACATGCCCATATAAAAGTACTTATCGAAGCAAATTTAATAAAAGCATCCGATCGTAAGCAACGCGGCATTCGGCTAACAGAATTTGCCAAACAGCTAAGTAACACCACTTATAACCAAGGTAATTTGCCTTATGTAGGTTGTATTGCGGCTGGCAAACCTATCGAGGCCGTAGAAAACATTTCATATATGGCAATTCCTGACCAATTAAAGACGCAAAAACCATGCTATGTCCTTAAGGTTAAAGGTGACTCCATGATCGAAGAGGGTATTTTCGATGGTGACTGGGTGATTATTGAGCAGCGCAGCTCTGCGCGGAATGGCGAAATTGTGGTGGCTCTAGTCAACAAATCCGAAGCAACGCTGAAATTCATCGAACAATATCCACACGAAACCTTACTCATTCCTGCCAACGCCAAAATGCAAGCAATGCGTTATAAACCTGGACAAGTGGAGATTCAGGGGGTGTTAGTTGGGCAAATGCGTAGTTATTCCAATCCTCACTATTAGGAGCAAAATCATGTTAAAGAAAAATGTTCATATGCAAGACCAAATTCCTAACCGCATTGAAATTATTATGCAAGAAGGTCACTACTTACCCTGGTTACACCAATTGGAGGAGCTTTCAATCGCGGCTCTATTGGTCGCGGTTTTTGTGGTGGGTGTGGGGTTTTAAAAAATGTTGTAATGTAATAATAGTTTGTATTCAAGGCGCCAAAATACAAACCAGATTATAAATTTTCTCCGATAAACGGCAGAAAATTTGCTTTATTGGTAAATACTTTTATAGTTTAGCGTTTTTTAAAGCTATTTGAGTAAAGCATGCAATATTTCCGCCTTTCATTTCTAGTTACATTTCTATGCTTAGTTATCGCTTTTTGGTGGGGCGGTGCGATTGCAGTCTATATCGCTTTAATTTTAGCGGTACTTGAAGTGAGTTTGTCTTTTGATAACGCCGTAGTTAATGCGTCAGTACTTAAGCGGATGGATAAACGCTGGCAACACTATTTTTTAACCTGGGGGATCTTAATTGCTGTTTTTGGGATGCGCTTAGTACTTCCTGTATTAATTGTAGCGATTGCCACACATATCGATTTCGTAACTGTGGCTAAAATGGCGCTACAAGATCCGGCAACCTATTCGCATCATCTTAACGGCGTTCATGTCGAAATCGCCGCGTTTGGTGGTATGTTCCTGTTGATGGTATTTTTTTCGTTCATTTTAGACGATGCCAAAGAGCTACACTGGCTGGGGCGTATAGAAGAAAAGTTATCAAAACTCGGTAGGCTTAAGGCAATAGAAATCATGTTAGCCTTAGGTTTATTACTCCTCCTACAACAATGGCTACCAATAGATATCCAGGAACGGGCACTCGTTGCGGGCATTTCTGGATTAATCCTTTATGTAATTGTTGACAGTTGTGCCGAATTGTTTGAAGACGAGCAGGATGATCCAGATGTAGCAAAGGTAATCAAAAAATCAGGCTTGATGAGTTTTATTTATTTGGAAATACTTGATGCCTCCTTTTCTTTTGATGGTGTAATCGGGGCATTCGCAATAACTCAGGATGTCATTATTATTATGCTAGGACTTGCGATTGGTGCAATGTTTGTACGAAGCCTGACGGTTTTCTTGGTCAATAAAGGCACATTAGACCAATATGTTTTCCTGGAACATGGCGCGCATTATGCTATAGGCGTACTGGCAGGAATTATGTTAATTAGCCTACGTTATCATGTAAGCGAAGTGGTAACAGGCTCAATTGGCGCGGTGTTAATCGTCTTGTCAGTAATTTCGTCGATTAGGTATAACAAAAAACAAATTTAAGCCGGCTAACTTTTCTTACGCCGATAAATCATAACTTCAAAGACTTTATCATCAATTGCAAATTTTTAAATCCAGCTTGTGTCGGCTCTTTGCCGTAACGTTGGACAATGAACTCAGCAGTGATATTTTCTATACTTGTTGCATATCCCGGCAATGTGGGTTTGATTCGTTCAGCGAAGGCGCGTGCGCCTTCGCCGGGTTGTTTTTGGTAGCCTGCCTTAGCTATTTTCTTTAGAAATTTATTATAGAGCTGTACCATTCTGTCTGTTTGCTTTGGCCTTCTATACAGCAGGATCGCACTTAATATGGCGGTAAAAAAGCCGACAATTCCCATCATCCAATACACCATGGTTTTAAAGTCGGTAATACCAAATAAAGATAGAAAACTGGCTTGGTTGGTGTTGTTGTAATTAATAACCCAACGTTGCCAGCTATAATCAACATGTCCCCACATCTGCTGAGCCCGCTTAAGCCAGCCGAAAGCGCCCTTTGCCCCTACGCTTGGATTAGCAAATTGGATTAACTCACCCTCTGTCAGTTGGTTAATGTCTATCTCCCGCTCAATACGTTCCGGCGCAATAGCCGCCGTAGGATCAACCCTGACCCAACCTTTTTTATCCAGCCAGACTTCCGCCCAGGCGTGAGCATCAGCTTGGCGGATTTCAAGGAAATTACCTACTGCATTCATTACACCACCTTGATAACCGGTAACAACCCGCGACGGTATATTTGCCACACGCATTAGATATACAAACGCGGCGGCATAATGGCTACAAAATCCACGCCTCGATTCGAACAGAAATGTTTCTATGGGATTATCTTCCATTAACGGTGGCGTCAAGGTGTAATGGAAATCCTCTTGCCGGAAGTGGTTCAGCAATTGTTCAATAAATACCTCCGGGGTACTACCAAAGCCATGTAACTGAGCGACCAGCCGCTTAATATTATCCGATGGCGTATCTGGTAGTTGCCGCGAATTTTTATATTCCAGTTGGGTAATGAAACCGGTGTTAAAGTCCGGGTACGAAGTCAATTTATATTCACTACGTTTTCCCAAATCGTCTTGGGAAACCAATTGGTAGTTGCCGTTCCTGCTTAATGTGCCAGGAAATTCCGCTGGCATATCCAATGCAAATACCCAGTTTTTATTTTGCGGCTCCAACATTAATGTGTAATTGTAGGCCGTCCCAGAAAAGCGAACTTTATCTTGAAAACGCTTATAAGCTGCGTCATTGACTTGCTGCCACTTTTTTCCATCGGTATAAGTCAACACAGGGCCGCGCCAATAACGTTCGCGCGGCGGCGGCGGTGCACCGATAAAGGTTACCCGGAAAACAAGTTCTTCCGACATTCCAAGGTTAGTGATTGAACCCGGTTCCATAGAATCACTTAAGCCCATTCGGGCTTCTTGTTTGTCGTTGAACAACAACCACCTGGGTGGTTCAACCCGTGGGAACAAGATAAAAACCACAATCGTCATTGGAATTGCCTGGGCAATAATCACCGCTGCTTTTTTAAGTGCTACACCCGTTTGGGCAACAACACTGTTGATATACACGAGCGTTGCCAATAACACGCAAGACACAAACAAGATATAAGCCGCCATGAGGATACTTTGTTCATACAAGAACTGCGAAGCGGCAACGATGAATGCCAGATAATTCACCAAATAAATTTCCCGTTCGGACTTAATCTCCATCAGCTTCAAACCCAAGGCGATCAAAAACAAACTCGTGCCGGCATCACGGCCTAGCAAGGTATGAAATTGTTTAAACAAAATTGCCAAGCCGCATATTGCCAAAAACGCCAGTACAACGCCTTTGGGCATACTTGCTTGATGCCAAATTGCTAAAAAACGCCAGGATAAAAGTAATATAAAAAAGCCGAACACAGGCAAGGGTAGATGATAACCATGCGGCAGTACGATCAATCCAATGGAGGTTAACAAAAATATCAGGATGTTTTTATCGTGGGCTGGCAGCATAGGACAACAATAAGAACTTAAACGAATGATTTTTATATATAGCCCAAAATGACCTATTCTTCTGGCTATTTACTTAGGTCGCCCTTTATCTGTTGCATATTGCCATCACGTGTACACCCATTTGCATCGGAATAGCACAAAGTTTAGCAACTATTCTGGAAGATATTGAACAGAGACAGTTGGTACTTTGTCGAGTGGAAGATAAACATCAGGATTGCGGCGCACATTTTGACTGATATGCTGCCCAGTAAAAATGTGCGGACCCTAGACGCGTTTAGCCTTACCATTGCTCCAAATAATGTCATAAAAAATATCGCCAGAGCTTATGAATTCTTCGCTATAGAGGTAACTTCTTTAGAATTTCAGGCTTACGGCTTTGGGTTTAAAAAACGATAAGCATAGTCTTGTTGATGTATTTAGCGATAAATCTTGCAAAGCGTAATTGTGTATTTTGATTCGTATTCGAGTGTTTACGACGATCTACCTGTCGGCTTCCTCTACAGTTAAAGCCCAATTTTTCAAGGCAAGGATATAGGAGTGGTTACTGGGCATAGCCGTCACTATTGTAAGGAGCCTATTGCCATCCATTTTGCTGGCTTTGAATTTGTCTGTTTTGTTGGTGGTCGACATAAGCCCCTACCGCCGCGCCCACAGCGCCACCAGCTAATGCGCCTAACCCGGCATTCGCCAAATCATTACCGCCAAAAGCCGTGCCAAGGGCTGCACCCGCCACGGCACCAACACCACCACCGATGAGGGCTTTGTTCACAGGGCTACTACCGTTATTGTAGCCGTAGTTGTTGTCATTGTTATAACCCCCGCTGTAGTTACTGTTATAACCATAAGGTTGTTGACCGGCACACGCGGTTAACAAGACGCTGACAATTGTAGTTAATATAATCTTGGTATTCATTATTTAATCCTCTTTTTATTTTTAGGTTGTTCAAAACATATTACTTATTCGTTGAGTTCAGTGTAATAAATTAAACCTTAATCAAAGCTGAATAGGGCAATTCCAGCCCTGATTGTGGCTGGCCGCTATAAACCAAACACAATTGTTACGGGGGTTATTTGGCTAGAAGCACGGCCAACAATAATAATGAAAAAATTCAAACACCCACCCAAAGCAAATTCCATTATCCTTTTCGGGCTAATACTTTGCGTTTTGTTAACTTTCTGTTAAACCACGAAACCAGTGACCAATTTTGCGGTGCTACATGATTTTAAAGAGCCAGACGCCGGTGTGCCTAACGGGATTCTTGCATAATGCAGGGATGGTTAGCTTTATGACACAATGAATGTAGATTTTGGTGGTACAAGAACAACTGGGGGTGTCGCTTTCAAGAGAAAGCCGAATGGTATCTATCTAACTTCCAATAGTTTTGGCTCAATTTTCCTTAGCTAGCCATCATCCGAAAAATCATTGATCACCACGATTAAAATTATCACGGTTGATATTATATTGACGCTCAATACCTTCGTTTAAATTGTAACCTTCGTCATTGAATAGTTCGCAGGCAAAAAACATACGCATATCTATAATCCAAGCAATTTTTTTTATCTTGTTGTTTTCAATGATAATGGTTGAGAGCCTATAATTATTATTAACTATTTGATCTACAATTGTCGTTGGGTTATTAGGGTCTTCTTTTAACGCTCCAGACACAATATGCTGAGCAGATTCCATTGTCAGTACTGGATTTGTAGTAGGTAGCTCAGCATTTTCAGCATTTTTAAGGGACTGCGCATCAAAATATCCGATATCGTAAACAACCTTAAACAACACGCCAAGTATAATCCCGCCAAACCAAATAGAGAGGGCAATTTTTAATCGTCTTCTAATGCGAGGGTTTGACAATTTTTTTCTAATATTGCGAATCTTCTTGTTCATTTTTTGCGGCTCATGGCTAAATTTGTCATTATTCAGCATCTGGCAGACTATTGAAAAACTAGTTTAAAAAACAGGGCACTGAATAACAATAAATTACTGTAAATAGTGGGTATGATGACTATTTATTTCTTACAGGTAAAATTTTAAAACCACGGACAAAAACGCTGTTCATAAGGGAATCTAGCAGAAAATGTTCGGGATGGGCATCAGGTTTTTTTTGAATGAGGTTTCGTAATTTCCAAGCAGAAAAACCGATTAACCAAGCCATATCAGCAAGAATCGTATGCACTGCACCGTGATTTTTCAAAAAATAGCGCCGCCGCGAATCAAACCAATATTTAGGCCGTCTTTTGGTTTTGCTCTGGGTGTTATTCACTCCTGTAGTGGAGCCTTCAAAATGCACAGCAACGCTCTCAGGAATATGCCAACATTCCCAACCTGCGCGATTGGCGAGCAAGCAAAAATCCATCTCCTCGTAGTACAAAAAATAAGTTTCATCCATTAGGCCAACATCAGCAAACACATCGCTTCTAATCATCATACTGGCACCAGCCACCCAATCGGTTTGCGTGGCACCGGTTGGATGAACATATTCATACACCCACGGACGCATCAACTTCGATAAGACTGCCATACTGAACCCCCGATCCAATTCAGTTAAAAATGAATGGAACTGAAAACTGGAATGGTACAAGTCGCCATCCCCACTTATTAATCGGCTGCCAACAATACCTACTTTGGGGTGGTTATCTAAAAACGCGACCAACGTCTTAATCGCATTAGGTTTAATTACAGTATCGGAATTAAGCAAATGGATATATTTGGGCGCATCGCTATCGTGTAACAACGACCTGATAGCAAAATTATTACCATACGAAAATCCGCCATTGTAATCAGCGGCCACGACCTTAGCCCAATCAGACCAACCTTCTTTATTAATAGCCGTTTCTATTGTAACTAGTGATCCATCCTGGGAATCGTTATCTACCACAACGACTTTAAAGTTAACTTGTTCACGCTCCGCAACAAGGGAACGCAGGCAGTCTATGGTCAAGGGGGCAGTTTTATAATTAACGATAACGATAGCAACGGACATGTTTTTAAATGGGGAAGTAGGGTTTATTGATTTTCATTGGTTAACAACGGACAAAACCAATTGAATTATACCTTTTTAAGGCTTAGAGGGCTTTGATTCCGTTGTCTTCATTGCGTTAAGCATATTATCGATTAGTTGTCAGGCTACTAAATAATCAAAACAGCGCCAACACTTCCAAACACTTCCGATAATGCTCATTACCGTTGGCTGGTTCCATACGGATTCCTGGCAATTTAAAACCATACGATATACCAGCCCGTTCCGCATCAACCACCCATCGGCATACATGACTTAAACGGTCTTCAACGCCTTGACCGGGTGCATCCTCATAATCCAACCAAATTTCAGCCGAACTTTCCCCACCATATTGCTTGGTAAATAATCCTAAACCTTTCGCATAAGCTTTCCAATGGAGATGTTTAAGCGGGTCGCCCGCCTGATAACTTTGTAAGCCATAAAAATCATCACCACCTTTTTTGTAGCGGCCTTGCTGGTCTTTATCAGATAAAGTCTCAGGAAAAGGGATCTCTTGCCCCGCAGGTTTGGGATAAACCAAGGCTTTAACATTAAAGCGGATAGGCGACCAGGCACGGAATAGGCCTAAAGGATATGTACTCGCCACAGTAACTGTTCCCGCAGGATGCCAACCGCGCTTTACTGTTAAGTCGTGCAGCAACAAAGTTATTTTGCTGTGCGGTTTAAGGTTGTACTGCTCCATCGTTTTCATACTGATCTGCACACTTTGGCGTTCTATATTCGTTGGATTGTCAATAATTACGCTAAAGCCAGCCGCCTCCCCGACGAAGACGTTGGTTGCATGACCTTCTTGTACGGTTAATCCTGCTAGTGAACGATAGGTATGTAAAATGGTGATAAAAAAAACGCTACCTAACAAAAACGACAGCATATACGCCAGGTTATTGTTATAGACGAAAGCAATTAGCGACAGCAGGATAATTAACAAGCCAAAACCTAACCCACGCAAAGTGGGTAAAATAAAGATACGCCGTTGGTTAAGCGATAACGGTTTGTCGCTTATTTTCCGCTCACCTTTTAAAAATCGTTCAAACTGAAAGCGCTCTTTGAGTGTTAATGTTTTCAACTCACCGGCACCTTAGCTAAGATGGGGGCAACAATGGCTTCAGAGTCGGTATGGCCTGAGCGTAAACGATGTCCAGCCACTGGAGCCAGGACGACTTGAATATCTTCTGGGATAACCGCATCACGCTTATCCATAAAAGCCCACGCCTTGGCTGCCGTTAGCAATGCCAAGCCAGCACGCGGCGATAAACCGCAATGGTATTCCGGCGAGGTACGGGTAAAGTTAATAATCGCTTGGCAATAATCCAGTAATGCATCAGACGCATGGACTTTTTTGATGGCCACTTGCAATTTCTCCAAATCGTTTGGCAAAAGCTGTGCGGGTAAATTTTCAATCAACTGCTTGCGATTTTGCCCGGTTAGCAATTGACGTTCGGATTTTGCATCGGGATAGCCTAATTCAATACGCATTAAAAACCGGTCAAGCTGTGATTCAGGCAAGGGAAAAGTGCCTATTTGATGCGAAGGATTTTGCGTAGCGATTACAAAAAATGGTTCGGGTAACGGATAAGTGATTCCTTCGACACTGACTTGATGCTCTTCCATGGCTTCTAGCAACGCACTTTGCGCCTTTGGTGTAGAACGGTTGATTTCATCAGCCAATACCATCTGGTTAAAAACCGGGCCTGGATGGAACTTAAACTCATGATTTTTAACGTCAAAAACGGATGCACCAATAATATCGGCAGGCAAGATATCGCTAGTAAATTGTATACGCTGATAATTTAGGCCAAGTAACTTAGCTAAGGCATGCGCCAAAGTTGTTTTGCCGACCCCCGGAATGTCTTCAATCAATAAATGGCCGCGCGCCAGTAAACAGCAAACAGCTAAGCGAATCTGCTTACTTTTCCCCAGGATAATTTGATCTGCGGCAATTAGCAGTTGCTGGATGTCATTTTGCATGGTTAATGTTAGGATATTTAAAATTCTATGATTGTCCATAGTATAGAACAATGCCTGTAAATTAAGGGCTACGCTTACCCAGGAGTTAGCAATGAAAGAGTACGAAGAAGTCCGTAACCATCTGCTTGGAATGCTAGAGGAACTGGATGACCGCTTAACTAGAATTACCAATGATGTTAAACATGTGGACACACCACTGGAAAAAGATTTTGCCGAGTTCGCCACACAATCTGAAAATGACGAAGTTGTAGATTACCTTGGCAATGCCGCAAGAATTGAGCGGGATAGGGTAAGTGAAGCTATCGCCCGTATCGATAAAGGCGAATACGGTATTTGTGAGTTGTGCGGCGAACCCATTAAAAAAGAGCGGCTTGAAGCCATTCCGTATTCCACGATGTGCATCAAATGTGCGAGCCAAGCGGGATGTTAACCCTTTAGTTAATTAATAACTGTGACGCTATTCTAAAGATATGGCTTTAAGCGAATTTATAAGCTAACGCCTCAATGAAATATCTACTATTAGGCACTGCCGGTTGCCATTTATGCGAGCTAGCAGATGATTTGTTAAACGAATGTCTTAACGCCAAAATGAATATTTACGTTGAGCCTATCGACATAGCAGAACAAACCCAATGGCAAGAAAATTATGCCACCTTGATTCCCGTATTATTGCATCAACACTCTATGCAATCCCTTAACTGGCCGTTTACCAAAGCGCAAGTTTTAACATTTATAGAAAATAATTATGGCTGAACATTACCGAACCGAAAAAGATAGCATGGGCGAATTGCAAGTCCCTGCCAACGCCTTATATGCCGCGCAAACCCAACGCGCCATTGATAATTTCCCAATTAGCGGCCTTACCATGCCGCCCGCTTTTATCATTACCGTTGCGCTAATCAAAAAAACTGCCGCGAAAGCTAATTTGGCATTGGGGGAAATGGACAGTGCTATTGCTGATGCAATCACTAATGCGGCGCAAAGCATCATGGATGGGCAACATCAAGACCAGTTCCCGATTGATGTGTTCCAAACCGGCTCCGGCACCAGCACTAACATGAATGTGAATGAAGTTATTGCTACTTTGGCTTCCAGGTCATCTGGGCTTGCGGTTGGTGCCAACGATAATGTCAATATGGGGCAAAGCAGCAATGATGTCATCCCCACCGCCATCCATGTCAGCGCCGCATTAGAATGTAATAATGCCCTATTGCCCGCACTACAGCATCTTGCCGAGACTATACAAAACAAGGCAGGCTCGTTGCAGCATATCACCAAAACCGGACGTACGCACCTGATGGATGCCATGCCTATAAGATTGGATCAGGAACTGGAGGCTTGGGCATTGCAAATCAGAAATGCAATTGAGCGGATTCAAGCCACCTTACCACGTGTATACAAGCTCGCCCAAGGCGGGTCAGCAGTAGGTACAGGTATTAATGTCCATCCTGATTTTGCCGGACAATTTGCCAAATTATTATCAGAAGAAACAAAGCTGCCTTTCCAACCCAATTCCTCATTTTTTGAGAGCCTAAGTTGCCAGGATGCGATTGTGGAATTATCGTCGCAGCTTAAAGTGATCGCCGTCAGCTTGATGAAAATCGCCAATGACTTACGCTGGATGAACAGCGGCCCACTGGCGGGTTTAGGCGAAATCGAACTTCCCGCATTGCAACCCGGTAGCAGCATCATGCCTGGCAAAGTCAATCCGGTTATCCCCGAAGCCGTGGCGATGGTTGCTGCCCAAGTTATTGGTAACGACTCCACCATCACCATTGCCGGACAATCCGGCAGTTTCCAGTTGAATGTGATGTTGCCGATTATTGCCTATAACATACTGCAAAGTATCGGGCTGATTGCCAATGTCAGTAACCTCTTGGCCGATAAAGCCATTGCCGGATTCACAGTACGTGAAGACAACCTACAAAAAGCGTTGGCAAAAAATCCAATTCTGGTAACAGCACTCAACCCGATTATCGGTTACGCAAAAGCCGCTGAAATTGCTAAAGCCGCCTACAAACAAGGTCGACCTATAATCGACATCGCCGCTGAGATGACTGATATTGATCGGTCAGAATTGGAAAAATTACTAGAGCCCAGTCATTTAACCCAAGGTGGTATTGGTAGTTAAGTCCCAAGCAATAGCATTTAGAACGTTTAAAAATTAGAGAATTAATTTACTAATTAGGGTACTTACAAAAATTCGGGTAAATTGGTAAGGAGAGCGATTATTTTTTAGATCACTTAATGTTTGTTAGAAATATTCAAAATTAATTTTTAAAATCCGCAAACAAGAGACTTTCGATGAATTTGCATCTTGAAAAAAACAAAGGCTACGGCGTACTTTATATAGAGGAAGAACGGATAGATGCCCATAATTCCAATGAACTGAAAGAAAGTATTTTGCGTCTAATCGAAAGTGGTGAGCGGAATATCATCGTGCAATTGGAAAAAGTGCGGTTTATTGATAGCTCAGGTTTAGGCGCTTTGCTATCAGGCCATAAAAACGCTGTAGCTAAATCGGGAAGCTTGGCTTTAGCAAATGTCCAAAAGCAAGTGTTATCTATGTTTCAATTAACCCGATTAAATACGGTTTTTGATATTTTCACCGATGTGAGTGAGGCGTTAAACAACGACGCTTAGAGGTTGAGTATGGCTACTTCAGTGCTTCAAGTAGAAGTCATCATTCCGACCCAGACCAAATATCTGGATTTTGTCGGTAGCATAGGTGAGCGCATGGTTAAAGAACTCGAAGGATTTTCTGGTGATCACGATGAGCTGGCCTATCAGTTAAACTTGGTGTTAACTGAAGCGACTGCGAACGTAATCAAACATGCTTCATCGACAATTACCGAAAATTGCGTAAAAGTGGTCATTGCTATCGAAATCAATGAGGTTAATATTAAAGTTTATGACCACGGAACAGGTTTTATCCTTGAAGACGTTCCGATACCAGATTTTGAGCATCCCAAAGAGCATGGCTTTGGATTATTTTTCATTCGCTCAATTATGGACTCCGTAACCTATACAAAGTGTGTTGACTGTAATGTGTTGGAGATGAAGAAAGGGCTACAACAACCGCTTAAAACACCCACTAATGGCAATGTCTGATGATAGCGCGACTACATTTTCTTTAAATGCGGAGTGCACTCCCAAAGCTTGGAGGATGCGCCTTGAGCAACTAGCCAAACGCGCTTTGGGACAGCAGGTCGGCGACCAATTGTGCCACAAATACCACAATACCTTTCCACCAGACTATCAAGCTTTAATTTCTCCCCGTTTTGCATTGCAAGATATGCTGTATCTCGAACAAATCGACAGCGCTTGCGACCATGTGAGTTTATTAAACCCTAATCAGGGAATTAATCATTTTCGGTTACATTTTTATAGCCTGCAACGACGATTTTTAGATGAATATATTCCGGTTTTGGAAAATATGCATTTACGGGTCATGGATCAAGTGCAATTTTCTTTGGTGGTGGATGGCAAAATGCTATTCATCCGTAGCTTTACCATTCAGGCTGGATCAGGTCAATGTGAACCATTTCCTAAATTACGCAAACGTTTATTGCAGGCAATACAAGCCGTATTGGATGGAAAGGTAGAAAACGATACACTCAACAAACTGCTAGTCCTGACGGGTTTATCTTGGCAGGAAATTGATGTGTTACGGGCATACCGTAACTATTTTCTGCAATTAGGCCATCAAATCACCGGGGCAAGTATCCACCATGCTTTTTTAACTAATCCACTGGTTGCATTAGGGTTATTTAATTACTTTGAAGCACGGTTTAAACCTGATCCTGCCTGGGATAACCCGGCCAACCGGGAGGAACAAGCCTTATCACCCATACGGCTGCAGTTACTGGAAAATATAGCTGCCGTTACTGACCTAAATGATGATCGTATTTTACGTACTTTGTTCAACCTGATTGATGCGACGGTACGTAGCAATTTTTATGTGCGACGCGACCTTCCTGATTATTTTATTGCTTTCAAAGTAAATAGTTTAGGCGTGATCGACATGCCTGTACCCAAACCCATGTATGAAATTTTTGTCCACGCCGTAGATATGCAAGGCATCCATTTACGGGCTGGCAAAATTTCCCGGGGTGGAATACGTTGGTCAGACCGCACCGATGATTTCCGCACCGAAATCTTAGGTTTAATGCAAACCCAAATCAGTAAGAATGCTTTGATAATCCCGACAGGCGCAAAAGGCGGTTTTGTGTTGAAAAAAAATGGCACAAAGCTTGATATTAAAGCGGCTGGTAAAAAAGCGTATCTCACTTTGATACACGGGTTGCTGGACTTAACCGACAATTACAATATCGACAAAATTTTAACCCCGCCTGGAATAGTCGTCTACGACGATACTGACCCTTATTTGGTCGTTGCAGCAGATAAAGGTACGGCAAGCTTTTCAGATATTGCCAATGCTGCGGCTAGTAAATATGATTTTTGGTTAGGTGACGCATTCGCCAGTGGTGGTTCACAAGGTTACGACCATAAAGCCTTAGGTATAACTGCACGTGGCGCGTGGGAATGTGTCAAAAGACACTTCCGCGAATTAGACCGGGACATCCAATCCGAACCCTTCACTGTGATTGGCATTGGCAGTATGGATGGCGACGTATTCGGCAATGCTATGTTATTGTCGCCATTTATAAGGCTACGGGCTGCTTTCAGTGGCCAGCATATATTTCTTGACCCTCAACCCGCCGAAACACTTGCGCCGTTTAATGAAAGAAAACGTTTGTTTGAACAATCAGGAACATCTTGGAATGATTACGACCGCACATTAATTTCTGAAGGTGGCGGCGTTTATTTGCGTGCCAATAAGGACATTCCGGTATCGCCAGAGTTACGTAAATGGTTAGGCATCCGCTATAAAACCCTGGACGGAGAAGCCTTAATCCGTTATTTGCTGGCGGCATCCATAGATCTCTTTTGGTTAGGCGGAATTGGCACTTATGCCAAAGCAAGCAATGAAAAGCACGAAGAGGTTGGTGACAGGGCCAATGATAACGTCCGGGTGGATGCAGCAACCATCCGCGCCTTGGTGGTGGGCGAAGGTGCAAACTTGGGCTTTACTCAAAAAGCTCGAATTGAATACGCCTTGGCTGGTGGCCGTATCAATACCGATGCTGTCGACAATTCAGCGGGTGTAGATACTTCAGATCATGAAGTCAATTTAAAAACACTATTAACCGGCTTACATAAACAAAACGTCATTACCGATTATCAGGCATTGTTTGACAAAATGACTAATGACGTATGCACCCTGGTTTTAGCCGATAACGTAGCACAAAGCCTGTGTTTATCGCTGGAGCAGATACGAAGTGCCGAACATGCTGAGAATTATTTGCAACTTGCCGAACGCCTTGAAGAATTAGGATTTCTTGATCGTGAGGTTGAATCCTTTCCATCGGCTAAAGAAATCCTGACCAGAGCCGGAAAAACACTCACCCGTCCTGAACTAGCGGTTTTAATGGCGACCAGTAAGCGCTATTTAACCCAGCAATTAGAAAACAACATTGATTTTTTGCAGGATAAATGTTGCTCGAAATATTTGCCGGCTTATTTTCCTGAGCGAATTAACGATCACTATCAAAAATACTTATCTGATCATCCGCTTGCCGATGCCATCAAAGCCACCATCATCAGCAATAAAATTATCAATCAGGCTGGATGCGAGTTTTTAAGTTTTAACACCGATAATGAAGAAGCAAATATTCTAGATTTAGTGAGTTGTTATTTAACTTTTGACAATGCCTTAAATGCCAACGAATTCAGGCAAGCTATTCATAACCTCGATAATCAAATTGCCACAAAAAAGCAGTATCCATTATTAATTCAAGTGGAAAACACCTTGGCGGATATTTGTCGTTGGTCGTCTGCTCACAACCAAAAAATACGACCCAATATTGAAACTATTGTCCTTTATCGGCGTTACTTAACAGACTACCAACACTATTTTAATCGGCCTAAAAATCTTGATAGCGAAGTTTACCAAACGCAGTTATCACAATATCGGCAAGATGGCATTCCAGATGAATTAGCTCTAAACATATTATTTATTTCCAGTTTGGAAGATTTCCCTTTTATCGTCTCATTAGCCACTGAACTAAAATTGGAACTTAAAACGGTACTCAATTGGCTAAACGATGTTAATGATTTTCTCGGCTTACCTGCAATTTATACCCCGCTAAAAAAATTCCCGAAAAAAAATTATTGGGAAGGCAGAATTACTTCTCAGATAGAAAGCGATATACAACATACGCTTGGGCAGTTGCTAAAAAAAGCCTTGGCTGCTAACGCCGCTGATTGCATCAGTTACTTTGCAATGCAGCAAGATAAGTCAAAACTTGATCGCTATCGCCGAATTTATCTAGCGGCGATAGCGGCACAACCCATAAGTTTACTGCCTTTTATTACCCTTGTTAGGGAGTTGCAGGAATTAGTTGAAAGCGACAGTTAACCAATTACGCTTTACTCTTTTTTACTTATCGTCAATATTTCCTATGAATTAAAACAAGTTAAAGCTTTTGGGGCTGACAACATCGTTTGCTGTTTTTGTCTGAATTAAGCCGGTCGATTTCATTTGGATACCCACAGTATGCTTTCCGGCTTTATAGCTATTTACAGTACCAATTTGATAAAAATATCTGCCTGAATCAAAAGCGTTTAAAACTCTGGCTAATTGGAGTGTGGTTTTTTTCTTACCATCTAGATTGATATCAAAGAATATTTGCCGATGCGGTAATCGGATACCCGCTTTATTTTTAACCGTAAAAATAACAAACAAATTCTGCTTTGCTGAAAGCGCCGATACTTGGCTGGTTGCAATTGGGTTATTGCTCACCACAACATTTTCCAAAACCAAATCATGTCCGCAGGGAGTTGAAAAGAAGTCGTTAGCTGCATCAGAAAATATGAAATTACAATAACCGGAATTACCACGCTTACCTACGCACATGTCGTGATCCAGGCAATCTTCTGAATAGGCATTCTTACCCAAACCATTCACGCCAGAAATGCTATCTACACAGCCGCCGCCACAACGGGCAAGGCACTGGACACCACCAACAGTCGCCGTGTATTTCTCCCAGCCTTTAACCTTTACAAATGGGAATGAAAAAGTAGACGTTATTAACGGATAAGTCCCGGGAGTAGCCGCACCCATCTTGGCACATAAGCTTTTAGAACTGTTTGATGATGAAGCCCCAATCGCTTGGGATGATTTCGGAGCCGCAGCAGATTTTGGCGTTAATTCCTGTAATGGCAAAACCAGTAACGGCTCTATCTCAGGCAGTTGTAAACGTGCATTGGGATTATCAAGAATTGATTTATTAATGGGTTTTGCCTGGTTTAACCCAGTGCTGCCATTTGTGTCCAAAGGCTGGGATATTACTGAGTTTTTATCAACTGCAGACATCCGTTGCTTGTCATCCTGCCAAATTAGCAAAGGCATTGTATTGGGCCAAGTTGCCAACAGGTTTAATGCAGTACTAACAGCTTCATGTAATTCGGTTACCGTTTTACCTTTGCGCACGCCGGCTAGATTTTTTAATGCATGTCGTATAACCCAATAGTCATTTTTTTCTAAAGTAACGATGCCGCCAAATTGATCTTGCCCATTAATATATAACTCCTTATCGCCACTGTTCTGGATAACAATTTTTTTGCCGTTCAGCTCTAATTCCACCCGACGCATCGAACGGCTATTTGCTGTATTTAATGTATCAACCGATTGGCCATTGGTCACAGAAAAATACACATCGGAATTTTCTACATAACCTTGTTTAATGTCTTCGGGCGGTGACGCTTCTTTAGTGATAACCAGATCGGCACGGCAGTAATTAAACCAGGCTAATGAAAACAAGGTAAAAAGCAGTACTAGCTTGGTTTTTGTATTCATAAATATCCTAAAGTTGACAAACATTGGCGTTGATTTTTTAACCTTGGAATAGTTGAAGCTAACTACCCGGCTATTCAACTATCAATGGTTACTGATTAGTTTTAAACAAACCCACATGGCGTACCATGTGTAAACACCTAACATTAAACTGATATTACGACGGATTCGTGAAGCATTCTGCCATGAAACATGGGATTGATCTGCTGCGCTAATTTGGACTAGTTGCTTTTAAAAGTGTACCAAATTAGTAAGATTTATGAGAGCTTCTTTCTCAAATTCGACGCGCAGTTACAAAGTATAAATTTATCACTTAAATTCCCGCTCCTACCTTTTTAGTAATTAAGTGTTTTTTAATCATTGACCAACATAATCAACTGGGTTTAAAGCCTATTTAATAAAAATTGGCCTACAGATATTGATAACCAGCCAACATTTATTACAAAAATTTTGAAGCACTAATCAGCGGTAACTATTATTGATATTCAAACTCACTTATCCGGTTTAAGCACGATTAGCGATGCAATAAACTGACGGAGATACTATGAAACTTGTTACCCCGAACTTCCTTTCTTTCAGTTCACTCGCCTTGGTTGCCTTAAGTTTAGCGACTTTGGCTTACCCATTGCAAACATTGGGTGCTGGAACCAAATCTTGGTCAACAAGTTATCCGACAACAGGTGCCGTTACCATTCCTGCCGGTGAAACTGTATTGTTAGATACTAACCTTAACCTTAAAAATTTAACCATTCTGGGTAACGTCTTTTGCGCGAATAAACACTTAAATATCCAGAGCGGTTGGATTGTGGTGCAAGGCAACTTCGAGTGCGGCAATTGGACGACACCTTATTTAAATAAGTTAACCATTACCTTAACCGGCAATAACAGCTCCGAAAACATCATGCAGATGGGCACTAAGTTTATCGGGGTAATGCGTGGTGGTAGCCTGTTTTTTACCGGAGCTGCCCGTAAAATCAACTGGACTCGTTTAACCAAAACGGTACGTAAGGGTACTAGCCAGATTAGTGTACAAGGTAATGTTGACTGGAAACCGGGAGAGAAAATTGTTGTCGCTTCCAGTGATTATCGTCCTGAACATGCCGAAGAGCTCACAGTTACTGGGGTATCAGGTAATGTCGTCAAATTTTCTACACCATTAGCATACGACCATTGGTGCCAGCAAGACACGTTCAGCGCAACCAAGCAAATATTGGAATGTTCCGAGGTGGGTCTGTTAAGCCACAATATCGTCATTCAAGGTGATACCGGTTCAGAAGTTGCCGGCTTTGGTGGCCATGTTATGGTTATGGCGGGCAGCCGAGCCAAATTAGCGAATGTTGAGTTATCTCGTCTGGGACAAAAAGGCCTGATTGGCAGGTATCCCATGCATTGGCATTTAGTGGGTGATGCTACGGGACAATATCTTGTAGATTCCAGTATCCATAATGCCTACAACCGATTTGTTTCGGTGCACGGCACACATAACATCCAACTCTTACGTAATGTTGGCTTTAAAACCCGTGGACATGGCTTTTATCTGGAAGACGGCATCGAGCAAAATAATGTCCTCTCCAGAAATTTAGGGTTATCCGTGTTTAACGCTACGGATGGTAAACCCACGGCATCTGACCTAGAAGCCAGTGTTTTCTGGATCAGTAACCCTAATAATATTTTGCGGTATAACGTGGCTGCGGGTTCTGAGCATACCGGGTTTTGGCTGGGCTTTCCTGAACATCCTATCGGTTTGTCAGCGACAAATGCCGTTTGGCCCCGACGGACGCCGTTGGGCGAATTCAACGGCAACGTCAGCCATTCTAATTCGGGTCGTGGGTTGTTTGTCGATGGCGGTGAACATGCAGACCGCACGACCGGCACCACTTGGTTTGAACCGCGCACTAATCCTGCAAATGACAAATCAGCATTGGTTCCCCCGATTTTCAAAAACTTCACGGCCTACAAAAATCGCAATGAAGGCGTGTGGATAAGAAGTTTTGCAGGGCCTGTTTTAACCGATGCCAAATTAGCTGACAACTGGATGGGGGCATATTTTGCCAACATCCAATCCGGCCCTGCTTACACAAATGTGGGTATCATCCAGAACTCGCTGATTGTGGGCGAAACTGGCAATTTAGGTAATCCTGAATCATGGGAGACTAAAGGGCTTGGTGGTCGTGAGCTGGCGAGATTTTGGTCTCCCAGCGATACAATCCGTGGCATTGAGTTTTATGATGGACCAATGGCAGTGCGGAGCTCTTTGTTTGCTAACTTCCAGCCCAACAACCAACGAAAATCTGGCGGGCTTACTAGTTTAGCACCCAATCCGTTTTGGGTAAGTTCGCGCAATTCTGCTGAAGCAATCAGTTTCGTTAACGCTAACCGGGTTTATTTGCATAGCTTAACTGTCGGTAATAGCGGTGACGCATTTTCTACCTTTTTAGACAAGGATGGTTCGGTCTCTGGTGTGGCTGGTGCGATGATTGTGCCTAATAACCCAGTACTTGTGACATCAAAATGTACGTTTAAAGACCCTTGGAACGCTTACGTATGCCCTTATGAATATGGTCATTTACAAATGATGGTACATTCTGGGGAGAATCCGTCGGGCATGCTTATCCAGCGCGATGATGGTGCAAACGTAAAGCTTTACAGCACAGACCAGTCCCCGAATACAACGTACGCGAATATTATTGTAGGTCGTCCGCATGGCGTACAGTTTCCGACTGGCACCCCGAAGCATGTGAGTTTTGTGGTTGCAGAAAAAGCCGGAAAGCCATTGCTGATCTCAATGCCGTACCCGTCGTCGAATTTTACCGTTACCTTATGGGGTTACCCTGTTGAAGAAGCGCCGAGTTTGGCAGCATTGGCAACAGGCGGACATAAATATTTCTATGATGGAGCTCGTTTACATTTACGTTTAGTAAGCGAGCAAGGCAACTGGGAAGAAATCGAAGTTAAACGACCTTAAAATTAGGTTGTTTTTGTCTCAGTAAACACACCTTTCTAGTAGAAGTCTTGCGAATGCTGCCAAGGCTTCTACTTTACTAACCTAACATCTTCAAAAATTATCAACGTAAATTAATAAACCTTTAACTAGTCCAAAGTTGGCTCGCTCCTAATTTCCGCAATGGATTAGTAGTGTGCAACCCTCGTGAAAAATAAAAGAGCCTGAAATTCATTTCAACCATTAGCTAAAATGCCGAATTTAAGTTGTGCCTTGCAATTTGCATCTGTTGCATACTAGATCTTAACTTATGAGGAATATCACTTTTAGTGTCATAAGAGACATTCAGAATTCTAAATAAGCTCACAAATCGAAATGGGAATTCTAACCATTAAGAGACTGTCGCTAGTTTTTCGTGATCAGTTAATTCACTCTGAAAGAGAGTCTATGAAATGAAAAACTGATCGGATATTTCATATTTCTTCATTTTTTCTGCAAGTTGTTTCACCGATAATAGAATAAGGTAATTCAGGAGTTTCATGTTTCCCAATCAGCTATTTGATTTTATCGGTTCAGCTGAAAACGTCGATTTTATTGGGTTCTCTGATAAGCGATAATAAGTTTATCAGCGAGACATAGTTTTAAACAATTATCTATTCAAAATTCAGGGATTAAATTTAAATCAAAAGATAATTGTTAACGGTGTTTTTCCCTAGACCAAGGTTAAATACACATGTCGGGATAGTAAAGTTAATAAGTTAAATTCTGGATGGTTGCAAGAAGTGCTTACAATGCATTTTACCGTCAATAACCGTTAAATATTATTACGATGGGAGATTTACATTATGATTTTCAAAAAAGTAAAAGCAATAACCCTAACTTTAGCCTTGCTTGCCGGTTGTACTATCTCCTTAACAGTAAAAGCGGCAACAGTGCCAGGAACACTGGGTTCCGCCTATTATTCGACTGATGTTTGGACTTTCGCTTGCGGGACAGGCACAACTAAAGTTCAGATCAGGGTTACAGACGGAAGAAACCCAATCAATTCACTGGCTGCCGTTTATGCTTCTTTCGCGGAAGACGGAAGCCCAACATTGACTGTCGCCGATACGGAAAGCACGACTTTGCCCTCGTCATGGTCAATAAACACTACCGATGGTTCAGGTACATATGTGTTGGTCATCAGAAAATCGGCAGCAGGCATGGAGGATTATTTGGCCGAAGCGTTGTGCCTAAACAGCTTGGGCTCAGTAATAGGTCCGGCTAGTTTCAAATTAATTCACAACCAGTAAGGCAAAGATTTAATCATCTATAACTAGCATCGAAGAATAGCATTTAACTATCACTGTCTCTATTATGAGGTTTTTTCAGATTGAAGAATCGGGTTTAAATAATTCGGCCTCAAGCCATCACAAAGGCAATCCTTCGCTATCGTTTTTTATGGATATACAAACTGTTGTTGCTCAATAATTAGTTTAACCTTAACGATCGCAACAGGACAGATTAGTAAGCTATTCGGAATTGTGTATATCAGGCAAAAGTAAAGTTTCTATCTGAAATTTGAATTATTTGCGATACTTTTAAGCATTAAACTACCCGATAGGAAATCAGTAAGTCCCTCACCTTGAGGCGACAAGGATAAAGCTGGTAGAGATTGTTATCGAAGTTTCCAGTGCTGAGGAAACGTTATTGGAAGGAAGCGAGCCTTTGGACGGAGAGAAATTAGGTAGCATTGAGCGATAATGTGATGAAGAATAGAATAAATCAATTGAAGTACGGAAACCGGATGTACCCGATGACGATTTTGAGTGCTGTAATTGACCCATTGGGTCGACCAAATCCGGCTTTAAACCGAAACCTGAAGCTACCGGCTTTTAGCCTGTAGCTTATTCACCGTTTTCTTTATTTCAAAATGCCATCAAAAACGCTACAGAAAGCAATATTGATCACCTTTTGTAGCATTGTTTGTTCGGTTAAAGGAATGACAGGGGAAACGGAAGGGCTTCATAAACTCAGCATCGAAGAGCTTATGGACAGCAAGGTGGTGACCGCCACGCGCAGCGAACAGCAGTTGACCGATACGGCGGCTGCAGCCTACGTCATCTCGCAAGACGATATCCGCCGCTCCGGGGCAACGACTATACCTGAAGCTTTACGGATGGTGCCGGGTTTACATGTCGCAAAAATCAGTCCTGCCAAGTGGGCAATTTCCGCACGAGGTTTCAATGGTCTGGTCGCCGATAAATTATTGGTATTGATGGACGGCAGGTCTCTATATTCACCAATTCATAAAGGCGTGTTCTGGGAAATCCAGGATCGGGGGCTGGATGATATCGAGCGAATTGAGATCATCCGCGGCCCAGGTGCCAGCGTCTGGGGCGCGAATGCGGTCAATGGCGTGATCAATATCATCACCAAACATTCCTCCGATACAAAGGAGGGAAACATTACGCTTTTTAGCGGCAGTAAGCATGGTGCCAATATTAGAAAGGGCTGGCAATTTGCCGATAATGGCTCGGCGCGGGTGTACGGTAAGTTCCTGCGCGATGAAAGCTTCGCCAACCACTTGGGCAATGATGCCCAGGAAGACTGGACTTCGGGGCGCGGTGGTTTCCGGCTTGATTGGGCCAACGCCGACGGCAAGCACGCCTTAATGGCACAAGGCGACATTTTCTACGGCGTTTACAACGAAAATACCCTGAAATTTCAGAACGCTGTACCAGACCAATTAGCTTTGAATCGCGAAGTGAAAAAAGGCGGCAACCTCCTGGCTCGCTGGAGCTATACGCCCTCCCTGGATTCGCGCATGTCGGCGCAGGTGTTTTACGACAATTTTCAGGCACGTATAGGTAACCGCCTCGACCTTTCCTTAATGAGCAGTGATACCCTTGATTTCGATTTTCAGCATGTGCTGGCGCTCAATAAATCGCATGAATTAACCTACGGCTTGAATTATCGTCTAAGCCTTGTGGAGTTGGAACCTTCAAATCCAATCCCCACGGAACTACGTGAATACTTCCCCAAGGCCTTTCAAAATCACCGTTTCGGCGTGTTTTTTCAGGACAAATGGCGCTGGAGCGATGAAGTGGAAATTACCTTCGGCAGTAAATTCGAACACCACAACAATAACGACTTTGAATTCGAACCCTCGCTGCGCGTGCTTTGGAAAGCGGCCGACCGGCATCGACTTTGGGTCGGCATATCCCGAGCCGTCCGGCTGCCGGCGGTCACGGATTTAAGCAGCCAGAACTCAGATCCCGTAATAAATGGCATACCCGTTGCTCAATTAAGGTTCAACCAAAATGAAAACTTTACGTCCGACTCGGTAATCAGTTACGAACTGGGTTACCGTTATTGGCACGGGGACGCTTTTTCCCTGGATGTGGCAGCTTATTATAATCAATACGTTAACCATAGGCTGCCCAACTCTGAATTTTTCCGACTATTCAATGAGCCAGGCATCAAGAAAAGCGACACGCTGGGCGTTGAAACAACTGCCGTCTGGCATCCCGTAGACTGGGGGCGCTTTCAATTCAGTGCAAGCATCATGGATACGGAAATTAAGTCATCAATAGGTGATGTAGATGCCAACCTATTGCCCCAAGACTCTCGGCTTCAGGTGGCCTTTAGAAGTTCGTTTGATATCACGTCTAACATAGAACTGGATTTTTGGCTGCGCTATGCCGACGCGGTTACTGGCTTTCTTCCAGAACAAGCAATTAATAGTTATGTCGCGTTGGATGCGCGGTTAGCATGGAAACCCAATAAAAATCTGGAGCTGGCGCTTATCGCCAACAACCTGAACGACTCACAGCATCCCGAATTTTATGAAGGTAATAACCCAAACTCTTTGCAAGTTGAACGTCTGTTCTGGCTTCAGGGAAGCTTGAAATTTTAATAACATTATCAGGCTTATTAAATTTCGTGTCGAACAACAACGCCTTAAGCTTTTTAACCGTACTGATTTTGTCTATTTCCATTTCCGTAGCGGCGTTCCCCCAAGAAAATGTTATTGGCGAAGATACATTAAAAGCCTTATACAGCTATAAATTCGCGCTGTTTACCAACTGGCCGGAGACAAGGTTAAAAGAAAGCGGCAACACATTAGAATTCTGTATCATCGGCAAAAACCCCTTTGGTCAGACTGCACTGGATACCATCAAAAGCCAACCTGCCAAAGATAAAAGCATCCAGGTTGAAATTTATCACAGCGGCATCGTGGCGGAGGAATCCTTGAGACATTGCCATGTCGCCTTTATTAGCACTTCCGAAGCGCAACGGGTTCCCCCGCTTTTGAATTCTCTCCGATCATTCCCTATCTTAACCATCAGTGATATTCCGGGATTTTCCAACCGGGGTGGGATGATTACCCTCATTAAATCGGGCGATCACATTAAATTTGAAATCAATCTGGCGGCGATCAAGCAAGCCGACCTTGCCATGAGCTCCAAGATAATTGAGCTCGCAACCGTGGTTAAAACCTCCAATGAGGGGCACAATTGACCATGACAACATTGCGTAACCTACCCATTAAAGCCAAGCTGATTGCCATGATGATGCTGACTGCCAGCATCGGGATTTTGGTTATGGCTGTCGTTATCTCAATTAATGAAGCCGTGACTATGCGTCACGATATCGAAGCGGAGTTAACGACATTGGCACAGGTGATCGGTTCTCGTAGTACCGGCTCGCTGTCATTTAATGATCCAAGGACGGCAAATGAAAACTTAAATGCCTTAGCTATGAAAAAAGACATTATGTATGCGGCGATTTATCAAGAACAGGGAGCGTTGTTTGCCGAGTACAAAGCAAATTCAAACAATTCTTCCCAAAACCAAGAAGATTCCGCAATTTCGGCAAAACTCCTGCAGTTTATATCGTCCGGATCATTTGCCCATACGATTGAGGTTTCAAATGCTATTTTTTTTGAAAATAAACAGATCGGCACGGTTAAGATACAATCCGATATGACCGATTTTTTTGCGAAAATGTTACGTTACCTGAGTTGGGTAATTATTACACTTCTCGGCTGTTTTGCTTTAAGTTTTGCCGTGTCTACCCGTTTGCACAAGTTGATTTCCACGCCCATTTTAGGCTTACAGAAGGTGACCAGTACGCTCGCTAAAGATGATGATTACTCGGTGCGGATTCCCAACTATTCCAACGACGAACTCGGTACTTTGATCAATAGCTTTAACACGATGCTCGAACAAATTGAGATCCGCGACCAGCAACTTGCCAAATACAGCAAACACCTTGAGCTTTTGGTTGAGGAACGTACCGGCGAATTGACTGAGGCCAATAACCGCCGAATTCAATGGCTGGAAAATATGGCCAAGTTTTTGAAGCATGAGCTGAAAAATGCCTCGATTGGCGTAAAAAGTTCGCTTGAACTAATCGAGAGAAAGTCACAGCAGTCAAGCATTAATATTTATCTTGAGCGTGCTAAAAAAAGTCTGAATTATATGAATATCTTATTAACGAGTGTGAGCAACGCCAGCAGTTTGGAGGCGATGATATTTAAGGAGCCGCTAAACCCGGTTAATTTGGGCATGATTGTAAAGTCGCAAATCGAGGAATATAAATTATCTTTCCCTCAATACCAATTTATCGGGGACATCAACCTTCAATTGAGCATCTTAGGCAATGAGGATCGCCTCAGGCAATTACTGGATAATTTGGTTAACAATGCCATTGAGCACAGTCATATTCATACTCCAATTACAGTCAATTTGTTGAATAATACTAGTTTTGCCGAATTATCGGTGTGCAATGAAGGCGTCAAGCTGCCTGACGATAAGGATAAAATATTCGACCTGTTTGTTTCCCTGCGGGATGCCGGCCATTGGAAGAGCGATAATTTAGGCTTGGGGCTTTATTTGGTCAAGCTGATTACCGAAGGCCATGGCGGTTGGGTCGAAGCCCACGACCTACTGGAGAAAGATGGCGCGATTTTTACGGTAAGAATCCCCCTCTTGCTAAGCTAAATTGGAGAAATTAGCACATCACGCGGGTTGTAGATGATTATCTAGCCAGCGATAACCGGCAGACCGTTCAGTTTTGATGCAATCGAATTCATCGTCAATATCGCGAAAACGGGCGCGAATGGTTTTAATATGAGCGGTAATCGTATTAGGCTCCACACAAATATGCGCCGCCCGCATGAGGTTTTCGCTGGTTTTAACTTCGCCAGGATTCGTCACCAGTTCACAAAGAATCCAGAATTGGGTTAAGCTCAAATCCAAGGGTTTATGTTTCCAGCTGGCCTTAAGTAACGTCTTATCCAACTTAAGCGAACCAAAGTCCACGTGATGTTGTTCAACTTTCTGTTTAGGCGCGTCAGATTGTGTAAGGACTTCAATGCGATGAAATAAGGCTTCAATCCTGACCATAAGAAAGTTGATGCTCGCATCCTTGGTGATATAGTCGTCGGCACCCAAGCGCAACCCGGAAATCCGGTCGGTTTCCTCATCGCGCGAGGTTAAAAAAATAATCGGCAATTTGGGTGCTAAACGGCGCAAATCCGAACACAGTTTAAAACCGCCGTCCCGTTCTTCCTGAAGGCCAACGTCTAGTATAGCGATATCGGGTAACACGCTTTTAAAAGCATTCATGGCTTCTTGCCGATTGCTAAATACAACCACTTCAAACCCTTCATCAGTGAGGATTTCTGAATAATTGTTTCGAATTATTTCATCATCTTCAACTAAAGCAATTTTTATACACATAAGGCAGGATCTCAGTAAAAAATAGTTTGTTGATATTCTGTTTTGAGAAAAAATCTTAGTTGGGCGATATAAAGTGTTATAGCGCTTAGCTATATGTAAACGCAATATAACCGTAGAGTCTATGAAAAATTACCATAGTATTAGAAATCTGTCGCCAAAGGTTAACTCTTTGGTTTAGCCGCGATTATCAATATCTTTGACCGTCCACTTTTGGAAACCGATTGATTTTGGCTAGGCTCATGCTTCACAAAGTTGCCATTCAATTTCATAGTGATTCATTTTTTTACATGTTTCTTGCATGTTGTCTCACAAATTAAGGAATAAAGTTACTCCCAAGCCGGAAATACCACAATTTAAAATGAAAACGGCAATTCGGTCGTTGAAATAAATAGGGAAGGTATTTTCAATAATGTTAAAAAACAGGTGAGTTATGACTTTAATCAATCAATCAAGATCAACAAGAGATGACGCGTTAGTGCTCTTGGGGAATAAAACACCATGTCCGGCATTGCCTAAATCCTGGGCAAAAAATAAAAGCACAGTATTTTTTTTCGGCTTGTGGCTGTTAACCGGTCATGAAACTGTAATTGCCCAGATAGCAGCCACACAATCTTTAGCTTCATCAGTAAACAACGAAATTTTAAACATTCACTTGAAGGGAAATCGTTTAAGTATCGAAGCCAAACAGATTCCATGGCAGCAATTATTAACAAAGCTAGAAGAAAAAACACAGATTTCCATACAAAGTGCAAGGCCAATAGAATCAACTGTCACGATATCTATTCACGCCCTGCCGGTTAATGAAGCATTGCAACAATTATTTAATCATCGATTCGATTCTGTTTTTCTGTTTTCGGAGCAAAAAGCTTACAACTCGACAACGCCAAAGACTGTATGGCTGTTAGGTAGCCCAATAAATGTTGCTAAAGCAAGCAGTCATAGTGTTAAACAAACGAATGACATGCCAAAACCAGCACCAAAACCGGATAAAGCGGCTGTAGACAATGTGCCGCTACTTAATAGCAACGAGCATGAAACTGTTCAGGCTCTCGTTGATAAAGCCAAGAATGAAGAAAATCCCGAATTAAGGATTCAGGCATTAGCCAGCCTAAGCGGCCGCCAGGCGCAAACGGATAAATCCGCCGAAAAACTCGCTTTGGAGACTGCGCTTGACGATAAAGAGGCGAGCGTACGGCAATATGCAGTGCAAGCCCTAGCTAGCCAAGGAGGGCAAACAGCAACTGAATATCTGCGAGAGGCATTGGATGACCCGGATGCCGGCGTCCGCATGCAGGCGGTAGAGAGTGTCGTACTGGAAGGACAGGGCATAGCTCTCTTGCAAGACGCGCTTTCCAATCCGGATGAATTAGTGCAAACGATAGCAGAAGAGCGTTTAAAACAGGTTAATAAGTAAATTCTTGCCCAGATTATTCTAAAGAATTTAAGCAGGAATTCGCCCATCTCCCATGATAACTACCAGGTAAGTGGGAGACTATAGAAAATTGGCTAACTGCCAGAAGATAACTTCTCAGGCAATCAGCCAGAGTAGGAGATACCAGGAAGGTATCGCTGTTTTTCAATCGTCGCAGGATTGAAAAACAGCATAAGTCAGGCAGCAGATGTAACGATTTGATGCCTGGGCTGATGGGTAAAAGGAATTCCTCACCGGCATTTATTATTTTTTACTATAGATGACCGTTAATTAATAACGGCAGGAGAACATTATCATGAACACAAAAACATTAAAAGCTGTTACCTTAGCAGCATCTCTTATCGCCGGAATGGGTGCTGTTTCCCCAGCAATGGCTACCTCTACCGGTGTGCAATCATTAGGATTAGCACAAAATAGCGTAGATGTCTGGACTTTTTCTTGTCCAATTTTCTATAACGGAAGAGCCACTGTGGAAGACTTGGCGCCCTTCGTACTTCTGAATCGGGCGCAAGTGGTGTTGGGAAAAGGCCCTGTTACTATCCAAGTACAAGACAACCTACCATTAATTACATTAGGTGAAGGTGGTGCTTCGTCGGCTATAGCGGTGGTAAATCAAGGGGCAGGCCTTTATGCTGCCGCCTTCAAAAAGACATTACTAGGTGTTGAAGGCTACAGAGGGAACCTATATTGCGTTGGGCCTTTCGGGGTGTTGAATCCACCCATTACTCGGGCAATAAACCAATAAGTACGTCTAATCTTGGCTGTCGTCCCTAAATAAGGGGCGGCAGCCGATTTACTACTTGCACTGATGAGCCCAAGAAAGACTCACCAGCATTCCTGTAATAACTTATTATCGATTGCAAGTAATGATATGAAAATATAGAAAGCATTAAAAGACGGCGCTTAGAACAGCCTGATAAAATTGATCTTATTCTGTGTCTTGGAAGCAGTATACCTCTCTGACCAAGGCATTGTACCAATTCTGCAAGGAATCAAAGTAAGCGATGATGCTATAACTATCGCAGTCTAATAGGTCAAAATACATAGCATCATAGTTGCCCCCTTGCTAAACAAAATACGAATCTCACATCACTCCACATTCTTCCTTATAAAATACTTTTTTTACGCTTCAATCCCCTCAAAAATTGGAATATCTCTTAATTATCCTATTTCTTACTTTTTGATAATTTAGACCTCAATTGCTAGCACACCAGATTGATGCTGTAAGAAATACGCTTCAGCCACACATATCTAATTAATAGATATTAAAATCTTATAATATCGTTTAAATTAAATAATGGCTTGCCTTATGATTTAATTCGCTTAAGCGCTAAACAACACAATAAATCTGCCTAGATGTCATCTGGCATAGCTGCTGTACAGTTAACACGCAGCGAATTTTTATTAGACATTGATATTTCTAAAGGATAAAGATGCAACTTAATTTTACCCATGCGGTTTTTGCCGTAAATTTATTTAGCTTGTTACTTTCAGTGCCAAGCCTGGTATCTGCCGAAGATTATTATAGAAAAACCCTAGCATATCGGCTTGAGCCGGAATCTGATCCACCTAGGTACGTAATACCTTTGAACAAAACTCAGTTCGAGCAATTTCGCGATATTGATTGGTTGGATGTGGGGCTCGATTTTCGGACCCGCTACGAGTATCGGGAAAACGACCTCCGCCCTACACCAACAGGCTCGACCAGTAGCACTGATTATCGTCCTGATCCAGACAACCTATGGTTGTTAAGGACTCGCGCTTACCTTGGGGTACACGACATCCTCGACCCCTTGCGATTCGCCGTCGAATTTGAAGATGCCCGCAGTTACAACGGCGAGTATGTGCGGAACGAATCCGATGTCAACGAGTTTGAGCTGATCCAGGGTTACGCAGAACTCTACTTCAAGGACTTGTTTGGACACAACCGGCCATTGAGTATTCGCGCTGGGCGGCAAGCCCTTGAGTTGCTGGATCGTCGTTTGATTGGTAACAACCAATTCCGCAACACCACCAACAATTTTGAAGGCTTCCGGGTGCGTTTGGGCAAAAAACAGAACGATTGGGATTTGGATACCTTCGCTTTTCAACCGATTGAACGCCTCAAATATGATTTTGATCGCGCCGATGAACACACATGGATTTACGGCGGCGTTCTCAGCCTGCGACAATGGTCGGACTTCATTACCATCCAGCCTTATTTCATTGGGCGCAAGGTTAACGGCGACCCGTTCAATAAGGCCAATAGCACAGCCATCACCGACCAGGATATTTATGCCCCTGGATTAAGGGTTTACGGGCTAATCGGAGAAAGCGGTTTTGATTTTGATGCCGACATTAACAAGCAGTTTGGCCGCCGTGGGGCAGTCCGTGACGGCAAGCAAGTGATGGAGCAGCACGATGCGCTCGCCTATGGGATAGAACTAGGTTACAGCTTCGATCATGCCTGGAAGCCGAGGGCTAGTATTTTTTATGGTTTTGGCACCGGTGATAAAAATTCCAAGGATGCTGTGAATAATCGATTTGATGCCTTCTACGGCTTTAACCAACCCTGGTCGCGCAACGATTATTTCTCTTGGGACAATATTCATGCGCCGAAAGGTAGGATTGAATTTTCGCCTTATAAAGATGTGAAAATCGATACGGCTTACAGTGCTTACTGGTTGGAAAGTGAAACTGACGGGTTTCGACGAGCAAACTTACGTGACCGTAATGGTGAAAGCGGAAGTTTTATTGGTCATGAATTCGATATTCGGATGGTGCATAAGCTTAATCCTTATGTCGATTGGAGCTTAAGTTATGCCCGTTTTGAGCCCGGTAATTTTACCCGTTCATTCAATAATTCGACTGATGGTCCTTTTACTGACCGCGCCAGTAACTTTTTCTACTTTGAAGTCAACCTGAATGCATTTGGCGATGGTAAGCCAAAATAAAAAATGATTGGTTGGAGGATTTGCCGCATCTGATCTTTGTTGTTCAGTTGGCTCAGGATAGATAGGCAAATCCGTGAATACCAATCGTTTGTGCAAGATAAGGTCAAGTTTTGATCATTATTATCCAATAATGAGATAACAAAATCTAAACATATCATTTAAATTTATTAAAAAACCTGTTTAACATAGCTAATATCGAAAAAAAGCATCGTTAGTAAGTTTTTTATAACTATTTTAACTTTTAATTTAACCCACATGGAGTAACCATGAAATTTACAAAATCAAGCAAGCGGTTATTGATCTTGATAGCTGTCCTATTCCTAAGCGGGACGGCTTTAGCAGAAAGGACTATTCTCAACGTTTCATACGATCCTACACGGGAGCTTTACCAGGATTTCAATAAGGAGTTTATTAAGTACTGGAAGGAAAAAACCGGTGAAGAAGTTAACGTCCAGCAGTCCCACGGCGGTGGCGGTAAACAAACCAGGGCGGTAATCGACGGTTTGGAAGCCGACGTTGTTACATTGGCGCTCTCATATGATATCGACCAAATCGCTAAGAACCGTTTATTGCCTACCGATTGGCAAAGCCGATTACCGAATAACAGTTTGCCTTACACCTCCACCATTATATTTTTAGTCCGCAAAGGCAACCCAAAGGGTATTAAGGATTGGGATGATTTGGTAAAAGACGGGATCTCTGTTATTACGCCTAACCCCAAAACATCTGGTGGTGCCCGTTATAACTATTTAGCGGCGTGGGCCTTTGCCGAAAAGAAACTTGGCAGTAAAGATTCCGCTAAGGATTTTGTAAAGAAGCTGTACAAAAATGTCCCGGTACTTGACTCTGGCGCGCGTGGTTCAACAACAACTTTTACCCAACGTGGCCTTGGCGATGTATTAATCACGTGGGAAAACGAAGCCTTTCTGGCGCTTAAAGAATTAGGCGAGGATAAGCTGGATGTTATCGTGCCGCCAACTAGCATTTTGGCAGAAACGCCCGTGGCGGTGGTTGAAAAAGTCGTCAAAAAGAACGGTACGCAGGATCTAGCAGAAGCCTACTTGCAATATTTATATTCGCCGGTTGGGCAAAAATTGGCGGCAAAACATTATTACCGCCCCTATCAACCGGAACATGCTGATCCTGCCGATTTAAAGCGTTTTCCTAAATTGGAACTGTTTACTGTTGCCGATAAATTTGGTGGCTGGGCGAAAGCGCAAAAGGAACATTTCGATGACGATGGGATTTTTGACCAAATCTACACGCCTTAATTTAGAGCGTAACTTTATTTAAATGGCAGCTTCCGCTCAAAATAGATGAAAGAAACAACACAGCTACTTTATTGGCACTGTATTAAAACAGAAAATTACTGATATGACCCAAAGTAACATTATGCCTGGTTTCCGCCCGGCCATCGGTTTTACCCTGTTCTATCTGGCATTAATCGTCCTGATTCCGCTGAGCGCGATGCTGCTTAAAACTTTGGAGCTAAATTTCGACGATTACTGGAAAATTTTGACTAGTAGGCGGGTGCTGGCATCGTTCCAAATCAGCTTTGGGTCGGCACTGATTGCAGCAGCGTTTGCTTGTGTCTTTGGATTTATTATTGCCTGGACGCTTGTACGCTATCCTTTTCCAGGCAAACGATTGTTTGATGCACTTATCGATCTGCCCTTTGCATTGCCAACTGCGGTAGCCGGTATCGTGTTGGCAACAATTTACCAACCCAACGGCTGGATAGGTAAATTGGTAATGGATGTTTTGGGGGTACAAATTGCTTACAAACCGTTGGGGATTGTCTTTGCGTTAATATTCATTGGCTTGCCGTTTGTGGTGCGCACCATTGAGCCTGTCCTACAAGAGTTCGATTTGGCAATGGAAGAGGCTGCAGCCAGCTTGGGTGCTACCCGCTTTCAAGTGTTTGTCAAAGTAATACTGCCCAATATACTACCTGCCACGATCACAGGTTTTGCCTTGGCCTTCGCCCGTGGTGTCGGCGAGTATGGTTCGGTAATTTTTATTGCAGGGAACATGCCTTATGTTTCTGAAATCGTACCGCTGCTGATTATTACCAAGCTCGAGCAATATGATTACGCGGGGGCTGCCGCCATTGGTTTCACCATGCTGATGCTGTCCTTTGTCCTGCTTCTTTTGGTGAATGGGCTGCAATGGTGGGTACGCCATCGTAGTGGGCAACTTTGAGGAAAGACGAATGAATACAGCTACTGCTATCCCAGAACGACATTCCGAACCACTGACGCTAGTGGATGCTAATTGGGTACGTTATGTAATGATCAGCCTTACTTTGGCGATTATCGGGCTGTTTTTGGTATTGCCACTCATCACCGTTTTAATTGAAGCCTTTGCCAAAGGCTGGTTTGCCTATGCATCTAGCTTGGGTAACCCAGATACCCTGGCGTCAATCAGGTTGACGTTGTTAACCGCAGCAATCACCGTGCCTTTAACCACGGTATTCGGTGTGTCCGCTGCTTGGGCAATAGCCCGCTTTGACTTCCGCGGTAAAAGCCTATTGATTACCTTGATCGATTTGCCGTTTTCGGTATCGCCAGTGATTGCCGGTCTTATTTATGTCCTGATTTTTGGTGCCCAAGGCTGGTTAGGGCCTTGGCTGTCCGATCATGACATTAAGATTATCTTCGCTGTGCCAGGGATTGTCTTGGCTACTTTATTTGTGACTTTTCCATTTGTGGCACGGGAACTGATTCCGTTGATGCAGGAAATCGGCCATGAAGAAGAGGAAGCGGCGTTGTCGCTAGGTGCAAACGGTTGGCAAACATTTTTCAAGATTACGTTACCCAATATTAAATGGGGGTTGTTGTACGGTGTGTTGTTATGTAATGCCCGGGCAATGGGTGAGTTCGGTGCTGTCTCTGTGGTATCGGGACACATCAGGGGACTTACCAATACCCTGCCACTCCATGTCGAAGTCAGTTACAACGAATATGACTTTGTGGGGTCTTTCGCCAGCGCATCACTGTTGGCGGGTCTGGCTCTTGTAACGTTGGTGGTGAAAACCTTCCTGGAATGGAAGCAAAAACAAGATGTAAAAGTCTCCCTTAAGAAAGCTGGCTAGCAATTAGCATTCACGATTTTATGAGAAATTGGTCATGAGCATTACCTTAAAACATATTAGCAAACAATTCGGCGAATTTTCCGCACTTAACGATATTAATTTAGACATCCCGGAGGGTGAACTGGTCGCCTTGTTAGGGCCTTCCGGTTGCGGAAAAACGACCTTGCTAAGAATTATTGCAGGGCTTGAGCAAGCTGATAAGGGTGATGTTTTTTTGAAAGGCGATAAGGTAACTGATAAGCCCGTAAAGAATCGCCATATCGGCTTTGTATTCCAGCATTATGCATTGTTCCGCCATTTGACAGTTTTTGAGAATGTGGCTTTTGGGCTACGGGTCAAACCGAACAAGGATCGGCCTAGTGAAGCCATTATCCGCAAGCGGGTTCACGACTTGCTGAAATTAGTCCAACTCGATTGGCTGCATGACCGCTTTCCAGACCAGCTCTCAGGTGGTCAGCGTCAACGTATAGCATTAGCAAGGGCGTTGGCTGTTGAACCATCAGTCCTGTTGCTGGACGAACCCTTCGGCGCGCTTGATGCCAGTGTCCGTAAAGATTTACGCCTTTGGTTACGCCATTTGCATCAAGAATTGGACGTGACCACGATTTTTGTTACGCACGACCAAGAAGAAGCCATGGAAGTGGCTAGTCAGATTGTCGTGCTGAATCACGGTAAGATCGAGCAAAAAGGTACGCCCAGTGAAATCTATGACCATCCGAGCAACGATTTTGTCTCCCATTTTATCGGTCAGACCAATGTGTTTAATTTGGAGGACGATGACAGTTTGTGGCTTAAGAGTGTTGGTTTGATCCTTGACCAAGCTGAAGGTATTACGGTCCATGTGCGGCCACACAATATCCGGGTTGAAAAACTCAGTAACGGAGTGTCTCCGTCAATTTTCCTCAGGGACTGGCAACATTTGGGGGCAACTATCCGTTTGGAATTAAGTAATGGTGCCCAAAATGGTTCAGCCAAGACTATTTTTGCCGAAATGCCTAGCGACCAATTCAAGGAGTTAAATTTAACCAAGGGAGACGGCGTTTCTTTATTTATCAAGCACGCCAATTGGTTTAACTTGGCAGAGCCACAGATACCAAAAGAATCAGCAAATTACTATCTATAAGATGCAAACATGAACCTGAACCAACTGGAAATTTTGTATCTTCTCAAAGAGACAAATTACAATCTTACTAAAGCAGCGAATAAGATGCACGTTGTCCAGTCTGCTGTCAGTAGGCAATTACTGATGTTGGAAGACGAAATAGGAAGCCCTTTATTTGAGCGGCACGGCAAACGCTTGCTTGGCCCAACCCCTTTGGGTGAGCGGATTTTAGAGCAAGTGGCTTGTGTTAACCAGGCTAAACGTAATATTCGTGCAATGGCGGACGATTTTCTTGATAACCGGAATGGGATGTTGCACATTGCAACAACGCATGCCCAAGCCAAATATTTTTTGCCAAAGCCTATCATCCAATTCAGGAAAAAGTACCCTAATATCAAAATTTACATTGAGCAGTCATCGCCAGGCAATGTCATCAATTTGTTGCATCAACACAAGGCAGATATTGCGATTTGTACTGAGAGGATGGAAGAAGATGACAAGATGGTCATTAAACCCTGCTACCAGTGGCATCATATTGTAATCGTCCCCAAAGGACATCCATTAGTAGGTGAAACGCTGACCTTGGATAAAGTGGCTTCCTATCCAATATTGACTTATAGCCGTGGGTTCACGGGGCGGAGCAATATTGAACGGGCTTTTGATAATCAAGGTATCCAGCTTGATATTACCTTGGCTGCCGCTGATTCTGATGTTATCAAAACTTACGTGCGCTTGGGTTTTGGCATCGGAATTATTGCCGGAACGTCTTACGAACCTGGCATCGATACTGATCTGGTTGCACTGGATTTAGGTGATCTTATCCCCCAATCCACAACTAAATTTGCTTATTTGAAACAAAGTTACCTTCCGAGTTACACACACTTTTTTATAGAACAACTGCAAAAATCAACGCAGGCTATGTTTTCCACGAATAGCACTAAAGATAAAAAAATTAAGTTGGTTGGCCATTACGGTGTAACAGCTTAAATGTTTAAATCTGCTATTCTAAGCCAACTTTATTACCAGGAAATCAAGTAATGCAAGTGACCAAAATAAAGCCACAATCAGGCTGGATTAGCATCAACTGGCGTGAGTTATTCCAATACAAAGAACTGCTTTTTTTTCTGGTTTGGCGCGACATCTTGGTTCGTTATAAACAGACTGTGCTTGGTGTTGCCTGGGCGGTTTTGCAGCCGGTTTTTTTAATGCTGGTTTTCAGCGTGATTTTTGGCAAATTGGCAAAAATTGATTCAGAAGGGTTTCCTTACACCGTTTATGTGTATGCGGGTCTGCTACCCTGGACTTTTTTTGCGAACTCTGTCACCCAAGCTGGATTAAGCTTGGTCAACCAACAAAACCTGTTAACTAAAATATATTTCCCACGTTTGTTTGTGCCGACCGCAAGCGTGGGTGCGGGCTTGGTTGATTTATTGCTGTCTTGCTTGGTGTATGCAGGAATCCTCTACTATTACCAGATCGTACCTAGTATCCACATCGTCTATCTGCCTGGATTAGTCTTGTTGACCGTTATTACATCGTTAAGTTTTGGTTATACCTTAGCGGCACTTACCGTGGTTTATCGGGATTTTCGGTTTGTGATCCCATTCATGATCCAGGCCATGATGTATCTAAGTCCGGTGGTTTACCCTATCCGCATGATTCCTGAAAAATACCATCTTTTATTGGCGTTGAATCCCATGACTGGAATTATTCATGCGTATCGGGCCGCCATATTGGGCACACCTTTTAATGTAGAGATGTTTGCTATTTCGGTTTCAGTGGCAATGGTGTTATTTGTCTTTGGTATGTACTATTTTCGCAAAACCGAACGCCGGTTTGCCGATATCGCCTAGTAGAAATTTTCTCGCAATTTTTTAAATTACACATGTCTGAAGCAGCAATAACTATAAGCAATCTGGGTAAATCCTATCGCCTGGGAAAAAGCAATCAAGCAGATAATTTTAGGGATCTTCTGGTATCTATCGCCAAAGCGCCAATAAATAGGATTAAAGCGTTAGGTGAACATAGCTCCCATGCACCGGATGCTTTTTGGGCATTGAAAGATGTGTCGTTTACTATTAACCCTGGAGAAGTGGTCGGGATTATAGGACGGAACGGTGCGGGTAAATCTACCTTGCTGAAAATGCTCTCCAGGATTACTGAGCCCACCACCGGCGAAATTGAATTAAGGGGACGGATTTCGTCTTTATTGGAAGTTGGCACGGGTTTTCATCCTGAATTGTCAGGCCGGGAAAATATATTTTTGAATGGTTCAATCTTAGGGATGAAGCGTTCAGAAATCAGGGCTAAATTCGATGAAATAATTGATTTTGCCGAAGTTGAAAAATTTTTGGACACCCCGGTCAAACGTTACTCCTCCGGTATGTATGTCCGGTTGGCATTTGCTGTAGCGGCCCACTTGGAGCCGGAAATTTTAATTGTCGATGAAGTGCTCGCTGTAGGAGATCTTGAATTCCAGAAAAAATGTTTGGGAAAAATGGGTGAAGTCGCAAGCCATGGGCGAACGGTGTTAATCGTTAGTCACAATATGAGTATTATCCAATCATTGTGTGAGCGTAGTATCCTACTTCGCCAAGGCACTTTGGTTGATGATAATAAAACTGCAATTGTCGTTAAGGAATATCTAAATTTTTTAAATAAAAATGCCGTAAACCCTTTCAAAGACAATCCTGAACGAGGTGGAAGTGGTGAAGTAAGGCTAACAGCGGCAAGGTTGCTAAACGAAGAAGACCAACCAGTGACCAGTCCAATTTCTGGGCAAACATTAAAGTTGGAATTTACCTATGAAAATCACAAAAATATTAACAATATCAGCGCGGTTATCACCATTTACAATCACTACGGGATTGCAGTTGCAAATCTAAGTACACGGGTTTTGGGCAGCCTGTTAAAGCTAAAAAGTGACGGCAGAATAACCTGCATTATCCCGAACTTACCGCTGCCATTTGGCGAATACCGCATAGCAGTCGCTCTCCAAGGAAATAGCAACAATTTTGACCATATTCCTAATGCTTTAGTTTTTGAGGTTAAAGTCAGCCAGTTTTATCTCACTGGTTTGGTACCAGATACCCAATATTCAACTTGTCTGATTGCACATCAATGGTTTGTTGATGGTTTCCTGTAATCAATAACATCCCATAAGATCTTCAGAAGCAACAGCTCAAGACCCCACTTAAAAATCAGTTTTGCAACTGATGATGAAGGACTATCATGAAAATTTTAATCGACAACAGCGGGTATGACCTGCTGAACGCTGGGGATACTGCTATGTTACAAATGGCTGTATCTAGATTCGAAAAACTGCTTCCAGATGCCGAACTGCATATCTATACCTTATCACCGGAAAGGCTTGATAAATATTTTCCAAAGGCAATAGCCGTCGCTAAGGAATTAACCTTAGATGGCAGGCGAGTTTGGAAAATGCGATGGAATATTTTCGGATGGTTATATAAATTTTTACCCAATAGCTATTTAAAAAACCGCCTGGCGTTATTTGAATTTCAATTGATTTGTTCTTTTCCTATGTGGGTGCAACCCTGGATCAATTGGCGACTTAAATCTAGAGGTTATGATGTAGCAAGCATGAATGCCGCGCTGGATTTAATCAGGTCGGCAGACATTGTGGTAGCCACAGGCGGCGGCTATATTACCGATTCGTTCGAACTCCATGCCCGACGCGTTCTTATGACTCTAGCTTTAGCCCATGCATTTGGTAAGCCAACCGCTTTATTAGGACAGGGACTTGGCCCTGTAAATAATAGGTTCTTGGCGGATATCGCCAAAATTTGTTTGAAAAAAATCGATCTAATTACGCTCAGGGAAGCTACTGAAGGCTTACCTTTACTAAGACGATATAACGTTCCTGAAGCCAATATTATTGTCACTGGCGACGATGCCATCGAATTAGCCTATACCCAACGGCCTGAAGAGTTTGGCCGTGATATCGGTATAAATGTGCGTGTCTCTTACTATTCCGGGCTGGATGAAAATATTGTAGGTACCATAAAGCCATTGATACTAAAAATCAAAGGACAGTACGGAGCCAAGGTGAGATCAATCCCAATCTCTAGCTATAAGGAAGAGTCAGATGCCGCTAGTGTAAAAAGGGTATTTGGCGAAATTCTCGATGAAGATGGTGAAAGCTTGGTTACGCCATTAGAAGTAATTACTGAAGTGGGGCATTGCCGGTTAGTGATTACAGGGAGTTACCATGCCGCTGTCTTCGCGCTATCGCAAGGTATCAGCGTGATTGGATTGGCAAGCTCGGAATATTATCAACATAAATTTCAGGGGCTTGCCGATCAATTTTCCTGCGGTTGTTACATAGTTAATATGAACGATGCAAAATTTGCTAATCACTTTCAATCAGCACTTGAGGAAGCGTGGCTTAATGCCGAGTCATTAAGGGAAAAATTATTGGATGCTGCCCGTACACAAATTGCCATGGGGATTGGGGCTTACGGACACTTCGCAAAAAAATGCCAGAATTTATAATATCTTTTTATTTCACAGCAATATATCAGCCCACTATTAATAGTGAGCGTTAATAAATGCAGTATGCCTAAATTATTTTTTATTTAATCCATTTAAAATAGTGAAAAATAATCTACACATTCCTAGTACTATAAAATATATCTACATTTAAAACTCAATTATTATAGCTAACGCCTCAGCTATATCTTATTAATTGATACCAATATCAATTAATGCCGTTTAATAATAGTTAAATATTATATTAATATTAAACCGTCGCGAGATATTCTTAATATTTTTGACAATGTTAATTGCACATTAGTGACAGTAAACATTTAAGGAAAATTGAGTTACTCACGCCGACAGGGGAGCTTGTAATTTTGCAACTGGCATTGGTATCTATCAAATGCAGGTTTGGCAAGACTTCAAATTCCATATTATTTAATAGCTAGGCAAGCCATGTCCCTAATGGGAAAAAAGGGGCATAGCCTGTCTTCATACCCTTATAAATATCGGAGAACATACCATGAAATCAAATAAAATACTCTTATCTTCTGTTGCTGCGTTGTTGATATCAAGTGCCAGTTTCCAAGCTAGTGCGGAAACCGCAGCTCATTTGATAACCGTAGCTCCATATAAGACTTTATATAGCCTTTTAAAGCCAAATGTACCGGTAATTACAACTCTAGTTAATGGTTCTGTAGATCAAGCGAGTTATGGAAAGTTAGTTACTTTTGCGCGAAAACTGGAAGCAAAGCTCCCAAATAGTCGGGTTAGTATAACCCTTCCTGATGGTACAGCCGTTTTTGATGGTGGTAAACAAGACGACCCTGGCAATACCCTTAAACAGGGAAATTCATATGCTCATTTTCAAGCAAAAAGCATCACAGAAAACCTGAATACTCGCATTTCAAATTTTGATGCCCAGGAACATGTGGATGGTCTCGGTGCCGAAACTCGACTTAGCTCAGTTACCAAGAAAAAAGAAGCCTTTGTTGGAATACGCCTGGGTGCGCATTTGAATAACTCCGGTACAGCGAGAATTTCAGTAAAACAATAAGATGGTTAGCAATCGCCACTTTGTTAAAGTATTTTATAGTCAATATATTAGAAATAACTAAGTGGCGATATTTATTAATATAGTTAATATTGAGTTTATTTTTTATCTCCTCATACATTTATAAAACTCTAATTTTCAAAAACAAATCTGCTTACGAAGGTGACGAATTAGTATTGCGCCAATTTGCCACCTTTATGTGTTTTAATAAAGCTAATTTTCATATAAAGATGTAATCATAAAAAATATCATATTAATAGAAAATTGACATAATACCTATTAATTCTTTATAGGAAAATGAGCTTATATTACGTGGAAATAAAACCGTATCTGAATAAATAGGTTTATTAAGGCAATCACAAAGAAAAGGGGATTATTAATCCCCTTTGAAAGGCTGTATTGTTTAAAATGATGGAATAGCTTGTCCTCCCTAAAATATCCCAATACTTTTCGAACTGTTGCTAATATTTCGGACTACGGCAGCTAACCTGTCAACTTCATCATACGTGTTATATGCCGCTAAAGAAGGCCGGACTGTGCTTTCCAAACCGAATCGACGCAGGATAGGCTGGGCGCAATGATGTCCAGATCGTACCGCAATTCCTGCTTGGTTTAGTGCTGCCCCCACCTCTTGGGTATCATGTCCCTCCAATACAAATGACAACACACTGGTCTTATTTGCCGCCTTACCAATCAACCTTAGGCCAGGAATTCGATGCAATGCATGGATAGCGTACTCCAACAATTCGTGTTCGTAACGGGCAACATTTTCTATTCCGAGCCTTGTTAAATAGTCCAATGCCGCTCCTAGTCCCACTGCATCGGCAATGTTGCCTGTGCCAGCCTCAAATTTGGCTGGTGCGGGTTGGTAGGTAGTTTTCTCGAAAGTGACATCTTCGATCATATTGCCGCCGCCTTGCCAGGGTTGCGTAGCTTCCAGCAGTTCGGCTTTGCCATATAAAATACCAATCCCTGTAGGCCCGAATACTTTATGGCCAGAGAATACAAACCAGTCACAATCCAGCGCCTGGACATCCACCCGAAGGTGCGAAACCGATTGGGCTCCATCCAGTAAGACTTTGGCGCCAACCCGTCTAGCCATTGCAATCATTTCCTGGGCGGGCGTAATAGTCCCTAAGGCATTTGACACTTGTGTAAACGACACTAATTTCGTTTTTGAATTCAGTAGTTTTTGATATTCGGACAATAAGACTTGCCCATCATCATCGACTGGAATTACCCTTAATATTGCCCCTTTTTCAGCACAAAGCTGTTGCCAAGGCACAATGTTGGCGTGATGTTCCAGCCAACTAATGATGATCTCATCACCTTCGCCGATATACTGACGACCCCAGCTTTGGGCAACCAGATTGATGGCTTCGGTGGAACCGCGCACGAATATGATCTCGGATGACGAAGGTGCATTGATAAACCGTGCAACGGAATCCCGCGCCCCTTCGTAGGCATCCGTAGACCGTGCCGCCAGTTCATGCGCTGCACGATGAATGTTGGAATTTTCGTGTTCATAGAAGTACGAAATCCGGTCAATCACTACTTGCGGCTTTTGCGTAGTCGCCGCATTATCCAACCAGACCAGTTGATGGCCATTCACGCGCTCTTTAAGGATTGGAAAATCCCGCCGGACTGCATTAATATCAAAAGGAGGGTGCGCTGAGCCGAGCGCTGGCGCATTAAACCCGGATGTCTTTAACTCATCCAGAAAATAAAATGTTGAGCCGATTCCTGTGTTTGAGGAAATACTCGGAGTATATACAGTGCTAGATGCTAAAAGCTTTTGCAATTCGGCTTCGCCTGGCAGCCCGTAATTTTGTGGGGACAGCCCGGCTATTAATGCAGAATCTAAGCTAGCAAATGTTCGGGGTAAGCCGGGTATTCCGGTTAAACTGGTCGGATTAGGGACTGAATTACCTATCGGTTTTTTCGGGATTTCCCCAAGAACAGTAGTATTTGTTGCGAGATTTTGTAACTTCGTTTCAAGAGACTGCTGTGCAATAACTGCTTCTGCGGGTTGCCCAGTTTCAGCTCTTGATCCGTCAACCAACACATTTGCTGCCTCCGAAACCGAGGCAGTAGAATTTGGGTCGGTATCAATAGCCCCATAAAGGTGACGTCCAGTAGGTGGGCGGGTAACCAGTAATTTTTGCAGCTCAGCTTCACCAGGTAACCCAAAGTCATGCTGGAATATTCCTGCTAATACCGCCTGATCAATCATTGTCAATGACGATGGTAGGCCATGGCCTGCCGCTGATGTCGCTGGATTGCTATGCACTGAACCCGTATCGATACTGTTAGGGACACTCCCGAAAGACGGCTTTTGCACCGCTAAAAAATGCCGGACTTCTGCTTCTCCTGGTGAGCCGAAGCCTTGTGGGGCAATGCCTGTTGCTCTGCTGTGATCAAAACCCGCCAGTTGTGCATTTACTCCACCCGATGCGACTGAAACCAAACTTGCCAGTCTCGAACCATCGCAAGGCAATGCTGAAAATAGTTCATTAGCCAGTTTAGTAAGGTGATCTATGTCCGGTATAGAATCAGCGCCTATATTTTCTGCTAAGCCGTATTGCGCTGGATTGGTTTTGTAGTTACTTGTAGTCATGATATTTGCCCACTTCGACATTCTCGAGCACCCCGAGTGCATCATCTGTGAGCACAGCCAGCGAGCAATACAGGGAAATGAGATAAGACGCGATGGCTTTATGGTTGATACCCATAAACCGTACTGAAAGCCCCATGCTCAGCTCACCAGTCAGGTTAGGCTGATAAAGGCCAACTACACCCTGACGGCTTTCACCAGTACGTAACAACAAGATATTACTTTTGCCGTTAGTCACTTTAACTTTGTCAGAGGGGATTAAAGGCAGGCCGCGCCAGGACAAAAACTGCGAACCAAAAAGGGTAATTATAGCGGGTGGCACACCACGGCGGGTACATTCACGCCCGAACGCTGCAATTGTCTGAGGGTGAGCCAAGAAAAATGCAGGCTCTTTCCAAACCCGGGAAATCAGTTCATCCAAGTCGTCTGGTGTCGGGGCACCTGTACGTGGTTGTACTTTTTGTGCTGGCGCTACGTTGTTGAGTAAGCCATATTCGACATTGTTGATCAACTCACTTTCTTGACGTTCTTTGATGGTTTCAATGGTTAAGCGTAATTGCTCGTGAATTTGGTTATGTGGGCTGCTATATAAATCGGATACACGGGTATGGATGTCCAATACCGTATTCACGGCATTTAACCGATATTCGCGACCCCACTCTTCATAATCAACAAATGTTTGCGGCAGTTCCTTTTCATCAAGGCTGGAACAATCTACCAAAAGATTGGTTTCATTCTTAACTTTGTTAACCCGGTAAATACCGGCCTCAAGAGGTGTCCACTGTAACAAATGCACCAACCACCTAGGTGTGATGGTTGATAGCATTGGGACAGTTTTGGTGGCATTTGCGAGTGTACGTGCGGCAACGTCACCTAATGCGGTATGGGCTTGATGGATGTCAGACATGGTTATTTCCTATCGTTGGGATGTTTAAAAAAATGCCCAGGCCATTCAGGTATGGACAAGTTGATTTTGTAATTTCGGGTTCTTACCTGTATCTCTTATATTCCGTCGCCGTTAGCGAATAGTTTGCTCCGCACATTGGCTTGGGTAATGTTGCTCTCAGGGGCGACGCTATGGGTAAGCCAAACATTACCGCCAATAGTGGAACTACGGCCGATAGTGATTCGGCCAAGGATAGTGGCACCGGCATAGATAACGACATCGTCTTCGACAATCGGATGGCGGTCATTGCCTTTTACTAAAAGGCCGTTTTCATCTTTAGCAAATCGTTTTGCGCCTAAAGTAACTGCTTGGTAAAGACGGACGCGTTGGCCGATTACCGCGGTCTCCCCAATCACCACGCCGGTGCCGTGATCGATAAAAAAACTTTCGGCGATTTGTGCGCCAGGGTGGATATCTATACCAGTGGCGGAATGGGCTATCTCTGCAACTATACGGGCAACCAAGCGGGCGCCAAGTTGATAAAAAATGTGTGCGATTCGGTGATAGATGACAGCGACAATACCTGGATAACAAACCAAAACTTCATCGATGCTTAATGCGGCTGGGTCGCCCTCAAAAGCGGCCTGGATATCCGTATCAACCAACCGTCGCACTGCAGGTATTTGTGCGGCAAATTGTCGGGTAATATCTAAGGCTTTAGCTTGGCAATCGTTACTGTCGGCTTGCTGCTCAGCGACAAATTGCAATTCAAGGCGAACCTGGTTTTGTAATTCCCTTAACAAATTATCCAACGTAAGGCCGACAAAATAATCAATGCTTTCATCGGTAAGGTCTGGCAATCCCAAACGATTTGGGAACATAATGGCTGCCAAGTTTTCAATAATGTCGCTTAATACTTTTCGTGAAGGCAACTTGGGAGGGAAATTCTTACGCTGGCGGTTTTCTAAAGACTGCAAACGTATTTGCCGCAGTTCATTCACTAAATTTTCCAGCCCCCAATCAGTGCTTTTATAGGGTGTGGCAATAGCTTCCAATTTGTTTAATCCATTCATCGTAAACGTCACATTTAGTGGGTGAAAACTAAGCCCAATACATCCTGTAAACAGCTTAATTTAGGCGATTTATTGACAGTAGTTTTGTTTCATAAACCATCTAATGATTAGCATGTTAAAAGGCAGCTTCCATTTTGATAAACGATAAAATTAGATATTTATAGCTGTAAATATGCACTAATCAGAACTAAAACGACTTGTTCACTTCCAATTCTAAGTAATCATTTAATTAAACAACTACACGTGGTTAGCTTTTGTAATGCGGTACGCAAAGTAAATTTAAGGCGCTGATTGAATGTAAAATGCCACATTAAGGTTGGAAATTCTCCGTGCTTGGCTGGTATTGGGTTTTATATAATGCCCCCAAATAGTCAAAGGCTATTGCCCGATAAAAACTGCCTTCAACTAAGCCAAAATTGTTGGCATGGGCTATAGAATCAGTATGTTTTTGGTTAATATTGCGCAGAATGCTTTGGCCGTTTACAGCTGTCACTACCGATGTCAGCTCACGCAAGAATTCTTGCGTTGGGTTGTTATCACTTAGATTAAGATCGTCCGCCGATACAATGACGTAATTCGGCGAGAGCTTGGTAATCAAGTCAAGGGTGGTCTTATCCCTGGTTTTATAGTCAAATTTGAGTGCTATTTGATAACCCTGATGCCTGTAATTATTCAGACCTTCAAGCAGTTGCTGGAAGTACCGCGCATATTGGCTGTGTACCGACAAACCAATGACAACATTCTTTTTTTTCAAGCCACATTGCGCAATGACTTCGCCAAAATAAACACCATGGTCATGTTGTATGCCTAATATATGGCGCGGATCGACTTCCAAAAATAGCGTACCATCCAAAGGTGTTAACGTAAGGAAATTAAGCATATGTACGGTTCGCGACAAACGGTCAAAATTTATAATGCTTTCTAAACCCGTAGTATGCCGTTCTTTATTGGCAAGTAGGTTTTCAATCTCGTCATCAAATATATAAGGATTCGTATAAGTTGACACCTCTATCCTCGCGGCATGCCCAATAATGACGGTAGGATTTATAGTCTCTCTTATAGGAGAATAAACACTATCAATCCGAATCGGCCCAAATACGCCACTGACTTTTCTGTCATTTAAAATAAATGGTCGATAACTGGAACGATGTTCCCGCCAGAAGCGGTCATTAAAATAACTAACCAAATCGTGTAACGGCATAAATGTATTCCTCAAGCTAATTTCTTTGATTGTTGATTCCAACTACTGCTTAAATGCCTTGGCAATAATGGCAGGTGAAAATACAAAAAAAATGGGCGGGATTTAACACCCGCCCTAGCAACATCCCTGTACTTACATCCCTGGAGGCGGACACTTTCAGATAATCCTTAATCCGAAAGCGATGAGGAGACAATAAAACCTGTAATTCAACTATTTACCAATACAGATTTAGCTTTTCCTGTTGAGATATAGCTTAATTCGATTCTTATGCTTAATAAAACGATATATTTAGATTTGTTTATCTATAAAGCAGATAATGGCTTGAGTTTTTGTGCTCTGAAGTAGCCAGTAATTTCCTTATATTTGAGGTGGAGCTAAATGCGTTTCTTGATGGCACGCCATCCTATAAATAATATTTTTTTAAAAGAATTTTCAAAAATAATGTGATAATTTACGCCGTTAAAAATATAACAGCCCCACCATTTATTTAAGGATAAGACTATGAAAAATCCAATTGTTAATTACTTCGTCGCGCTAGGTATTATGGCAGTTGCAGGAAGCTGTTTTGCTGCTGACCAAGGTTTGGATGCTTGTATAAGCGCTGTTAAAACTGCCAAAACCGGCTACATTCTCAAGCTGGAAAAACTCAACGTGGCGGGCAAGGGCATTTATGAAATCGAAGTTGCTGATACAAATCAAGGCGAATGGGAGTTTATGTGCGATGCCGAAAGCGGCAAAATTATAGAAAAAGAAGCCGAAGTGGCAAACCCTGACAGCCAAGTTTTCAAAAAAAACCTGAAAGTAACCGAGGAAGATGCCAAAGCTATCGCGCTTAAAGCCTTTCCAGGCAAAGTTGAAGAGGTCGAATACGAAGTTGAGGACAATGGCAGTTCAAGCTACGAATTTGATATCGTTAACGACAAAGGTATAGAAACTAAGGTGGAAGTTGATGCCGCAACAGGTAAAGTCATCGAAACCGCCGTTGAAGAATGGGAAGCTGGCGAAGAATCTGAAGAAAAGCGTTAAATATTTTAGGGCAAGCATTACACCCAGAATTCGGCTAAATCCATAACGTTTTAAACACTCTAAATCAGCGTGAATAAGGTATATTTACGCTGATTTCCATGCCTGAACCTAGTTGGGTTTCGAAGGAAAAAATGCCCTCTAGGCTTTGGATGCGTTCCTTCATACCTAAAATACCAAAGCCATTTTTTAATTGATCGGCATGGCAGCCTTTACCGTTATCTTTAACCACTAAACGCAACTGGCTTAGTGGCGCTTCAATCATCTCCAGTGATATTGTTGCTTCGCTGGCTTCGGCATGACGAATAATATTGGTTAAACATTCCTGAATAACCCTAAACACTTGAATTGATACTTTTTGACCAACACTTTCAACGTTGTCTGGACAATTAAGCTCTACTTTCAGCTGTGGGTATTTACTTGACCAATGCGTTATCAAATCCTCTAAAGCAGCCTTAAGCCCCAGCTCTGTTAATACCAGAGGATGTAGTTGGTGCATCATAGTCCGCACCACATTAATCAAATTGTCACAGATACCGGCGATGGATTCAGTCATGGGTTTAATTTGGCTTTCCTGGCGGTTAGCGGTTATTGCCATAATTTTTATCGCGGTCAGCGATTGCCCCAACTCATCGTGCAACTCCTGGGCAAGTTGTTTACGCTCATTTTCAAGAATTTCCAACGAATGTTGGGTGAGTGCGCGATTTTCCTGCTGAGCGCTGTTAAGCTCCGAAGTCATGTGATTAATAGCTTTAGCAATACTGTTGTATTCCGTTGTTTTAAATTCAGGTAAATTTTGTTGGTAATGCCCGTTCTCTATTGATTTTAGGGTATTCACAATGGTATTGATCGATTTTATCGACTTAGCCAATGCCAGATAAACCGATAAAAAAGTAAGTTGGGTTAATACCAATATCGTGCCGAAAAACCCCAAACTTTCTTCCCATATCTCTTTGATTTCATCAAGCGGATTAGCTTGGATTAATAAAGAAAACTGCTCACCGATTGAGTTGGTTACCTGCCTTTCGGCTTGTGCTTGTTCCCCTCCAATAACGTCAATAAACCATTGCGGCGGCGGTTTATCCAGAAGGATTTTATTATTAGTGTTACCTATTTTAATCACTTCACCCGAAGGCTTAAGTAGCTCAATTTTTAAATGGCGGGTTTCTTTTAATGAGCTAAAACAGTTTAACCATGCAGCATTATTAGGCTTAGCTTGTGATAATCCGCAGGAAAGAATATGTGCAGTCAAGTTTACTGATGAATCTATTTCTTTATTGATAGCGCTCCTGGCTTGCCAAACCACAATAGCGCCGCCAATGATTAAAATGATGATCGAGGATAATAATATCCTGATGTTTATCTGGTAGCTTAAACTCATGGTGTTGGATTCTGATTGACGTTGAATGGTTAGAGCGGTTATTGGCTGATGCCGTTAAGATAAGGCAAATGTTGTCATTTCGACCAGCGGGAGAAATCTTTAGGCCATTTATACTCTTTGAGTACAAGTGCCCTTTGTACCCTCCAGGGCATCAAGGGTAAAAGATTCCTCCGTCGCGTTGCTTCTTCGGAATGACAACATCACAGTATTTATACACATTGGGTAAAGAGCCGTTTGCTGAGCGTAGTCGAAGCTAATTGCTGACTTCGGCTTCGCTCAGCCAAACGGAATAAGGTTTCATAATAACCGGTCAAGCTAACAATTTCTTGTGAGATGGCTTAAGCGATAAATAAAAAAAGAATTTATCCTAACCTTAAACAGGAAACATGCCTGATGGAATTTTAATGCGGATGACGATAATAGTTATTTAAATTTAATTATTAAGATCGCTAATCAATGAAAACCTTATCTTTAGCAAGCCTCTATTTATTTCTTTTCACACCTTTATTATTCGCCCACGGCCCGACCCCACAGAAAGCCAAAGAAAGTATCGCTATCAATGCGCCAATCGAGAAAGTATGGTCAGTCGTAAAACAATTCGACAAACTATCTGATTGGCATAGCGATATCAAATCCAGTACGGGTGACGGTAAGTTGGAATCTGGTGGCACACGAACCGTCACGTTTCAAAACGGTGAACAAATGATAGATGAACTGGATTTTTTTAGTGACAAAGACCACGAATACAGCTATCGAATTAAGCAGGAAAATGTAAAAGCATTGCCGGTAAGTTCCTATTCAGTCACGCTACAAGTCGTACCTGGCGACACGTCAGACAGCAGCATTGTCAATCTAAAAAGCCGGTTTTATCGTGGGGATACGGGCAATACGCCACCTGATGCCCTTAATGACGATGCAGCAGTAAAAGCAATGAACGCCTACTTTACCAACGGTTTGGCCAATCTAAAACAACTCCTGGAAAAACCCTAGTCACATTAAATTAGCGGTGTTTTAAGATACTAATATGCTGCTGATATTGGCTCATTTTTAGCAACGCATACAGGAATATTTCTTGTCATTAATTGCCTAACTTTCCCGGCATTTTTTACTGTTTTTCCGTAACGCTTCAGCCATCCCCTTCAGTAAGATGATGAGTAACGTAGCCGTGGCTGCCATAAATTTTCGTTATGCGCGCTTGATCGAAATAAGCTGTTAATTTAACTCGATTTTATATGGCAGCCGGGTTACGCCCTTTGTTAAGAACAACTACTGGAGGAGTTATGCAAATTAAAAAATTTGCACGGAATACAGGAACCGCTGCGTTATTGGGCGGTTCTCTGCTGGCGGTTAACATACCGCTCAGCGCTAATACCGATTTGGATAAGCTGTCCAAGCAAAACACCAATTGGGTAATGCAAACCAAGGATTATAGTGCGACACATTACAGCGAGATGTATGACATTAACGTGAATAATGTGAAGAATTTAAAAGTGGCTTGGTCATTTTCAACCGGTGTTTTGAATGGGCATGAAGGCGGGCCTTTGGTTATTGATGGCATTATGTATGTCCATACACCCTACCCGAATAATATCTTTGCCTTGGACTTAAAAGAACCTGACAAAATTCTTTGGCAATATAAACCTAAACAAAACCCTGCCGCGCGCGCGGTAGCCTGTTGTGACGTGGTTAACCGTGGTTTGGCGTACGCGCCGGCTGGCGACGGTTATCCGGCAACTATTTTCCTTAATCAGTTAGATGGTCATATCGTGGCATTGAGCGCTAAAACCGGCGACCTGCTTTGGAAAATGGAAAATTCAGACATCGCTGTCGGCTCTACGTTAACTATTGCGCCGTTCGTTGCAAAAGACAAGGTTATTGTCGGTACTTCTGGTGCGGAGTTAGGTGTGCGTGGTTACGCTACCGCTTACAACATTAAAGATGGCAAGCAAGCCTGGCGGGTTTATGCGACCGGACCGGATGAAGATATAAAATTAGCTAATGACTTCAACAGCGCTAATCCGCATTACGGTCAATTCGGACTTGGGCAAAAAACCTGGGAAGGCGATGCCTGGAAAATCGGCGGCGGCACCAACTGGGGCTGGTATGCGTTCGATCCTGAACTCAACATGCTTTATTACGGCTCAGGTAACCCGGCACCGTGGAATGAAACCATGCGTCCAGGCGACAACAAATGGACGATGACAATTTGGGGACGTGATGTTGATACCGGTGAAGCGAAGTTTGGTTATCAAAAAACACCGCACGATGAATGGGACTATGCCGGTGTGAACTACATGGGCTTATCCGAGCAAATGGTAAATGGTAAAAAAACCAAATTACTCACCCATCCTGACCGTAACGGCTTGGTATACACCCTAAACCGGGAAAATGGCACATTGGTTAATGCTTTCAAGATTGATAACACCGTAAACTGGGTTAAGCAAGTTGACCTGAAAACTGGCCTGCCCGTCCGCGATCCTGAATATTCAACCCACATGGATCATGAAGCCAAAGGCATTTGCCCATCGGCTATGGGTTATCACAACCAGGGCATCGAGTCATACGACCCAGCCAGAAAGCTGTTCTTCATGGGTATCAACCACATCTGTATGGATTGGGAACCGTTCATGCTGCCGTATCGTGCAGGTCAATTCTTCGTCGGCGCAACCTTGAATATGTACCCAGGGCCGAAAGGCACATTAGGGCAAGTTAAAGCGATGAACTCTGTAACAGGTGAATTCAAATGGGAAGTCCAGGAAAAATTTGCGGTTTGGGGTGGCACGATGGCAACAGCTGGCGACTTAGTGTTCTACGGTACCTTGGATGGTTACATCAAGGCACGTCATTCGGAAACGGGCGAAGAACTGTGGAAGTTCAAACTGCCTTCTGGCGTAATCGGCCACCCAATAACCTATAAACATGATGGCAAACAATATGTGGCTATTTATTACGGTGTTGGCGGCTGGCCCGGTGTTGGCTTAGTGTTTGACCTGAAAGACCCGACAGCCGGTTTAGGTGCGGTCGGTGCTTTCAAGGAACTGGCACACCATACCCAAATGGGTGGTGGCGTAATGGTGTTTTCTCTGTAATCAACACCCGTACACCTATAAAGCTGGGTTATCTGGACTACAAACAGTTAACCCAGCGAATTAATGAGAAAACTATGTCACAAAAAATACTAATAACCCTGCTTAGCAGCCTTGCTGTTGCTTCTTGTGGGCAGGTTCCAATTGTTCAAGCTAACCAAGGCGCAGTTTTAAAAATCTGCGCAGCGGAAAATGAAATGCCTTATTCCAACAGTAAAGGTGAAGGCTTTGAAAACAAACTGGCCGAATTAGTTGGTAAGGAACTGGGGCGGAAAATCGAGACTGTCACTTGGAAAGATCCGCGTTATTTCATCCGGGATTTACTGGATAAAAAGCAATGCGATCTGGTGATGGGCTTGGATACTGGCGATCCTCGCGTTGCTACCACCGAGCCTTATTACCGTTCAGGTTATGTATTTATTACCAAAGAGCAAGATGCTGGTTCCGCGCAAAACTGGGACGGCGAGTTAATCAAGAAAGCCAAAAAGATTGCTTTTATGCCCGGTACACCGGCAGAAACCATGTTACGGGCGATTGGACGTTATAACGATATGTTCAATTACCTGCATGAATTAGTCGGTTTTAAATCGCCGCGCAACCAGTATGTGAAATACGAAAATTCCAAGTTAGTTTCGGAAGTCGCTTCTGGTAAAGCTGAAGTTGCTGTGCTCTGGGGACCGGCGTCCGCGCGCTATGTTAAAGAATCGTCAGTGCCTTTGGCGATGACACTGATTCCTGACAACAACGCTCGCGCTGACGGCCAAAAAGTACCGCATCATTTCAGTACTTCAATGGGTGTCCGCAAGGATGACCTTGAATTGCTGGCTGCCTTAAACAGCTTGATTAAAGACAAACAAGATGAGCTTGACGACATTCTGGAAGCGGAGAATATTCCGCTAGTGCCGCAAAATTAATCTTGTTTTGAAAATAATAAACAGGAATAAAAAATGAAAATTTCAAAAATAATGACCGGTATTAGCCTGGGCTTAGGAATCACGCTAACAAGCCCCTATGCTTCTGCCGAAATAACCCTGCGCAATGCTTTAACTGGTGAAACACTGGACATGAGTTTTGCCAAAAAAGGCGGCGACACTGACGCTTTCAAGCAATTTATGAAAGACGGCAAAAACCCCTATAACGGCAACAAAGAAGTTATTGAAAAAGGTAAAAGCCTGTATATGACCGGCTGTTCTGGCTGCCACGGCCATGAAGCAGAAGGCAAATTGGGGCCAGGCCTTGCCGACGATTACTGGACCTATCCACGTAACGCGACCGACCACGGTTTGTTTGAAACCTTGTTTGGTGGTGCCAACGGCATGATGGGACCGCAATATGTCAATTTTAATACTGATGAAATGTTACAAATCATGGCTTTTATCCGCAACATCTACACAGGCGATCCTAAAAAAGCCGAATGGTTAAACCAATAAGGAGACAAAAGTAATGAAAAAATTAGTATCAATGTGTCCAGCGTTGCTGGTGTTGGTTATGTCATCTACCGCTTTCGCTTACGATGGCACCAACTGTAAAGAACCGGGAAATTGCTGGGAAGCCAAACCTGGCTATCCGCAGCAGGTTGCAGGTAGCAAATACGACCCTAAGCATGATCCCAACGAACTGAATAAACAAGCCCAGTCCATTAAGGAAATGGAAGCGCGTAACGCAATACGCACCAAAAAACTTAACGAGACTGGCAAGTTTGTTTATGAAGTAGAGTGATAGATTATTTCACTCACATGGCTTAAGGAAGTGCTTAAGCCGAATCTAGATGTACTTAAAAAGTAAGTTGTAATAAGGCGTTGTAATTGATTTGCACTGCCAACAATTTACTAAATACATCTTTTATCTTGTAGTTATTGAAAGACTAATATCCCCTTCACTCCGGCCATGCCATGCGCCGGAGTATTTTTTTTGGATTATGACAATAGAACAGCAACTTAGCGATTGGCGCAAACTTGCGCTTGAATTGGAAAGCCAGCTTAACAAGGTGGTTATTGGTCAGCAGGCGGTTATTCGCCAGTTATTGATTGCTATCTTTGCCCGTGGTCATGTGCTGCTTGAAGGCAGCGTTGGGGTAGGCAAAACCACCTTGCTAAGGGCGGTTGCCCAAGGTTTGGGTGGTGATTATCAACGCATTGAAGGCACCATTGATCTGATGCCTGCCGATCTGATTTATTACACCTTTCTTGACCGTAACGCCAAACCTTGTGTTGATCCCGGCCCCTTATTGGCGAAAGGTGAAAAGCTATCCACTTTCTTTTTTAATGAAATCAACCGTGCCCGCCCTCAAGTTCATTCCTTATTGCTGCGGGTTATGGCGGAAGGCCGGGTATCGGCCTTCAATAACGATTATCACTTGCCGCATATCCAGGTTTTTGCGGATCGCAATCGCGTTGAACGTGAAGAAACTTTCGAGTTGCCAGCAGCAGCGCGTGACCGCTTCTTGATGGAAATTGGCATGGATGCTCCAGCCGAAGATAAATTACTGGATGCTTTGATGTTCGATCCCCGTTATCACGATGTCGAAAAATTAGTGGGTGAAGTCGATAACGGTTTGCTTCCATATTACCAACTCAACGAGATTGCCCAACTTATTCAGCAGACAGTCACCGCCAGCCCCACATTGCGGCAATACGCTTTGGCTCTTTGGAAAGCCACCTCTGCGCCTGCAAGCTTTGGCATACGCTTATCCGATGTCGATATGGCAACACTGATTCAGTCCGGTGCTAGCCCACGTGGCATGAGTTATTTCATCCGTGCCGCAAAAGTACGGGCTTGGCTGGAAAGCCGTACGGTGCTATTTCCGGAGGATTTACAGTCTGTATTTAAAGTGACTTTACAACACCGGATTTTTCTAAACCCGATGTATGGCTACCGTCAGGATGAACTTATGCCGTCTTTGATGGAAGCCATTCTTGGCAACATTGCAGCACCTTAATTTTTAGTAGCACTTGTATGACAGATATTGTGGATATTGAATCAGAACAACCTGCCAAACCGGATGTTGTAAATACGCTGAAAACCGTGGGAAAACGCTTGATTCCTCAAGCAGGCCTAAGCCATTTTGTCGAAACCTACCTTACCTGGTTTACTGTCGGTTTATCCAGCTCTTTTGTTGCCAACAGCCTGGACCAGTATGCCGGTGCAATTTATGCATCTTATTACACCGGAGCCGTTAACGAAGCAGTCGGCTACCGCTTCTGGGTGTTATTGTCAGTCATCGGCATATTGCTGTTTTGTTTGAGTCTGCCGGTTATTTATGTGGGCGCGAAATTTAACAAACTTTCAGGTTTCATCACTCGGTTACGGCAATTTACCTATACTTTTTTTGTGGTTGGCTTTGACGAAGGGGCACTGATGATCGGCATTTTGGTCGCAAATTTATTAAATTCAAGTGACCGCAGCGCCCTACTTGCCAATAAATCTTTCCTGTTTAGTGATGTCAGCGTATTTGCCATTGCCGCCTTATTGCTACTTAACTCGCTGTTATGGTTATTGGGTGAGTCCATTTTTAACCGCGACGATAAATCGTATTCCGGTGTGGTTGAAGCCATTATGGCAGCACCATCTCGCTATAGCATTCCGGCTTATTTCATCATTACCGGTATTATCATTTATTGCGTAATTGCCCAGTAATGTCTGACCGTATAAAGCCTTTCCAATACCGATTGGCGCAAGTTGGTAACCAGCATATGCCGGGTGCGCATTTGGGCAAAATGAACGGTTTAGGGCAATTATTTAAACGTCATGATTCTCTGCTTGCCAATCCTGACCCGCGTCGACTGGATTTGCGCGCTAGTGTGCTCAATCCGTTTAAGGAGTATCGGGTTAAGGTTTTTCAACAAGCCAGCCAAATTTCTGTCTATGTTGTGGCTGATTTATCTGCATCCATGTGTTACCAAGGTACGGTAGCCAAACAACAGACCTTGAGTGATTTTTTGTTGTCGGCGGCTTATTCGGCAGTGCAAGCGGGTGACCGTTTTAACTATATTGGTTGTGGCAGCCAGTTAAGCCCGACAGCTACCCGACTAAACATTGGAGTATCAACGGCTCTTGCCAAACAAATAACCACGGCAAAATTACAAGGCTCTACCGACAGTTTATTAAATATTAGGCGGTTATTGCCCAATAAGCGCGCTTTGGTATTTTTGGTATCTGACTTTCATATGACTTTAGCAAAGATACAAACAGTGATGGCGCAATTACCTGGACATACCGTTGTGCCGGTAGTGCTTTGGGATGATGCCGAATATCTTAACTTGCCAAAATGGGGCATCTGGAAAGTGCAAGACTTAGAAAATCAGACAACACGAACCTTATTCCTTCGCCCCGCTTATAAGCAAAAAATAATCATCGCTTTCCAACAGCGTCAACGCGATTTGCAGCAGCTATTCCGTAGTTTTGCCGCTGAACCCTTATTTATCAATGGCGCATTTCGGGCAGAATTGGTCAGTAGCTATTTTTACGGCAGGCCGGTATGAAGCGGTTTATTTTGCGATGGCAATCTGTCTTATGCGTATTGCTGGTAACGGCTTGCTCACCAACTCCACAGGAAGCGATTAAACATTTTGAACTGCAATCTCCCAAACCCTACGGCTATGTTATAGGTGATGAAATCGAGCATAGGGTCGTGGTGGAAACCCGCCAACACATGCAACTCGCTAAAGAATCCATGCCGGTAACCGGAGCCTTAAACCGCTGGTTACAGCTTAAAGCGGTCAAAACAATAGTCACGCCCCAATTCAATGGTGAACTGACTCAGCTCAACCTGACCTATCAAGTGTTTTACGCACCACTGGAAGTGAAAATGCTAAAAATTCCAGGCTTTACTTTACGTTTTAAGCAAAATGGGCAAATGGTCGAACAGCAGGTTCCTGAGTGGCATTTTACCTTATCGCCGCTGCATGAATTGGCGATACGTAAAGAATCTGGGCAAATTTATCTGCGCCCCGATGCGCTACCAAACCTCATCCCCAATCAGCCAAATTATGTCCGCTTTTATTTTTGTTTGATGATGGCCTTATTTGCTGGGTTATATCTGGCTTATGTTTATGGGTTATTGCCTGTCTTACAGCGACGCCGGTTTTTTAAACAAGCTGTTAAACAATTGGCAAAGCTTTCCAGTAATGAGATGGGTAAAGCGTTAAGCATTATCCATACCGCCTTAAACCAACGTAATGGTAAGCCACTGTTTAAGCATCAATTGCCGGACTTTTTCAAGCAGCAAGCTGAGTTCGCAATTCTGACGAGTGAACTCGACTGGTTTTTTACTTTTTCCAGCCACTATTTTTTTTCCGGTCGGCAGTATGTCGCTGATGCTGATCTTACCCGGTTAAAAGCACTATGCTTACATTGCCGCCGTATTGAAAAGGAAAGCCGTTGAACCTTGCCGTAGAAACGCCCTGGGTGCTGTCAGCCTTATTGCTGGTAGTGTTACCGGCATGGAAAACCGGAATAAAAACCAATGCCTATCCCTGGTTGCAGTTGCTTCCTGTCGATCCTGTATCGCTGGTTGTGGCGGGTATTATCCGGTTATTGGGCATGTTAACCCTTATTGCTTTGGTGCTGGGTTTGGCTGGGCTGTACCTTAAGGAGCAACGCATCGAGCAAATTGGCAAAGGCTCGGATACCGTAATTTTATTCGACCGCAGCAGCAGTATGGATAACAGTTTTGCTGGTAAAACCCCAAGCGGCAAGGAAGAATCGAAAACTACCGCCGCCCGGTGGTTGTTGATGGATTTTATCAACCACCGGCCGCAAGACCGAGTCGGCGTGGTGGCATACAGTACGTCGGCATTATTTGTCATGCCGCTGACCGAAAATAAGGCGGCGATTCAGGCCGCTATTAAGGCAATAGCGACTCCTGCTTTGGCATTTACCAACATCAGTAAAGGTTTGGCGATGGCGTTATCTTATTTTGATGATGCCCCGATAGCGGGTTCTCGGATTGTGTTATTGGTTTCTGACGGCGCGGCGGCAATTGACCCCGACACTGAACTGGCACTGCGAAAACAATTCAAGCAACAAAATATTCACCTCTACTGGTTATTTTTACGAACCACCAATAGCCCCGGCATTTTTGAGGCCGCTGATGATCCACGTAACAATAACCCAGAAGCCATGCCTGAACGTTTTCTGCACTTGTTTTTTTCCAACCTGAATATCCCTTATCAAGCCTACGAAGCGGAAAATCCTACCGCAATGAAGCAGGCCATCAATGATATTAACCAGCTGGAAAACCAACCGCTCCATTATTTCCAGCGCCTACCTAAGCAAGATTTATCGGCAACGTGTTACTTAGTAGCGACGGGGTTATTGGCATTATTATTGGGTCTAAAATTTTGTGAGGTACGATGCACTTAAATTTTCTTAAACAGCCCATAGCCTGGGCGATTTTGGGCTTGGCCTTATTAGGTGTTGTGCTGAGCGGCTGGAATGGCTATCAAATCAACCGTGAAAATAAGTGGATTGCAGCATTAATTGCAGGCAGTGATATAGATGTTGCCGCAATAACCTCGTCACGGCCAGAAACCCGATTAGCGCGGGCGATGTATCTCCACCAGAAACATCAGCCGCAGGAGGCCTTAGCAACCCTCGGCGTTATCCTAAACCAAGGTGATAGTGCCTTACAGGCTAAAATCCGTTACAACCTGGGCAACATTTACCTCAGCCAGGCTATAGCTCAGGTTGAGGCGAGCCATAGCGACGATGCGCGTACTTTAGTCACCCTCGCAAAACAAGCTTACAAAGACGCTTTATTACTCGACAGCCGGTTTGGCGATGCCAAATATAATCTCGAAGTCGCCATGCGCTTATTGCCGGACTTTGATCGGATTAATGTTGAAGACAACGACCCGCAGCCCAAAAATCAACTGTGGACAACCGTTCCAGGCTTTCCGCGCGGATTGCCTTAATCCACCAACATTTTCCTCCAGGACACAATGAACAACGCCCTAACTAAGCGAATTAAGGATTATCGGCTTTGGTGTTTGACCATCGCCTTAACCCTGATGCTGGTTACTTTTCTGCACCCAAAAGATAATCAGGATATTCCGGTACAAAGGCTAATTGTCATCGTCGATATTACCCGTAGCATGAATGCCGAAGATTATTCTGTAGACGGCAAAGCAGTGAGCCGTTTAGCTTACGTCAAACAAGCCCTACGCGAACTATTGCTGAAATTACCTTGCCAATCAACCTTTGGCTTAGGACTATTTACTGATCGTCGTTCCACTTTATTGTTCGAACCAATTGAAGTATGTTCCGGATTTAACGAGCTTGATAGTAGCATTGCCGCCCTGGACTGGCGCATGGCATGGGCAGCGGATAGCCGCATTGCAAGCGGCCTGCTATCAACATTAGCGATGTTGAAGGGCAGAAAAGAAACCGTATTATTTATGACCGACGGACAGGAAGCTCCACCAATTAACACAAAATATCGCACCAACTTTAGCGAAGTTAAAGATAAATTTAATGGCCTACTCGTCGGTATTGGTGGACTACAACCCGTGCCAATCCCAAAATATAACTATAAAGGTGAACGCCAAGGCAATTATCAGCCGGAAGATGTCCCGCATCGTTCATCATTTGGTTCATCCGATTTAAATCCTGAAAAAATAGAAGGTTACGATGCCCGTAATGCGCCATTCGGTAGCGCGGAAGTAATCGGAAATGAGCATCTTTCTGCCTTGAACGAAACCTATTTAAAACAGCTCTCAAATGAAATCGGCTTTAGTTACCATGGGCTGAACAACCTTGATAGCTTGTTTACTACCCTTCAAAACGAGCCTTACCAAGTTAAAGTGAGAACACAGACTGACATTCGCTGGCGCTTGGTCTTAGTAGCGATATTTTTTTTAATCGTAATGTGGCTAGACTAGTAACTAACTTTAATTTGCCTTTATAGACTTGAATGAATTAAATCAGCTCAAACTTTACCCTAATTCAAACTGATTTCTTTAACTTAATTAATTATTTTTGGATCGTTTATAGTAAAGCTGAATTTCTTAAACCAAAACGCCACATTCACCAACGCGATCATTATGGGCACTTCAATTAATGGGCCGATAACCGCCGCAAAAGCCGCCCCGCTATTGATACCGAAAACAGCCACGGCAACAGCAATCGCCAGCTCGAAGTTATTGCTGGCAGCGGTAAATGCCAACGTGGTCGTTTTGGCATAATCCGCACCGATGGCTTTCCCCATCGCAAAACTCAATAAAAACATCACCACAAAGTAAATCAGCATAGCGGAATGGCAATCCGGACGACATCGAACGGAAGTTGCACGATCAAATTGCCCTTGAGCGAAAACATCACGACGATCGTGAACAACAAGGCAATGAGGGTAATTGGACTGATTTTAGGTATGAAACGCTCTTGATACCAGTCCTTGCCTTTGGCACGAATTAACACGTAAACGGGTCAGGAATCCCGCAATAAAAGGGAATGCCTAAATAAATGAAGACACTTTTAGCAATTTCACCAATGGTAATCGCCACCAGGCTACCTTGCATCCCAAACAATGGCGGCAGTACGGTAATAAAAACCCAAGCGTAAATACTGTAAAACAACACCTGGAATACGCTGTTAAAAGCGACCAAACCGGCAGCATATTCATTATCGCCTTTCGCCAAGTCATTCCAGACAATTACCATCGCGATGCAGCGAGCCAAGCCAATTAAAATCAGACCGGTCATGTACTCGGGGTAGTCGCGTAAAAAAATGATGGCTAATGCAAACATCAAGACTGGGCCGATAATCCAGTTTTGCACCAAGGAGAGAACCAATACCTTCCAATTGCGGAATACATCCCCCAGTTCCTCATAATGGACTTTGGCTAACGGCGGGTACATCATCAAGACCAAGCCCACGGCAATCGGGATATTGGTCGTTCCCACCGAAACAGCCGTATTGATTTCGTTGACCTGAACCGGAAAGAAAAATCCAATACCGATACCAATCGCCATAGCGATAAAAATCCACAAGGTCAGGAAGCGGTCTAGGAAGGATAAGCCGGATTGGGAACACGGCGCACAAGTCGGTTGGTTCATGATGAGAGTTGTCCTAGTTTTTATTTGTTTGTTTGAGATAATTCCAATAGCCGTTCCACGCCAATCGGTTCCTCTTTGAGTAAAGGCACCACGGCATAGCGTTGGGCATGGACAGTCGCTACGGCTTCGATCTCTTTCAATTCATTGGCGGCACGTTGACGCAATAAGCGGTGAATGTACCACCGTGGCGGCGATGCTGTTATTAATGACCCACGCCCAAGGCTCAATGCCCGCACGGCGAAGATCGGCTTGCAGGTTGGCCGCTTCCAATACTGGCGTGGTCTCTGCCAGGGTTACTAACAAGACTTTCGTTTGCTTGGGGTCTTGTAATTGCATCATGGGGGTTAGGTAATGGACTTCAGAACCGGCCATCTGGCGGCTTACTTCACGATGGTAAGCGCCGGTGGCATCCAACAACAACAAGGTGTGGCCGGTCGGTGCGGTGTCCATGACGACGAATTTCTTTGCCTGCTTCACGGATAATGCGCGAAAAAGCCTGGAATACGGCGATTTCCTCCGTACAGGGCGAACGCAGGTCTTCTTCCAGCAATGCCTTGCCTTGGGCATCGAGGTTTGCGCCCTTGGTTTCAAGGACATGTTGGCGGTAACGTTCGGTTTCTGCATGGGGATCAATCCGGCTAACCGTCAAGTTGTCCAAAGCGCCAGCTGAGTGTTTCGCTTAAATGTGCGGCAGGGATCTGAGGTGGTCAGATGCACCGGTAGGCCGCGCATTGCCAAGTTAACCGCAACGGCAGCGGCCAATGTGGTTTTGCCCACACCGCCTTTACCCATCAGCATCACGAGGCCATGCCCGTCTTCGGCAATCTCATCAACCAGCGTTGACAGGCTGGGTGCCTGAATCGCAACGGTGGTAGCATCGCTTTGTATAGTGGATGGCGCGGCTGTGGTCAGCAAGTGCCGTAGGGCTTCCAATCCAACCAAGTTAAACGGTTTTAGCTCAATACGGTCACAAGGCAGGGTTTTTAGCACGCCGGGTATTGTTTCCAACGCGAGTTGTTCGCGCTGATACAGTGCGGTGGCTAGCGCATCTTGTGCCGCTTCTGCTTGGGGTAGCAGTGCGTTAATGACCAGGTATTGTTGTGACAAGCCAATGGCATCCAGTTCCTCATGCGTCCTAGCGACTTCGCGCAAGGTTGATTGTTGGGCACGGACAACCAGGATGAGTCGGCTACGCTGCGGGTCGGCTAATGCATCAACTGCCGCTTTGTACTGGGTGCGCTGTTTTTCCAGGCCAGCTAATGGGCCGAGGCACGAGGCATCGCCTTTGCCTTCTTCAAGAAAGCCATTCCAGGCACCTGGCAATTGCAATAAGCGGATGGTATGTCCTGTCGGTGCGGTATCGAAGATAATATGGTCATAATCGGCAGTCAGCACTGAATCGACCAACAGCGCCGTAAATTCATCGAAGGCGGCGATTTCCGTCGTGCATGCTCCGGACAGTTGCTCTTCAATCCCTTTGACTACGGTATCCGGCAAAACCCCACGCACTGGGTCGACAATCCGGTCGCGGTAGGCTTGCGCGGCGGCTTGCGGGTCGATTTCCAAAGCCTCTAAATTCGGCACTGCCGTCACTGTTGTGATTTGGTTACCAATGGTGATGCCAAAGACCTGGCCGACATTGGAAGCAGGATCAGTGCTCACCAATAGCACCGGCTGTCCTGCATCAGCCAACTGGATCGCGGTTGCGCAAGCGACTGAGGTCTTACCAACCCCGCCTTTGCCGGTGAAAAACAGGAAACGCGGGGGCTGGGCAAGAAATTTTAATACTGTCATAGCGGTAAATCCAATGGGTAAGACCAGAGTTTTACGGCCAATAACAGTAAAATCATAGTTTGAAAGGAAAAAACACAGCGCCTGGGATCATCCCCAAAAGTTGAGCATTTATTTGTAGCTGATTTGACTAGGCGCATTTGCTCCCGCTGCAACAGCCGGATGGTTTAGGTTGTTCTACCTCAGCAATACCCGACCATCGAGCCAGTTCGCTCCGATGTGGATAGCGTCCAGCTAAGGCGACTTCGCCATCGACCAGTATTAAGGGCAAAGCTTCCTCGCCTGAACGCTCCAGATAACCTTTAACCAGTTGGTTTTCAGCAAAGGCCATCGGTTGTTGTGCCAAATTAAAGCGCTCGATCTGCACGCCGTTCTGTTTCGCCCAGTCCACATCTGCGGAAAAGCCGACTAATTCTTGATCGACATCGACGCCACAAACGCCGGTGCTGCAACACAATGCGGGATCAAATACTTGGATAGTGGTCATATTGGTTCTCCTAAAATTATGGTAACAAATTGCCGATGCGATCCAGCTCGGCTTTCAAGCGGTCACGGTCATTCTGTAATTCATCCAGCGGCAAGGCCAGGAATTGTTCAATACGGTAACGAAGGATGCGATAGGCTTTCATGAAGGAAGCGGTAATTTCTTCTTCTGTGCCTTCAACATGCGCCGGGTCTTCGACGCCCCAATGGCTGCGTATGGCTGAACCTAAATAGACTGGACAGGTTTCATTGGCCGCATTGCCGCACACACTTAGCACAATATCAGGGGTGGCGGGTAAATCATTCCAGGATTTGCTGTAATAGCCTTCCGTTGAGATGCCTTGGCTGTTCAACAGCGCCAAAGAACGTGGGTGGACTTTGCCTGTCGGCTTGCTGCCTGCGCTCATGCCTTCCCAGCCTTTTGGGGCAAGATGGTTGAAGGTGGCTTCGCCAAGGATGGAACGGCAGGAATTGCCGGTGCAAAGAAACAGTACTTTCATTTTTGTGGTCTCATTTATATTTAAATTGATTAGGAGTCTTTCATTTGTCCGATGCTGTCCATTTCCCGCTTGATAGTAAGTTCATCGAGTTTGGCAAGCGGCAAGACTGAAAAAAGCCGAACCCGTGCCATGATGTAACTCAATACATTTTGGAAAGCTTGGCGTTGTTCCTCAAGGGAACCTTGGACGGCTGCCGGGTCTTCCAATCCCCAATCTGATGTTATTAGGTGACCTGGCCATATGGGACAGGGTTCACTCGCTGCCTTATCGCAGACGGTGATGATGAAATCCATTTGGGGTGCATCTGGTGCGGTAAATTCATTCCAGCTTTTGCTTCGGAGTTTTTCAGCCGGGTAACCCAGTTTTTCAGTTAATTCGATTGCCATGGGATGGACAATGCCGGTTGGATGGCTGCCCGCGCTGTAAGCGTTGAACCGATCTTTGCCTATCGTATTAAATACCGCCTCCGCCATGATGCTACGTGCCGAGTTGCCGGTACACAGGATTAGGACATTGAAAATCTTATCGCTCATGAACAATTGCTCCAGGATGACGAAGGGCAACAAGCCGATTCAGCTTTTTTAATGGGAACTGGGGTATCTTCGCCAAAAATGGGGATGGTCGAAAGGGAATGAAACGTTTCCCAGGCAATGCCTTGGGGATCAATCGTCCAATACTTATTGCTTTCGCTGTAACAGCAAGCAGCACCCTTTTGTTCTGCAACCGGCAACGCCGCTTGGGTAAACTGTTGGTTAAGTGCTTCCAGTTCATCGTCTGATTCCACTTGGATGCCCAAGTGGTCTAACCCCGCTTTAGCGCCCCGTTGAGATATGGCGAAATTGATCAGAGGATCATCCAGCATCCATTTGGCATAATCTAGCTTTGTTACATTTGGTTCACATCCAAAGAGCGCCGAGTAGAAACCGATACTTTCATTAAGGTTATTGACCGATAGATGGACGTGGAAGCGTTTCATAAATGAGGGTTTCCTAATTTAAGGATGTAAAAGGTTAAGCGTCTTCTTCGCAGCACGGCGTTTCCACACCGCACGGGACACCGGCACAACAATTTTCAGTGAGGAAGCCTAACAGTTCATTCATGGCACTGAAATTGGCTGCATAGTAGATAAAGCGGCTTTCTTGCCGGGCAGTAATTAACCCTACATTGGACAGTTCTTTGAGATGAAAAGACAAGGTGGCATTGGGAATACTTAGTGATTTAGCGATTTCACCCGCCGAAAGACCAAGCTCCCCTCTTTGAACCAGAATCCGAAAAATCGATAGGCGCGTTTCCTGGGCTATGGCGGTAAGTGCTTTGACTGCTGTTTGTAATTCCATATTTCCAATGTATTGGAAATATGGAATTTAGTCAAATTTTATTGGTTTAAGTGTTAGCCTAGCTAAGTATCACTTCAGCTAAATTGTTTAATCTGCTTTCTAGCAAAAAAATTGCATTACAGTGTACAAATGCCATATTGGTTATTGTAAATAACCTTTTGAGTAAAAGTGATGAACTCAATTTATCGAAGGCTTATTTTTTAGTGAAAGGGCAATAAATTAGAAATATTTTTATGATTAAACCCTTGTATTTAATTATCCTTCAGGAGTTATGATGTAGTGTCTTACAGACTGCTGAACTTAATGGCAATGAGTAAAACTGAAAAACAAAAACTAGATGTCCAAACCAATGCAGATGATCTCGATGATCTTTGTGGTGGTGTAACGTCGGCATTGCGTGAAAGTGAGGAACGGTTCCGACAAATGGCAGACATGACCGGCGAATGGTTGTGGGAACAAGACCCCAATGGATACTATATTTACAGCAGTAGCGCGGTTAACCAAATTCTGGGGTTTAATCAAAACTACGTTATCAGTAAGCATTACACAGAATTTTTAACCGTGGCAGACAAAGCCATCCAGCAGCCTTACGCAGGCAGCAGGCAGCCATTTTATTCGTTAATTAACCACTATCAACATAAAGATGGCCATGAAGTTTTAACAGAATCGACAGGGTTACCCATTATCGGCCAAAACGGTGCCCTGCTTAAATGGCGCGGCGTGGATAGAGATATTACGGCTCGACAACATTTTCAAGATGCCTTAATCGACAGCGAAAAACGAACACGGCTGATTATCGAGAGTTCAATTAATGCGATTGTCCTCATGGATTCGTACGGCATTATTACCGACTGGAATCATCAGGCTGAAAAAATGTTTGGCTGGTTAGCGCAGGAGGCTATCGGCCAACGTTTAGATTCTCTAATTATTCCAGAATATTTCCGCAATGCGCACCGCCTTGGCCTGCAAAACTTTTTAAAAACCGGCGTTACCACCATGTTAAACCGGCAAATTGAGCAAGTAGCACTGCGTAAAGATGGCTCAGAATTTCCAGTTGAGCTTAGTGTTTCACCTTTAAAATTGGGTAATGCTTATATATTTAGCGGCTTTATCCACGATATTACCGCACGTAAACTTGCAGAGAAACAAATTCAGCAAGCCCAAATAAAATTGGCTATCACCCAAAGTGAAATCAATATTGCCCGGCAAATTCAAGTATCTTTATTACCCTCCTCATCTATCAAAACGCGGCAATTTGAAGTTACTGGATTTTGTTTGCCAGCCGATCAAGTAGGTGGTGATTATTACGATTATTTTTTACGTAACGAAGGCCAACTGGATATGGTGATTGCCGATGTATCCGGCCATTCGTTTGGCCCAGCGTTGTTTATGGTGGAAACACGCAGCGCAATCAGAATACAGGCAAAACATGCCGGCACACCGGCTGAATCATTGCATATCCTTAATAATTTCCTGTTTCAAGATTTGAACACGTCGGATTTTTTTATCACGATGTTCTATTTGCAATATGACATCGCACAGCAACAATTATGTTATGCCAATGCCGGGCATCCTTCGCCATTACTATTTAGTTCCATACAAAAAAACTGTGTACAACTCGATACGGATGGATTAATTTTAGGGGTTCGCGAGAATGTGGAATTTCAGGAAAAAATAATACCGTTAACTACTGACGACATCATTTTTATTTACACTGATGGTTTAACTGAAGCAGAAAATCCGCAAGGCGAATTTTTCGGGCTTGAGCGGGTAGCTGAAATCTTAGTAATCCATGCGCAAAGGTCGCCTCAAGAAATCATAAGTATTATTTTGGAACAACTGAAGCAGTTTTGCGGACGAGATGAATTTAAAGATGACATAACATTACTGCTATTTAAAAGATATTAATCCGTACTAATTATTTATATTTCCATAAGTTGATTGGCGACATACCAACCATAAAAGAGACATTCGATAAAAGTATCTCCCCGTTAATCCGGTAATAATTGATCCCTAATCGGTAAGTTGCGAATACGCTTGCCGGTTGCCGCAAAAATCGCATTACACAAAGCGGGTGCCATGGGAGGCACGGCAGGTTCGCCAATGCCACCGAGCGGCATATCGAAAGTGTCGGTTGGCAAAAGGTGTACCCGGATTTCGCGGGGTGCCTCAACCATACGGGTAATTTGATAAGTGTGAAAGTTGTCCTGCACCACAGCGCCATCTTTGAAGCTAATCTCGCCTAAAGTCGCCAGACTGATACCCATGATACAAGCGCCTTCAATCTGTGAGCGAATCCGTTCGGGGTTAATTTGCGGGCCACAATCGACAGCCAAATCGACTCTGGGAATACTGAGTTTTCCGGCTTTATCAACGGCAACTTCGATAACAACAGCAATATAGGTAACGAAACTATAATGCGCCGCAAGACCCAAACCACTGCCTTTGGGCATACTTCTTCCCCAGCCTGCCTCGCGGGTTACGGTCTCTATCACTCGGCGTAATCGTCCTGTATCTACCGGATAAGTTTTCGGTGATTCGCCTTGATTCCAGGTATCGCCCAAAGTTTGAGGATCTATTTTACGGGGTGAATCGATCAAATCGAGCAGGTATTCTTTGTGGTCACGTCCGGCTAAGGCCGCCAATTCCGCAACAAAGGATTGCACAGCAAAGGCGCGAGGTATGTTGGAAACTGACCGGAACCAGCCGATCCGGGTGTGAGCTATCGCTTCCGGGTTTTCTATGCGTAAATTAGGGATGGCGAAAGGCATATTCACCAGCCCCATGCCCAATTCAGCTGGCATTTGGTGTTTGCTATCAGGCCCAAACGTAGAGGATATCGTCGGTGCAACGGAACGGTGCAACCAAGCGACAGTTTTGCCCTGGGCATCTAATCCGGCTTCAAGGCGTTCAAGCGATACTGTATGGAAATACGAATGTTGGAGGTCATCTTCACGTGTCCACGTCACTTTAACGGGTTTACCCTTCATGGCTTTGGAAAGCAAAGCCGCTTCGATCACATAATCCGGCTTGGACTTGCGACCAAAACCGCCACCCAATAAGGTGACGTGGATCGTTACTTTCTCTTCCGGCAATTTCAGCCATTTAGCGACCTTTTCACGTGATGCTTGTGGCGCTTGCGTACAAGCCCACACTTCACATTCACCGTCAGCTATCCGCGCCGTTGCGGCAGGCGGCTCCATGGGGGCTTGGGCAAGATGGGGTATGTAGTATTCTGCATTCAAATGTTTTGCGGCAGTTTTCATGGCGGCATCGACATTTCCGTTGCTGCGGACTACTTTGCCTGGTTTGCGTGCTGCCGCTTCCAGTTGGCCGTGATAAGCGACGGATTCGTATTTGGTGTGAGGGCCTTTATGCCATTTGATTTTTAATGCTTTTCTGCCTTGGATAGCAGCCCAAGTATTAGTCGCGATAACAGCGATTCCGCCTAAAGGATTAAAGTCGGCAGGTGGTGGGCTGCTTTTGAGTTCGATGACGCGAACTACACCTGCGACTTTGAGTGTTTCAGTCGCATCATAACTTGCAACCTTATTGCCGAATACGGGAGGACGCGCAATGACGGCATAGACCATATCTTTAAGACGGGTATCAATACCGTATTGGCCGCGACCGTTGACTATATCTGCCCCGTCGTATATCCCTACTTTGCCTTTACCGATGTATCTAAATTCCCCGGAGTTTTTAAGTCGCAAGCTATCACGCACAGGCACGGCTAATTTTGCCGCCGCTTTGGCAAGTTTGCCAAAATCTAATTTGCGTTCACTAGCAGTATGGATAATCTGATGCAGTTCGGCGTGAACTTCGCTAACCGGGACTCCCCATTCCTTAGCGGCGGCTTGCTCAAGCATTAAACGGGCAGCCGCACCTACCCGTCGCATGGGCATAAAAAAATGCCGCATACTCCGCGAACCGTCCGTATCCTGGTTGCCGTAGCGGACTTCATCACCAGGCGCTTGGGTAACGCGTACCCGGCTCCAGTCGGCTTCCAGTTCGTCGGCGACGACCATAGGCAAGCTGGTACGGACACCTTGGCCCATCTCTGAACGATGGCAGATAACGGTAACTAAACCGTCCTCGGCTATTGCCACGAAAACCAGCGGATTATCGACCCAGCCATGCGGCATGGCATCGGCACCGTATTTATTATTTTTAGCCGTTGCGATTTCATCCGCTAATGTCGCAGCAGGAAATCCTACTGCCAAGACAAATCCGGTAAGTGCAAAATCTTTTAAAAACTTACGTCGGCTTATATTGGCAATCTGCACACTATCTTCGGCAATCGCTTGGTTTGGATTTTCAGCGGCAATCAGTTCGGGCAATTTTCTCATGGGTTCGACTCCTGCTTTCCTGCCGCTTGCATAATGGCGGCACGAATACGGGAGTATGTCCCGCATCTACAAAGGTTACCGCTCATGGCTTTATCGATATCAGCATCGGTCGGATTAGGTTTTTTGCTTTAATAATGCAGTAGCAGACATTATTTGACCGGATTGACAATAGCCGCACTGAGGTACTCCCAGGGCTAACCAAGCGTCTTGTACTTTTTTTTACCCACCGGATCGCTGCTAATAGCTTCGATAGTAACAATATTTTTATTGGGCAGCCATTGAAATAGGCGTGACGCACGAGCGGATAGGTTCGCCGTCCATATGAACGGTACATGCGCCACATAAGGCCATACCGCAGCCGAATTTCGTCCCGGTTAGACCAATCTGGTCGCGTAAAGCCCAAAGTAGAGGCGTATCGGAAAGCAAGTCAACCTGCTGAGACTTACCATTTATGTTCAGGGTGATCATGGCTTAATTGGTCTCCAATCATTCACTGAATTAAGCGCTTGTTCTTGCTAACAAGCCGGTTTGCTCGGTTGGGCAGAAATCACATTTAAAGTAAGCTATCACTTCTGCTAGCAACAGTTATTTACCACCCGGTAAATCTTATATGACGAGTATACTCCAATGATACATGCGGACAAGTTGTCTAGCTCTTATCGAAAGATCTGGGCAATTCGCATAACGGGCTACCTGTTCCCCGCGCCTTATCAAAACCATCTCGCTCATTACCGAAAGCGCAATTTCCTCTGGCATTTTTGCACCTAGGTCTATACCGGCCGGTGCATGTATCCGGTTGAGCAATTCTTTAGAAACGCCTTCTTGTGCTAATCGATTTATTACTAACCCTGCCCGTTTTCGGCTGGAAACGAGCGCGATATAGCCCGCTTCCGAATCCAGCACACGGGTTAGCGAAATGAAATCGCCCTTATGATGCGTTGCAATCACGACGAAATCGCCTGGATTGGGTTTTAATTCCAGATATTGTCCGTCGTCATTGATAATACGAGCAGCGGCTGGAAATTCTTTGATGGTGGCTTTTGTATCGTTAATTATGGTATCGAAGCCTATACGATGAGCCAATTCGCATAAGGTTTCTGCGACCAGGCCGTTGCCCATAAGCCAAAGTACGGGCTTAGGCAGCACTGGTTCGACAAAGACGCGCATATTGCCACCGCAAGGCATTCCCGCACTAAAAACTTCATCATTAAGATCAACATCGACCATACGGGTTTCTCCGTCCACTAGACAATTTAAAGCTTCTTGGGCAACTATAGACTGGGCACAACCACCGCCTATCCAGCCCTCGACAAGTCGCCCTGTGCTATCAAAAATAGCCTTAGCACTGGGTTTGGCGGAAGAAGAACCGAATATTTCCACTACTGTTGCAAGGGCGTAGGGGGTACGGGCGTTCCTGTATTCAAGTTGACGATTTAAAATATCTTGTGACATTAGCGGGTTTATTATTCCGATTACCCAATGAGATCGGCGGGGATGTCTATATCACGCAGCACACCCGAATCTTTACAGTCGAGCTCGTGTATTTGGGTGCTATATTTTTCCAGTAACTTTTTTGCGCCTGAATCACCGGAAAGTGCAATTAATTCGTCGCGGAAAACCCTTGAAAACCCTACCGGATGGCCGCGTTTTCCCTGCCAGACAGGAACGGAGATGGAAGCACCAGAACGCACCGAATAAGCAACTTTACAAATGGTTGAAGTCTGTATCCAAGGCATATCCGCTAAAGCAATTAACCAACCATGAGCTTCGGGCAAACAACTGACTCCATAAGCCAAACTCGTTCCCATACCTTGTTCTGCATTAGGGCAAATCACTACGGTTGCGCCGGTGTTTTCAAGCAGTTCCGCCAAGATTTCCGCCCCAGGACGTATTACGGCTAATACTTTATCCGTGCCAGCAATGAGATTAAGGCACGATTGGACGGCAACAGATTTATTTTGTGTTATGGGGTAACGAAGTTTGTCGCCACCAAAACGACTGCTTTTTCCTGCTGCTAAAAGAATCCCCACAATCTCATCCATTTATTGACCCATAAACATCAGTAAGATTTAGCCGTAAAAACAGGTTTAAAGGATTTATTTAACTACCAGAGCAGCCCTAAAATAATAATTAAATTTCTAGGCATTTTTCTCAAAATTCAGCGTCATGATAAATATTCTGGACATCATCCAGCTCATTCAACATATCTAAAAACTTATCAAACATCATCAGATCCTCGCCACTAATTGGCGTGACACCACGTGGGATAAATTGAATTTCGTCCACATCAAAATCAATTTCACCAAACGAATCAATTAGAGCCTGCTTAGCTTTAAAGTAATCGGCCTGAGGAGTGAACACGGTGATCTTACCATCGTCGTTTTCAATATCGGAAACGTCTACATCGGCTGTTAATAATGTTTCAAGAATAGCGTCCTCGTCATCATTTTTAAATGCCAAGATAGCAGCATGGTCGAACATATGGCTGACCACACCTTGTGTACCAATTTTGCATTTAGTTTTGGTAAAACATAGGCGCACATCACCAAAAGTACGATTAGGGTTGTCAGTCAGGCAATCGACAATCACCATGCAGCCACCGGGGCCAAAGCCTTCATAACGTGCTGGGAAGAAATCTTCACCGCCACCACCTTTCGCTTTGTCGATCGCTTTGTCAATAACATGGGTAGGGACTTGATCTTTCTTGGCACGATCAATCAACCCCCGTAATGCCAAGTTTCCGGCTGGATCAATACCACCCGATTTAGCACACACATATATTTCACGGCCATATTTGCTGTATACCTTTGCCTTGGCATCAGATGTTTTGGCCATAGACACTTTACGGTTTTGATAGGCTCTACCCATTCGGCTGTTGCTCCATTGAGAAAATTAATGCACGGATTTTACAGATAAGTTTTTGATTAGGGAAACATCAAGTCATTCATGCAAATCTAAAACCCTGCTTGTATGGTTATTATTTCGTTTTCTCTGAATACATTTCTATCATCAATATTATGCATACGTTAATTTTTAGCTTTGTAGCTTGTTATCCTAACAAAATCATACTATCGACCGTGATAATGCCATGCTGTAAACTCACATATCAAATGTGTAATTATAAAGGTAGATGTTATGCCCAAATTAACTCGATTATCACTACTGGTTTTAACGGTTTCTGTTTCCTTTTGTAGTGCCGTGAAAGGCGAAATCCGCTCAGAAACCGTATCATATCAAATAGAAAGCCAACCATTTCAAGGCTATTTTAGTTATGACGATACCATCATCGGCAAACGACCTGGCGTATTGGTAGTACATGAATGGTGGGGGCACAACGCCTATGCTAGAAAGCGGGCCGATCAGTTAGCAAAACTTGGGTACGCCGCGTTTGCGTTAGATATGTATGGCACAGGAAAAGTAGCGGATCATCCTAAGGATGCACAACAATACATGGAAGCGACGCTTTCCGATATGAAAGTTGCGGAGACGCGTTTTAACGAAGCCAAAAAATGGTTACAGAAACAGCCGATAGTTGAACCAGATAAAATTGCGGCAATTGGTTATTGTTTCGGTGGTGGCATGGTTTTGCATATGGCAAAAACAAGTGGTGACTTGTCCGCAGTTGTGAGTTTTCATGGCTCTTTAGCATCAAAAGATCACGCCCCGCTAAAAGGCTCGATAAAATCAAAAATACTGGTTTTAAATGCGGCTGATGATCCTTTTGTTACCGCTGAGCAAATCAAATTGTTCAAGCATGAAATGCAAAATGCCGAGGCAGACTATGAATTTATTAATTATCCGGGAGTAAAGCATAGCTTCACCAATCCCGAAGCAAATGAATATGCCAAGCGTTTTAACATGCCTCTAGCTTATAATTCCGATGCGGATAAAGACTCTTGGCAAAGGATGGATATGCTTTTAAAACGGATATTCAAGCAATAATGCCAACTATTAAGATCCCTGTAACAAATTTTGTTTTCTGACTGTTAAAATTATTCAACGATTTTAAGTATATGGCAGGCAATATAATGACCACTAACTTTAGTAAACGATTTATGATATTCATCTTTCTTATTACTGGCTGTACTGATCCCTACCACGAATAGTGGACATTTTAAAAAGCGAGTATTCTTAACCGAAGAGAGGTACTTGCATGAGCACGAAATCGACTGGCGGCAAAGCCAGTTATACCCGGCATAGCGCCGAATACAAACAAGAAAGCCTAAAGTTGGCAGCCCAAGTGGGTGTTGCCAAAGCTGCAAAGCAACTGGGCTTACATGAATCCCAGCTCTACGCTTGGCGCAAACAGTCCGAACACGCTTTGGACGTTAGCGAACGGGAAGTCAATCTGGCAACAGAAAATGCCCGTTTAAAACGACAACTGGCCCAGCAAGCTGAGGAGTTGTCGATCTTAAAAAATGCGGCGACGTACTTCGCTCAACAACTCAAGCGAGGTACGAATTCATGAAACAACGTCGAGTTGATTATTCCCTGGCTGGCATGTGCCATTGTTTTAACGTGTGCCGTAGCGGGTATTACGCCTGGTTACAGCGTAAGCCCAGCCAACGGCTTCAGCGACGTCAGGCGCTGGATGAGCAGGTCAAGTCCCTGTTCCATCAACACAAGCAACGTTATGGCCCAGAAAGATTGCAGCGAAAAATGCCCAAAGAAAAATGGTAAGCCGTACGATCTGAAAACCATAGGAGCCAGCTTGAAACGCCAGGGCCTCGTGGCCAAAGCGGCCCGGAAGTTTAAGGCGACCACCAACAGCAAACACAACTTGCCGGTGTTTGATAATTTGCTGCAGCAGGACTTTTCTGCCACCGCACCGAACCAAAAATGGGCCGGTGACATAACGTATTTATGGACGGACGAAGGCTGGCTGTATCTGGCCGTCATCATAGACCTGTTTTCACGGCAAGTTGTTGGTTGGTCCATGAGCGAACGGATGACGGCAGACCTGGTATGCGATGCGCTACGGATGGCGGTTTTCAGGCGTAAACGCCCTAAAAGCGTGATGGTGCATTCGGATCGCGGGAGCCAATATTGTTCACACGCTTACCGGCAATTGCTACAACAGCACGAATTGTTAGGCAGCATGAGTGCCAAGGGCTGCTGTTACGATAATGCTTGCGCCGAAAGTTTCTTCCACCCGCTCAAGGTCGAAGCAATTCATGGCGAGCGGTTTGCTACTCGTGAATCAATGCGGCAGGTTGCACTGCTGTCCCACAGTTTAGGCGCACCATAAATCCGCTTGCATAAATGAGCAATCATCAGGCGGTGGTTCGGCTTTGATGAGTTCGATGAGGTCGCGTTTGGCGAACAGGTTAAGTGCTAATAAGCGGATGATTTGCTGCAATGAGGCGTCGATTTTGTTGCAGAACTTGAGGTAGGCCAGCAGCAAGTAGACACACATGGCAACCCAAATTTGGGTCATCACCGCGTTCTGGCTAGTGCCGAGGAAGGACTTGATCTTGAGGTTCTGCTTGATCCACTTAAAGAACAACTCGACCTGCCAACGTTGCTTGTAGATGTCCGCGATGGTCTGCGCCGACAGCTTGAAGTGGTTGGTGATGAACGTATATTCCTTTTTGGTCTCAGCATCAAAATAGACCACTTGCCGGACGTCGGGCAGTTGCTTTTTTTGGGAACGCATGGAGTTGTAGCGGATCACCGAATCGCTGACAACGGCGGGGTTGCCTAGGGCGGAACGGCGTTCAACAACGTCATAAGTGGCATTGCTGCGTTGCCGGGTGACGTAAAAAATGCCATTTGCAGTCAGTGACTTATACCAACCATAATCATTGTAGCCCCGGTCGCAGACTACGATGCTGCCTTTGGGCAATGTGAGCAGCTTGGCGCATTCACTGTCAGCTTTTTTGCTTTCGGTCAGCGTGGCGAAAGCGGGGATATTGCCCCGTAAATCCAGCCCGACGGTCAGCTTCATCGCGCCTTTTCCCAAGGCATAGTGCGACCAAGGGAACAGCTTGAGCGACAAGTCGATGAGCGAAGCATCCAATGCATAAAGCGGGTTCTTGAACCGGAAGCCGTGTTTGGGCGCATGATTGGCGCAGCGGTCATAGAGCTTGTAAAACAGGGTTTCGTAACAGCTTGCGGGCTGTCGGTTGTTGAGCCGTGCCAGACTCGAACGGGTGATCGGTGCGCCGCCCAGGTGGTAGCTGTATTGCCGCTGGGCGTTAAGGTTTGATTCAATGTCGCGCAGGCTTTGCCGCCCACTTAATTGCCCAAAAACCAGGGCGACAAACTGTGACCAGCGGTTGGTTTTACGCAGTCGCTGGCCTTCGTGGTGGGCTGACGCGACTTTGTCAAATTCATGTCTGCCTACCATTTTTAGTAATTGCGACAAGACTGTATTACAATGGGACATGGCCTAAGTTCCTATGTGTTTCAATAAGTTGTGGTTAACATATTGTAATTCAACACGCGGTTCTTAGGCCGACTTTATCAATAAACTGTGGGACAGCAGTGGGCAGGTTGTGTTTGAATATATCAAAACGCATTACAATCCCGTCAGGTTACATTCTTCCAATAGTTTCCAAAGCCCTATAGAATTTGAAGCCAATTTTAAACAATCTCTCGCTTCTTGATTTGTCCGTTTTTGATGGTGGGGATCATACTGCTCACTCTGCAAAGGAGATTGCCTATGATGCAGTACAAAATATTAGCCAACAGCAATGCCAAAAAAAGATATCATCCGACTGTTCTGCACGAGAAAGCTTTGATAACTACCAACGTAAGCGAGAGGAAATAGTTCTATCTCCCCATTAAGCCAAGCCTTGGCAATTATTGTTAGCCAGAAATATTGATATATCTGAGCCTTTGATTTGATTCGAATCAAATTAGTTTCTAGCTAAATTACATAGCTTGAAAATAGACAAAATATTCCGTGAAATTGTGGTTCCACCCTAATGTCTAGGATGGTTTAGCCTGAATATGCGAGGATGTATCGGAAGTGCTACTATTTTCCAACGCAAAAATTTGAAAATATTTTTCCTAACAAATCATCAGAAGTAAATTCTCCGGTAATTTCAGCTAGAGCATGCTGAGCTAACCTTAGTTCTTCGGCAACGAGTTCTCCAGCTTGAGTAGTTTGCAGTTGGAATAAGGCGTTTTGGACATATTCTTGGCTTGTTCGTAAAGCTTCAATATGACGGATTCTGGCGATGAAAATATTTTCCTCCCTCGCATTGTAGCCGACGCTTTGTTTTAGATGTTCGACTAATAAATCTACACCTACCGCAGTTTTTACTGAAAGGAAAATTTCTGTTCCTGAATCTGTATGCTTTATTTCAGGTTGCTTATTAACTAAGTCAATTTTATTGTAAAGTATTGTGATGTCTAAGCCTTCGGGGATAAAATTTGGTAGTAGTGGTTCAGCTTTAGGGTCACGGACATCAACAAGTAACAGTACTTTATCTGCTTTGCGAATTTCTTCTTGCGCCCGTCGGATGCCTTCCTGCTCAACCACATTCGTGCTTTCCCTTAAACCTGCAGTATCTATAATATGCAGAGGCATCCCGTCTATTTGAATACGCTCCCGTAGAATATCACGCGTCGTTCCAGCAATATCAGTAACTATAGCCGCATCATGTCCAGCCAGAGAATTAAGCAGGCTTGATTTTCCAGCATTGGGTTTACCCGCTATAACCACTGTCATGCCATCACGTAATAAACGACCTTGTCTCGCAGTATTTTGGATTTTTTTGAGCTGTTGACCTAGCTTAACCAGCCTGTTTTCAACCACGCCATCTGTTAGAAAATCTATTTCTTCATCAACAAAATCAATTGCAGCTTCAATGTAAATTCTAAGTTCGGTTAACTCGGCAACCAACTCGTTGACCTGTCTAGAAAAAATACCTTGCATGGATCGCTGTGCAGACCGTACAGATTGCTCGGTAGTGCTTTCGATTAAATCCGCTATAGCTTCGGCTTGGGCTAAATCAAGTTTGTTATTAAGGAACGCTCGTTCAGTAAACTCTCCAGGCCTAGCTAAACGAGCCCCTAGGCTTAACACTCGCTTCAATAGCATGTTGAGTACGATTACCCCGCCATGGCCTTGAAGCTCAAGTACGTCTTCGCCGGTGTAAGAAGAGGGTGCAGGAAAGAATAAGATGATACCACTATCAATTATGGTATCGTCATTTTCTAGGAATGAAGTAAAAACGGCTACTCTCGGAGTAAGTTCTTTTTTACTAAGTCGAGCAGCAATTTGGGTAACGAAGTTACCTGAAATACGTATTATGCCGACACCGCCGTTGCCAGATGGAGTGGCAATGGCGGCAATGGTATCACTGTGATTAACTAGCAATACGGTTATGGCTGGGCGTTAATTTTTTTAGTGATGTAAGTTTGCTGTAGGATCGATAATGTATTGTTAACTACCCAGTACAATACCAATCCCGCAGGGAAAAACAGGAAGAAAATAGTAAAAATTAACGGGAACATTTTCATTATTTTAGCCTGGATTGGGTCAATCGGCGGCGGGTTAAGCCCTTGCTGAATCTTCATGGTGATACCCATGATGACTGGCAATATTAAGAATGGATCCATAATAGATAAATCCTGAACCCATAACATGAAAGGTGCTTGCCGGAACTCAACTGTCTCGCTTAATACCCAATACAAACTCATGAAAACTGGAATTTGTATCACTATGGGTAAACAGCCCCCTAAAGGATTAACTTTTTCCTTTTTATACAACCCCATCATTTCAGTATTGAACCGCTGCCTATCGTCGGCAAACCGCGTCTGTAATTCTTTCAGTCGTGGCTGGATCTTGCGCATCTTAGCCATTGAGATGAAACTAGCTTGGGTTAAGGGGAACATGAGTAATTTAATACACAACGTAACACCGATAATCGCCCAGCCCCAGTTATTGGTAAAGCCATGAATTTTGTTAAGCAACCAATAAATTGGCTTTCCAATGAAAGTTAACACGCTGTAATCAACGGTGAGTTCCAATCCTGGCGCTATTTTTTCCATCATTGGTTGGATTTTAGGACCTGAAAAAAAGCGGGTTACAAATTGAGCTTCGGTATTATTCGCAACTGTCACCGGTGGAGAGTACGAACCGATTACATACCTATCATCCTTTAAATATTTGGTATATAAATGGTTTTCCTGATCGGCAGGCGGTATCCAAGCTGATGCGAAATAATGCTGGATCATGGCTGCCCAACCACCTTTGGTAGCAACATCAAGGGTTTCTTCCTGGATGTCGTCAAAATCTATTTTTTGGTATTTTTCTTTTTCGGTATAGACAACACCGCCATCATAAGCACGCATGCCTGCCGTCAACATGTTACCTTGCCCTTCGTTGTTAGGGACTTTCAATAATTGGCTGTACTGCCTACCTGACCAATCCTTGCCTGTATTATTTTTAACATTTTGGTTAACAGTAATTTCATAACTACCACGCTTCAAGGTAAATGTCTTCGTTACCATCAAGCCATTGTTGTCTGTCCAGGTAATTGGAATGTTAAGATCCTCTTGACCATCGGCGAGTACATAAGCATTTGCTTGAGCTGAGTAGTTCGTATGGTGATCGGCAACAGCAGTTGAGCCTGCTCCTGAAATTAAGCCGCTTTGGGCAACAAATAATTTCTGCGGCGAACTGTTAAGTAACCGTACCGGATCATGATTTTTTTCGGATTCCTTTAACCCTAGAAGCTTTCTCACTGTATTGACAAAAGTGTTGTCTTTTTCAAGTGGGTAAGCAAGTAAATCAAGATTTTCTAAAGTGCCTCCAGACAGATTTATTTCAAATGCTAAAACGTCAGTTTTAACAGAAATGATTGCACCTTTTTGAACATTTGCTAAAACCGGAGTTTGAGTAACAGAATCCTGTCCGAGAGCTTGGGCTTGCGGATCGGAGTTATTAGTTGTTGCCGGTAAGTCTTCTTGGGTTTGGGTTGGCTGCGTAGCTACAGCACCACTGACCTCAGCTTGAGTAACAGGAAGCTTAGGGCCATAATCCCGTTGCCAAGCTTGCCAAAGCAGTAACGTTATCATTGCAAAGCCGATTATGAGTAAGAATCGTATATTGTCCATTATTGATTTTATTGTTATTTTTTACCAAATTGTTCAGGAACCGGGTCTATTCCGCCTTCGTGGAAAGGATGGCATTTTAATAATCTTCTGGCACTAAGAAAGAAACCAATAAACACGCCATGACGCTTTAAGGCTTCCATTGCGTATGTGGAACAACTGGGATAGAAACGACAGTTATCGCCCAAAATTGGACTTATCAAATATTGATATGCTTTTATCAACGAAATCAGCACAAAGCGCATTTAGATACCAATTTTAACCAATGCTTAGCTAAAGATTCAGTTAAAGTTTCCATTGAGGCATCAATCGCCTCATTTCGCACCAGAACAACAATATCGATCCCACCTAAAATCCGCCTTTGTAACCTAAAACTTTCACGGATAGTCCGTTTTATAACGTTTCGATGTACTGCTTTTCTAATGATTTTTTTGGCAATAGCTAATCCTATTCTCGGATGACCAGATTCACTAGGCATTGCCAAAAGGGTAAAATACCGATCACTCGACTTTATCGGATTTTGAAAAACCTTTTTAAAATCGCAAGCTTTCTTTAGTCTTAAGCTTGGCGGAAAACGGCAATCTAAAACTGTCACTTCACTGTCAATTTTACTCTGCCTTTTGCTCGACGGGCATTTATAACTTTACGGCCGCCTACTGTTGCCATTCGCGCCCTGAATCCATGGGTACGTACACGTTTGATTTTGCTGGGTTGATACGTTCTTTTCATATGACTTTAGCCTAATGGTAAATGTTAATAATACAGGTAAAAAATCCTGTTGATGTTATAGTAAATGAATTACCATGTCAATTCTAGGGGCTTACTCTACTATCCTGTATAGTAACCTGTAAGCTTCATCTGTCAAACAATTCAAATAACTACTTATGTTGGTTTCTCATGAGTTCCGTGTGGAATAAATGCTTAAGCAAACTTGAAAACGAGATTTCCAGTTCTGAATTTAATACATGGATAAGACCGTTACAGGCAATAGAAAATGATGGCCAATTAAAGTTATTGGCTCCAAACCGGTTTGTTATGGACTGGGTTAAGGATCGTTTTTTTGTCACAATTGAATCACTAGTTAATGAATTTTCTAACGGTTCGCTAGTTCCGGTTTTGGAGATTGGTTCTAAAGTTTCATCCGCGCCTGCATTCGCCAAAACTATTAAAAAAGCTGAATTAAAGAAAGTTAGCCCTAGTTTTCTAAATAAAGCGTTTACATTTGACAACTTTGTCGAAGGTAAATCTAACCAATTAGCAAAAGCGGCTTCGATTCAAGTTTCTGAAAATGTTGGCCGGGCATATAACCCTTTATTAATCTACGGTAGCTCCGGGCTTGGAAAAACCCATCTAATGCATGCCATAGGTAACGCAATTCAACTAAGAAAACCATCAGCTAACATTGCTTATGTCCACTCGGAAAAATTCGTCCAGGATATGGTTAAGGCATTACAACAAAATACAATTAATGCCTTTAAGGATTATTACCGTAATTTGGATGTTCTTTTAATTGATGATATTCAGTTTTTTGCGAGTAAAGAACGATCCCAAGATGAGTTTTTCCATACTTTCAACGCGTTACTTGAAAAAAAACACCAAGTTGTCCTTACTTCAGATAAATATCCCAAGGAAATCGCTAATCTTGCCGAGAGATTAAGATCCCGGTTCAGCAGTGGTCTACCCGTTACGATAGAACCTCCAGATATGGAAACAAGGGCTGCTATCCTCATGAAGAAAGCGTCAATCTCCAATATTGACCTCGATCAAAACGTCGCTTTATTTATTGCAAAACGAATTCCATCTAATGTGCGGGACTTAGAAGGCGCATTAAGACGCGTTATTGCTAATGCTCAATTCACAGGTAAAGCTATTGATATTGAATTTGCTAAAGAGGCATTGTATGACCTGATCTCAATGCGGGATAAATTAGTAGATATTAATAACATCCAAAAAACGGTTGCTGAATATTTCAAAATCCGGGTAGCTGATTTATCGTCCAAAAGCCGTAGGCAATCGGTAACTCGCCCTCGTCAAATTGCTATGGCATTGGCCAGAGAATTGACTTCGCTGAGTCTGCCGGATATTGGTGATGCTTTTGGCGGCCGAGATCACACTACCGTTATTAATTCCTGTAACAGGGTGAACTCCCTCAAAGAGTCGGATAGTAAAGTTGCAGAAGATTACTCCAACCTGTTGAGAACTCTGTCACATTAACCTAGGAAAAGCTGTGGATAACTTTGTACAGTTTTTTGGCTTCTTGTTATCAACAATTAACGGACAGTAAGCTAGACAGTTACCAACACGATTGCTAACAAAGTAACATATTGAAAAATAAAACTAATAATCATTTATCAACATATAACTCGTTTACTAATAGTAATTATAAAAATATAAGTATGAAATTTAATATTAATAGAGAAAAGCTGTTAATTCCATTGCAACATATCGTTGCTGTTATAGAGAAAAGGCAAACCATGCCAATTCTTTCTAATGTCTTAATGGTTATTAAAGAGAATGTTTTAACGCTAACCGGCACAGACTTGGAAATTCAACTAGTCATTAATATTCCGGCATCTGTTTTTACTCCAGGGGCAATAACTGTTCCTGCCCGGAAATTGTTAGATCTTTGTCGATTGTTACCTGCTCAAGCTGAAATCCTTGTAGAACTTAACGAGGATAAAGTAAAAATATCGTCAAATCGTGGTAAATTCACTTTGGCATGTTTGCCTGCGGAACAGTATCCCGATTTTTCAGAAACTGAAATGGATAAGAGTTTTTCTATTACTGCTCGGCAATTGAAAAAAGCCTTAGAAAAAACGACGTTTTGTATGGCAAACCAAGATGTCCGTTATTACTTGAACGGCCTGCTGCTTAATATTTCAAATTCTAAACTAAAGTTAGTTGCGTCAGATGGGCACCGGTTAGCTATTTTTGAAGATGTCTTAGAGCAGCCAACAGGTTATGAGGCGCGAATAATTTTGCCAAGGAAAGGCGCTGTAGAAATTTATCGATTACTAGCAGATGATGACAAACTGTTAACCATAAATTTTTCAAATAACAATATCAAAGTTACTATTGATCAGATTACATTTTCGGCAAAATTAGTTGACGCAAAGTATCCTGATTTTAGCAAGGTTTTCCAGCAAGCCTTTTATGAGCCAATAACTTTTTCAAAACAAGAGCTAAAAGATGCTTTAACGCGGGTAGCCGTATTGTCTAATGAAAAATTTAAAGGTGTAACCTTGGATTTTATTCAAGGTAGCGTAAGAATTAGTACCCACAATCCAGAACATGATGAGGCAGAAGAAGAATTAACTCTTGATTACCTTGGTAATCCTTTATCAATAGCATTTAATGCCCAATATCTCTTAGATGCTATATCTAACATAGACTCAGAATCTATTATTTTTACCATTTCCAATAATGTAAGCTCATGTTTTATTGATGAACCCAATCAACCTGGATATAAATTTGTCGTAATGCCTATGCGCATTTAATGGATTTATGAGTTTACAGCGACTGGATATTTATAACGTAAGAAATATTCAGGAACAATCGATTTTACCATCCCCCAAATTTAATTTTTTTTACGGCAATAATGCTAGTGGTAAAAGCACATTAATTGAATCAATTTTTTTATTGGGTAGGGCGAAGTCTTTTCGTACGTCTTCAATTAGATCAGTCATTTCTTTCGATAATCCTGAGTTGATTGTTTCGGGGCATATAAACGCAAGCAAACCATCTTTTTCGCATATTGGTATTCGAATGGATGGTAAAAATATTGAGATTCGTAAAAACAAACATACCAACTGTACGCGTTCTGAATTAGCACATACGTTACCGTTACAAATAATTCACCCGAAAAGTTTTGAGCTTTTGGATGCAAGCTCACAAATAAGACGGGAGTTTTTGGATTGGGGGATATTCAATCATGAAGATGGTTTTTTGCCGGTATGGAAGAATTACAAGAAAGCATTAGCCCAACGTAATGCCTTACTTAAACAGAAGTCTGTTAATCAATTACCCGTGTGGGATCAAGAATTAAACACTTACGGTACAATAGTGCATCAGTTTCGCTTGAAATACGCAGAAAAGCTCAAGCCTGTACTTAATGATACTATTGGAAGATTTCTTTCGTTACATGATTTTACGCTAAATTTAATCTCAGGTTGGGATCAAGAAAAATTATTATCACAAAGTCTTGCTTATGATCTAGATAAAGATATTCGTGACGGTTTTACCCATAGTGGCCCCCATAGGGGGGATTTTCAATTGATGTTAAGTAAAAAAATTGCAAAAGATGTGGTTTCTAGAGGCCAACTAAAAATATTAGTTATTTGTCTAAAGCTTGCTCAAGTTAAGTTAATGCTTAAAGAACAAGATTATTTTGGTTGTATTTTAATAGATGATTTTGCTGCAGAGTTGGATAACGAAAACCGGGCTAAACTTATCCAATTTCTCGCAGATATGCAGTGTCAGATATTTTTAACTGCAACAGAAAAATCAGATTTTGGTGAGTTAAATATGATTGATGACTATAAAATGTTCCATGTGGAACATGGTCAAATTAATCATGTATGTGTTCCATGTGAAACAAAATAGAGTTACGAGGAATAAAAAATAATGAACAATAATGAGAATGGCGACGTAACTAATACTGATGTTAAAAAAGAAGATCAGTACGATAGCTCAAATATTCAGGTACTAAAAGGGCTTGATGCTGTACGTAAGCGTCCTGGAATGTATATTGGCGATACGGATGATGGATCAGGCCTGCATCATATGGTATTTGAGGTTGTCGATAATTCGATTGATGAGGCATTAGCAGGCTATTGCAAGGAAGTTAAAGTAATTCTACATGCAAATGGTTCTGTTTCAGTCTCTGACGATGGCCGCGGTATTCCTGTTGATATTCATGAGGAAGAAGGAAGATCCGCCGCTGAAGTTATCATGACTGTTTTACATGCTGGAGGAAAATTTAATGACAATGCTTACAAAATATCGGGAGGGTTACATGGTGTAGGGGTTTCGGTAGTGAACGCACTGTCGGAAGAATTAAATTTGGAAATCCGAAAAAATGGCCAACTGTACAAACAAACCTATCGTATGGGGAATCCTGTTGCACCATTAGCACCTGCCGGCTCAGCACTGGGTTCAGGCACTTTAATTAATTTCAAACCAAGCCCAGAAACCTTTACTAATATTGAATTTCATTACGATATCCTAGCTAAGCGCTTACGTGAGCTGTCTTTCCTAAATTCGGGCGTGCGCATTATTTTAGAAGATGAAAATACCGATAAACGTGACGTATTTGAATTCGAGGGCGGTATCAGTGCATTTGTTAGCCATCTTAATAAAAACAAAACCCCATTATTTCCAGATGTTTTCTACTTTATTGCAGAAAAGGAAGGCGTAACCGTTGAAGTTGCCATGCAGTGGAATGATTCTTACCAGGAGAATGTTTTTTGCTATACAAATAATATTCCACAGCGAGATGGCGGTACACATTTGGCCGGTTTTAGGGGGGCGTTGACGCGAACTGTTAACCAATACATCGAATCCAGTGGGTTAGCCAAAAAAGAAAAAGTAAGCACAACAGGGGATGATGCCAGAGAAGGTTTAACGGCAGTTCTTTCGGTAAAAGTACCAGACCCAAAATTTTCTTCACAAACCAAAGATAAACTGGTTTCATCTGAAGTCAAACCTTTGGTTGAGTCGACTATGAATGAGAAACTTCAGGAGTTTTTGCTTGAGAAACCACAAATAGCCAAAGCCATCGTTGGAAAGATTATCGACGCAGCAAGAGCCAGAGAAGCGGCTCGAAAAGCGCGAGAAATGACAAGACGGAAAACTACCTTGGATATCGCCGGGCTGCCCGGAAAACTGGCTGATTGCCAGGAGAAAGATCCAGCCTTATCAGAATTATTTCTAGTCGAAGGGGATTCTGCGGGTGGTTCTGCAAAACAGGGGCGAGATCGTCGAACCCAGGCTATTTTGCCACTAAAAGGCAAGATTTTAAACGTAGAAAAAGCTCGTTTCGATAAAATGATTTCTTCGGAAGAAGTGGGTACCTTAATTACTGCATTAGGCTGCGGTATTGGTAAAGATGAATACAATATTGAAAAGCTGCGTTATCACCGCATCATAATAATGACGGACGCAGATGTCGATGGCTCTCATATCAGGACTTTATTACTGACCTTTTTCTACCGCCAATTACCGGAAATTGTCGAAAAAGGCTATATCTACATAGCTCAACCACCACTCTACAAAATTAAAAAAGGTAAGCAAGAACATTATGTGAAAGATGATGGTCAGCTAAATGAATACCTTATCCAGTTAGCGTTAGACAAGACCCAGTTGTTTACCGATGAAACAGCACCGCCAATACAAGGGCAAGGATTAGAAAAGCTGGCAACTGCTTACGCTGAAGTAGTTGGTATTATTGATCGCTTATCCAGGCGTTATGACGATGTCTTTTTAGATAAGATAACTTACTTAGAACCTTTGACAGATCAGCAAAGGCATGACAAAGAACAACTCAGCGATTGGTTAGTTAAACTAAAAGAAAAATTAAAGACTAACGAAAAGAAAGCTGAGTTTGAGTTAAATTTGGAGTATAAAAGCGGCAATGATTTTTCCATAGCCGTAAATAAAAAACAGCACGGCATTACTAAAATATTTGTTTTGAACTCAATATTTTTCCATAGTAAGGATTATCTAAAACTGGCGCAATATGCCAAAGACACTGTGGAATTATTTTCAGAAAGTTCATTTATCAAAATGGGTGAAAAACAACATAATATCAATACATTCAGACAAGCATTTGAATGGATGATGAAAGAAACTAAAAAAGGTCAGCATATTCAAAGATATAAAGGACTTGGTGAGATGAATCCAGAACAGCTTTGGGAAACCACCTTAGATTCTAATAATCGACGTTTATTGCAAGTGCGTATAGAAGATGTCATCGCTGCTGATGAAATATTCACTACCCTTATGGGGGATGTAGTTGAGCCTCGTCGGGATTTCATTGTGAAAAATGCTCTAGATGTTACAAATTTAGACGTATAATTTTTGCAAAATGACACGATTAATGAAAAACGTGACAAGTTAGTGAAAAAGTCGTGACACAGATAATGAAAAAATCTTAATTTTAGGGAACATAATGCCACAAATCATTTTAGAACATAACCCCAGCGAAGAACGGCTGAAAGAACTGGGGGTTGCCAATTGGGATATTTGGGAAAAAGAAGTATCTGAGTTCCCCATCGACTTTGACGAAACCGAAACCGCCTATATTTTGGAAGGCGAAATATTGGTGACACCCGAAGGTGGCGAACCGGTAAGAATCTTACCCGGCGATTTGGTGGTATTTCCAGAAGGACTGAACAGCCATTGGCAAGTCGTCAAACCATTGCGTAAGCATTATAGTTACGATTAACATAATAAATTATCTATCATATTGATAATTAATAAAATATTTATAACAATTTGCATTAATTCTGTATTAGCATTGTGGATAATTACTAGGCTTAAAGATTGATGATAAAGTGATAAATATTTAAAGCCGATTCATAATTGTGACACTGCTACCAACTCGCCAGAAATATGAATGCAGTAGAAATTGAGGAAGCAATATCCAATTTGGCGGAACAATCATTTGATGACGCTGAATTTCCGTTTTCGTTCCTTCAAGCATTCGAAAACAAAGAGACGACGATTAAACGTCTACGTTCCGGCACATCCAACAAATCCGATATGGATGGCGTTTTACAATCGAACAACATCCACATCGCGGTTGCCCAACATGGCGAAGTTACACAGACCCTTGCCAAACTGAAAGCAAGTCCGGCTACAACTAGGGCGAAAGCCAGGTTCATACTTGCCACAGATGGAATAGATTTTGAAGTCGAGGATATGCAAACTGGCGAGACCGTCGCCTGTGCCTATCCAGACTTCCCCAATCATTTTGGTTTCTTCCTGCTGCTGGCTGGGATCACGACCGTCAAGCAGATTCGTGAAAGCTCTTTCGACATCCGGGCCACCGGCCGCCTGAACCGGCTTTATGTCGAACTGTTGAAAGACAACCCGGACTGGGGCAGCGCCGAGCGCTCCCATGACATGAACCACTTCATGGCGCGGCTGATCTTCTGCTTCTTCGCCGAGGATACCGACATATTTAGCGGCTCGAATGTCTTTACTGGCACCATCGAGCAAATGAGCGCACGGGACTCTTCCAACACGCACGAAGTCATCAGCGAAATCTTCCGTGCCATGAATACGCAGGTTGCAGACCATGCGAACGCCAATATTCCACGCTGGGCGAACAATTTTCCCTATGTAAATGGCGGCTTATTCTCAGGCAACCTGGACGTGCCACGCTTCAGCAAGATTGCCCGTTCCTACCTGCTGCACATCGGCAACTTGGACTGGACCAAAATCAACCCGGACATCTTCGGCTCGATGATCCAGGCGGTGGCGGACGACGACGAACGCGGTGCGCTCGGGATGCACTACACCAGCGTACCTAACATCCTCAAAGTGCTGAATCCGTTGTTTCTGGACGATTTGCGGGCAAAACTTGAAGAAGCGGGCGACAATGGTAGGATGTTGCTTAATCTGCGTAAACGCCTGGCGAAAATCAGGGTGTTCGATCCGGCTTGTGGTTCGGGTAATTTCCTGGTGATTGCTTATAAGGAAATGCGTGCGATTGAAGTCGAAATCAATCGGCGGCGTGGCGAGCAATACAATAATAGCGAAATCCGGTTGACCAATTTTCGTGGTATCGAACTTCGTGATTTCCCTGCAGAAATTGCACGGCTCGCCCTCATTATTGCGGAATACCAATGTATAGAACATAACCCCAGCGAAGCCCGTTTGAAAGAATTGGGGGTAGCCAATTGGGATATTTGGGAAAAAGAAGTATCTGAGTTCCCCATCGACTTTGATGGGACTGAAACAGCCTATATTTTGGAAGGTGAAATCCTGGTAACACCCGAAGGTGGTGAGCCGGTAAGAATCTTACCCGGCGACTTGGTGGTATTCCCGGAAGGTTTGAATAGCCATTGGCAAGTCGTTAAACCATTGCGTAAGCATTATAGTTACGATTAGTTTAATATTAATATAACTTATTGAATATAAATATATTATTTTTGGTAAATTTGTAATGTTGGATGGTTTTCCGTCATCGGTTACAAATTTACCTTTAATCAAAGAGATAAAAAATCTGAAGGCATCATCTAAGCCAATCGGTAGAGCGGTTTCGGTTTAGTCTATACATTACAGCTACCAGTAAGAAGTATTTTCTCAGTTAGAATATTCTTCGTAAGAACAAAAGCCATCAAATAATCCCGATCCTATGTAAATCAGCTAAGCTTAAACACGCCTAAAGATACATAACCAACTGATGACAAATAAAAAAGACTTATCAGAACGGGACATCTGCACCAAATTCATAACACCGAATTTAGCGAAAGCCGGATGGGATATGCACAAGCAGGTTCGAGAAGAAGTTTACTTCACGGATGGCCGTATCTATGTAAAAGGTAATTTGTCGGTTCGCGGCAAAGCCAAAAAAGCCGATTACATCCTGTATTACAAGCCCAACATACCGGTTGCCATCATTGAAGCCAAAAACAACCAGCATTCTGTTCGTGCAGGTATTCAACAAGGGCTGGATTATGCGACTATCCTCGATATACCATCAGTCTTTAGTAGCAACGGCGATGCCTTTTATGAACATGACCGCACTTGCTTAAAAGGTAATATTGAACAAGAAATCCCGCTCGATCAATTTCCGTCGCCTGAAGTGTTATGGCAGCGTTATAAGAAATATAAGGGGATAGAGACAGATGAAGCCGAGCGCATAAGTTCCCAAGATTACTTTTTCGACGGTAGCGACCGCAAACCTCGGTATTACCAACAAATTGCCATAAACCGAAGCATAGAAGCTATCGCCAATGGCCAGCAGTGCATTCTGCTAACTATGGCGACTGGTACTGGCAAAACCTATACGGCTTTTCAAATCATTCATCGTTTGTGGAAAGCCGGTGCTAAAAAGCGCATCTTGTTTCTTGCTGACCGCAATGCCCTGATTGACCAGACCAAACGCGGCGATTTTCGGCATTTCAAAGACAAAATGACGGTAATCAAGCAAAAGAAAATCGACAAATCCTACGAAATCTATCTGGCACTGTATCAAGGGCTGACTAATTACGATGAAGACAAAGATGCTTACCGTGAATTCAGCCGCGACTTTTTCGACCTGATCGTCATTGATGAATGCCACCGTGGCAGCGCCTCGGAAGATAGCGCTTGGCGTGAAATACTCGATTATTTCAGCAGTGCCACTCATATTGGTTTGACAGCAACGCCCAAAGAAACTGAAACCATCTCCAGTACTGAATATTTTGGCGATCCCATCTACACCTATTCTCTAAAACAAGGCATTGAAGATGGTTTTCTTGCCCCTTACAAAGTCGTGCGCGTTGGCCTGGATGTAGATTTGGAGGGCTGGCGACCCGAAGCGGGTAAAATTGATAAAAACGGTCAACTGGTGGAGGACCGAATCTACAATGGCAAGGATTTTGACAGAAACCTTGTGATCGATGAACGCACTGAAACGGTTGCTAAGCGAATCACAGCGTTTTTAAAGAAAACCTGCCGTTTCGATAAAACTATTGTCTTTTGTGTCGATATTGACCACGCCCAACGGATGCGTGCTGCACTTGCCAATGCCAACAGCGATTTGATGGCGCAAAATCCCAAATACATCATGCAGATTACTGGCGACAATGACGAAGGTAAGCGCGAATTGGATAACTTCATTAACCCCGAAGAAAAATATCCAGTTATCGCCACCACTTCAAAACTGATGACAACAGGTGTAGATGCCCAAACCTGTAAGCTGATTGTACTCGACAGCAATATCGGTTCCATGACTGAGTTCAAGCAGATCATCGGGCGCGGCACCCGAATTAACGAAGAATTCGGCAAAAGTTTCTTTACCATTCTTGATTTTCGCAATGTTACCGACTTGTTTGCCGATCCTGCCTTCGACGGTGCCCCGGTGCGAGTCAAAGAAATGGATCAAGAAGATGAATTCGACACCCCAGAAAATGAACTCGACGAGGACGAAATCATTACAAATGAAGAGGGTGAGGAGATTGTATTTCCATCGCCAAACGGTGAATCGGACATCATCGACGGTGGAGATATTATTAGCGAACCGCCGCCCAAGTATTACGTTAACGGCGTTAATGTTACCGTGCTCAATGAACGCATCCAATATATGGACGGCAACGGCAAACTGATTACCGGCAGTTTAAAAGATTACACCCGCCAGAAAGTACGTGAACATTACCAATCCTTGGACGACTTCCTCAATAAATGGAATAGCGCCGATAAAAAGCAGGCTATCATCGACGAACTCATTGAACAGGGCATTGTGTACGAGAATCTGAAAGAAGCCATCGGCAAGGAAATGGATATTTTTGACATGATTTGCCATACCGCCTTCGACCGCCCGCCGCTTACCCGTAACGAACGTGCTAATCAGGTCAAAAAGCGCGATTTTTTTACCCAATATGGCGAACAAGCTAAAAAAGTCCTTGAAGCCCTACTCGACAAATACGCTATTGAAGGCATCGAAAACATCGAAGACATGAAAATACTGCAAGTAAACCCGCTTACTCAGTTGGGTTCGCCTGTTGAAATTGTTAGCTTCTTTGGCGGTAAAAAGCAGTACCTTGAAGCCCTGGCCGAACTAGAACAAGAAATCTATAAGGCTGCCTGAAATCGTGCCAAAATAAACGGTAGATAAATTAACACCAAGAGGTGGGATATGAACGCTGTCGCTATAACCAATATGACCCTTGAAGAAAAGCTGGCAACCATGGAACAAATCTGGGACGACCTCTGCCAGCATCAAAACGTGAATACACCTGAGTGGCATCAGGATGTCCTGCAAAACAGGGAAAAAAATCATTTAGCTGGTCAAGAAGAGCCGGTGGACTGGCAACAAGCCAAACTAGAAATACGTAAGCGGACGCAATGAATTTAAAAATACTTCCATCGGCTAAAAAAATTAAGAATTTCGAATTACGTATTACGAATGAAAGACAGCAATATCGTACAAGATAAAAGCTATGCGTTTGCTTTACGAATTGTGAAACTTTACTTATATCTTAAGAATGAAAAGCAGGAGTTCGTTCTGGGAAAGCAAGTGCTAAGAAGTGGAACTTCTATTGGCGCAAATGTAGAAGAGGCAATAGGTGGCCAATCTGATAAAGACTTCTTGGCTAAAATGAGTATTGCCTATAAGGAAACCAGAGAAACACATTATTGGATAAGGATTTTAGCCGATAGTAACTTTTTAAAACCTAACGAGAAAGAATCCTTGTTAAATGACTGTGAAGAACTTTTAAAGATAATAGGTACTATCCAAAAATCGATGAAAGTAAAAATTCGTAATTCGTAATTGGAGATTCGCAATTAAAATGATCAGCGGCATCGTAAAATCCGCCCGCAACATCATGCGGCAAGACACCGGCACGGGTAGTGATGAACTGCGTATCCTGCAACTCGGCTGGATGTTGTTTCTGAAAATATTCAGCGATAAGGATAAAGAGCTGGAATTATTGCAAGACGATTATACCTCGCCGATCCCTTCAGAATTACATTGGGATCAATGGGCAGGCAATGACGAAGGGATGACTAGCGACGAGCTATTGCAATTTGTTGACCGCAAACTATTCCCAACGCTGTCCACTATTGACCTGTCCACCGCCAACCGCCGCGCTGTACTGGTACATGAAGTGTTTGCCAATAACTACAACTATATGAAGTCTGGTATTCACTTACGCCAAGTGATTAACAAGCTCAACGAGATTGACTTCAACAACAGCAAAGACCGCCACCTGTTCGGCCAGATTTACGAAACTTTCTTGGGCGAACTGCAAAGCGCCGGAACGCTGGGCGAGTTTTACACGCCGCGTGCGGTAACCGAATTTATGACCGCTATGGTCAACCCCGTTCATGGCGAAAGCGTACTCGATCCCGCTTGCGGCACAGGGGGCTTTTTGACCGCCGTTATCGAACATCTGAAAGCTACCGCCAGCAATGTGATGGAACGCGAAGCCATAGGCCAGAATGTGCGTGGCTGGGAATATAAGCCGCTGCCATATATATTGGCCAACACCAACCTAATCCTGCATGATATCACCACACCCAATATCCGTTTCGGCGATTCGCTGGAACGCCCCTTAACCGAATACACCCGCAAGGATCGCGTTGATGTCATTCTTGCCAATCCGCCTTTTGGCGGCGTGGTGTCCAACAACAACGAGAACAACTTCCCGCAAACCTACCGTACCAAGGAATCTGCCGACCTGTTTTTAATCCTAATGATCCACCTGCTGAAAGACGGCGGCAGAGCGGCGATTGTCCTGCCCGATGGTTCACTCACAGGCGATGGCGTTAAACAGCGCATCCGCCAGAAATTATTAGAAGATTGCAACCTGCACACCATCGTGCGCTTGCCCAATTCCGTCTTCCAGCCTTATGCGTCGGTGGCGACCAATTTGCTGTTCTTTACAAAGGGCGAACCCACCAAAAACATCTGGTATTGGGAACACAAATTGCCGGAAGGGTATAAGGCCTACTCCAAAACCAAGCTTATCCAAGTGGCTGAGTTTGACAGCCTTAAGCAATGGTGGGGGGGAGGCGAATTAGGAATGTCGAATTTCGAATTACGGGAAGAGAACGAACAGGCCTGGCGCGTGGATATTGGGACGATTAAGGCTAATGGTTACAATCTTGATATTAAAAATCCGCACCGAGCGGAAGAAGAAAAACAATACTCCAGCGTCGAATTGTTAGACTTGCTGCACCAATCCTTTGCAAAAAGCGACAAACTGTTAGCCGAGCTAAAACGGGAGCTTACGCTATGAATACTATTATGCAGCAATTCCTAGTTGAACTTGAAAAATTGCCACAGGATAGGCTGGAACAAGTGCTGAATTTTGTGCAATTTTTGAAATACAAGTTGGCTAAAGCGGAGCCAAACCGGCAAGAAAAGAGCACCGATGAATTACGAATGAGTAATAACGAATGACGAGAGCAACTCATCGTAATTTTCGCCAGTTATATCTTACATATCCTGACGTAGAGATTTGCTACACAGCGTGTAGCAAATTAAGCTGGAGCCATTTGCGCCTTTTGGAAAGGATTTGATCTAATGGACAACTTACAGCCAAGTGATCAGTTTCAGCCAGTGCTGGAAAAAATCCAACAAGCACGGCAAAAAGCCTACGGTCAGATCAATGCGACCTTGGTAGAACTTTACTGGAACATTGGCCAATATGTTGCCCAGCAGGTCAATAACGCGGGATGGGGTAAAAGCATGGTCGAAACTTTGGCCGATTACATCAAACACCGAGAACCTGGCATCAAAGGATTTTCTGCTCGTAATATCTGGACAATGAAGCAGTTTTATGAACTTTATCAATCGCCTATAAAACTGCCAACAGTGTGGGCAGAATTAAGCTGGAGCCATCATCGCCGCATCATGTCGTTAAAAACGGCGGAAGAACGAGAATTCTATCTGCAACTATGCGCCAAGCAACGCTACAGTATCCGGGAGTTGGAGCGCTTGATTGATACTGGCACTTACGAGCGCACGGTACTGGGCAACCAACAGTTGTCGGATGTCGTAAAGCAATTGCCACAAACTACCACAGGGATATTCAAGGACAGCTATGTGTTTGAATTTCTGGATTTGCCCGTTCCCCATCAAGAAAAAGATTTACAACAGGCATTAGTGGCTTCGCTCAAAAATTTTATCCTTGAACTCGGTGTCGGCTTTAGTTTTATCGGGCAGGAATTTCGCCTGCAAGTCGGCAACGATGACTTTTATGTCGACCTGTTGTTTTTTCATCGGCAACTGCAATGTTTAGTGGCCTTTGAGCTTAAAACCACCAAATTTGGCCCCGCACACTTAGGCCAATTGGAGTTTTATTTAGAAGCCCTCGACCGTGATGTCAAGCTCCCCAGCGAGAACCCCAGCATCGGCGTACTCTTATGCCGGGAAAAAAATGATGAAGTGGTGCAGTACGCCCTTAGCCGCGCCATCAGCCCAACCGTAATTGCAGAGTACGAAACCAAACTGATCCCAAAAGAACTGTTGCGAAAAAAATTGAATGAATTTTATGCGTTGTTGGAAGGGAAGGATGAATTGCGAATGGGGAATGACGAGGGCGACTCAGGAAGGGGTTGATGTTGTGTCAAATTGGGAAACAAAGAAAATTGGTACGTTTTTATTTGAACGCGAAGGTCGTTATAAACCGGACGCAATTGAACTAGCAAACCTTAAGCGTATCGACAAAATTGATTTCTCAGGCAACTTTCATATAGCCGAGAAACCAAGCAATACGGACATGATTATAATCAAACCTGGCGATCTGGTAATCTCAGGCATAAATGTCGCCAAAGGCGCATTAGCTGTATATCAAGGTAATGAAGATGTAACAGCAACTATTCACTATTCTTCTTATACCTTTGATGAAGAGCAAATTAGTGTTGAATATTTCAAACGTTTCCTAAAGTCACCTGTATTCGTCAGTCTGCTTAAAGAACAAGTCAAAGGAGGTATAAAAACTGAAATTAAGCCGAAACATCTTTTGTCACTCGAAATACCTCTGCCTTCCAAAGACGTTCAGTTAAATATTCTGAATCAGTTTCAACGAATAGAATTGGAAGATGGCGAATTAAAATCCGAGCTTGTTCATCAAAAAAAATTACTCAAAAAGCTCCACCAGCAAATCTTGCAAGAAGCCATTGAAGGCAAGCTCACTGCCGAATGGCGAGCAGCTTACCCTGATGTCGAACTTGCCAGAGAATTGCTGAAACGCATCGCCGCAGAAAAAACGAAACAAGTTAAAAAGAAAAAGATCAGCGCACAAAATCCGCTACCGGCAATTAGAGAGGAAGAAAAGCCTTTCGAATTGCCGATGAGATGGGCTTGGTGTAGGTTGGGTGATTATGCTTTTTTTGAGCGGGGAAAATTCTCAATCAGACCACGAAATGATCCTAGTTGTTTCGGTGGCGATTATCCATTTATACAAATAGGAAGTTTGGATAATTTTGGTAGTAAGGTTTTTGAGTATAAACAAACACTCAATGATAAAGGTTTTGCTGCCTCAAAACTATTTGAAAAGGGAACGATAGCCGTTGCAATTGTTGGTGGCACGATTGCTAATTTGGGTGTACTGGCAAGGGATATATATGTGCTTTCCTGACAGTATGGTGGGGGTGCGTCCAACTGGCTTGGTTAATCAGGATTATATTTTATTGTTATTGAGACATTATCAGCCTGCTATCCGAAAGCTCGTATATCAAATGGCTGGTCAACCAAACATTAAGCTTCCAACATTAAACAATTTGATATGTGCTTTGCCACCTTTCTCAGAACAAAAGGAAATCGTCACCAAAGTCGAAAAACTATTTACTATCTGCGACCAACTGGAAGCGCAAATAGATCAAAATCAGACCCATGCCGAACAACTGATGCAAGCGGTTTTGAAAGAAGCTTTTCTATTTGACAAAAAATCAGCTAATCCATAGAATTAAGGCATGAACCCATCAATGACAATTTTTTCTGTAAGACTCAATGTGCGTTGGCTGCGAAAGATTATTTTCGCGCACTGCCGCATTGTCATGGGTTAAATCATCTTAAATTTACCAAAGCAACTGCGGATCTTGTCCCGGTTGCTTTGGTTCTGTTCACCCGCAAGATTCGCACTTTTTATAAAAGGAGAATCTTGTGCAAACTGCAATACCCCTCACCACGCAACAACATAGCCGGAATGTCGTCATCGGCTGTCTGTTTGTGCTGTTGGCCGCCTTTGGCTTTTCGGCCAAATCCATTCTGGTCAAATTGGCTTATGGCATTAGTCCGCAACTGGATGCCATCACCCTAATGCTGCTGCGTATGGCGATTTCCTTGCCGTTCTTTCTGGTGGTTGCCGTGTGGTCAAACCGGCCATCACAGAAAATAATCGATAAGCATCGGATGGGGATTCAGGATTGGCTGATTGTGATCGTACTGGGGTTTTTGGGATACTATTTGTCCAGCTTACTCGATTTTGAAGGTCTGGCTTATATATCAGCTGGGCTTGAGCGTTTAATCTTGTATCTATACCCGACCTTTGTCGTGCTTTTGACGGCAGTGGTTTACCGCAAAGCCATAAACCGATATCAAGCGTTTGCCTTACTGTTAAGTTATGCAGGGATAATCTTGGTATACGCTGACCAACGGCTTCAGGCGAGTGCCTCCGGGTTGCTTGTAGGTTCTGCATTTGTAGCCAGTAGCGCCATGACCTTTGCAATTTTCATGGTTGGCAGCGGTGTATTGATTAAACGTATTGGTGCAATGCGCTTTACTGCCTATTCCATGACCGTGGCCTGCGTAATAACTGGATTGCATTTTATCTTTAAGCATGGCGGATTATTAGTACACTTTCCCGCCAGTGTGTATGGTTTGGCAGCTATCATGGCGCTATTTTCAACAGTACTGCCGTCGTTTTTGATGAATGCCGGAATTCAGCGCATTGGTGCGGGGTCTGCGTCAATAATCAGTTCGGCAGGGCCAATCGGAACGTTGATACTAGCATTTTTCCTGTTAGATGAAATAATTACAATGAAGCAAATAGCAGGAACGGTGATAGTTCTAATAGGGGTTTATGTCGTGAGCCGAGCAAAAAACTGACCTAAGTTATTGCCTTGAAACCTGCGGTGTTATCCGAAAGTTTAACGCCGCTTTTTATAATTTCTGGTTTTGAAAAGTCACAAAGTGTTTGGTTGTACTGATGAAAATGAAATCCAAGCATTATTTTGTATTGAATTCACCTAATTGTTTATCATGACAGCATGTTAACCATTGGTTTTAATATTACTGATGTGGCAACAGTAAATCCTCCAGGAAGAAAGCAGATAGCTCTGTGCGTCCTGACACTCCAGATTTCCGGTAAACAGCACGGGCTTGGTCACGTATGGTGCGCTCACTTGCATTGCGCAACTGGGCAATTTCGCCATGGCTGAGGCCTTTTAACATCAGCAGGCCAACTTCCGCTTCAGCCGGGGTGAGTTGCCAGGCATCAAACTGTTTTTGAATTTGCACAGCTAATCCGGCGATAAGCTCACGATTGGCCTCACGCCATTGTTGGGCATGTTGGTTTGCCAACGCTAAATCCTGCGTCAGAAAACTAATTTTGGCTTGGGCAAATTGATAATAAAGCCAGCCAAAATAGACAACTCCCGATAAGGACAGCATCAGGATCAGCATTTCAATGAGTAAATGCATCCAAGGTACACCATCCCGATAGTCCCCCGTAATATCAATTGTGATCAGTATAAAAACTAACAAACTGAGGGCGATGGCCCATTGGCTAAACCGTTTGTTATCATCAGTAAATACCATAAATAATCGCCTATACGTCGGATGACGGATGCCAAAAAGATCAGTTTAACGCAATATACGTCTAGCTAAAGTTGTTTCCTAAAACTGATAAGGAGAAAAAATATGACAACTATTAAAAAAACCGTAAAGGTTTGGAGTCCATTAATTCGTATTGGGCACTGGATGTTGGTGATTGCCTTTTTTACGGCCTATTTCACAGAAGACGATTTCATGAACCTGCATGCATGGGCAGGCTATATTGTGGTGATGTATTTACTTATACGGATACTGTGGGGCTTTGTAGGAGGAAAGTATGTGCGTTTCAGTAATTTCAGCTATTCTCCAGCTAAGATTTTAGGCTACTTAAAAAACCTGATTATGCGAAAGCCGCAGCATTTTATCGGACACAACCCAGCAGGTGGTGCGATGGTAATTGCACTTTTAGTTAGCCTTGCAGCAACCACTTTGACAGGTATGAAATTGTACGCCGTCGAAGAAAACAAAGGCCCTTTTGCCATAACGGCACAGCAAGCGCAGACACAAATACAGTCGGTTAGCCTGATTTCTATAGCCAAAGCGGAAGATGACGACGAAGATGAAGAAACTAAAGCTTTAAACATCGGCCAGAAGGTCGATAAACAAACCGAAGAATATTGGGAAGAGTTGCATGAGGTTTTCGCTAACCTGACGCTAATGCTGGTATTTTTACACGTTGGTGGCGTCATCGTTTCTAGTATCATCGATAAAGAGAAACTAGTTAAAGGCATGTTGACGGGTGAAAAAGAAATCGATGACACGTATCAATAACCCACCGGATATAATGATAATCCTAAAGGAAAGGAGCTAAATTGAGACATTCTGAATTCCATCGCGCCCACCGCATCGGTTGGTTACGTGCCGCCGTATTAGGTGCCAACGACGGTATAGTTTCTACGTCGAGCCTAGTGATTGGGGTAGCCGCTTCCAATGCCGACCTCCATACAATTCTTATTACAGGAGTGGCTGGTTTAGTTGCAGGAGCTATGTCTATGGCCGCGGGAGAATATGTCTCGGTCAGCTCTCAAGTCGATACCGAGCAAGCCGACCTCAACCGTGAACGCAAAGAATTGGCCGAAAATCACCATCATGAAGTGAATGAGCTAAAAGGGATTTATATCGATAGAGGACTTGATCCAGAACTTGCTCAGCAGGTTGCCGAACAACTGATGGAACATGATGCCCTGGGAGCGCATGCGCGGGATGAGTTAGGCTTAACTGAAATAACTACAGCCCGTCCGCTACAGGCCGCGATAATCTCCGCCCTGACATTTTCACTGGGTGCGGGGTTACCGCTTTTGATGGTTATGGTTTTCCCCAGTTTACCTTTGGCACGGTTCGATCAAATGATTATTGATTTAACAGGAGCGGATACCCTACCCCTAATTGCCACAGTAGGTTCAATTTCATTGTTATCGCTGATGCTGTTGGGTGGGCTATCTGCCTGGACTGGCGGTGCTTCTGTTTTGAAAGCGATTGTCCGCGTCACGTTCTGGGGAACGCTATCGATGGTTATTACGGCGGGCGTCGGCTTATTGTTCGGGACGGCGAGTGGCTGAAGACCATAATCTCTAGAGCCTAATTTTCCCCCATGATACGGCTATAAATTTCTTTATCGATCTGATAGCACAGGCATGATGCAGTTTCAAGCCCTGCGCGGTTGAGTATCGTAATATCACCGCGTTGGTAACTAATGAGCTTTTGTTGCTGTAGTGAGTTTGCTGCTTTTGTAATGCCAACGCGTCGGACACCCAGCATGTAGGCCAGGAAGACATGAGTAATATGGATACGGTTCGAGTGTGCCCGATCTTGGGTCATCAACAACCATCGGGCGAGCCGCGCCTCGACTAGATGAAAGCGGGTGCAGGCCGCTGTTTGTGCGAGTTGGCTCATCATCACATAAAGATACCGGTTCAACTCTCGTTGCAGCGCAGGACTCTGTCCAAGGATACGAAGGAAAGATACTGACGAAATTCGAAGTGCAGTGCCTGCTCCTTGAACCAAAGCGGTAAATGGTGCGATATTGACACCCAGCATGAGGGTAATTCCGAGTATGCCTTCATTGCCGACCAGCCCCACTTCCAAATTTGAAGTGCCGATAGGCATTACTAAGGATATGAAGCCTCCTGTCGGAAAATAAACGTGGGGAACAACTTCTCCAGTGCGATATAGCACTTCGCCAATATTAATTTCCATGTGTTCGCAATTTTCTAGCAATTGCTCACGGTCTTTGTCGAGTAATGTATCCAGTAGACGGTTAGTTGCGGGAATTGCCTGAGTAAATGTCATAAATTGATTCCTGAGAGAGTTGGCGATCCCTCTAAGCAGAGCACACTAAAGTGTGGGTTAAATAGCCATTGGGCTAAAATACGCCAGGCACAATCAGAAGTCTGTGCGTTAGGACACTTAGGCTAAAGGAAAGGATGCATGATGGCAAAAAGTTCAAGATACGCCTTATTACACTGGAATAGCAACAATCATATCGGCTTAATTCTGACACCATCTTAAAGATCGATGTTAATCCGCAAGGGCAACATCCCGTAGATCAGGCAATAACCGGTCAGATTCGGTTTTGACGACTTGATAGCACTCACAGACACGTTCTTCTAACCCAGGACGGTCAAGCACAGTGATGCGCCCACGGCTGTATTCAATCAAGCCTGCTTGCTGTAAGTTTCCCGCCGCTTCCGTTACGCCTTCACGGCGGACCCCCAGCATATTGGCGATCAATTCTTGGGTCATGGTCAACTCGTTCGAAGCAAGCCGGTCAAGGCTCAATAACAGCCAGCGGCAGAGTTGCTGGTCTACCGAATGATGCCGGTTGCAGACTGCCGTTTGCGCCATTTGTGTGATTAGCGCCTGGGTATAGCGCAGTAATAAGCGCAAAAGTGAGCCGTTCCGGTTGGTTTCTTGTAGGATAAATTGTTTTCGCAGTTTATAGGCGTAGCCTGCACTTTGTACCACTGCCCGGTTTGGCATCGTGCCGCCACCCATAAACAAGGCAATACCAATAATGCCTTCGTTACCGACAACGGCAATTTCAGCCGATGCGCCATTTTCAAGTACATAAAGCAGGGATACGATGCTGGTGGTAGGGAAATAGGCGTAAAGCAAATCCTCTCCAGATTCATAAATCACATCGCCGAGCTTCATCTTGGTCAACTCCAAATGCTCAGCAAGACGATCATAAACATCTGGGGGCAACGCGTCGAGCAGGTGGTTTTGGCGTGGATAATTCAGGTCTACCATAGCTAACTCCCTAGTTTTACTGTGCAATCAACTAGCCCATTTAAAGAATGGTTAGCAAAATTTTAAGTGATCTCGATCATCATAGTATCACCACATGTGTGCGGTGTAGTACATAAATATCCGGCGTTCAGCTTATCGAAAATAATTTGATTTGGATAATAACTCCATCCCTGATACAGGTTAACTTAGAAAATAAAAATCAATCATTTAGCCTTCAAGGAAAAATTTTTTCTGTAGCTACTTTGATTTTAATAAAAGGTAAATGAAATCTTCATTGTCATCAGGCTCCAACCAAGAAATGCATAGGCTTCCCATTGGGAGGGATTCTGTTTTTAGGAATTGTTTTTTCATATGTTCGTTAGCGCACTGTGCATGTTTATTAAAAAGGATTTAATAGCAACTAAGGGATTTAGAAACCTTCATATAACTGGAGTGCTAGTTCCCAATAAATCTGCAAAAAAGTGGAGTTAACTGGTAACAATTTCACTAACTTTTATTAAGTAGGATTAACAACTACTTAACCGTATTAACAAAATTTGTAAGTTAACCGGTAGTTGAATTAGCTAGCACAAAATCTAACTCCCATCAGCAACAATTAAATTGCGCATTTAATTCTATGGAGAACAAACAATGAAAACCGGTAACCACTTAAGATCAAAACGCATTATTTACAGCAAAAGTTTAGCTGTAGTCTGTGCGCTCCTTTTATCGGCCTGTGCCGGGCTTCCTGCACCTACCGAGCAAATGGCAGTTTCCAAGCTTGCGGTCAGTAATGCCGCCAGCGCAGGGAGCAACGAATTTGCCCCCCTGCCCCTGAAGTCGGCCATGGATAAAATGGGCAATGCAGAACGGGCGATGACAGCAGAGGATTATTTGCTGGCGCGGCGACTAGCGGAACAAGCGCAGGTGGATGCGCAGCTCGCTGCGGCGACATCCCGTGCAGCCAAAGCGCAAAAAGCCGCCAGTGCGTTGCAAGAAGGCAACCGGGTGCTGCGTAAAGAAATCGACCGTAACGCCCAATAATAACCCACGGAGTTGACCATGCAAAACAAACCATACTTACCTTTAGCCCTGATGACGGTGGCGATAATGTCCGGCTGTAGTGCCATCCCACAAAACCCGTCGCTTGCCGATGCCCATAGCCGTTATAACTCGGCGCAGGCCAACCCTGATATCACAAATCAGGCGGCGCTTGAACTTAACGATGCCAACGTATCGTTGCACAAAGCCGATGTGGCATTCAGCATCGATAATAAAGACGACGAAATTAATCAACTGGCTTATCTCGCAAAGCAACAAGTCGCGATAGCCGAAGAAACAGCCAAGCGTAAGACAGCCGAGCTGGCAGTTACAAACGCGGGTGCCAAACGTGGCGAAGTCCAACTTGAAGCAAGAACAGCAGAAGTCGATGCGGCTAAAGAGCAAATAAAACTGCTTGAAGCATTAAATGCCAAAAAAACCGACCGTGGTATGGTCATTACCCTCGGTGATGTCCTGTTTAGCACTGGCATGTCGGAATTGGCGTCTGGTGGTATGCGAAATGTGCAAAAGCTGGCAGCTTACCTAAGCCAATACCCGCAAGAAAAAGTGTTGATTGAAGGTTACACCGACAGTGTCGGTAGTGACAGTTACAATCAGGGACTCTCTGACCGGCGGGCTGATGCGGTTAGGTCTGTGCTGTTAAATATGGCGATCAACAACGACCGTATCGCTACCCGTGGTTATGGTGAGGCATATCCAGTCGCCAACAATAGTAATGCCGCTAGCCGCCAATTGAACCGGCGGGTTGAAATCATACTCTCAGACAATAATGGGAATATTACGCCGCGTTAGTTCAGGGTATACCCAGTATATTCAGTAACGAACAGGTAAAAGAGGATATTTTATGTTTTTCACCTGTCTGTTATGCCACCAAAATAAGGAGGAAAAATCATGAAAAGACTAAACCAAGCCCTAATTCTGGCAACCATGCTGCTTAACTACCCGGTGTTTGCGGATGAGCCTCAAATCACACCACAGTCACAAGGTGACGTCACCTTCATCAGTGGTGGCGTGGGAAGTGATGAACAGGACGCAATCAAAGCCGTTCGTGGCGAGTACAACCTAAACCTGCTTTTTTCTGCACAGGGGACTGGTGAATATCTAAGCGACGTCAAGGTTAGTATTTCTGATTCGGCTGGCAACACCATCCTGGACACCGTCGCTGACGGCCCTATGCTGCTGGCTAAACTCAAGCCAGGAAGCTATACCGTGAATACTGAGTTTGATGGGAAGGTATCCCATAAAAAAGTAAAGGTTGGCAAGAAAGGAAAGTCGGCTCTTTCGTTTATTTGGTAACAAAACACAAGGCGGTAAATATACCTGCTTAGCATGTAGCTTAAATTACATGTGATATCTAAATCCTGCGGTTATGAGTAAATACCGATGCAGGACAACGCATGACCTTAATCAATATTAACGGAAACCTTATGAAAACTAAAAACGAATACATCGATAACATGGCGTCAGAACTAAAAGAATGGGGCGCACAGGCTGACCTGTTGGCGGCCAAGACAGAAAAATCAGTGGGCATGATCAAGCTGAAATATACCGAACAACTCAATGCGTTTCGGACTAAGCACCAGGAAGCTAACGACAAGATGAAGGAATATGAGGCAGCCAGCGGCGATGCCTGGGAAGCGGCTAAAGAAACGGCGGATAAAGTATGGGATGACCTTAGGGCGGGGCTTAATACCGCTACAGCAAAATTCCCAAGTCTGAAATAAATAACGTCGCTTTTAAATTGTGCCAAATCAGCAAAGGTAATGTAAGAATTATGCGTATTTATATTCTATGTGCGCCATCGAACAGACTGCATTCGCTAACAAATGTATTATCAATATAGATCGATAAAAATAATATTTATCGTTCGAGTCGGGCTAACTGGCCATCACTAAATTAGTCATCAGGAGATACTCATGAACAAAGATCAAGTAAAAGGCAAAGTTGAAGAAGTTAAAGGCAAAATCAAAGAAGCCGTAGGCGTGATAATGGACGACAAGGTTATGGAAGTGGAAGGAAATGTCCAGAAGAACGTAGGCAAGATACAAAAAGGTGTTGGTGATATCGAGGAAGATATTAAGAAAGGTAGCTAAAGCCAATATTGTTGCCTTGCGCAGCAAAGCCTTGACGATATGGCCTGCGGCATAGGGGCACCTTACAATTACAAATCGACCTATTTTTGAAATCAATAGGTAATACAGATAGGCATTAAGCACAACGGGTTATTAGTAAGTGTCAGTTTTTCTTTTTGGTTGTGTTTTATCAGTTCATCTGTGATTAAAACCGCTGTCACAATTGATAGCCAATTATGGAGAAAACCACATGCTTGAACAAATTGCGATCATCTTAATAATCCTCTGGGTGCTGGGGTTAGTTTCTTCCTACACCTTAGGTGGATTCATCCACATTTTGTTGGTTATCGCGGTCATTGTGATAATCCTACGCGTCATTCAAGGCCGAAAGGTGCTTTAAAAGTAAATGGCTATAGATATTCAGGTGTTAACCTGGGTATCTATTGTCGTACTCACCATTAAAATGAGATATAGGCATTTTACCTACCTAAGATTTGGTTAAATGTTAGGAGTGAACCGTGCTTGCCCGTTACAGAAAGGATCCAAAATAAAACCAGATTAGTTCACTACATCTAAGTTTCTATAATAGCCATTTGGGTTTCAACAATTCCTTAATATCCAACTAATAAAAAAGGGGCGCAAGCCCCTTTTTATAAACATGACTACCGATATAGCTTCAAAATCAAGTTATCGGCCATAATCGGTAATTTTATTTAAGACGCATATCATTCTTAACCGTCTTCACACCGCTGACACCACGTACGACTTGGATTGCTTTACTGATATCGGCACGGGAATTCACAAAGCCGCTCAATTGAACTTCTCCCTTGAAGGTTTCGACATTAATCTCAGCAGAGCTTAATGTCGGCTCATGTAATATGGCCGCCTTAATTTTGGTGGTAAGGACGCTGTCGTCAACATATTCCCCCATCCCTTCTTGCTTTTGCGTCGATGCACAACCTGCTATGTCCATTAAGGACAAGGCTAACAAAAGTGCAGTAAAAATAGTTGTAAAGTGTTTCATCAGTAAATCTCCTAATCCAAAAAATAATAGGTTTTTAAGCTTAATTCCTCAGTCAATTAACTCAAGCAGCCAGATAAGGTTATTGATTTGACCAAAAGTTGATGGTTTGTATCGACAAAACTTAAATAGTCATTGCGAAACGGGAATTCAGTAAAAACCTAACTATCACTGTAACGAATAAACTATCTATAGTCGGTACGGTAGCGAACATTCAGGTTGATGTTTTCAAAATTTTTCAATTAATGGAGAACGAAAAACCAATCATATCCCTTTTTAATATGTCACTTAATACAGTTATGTACGATACCGTACAGACAGCTTCCAGTCTTATCGTTAACCTGAAAATAAATTTTACATGCTTTGTTTTGCTCCCTAAGGGACGATTTTTTTCCAAAAAGCGTCTTTCACGGATGAGCCATCAAGCCTCTTCCCGCACATTTTAAACACAAAAGGATTAACCTAATGAAAGCTAAGAAATTCGTTATAAAGGACTTGGTCGGTGTTGTTGATGAACCGGAGAAAAAAATAAGGGGTAATTTACTTATTACTGCCGGTGTTGGCTTTGCTATGTTGCTGTCCACATCATTTGCTCATGCAACAACTGCTGATGACGCTTACATCGCCGGTTATGCCGCTGGCGTGTTAAAAACTAATTTAAAGCTCGATATGCCATCACTCATCGTAAAAGAGGGTGTCATTACTTTACCGACCGGTGGTTTGCAAGCTGAAGACCAAAGCAAAGCTGTACAGCTATTATCGGAAATACCTGGCGTCCAAGCGGTAAAGGTTTCGGAAATAACTGGCGAACAATCAAGGATTCCCCTAACCCAGCCAGTCCAGATTGACGGTGCAGAAACCGTGTCCATAACCGAAACTACAATTTTGCCAACAGGGCTTCTGCCCAAAGGGCATTTGTTCAAGCCACTATTGGCAGACCCACGCTGGGCGCATTTCTCAGCCGCATACCGCAATTATCAGACTACCAATTTTGATGGCCGGGATATTGCTTCTGTCAGTTTTGGTGAAACAATACCGTTTTATCGCGGCAATTTTGGGCAATCCGCTGTGCAATGGGAAGCTGGCCTGCAAGCTGGTGTGTTTAGTGACTTTGCGTTAGACAAATCATCATCCGACCTGATCAATACCGATTTTATCGTATCGGCATATTCAAGTATGCGTGCCGGACAATTTTCAGCGTTTGGCCGTATTTACCATCAGAGTTCACATCTTGGTGACGAATTTTTGTTAGGCAACACCAAATTAAACCGTGTGAACTTAAGTTACGAAGGTGCAGACCTGAAGCTCTCTTATGAACTTCCTTATGGAGTGCGCTTATATGGCGGTGGAGGTGGGCTGTTCCATAAAGAACCTTCAACACTTAAGGTTTGGTCGGCGCAATATGGCATTGAGTTTAGAAGCCCGTGGCGGCTGGAGTTTGCATCCTTGCGGCCAATTATTGCCGCTGACATCAAGCATTTTGATGAAAACAATTGGAGTGCAGATATATCCGCCAGGGCTGGCGTTGAATTCAGTGATTTTCAACTATTAGACCGGAAGCTTCAGATTCTTGTGGAATATTTCAATGGTTACACACCTAGCGGTCAATTTTATAAAAATAAAGTCGAATATATCGGCGTAGGCGCACATTACCACTTCTAACCAAACGTAAACAAAAAATCTGCGTTAAATCTAGGCAAATAATTGGGTTAAGAGGATTAAATCATGACGAAGCGCAAAGAACGAAGACGACATGTTAGGGTTGAGCACCCAGGGGGTGAAGAAACACCCATCCGGTTTGAATTATTCAGTGACGAACGGCTTGAACAACACGCGGTTAGCCTTGCCCAGGCGCAAAAAATTAGCGCCCGTAAGGAAGGGAAAAAACTGCTCCCTCGCGTACGTGAAAACTCGTGCGTATTGCTCTCAGCATATAAAAGCGTAGCGAATGCTGTACGGCAACAACGTGCCATTACACCGGCGGCAGAATGGCTATTAGATAACTTTCATGTCATTGAAGAGCAAGTTGGTGACATCCATGTTGACTTGCCAGAAAGTTACTACCATGAACTGCCAAAACTATCCGAAGGCATACTCGAAGGTTATCCCCGCGTCTATGGCATAGCTTGGGCTTTAGTGGCTCATACAGACAGCCGTTTTGCTCCGGAATTGTTGGCATTATTTGTCCGCGCATATCAAAATAGTGAACCCCTTACACTTGGCGAGCTTTGGGCGATACCCATTACGTTACGGGTGTTATTAGTCGAGAATTTGCGTCGATTGGCGGTTCGTATTATGCGCTCACAAACGGGTCGCCAACTAGCAGATAATTTCGTCGATAAAATAGAGCAAGTGGCGAGTGAATTCGGCAGTCCACTTGAGCATTTCCCGAAAGCAATATTGCCTGCCCAAGAACTACGGCAGGCTTTCGCGGTTCAAATTCTGCAACGGTTACACGACCCACATCCCGGTGTTACCCCATCATTCGATTTTCTGAATGAGTGGCTGGCTGAACAAGGCCTCAGCTTGGATGAAATCGTCCATCGGGAGCATGCTGAACAGGTCGCCGATAATGCCACCGTCCGCAATATCATCATCAGTATGCGGGCTATCTCGGCATTTGATTGGTCACAGTTTGTTGAAGATGTCAGTTTGGTGGATGCCTGCCTTCGCGGCAATGAAGGTTATGGGGCAATGGATTTTTTAACCCGTGACCGTTACCGACATGCTATAGAAGAACTCGCCAAACGTTCGCCGCATTCTGAGATAGACATCGCCCGCAAGATAATTGAAAAAACTCAGTCTAACGGTGAGCTAGGCAATACCGACGCACGTAAAAATGAGCCAGGATACTACTTGATCGGCGCAGGCCGATACGCATTCGAACATGACATTGGCTACCAAGCATCAGTCAAGCAAATGTTATTACGGGCTTATGTTGCTAACGCTGGATTTGCTTATATCGGCAGTCTTGTCTTGCTAACCTTGGTACTGGTCGCCGCGCCTTTAAGTGCATGTTTCAATGCAGGACTCGGAGGTTTCCCACTATTCTTGCTGGCACTGCTCGCAATTTTTCCAGCCTCTGATATCGCAGTTGCCCTAGTTAATCGACTCATTATCGCCGGACTGCCACCGCGACACTTGCCACGGCTAGAGCTGAAAACTGGGATTCCTAAACAGTTAAGTACATTCGTTGTGGTACCTACAATGTTCGTTACTGTGACTGGCGTGAAGGAACAGGTCAAGCAGATGGAGATCCGATACCTTTCAAATCCAGAAGATAATGTCTATTTTGCGTTGTTGTCTGATTGGGCGGATGCCGAACAGGAAACCATGCCAAACGACGCAGAACTGCTAAGTACTGCCGCTACCCTGATTTCTGGCCTTAACACTAAATACGTTATATCGGGTAAACAGCTTTTTTTTCTTTTTCACCGTAGCCGGTTGTGGAATCCCAGCGAAGCCAAGTGGATGGGATGGGAACGGAAGCGGGGCAAACTACATGAATTTAACCGTCTGCTTCGAGGCGCTACAGACACTTCATTTCTGCCAATTGATGGCAAAGCCGTAGCGGCACCATCCGATGTTTCTTATGTCATTACCTTGGATGCAGACACCAAATTGCCAATGGGTGTCGTTTCAAAATTGGTAGGTGTGGCAGCCCATCCATTGAACCGGCCAGTATTCGATCCAATTAGCCAATGTGTCATCGATGGTTATGGCATCCTACAACCAAGGGTAACACCAACCCTGCCATTGCGCCAAGAGCGCTCAATGTTCCACCAGATTTTTGCTGGCACATCCGGTACTGATGCTTATTCCAGTGCTGTATCTGAACTCTATCAGGATCTTTTCGCCCTCGGAACTTACAGCGGTAAAGGTTTGTATCATGTCGATACCTTCGAAGCCGCATTAGCTGGCCGTGTGCCTGACAACACCCAACTTAGCCATGACTTATTTGAGAGTGTTTTCGCCCGTTGTGCGCTCGTCAGTGACGTTGAATTTTACGAAGAATTTCCTTCTCACTCGGAAGTAGCTGCATCCCGTCAACACCGATGGGTGCGTGGCGACTGGCAGTTGTTACCTTGGATTCTTGGGGCTCGTGGCAAGGGCATGCCGATGATTGGACGCTGGAAAATGATCGATAATGTACGACGGTCACTATCAGCTCCAGGTGCTTTTTTTGCATTAGTAGCCATCTGGTCTATCCCCAATGCCCCACAAGGCATTCTAATCAGCCTTGTACTAACATCTTTAGCCTTCCCAGCAATCCTAGCAATTTTAAGTGGCATCACCTTACCCCGCCGAGGGGCATCCTTAGTTAGCCATTTACGTGCGGAAGGGGAAAACGTGTTGTGGGGTATTGGCAATAGTTTAGTTGCGTTAACATTACTCGCCCAATACGCTTGGCGCATGTTGGATGCTATTTTCAGTACCCTGGTACGTTTATTTATTACACGAAGCCATTTACTCAATTGGGTTACTGCCTTGCAGGCAAAAACGGCTTCTGGCAATACGCTAAAACACCTTATCAGACCGATAAGTAATTCATCAATGGTGGTCATTGGTACGGGTGCTACCGTATTGCTATTCAATCCAGGCAACATTTATAGCGCTGCTCCGTTCCTGTTGTTATGGTGGCTTGCACCCGTTGTCGCCCGTACCTTAAGTTTACCGCCCAAGGTCGATCGCGCTGAAAACCTGTTGCCCGAAGACAGCAAAATCTTAAGGCTGACCGGAAGACGCATTTGGCGTTTTTTTACCCATTTTGTTACGGCCGAAGAACATTTTTTACCGCCGGATAATTTTCAGGAAGACCCGCAACCGGTCATAGCACACCGAAGCTCACCTACCAATTTTGGTTTGTATCTCTTGTCCGTCGTCTCTGCCCGCGAGTTTGGCTGGATTGGGTTGCTAGATACAGTTGATCGGCTTGAAGCCACTTTAAATACACTCAAAGCATTACCCCGTTTACAGGGTCATTTTTACAATTGGTACGCTACCGATACCCTGGAAATGCTTGAACCCAAGTATGTTTCTACTGTAGATAGCGGTAATTTAGCGGGGCATCTCCTCACGCTAGCGCAGTTTTGTAGGGAAATTTTAACACGTCCGCTCGCGTTTTCTAACGCACTAACCGGCTTGTCTGATACGCACCAACTCCTCATGCTGGCGTTGACTAAAGTCAATGATGACCGACGTACCCTAACTGTTTCACATAAAGAGCTAAACCACAAAGTAATTGCTTTTGGTAAGCTTTTAGCAACTACACCGACTGAACCAATTGGTTGGGGCTGCCTGTGGCAACAATTAAAACTCAGCTCTAATACTCTTCAAGATCTAGCCCGCGCCTACGCAATCGAAAGGGGGGATGAAAACGATAACGAAGTCTTAGTTTGGGCTACGTTACTAAGAGATGACATTAATTCTCATGCAAGAGATGTGGATAATTTGGTTTCCTGGATACAGGTAAATACCAACAATCACAATGTTAATGAATCGGCACAGGATCTAACTGAAAATGACAGTTTCACCCAATTTCTATGCTTGGAGACTCATTTGAATGATCTCCCTGGAGCGTATACGAATTGCCTGACAGTTCTTGGGTGTTTAGTAAAAAATTCTTCATCATCCTCTGATTTGAATTTACTCATGATGAAGCTGCGGCGTAGTTCGGACGAATTTAAGGCGCTTAACAAACGCCTAGAGAACATGGTTGTCCAGTGTGATACTTTCTTCCAAGAAATGGATTTCAGCTTTCTGTATGACACCCAATGTCATTTGTTTTCGCTTGGTTACCGGGTGGCTGAAGGATCACTTGATCCCAGTTATTACGATCTTTTGGCTTCAGAAGCGCGTCTTTCCAGCTTTATAGCCATTGCCAAACGCGATGTGCCAAGTACACATTGGTATCATCTTGGCCGAAGGGTAACCCGTGCGGCAAGCGGTACTGTCTTGTTATCCTGGTCAGGGTCTATGTTCGAATACTTGATGCCTTCCCTGGTGATGTTTACGCCACGTTACAGCTTACTCGACCAAACCTGCCGACTCGTCGTGAAAAGGCAAATAGAATACGGCAAAGAACTCGACATACCTTGGGGTGTGTCTGAGTCGGCTTTTAATGGTCGAGACCTATTTTTTACCTATCAATATTCTGCATTTGGCGTGCCTGGGCTAGGCATGAAACGGGGCCTTGCTGAAGATCGGGTCATTGCTCCTTATGCAACTGCGCTATCCGCAATGTATTTGCCGCATGCCGCCGTAGAAAATTTTGAGGATTTAGAAAAAATAGGGGCATTGGGACGTTTCGGCTTTTATGAAGCACTCGACTTCACCCCAAACCGACTTGCGGAAGGGCAAGAGTTCGCGTTAGTGCGCTGTTATATGGCACATCATCAAGGTATGGCCTTAGTATCTTTCTCCAACATCGTCCATGATGGGATGATACGTCATTGTTTCCACCGTGTCCCAATGATTCAAGCCGCTGACTTGTTACTTCAGGAACGCATTCCGCATGGCTCAGATTCGGCTGTCCTGCCTCTGCTCCAGGATCTTTCCGAAGTAAAGGTGTCATTACAACCGCCGATTAGACATGCCCCATCACCCATTTCTTTAGTGCCATCTACTCATCTATTATCAAATGGCCGTTATTCAGTCATGATGACGGCTGCTGGATCAGGTTACAGTCTCTTGGGAAAGCTGGCGGTAACACGTTGGCGGGAAGATGTGACCCGGGACATGTGGGGCAGTTATATTTATTTGCGTGATGTTGAAAACGGTCAGGTTTGGTCTGCCGGTTACCAACCTACTACTGCTAAACCTGATCAATACGAAACGGTATTTGCTGAAGACCGTGCCCGTATTACCCGGACTGATGGCACTATTACAAGTGCGCTTGAGATTGTTGTTTCGCCTGAAGACGATGCAGAGATACGTCGCCTGAGCCTTACAAACAACGGCCAGAACACCCGCTATATTGAAATTACTTCTTATGCGGAGATAGTGCTTGCGCCCATGCCAGCCGACATTGCTCATCCGGCATTTTCGAATTTATTTATCCAAACCGAATATATGCCCCAAACTAATAGCTTAATTGCCTATCGCAGGAAGCGAGCAACGAATGACCCAGACATTTGGGCGGCACATATCCTGTCTGGCAAAACCAATGGCGATGGGCTGCAATATGAAACTGACCGTGGCCGTTTTATCGGGCGGGGGCAAAATACTCGTAAACCGATTGCCGTGATGGATGGGCGTCCGCTATCCAACACTGTCGGCAGTATCCTTGACCCTATCTTTAGTCTACGTACACGGATTCACCTTACACCCGGTGCAACGGAACATTTCACATTCACAACAGTGGCGGCTAACTCACGTTTGGCAGTTGAGGATGCAGCCCACAAATACCACAATTTAGCTGTATTTGAGCGGGTGTCTGCATTAGCTTGGACGCATGCCCATGTCCAATTACATTATCTTCGTACCAAACCTGACGAGGCACAGCTATTTCAGGATCTTGCCAACCATTTAATCTACTCTGATGCATCGTTGCGGCCAGCAGCTAAGTTAATGGAAATGAATACCTTGGATGTAACTTCGTTGTGGCGGCACGGTATTTCCGGCGACAGATCCATTTTATTGTTGCGCGTAAAAGAGCCAGAGGATCGCACTATCGTTGAACAAATACTACGTGCACACGAGTATTGGCGCATCAAAGGTCTTGCGGTTGACGTGGTGATCTTAAATGAAAAATCGCTGACCTATGCCGAAGACTTGCAGACCATGCTTGAATCTATGGTACGGGAATATAAGGCGCGTTCTGCTAATCATGTTTATGAAAATGATGGTTCAATTTTTGTTATCTGGGCTGAATTACTTTCGGTAGAAGAGCGACGCTTACTGCAAACTGCGGCGCGCGTTATGTTAGTGAGCAGTCGTGGGACGTTGTCCGAACAACTTTCCAGGCAACCACGGCCATTAGCTTCATTCGTTCCGTCGAAAGCGGCAACAAAACAACGACAACTGCCACCCGCTTTAATTGTACCCCCGTTGGAGTATTTCAATGGCCTTGGTGGCTTTGCCAAAGACGGTCATGAATATGTGATTATTCTTGATAACGGCCAGTTTACGCCAGCACCTTGGGTCAATGTGATCGCCAATGCCGAGTTTGGGTTTATCGTATCTGAATTGGGTAGCGGTTGTACCTGGAGTGGTAACAGCCGTGAAAATCAACTGACCCCTTGGTCGAATGATCCGGTCAGTGACCCGCCAGGTGAAGTCTTTTATCTTCGTGATGATGAAACCAATGAACTATGGAGTCCTACTGCACTACCTATCAGGGTAGATAATGCCAGTTACCTGATACGCCACGGACAAGGTTATAGCTGTTTCGAACATGCTTCCCATGGGATTCATAGTGAACTGCTGCAATTCGTCAGCCCTAACGACCCGATCAAGATTTCGTCTTTGACGTTGACCAATATCTCCGGGCGGCCTCGACAGTTAACAATTACAGCCTATGTGGAATGGGTGCTCGGAGCATCACGGTCGGTGACTGCACCCCATATCATCACGGAACTGGATTCAGAAACCCACGCACTTTTCGCCTATAACCCCCGCGATGCGGAGTTTGGACAACGCATTGCTTTTGCTGATCTAGCTGGCTGTAAAACCAGTTGGACATGCAACCGTGCTGAATTCATCGGGCGTAACGGCAGCCTGGATGCGCCGGCGGGCTTACTGAGTTCCAAGACCTTAAAAAATCGGGTCGGAGCCGGGTTGGATGCTTGTACCGCGTTATCCACCACAATAGCACTTGCGCCAGGTGAGTCATTTGAAATCGTATTGCTCCTAGGGCAAGGAAATGATCGTGCCCATGCCCGCGAGTTAGTGCAACTTTATCGTGAAACAAAAACAGCAATGGTTTTTGCTCGAGTCACCCAGTGGTGGGATCAAGTGCTCGGCAAAGTCCAAGTTAAAACGCCGGATCGTGAACTCGACCTGTTATTGAACCGCTGGTTACTTTATCAAACTTTAAGTTGTCGCATGTGGGCGCGTGCCGGATTTTATCAGGTGGGCGGTGCATTCGGGTTTCGCGACCAACTGCAAGACAGTATGGCCTTGGCCGTTACCTTACCCGACCTAACTCGCACCCACATCCTACGTGCAGCGGCTCGTCAATTTAGCGAAGGTGATGTTCAGCATTGGTGGCATCCACCTTCTGGTCGAGGCGTCCGTACTCATTTTTCAGATGACCGTGTTTGGTTACCCTATGTCGTATCACACTATGTTAATGTTTCTGGGGATAGTGACGTACTTGAGGAAATGCTGACCTTTCTAGAAGGAGCCGTACTCGCTCCAGGTCAGGATGATGCCTATTTCGAACCAAGCCAAACGACCCAGCAAGCATCACTATATGAACATTGCGCCCGCGCGCTCGACATAAGCCTTAAGACAGGTGTGCATGGCTTACCTTTAATCGGCAGCGGGGACTGGAATGATGGTATGAATCGGGTAGGTTCTGAAGGCAAGGGAGAAAGTGTGTGGATGGGGTGGTTTTTAATCACTGCGCTTTCTGAATTTTCGCCTATTGCTGAAGAGAGAGGCGATAATGAAAGGGTTGTTCGTTGGCGCGAACATATCAATCATCTGAAAACCTCAGTGGAAGCTGAAGGTTGGGATGGTGCCTGGTACCGGCGGGCTTATTTTGATGATGGCACACCGCTGGGTTCCGCTGGGAACGCTGAATGCCGCATCGATTCTATTGCCCAGAGCTGGGCTGTCATTTCCGGTGCCGCACATAATGAACGGGCACAACAAGCAATGAATTCGGTACGGGAGTATTTGGTGCGCCACGGTGATGAGTTAGTGTTGCTGTTTGCGCCGCCTTTCGATAAATCAGAAAAGGATCCTGGATATATCAAAAGTTACCCTCGTGGGGTACGTGAGAATGGCGGGCAATACACTCACGCGGCAGTTTGGGCGGTGATTGCCTATGCCATGCTGGGTGATGGTGACGAAGCAGCTAATCTATTACAGATGCTGAATCCTATCAAACGCACGGCAACGCGCACTGGGGTTTACTCTTATAAGGTTGAGCCATATGTGCTTTCGGCGGACATTTATGCAGAGCCGCCTCATGTCCGCCGTGGTGGATGGACTTGGTACACGGGTGCTGCCGGTTGGTATTACCGTGCCGGACTGGAATCTATTTTGGGTTTACAGGTACGCGCTGGTAAATTGCAATTTAATCCATGTATCCCTAAAGCATGGCTTAGTTACAGCATAAGCTACCTGCATGGAAAGACTCAATATGAAGTTACGGTAGAAAATCCGGATGGTGTCACTGGTAGTATCTCTCTAATAGAGCTGGATGGTAATCGCCAGCTAGCAACGGATGGAATCATTTTAGTGGATGACGGGCAAGTGCATCAAATAAGGGTTTTACTTGGATTGTATAGCGCTTAATTTTGTATTTTATGACAGGTTTCTTTTACTGAATTGACTACCTTGGCACCGGACTGGTATTTGCATCAGATTCATGCGCTCATGTGGGCGAGGGGCATAGGCTGTAATAAGCATCGTTAAGTAACGGAACGCGGGTTGGGTATTGGAAAACGAAAAAGTCGGCCTGTAAGCCGGGTTCTGTCGAGAACAGTCATTCATCTAGGCTGCAAGTCACCTTGTAGCTCAAGCAATCTACCCAGGAACCGCACGGGCAGCGCGTATGTCCCTCTATTTGATCTTGCTCCAGGTGGGGTTTACCATGCCGCCCCTGTTACCAGTTGCGCGGTGCGCTCTTACCGCACCATTTCACCCTTACCCCGCGCTTGTTACAGACGTGGAGCGGTATATTTTCTGTGGTACTTTCCGTAAGCTTACGCTTCCCAGGCGTTACCTGGCACCTTGCCCTATGGAGCCCGGACTTTCCTCCCTTCTATCTTGCGATAAAACAGCGACTGCTCGGCCGACTCTTTCTGTGCACATTATACCTTAGGGATTAGCCGAAGATAGAGTGAATTCGTTTTTGAGATATTCAAATAAAAACTAGGCTACTCTTCTTTTTTGTATGTATATTGATAGACATACTTGTGATAACCATATTGATCATTAGCAAAAGATGATTCTGGTAAGTCATTAAAGATAACACCTTTAAGTTGTACGCCAGACTGGGAAAGCCGTTTGACGCTCTGTTCCAATTCCCGCATAGGATGCTGGCCGGCTTTAACTACCATCAATGTTGCGCTAGCCATCCGTCCGATAATTGTTGCGTCGGTCGCGGCTAGGACTGGGGGGGAGTCGATAATGACGTGGTCATAATTCTTACTGATACTTTGCAAAAGATGACCAAACCGTTCGTGCAACAAGAGTTCAGACGGGTTGGGTGGTAACGCGCCTGTTGGAATAAAATCGATGCCAGCGTAAGATATTCTGCGGATAGCCATATCCATCATAGGAGTCCATCCTGAAACTGTATCGGTAATAAGCTCGGAAAGCCCATACTCCCGTTCGATACCTAAAAACTTATTTATGTAGCCTTTACGGAGGTCACCATCAATTAACAGTACTTTTTTTCCCGCATCAGCAAGGACTACAGCAAGATTGAGGGAAACAAATGTTTTGCCGATACCAGGACTCGGTCCAGTTATCATTATTATATTGTTAGTCGCTTCTAAAAATGCAAAGTGCAGTGTTGTCCTTAAGCTTCGGAGACTTTCGATCGCCAAATCTTCTTTATGGGTAATCGCCAGAATTAATGGCGTTTTTTTCTGGGAAGAAAGGTTCCTTTTAATCTTTTTAGCAATTTTTTCTTGCTCTGCGCTATGCGGAATAGTGGCATAAACTGGAATATTAAGTTTTTTCTCAATTAACTCAGGATCTTCAACACCATGACGAAGTGATTTGCGGACTAGGCTCACAGCAACACCAAATATCAACCCCAACGCTAAGGATAAGGCAGCAATTAATGTTTTTTTAGGTTTAACCGGCAATGTAGGCGGTGTAGCATAATCAATTATCCTCACATCACCTACAGTACCTGCTTTAGCTATACGTAGAGTCTGTGTGTTATTTAATAATGTATTGTAGAGTTCAGTATTTACCTTAACATCGCTTGAGAGCTTTAAAATGGCTTGCTGAGTTTCTGGGAGTATCTCTATTTTATGGCCACTGGATGCCATTTGTTGTTGTAGCCGATCAATTTGTTTGTCTACAGCAACTACAGACGGATGTGATTCGGTGAACTTTTGTCTCAATTCATCACGTTTTTGTTGTAATTGAGTGATCTCCGTACGGATTTTAACTACGCCGTCCAATATACTTTGCGTCTCAATATCCAAATCTACAGAGCCTTTACGGGTTCTGTAGTCATTCAACGCATTTGTAGACGTATCTAATTGTTCTTTAACTACGGGTAGCTGTTTATCTAAAAACTCAAGTTTTTTCTGAGCTTCTGCAGATTTTTGCTCAACACTTTGGCGGATATAAATATTGACGATTTCATTCAATATTTGAGTGGCTAATTCTGCACTGCCTGCTTCCAATGATATCTCGATAATTCTGGTTAGCTTACCCTTTTCTCCAGCTTGCATACTCGCTTTCAAAGCATCAATGGCATCACTTTCAGCAAAGCGGGCTAAGTTAAACTCAGTGTCGGGACGAGCGATTAATTGCGAAACAAATATAGAGATCGATTCTTCAGGTGCTGCACTTTGATTTGATACTAGCTTTCCTACTTCACCTTGTAGAATCATTACTTCATCATCAAATAGCCGAAACTCGCCTTGTTTGCCAGCAACTAATTTAAAGCTTTTGTTCAACAAGCTTTCGGGTACATTTAACGTATCAACCTTAATTTGCTCACCACCCCATGCATATTGGTTTAGGCCGAACCAAGGTTGAGCAACTGTTTGGTTTTTAATGTCTTTTTTGTACCGTCTGGCTATAGCTTCTCCGAATATTGGAAAGTATCTAGGCGCTGCGGCAATATCCAGTTTTAAGTTTTCGATAGCCCTTCCCAGAACGAGCCTAGAATTAAGTAGCTCAATCTCGGCAGTAACAGGAATCTCATTTTTTACCACAGGGCCACCTGGTTCCAATGTGGTCAACGATAAAGATTGTGCCTCAACTTGTAACATTGCATCGGTTTTATAAACAGGCTTGGCAACAAAGGCTACCACTATACCCAAGATCAGGCTGGCAAGGGTTATGGCGGAAATTAACCACTTACTGTCTGCCAAAATGGTGATAATTTCGCTCAAGTCGATTTTATTATCATTTGGGTTAGATAATTGACCAGTAAGGTTGCTGTTGTCTGAAACGGATTTTTGCATTTTTATGTATGGTTTAATTTAGCTAGATACGGACTGGTTAGTAGTTTTGTTAAGTTTTTGTACTTGTAAATTAGGCGATTTCGTTATTAAAAATTAGATGTTATTGCACCACCCTACTGTTTCCGGATGTTTTGGCTTCGATTACTGATTTATAGCAATCGAAGTATATTGGCCAAAAATCCGGAGCAGTTAAGTTATTGCTTTTAAATCTACCCTTTCATTTATGTTACTTAGGTGCTACGAAAGGTTTAATCTTCAGTGAGCCGTCAAACGAATTTAACAAAGTAACTGTTGGTTGGATTTGATCGATAATTTGGTTCCAACGAATACCTTCAGCACGGTCTACAAATATTACATCATGTGGTTGCATAGGAAATCTGTCGGCCAGTAATAAAGAATCAGGCGATTGTGCGTCCAACTGGAATATTTCCGGCTTGCCATTTACAGCGCCACCCCTGAAAACAAATACCCTGGCAGCATCTGAGGTCTCCTGGTTAAGGCCACCACCTTCGCTCAACGCTTCGGTCAAAGTCATACGTCCCTTATTCATGGGGACGCTACGTGACCGTTGAGAATTGTTGGTGCCGGCAGCAAAACTGTTAACAATATTGGTTTCGCCAATTACGAAAACCTTATAAAAATCGGAGTCTGGTACGCTAAGAACATCACTTTCCTTCAATAAAATGTTTTGGCTGATGTCTCCGCCTTCATAAAGCGCTTGAAGGTTAATGCTATAAGTTTTGTCATTGCGGGTTAACGTGATGTTGCGGGCATCGGCTTTTTCACTTAAGCCACCAGCACTATTGATGGCTTCCAATACGGTTAACGGGATATCTTTAACTGATTGAATACCTGGGCTGCGCACTTCACCGACGACATAAACCCGTTGGCTGCGATAACTGGTTACCCGGACATCAAGTTGCACTTGCTCTATGTAAATCGAAAGTTTACGGGTTAATTCTTCCCGAATTTGCTCTACGGTTTTATTTGCGGCTTTGATGATGCCCGCATATGGGAAAAAGAGGTTTCCGTCTTCGCCTACCACAGTGCCTGCAGTATCTGCCGAACGAAATTCACCGGCTGGAATAGTTAGCTCTGGATGTTCCCAAACGGTTATCGTTAAAATATCACGAGGACCAACTTTGTATTGATTATAAGCTTCTTGGGTTGGAACACCCTTAACGGTTTTAGAGCCGATACGGTAGTCAAAATAATGATTGGCAACATTATCTTGCCCCATGCTACGATTGTTAATATCTTTTTCTAGATCAATAATTAATTTTGCTGTAATGGGTTTGATGGCTAATTTTTTCAAAATAGTCTGATTTTGCTCTTTAACAGGCATTTCGACGCTTGACTTGTCTGAAAAAGGACTCATATGTTGACCTGGGATTAAGGTACATCCATTCAGTTCATACATAGCAATCAATACCAATAAGACTTTGATTCGCATAGATATTATTCCAAAATAATTAATGTTGCTTGGTTTAAAGATAGTTGTTATTTGGTTTTAAGGTCTTAATTTTTAATGTTGTCGACTATCGCGAAAAGATAATGCCGCTTCATTAGTAGAGGCTTAAATAGCCCTTCAATAATTTATCATTAACCTGTACCCGAATCGTGCTAAAAAATAAAAATAGCATCGTATAGACTTATATAATCTTTAAAACAAGTATAGTCATCTATGCAAATTTCGTAATGCCGATCAATTATGTGCCTTAATTTTAGTCTAGAAGTTTACTGTTAAATTTAACATCCGTATGATTACTTAGGGTGCGTTGCCCTGAAGCTTAATGATTTGTGGCTCTTTAATGTTAGCTCTTGTATTCTGGTCAAGAATAATTTGGGCTTTTAAAGTTTAAGCTACCAAGTAAAATGGGCATGCATGAAGAAAAGAATATCTTAAATTTTAGATTTTGTTGTGACTGTTATCATAATTTTGAAAAATAATCTTCGCCTACTATGAGTCTTAAGTCGGATAATTATGTCACATTTTTTGGAGCCATTCAGTTACTCCGCGCTCAATAAGATTTAAGGCGTTTTCAAAAGCAGATAAGTTTTTTTTGTAAGGGTCAGGAATCTCGTAATCGCCCCAGTGGCCTAAACGGAAAACTTTGCCTTTGGACGAAGGTTCCATTTCTTCAATAGCAGTTTTATGGCTAGATTCCATTACCAAAATTAAATCAGCTTTACGGATCATGTCTTTATCTAATTGGCGTGCTCGGTAGCTGGAGATATCTATGTTTTTTGTTAACATGAGTTGACATGATTTTTCATCAGGTGGATGATTGACTAATGCGCCAAGGCCGGCAGAGCCGACTTCGCAGTAATTATGGTCAGTCGCAGCCGAAGCGTGTTTTAAGAAGCCTTCTGCCATAGGGCTTCTACATATGTTTCCAATGCAGACTACTAGAATATTTTTGAATATCATACGATAATTGCTTGATGTTTTTGAATCGAGTTTTTGGATTGAAAATCGGTACCATTGAAATTTTACAGCTATATTTTAATTTTAAACCCAAAATAAGCTTCTAGGGAGTGTATTTAAAGAAATGGACATTTCATCATGACAAACACCTAATCAATAAGCACCCTAAGTATTCGTACGGATATTTAGTGTCTAGCTAATCTGCTTAAATAGTATCCAATGATTTTTATCAAGATTGGCAATATAACTTAAGTGCATTTTAATAATTTGGCAATACAGTGATTAGGCTAAAAAGTGAAATTCAAAAACTGAATTTTTCATTTTCTTTTAACGCAATCCCTGTATGTTCTCAACTTTTAGTCAAAGAAATACCCTAATGTTTACACACTACTTTTTGACACCGTTGTTGGCAACTGTCTTGCTAATTGCAGTCTTGTTTCCTTTCGCCTTAAAGGTTGGTTTCACTGATAAGCCTTGCCACCGGAAACAGCATAAAAATCCGACACCTATAATAGGTGGCTTGGCCATTTATTTGTCATTGTTGGTCACGTTTTTAACGAACGATACTCCGCTGCCAGGCCAAAACGCATTTTTAACAGCGGTTAGTATGTTGGTTGCTGTAGGCCTAATTGATGACTACAAGAACCTTAGTGTCAAAATCCGCTTGGTTATACAAATTTCTGCCGCACTTATCATGGTTGAATTTGCCCATCTTAAAATCACTTCGCTGGGAGATTTATTCGGTTTCGGTGAAATGTACCTAAGTGATGGAGTTGCTACCGTATTCACGGTATTTGCTGTGGTTGGCGGGATTAACGCGTTTAACATGATTGATGGAATGGATGGCTTGTCTGGTAGTTTGACATTCATTTCCATAGCCGCGATTGCTGAAATTTCTTGGGTTGCGCAAAACTGGGTCTTGTTTCAATACTGTCTTGTATTTATGGCCGGCATAATTGGCTTTTTGTTATTCAATATGCGTATTTTCGGACGACCCAATGCTAAAATTTTTCTAGGGGATACTGGAAGTACTGTGTTCGGTTTTACCGTGTGCTGGTTGGCTATTGGTGTAACTCAAAGCGAAGAAAGTATAGTTCCCCCCATCACAGCACTCTGGTTGATGGGATTGCCTTTGATTGATTCTGTATGCATCATGTTGCGCCGGACTGCCAAGGGGCGTTCGCCGTTCAATCCGGATCGTGAGCATTTACACCATCTATTTGTTGTGGCGGGGTATAGCATCAATTTCACATTGGGATTGATAAGTTTTATTGCCGCTACCATAGTAATCAATGGGATTGCAGCAAATTTGTACCTGAAAGTCCCTGAAGCAGTCATGCTAGCTGCTTTTTTGTGCCTTTTCGTTGCATATTTCTGGTTGATGAATAACGCTTGGACAATTATGAAGATATCCCGTTATTTACGGGTTACTAAGGTTTTTGATAGAAGGGTTATAAGCCATGGTAACGATGTAGAAATGCGTGTTGGGGTTGATCGCAGATTTAAACCTACAAAACAACAAATTGAAAGCTTTAATAAAGGCAGTGGTTTTTTCTTGTCATCTTTGTTCAAACACAATGTTCAAGATAAGTCTGCAAATCTCAAAAGCAAAATTGAAGAAGATAAATAGTAGGCGAAATAGTTTTACAACTAGATGTTTTTCAGTAGCTATAACTACAAGCTTCAGTGCTTTAGGGTTATAAGCCAAATTAACCGTAAATCTGATATAGCAAATAACTGTGTATGAGTTTTTCATAATGCAGATATTTAAGTATAAATTCAGTATTTAAGGGTGATAAATAAGGAACTTAAGCTAACCTTCAACGCTTACATCTCTTGTTTCGAAATAACCCAAAACACTTAAATAAAATAACTGATACTGCTTAAGTAAATCTAGTGGCAGAGATTATTTTTATAGTATAGAAGTTTTAGGAAGTACGGGCTAAGGTTAGATGCTCGATTAAAGTAGCCGTAGAGATTTTGGCAAGAGAATACGGTTTATATTTAACTCAATAATTTTGAGTGTATAGAATTAACAAACTAAATTAATGAAACCTTCTACTAAACGCCGAGCAAAAAAAAATAATAGTACTCATCATCGTGCAATTTTACGGGGATTGGTTTGGGTAGCATTATTTGTTTTTTTGGGTAAGATCGCAGGCGCGGCTAAGGAAATGGCCATTGCATACCGATATGGTGTCAGTGAGCAAGTGGACGCTTATCTTTTTTTGTTTAATTTAGTCAGTTGGCCTATTTCAGTTTGGTTGAGTGTTGTTTCATTTATGTTAGTGCCGACAGCGGCAAATCTTAAAGAATATAACCCAGATGAACTACCTCGATTCAGGGCTGAGCTTTTAGGTTTTGCATTATTGTTAGGCATAAATTTGGCGTTAATTTTTTGGTTTGGCCTGCCTTTCTTATTAAATTCGCCTTGGGTTGGGTTATCACATACGACAGTTGCTATCGCGATTGAAATTATTCCCCAAGTAACGGCATTGCTTCCTTTGGGTATCTTGGTTGGTCTTTTTTCGTCCTGGACACTAGCATCAGGCCGACATGCTAATACCCTACTTGAAAGTGTCCCAGCTTTAGCTATATTGGTAGCAGTATTATTAGTCCCGGATCAAGGCGTATGGCCATTAGTTTGGGGAACGCTAATAGGTTTTGTTGCGCACGTGTTTTCTCTGGGTGTGCCATTAGCATGGCGGCGAGATATGGAATTGCCACGCTTTACCAGCAGGTCTCCACAGTGGCCCCATTTTTGGAAGGGTTTTGGTGTATTGCTTATTGGGTCAGGGCTTGGCAGTTTAAACGGGGTTGTCGACCAGTTTTTCGCCGCCCAGCTTGATAGCGGGAGTATAACTCGGATAAGTTATGCTAACCGTATTATGGCGTTAATTCTTGGACTGGGGGCGACCGCAATTTCAAGGGCCACATTGCCCATCTTCTCTAAAATTAAATCCCAGAATGAAAGCGAACTAAAAAGGATTGCTATGTTCTGGATGTGGTTAATGTTATTGCTAGGCATTCTTGCCATGGTGATAAGTTGGTGGGTTGCCCCATGGATAGTTAAGTTATTGTTTGAAAGGGGGGCGTTCTCTGCTTCTGATTCGCTAATTGTTACTGATTTATTTCGCTTCGGCTTGGCGCAAGTTCCTTTTTATTTTTCGGCTTTAGTTTTAGTTACGCTATTAGCGACGAACGGTAAGCATAAACTGATGGCAATAAGTGGCGCGAGTAACTTGTTTGTGAAAGCCGCGGCCAATTACTATCTGTTACCGATATTTGGGATTAATGCCATTATTCTATCGTCAGGCGTTATGTATGCAGTATCTTTAGTTTTACTTTATATTTTTGCTCATTCGAGCATTAGAGAAAAAAAAGAAAAGGTTGGATAATTTAAATGAAAATATTGATTGTTATTAACTCAATGGCTAATGGCGGTGCTGAACGGGTAACTGCTAATTTAGGCAATCATTGGGCTTTAGACGGCAAAGAAGTTGTTGTGCTTACATTAGCATCCCAGGATTTGGATTTTTATAAACTTGAGCCAGCAATCAAACGGATTGCGTTAAATTTGCCCGGCGACAGCAGTAACTCGATTATTGGATTATTCCGGAATTTTGTGAGAATCAAAGAAATTCGGCGGGTGATACGTGAGACCAAGCCTGATATTGCTATTGGTATGATGGCCACCAGTGGCGTAAATGTTGCGCTAGCATCATGGGGTTTACCGGTAAAAACTATCGCTTGTGAACATTGTTACCCACCTCAGCATCCTATGGGAACTATTAGGGAAACCTTACGGAAGTATTCTTACCACTTATTGAGCGGTGTGACCGTTTTAACAAATGAGTGCAAAGATTGGATTGAAAAAAATACCCGTGCAAATAAGGTTGTTACCTTACCTAATTCAGTCACATGGCCGATGGATGTTACAGAACCGCAACTTATTCCTGGTCAGGTTTATACAGCTGGCAAAAAACGTTTGTTAGCGGCGGGACGGTTGGATCGATATAAAGGCTTTGATTATCTGCTAAATGCATTTTCAGCGATTGCAGACAAACATCCCGATTGGGAGCTTGCAATTGTTGGGGAAGGGTCGCTTCGTACTGACCTTGAAAAACAAATTAAGGCGTTGAATTTAGGGAGCCGTGTTTTTTTACCAGGTCGAGCCGGCAATGTTGGTGAATGGTATAAAGCCGCTGACCTTTATGTGTTAAGTTCACGTTCGGAAGGCTTTCCTATGGCTTTGGTCGAAGCAATGGCGCATGGCTTGACGGCAGCATGTTTTGATTGTGATACAGGGCCGCGCGATATTATTCGTCATGAAGTTAACGGTTTGTTGGCAAAACCTGAAGATGTGCCAGAATTAGCAAATGCTCTAGATAGGCTAATGTCTGACGACCAACTCAGAGCTAAGCTTTCTGCTGAGGCACCTAAAGTGAAAGAAGAGTTTTCAATAGAAAGGATTGCGCAAATGTGGGGAAAATTATTTAGTGAATTATAAAAGTTGCATATTAAACAATTCAGTTAAACCAATAAAATTTAAGTTATTAATATTGCCGAGATTAGAGATAGTGACGTAAATAATACTTATCAAGGTTATTTTTTAATAATGAAAAAATTAATTAGATAATTAATTTTTATAACGACCGTGACATCGTTTTAATGGCTAGACCTATATAAATTCAAATGACGTACAGTCTTAAAATTATACTAACATTTTTACTAGGAATGATTGGCGGCACTGGAGCCTATGGGCTTTCATCGCTGCTTATGAACTTACTCGTGTTAGCTAGTTTTGCACTTTTTTCATGGGAATTGATAGTCCGATATAGGTATGAAAAAAGACTTCTAGAAGTAAGTATAAATAAACTGTTAGTATTTATTTTATATGCCTCTTTTTTATTAGCAAACGTACTGAAAGAAGTTATTTATGATTCAGAGTATCAGTACAGCGGTTTTCAAAGTACTCTAGGGTTTGAAGATGTTGGCGGTATTCTTCGGCAATATTCAGATATGATTAGGGGATTTATTGTATTTCTAGCGGCTTCATTAATTTATGGGCCTATCAGGCATGCCAAGTCATTAATAATACTGCCACCAATATGTTTAACAATAGTATTAGCAGGACAGGTTGCTGAAGCTTATGGTTTGATGAGCTTCAACCATGAGTTAGCCGACGGTGACACCTGGGGGGCAACATTTACCGATAAATTGTTAGCCCGGCCAGGGGGGTTTTTAAACGCTAATATGACCGCCGCCGTAGGGTTAATCTGGTTTTATGTGGCATTAGAATCAGACCTTAAGATTCCTATTTTATTAAAAGGCTACGCGTTAATTGTAGTTTTAGCAATTTGTTTGCTTACCCAGTCAAGAGGTGCGCTTATATTCCTTAGTTTGTTTACGATATATTCCTTAGTCGTTTCGAGAAACTTTAGCTTCATAGCTTCAATTATTGTTGGCGGTCTTGGGGTGATTTTATTATTGAATTATTTGGATCTAGATATTTTAAATAATTTAATAGAAAAATTTACTGCTCGAACCGAGAAAGGCGAAAATAGCGCTAATGAGCGAGCTTATCTGATTATGAAAGCTATCGAATATTTTCAAGCTTCGCCAATACACGGTAATGGGCTGTTTTTCCTAATGAAGGCGGAAGGTCACTCCTCGCATAACCAAACATTAGAAATATTGAGTAATTTCGGCATAATCGGTTTAATTATATTTTTAAGTTTTTATTTTACTTTTTATCATAGGAATTATGTGCCATATGTGCTGATGTGTGTGCTGCCCATGTTTTTATTTAGCCATAATTTCTTTGAAAACTCGGCTTTTCAGGTTGCAATTGCATTTGGATATTGCCAAATTAAAAATAAGGGTTAATCAAATAAAAGTATCTTTAGTAATGTATGTTTTTTAAGGGATTAGTCGTTATTTAGTCTAATATACTTAGTCATAAGATGTTTATAGTCATTAAAAAAATGGCTCTAACATAGCACATCAGATAATTAAAATTTTTTGAATAAATAGATCTATCTATGAAAGCTCGTTATATTGTACGTTTTGATGATATTTGCCCAACTATGGATTGGACAGTCTGGAATCAGATTGAGCCCGTGTTAAACAAACATGGTGTAAAACCTATCCTTTCAGTCGTACCTGATAACCAGGATCCAGAGTTAATGATGGAGCCAGCCCATGAAGACTTTTGGCAAAAAGTTAGAGATTGGCAGAAATCGGGGTGGACGATTGCTTTGCATGGGCACCAACATCTTTACACCACAAAAGAATCTGGTATCACCAAAATAAATAACTACAGTGAGTTCGTTGGGTTATCTTACGAAAAACAACGCAATAAGCTAGAACAAGGCCTAAAAATTTTCGCCGAGAATGGTGTTCGTGCTGAAGCATGGGTTGCACCTGCTCACTCATTCGATGAGTTGACCATTAAAGCTTTATTAGAGCTTGGTATTAATGTCATAAGCGATGGCTATTACTTTTGGCCAATTAAGCGTTTAGGAGCGACATGGATACCGCAACAGTTATGGCGGTTTAGAGCAATGCCGCCTGGTATATGGACAGTTTGTTTTCATCACAATGAGTTTATTGAGCAGAAGCATGTCGATGAATTTGTGCGTAATATTGAAGAGTTCGCATCAGTCATTATTTCTTTTGATCAGGCACTTAACGATTATCCTGCCAAAAAATTTAATCTAATTGATAAGCTTACAGAGTTTTCCTGGCATGGTTTATTGCACTTTAAAAACAAGTTCTCATAAATATCGGAGTTTAAAATATTAGATTACCCTCAGTAAAGCATTGCCAAACTTTTAATTTAGTTAAGGTAATCCAGTCCATGTTGGGTAGCACGATATTCATAAGTTATGGATATTATGTAAATTGCAATTATAATTTATAGTCAATTAACATAGCTTAATCTAAAGAAAAATTTAGATATAAATCAATAATATAAGAATTTAGTAAATATATTCCATACAATTTACATAGGTTTAAATGTAATTTGAAGGCACTAGTTATAGGGATTTGGAGGGAATTGTGCAAAAAAATAATAAAAATGAAAGTATCCAAAATAGCATAAAAATTTGTCACATCATTTTAATGCTGACTACTCATGGCGGCGCTGAAAAAATGCTGATGCTACTATTGTTGGCTAATCCTGATTCTGCCCGTAATAAAATGGTTGTTGTACTTGGTGAGGCTGGGGATTGGGGTGATCAACTTCGGTCTGCCGGAGTTATTGTGCATGAATTGGGGATGCAGTCATTCTTAGAGGTGCCGCGAATTTTTTTCAGTTTGAAAAAAATTATTAGTGAGTTTAAGCCCGATATTGTCCAAACATGGATGTATCATTCTGATTTTTTAGGTGGGTTGGCAGCTTATTTCGCGGGTTGTAAAAATATCATGTGGGGTATTCATCGGACATCATTGTCTTGGAAAGACTCAAAAAATACGATTTTGATCATGAAATTATCTTCGTTAATATCGCGATGGATTCCAAAAAAAATAATACCGGTAGCCGAAGCAGGTAGAAAAGCGCATGAGGCTTCTGGCTACGATCCGAAAAAAATGCAAGTAATTCCCAACGGTTTTGACTTCAGCAAGCTGGTAGCTACTCCGCAACAAAGAGCTGATTTTCGAAAGGCTTGCACCTTTTCTGATGATGATTTAGTAATAGGATGCTTGGGTCGGTTCCATCCCGTTAAAGGACAGGACAATTTTGTTAAGGCGGCAGGGGTTGTTATCAAACATAACGCTAATCCTAATATTAAATTCTTGATGGTTGGGAAGGATTGTGATGAGGACAATGTCGAACTTATGGGATGGATTAGTGACCATAACCTAAAGGATCGGGTGATTTTGTTGGGCGAGAGAAGTGATGTGGCTACATGCCTTTCTGGGATGGATATATTTTGTATGCCATCACGCAACGAAGGTTTTCCTTTATGTCTGGGAGAAGCCATGGCAATGGCATTGCCTTGTGTGGCAACAGATGTTGGTGATACGGGCGTATTGGCTGGGGGGGCTGCTACTTTAGTTCCACCTCAAGATGAGAATGCGCTTGCTCAAAGTCTGCTCGATATAATCAATTTGCCAAAAGAACAACGTTTAGCTATGGGGCAACGGGGTAAAGCAAGGGTGTTTGCCGAGTATTCCATCGAAAAAATTTCTGAGCGTTATGACGAGGTTTATCGAGAATTGGCTTTCGGAAATTAATTTTAGTGTTATGTGCTATTCATCAATCAACTTCGGAGTATGAGATTGAAAATATTATTAGCTGACAAGTCTGGCATGGGTACTTAACCAATGAAGTTTTTGATGATTGCCGGTTTTGCGGATGATTTGTTGCCTTTTCGCGGCGACTTAATTAAAGCAGTTCTTGCGCGTGGTATGGATGTTCATATAGCCCTGCCAGATTTGGAAGTAGATAGCGCGCTGGAAAAGACACTGTTGGATATGGGGTTAACGCTTCATCACTTTGATTTGCAGCGTGCAGGCATGAACCCATTTGCCGATTTAAACACAATGTGGCAGTTATTTCGCATGATTAAAGCGATTAAACCGGACACCGTGTTTGCCTATCTTATTAAGCCCGTGATTTACGGGATGCTGGCTGCAAAAATGGCTGGAGTGCCACATCGGTTTGCGTTAATTTCAGGATTAGGCTATGCCTTTCAGGAGGATGGGCAAAGTAACCGCGGTTTATTGCGGAAACTAGTACAAGGCTTGTATGGCGTTTCACTGCGCGGAGTACATAAAATTTTCTTTCAAAACCCGGATGATCTAGCTTTAGTTAAACAACTTGGAGTATTAAAGCCAGATGTGCCGACCAGCGTGGTTAATGGTTCAGGGGTTAACATGCAATATTATGCGTTAGCGCCACTACCGAAAGGTAAACCTAAGTTTTTAATGATAGCGCGATTTTTGGTGGACAAAGGTATCCGTGAATATGCCTGTGCTGCTAAATTGGTTAAAGCTAAACACCCTGATGTGCGTTTTTGTGTAGTCGGCTGGCTTGATGAAAATCCTAGTGCGATTCAACAATCTGAAATGGATACCTGGATGGCTGAAGGTACTATTGATAATATCGGTCGGTTGAAAGATGTTAGGCCAGCAATTGCTGATTCTAGTGTATATGTATTACCTTCCTACCGCGAAGGTACACCACGTTCTACACTAGAAGCTATGTCTATGGGGCGGGGGGTTATTACTACTAACGCCCCTGGATGTAAGGAAACTGTCAAAGAAGGTGACAATGGTTTTCTGGTGCCAGTCGGTGCTGTGAATGAGCTAGCTGAAGCTATGCTTAAATTTGTGGAAAATCCCGCGCTAGTAGAAAATTGCGGACGAAGGTCTTATGAGATTGTCGCAGAAAAATATGATGTACATAAGGTAAATGAAGTGATGCTGAAAGAAATGGGCATTTTTTAATTACCGTTTAATTCAGGGCAACGGATATTTATGGGCTTAACCAAAAGTCAGAATTAATTACTCCGGTTTGCCCGAAGCGGGGTAATTGCCTAACTAAATTGCTCGTTGATAGTTATCTGTTAAACAATTTTATTTGATGGCTAAATTTCTCTGTTTTTTCCGCAGTGACTTGATCCCAATTAAAACGCCATAGCCAATTACCTTCTGTTGTGCCAGGCATGTTCATCCGGTTTTCGGCATCTAATTCAAGTATATCTTGCATAGGAATAACCGCGAGATTAGCTACCGAACCCAATGCAGAGTGGATTAACGCATAAGGCATCGATATTTGTGGGTTACCTAAGTAGTCATAGATTTTTTGTCGGTCAGTATCGCTTAAAGTGTCCCACCAGCCAACAGTTGTATTATTATCATGGGTGCCGGTGTATACCACACAGTTAGGCGTATAGTTGTTTGGTAAATAAGGGTTATCCGAACCGTCGCCAAAAGCAAAATGTAGAATTTTCATGCCGGGCAAGTTAAATTCATCGCGTAATTCTTCAACTTCTTTGGTGATAATTCCTAAATCTTCAGCAACCAGAGGGATGGCGCCAAAGTTTGCTGCGATTGCACTTAACAGGTCTTTACCTGGAGCTTTGATCCATTCGCCATGAATGGCAGTTTCTTCATGCGACGGAATTTCCCAAGCGGCTTCCAGGCCACGAAAGTGATCGATACGCAAGATGTCGAATAACTCCAATTGTGTCCGCAAGCGGTCTAGCCACCAAGTAAAGCCGGTATTTTTTAAATGCTGCCAATTGAAATGCGGATTACCCCAACGTTGCCCCGTTTCCGAAAAATAATCCGGCGGCACCCCCGCAACAACAGTCATTTCACAATTGTCGTCAAGTTTAAATGCACTCCTGTGCGCCCAAACATCCGCACTGTCATACGAGACGAAAATAGGTATATCGCCAAACATAAGAATATCAAATTGTGCGGCATAATCTTTAAGCTCAAACCATTGGCGAAAAAATACGTATTGGATAAATTTAACCGTTTCAATTTGCTGGTGTAACCGTCGCTTAGCTTCCTTTAGAGCTTTAGCTTCGCGATTTTTAAGGGCTTGTGGCCATTGATTCCAGGATTGCTGTTGATGTTCTTCCCTAAGTGCCATAAATAAAGAAAAGTCATCCAACCAGAAAGACTTCTTTTTGCAAAACTCAACAAAGCTTTGTTTGTCGCCGCTGTTGGCACGCTTCAAAAAGCCGGCGAAACCTTTGCCCAGCAAGATATTCTTATTAGCTAAACTACTAGACTGATCAGCGGAAATATCGTCAAAATCAAGCCAACCCTGTTTATAAAGCCATTCGATATTGATTAAATCGGGGTTACAAGCATGGGCTGAAAGGCTTTGATAAGGCGAGCGGTCTGCATGGGTAATAACTAAAGGTAATGTTTGCCAAACATTAACGCCGGTATCATGTAAAAAATTAATAAAGTTAAAAGCTTCCTGCCCCAAATCGCCAACATTGCCACTACCAGGCAGCGAAGTGATGTGCAAAAGGATGCCGGCACGTCGTTTATTGAGAATAGAAGCCATTTGAATTCCTTGTTAAGCTTTAGTGGCGTGCCGCATTGCGCCGCCCATTGCCGGATCGCCAAAGCCTTGGGTAAACGACAACGCCAAATATGCAGGGGGGTCTTGTCCCAATAACCGGTAAAGGTTTGCTAAATTCATGCGGTATTGCTTTTCAAAGTTACTGACGGCTTCACCCGGATTGTAATCACCAAACCACCAAAACCAATCAGATCCTTCGCAGACAGCAAGCTGTAATTCAGCTTGTTTGATTTGTTTTTCAGTTAGGCGTTTGGCGGAAATAGCCTTGTCGAATGCCCATTTGGCATCGCCCAGCATATCCCAGCCACGGTTTTTGTCAGAGTCTCCAATCCAGGTAGAAAATGTGCCATAGACCCAACTACCTGCAACCAGACGATTTAATGGTTTAACTCCAACTTTGTTATTCAAGGATTCGGAAAACGTAGTTAATTCGATGGATGGATGGGAGGATAGGCGTTTATAAAGGGCATTCAAAAAGTGATAGCCATTATCTGGGAAGTATTCCCAGGCATTTTCCCCATCCATTATTATTGATACCACTGAGTCTTGCGGTTCATGTCCAGCGATTACTTCCAGATGCTTAATTAAATCGCTAACGGCATCATCTGCGTGCCATTTGGAATATTCGAAACCGATGAGGTCAGAAAGGCCGTCATCCCGAAAAAAACAGGCAATTTCAGTGTTCTTCAGCTTAAAAGGATGATGGATATGCTCAAACTTTTCATTCTCAGGTAAATTTAGGCTGTTATGTAATACTGAGCCGCCGCTTGCCGCCCATTTAAAGCCAGCGTTGCTAAGTATTTTTAAGGTCTTTTCACTAATGCTCCCTTCCGAGGGCCAGCAGCCCGTTGGCTTAAAACCGAAAAAACGTTTGAAGGTTTCAAGCCCCTTATTAAGATGCCAGTTGACCCGCTCTTCCCCGCCTGGATAAGCTTTTAACTCAGGTAAGGGTGCGTTAGGCATCGCTTCATGGGTGGAAGTTAAATCCAGCATAAGCGGCATTATTGGATGCGCATATGGCGTAACAGAAAGTTCAACTTGGCAACGTTTTTGTAGGGCTTTATAGCGGCATATAACATTAGAGAGCTCTTCGCCAATAATCTCCAAAATTTCGATGCGCTCGTGCAGAGTGTAACCGCTACCTTTGTCGATAAGATGCTTAACCCGATTATCAGATAGCTTAATGGTTTCCCCCATCCATGCGAGATGATACCAAACCAACATGTCGCAGATAAATTGCGAATTAATGTAGTACAGTGAAGCGTAGTTCTGCTCTAGCCATTCGGCCATATTAGCCAACTTGGTGTAAGCACTGTAACGGTTGATCTGGCGTTCTCGGTTTGCCCGTAAACATGCTTTAACCAAATGCATCCGCTCATCGGGGTCAGCCGGTACACTTGGGTCGACCAACGCGGCGAGCAATGGGTCGGTAATTGAAATTCGGTCGTGTAAATAAGCGTTGACTTGCTTTGCGTAATCTTCAATTTGTTCCAGCAAAATCGGCGCAAAATTAACTACCGCCTTGGCTTGTGGGTTTGCCTCAAGGTGCGCTGCCATATCCACATAGTCTTTAATGACATGGAGATAAGTCCAAGGCAGTTTAAATATGCCTGTCTCTAAGTCACGATATTCCGGCTGGTGCATGTGCCAGCATAGGACTAATTTCAATTTGTTATTTTTCATTATTTATCTAACATAACGCAATTTTTGCCCAAGCATATCCGGGGTAACTAGAACAACACCCCCCGGACTGACATGATAGTTTTTTTCATCTTCGGCGCGGTTTTCACCAATGACGGTTCCTTCGGGAACTTCGCAGCCTTTTTCTATGATGGCTTTAGTAATTCGGCAATTTCTACCTATGTTAACATTTGGTAAAACTATGCTGTCTTGCAGGGTTGAAAACGAATTTACCCTGACATTCGAAAATAATAATGAATGCCGTACAGTCGCGCCGGAAATAACACAGCCACCAGAAACCATGGAATCCACGGCTAAGCCGCGCCTATCTACATCGTCGAACACGAATTTGGCAGGCGGTGTCTGATCTTGGTAAGTCCAGATCGGCCAGGATTTATCATAAAGGTTAAGTTCAGGATTAACCCCGATAAGCTCCATGTTAGCAGACCAGTAGGCATCAATGGTTCCTACATCACGCCAATAACTTTGCGCGCCGCTTTGTAAATCCAAGAACGGATAGGCATTCACAATATATTTTTCGATGACCGAAGGGATAATATCTTTACCGAAATCATGGCTGGAGCCTTTGGTATCGGCATCTTTTATTAATTGTTCGTATAAAAAGTTGGCGTTGAAAATATAAATACCCATTGATGCTAAGGCGGTATCCGTTCTGCCCGGCATAACCGGTGGATTTGTCGGTTTTTCCACAAAAGCACGTACTCTACGGTTATTATCAACATCCATTACCCCAAAAGCTGTGGCTTCTTCAAGAGAAACTTCAATGCAGCCAATAGTCAAGTCCGCTTTTTTGCTGATATGGTCTGCCAGCATTGCGCCGTAATCCATTTTATATATATGGTCGCCAGCCAGCACCAAAATGTGTTCGGGTTGACGTGTCCTAAGGATATCAATATTTTGAAAGACAGCATCGGCCGTGCCTTTATACCAGGAGTCTTCGTCATGGCGTTGTTGGGCAGGAAATAGTTCAACGTACTCGCCGAACTCGCCCCGTAAAAACCCCCAGCCCTGTTGGATATGAAGAATTAATGAGTGGGCTTTATATTGGGTTAAAATACCTATCTTTCGAATGCCCGAATTGATACAGTTGGATAAAGGGAAGTCAATAATACGGAATTTGCCACCGAAGGGTACCGCTGGCTTGGCGCGCCAATCGGTCATATTCATTAACCGCGAACCGCGGCCACCCGCTAAAATGAGCGCTATAGTATTTCGGGTTAGTTGGTTGCCGTAATGATCTGACATGGTTGATCTCCAGTGTTGGGTGGGCGATTAGCTATTATTTTTTGTTAATATTGACTCGAATTAATTCTACTACACTGAGGCAGAGACAAGGTGAAAAAAACATCGATTAATACGTTGGATACAGATTCAGCAAAAATTGCTGCAGCACAGCACCACGACCCTTTTAAAGTGTTGGGGCGACATCAAAAAGGTGAGCAAACTATCATCAAAGCCTATCTGCCCTATGCCGAATCTGTAAAGCTTGCCCATAACGACGGCGAGTTGCACCGTATCCCGGATAGCGATTTCTTTGAATACATTGCTGGAAAGCAAGTTTTACCCGGGCATTACCAATTCGCTTGGGTAGATAAAAGTGGTGAATCTCACCTTGATTACGACCCTTACGATTTCACAGTACAACTGCCGGAGTTCGACCAACATTTATTCGGTGAAGGTAAGCATTGGCATATCTACCAGAAATTAGGTGCGCATTTGCACGTGGCCGATGGTATTGATGGTGTTCTATTTGGGGTATGGGCACCCAATGCCGGTAGGGTGAGTGTAGTGGGTGATTTTAACCGTTGGGATGGTCGCGTCCATCCGATGCGGAGTTTGGGGGGCGGTGGTCTTTGGGAGTTGTTTGTCCCCGGTTTGAAAGCAGGCTGCCTCTATAAGTTCGAAATCTTGAGTCGCTTTAGTAATGAAGTGATGGTTAAGACCGATCCGTATGGACAGCAGTTTGAGTTTCGCCCGAATACTTCTGCCATTGTGGTTGCAAAAGACACCTACCAGTGGGGAGATCACCAATGGTTGGCTGATCGTGGCAAGCGTAATTGGCTGCATGCACCCATGTCGATTTATGAAGTGCATCTTGGTTCTTGGCGACGGGACAATTTGGGTAACTTCCTTAATTACCGTGCCTTGGCTGAACAGTTGGTGGCGTATGTTAAGGAGTTGGGTTTCACCCATATCGAATTGTTGCCCATTACCGAACATCCTTTAGATGCCTCATGGGGTTACCAAACTACGGGTTATTTTGCGCCGACCAGCCGCTATGGGTCGCCCGATGATTTCCGTTATTTTATCGATTTGTTTCATCAAAATGGTATTGGCGTAATCCTTGATTGGGTACCCGCGCATTTCCCCAAAGATGCTTTTGGCTTGGCGCGTTTTGACGGTAGTGCCTTATACGAACACGAAGACCCCAAGAAAGGCGAGCACCGGGATTGGGGGACATTAATTTATAATTATGGGCGTAATGAAGTAAAAAACTTTTTACTGGCGAGTGCGATTTTCTGGCTGGAAGAATTTCATCTTGACGGATTACGGGTTGATGCCGTTGCTTCCATGTTGTATCTAGATTATTCCCGTGAGGCTGGCGATTGGGTGCCAAACCAATATGGTGGCCGGGAAAACCTGGAAGCTATCGATTTTCTCAGGGAACTGAATGCAGTTACTCACGACCAACATCAAGGCACAGTAATCATGGCTGAGGAGTCCACTGCTTGGCCGCAGGTCACTCGACCGACCTGGACAGGTGGGTTAGGGTTTTCGATGAAATGGAATATGGGCTGGATGCACGATACCCTATCTTATATGCAGCACGATCCTATTCACCGTCAGTATTATCACGATCAACTCACGTTTGGATTGCTCTATGCCTTTACCGAAAACTTCGCTTTGCCGTTCTCGCATGACGAAGTTGTCCATGGCAAAGGTTCTTTATTGAATAAAATGCCTGGGGATGAATGGCAGCGGTTTGCCAATTTGAGGCTGTTGTACGCGCTAATGTTTACCTACCCAGGCAAAAAATTGTTATTCATGGGTTGTGAATTCGGTCAAGGTACGGAATGGAATTTCAACAAAGCGCTGGATTGGTATGTCTTGGATTATCCGCACCATCGTGGCTTGCAAACATTAATAAAAGATTTGAATAACTTGTACCGAATACATAGTGCATTGCATCAGCATGACTTTGATCACCAAGGTTTTGAGTGGATAGATTGTCACGATATCCAGCAATCAGTTATTAGTTATCGACGTAAAAGCGATACCGAGGAATTATTTATTCTGCTTAACTTTACGCCGGTGCCGCGCGAGTCCTATCGTATTGGCGTACCGGAGGAAGGTGTATATACCGAAATATTCAATTCTGATTCTAAATACTATGATGGGACAAATATTGGTAACGGTGCATTACTTTCTGAACCGGTTGAGTGGATGAACCAACCGCATTCTATTTGTTTGTCTTTACCGCCACTGGGGGCTATTATTTTAAAGGCTTGATAGTAAAGCGAAGTGCTGTAAAAGTTAAAACTAACTCGTGAGGAAATTGATTTGTTCAGCACTTTCTAAAGTAATTCCGTAAAAATCTAGTTAACTAAGATTTTCCACTTTATTAACAAAGTGATCGTTAAGAATCATATGAAAAAAATATTATTTGTAACCAGTGAAGCCCATCCTTTTATAAAAACCGGTGGTTTAGCTGATGTTTGTGGCAGTTTACCCAAAGCCTTGGCCGAGCTCGGTCAGGATGTCTGGATTATCTTGCCGAATTACCAAGCGGTAAAAAATTTTGGCGAATTAAAGCATCTAGGGTTCATCCGGGTTGATAACCGTAATGTTAACCTTATGGAAACGGAAATGCCCGATAGTAAGGTCAAAGTTATCCTTATGGATTATCCAGAGTATTTTGACCGCCCTGGCAACCCTTACCTGGATACCCTGGGGAACTCCTGGCCGGATAATGCCGAGCGTTTTGCATTATTTTGCCGGATTGCCGTTGAAATCGCCATGAACCGGGCGAAACTCAATTGGCAACCCGATATTATCCATTGCAACGACTGGCAAAGTGGATTGGTGCCGGCTTTATTGTCGTTGGAAAGTCAGCCGCCAAACTCGGTATTTACTATCCATAATTTGGCTTACCAAGGCGTGTTTAGCCGGGAGAGCACCGTAAGCCTTAACCTCCCCGGACAATTATGGCATCAAGATGGCCTGGAATTTCACCATATGCTGTCCTTTATCAAGGGAGGGCTTGTCTATGCTGACCGAATAACCACAGTAAGTCCGACCTACGCCATAGAAATTCAAACGCCTGCTTTTGGCTGCGGGCTTGAGGGCTTACTTCTGCACCGTAAAGACGTATTAAGCGGTATTATTAATGGGATAGACCAAGATTATTGGAATCCAGAGAAAGATGTCTATATCGGTAGGCATTATAACGCTAAAACCTTGGCGCAAAAGAAGCACAACAAGGCCGAATTACAAAGGAGTATCGGATTGCCGCTTAACGATAAGGTGCCGCTTTTTGGCTTGATCGGACGTTTGGTTGAGCAGAAAGGCATTGGTTTGTTAATTGATTGTTTGCCCGAAATGATGGCAATGCCTTTGCAGGTTGTCTTGCTGGGTTCGGGTGAAAAAGATTATGAAGAACGGTTACAAAACTTGGCTCATGTCTACCCCAACAAGTTCTCAGTAACATTGGGGTATGACGAATCATTAGCCCATCTTATCGAAGCAGGCTCTGATGTGTTTTTAATGCCGTCCCAGTTTGAGCCCTGCGGCCTAAACCAAATGTATAGCCAGCGTTATGGTACCTTGCCCGTTGTGAGGAATACCGGGGGCTTGGCCGACACCGTAGTCGATAGTTTGCCACATACCGTGGTGAACAACACCGCCAGCGGCTTTGTCTTCGACGACATCAATGCTAGCGCTCTGCTGGAAACAATCAAACGTGCACTAATTCTGTATAGCGACCAAAAAAGCTGGGGCAAAGTACAAGCAAACGCCATGCGGCAAGATTTCTCCTGGCAAAAGAGTGCCAAGCAGTATTTGGAGTTGTACGATAGTATTTAAGCTAAATTTATAGCGTTCCAATAGCGGGAGGTCAGTCGTGTGCAGACAAATTCTTTACCTAGTGATGTTTCTGTGCGTACACATAGTCAACGCTTCAGAATCCGTGGTGGAAATTATCCAGATTAATAATCGGCCCGCTGAGGAGCTTAAACCCCTATTGGAACCGTTATTAGAGCCTTCCGACCAAATTGTTGCCAACGGGTCTAGCTTAATCGTCAAAACCCAGCCTGAACGTTTGCAAACCATTACTAACCTAATCCGCAAACTTGATAGTCCGGTCAATAACCTGCTAATCAGCGTCATCCAAAGTCGGCAAATGACTGCCGAGCAGTTGAATGCCGAATTAAGCGGCAACATAAGCATACAAACGACCCGCCCCAATCCCATCGGAGGGCGGGGAGATGGCTATTATAATCAATATCAAGGCACCAACAGACAACAGAATACCCAAACCATCAGGACACAAGATGGCACTGCGGCCTTTATCAAAGCAGGAAATGCCTATCCCATGACGACTTACCAAGCTTATGCAACCCCTTATGGCTACGCGCCTGTTCCTTCCACCCAGTATGTTGAGGCGAGTACAGGTTTCGCCGTCACGCCACAGTTATCTGGTAAGCAAGTTACGCTTGATGTATCGCCTTGGTCAGGCCGGCCAAGTGGGCAAGGCCAATTTCAGGTACAAGAGGCGCAAACATCAATCCGGACGAGCCTGGGTGAATGGGTTGAAATTGGCGGTGTAGACGAAAGCAGCCAAAGTAGTGGAGCGGGTACATTCGCCTATAACAACCAATCGGGGCAAAGCCGGTTGCGGATATTAGTGAAAGTAGACGTGGTTAATTAAGGGCGCGCGTAATAAATAATCCGTCATGGTTTGGTAACGTTTTCTTAGCAGTCATGTCCCATTTTTTTTAGCAAAACCAACTAACAAAAGCCAAAACTATGAAACAATTACATAGAAAAGATTTATTTGGTTGGTCCGAATTTAATCCAGACCGCAACATAGACTTTCATAGCATCCTTTGGGTGCGGCCAGAAGGCAATGTAATTATTGATCCCTTACCTTTATCTGCCCACGATTTAAACCATTTACGGCAATTGGGAGGTGCTAAATATATTGTTATCACCAATAGCGACCATTGTCGCGATGCGTTCCACATTGCCAAAATGATGGATGCTGCCATTTATGGTCCCGCCGGTGAAGGAAAGCATTTTCCGATAGAGTGCCAGTCCTGGCTAAATGATGGCGAAGAAATCGTAGCTGGGTTAACGGCTTACGTGGTAAATGGCTCTAAAACCGAGGGAGAGCTAGCATTAATCCTTGAACAGACCACCTTGATTACCGGTGATTTAATCCGTTGTCATGTTGGTGGAGAATTATGTTTGTTGCCAGAAACCAAACTTGTTGACAAGGCTAAGGCAATCCAATCGGTAGTCCGGTTGGCGGGCTTCCCTGGCATAGAAGCGGTACTGGTCGGCGATGGCTGGCCTGTATTCAAGTACGGTGGTGCAGCGCTTAACACGTTGGCAGAAGCATTAACGTGGAAAGATACAAGCTGTAGTTAGCTATTAAATCTAGGTCTTAGTGCGCTTGTCGCTAAAAAATCGGTGAAGATCGTCCACGCCAACGCCTTAAGGCTGGGATTGGGGTGGGGTTGTGAACCTGGAGGAGATAAATTATATCCTGGGTAATAATATACACTTTTTGTTGGGGAAATCGTACCAAACGGCTGGCGCAAAAAGCCGGCGCGGTATCGTATGGCGGCGGCTTTTATGCAAGACAATCCAGAAATAAAAATTGGCTTCTTTACACGAGTTCCATCACTCATGGTGAGCAAGTTGGCGTGTTATAGCCTGATTTCTCGCTTCATTCGTAATGAAAAAACTTGGTGAATAATTAAGGTTATTTTGCCGCACTTTCTGGGTATGTCACATCCTCGGCGGCTTTCATTTTTTCATCTGCAAGAGCAGTGGCTTTGTTGATATCGTCCTGTGCTTTATCGAGAATTTGTTTTGGGGCTTTGCCTATTGCCGCAGAGCTTTGTTTTTCTTTTTCGCAAGCCGTTAATGTAATCGTGCATACAATGCAAAGTAGTAATATTTTATACAAAGTGGTCTCCGTTAAACAGTTAACTGAATCGTTAATCTACACTACTTTTATTCCAGGTTATAACACCCTGAATCAAGATTGGGAAGGTAAGAGTTTATGACTCTGGGTTACCTGCTTTATGCTGAGGATGGCGAACTTTTGGACATGGTTTATATCTCACGGAGTTAATGGCGGGTTTAAATATGTCTACATATACACCGGTATTATTAAACGGGCTTATTTTCATTAGAGAAAATGTAACGATTAACCTTATAATGTAAGGTTATTTTTATGGCACGGAGTAATAACTCATGCAAATTATTCAGGAAGCGCTCACCTTTGACGATGTCTTGCTGGTTCCTGCGCACTCTGCCGTGTTGCCGCGCGAAGTCGAGCTTAAAACACAGTTAACTAGAACGATCTCCCTTAACATCCCGTTGTTATCGGCGGCTATGGATACAGTCACTGAAGCCCGGTTGGCTATTGCGATGGCTCAGGTTGGAGGTATTGGGATTATTCACAAAAACATGACGGCGGAACAACAAGCGCGAGAAGTACATAGCGTAAAAAAATACGAAAGTGGTGTGATTAAAGATCCAATTACCGTATCGCCCGATGTAAGCATCCGGGACGTGTTGAATCTTACCCGGTCAAAAAATATTTCTGGCGTGCCGGTGGTTGATGGCGATGAGTTGGTTGGCATTGTCACCAGCCGTGATTTACGCTTTGAAACCCGTTTTGACGAACCAGTCACTTCGGTGATGACACCAAAAGAAAGGCTTGTTACGGTTAAAGAAAATGCCGAGCCGAAAGAGGCAATCGCGTTACTTCACAAGCACCGGATTGAAAAAGTGTTGGTTGTGAATGATGATTTTCATTTGCGTGGCATGATTACCGTCAAGGATATTCAAAAGGCTAAAGATTATCCACAAGCTTGTAAAGACGAGCAGGAACGCTTAAGGGCTGGTGCCGCAGTGGGTACAGGTGTGGGTACGGAAGAACGGGTTGAAGCCCTAGTTGCTGCCGGTGTCGATGTTATTATTGTAGACACGGCGCACGGGCACTCGCAAGGCGTGTTGGATAGAGTGCGCTGGATTAAAAGCAATTTCCCTAATGTGCAAGTCATCGGCGGTAATATCGCTACGGCAGAAGCGGCATTAGCTCTGGTTAAAGCCGGTGCCGACGGCGTAAAGGTGGGTATTGGGCCAGGTTCGATTTGCACCACGAGAATTGTGGCGGGTGTTGGTGTTCCCCAAATTACTGCCGTCAGTAATGTTGCTTTGGCTTTAAAAGGTTCTGGTGTGCCGTTGGTTGCTGATGGTGGCATCCGTTATTCAGGCGACGTTGCCAAAGCGTTAGCTGCCGGCGCATACGCCGTTATGCTAGGTGGTTTATTAGCAGGTACTGAAGAAGCGCCTGGCGAAGTAGAGTTATTTCAAGGACGATCATATAAATCGTATCGCGGTATGGGTTCTTTGGGCGCAATGGCGCAGCAGCAGGGATCCAGTGACCGTTATTTTCAGGAAGATGCGGATTCCGTCGAAAAATTAGTGCCAGAAGGTATTGAAGGCAGGGTTCCCTACAAAGGTAGTTTGCTCGCGGTTGTCCATCAATTGCTGGGCGGTGTCCGGTCTTGCATGGGTTATACCGGTGCTGTGTCAATTAAAGCTTTGCATGATAAAGCTCAGTTTGTACGGGTAACCAGCGCGGGGATTCGCGAAAGCCACGTCCATGATGTCACGATTACCAAAGAAGCGCCGAATTATCGGATGGAGTGATTACTCATCCCCTTGGAAACTATATGGCAATATCTCTTGAATACATCAGTTTCATTGTCCCTATTAATGTCATTAAGCATAAATATCCAGGCGGTTGACAGCAATGTTTAAAAGACCATGAAAATCGTATTCGTGGGCGGGTGGTACGGCACGACATCTATCTTTTCAGGGATGGGGGGCTATGAATCCATGGATATTTAAGGCTTGGTCGAGGAATGGATTGATATAGCCGGGGATGGTGCCTATTTTAAAGGCGAACCTAAAGGAGAGTGGGTTGGCCAAACTAAATTTTATAAACCAGAAAACCAACTGGTAATTCTAAGAAAACATTATGTCACTTGAATCTGCTATTAATATCCATCAATACAAAATCCTAATCTTGGATTTTGGTTCGCAATACACTCAGTTAATTGCACGTCGTATTCGAGAAATCGGCGTTTACTGCGAAATTTATTCCTGCGATTGTACGGATGAAGAAGTCAAACAGTTTGCCGCGAATGGCATCGTGCTATCTGGTGGGCCTGAAACGGTAACTAGCAATGATACGCCACGCGCACCGCAAATCGTCTTTGAATTAGGTGTTCCCATATTGGGTATTTGCTATGGTATGCAGACAATGACCGAGCAATTGGGTGGTAAAGTAGAAACCTCAAGCCATAAAGAATTTGGCTATGCGCAAATAAGGGCGCGAGGGCATTCTAAATTATTACAAGGTATCGAAGATCATTTATCACCGGAAGGCTATGGCTTATTAGATGTATGGATGAGCCACGGTGATCGTGTTGTAGATCTGCCGGAAGGGTTCAAGTTGGTTGCCAGCTCTGACGGCGCACCGATTGCTGGAATCGCAAATGAGGAGCGCGGCTTTTATGCCCTGCAATTTCATCCCGAAGTCACCCATACCAAACAAGGCACGCGGATATTATCCCGGTTCGTACTTGAAATATGCGGCTGCAAAGCCTTATGGACAGCCAGCAGCATTATTGACGACAGCATTCAGGCGGTTCGCACTAAAGTCGGTAATGACCATGTTATCTTAGGTCTTTCCGGCGGGGTTGATTCCTCTGTGGTTGCGGCCTTGCTGCATAAGGCGATTGCAGAGCAGTTAACCTGTGTGTTTGTCGATACTGGCCTGTTGCGGCTACATGAAGGTGATCAGGTGATGGCTACCTTTGCCGAACATATGGGAGTTAAGGTGATTCGGGTGAATGCCGAACAGCGCTATCTCGATGCATTAAATGACGTTGCCGATCCAGAACAAAAACGCAAGATCATCGGCAAACTGTTTGTCGAGATTTTTGACGAAGAAGCGGGCAAGATAACCGATGCAAAGTGGTTAGCACAAGGCACGATTTATCCCGATGTGATCGAATCGGCCGGCTCCAAAAGCGGCAAAGCGCACCTGATTAAATCACACCATAACGTCGGTGGTTTACCGGAAAACATGAAGTTAAAGTTGGTGGAGCCTTTACGGGAATTATTTAAAGATGAAGTTCGAAAAATCGGCCTGGAATTAGGCTTGCCATCCGATATGGTTTTTCGACATCCCTTTCCAGGGCCTGGTTTGGGTGTACGCATTTTGGGCGAAGTCAAAAAATACTACGCTGATTTACTACGTCAAGCCGATGCCATTTTTATCGAAGAATTGTATAGGCATGATCTATACAACAAAGTCAGCCAAGCATTTGCCGTGTTTTTACCCGTGAAGTCAGTGGGTGTCATGGGTGATGGTCGCCGTTATGATTACGTCATTGCCCTACGAGCCGTAGAAACAATCGACTTTATGACAGCTCGCTGGGCGCATCTGCCCTATGACTTCCTCGACTTGGTTTCCCGTCGGATAATTAACGAAGTCGCTGGGATCTCTCGCGTCACTTACGACATCTCCGGCAAGCCGCCTGCGACAATTGAATGGGAGTAGATATACAATTTAACTTTAAGTAACCATATGTTTTATAAATATTTATTCGGATTTTTCTTTTAAATTCTGAGATTTTCCGTTACATACATTATTTCAGTTATGGTTTTGAGAAGGTGGTGGATTTCTTGACGATCTAAAAGAATCAGTAAGATTGCTTTTTGATATTCTTAAAATAACACAGGGGTTGACAATGAGGTTGAGTAAAACAATAACAACATGGCTGATGTCGTATAGCGGCACAATGGTTTTAGTCTCTTCTGCTTTTGCTGCGCCGACGGTGAGCGTTCAGGATGTCGTTACTTTTCCGGGGTCGTTTTTTATCGAGACTTTGATCGAGGGTAACCAGGGCGAAATTTTTGGGCTGATCGGGAAACCCCAACCTATCCCTAATTCTTTAGCTATTGCCGAGCAAAGTCTATTCAAAATCGACGCGCAAGGCCAATATAGAGAGGTGTTGGCATTTACTGAAGATCGAGTGTTGAGTTTCGTTAAAGGAGCGGACAATCGGTTATATCTGCTTGTACAAAAACCTGATTCTTATAAACTTTACCGGTTTGACATCAGCAGAACCTCTCCGCAATTGGAGCTTGTGTATGACTTCGGGCCAAGGGAGCTGGCCAGAATTTGTCCGGTCAACAATACTGCACCAGAGTATCTGTACCAAAAAACCGATGGCGTTTTCGTGGTGGCGTTCCGTCACGACGCAGGGCTTATGGAAGATTTGGGTCAATGCGCCTATGGCACCGCCACTTTGGATTTATCAGGGTCGGCGCCTGTGTATAAACCGATATACGAAACCGTTCCCAATGTTAGTTTTGATTATGGCAATTTTTTAAAAGTATCTGCTTTATTTGAACAGCAAGGTAAATTTTATACCTTGTTTTATAGAGGGGGGACGGGCAATTTTTCGAGTGTAGGCTATCATTTTCAACAAATAGATCCCGCCAAGAATCCACCCCAGGAAAATATAATCGCAGATTCAGTGGGCAGTTACCGCAGCGACAGCGTATTGCTGTCTGTTTTAAGGGCCGCCAACAATAAATTTTACGGTCTAAAAAACACTTTTCACACCAACATTGACGGTACAGGCTCCCTTAACTCCGTTTTATTTGAGATCGATCCGGCTAACAATCCTGTCTTCAACGCCGTCAAAACTTTCACGTCTTCTATTAGTTTTAATGACGTTTACCAAGTTGTATATTCCCAGGATTTTCCAAACGCTCTGGGAGATTTTATCAAAGCGGACAGACTTGGCAATTATTTTTTTGGTACCCACAATGCAGGCCTTGCCGAGGGTAAGTTATTATTCCGGCTCGACAATACAGGTTCCACGCCGGTGTATTATGAGTATCCGGATGTGCGCATCCCGCTGCAATTCAGTAACTTAACATTGTTCGCCAATAATGCGTTTTATGGGGAAAATCGTGTGAGTCAAACAGGTTCCGAAGGAAACTTGGAGAGCGTATTAAAGCTTGTTAAGGTCGAGGTTACAGGGGTTGACCTACTGCAGCCCGCCAACACCGCGCCGGTAGCTGTGGCTGATGCCTTCAAGCTTTTTCAAAAAGGTAAAAAGTCGGTAATAATCGCCGCGCCTGGCCTGTTAAAGAACGACAGCGATGCTGAAGGTGATAAGTTAAGCATTGTCGGCATCGCGCCAGGTAAGCCCAAGGTCATTCCGGTATCCGGCAAAAACGGCAAAATTGAGGTCTACAGTGATGGCCGCATGGTTTATACGCCGTCAAAAGGCAAAGCACCTCACGTTATCACGTTTAGTTATCAGGCAACGGATGGCAGAACTGTCAGCAATGGCGCGATTGTCACACTGAAGATTAAAACTGACCACGAATGGGCGGGGAAATAACTTCTCACATGATGCCCCCGCATTGAAGTGTGGAGGCATCATGTTTTGTGTGAGCTATGGTTAAGTTGGTTGTTGGTTAATCTTGCTTTTTTATGTGACTACAAAATGCAGGGTAGAATAGCAATTCTTGATCTCTACCACATGAAGGCTTATGCATTGGGCGGAGTGCCGCTTTAATGCTCACTCAGGTATTTATACATTTGCGCTTAGACTTAAGAGTTGCCTTGGTTTTGTGCGGTTTAATCTCGGACGGGTTTAAGTTCGGCAACTACCGATAAATTTTACAGGTTACCCAGACAAACTCAGCTAATTTAAAGGGTTCTTTTCGCCTAGGGTATTTAAAATTTTTACCAGATGCCCGATCTGACCAGCTCTCCGCATTTTATGCAATTCAGATAATTGAACTCGTCGCTGAGGCTTATAATCTGATACGTTAGCTCTTAATATAGCGAGTGGACACCTCAGAACAGAAAGGGCGGTTTCGTCGTAAGCCAACGTAATACGCGAACTTTGGCAGAGTGTTTGATAAATGCTGACGTACCTTTATAGCATTTTCTAATGGCTCTTGGCCTGCCCCAGTTAATAGAAAATAAATATTTGCGCAATGAAACTTATTGTAATTTGCTGGTTTTTAGCCTTAATAAAAGCTTCATGAGTATGCACAAATGTTACATATTGCTACTAAATATTTACTAATTTTCATAAATTATATTAAAGGCAACTATTGAATGGGAATAACTGAGCTGGATGAAGCATGGATGCGTTATGCGCTTAGGCTAGCGCAGCGAGCTGAAACATTAGGCGAAGTTCCCGTTGGGGCGGTGTTGGTAAAAGATAATCAATGTCTTGCCGAAGGCTGGAACTCACCCATTGCCAGTCATGATGTAACTGCCCATGCGGAAATCAATGTTTTACGTGAAGGGGGAAAGCGCATAGCAAATTACCGGCTAGTCGATACTACCCTGTATGTTACTTTGGAACCTTGTGTGATGTGCATGGGCGCAATTGTTAATGCACGAATCAAGCGGCTGGTCTTTGGTGCCTATGATCCTAAACGGGGTGCGGTTTGTGATGCCCTGAATTTGGCTGATGCGGACTTCTTAAACCACATTGTTATTTGGCAGGGTGGTGTGCTGGAGATTGATTGTGCTGAGTTGCTTAAGAGTTTTTTTAAAAAAAGACGTTAATTCAGCAAGAAAATATTTAAACAACTTTCTCCACCTCTAATGCTGTCCCACGGATTCCCGTCACCTTAACTCGGGTATTTGCCGCACAATCTTCACCAATTACTTTCCAAAGGCTGTCTTCTACTTTAATTTTGCCTTGACCATTAACAATCGGCTCGCTGACTAAAAAGATTCTGCCTACATATTGGGCGCTACGTTTATTGAGTAACGGTTGGTCAGATTCAGTAGGGAATTTTTTGCCGTATATTCGCCATGCGGATACTGCGAGAATGGCAAATATGGCAAACAACAGTATTTGGATATTTATACTTAATGTGGGCAATAAGAGCACAATCAAGCCAGTAATTCCGCCAGCCACAGCTAGCCACATAAAGAAAAAACCAGGTGTCAGCATTTCTAAAATAAGAAAACCAAACGCCAATACCCACCAGTGCCAATATAAAACGGTCATTATTAACCTCTTATGATTCTTTTTTTGCTAACGCACCTTTTGCCAACTCAGTAATACCGCCCAGTGCACCAATTACGCTACTTGCTTCCAGCGGCATGAATATCAGTTTGCTGTTGTTTGCCGTAGCGACTGCTTTAAGTGATTCGATATATTTTTGTGCGACAAAATAATTGATGGCTTGTATATCGCCTTTGGCAATTGCCTCCGAAACCATTAAAGTTGCCCTAGCTTCTGCCTGTGCCAACCGTTCGCGGGCATCGGCTTCGCGGTAGGCCGCTTCTTTCTTGCCTTCAGCATCAAGAATTGCCGCTTGTTGTGCACCCTCTGCGCGCAAGATTTCGGATTGCCTTAAACCTTCCGCTTCCAAAATAGAAGCGCGTTTTAAGCGCTCGGCTTTCATTTGCTTGCCCATAGCTTCTACTAAATCTTTAGGTGGGGAAATATCCTTGATTTCGATTCGGGTAATTTTGATCCCCCAAGGTGTAGTCGCATCATCTACTACAGACAATAAGCGGGCATTGATTTCATCACGTTTGGATAATAGTTCATCCAGATCCATGGAACCCATCACGGTACGGATGTTGGTCATAGTCAGGTTAAGGATGGCACCATCAAGGTTTTTAACTTCGTATGCCGCTTTGGGGGCATCAATGACCTGGTAGAAAACAACGCCATCAACAGTAACCATAGCATTATCTTTGGTAATAATTTCTTGTGATGGGACATTCATGACCTGCTCCATCATGACCATCTTTTTACCTATCCTATCGAATACAGGGAAAATATAATTTAATCCAGGGGTTAACGTTTTGGTATAGCGCCCAAAGCGCTCAACAGTATATTCCATGCCTTGTTCAACGGGTTTAACCGTCAGAAAAACCAAGACTATTGCAAATACTAAAAAAATAATGATACCCATACATCCTCCTGCTAAGTTAACTTATGCGGTTAATATCCCATCAATAATAGTCTTGCTTAGATATTCTGTATGTAAATATGAGTTTTTTGCAATTTTTATGGAAGGGAAACGCTATGACTGAAAAATAACGCTCAATTGTGGCAATGTTTGGCATTGGCTCAAAAACTCTTTAGCCCATTTTCTTCTTGCGAATTTATGTTATGTTGCTAAAAACTGAAACATTGAACAGTATAATAACGGGTATCAATAAGACATTAGGGCAATAATAATGGGATTAACCTTACAAGCAATTAATTTAGGCATAATAACGCTGCTATTCTTCGTGGTTGGTATGTTTAGGCCAAAGTGGGCTTTGTTTTTTATGGATAAACCCAGCCGCTGGATAATTACGGCAATCGTTACTGTTTTATTTATGATAACCATGACGATGTATGGTGAAGGGTTGCGGCAAGAAAAAATATTGAAAAAACACAAAGAACCTGTCGCCCAGTCTGCCGTGCCTGTTCCTGAGCCCGCTCCGGTTCCTGTGCCTGTGCCAGAAACGCCAAAGAAAAAATAATTTTGCTGCTAAGCCTATTCAGCTCTAGCAAAAAAATGGTGGAAATATTTCTGAAGCTATATGTTAAGGCGGGTTGGGTTTAATGTGGATGGCAAGCCAGAGTGTGTCTTGCCCTGGTGCTGTCCATTTGACCCGATGTCGCTTATGTGAAGGAATAAAAAGATAATCGCCAGTTTGCAAATCGACTAGCTTATCTTCTTCAAATTCAATCAAAGCCTGACCTTGAAGTACCAATACCCATTCATCCCAAACCTGATCGTACCATTCGCCGGCTGGTGTGGAATGGCCATGTGAAGCAATGCGTTCAATTTTTAAGGTTTCCCTAATCAGCAATGTTTCAAATAGCTCATTAGCTGCATTAATGGGTATGTTGGAAAAAATATTGGCGTGTTTTGTTCTCATAATTTTAGTTATAAAATTTTAGCGGGTTCTAACGAATGTCTACACCAGAGAGTTTACCTTCGGCCTCTGTGGCTATTATTGGCGCTGGCCCATCCGGGTTGATGGCTGCCGAAGTCCTTAGTCAAGCAGGAATTAAGGTTGACATCTACGATGCCATGCCCTCAGCGGGCCGAAAATTCCTCATGGCGGGAAAAGGTGGCTTGAATATAACCCATTCTGAACCCTATGCGCAGTTCCTTTCTCGCTATGGCGCAAGTAGCTCTCATCTCAAACCAATTCTGGACGGTTTTAGCCCAGAAACATTAACTGATTGGGTTCATGGCTTAGGGATCAAGACTTTTGTCGGTTCTTCCGGTCGCGTTTTCCCTGAGGACATGAAAGCCGCGCCTCTACTGCGGATTTGGTTGCATCGGCTGCGCTTGTCAGGTGTATCAATGCACATGCGCCATCGCTGGGTAGGCTGGCAAGACGTCAATACCAAGTTGCTTTGCTTTGAAACACCACTAGGTTTAAAGGACGTCCAAGCAACAGGCACTATCTTGGCCTTGGGTGGGGCGAGTTGGCCGCAATTAGGGTCAACGGGTGCATGGCAGTCGCTGTTGGTTCAACGCGGTATTGAAATTTCCACCTTAAAACCGGCTAATTGTGGCTTTGATGTTATATGGAGTGATGTTTTTCGTGAACGCTTTGCTGGTCAACCAGTAAAGTCGATAATCGCTAGTTTCAGCAACATTACACGACAGGGAGATTGTATGGTCACCGCAAACGGGTTGGAAGGTAACTTAATCTATGCGCTTTCCGCGCCGTTGCGTGATGAAATTTATAGGCGTGGGAGTGTCCAACTAACGTTGGACTTAGCACCTAACATGTCATTGCAAGAGGTGATGTCAAAAGTTTCTCAGCCTCATGGCAAGCAATCTTTGGCGAATCATCTACGTAAAAAATTGCATCTGGATGCCGTAAAGCAAGGATTGTTGCGTGAGGTGTTAAGCTCCGAAAATATGAGCAGCCTAAACAGCCTTGGTGCGGCAATCAAAGCCCTGCCAATCCGATTGACGGCAACACGCCCTTTGTCAGAAGCAATTAGCAGTGCTGGTGGAATTAGTTTTGACGGGCTTGACAAGAATTTAATGCTAAAAAAACTTCCTGGAATATTTTGTGTTGGCGAAATGTTGGATTGGGAAGCGCCGACAGGTGGTTATTTGCTGAACGCCTGTTTTGCTTCTGGCGTTGCTGCTGCAGAAGGGATGCTAAATTGGTTGAATTTTTCACAGCCAATAAAATAATTTGCATATTTTTCAAATCAACGCCTTTGCTAAGCTCTCATAAACCAGCAAATATCTAAAATTACTTACATTTTCTGGTTATGGATAGAAAGAAGTGCGATAATAAACGGTTATTATACGTTTTTCGTAGTGACTAAATATTAGCTTATACCACTAACAAAATGATCGACAACTTAACGCCACAGCAATCTTGGGAGTTACTTCAGCAAGATAAAACTGCCATTTTGATTGATGTGCGCACTCAAATGGAACACGCTTATGTAGGACATCCAATTGGCGCAATTCATATTCCCTGGAAGGAAGCGCCAAGCTGGGAAGTTAATGTAAATTTTGTTGAAGCCGTTAAAAAATTAGTTGCAAACCAGAATGTGCCTGTTCTATTACTTTGCCGTAGTGGACAGCGATCTTTAAGCGCAGCGCAAGCATTGCTAGAAGCCGGTTTTACTAGGCCGATTAACATTATCGATGGTTTTGAAGGCCCATTAGACGAAAACAAGCATCGTGGTAATAAAGGTGGTTGGACGTTTTCTGGTTTGCCTTGGGAACAAAGTTGAAATCGATTGTTTCTTCCATGGCCAACATTGACCGTTACCTTCATTAAATATCATTATCAAATAACCTTTTGGTTAACCAGTAACCTACTAACCCCATTAAGCCTTCATTGTGATTGAAAAATTAAGAAATATTGCCATTATCGCCCACGTTGACCACGGTAAAACCACGCTGGTTGACAAGTTATTGCAACAATCCGGTACGTTTGCCGCCCATAGCAAGGTGACTGAGCGGATTATGGACTCCAACGACATTGAAAAAGAACGTGGGATTACCATTTTGGCAAAAAATACAGCACTGGATTGGAATGGCTACCACATTAACATTGTCGATACGCCGGGTCATGCCGATTTCGGTGGGGAAGTGGAGCGGGTATTGTCGATGGTTGATTCAGTATTGTTGTTGGTCGATGCGGTTGATGGTCCCATGCCACAAACTCGTTTTGTTACCCAAAAAGCGTTTGCTCTTGGTTTAAAGCCAATAGTCGTCATTAATAAAATCGATCGTCCTGGTGCGCGCCCTGACTGGGTGGTTGACCAAACTTTCGATTTGTTCGACCGGTTAGGCGCAACCGATGAACAGCTCGATTTCCCCATCGTGTTCGCTTCGGCGCTGAATGGTTATGCCAGCCTCGAATCAACTGCCACTGGCGGCGATATGACTCCCTTGTTTGAAACCATCGTAGCCAAAGTCAGCCCGCCACCGGTTAATATCGACGGCCCGTTTCAAATGCAAGTGTCCAGCCTAGATTACAACACCTATGTTGGCGTGATTGGTATTGGCCGCATTCAGCGTGGCAACGTTAAGCCCAATATGCCGCTGGTGATTGTGAATAGGGATGGCAGTGAGCGAAAAGGTCGAATTTTGCAGCTTTTCGGTTTTCATGGCTTGGAACGGGTTGAAGTTCAAGAAGCTCAAGCTGGCGATATTATCGCCTTTACCGGTATAGAAAAATTGGAAATTTCCGATACGCTTTGTCACCCTGATTGCATAGAGATTATGCCGCCGTTGACTGTAGATGAGCCAACAGTGACGATGACCTTCCAGGTTAACAACTCCCCATTTGCCGGTAAGGAAGGCAAGTTCCTGACCTCCAGACAAATCCGTGACAGGCTGGAAAAAGAACTGCAGCACAATGTCGCGCTAAAAGTTGAAGATACTGGCGACCCAGATAAATTTAAGGTGTCAGGCCGGGGCGAATTGCATTTATCGGTTCTAATCGAAAATATGCGGCGTGAAGGCTTTGAGCTGGGCGTCTCCAGGCCGGAAGTTATTCTCAAGGATATCGACGGTGAAAAACACGAACCGTTTGAAACGGTGACGATTGAGGTGGAAGAAATCCATCAGGGTTCGATAATGGAAAAACTGGGTGAACGCAAAGGCGATTTGCTCAACATGGTGCCGGATGGTAAAGGCCGGATCCGTTTAGAATATATGATGCCATCACGCGGACTAATTGGTTTTCAAACTGAATTTATGACGGCTACCTCAGGTTCAGGCTTGCTATACCACGTGTTCGATCATTATGGTCCGATGAAAAAAGGTGAGTTGGGTACACGTAAACGCGGTGTACTGGTTTCCATGGTGCAAGGTAAAGCCTTGGCATATGCTTTATTCGCCCTTCAAGAACGCGGTGAATTATTTTTGGTACATGCTGATGAAGTATACGAAGGTATGTTGGTGGGAATCCATTCCCGTGCGAACGATTTGGTGGTGAACCCAACCAAAGCCAAACAGCTAACTAACATCCGCGCAGCGGGGACGGATGAAAACCTGATTTTAACGCCAATCCAAAAAATGACGTTGGAACAAGCGCTTGAATTTATTGCAGATGACGAGTTAGTTGAAGTAACACCGAAGTCTATTCGATTACGTAAAAAGTTTTTACTCGAACATGAGCGTAAGCGCGCGGCTAAAGAATCGGCGTAACCAACATAAAAAAGCCCCAGCGTATTGCGCGCTTGGGGCTGAAGATCGTCCAATTGATTAGCTAGTGGATTTAACCCGAAAGGGATCGTGCCGTAAAACGATTTCACTTACTATTTGACGATGGTTAAATTATCTCAAAAAAACATGTTTAAAAATGCAAGTAAACACTTAAATATGCGTAGTCTTTCGCTTACTTAAATAATCAGGTTTTAAATTTAATGGGGAAGCAAATATACTAGTGGCATAGCTTTAAAGGCTAAAGGGAATAACTCTAGGCTTTTCTTAAGCTACAATGTAAGCTAAATACTTATATCCGTATCGAACTAAAGCTTCTTAATGTAAATATTGCAGTAAAAGATGGATCAACGTACCGCGCATATCGAAAGGAATACCCTGGAAACCCAGATCAAAGTCTCAATAAATCTTGATGGCACAGGGTTGTCTTCGTTTGCTACAGATGTTCCTTTTCTTGATCATATGCTGGATCAAATTGCTAGGCATGGTTTGATTGATATTGCCGTGGTTGCAAAAGGTGATTTGGCAATAGATGCTCATCATACGGTCGAAGATGTCGGCATAACACTAGGACAGGCATTCGCCAAAGCAGTTGGCGATAAAAAAGGAATTTATCGTTATGGGCACGCCTATGTGCCGCTCGACGAAGCGCTGTCTAGGGTTGTGCTTGACCTATCTGGTCGACCAGGTTTGTTTTATGAAGTTACCTATCCACGTGCTTTGGTTGGTAATTTTGATATTGATTTATTAAGGGAGTTCTTTCAAGGATTCGTAAATCATGCCGGTGTTACTTTACATATCGACAATTTAAAAGGCATGAATACCCACCATATTGCAGAAACCATTTTTAAAGCAATGGGAAGGGCTTTACGTATGGCTATTACTCTCGATTCCAGAATGGCAGGGATTATGCCGTCAACTAAAGGTAGCCTTTAATAATCAGCTTATAACCCACGTAATTCCACGATGTCTACAGTTGCTGTAATTGATTATGGTATGGGTAATCTGCATTCGATTGCTAAAGCCCTGCAACATGCCGAACCAGAGTGTACGGTACGAGTTGTTTCCGACGCTGAAACTATTGTAAATGCTGATCGAGTGATTTTCCCCGGAGTCGGCGCCATACGCGATTGTATGCAAGCGCTCCACCAAACCGGCTTAGCGAAAGTGATTGCCGAAGTCGCCAAAACTAAACCTTTTTTGGGGATCTGCTTAGGGATGCAGGCGTTATTGACTGATAACGAAGAAAACGGCTCTACGCTAAGTTTAAATATCATTCCTGGTCATGTCGTCCGTTTTTCCGAAGGATTGCTTGATGATAGGGCGAATACTCTGAAAGTTCCCCACATGGGCTGGAATCAGGTGCACCAAGTCCCTCATCCGCTATGGCAAAATATCCCTCAGGATAGCCGATTTTATTTTGTCCATAGTTACTACGCTAAACCTGATATAGCCTCTGTAATTGCGGGAACTGCCGAATACCCAAAACCCTTTGCTTGCGCGCTCGCCCAAGAAAACATTTTTGCCGTACAATTCCATCCCGAAAAAAGTCAGGCTGTCGGCTTACAGCTCTTGAAAAACTTTTTAACGTGGGATGGGCAATTTTAATCAACTTTTAACCATTGATTTTTTGCTGTTGAGGACTGACTTTTATGTTGTTAATACCTGCGATCGATCTTAAAGAAGGTAAATGTGTCCGATTGCGGCAGGGACGAATGGAAGACGATACTGTCTTTTCTGATGATCCAGTAGCAGTCGCGGGCAAATGGGTGGCGGCTGGTGCCAAACGCATCCACTTGGTTGATTTGGATGGTGCTTTTGCGGGTAAACCCCGAAATGCTGAAATTATTCACGCAATTGTGCATGCCTATCCTGATATTCCTGTGCAAATTGGTGGAGGTATTCGTGATGAGGAAACCGTCCAAGGCTATTTGGATGCCGGGGTAGAATACGTCATTATCGGGACAAAAGCCGTTAACGCCCCGCATTTTGTCAAAGACATGGCAATTGAATATCCAAGGCGAATTATTGTCGGTCTAGATGCCAAAGACGGTAAAGTAGCCATTGACGGCTGGTCAAAATTATCTCGGCATGATGTAATTGATATGGCTCAGCACTTTGAGGAAGATGGTGTAGAGGCCATTATTTACACTGATATTTCTCGGGATGGCATGATGCAAGGTATCAATGTCGAAGCCACAGCAAAGTTGGCGCGCGCTATCCGGATTCCTGTCATTGCTTCGGGTGGGATTACCACACTTGATGACATCAAAGCCTTAGGCACAATCGCAGAAGATGGCGTAATGGGGGCGATCACCGGACGTGCTATCTATGAGGGCACTTTGGATTTTGCTGAAGGCGCAAAATTAGCGGAATCTTTCACCGCATGAGCTTAGCTAAACGCATTATTCCTTGTTTAGATGTTGATAATGGCCGTGTAGTTAAAGGGGTAAAATTTGTTGATATCCGCGATGCAGGCGATCCAGTTGAAATCGCCCGTCGTTACGACTGTGAAGGTGCAGATGAGCTGACTTTTCTGGATATTACCGCCACCCATGATAACCGTGACACCATGGTTCATGTCGTTGAACAAGTCGCAAGTGAAGTATTTATCCCGTTGACGGTTGGCGGCGGCATAAGGACACTGGATGATATCCGCAGGATGTTAAATGCTGGTGCCGATAAAGTCAGCATCAATAGTGCTGCAGTGCTTAACCCCGATTTTGTCCGTGAAGCTGCTGAACGTTTTGGCTCACAGTGTATAGTCGTTGCCATCGATGCTAAAAAAGTAGCAGATAACCAGTGGGAGATATTTACTCACGGCGGCCGCAAGCCCACCGGTATCAACGTCGTCGAATGGGCAAAAAAAATGGTGGATCTGGGAGCAGGTGAAATATTATTAACCAGTATGGATAAAGACGGCACCAAGTCCGGTTTTGATTTAGCGTTAACACGCGCAATCAGCGAAGCGGTTTCAGTGCCGGTGATAGCGTCAGGCGGTGTCGGGTGTTTGGATGATTTGGCTGATGGTGTGCTTGAGGGTAAAGCTGATGCTGTTTTGGCAGCGAGTATTTTCCATTTTGCCGAATACACCATTCAGCAGGCTAAAGAACGGATGGCACAACGCGGTATTGAGGTACGTTTGTGACAGCAACCTGGTTAGATGAGATTCGTTGGACGGCTGATGGTTTAGTGCCAGTAATCGCCCAGGATGTAGAAACTGGCAAAATTTTGATGTTTGCTTGGATGAACAAAGAAGCCTTGGGGTTAACAGTAAGTGAAGGCTATGCGGTATATTGGTCAAGGTCGCGTAATAAACTATGGCGCAAAGGAGAAGAGTCCGGGCATCAGCAAAAAGTATCCGGAATTTTTCTTGATTGCGATGAAGATGTTATTGTATTAATTGTTGAACAGGTTGGTGGTATCGCTTGTCATACAGGCAGGGAAAGTTGTTTTTACCGGCAATTACTGGATGGTAAATGGTTAACCGTAGCGCCAGTCTTAAAAAACCCGAAAAATATTTACCAAAAACATGAGTAATGTATTGCAGCAACTGGCGCAGGTTTTGGAGCAGCGAAAGCTGGAAGCCCCCGATAAATCTTACGTAGCTAGTTTATATGCCAAAGGTTTGGATACTATCCTCAAAAAAATCGGTGAAGAAGCGACTGAAACTGTTATTGCTGGTAAAAGTGGTGATAACCAAAAAATCATTTATGAAACTGCAGACCTTTGGTTTCACAGCATGATATTGTTGGCACATCAAGGTTTAGGTCCAGACGATATATTACAAGAATTACAACGTCGCTTTGGTTTGTCCGGGTTGGACGAAAAATCGCAACGCACAGATACGCAAGTATAGTGCGCTACTCGAATTGAGATTGTAGGGGTTAGGATGGGAATCAGTGTTACCAAACTATTGATCGTATTGGCGATTATCATTGTTGTTTTTGGCACTAAACGACTCAAAAATGTCGGCAGCGACTTAGGTACAGCTATTAAAAGTTTCCGGTCTGCTATCCGTGAAGAGGAAGATTCCGCAACTGTAAAAAAAGAGGATCCTATCGATGGCGAAGTTGTCGCCAAAAAAGACGAAAATAATTAATTATGTTCGAAATTGGTTTTTCCGAATTATGTATGGTGGCATTGGTCGCGCTTTTAGTAATCGGTCCGGAAAAATTGCCTAAAGTGGCGCGGATGACGGGATTTTGGCTTGCGAAAACTAGGCGTACCATTGAATCTGTTAAACATGAAATTGCTGAGGAATTTCAAGCGGAAGAACTTAGGCAAAGCTTAAAGAATCAATCAGGGATTTCTGAATTTCAAAAAATATTGCATGATACAAACAACGACCTAAGCAATATAAGCGAATCAATTAAACACAAGCCACCCCTTCCTACCAAATCAGTAAATCCTAACTTTAATCAGGATGAGTGAACCCAATCATCAAGAAGGCGGAGAGCAGTCTTTAATTAGCCATCTTATCGAGCTACGCAATCGGCTCTTGTACAGTGTATTGTCTGTTCTGATAGTATTTATTGGTTTATCGTTTTACGCTAACGAGATTTACACTTTTCTCGCTGGGCCATTACTGAAGCATTTGCCAGAGAATAGCACCATGATTGCTATTGAAGTCGCATCACCATTTTTCACCCCGTTTAAACTGGCTTTGGTCGTAGCAATATTTGCTTCAATGCCAGTCATCCTTTATCAATTCTGGGCGTTTGTTGCCCCAGGCCTATATAAGCATGAGCGTAGGCTTATCCTGCCGTTACTGATAGCAAGCACATTCTTATTTTTTGCGGGCGTAGCTTTTGCTTATTTTGTAGTTTTCCCGCTCGTTTTTGGGTTTTTGTCGGCGGCTGCGCCAGTTGGGGTTGCCGTTATGACCGATATTTCCAAATACTTGGACTTTATCCTAACTATGTTTTTTGCGTTTGGGGTTTGTTTTGAGGTGCCGATTTTTACTATAGTTATGGTAATGACTGGGTTGGTGACACCTAAAAGCCTTGCAGAGCAACGGCCTTATGTCATTGTTGGTGCGTTTATTCTCGGCATGGTATTAACGCCGCCCGATGCAGTGTCGCAAACCATGCTGGCAGTACCTATGTGGTTATTGTTTGAAATAGGATTATTGTTTTCCCGTTTATTTGTGCCTAAGAATAGCGAAGATGATGAAGTTGCCCAGAAAAACCTAAATTAATCGGCAAATGCAAATAGTCGACAGAAATTTTTTGGCAAATTATTACTAGTTTACAAGTGGTTTATTAAAAAATTGTGACGAAGATAACAAAATACTTGACAATCACAACTATATATAAATAAGAAACAATTCATTTATTATTTGGCGTATTGTGCCAAATAAATAGTCATATATACTGTAATTCGAACTAACAGTACAAGATTTCCCCAAATTTTTACTGTAATTACTTCTCCTCTTAATTTTATTGGAACCAAAAAAATGAGTAACTTAAACAAAGATATTTTTATTGGATTATTATTTATAAGCGGTATATGGAGCTTTATTTCTGCCCAATTTATTGTATCAACCTTGTTGTTTGCTGGCGCGGCGATATACAGCAATATGAGAATGCGTACCAGTAATAATTAAGGAAATAACTTTTTATTGTGTGTTGTTGTACTTACAAGCAGAACCTCCTCATATCTCTGCTTGATTCTTAACCTCTCCCGGTAAACCCTTGAGAGGTTTTTTTTTCGCCTGCACTATTTTCCAATATTGCTATCGATCGTTTCCACAACAAATCTTCAACGTCACATTGCGGTATAAAGCCAGTGACTGCGTACTTCAAAATTGTCCGAACCCGTTCAAAATCCTCTGCTTCAGTAGCTTTTTGTAATTCATTTAGTAAATGAACCAGCTCAACCCATGCGATGACATGTTCTTGTGCCCGCATAATCCGTTTATGGGTAGTCTCGGACACATTTTCACCAATGAGCAATTCTTCATATAATTTTTCGCCGGGACGAAGTCCGACAATACTGATCTCAATTTCTCCATTGGGGTGATTGCCGTCCCTTATTTCTAAGCCACTTAGATGAATCATCCGCTTAGCCAAATCAATAATCCGAATAGGCTCGCCCATGTCTAGCACGAAAACATCACCGCCCAAGCCCATGGCCCCCGCTTGGATAACTAACTGCGCCGCTTCTGGGATTGTCATAAAGTAACGGATAACGCGGCTATCCGTTACTGTTACTGGCCCGCCTTGGGCTATTTGTTCCCTAAATAAAGGTACAACCGAACCGGAAGAATCCAAGACATTACCAAACCTGACCATCATAAAACGGGTTTGATGATCGTTTTGGCTTAGCGCCTGCAAAATCAATTCGGCAAAACGTTTGCTCGCCCCCATCGTGTTAGTTGGCCTAACTGCTTTATCGGTTGAGATCAAGACGAAGGTTTCGACTTTAGCCGCAATGGCGGCTTGTGCCGTATTCAATGTGCCAAAGATATTATTCCAAATAGCCTCCCCCGGATTTTTCTCAACCATAGGGACATGCTTGTAGGCGGCAGCATGATAAATAGTTTGTACTGCAAAGGTTTTGCAGACTTTTTCAATACGTTTGGCATTTGTCACTGAGCCTAGTATGGAAATTATTTCTATGTTTATATTTTGGTCATTCTTAGCTAACAGTTTGCATAGCTCACGTTCAATTTCATAGAGGGCGAATTCGGACAATTCGAATAGTATCAACGAAGCTGGTTGCAAATGCACAATCTGACGGCATAATTCCGAACCTATAGAACCACCCGCACCGGTAACCATGATCACTTTGTTTGTGATATTTGCAGACAAGAGCGAAGTATCTGGGGGCACTGGGTCACGTCCTAGTAAATCGGCTATTTCAACCTCCTGTAAACTATCTACTTTAACCCTGCCTTGGGCGATTTCTGCTAAGCCCGGCATGGACATAACGTGTACGGCGTAAGGTTCCAAAAGGCGAATAATTTCACTTTTCCTTGACCGCGATGCCGAAGGAATTGCAAGCAACACATCAGTAATCTTATGCCTGTCAATTAAATAACTTAATGAGCTAAAGGGATAAATACGCCTACCGTTGACTTTCTGCTTATGTAATGCCGAATCCTCATCTATAAACGCTATCGGCCTATATTCATGGCCATGATCTAAGGCGGCTGCTAATTGCACTCCACCATTGCCCGCGCCATAGATGACAACCGGACGTTTGTGTCGCCGCTCAAAATACTTGGCTCCGCTGCTCAAGTTGATATAAATTGCCCCTAACCACCAGCGTGCGAAAAATCGGCTACTCCCCACGAGCGCGATCAAAGTCAACCAATTTAATGGGGTAGCTGTCCTGGGTATGCCCTTGATACCAGATTGATATAAAACTAGAGCAAATACCAAAGCATAAAGTGTACACGCCTGGATAATTGTCCATAATGCACGAATTTCGATATAACGGATAATTGCCCGGTATAACCCCAATTTTAAAAAAATAGGTAAAGCAATAGCGGGCGCAATCGCGAATACATACCAAATATCGCCTTTGGGGATGTAGAACACGCCAAAACGCAATGAAAATGCCGCCCATAAAGCAAAAATAGCAAAAAATACATCTGCACTTATTAAAATAACCGCTTTAGTACGCCTGGAGAGGCTGATAAACCAGCGAGCTAATTTAGCACCCATATTTTTCAACCACTAAGGTTACCTGTATTTAGTGAATAACATTTCTTTGTGAAGGAGAGTTTGGCTAATAAGAAATAATCAGTTTTTCTTATATGGTTCGACTTAATTTAAACTTTACTGCATTTTCTAATGGGTTAACAATAAAAATACAAAAGGATATTAAAAAATCGCAGTAATAGTGGTGAAATTAAAATTATTCAACCTAATTACATGGATGCTTCTAACATAACTTCATAAATCGTAGTGCAAGTGCTTTCTATTTCAGATTTTGTCAGCGTTGGATGGACTAAAAACATCAAACTTGTTTCCCCTAATTCCTTGGCTACTGGCAATCGATATTCTGGGCGAAAGCCTGTATTATCAAACGCTTTTTCCAGATAAACTTCCGAACACGAACCGGAATAACATGGAACTCCTTTGGCGTTAATAGTAGCAACTATCCGGTCACGATCCCAATTTTCTTTTAGTCGGCCGGTTCTTACAAATACATAGCACTTGTACCAAGCATGTTCGGCATGGTCAGGTAGTTCAGGGACACGAAGCGCACCAAGCTTTCGGCAGGTGGCAAGTATTTGTTTGGCATTATTGGTACGTTTAGAGTGCCAATCCGGCATTTTTTTTAGTTGGATTCGCCCTATTGCTGCCTGTATTTCAGTTAGCCGCCAGTTAGTCCCGAACGAATCATGGAGCCACCTAAATCCGGGCGGATGGTCTCTGTCATAAACTGCTTCCCAAGATTTGCCATGATCTTTGTATGACCAAATTTTTGACCATAACTCATGGTCATTCGTGGTTACCATACCGCCTTCCCCACCGGTTGACATAATCTTATCTTGGCAAAAACTCCATGCCCCGATATGACCAATCGAGCCCAATGATTTGCCTTTGTATCTTGCGCCGTGAGCCTGAGCACAGTCTTCTATTACATAAAGATTTCGTTCAGTAGCCAAAGACATAATGCCATCCATTTCGCAAGGCCATCCCGCCAAATGCACGCAAACAATGGCTTTCGTCCGAGTTGTAATTACTTTTAAAATAGTATCTAGTGTAATATTTTGAGAGTCCCTATCGACATCAGCAAAGACGGGTATTGCTCCAGCGTTAACTATTGAGGATACAGATGCTAAAAAAGTACGAGAAGTTACGATGACTTCATCACCTTCGCCAATATCTAGTGCTTTGAATGCCGCATCTAAGGCAACAGTCCCATTTGCTACGGCTACGGCATAAACACAGTCCGTAAATGAGGCAAACTCTTTTTCAAATTTTCGACACTCAGTACCTGTCCAATAGTTTACTTTGTTGGATAATAAGACCTTTTGGACAGCATGAGCTTCTTCTTGTGTGTAAGATGGCCAAGGGGGAAATTTAGTATTCAGCATTTACAATGACATAGTTCTTTAGGGAATATATATTTCAGCTTTTCCGTCAATCACTATTTTATTTTTAACTTTACAAATTGTGTCAAAAAAAACGCGATTTTTTTGTAGATCTACTGAGGTCACAGTCACTGTTGCATAAACTGTGTCGTAAATATATACGGGTCTCTTAAAATTTAATGTTTGCGAAACATAGACACAGCCTGGGCCAGGAATACGTGAGCCAAACAAGGCTGAAAAAAAAGATGCTGACATCAAACCATGGGCAATTCTTTTTTTAAATCGGGAGTTTTCTGCATACTCATCATTCATATGCACAGGGTTGTTATCCCCAGAAAATCCGGCAAATGTTTTAATGTCTGCATCAGTAATAGTCTGGCTATAGGTTGCGTTCATCCCTAGTTCGATTTGCTCAATTTTGTACCCGCCTAAAAATGCGCTGATGTCGGTCATTTTTTTGTAAGGTTTTCTTTCGTTAACAGAACCGCTGGGTTACCAATAACCGTGACACCTTCAGGGACATTTTTTGTAACTACTGCGCCTGCGCCTATTATGGCACCTCGACCTATTTTTAAGGGTCGGCCTGGTTTGCCTTGCTTGATAATGGCTCCAGTACCGATGTAGGCATGATCACTTATTTCGACATTACCATTGCACTTGACGGATGGGGCAAAGGTGACAAAATCCCCAATAACACAGTCATGCGCCACATAACTATAAATATTGGCTTGGAACGATTTACCAATTTTTATATTGGAGGTTAAAGTGACAAATGGGCATAAGATAGAATTTTCACCCACGGAACAATCATCCATCAACATACTTTGTAAAGCTGTTATTGACCAATGATGTATGCCGTTATTTTTTATTTTATCAAACAGCATTTCCCTGACCTTGCTATTGGCAATAGCAATAGCAAGATACTTAGATTTTGCTGGATAAGTATTAAATTGCTCAAAAGTTAAAATTTGATGGCCATTTATTTGATTTGATTCAGGGCTATCATCAACAAAAACTAATTCAGCATTCTTATTTGTTTGATTAACTTCCAATAGCTGCCGGGCTATCGGCATAACTTCGCGACCAAAGCCACTAGCACCATAAACACCGTACAATTCAGTCACTAGTTAGTTCCTGAAAATTTTGGCATGGTTGCTTCACCACTGGCAGAAATACCGTCACGGAGTATTACTTTATTGAGTGTCATCCATAAAATCTTAATATCCAGCCAAAGCGACTTATTATTGACGTACCAGACATCCAGTTTAAATTTTTCTTCCCAACTAATGGCATTACGGCCATTAACTTGAGCCCACCCGGTTACCCCAGGCTTTACCTCATGACGACGCGCTTGTTCGTTAGAATATAAAGGCAAATATTCTATAAGTAAGGGTCTTGGCCCAACCAGACTCATGTCGCCTTTGAGTACATTCCATAATTCTGGTAGTTCATCTAAGCTGGTAGAACGCAGAAATTTACCGAATTTCGTTAACCGGATGGAATCAGGGAACAACTTGCCAGATTCGTTGCGCGCATCGGTCATCGTGCGGAATTTGATCATTTCGAATAATCGGCCTTGATAGCCCGGCCGTTTTTGAAAGAAAAAAACGGGGCGGCCACAATTTATTAGTACAAATAAATAAATTATTAGAATAATAGGCAACAAAATTGGTAAGAAAGTAAGTGTTATCAAAATATCTATAATTCTTTTCATGCCAACTTATTCAAATAGTATTTGCGCTAATTTTTCTGAAAGTATCTTATAGTCATGGTGTTGTATGGCATATTTTTTACCATTTTGTCCTATCTTATTCAGCTCACTCTTAGGTAAGTTTTTAAGCCGTAAGATTGCGTCAGCTACTGCTTGGGCATCTTCTGCCGGAACAGAAATACCCGCATTTGATAAAGCAATTATATCAAATGAGCCTGAATAAGAATGTATTACTGGTTTGCCTGAGATTAGATAATCGATAAGTTTATTTGCTGCTGTACCAAATTTGTAAAGCGAATCATTCTTCCAGCCCAAGTAGCAGGCATCAAATTGCTTTAGCAATGATTGCATTTGAATTTTATTGATTGGATCTATAAAAACCACATTATGCAATCCCAAATCAATTATTTTTCGTTCAAGTAAAGGTTTTTCTTTGCCTTTCCCTACAATCACAAAAGCAACGTCTTTTTCATTAGCCAAAAGATCAGCGGTTTGTATCAGCGTGTCTAAAGCATTGGCTAAACCGATTGTTCCAGTATAACCAATGAGAAATTTATTTGTGGGTAATTGACTCAAAACGTCTGGAGACAGATTTTGCTGATTATTAATTTCGTCATTCGAAAAGCCATTAGGAATCCAAACAAATTTAGTCCTGTCCATTCCTCGTGCCACCATATGTTCAACTGCATTGGGCAAGTTGGATACAACTCTGTTCGAGATCCGGTATGCAAAATCCTCTATTAGCTGCATTAGCTGAATAAACGGGTGTTTCTTTGAGTAACCGCCTAGCTCGATAAGTGACAGCGGCCAAATATCCCTTACTTCGAAAACTAACTTTGCTTTAAATTTCCACGCCAATAATTTAGCTGATAAAAATCCAAAAAGTGAAGGTGAAGAATATAAAATGGCTTCGGGTCTATTTTCAATAAATTTCGATAAAAATAATATTCTCCAGGCAAATAACACCCAGTTTAAAATTCGCTTTTTACTATGAGCGGTTGGATAGGGTAATGTTTTTATCCAAACGAAATTTATCCCCTCAATAATTTTTGTTTCAAAAGTATTTTCAATTTTTTTAGGTTCTCTCAAAATATGGGAGTAACTTGCGGCAATCAAATAAATTATATTGCCCTGGCGTACCAGTTCCCTTGCTAAAGAGTAATGTCTTCCACCAATGCCAGTATCAGGTGTTGAAGCATACTGATTGATTAACCATACTGTTTTTTTATTCATCAGTAACCTGATTACATTAGTTGTTATTAGCGGCTTAGATTTAATATGAAAGTTATATAAAAATTCAAAGTAAAACCCTTAAATGCATAAAATTGGTGTGAGGCTTTCTATTTAATTTTATTGTATTATTTATGAATACCATAGCTTTCGGAAAAAATGTTGTATTCATATAAGCGCGAAGTAATATTTCTATATCAGTAAAATACAAAATGCCGGATCCAAATAGAGTTTATTTTTGTTAAAGTTGAATCTAATTAGTTAAGGATATTCGGAATTTACCTGAATGACGGGTACTTTCAAACTTAACTGGGTGAGTAAGAAAGTTTTCATGGCTTAGCTTTTATCAGGTTCGCATAGAACATTAATAATTTAAGCTCTTCAATGCCCCAATTATATTTTTCTTGAACTGCCCTGTAACCATTATTCCCCATCTGTTGTGCGCGTTCAGGGTTAGTAATAAAAAAATCTATTGCTTTAGCAATTGCTTGTGGATCCATGGGGTCGACGCATATGCCGCAATCATTACCCTCAATAATATCTTGCCATAATGGAAAATTAGAGGCAATGACTGGAATGCCAGCGCTCATGTACTCAAACATTTTGATTGGTAATGCGTCTAAATAGTTAATAATTGGGTGTAATGTTACCAAGCCAGCTACTGAGCTACTTAAAGTTCCTCTAACACCATCTCGGTCGAGGAAGCCAAGTTCATCTATTGTTTGCCAACCTGGATAAGCTTTGACTTCATTTTCAATATTTCCTTCACTAAACTTCCCCCCTAGTTGTAATCTGGCACCGCTACTTACAAATTCCATGGCGCGGACAACTTCGCGGATACCCCGTATTTGTGAAATGCCACCGATATAGCAAACATGTTTGGATTTATCGTTCCAGTTTAATGATGTTTGCAACTCATTTAGTATCGGGAAATTATTGATGTCGATGCTGTTAGGATTAATGCTGATAAATTTATCCCTAATGTAAGGGGTAGCAGCGACAATTGCATCTAATTGTTTACAGGCAAAGTTTTCGTATAAGGCAAAGGCTTGCCCGATTAAATAGCGCAAGGGAGCGTTTAGGTAAGGCTTGCCAAGCATTTGCTTTGGAACATCTTCGTGCGAATCAAAAATAACGATTTTACCTAACCGTTTAAGCTTTAGGCCCATGGGGATGAGTTCAGGGTCATGCAGATGGTATATGTCTGCATTTAATACCTTAGCGGCATCAAACACGCGTCTTACAGTTTTGGTCATGCGGGCAAAACGCCCCCCTGTTTTTGCGCCTACATCAATGATAGTTACATTGTTTTTGGTCTCATTACCTAAGCCATCTGCGACAATCAAAGTTACAGGATAGCCGTTGGCAGCTAAAGATGAACACATCTTGAGGAAAATGCGGGTGTCGTAGCGTGCATGGGCAGAAGTGAGGTGAACGGTTTTTTGACTGTGATATGTCATTGTTTATGCCATTTTGAAACGGTTTAATCTAGATGCAGTATTAAATCTTGAATAAAACCCAACCATGAAACCAAACAACATATATGTGTAATCTTTTGCCGCAATTAGCGCAAAAATAGTGAATACTGAAAAGACCAATACAGTTTTTTCTTCTGAGGTCTTAACTTTTTTTCTTAGAAAACCTTGAATTAAGTCCTTTACAATAATCAGTATTGTAATTAGATAAAGACCGAAACCAATCGCGCCAAGATTAACCCATGCCGAAAGCAAATTGTGTGGATAACTTCCTACGCCGCCAATATTGGTATAACTCCCATAATTTCCAACTAAAGGATTTGAATAAATGGTTTCTATTGCAGATGTTATAAGATTAGCTCTGGCCTGCCAACTTGAGGTTGAAGATATATCTAGTAGTTGAAGCATTCTATTTTTTGGCAAAAGTGCTAGTAAATTATCAAAATTTGCAATTGACGCTATTGATATTACCAAAAATAAAAAAATTGTTAATGCAATGTTATTAAATGATGTTCGGCGAACGTATATAATTAAAGTCAAGTATGAAACGAAAAATAATGCAAATTCCGTGCGAGCACCATTAAAAAATAAACCAACCATCGTTACTAGTGAAATTAAGAATACAAGTTTCGATGAGTTTAGTGTAGTCATGGAGAAAATACCAACTACGGCTAATGATCTAGCAAATCCTTGATATGTTGCCAAAGACTCTGAATCGTCCCCTCCTTCTTTCAGATTGTAAATGCCATGTTCACCAACATGAGAAAGGATTATAAGCACCATGGCTACTAAAGATAATATAGATAGATAATTGAAAACATTGGAACTAAGAGAGATTGTTCTTGCTAAAAAATAGCATTCAAGATTAAACAATAAGCCGCTGATTGACCAAATAAACATATCCGTACTATATAAGCTAGGCTTATCTAAAAAGTAACTCACAAAAGTTACAAAAATAGTTAATGTAACGATACAAAAGAATATGGCATCAATAATTGTATAGTTGTATTTATGCTTCCCTATTAAATATAAGAAAGCCATAAAAGTAAGAGGTGATGTTAATATTGCAACTATACCAAAATAACCGCCAAGTATTGGAGGAATAAGCCCAAGGCCAATGGCGCTTTGGTAAAAAAAAAATCCAGGAAATAGCATTAGAAATACAATGTTTGAGCTCGAAACGGCCAATATTTTTAATTTAATTTTTAGCATATTTATTTGGCATAGATACAAGTATATAGTTTTAATGTTTTGGGTTAAGCCAAAGTTTTATTGCAGGATAAAGCTTCTCTAAAAAGCTAAGCTCCTTTGAAATAATACTCAAAATGGTTTAGACAATAATTCATTTTGATGTTGCAACAATGACAATAATTTTATTGAGTTATAAAGTCATACCATATTATAAAGTTTATCCAACGCCATACTTGCTGCGTAAATTTTATTTGACCGCTTATTGTTTGTTTGAAAGCTTTTAATAAATTGTCTTTGTTTATAAATGGAATAGCATCGGATTTCTCCACCAAAGCACAGAACTGTTGGTTTTTATTCAGGAGTATTGGCTGTTTGGGGGTTGCAAATCCAAATTTGTCTTTTCTGTCCAATATAGCATCTGGCACAATTCCCCTCATCGCCGCGCGAAAGATATGTTTGCTTTCAGCGTTTCGTGCAATAAGGTAATCTTCAGGTAAGCTTAACAAAAGCTCAGCCATGGGAATCGTTAAAAAAGGCACACGACTTTCTATCGAAAAACGCATTGAATTACGGTCGCTGTGCCTTAAAAGCCCAGGAAGCTCCCTATGCTGTAGGGATTTGCAAAGTTTCTCAATGACGCTCCTTCCTTTTGCTTGGTTTGTTAAGCTGTAACGAGTTTCATTTAAATTAACCCCCATTTCTTCAAGAAGATCGCAGTTTAGCCATGTAGGCGAAAAATCCCTACCTAAGAGTTTCCTTGCTCTTCTATAGGTATCGTTAGGTAACGCTATGCAACCTAAGTACATCCATGATTTTTTATAATTTGCCCTGTGAGTTGACTGCACTTACGAGAAAAGCTGATTGCTTGCAATGGGTGCCCTGTTTCCAAAAGACTCAATAGCCGCTGTCCTGGATAACCTGCTAACAGTTCATCTGCCCCCTGTCCCTCTAAAGTTACTGAGATTCCTGCTTCTTTTGCCTGCTTGAAAACACGATATTGAGCATAAATACTTGTGCTACCAAAAGGCTCCCCTTGTATGCGAATAAGGTCATCCAGGTCATTGATCAGCTCGTCACTTGAAAAAGTTGTCTTGTGCGAAATTGCACTCACATGGGCATTTACTAAATCAATATGTTTTTCTTCGGAAAGATTTTGCTGCTGGGGGATGTAGCTGAAAGTATGGATCGGAATGTCTGGCTCAACCTGTCGCATTGCACAAACAATCGCAGATGAATCAATACCACCCGACAACGCGGCTCCTAGAGGTACATCACTGCGCAAATGAAGCTTGATGTTCTCAAGGAATTGAGAGCGGACAGCTTCCACGGCCTGGTTGAAATCCAATGTTGAATTTTCTTTAAACTGTGGCTGCCACCAAGATGCTGGCTCAGTTAAAGACTGGGTTGATATATTAAAAACCATAAAATGAGCGGGAGGCAGGTGCTTAGTTCCTTTAAGGAACGTTCGTTCTTGGCTATCATAATCACCATGTACCAAATAATCGTAAGAACGTTGCCAATCTATCTCAACTTTTCCTCCTTTCATTGCGGTGAGGGCAGGTTGCTCAGATGCGAAATGAAATTGTCCATTGTCCAAATAATAAAAAAAGGCTTTATGCCAAAAGCGTCTCGCACACAAGTTAACGTGTCTAGCTCACGATCATAAATCACAAAAGCAAACATCCCGATCAATCGTGGAAGACAAGATTGCCCCCAGAATATCCAGGCTTGAAGCAAGACCTCTGTATCAGAATCGGAATAGAATTGCCCCCCCCTTTTTTGTAGCTCTTTGCGCGATTCTCGATAATTGTAGATTTCACCGTTGAATATAAGGTTATAGCGGCCATCTTTAGAGTCCATTGGTTGATGGCCTGCTGAGGTGAGATCAATAATTGACATGCGCGTTTGCCCTAGCGCGATGGCGCCATAATCTGTCGTCTCAATCAGCTGCCCTTTGTCGTTTGGGCCGCGGTGCGCTAAAATAGAAATTCATGTATTAAGCCGAGACTCCAATTTTTCTTCAAATTGAAGCCAAAATCCGCCGATAATCCCACACATTAATTTGTCCTGAAGAATTTATTTTCAAATGCCAAAAAAGATTTCTGGATATGTTCTTTTTTATTGAAACTAAATGGGCACGGTTGAAACATCATTTGCCGCTAACTACAAATTCAAATAAATCACGATCCTTAGGCGACAAAAAGGTTGAATTGTGCCATAGTAAGCTAAAATTTCCGCCAAATTTCAATGACTTACTCTTTAACTCTAAAAAAGTCTCCTTCGCTTTATCTGTGTACCCTAGATTCATGTAACAAGCCAAAATTATTGAAATTTCCATGATAATTAAAGGGCGTTGGTTTATCCGCAAACCAGTCCTTTTTTGCCATGACCACATTGGAAACTCTCTTGCTGTCCCATATCGAAAACCTGCTACGTCTGCAAAAGTACCCGTTGTGTCATAGGTATAGCCAGCTGCATCCAGATAATCCGCTGTATTGGCTGGATCCCAACGTAAATAATGTTGCCGATTACCTGGTACAGCGGCATTGATGCCGAGTTTATGGCAAACATCGATTAACATTTGGCGCTCTTTTAGGATTTGTCCTGGGTCATTGAAAGAGTTGTAACTGCCATGCACTCCAATTTCATGCCCTCTGCTGGCTATTTCTTTTATTAGTCCCAGTGTCCTAGGTTCATTTATGTTATAAGTTCCGTCGATAGCGCCACCGGTATGGTCAGTGATAAAATAGAATGCCGCCATGTGGTTGTTGCGTTCACACACATCCATGTACCAATCAAAAGTGTAATAAGGATCATAATTTAAATTACCTTTCGGGCTTTTGATAAAGTTCCTTACACGATTGAATGCAAGAGTTGGCATTCTTCTTCTTCCTAAATCGCCTGCGAGAGACCTTAGCAGTTTCAGTTTGCTTGAGCCGACGCGGTCAAATGGTTGGTCTACATCGCAACTGATTAATATTTTGCCCCGATTGGTTTTTCGTTCTAACTGAGGCCATATAAACTTCATCGCCGCCCAAAGGATTTCAATATATTCATCAACTATGGGACGGTTCAAAAAACCCGCTTTATGAGCAACCGAAGCCGATGCCGGGATTTTGCCAAATTGATCACGTTCGGTTATCATCAATTCTTCATACCGTGAAAGCATAAAAAATCCCGAACCAAAAATATCAAGTGCTAAATGCGACGTATTTCTCTGACTTCCATGAAAACCGGATTGACCGTACAGCACCGGTATTGAAGGCTCAACCAAATCTACCTTTAGGCCAGACGAGATCACATTCCAATTTTCCAAAGGGAGTTTTGGCAATGTTGATGGATCAAACCACTTATTTTGGGAAGTGAAAAAAAATTGATCCGGCAAGGTTAAAGTTTTGCCGCCGCTATGAATTACATACTTTGGTTCTTCAATAGTCCTTTGGGAGTATGAAATGCCTAAAAACTCAGTAAATATAACTTTCAGTACCCAATTTATTTCATTAGTACAATAACTGGGCGTAGATATAACTATACTAGAGGCCACAATTTAATTCGCTCCACGCTCAGCAAGCGTGGCAAGAAGGGTGGATACATTTTCTATGTTCCCCATATCTTCTGCCGTAAACCGAATACCAAAGGATTTTTCTACCGTGCTTAGTAAATTAACATGTGCCAGCGAATCCCATTCATCAATATCAAGTGGAGAGGTGCTTTCGCTTATTTTCAATTCATCATCAAGAAACAATTCTTGAAAAATGGGCTGAAGTTTCTTTAATGCGTTCATTTTCCAGGTTTCGTTCATTTTTGTTCCTTTAAGCTAAATATTTGGATTTAAGTTAGATATGTCTTGAATGAATTTAGAACCTAATAGTTCCCTACCGTCAAGCTCAAATAACCATGTTTCTCCAGGCGTATCTGCCTGACTTGTCTTACTGCCACCAAAATTATGGTAAAGATCAGCAACAATTGCATTTTTTGGGCTAGGCAAATACTTTCCGATAATGTTTTTACAGCCATACTTCTTGGCTACTTCCGATATAATCTTAAACGTGAAATCTTCCATTTTGCGCGAAAAAACACGGCAACTCATTACCCAGGTGTCAATGTAGGCATTTTTGTGGTCAAACCTTAAAATAACGACGGCAATTAAGCCATGGGCACCGAATCTGTCATCAAGGGAAAAATGCCCGACCCAGGCATCTTTTGCTTGCGCTAATTTAGCAAGTTGAGATTCGGTATATCGTATTGTGGTTAAATTAAACTGGTTAGTTTTATTGACCAATTGGGTTGCCCGCTGCAGCGTTGAGTTATTGACGGCACCCCATTTGGCTTGCATCTCTAAGCTGCTTAAATAGGCGTGTATATCGGTTGCGGAAGATTCTGCTTGGTTACGTGCAGCATTATCGCGGTAAGCTTTTGTACGCAACCAGTCCTCTTGCGAAACCGCCAGCGTTTCAAACCAGCAATCTGCGCTAAGAACCCGGATGAAATCTGCTGGATCTGAGGGCATTTCCGGGACGCTGACAGCATTTAGCTCAGAGCGTATTAACGCCCGTTCGGCAGGGTTGTCATCAATAAAAACAAATGAATCCAAACCTAAATTCAATTCTTTTGCAATTTCCCTGATATTGTCGGCTTTATTACGCCAATTGGCTTTAAAGGCCGCAAAATCGTCAAGTTGTAAAACCATTCCTGATTTTTTTAGAAAAGGTTCGCGCGCATTATCCTCGTTATTCTTGCTGCACACCGCTAACGTCACACCTCGTGCTGCCAATGCCTTGAGCCATGTTTGGAAACGCGCATAGGCATCGCCAACCGCTCCTCCGTCGGAGCCAACTTTGATGCCGTCCAAACCATCATCGCCTATTACACCACCCCATAACGTATTATCAAGATCGAGTACAATGCATTTTTTCGCATGACCGCGAGAACTGGCTAATAACCTTGCTGCAACAAAGGCAACCGAGCCTTGCGCTTCAAAAGAAAAGGGATGTTTGGAGTAATACCAAAGACGGGCATCTTCCCATCGTTCAAGGCCAAATTTGGCAGCGATGTGGGCAATATCAAAAATAACTGAACCTTTCGGTAAAATTTTGATAATTGATAAATTAAATTGATTTATGGTTGACGCATAAGAGCCGGTTGTGCCACCTTCAAAATTTCCAAAAATCCTATCGACGGGTGGAACTAAGTTGTTAACCAGCAACAACGCTTGCAAACGGTTTAATATATTAGAGGCTTGAAGGGCAATATCTTTAACATTGTCATCAACGATTGATGATGTAGCTTCAAGTGAAAGCATCCCGACATCAAAGTTGACATCATTTCTCTGCAAAAAGAGCCAGACAACATCAGGATTAAAACGGTATAGCCCTGAATCGCCATCGATTATTTCTTGCCGCCAAGTACCATATGGAGCTATGTACTCTTCCAAGCGGTAACCTTCAAGTAGCAACCAAAACCTGAGGCAACCAACCCAATGAGCCAAGGTTGCATTGGCTAAAAAAGCAATGCGGATCGATGGAAAATTGTCGATTCGGGCATTTAACTCAAGTGCTAAACGAGAATAATGAGTTTGAAGCACAGCATCGTCAGCTGGATTTGCTGTTTCTCGAAGTATTTCTATACAATTGAGTATGTTGCCACTAGCTAACCCCTTACGTACCAAGCGTAAACCATCAGATTTATCTTTTATCAGCGACACAGAAAATCAGAATTCCTATTTTTGTTCAAGTAATTCAATTAAGCCTAATCCGGGAACTGCATAGAAGGCTACTTTTGCGCCATCAAAAAGCACAGCAGGTTTAGGTGGCATAATTTCAACAATGTGTCCTAGAGACTCTTGATCCAAAGTATTCAATCCTTGTGTAATGTCAGTTGTAGTAAAACAAAGGTGATAGATGTAATCATCTTTACGCCGAAGCAAGCGGTTGAGGCCTATATTATCTGGATGGGGGGTCACTAATTCTATGGCTGAACCTCCATTCAGATGATTACACATCCTCAAGGTGACATTTTGCTCTGGGTCAAAGATAGATTCACCAAGGCTATAGCCCAAATCTATTAACATTTTACCAGCCAACTCAGGTTGCCCGGTAAGCAACCCCATATGGTGAAAAGCTAAGGGTGTTGCTTTACTTGCCATAAAAATTATTTCGTTTTCTCCAAAACATAGGCAACATTAATAGCCAATTTATTTTTTTCACATTCCTCCAATGTCGTTCCATCACGAGGAACGATACAGCGTTTTTTGACGCTAAACCCGTTATCAGCAAATAATTGTTCTAAATTATCGATAGTACCCGGATTATAAATATGGTCAATAGCTGGCGCATTTATGCAAGTAGTTAAATATATTATCGCATCGCTCGTAGTTGTCTTATATGCTTGTTTTAAAAACATACTGGGATTTTCAACATGTTCTAAAACCTCACCCATTACTAAAGAGCTAGCCAAAGCCAAATCTGTCTTTTCTAAAAAATCAGTCAAAATAATTTGTGCTTTAGTGAAATTACCAAAAAAACCACTATTGATAATTCGTTTGGTCATATCAACACTGGTTTGGCTTATGTCGATTCCCTCATAAACATCAAAGTTACAATTTCGTATACTCTCTAGAAAATACATGCCATGCCCTGGGCCGACTTCTCTATATATGCCTGATCTTTTTGCTAAATCAGGTAACAGCTGCTGATAGAATCGGCGTATTCTTGTATGATTGGCCCACCAAAAGGAAGACAACGCCAATCCAATCATGTAACGCTGCATATATTCATGGTTGTTATATACAGTATCTTGCGCCTCGGTAAATGAAGCGTACTTATAGCGCCCCGTTTCTCGAAAGCGCAGCTCTTCCAAAAAAGTATCTTCAACAATAGTTAAATAAGATAGTCCGATCTGATCTGGCGTGTAATTTTCATTTATCAAAAAATTTACATATTTTTCTACTTCATCCAATTCAGAATCTACTAAATCACCAATTGACCGCATCAAAAATTTACGATGCATTGGTTTTTTCTTAAGAACAAACTGAATTACATTATTTGTATTGGGGAAATGTTGCTTGAATTCATCCATATTATAAATTTGTTTAGTGATAATGAATTATTCCGCGATCTCTTAAGGCTATTAACTCTTTTGCCAAAGACTTCATCGAATAAAGTGCAATTTTACTACCTTTATAATCAATTATACTTACCGTTTTATTAGATAGAAGGGCAAAAATTTTAGCGATTGAGAGCCGTGTGGCAATTTTTATTTGCACTTGATTATCAGGGACAGTAATGACTTTTCCTTTGCTAGTTTTTATTTTTAAATATACTGGATTTGATTTGTGAACCGAGAAAGGTAACTTTTCAGGCTCAAAATCCTCTAACCAATGTAAAAATGACAAATGTGCGGGAGGCAAGCCCAAAGTCAAGATAAAAGCATCATCCCTTTGCCTTAACCTATCAAATGGAGAATCCGGTCCGTCTGCCCGGATACAGGCATCGTGTCCAGCTAAAATTTCTGCGGCAATTGGGCCTTTGCCGCAGATGGAGTGGCGTGGATGCAAGCTCCGGATCACGCCTTCCGATCGGCGAAAAATTTCATTAACAATTCCAGTATTCGTTGGCTCTAAAGAAAGATCAATTATTTGCTCTGGCCTTGGGCTCGTGTAGGCTGGCATGAATAATGTCCCTGTCGCTCCGACGACTTCAAGTAAAGCCGAGATTATATCAATTGATGCCCCGTCAAACGTATACAGGTCGTTGTACGAACTTTGAACAAACAAGGCATAACCTTTTCTAACCCCAAGATTACGAAGAACTTTTATTAACTCCTTGGAATTAAACGTTCCAAATTCTTCAATTGCCGCTTTTTTTTTTGCCTTCAAAGTCAGAGCTTTTGTTTTTTGTTGTTTGCGACGGTAATTACTATTCATCCAGAGGTTGAAGATGCTTTTTTTTAGCTGGGCAGGTAAAAATTGTTCGATTACAAAATAGATTTTTTTCAGGTTCTGCACTTCATCATCCCTTTTTTCGATATGTCGAAAAACGCCATTCCGCAAAAAAATCAAGCAAGTACATTATACTCATCTGAGCAACCAACATTTCTAGATAATTATAAAAACCCCAATGGTTCAAGATAGCAGCCCATGTTACCAGCCCAGTACTTAGAGCGCGGACGCTATGCCAGAATAAAACGTACCGCCAAGCATTAACCACTAAGCAAGCACGATCTAATGGGGTGGTAATAAATGAGAAAAAACCTGCAATTGATAATATGGCTGCATAATGTCCAGCATCTTGCCACGCTTGACCAAATACAATTGGGTAGGCCCAAGGCGAAATAAGCATTACAGCTAGATAAAGCGGAATCCCCACAAACACTAATCGCTTGGCAGTTGACCGCCAAATATCAACAAAATTATTTCCTTGAGAAAAACGACTTGCAGCGCGCTGGTAGTAAACTTGACCAATAGCATTCCCTATTAGGCTAGTAGGCAAATAAAGCGTAGAAATAACCAGTGAATATTGGCCTAAAACTTCATTGCCAAAAGTTTTTGCGATAAAAAATACGGGGATTCCACCAGTGACAGCGAGCATGATGTGAGAACAGACTAAGGAAAACGATCTACGCCAATACTTTTTAGCGAGTGATTTAATTTTACTGAGAGTATTTGCTAAATTATAGGGAGTTGCTTCATTTAACTTATGTTCTTTTGTTCTTCTTGATATAACTAAAAAAATCAACTTGACCAGAGATCCTATTGCCGTAGCAAAGATTAATCCGACTGAACCTAATAAAAACCAGTAGCCTACAAAACAGCTTGATACATAGCCGGATTTATTGATTATTTCTGCTAATCCAGATTTTCTGTAATTCTGTTCTCGTTGAATCCTATACTGAAAAGCCAATGCAAAAGACATGGTTGCAGCGGTAATAGGCGCAAAATAAATCCATTTTGCCATGTCTATATTATTTAACCATGCTGCAAGCATATCTTTAAAAAAATATGTAGCTGGCGTAGCAATCAGGCAACCTATTGCGCCTAAAAAAATAACCAGGGACAATAGTGCGTCAGATTCCCTATCGTCTTTGGGCAGTTGAATAAAATGCTCATACCGCCAAGTTATAATAATTGTCATAAAAGAAACGGTTTGAAGAAAAATATTGGAAAGGGCAAAGTCGTGGGGCGTGTATAGCCGAGTAATAATCGGCATAGCGCCAATGCCAATCAATTGAGCCATAGCATTCCCTGATGCTTGCCAAGCTATATCTTTCCAATAGGACGATTTTTTAAATCGCCTATAATAATTTTTAGTTATTGACAAACTAAGGCTGTGAGTTGGTTGACGATATAGCCTGAGCTATCAGCGGTTAAACTTGGGGCCATAGGTAAGCTCATGACCCTTGTAGCTACTTGATTGGCGATTGGTGTATCGCCTGGAGAACATAGTCCGATGTAGGCGGGTTGTTGGTTCAGTGGTACCGGATAGTGGATTGCTGTGGGTATTTCTCTTTGTTTGAGTTTTTCTGCCACATCATCACGGCTATCGAGCAAAATTGTATATTGAGCAAATACACTCGTGCGGTTATCTTTTTGTTGAATACGTTGAACACCCGCCTCATCCATCAAGGTGTTATAGCGATTGCCAATCGCAATGCGCTGCGCTACCTCCCAGTCAAAACGCTCTAATTTAGCCAATAAAATAGCGCATTGCATCGTGTCCATTCTGCCGCCCACGCCGATTCGGGTATGGTAGTAACGACGGCTTTGCCCATGCACCCGAATTTCACGACAAGCTTGGGCTATCTCGTCATCATTGGTGAAAATGGCTCCGCCATCGCCATAACATCCTAGTGGCTTACTTGGGAAGAAGCTCGTGCAGCCAATAGTGGATAGGTTGCAACTGCTTTTGCCTTTATAGGTTGAACCGAAGCTTTGCGCGGCATCTTCTATTACGGGTAGTTGGTATTTTTCTGCAATCGCATTGATTTCATCCATATCAGCAGGTTGCCCATATAGACTGACTGGCATGATGGCTTTGGTTTTCGGTGTAATAGCCGCTTCAATCAGCCCTGCATTTATATTACAAGTATCCGCTTCTATATCTATAAATACGGGTTTTGCGCCAACTAGGACGATAACTTCGGCAGTTGCAACAAAAGTGAAAGGAGTCGTAATAACTTCATCCCCAGGTTTAATATCTAGCGCCATCAAACTGATGAGTAATGCTTCGGTGCCGCTGGCTACGGTAATGCAATGTTTTGCGCTAGTGTACGCTGCAAGTTTTTCTTCCAGTTCGGCAACTTCTGGCCCAAGAATATATTGGCCATGCTCAAGTACGGTTTCAATGCGCTGCTTTATTTGTTTTTCGAGGGCTTTGTATTGTGTCTTTAAATCAATGAAGGGGATTGATGGGTTCATTTTGAAATTACTCGGATACATTGATTATCGAAAAGTTTGTATATTTGTCCTGTGTGTGTACAGGTTGTATTTCCTTCGCCAGTAAGCGGTAGATCTAGTTTTTCCCCATATTCACTCATCCAGCCGATTTGTTTGGCGGGTACCCCCACCATTAATGCATAGGCAGGAACATCTTTATTGATTACCGCGCCTGCACCAATAAAAGCAAATTGACCGACAACCACTCCGCAAACAATTGTACAGTTTGCTCCCAATGTAGCGCCTTGCTTAATTAGAGTATTACGATACTCATTCTTTCGTTCAATTGCAGATCTTGGATTATAAACGTTAGTAAACACCATGCTGGGGCCACAAAATACATCGTCCTCTAATGTTACATTGTCATACACAGAAACATTATTCTGGATTTTGACATTATTACCTATCAAAACCTCGTTACCGACAAATACATTTTGACCGAATGAGCATTTTTTACCAATTCTTGCTCCGCCACTTATGTGAACCCAATGCCAGATACGTGAATTTTCACCTATTTGAGCGCCTTCATCTACAATTGCAGTAGGGTGGATAGTAATTTTATTATGCATAATTTTTCGCTTAAAAAACTCAAAGCAAACACGCTAAAATGATCTAAATATGCTTAGAGTATAAGTGGTTTAGTAGTTCGACAGTTTTTTGCTATGGCGAAATAATTGCGTCGGATAAAAGTTTAGCCAAGCGACCGAGTAGTTTAACCCATAGGTGCTAAATGAAATATAGTGATTTGAATTATTCCATACAAATATTTAAATTTATTCAGTAAATTATAAAGTCAATTCACAGGTGTTTCGGTAGATATTATAAACACGATTAGTCCCGCCAAAACCTCTTTAAACTGGACTATTAAGCCCTCAATACTGCATTAGTAAGCGCAGCGACAACATGTTCCTGCTGTGACTCAGTCAAGCCTACCCACATTGGTAACCTAATAAGGCTTTCGGACTGTCTGTTAGTAATTTCTAAACCTCCATGGGTACGTCCGTAGAATTGGCCAGCGGGTGATGAGTGTAACGGCACGTAATGGAAAACAGGGTAAATTTCACTTCGTTTAAGTTCATTTAATACATAATCGCGGTTAATACCAGGGGCAAGCAGTACATAATACATATGTGCATTGTGTGAACATCCCTCGGGTATCACAGGACGGCGCAATACACCTTCGGTTTCAAGAGAGGCGAGTAAGGCATGGTAACATTGCCAGCTAATCAATCGTTTGTTTGTTATAGATTCTGCTTCTTCCAGTTGCGCCCACAGGAAAGCCGCTATTAGCTCACCAGGCAAAAAGGAAGAGCCGACTTCTTGCCATGTATATTTGTCCACCTCGCCTCGAAAAAATCGGCTGCGATCCGTCCCCTTCTCTCGAATAATTTCTGCACGTAAAGTAAATTCAGGATTGTTAACCAATAGCGCTCCTCCCTCCCCGGAAATCACATTTTTGGTTTCGTGAAAGCTAAAAGCTCCTAAATCACCGATACTACCTAACGCCCGTCCATTGTAACTGGACATCACACCTTGTGCGGCATCTTCTACCACTTTCAGCCCATGACGATGGGCTATGTGCATTATGGTATCCATCTCACACGCCACGCCCGCGTAATGAACAGGGACAATAGCTTTAGTTTTAGATGTAATTGCGCCTTCAATCAGCCGTTCGTCTAGGTTAAGTGTATCTTCCCGTATATCGACAAACACCGGCACACCACCCTGCAATACGAAGGCATTAGCGGTGGATACAAACGTGTAAGATGGCATGATGACTTCGTCACCCGGCTTGATCTTCAGCAACAAAGCAGTCATTTCCAGTGCCGCTGTGCAGGAATGTGTGAGAAAGGTCTTGTTAGAGCCGGTTTTTTGTTCTAACCATGCGTGACATTTTTTAGTAAACGGGCCATCCCCAGCCAGCATGTTATTGAAATGCGCCTTGGCAATGTAAAACAACTCTTTGCCAGTCATATAGGGCTGGTTAAATGGGATATGTTTTGTTCTCATCTTATTAATTAGGTTAAACCCTCATTTATATAACGCGTTTGCAACTCAAATCAGCCAGAATAATGCGTATACCTGACTCCAATTTTCCATGCCTTTGAGGAAAAAGCACCTTTAATTAAACCTTCTGATTGAGTCGAATCGATTCAGTGTTTATTAGGCATCTTTTGAATCTACACTCTTCAAGGCAACAACGAGCCGAGAACCACCGAACGGAAAGTTAATACCTAGGCTAATTAACCAAGATTCTAGATCAAGTATGTAACTGAGAATTGTATTCAACCAAGGCGAAATCCTCATCTCATCTAGGCTATCTAATGATTTGGCAGATTTTTTGTTAATCATCAGCCTTGAGATCATCATGGCTGGTAGCAGTAACGAAACGAAGGACGTACTACGAAGAACCCTGAAACCTGCTGTTTCCAACTTATTAGGTAACTCCCCTGCTGAATAACGACGCACGTGACAGTCGTCAACATCAAACTTGCTCCATAACCATTTATGTTGCGGTACGGTTACAAATATTAATCCTTCAGGTTTGAGTGCTAGGTGTATTTGCTTAAGAACATGACCATCTTCCTCAATGTGCTCAAGGACATCAAAGATACCAATAGCATCAAATTCATCATTAAACGGTATTGCTCTGGCATCCATTTGCATTAATTTCGATGCCATCAATCTTTTAGCAGCAAAGCTTAAGCCAGTAGAAAATATTTCGCTACCGAAAAGCTGCCTGTTTGGAAAAGCTGTTTTAATGCCCGAAAGTACGTAACCGGTTCCGCATCCTATTTCAAGAAAAGATCGAAAGTTGGGTCTATATTTCCCTAATGCCCAGATAATCAGCTTATTGCGTGATCGAAACCAAAAGTTTTTTTCTTCAAGAGCAGCTAAAAGCTCAAAGTATTTTGAATTGAATCCTCCACCCTTTAGGGCTAATTCGGGGGCATATGAGATAATTCCATCTATCATTTTCGGTTTAACCTCGCAGTTGGGACAACTTGCGAGTGAAAATGCATAAATAGAATTGCAAATAAGACACCTTTTCATAGAAAAAATCCTTCCGAGATTTTAATAATGGGCGCAAACCAATGAACAAGGAATAACCCAATTTTCCTTAATTTGTAAGAACGAAAACTCAATGCAAAACCGACCCTTCTAGGTAGTAAAACTGTAAGTTTTTGACTACTCTCAGTTGCTAGATTTTTTTATTTCAACAATCGCATCTTTTCCAGCAATTAAGTAGTTAATTTGATAGCGACACTTTGCTGCTTTCTCTAAAGCCGCTCGAAGGCTTTCATTATTAAACCTAAATTTTTCGTAACCATGTCCAGCATTTGCTGAAACTTGAGCTATTCGACCCAAAACATTATCTCTGCCAGTCAAGTTCACTATAGGTTCGCTGATAATGAAGCGCTTACATGAACTCATGATGGTTTCAAATAATTCATCCAAAATATCATGAAAATGGTAGAGAGACCCCATCATGATAACTACTTCACTTTCAGGTATCGACGTGCAAGCACGAAGATTTACTAGCCTAACGTCATAACCCTTATTTTTTGCGTTTGCAATAAAGCGTGGGTTTATGTCTAAGCCTATATATTTCACGCCATTTTCGTTACACCATTTGGCTATGTGCGTATCGCCAAAGCAAAGCTCAGTGACATGTTTGTCGAGGAGCGGATTAAGCATCGCTATGATTTTCTTGAATCGTCGAGTATATCCACCAAAATAAAGTAGATTCATAACGAAACGATAGATAGATAAATGTTGATAAATAAAACTTAATTTTTTCGGAGTTATGTTTCTATCTTTATGAAGTAGCATTTGTATTCAATACCAAGCAGGTTCTAATCAAGCATACGCAAGCGTATTAATGAAAAAAAGATTACAAAAACTCCGCAGAGGATTAAGCTATAAGCCACTATCTTTTCTTTAGTTATTGATTCTCCAAATATAAAGTATCCCGCCAAACCACCAATTACGAGACCCAAGGCATTTGAAAAAATAAGCATTGAGTAATCGACTTTTGATGCAGATATGACCCACATTAAAAATGCGATACCGTAAGCTACAACCGCTCCGTAGAACCTAATATCTAACAGGATTTCGCTAACAGCACCTTTTGCATCAATAGAAACTTTCTTTAACAAAATAAGCACAAGCGAGGTTAATATAATCGAGCACAACAGCAGGGCATAATATCTCATCATGGTGAAATTTTTCTTACGATGAATTGTGGTCGATTATTGGCCAATAAATACAGTCTTCCAAGATATTCGCCAATCACACCTAATGCAGTCAATATTCCGCCTCCTAGCAGCAATTGCAAAATAACCAATGTTGTCCATCCCTCAACTGTATTGCCATTAAAGTAAACCCACGTGTAATAACCTATTAAGACCATAGATAGTATGCTTAGTAAAATGCCAACAAATGAAACTATTCGAAGCGGCAAAATAGAAAATCCTGTTAAATGCTTAAGGAACACGGATACTGATTTGTGTATATTGTAATTACTTTTCCCAGCAAAACGTTCATGATGCTCCACAGATATTTGAGTTACCAAAGAGGTGGATCTGAATATCAAGCCGTCAATGTAAGGATAGGCTCCTTGGTAATTTAACATAGCATCAACAATAACCCGTTTGATTATTTTGAATGGGGATAAATATATTTCTTGTGGTTTGCCTATTACCACCTCCGCTTGTTTTGAATTCAGAAAGCTTCCGATGTTTTTCCATCTTGCTTGCCGCCTATTGCTACTGTAATCAGCAAAACAGACATCATGTCCATCGTCGCACTTCTTTTTTAATTTTAATATGTCATATGGGGAATGCTGTAGGTCATCATCCATTATGGCCACATAATCACCGGTTGAGTAATGTAAGCCGCACATCGTAGCATTATCCTGACCGAAATTTTTAGTGAGGCAAATACATTTGATAACGGTGAATTTTTTACTAAGCTCAACCATTATGTTCCAACTGTTATCTGCACTTCCGTCGTTAACTAAAATTACCTCATAGGTTTCTCCAGATAAGGCATCTGTAATTTGCGAAACCAACTCAGGAAGAATTGAAGCACTGTTGTATATAGGTATAACTAAGCTAATTTTCACTTTAATTTCCTTAAGCTTCTTTTTACTAGCGCAAAGTAGACAATGGCATATATACTCATTTTAATAGAACGATTTAAAATTCAGGGAAATTTTAATTATCATTGCCCGTCCGCCTGACTTTTTCACATTCAAAGATTGCGGTTTTCATATCACGCAATGGCTTTAAGAACGTCTGGTCTCTAACATATTTATAACCACTCTCACCAAGCGGAGTCTTGAACGTTCCCACAAGTTCGAAATCTTTAGCGAAGTCGGCACCAAAACTTAAAAGGATTTTTGAAGAAATTTTACGGAGACCATCGGGTTCTGCTAATAACCAAGCCACAGCAAGCTCAGTACATTTAGATTTTTTTAACATGTCTACTGCAAGTGCGTCGCTACCTGGATACCCGCCAATTGTCCAAACTTGTCCAATGTTGTTAGCGCCCAGCGCATACAGAACCCCAGGAGATTGCCCAGTTAAATCAATTATTGGCATCCCTTTTTTAAATCCCGCTTGTTTTGCAACATTAATCACTTCAGCTAAATAATTACCAAAGCTGCTTGATAGAAGTAATGCTGATCCAGGGCTCCCTATTTCAAGCATGTAATCGTTTTTATATAAAGGCTGGGGCTGGCGATAAGGTGCTTCTATTCCTCCTTGGATCAACACTAAGGTAATCAACTGTGCAGCTAAGCTAAGCGAGAGCAATAAGGCATATAGCTGGCGATTTGATGTGATTGGAATGAAGGCTATCAATCCCGCAAGCACCCAAAATATTGCTGCACCCGTATCGTGTAACCAGTAATTGTTATTTGTTCCAAAAGAATAAGCATGCGGTATTACAAGCAAGATAACCCCAAGTGCCTTTTGGGAAAGAGAAATGCTATAAAAAAATTTTTTGAATTTAATTATTAAGCCAGCTACCAAAAAGGAAGCGAAGGGAACAGCAAAAATCAGTAATCCTTGAGCATAACCTTTACTAAGCGGTTTTTGGATAAAACCACAAATCACTAAGAGTCCTATCAACCCAAAGGACATCGAAAGAATGGTGTTAAAATTATTCAGTAAACGACGCGTTGACTGAGACCAGTATGAAATGCCTGCTATGGTAATCGTACTTAAGAATAAAATAATTTTGGTTTTTAAATTTAAATTAACATTATCTAGCCGAAAAAGTTGTGACATCTTGTGGCCGCCATCAAGTATTTTTAGCTCATCAATACCGCCTGTGAGTCGATCAATAAACCCAGATATCGAGCCATCAATTATCAATGCACTAATGATAAGCAAGCCTAAAGCCATCCCAATTGATATTATCAAAAAATGTATGCGCCACTTCCCTGTGAGCAATAAATAAACAATTGAACACAAAGCAAGGGCAGCGGCAGAGGTGGGTTTGGCCATGAATGCTAACCAACCGCCGATCCCAATTAATGGCCACCCTATTGAGTTTTCACGAGAACCTTTACCGTCCGCCAATAACAAACCAATTGCAGTAAGTAAAAATGCCTGTAAATTTAGGCTATTGTAGCTAGGCGTTAACACTCCATAATCAAATAAGATTAATGCTGTCGTACCAAAGGCTGCGGATACAATGAGCCGGTACTTAGTACTTGGCGCTTGAAGCTCAAAAACAGTTTTAAAAAAAACATTTCCCAGTATCCATGCTAAGCCAAACGTGATCAGAATATTTATTTGCCTCAATGCGGCAATATTTCCTTCAAGCAAGCTATAAAGAGGATGATAAATAAACCCAAACTGGGTATTGGATACGCTGTAATTAAAGGGGTTGGCTAACCATACGAGGTAATAGCTCTCATCGGTGAAATCAAAACCGTAATGGCTATAGTACAACAACCATCCAATCATTGATGCGGTAACAGCTGCCGAAACAGTTAAAATTAACTCCACATTTAAACTAACTGTCCATTTTTCACGACTATTCATTGTTATTAATGCCTAAAACTACACCATTTTTTTTCAAAACATATTATGATAAATAAAAATGCATAAAATGAAAAATATGATAATAACGGACAAGTTAACCCTTTTAATATTATTCAGTCTTGGTCACAAGTACTTTCTCCTTCAATCCGTTGAAGTAAGGAAGAGCAAACGCAATGTGATAATCAATAAATTAATGGTAATGATATTATCTTGCCATCCCTAGCCGAAAGGTACGCCGCAATGATAACTTCAAGCGACCTAAGGCCTTCCCGCCCATCGGTTTCTGGCTCAACACCTTCCCGCAAAACATCGATGACATTTTTATAATAGAGCGGGTGGCCAAAGCCATAAAGGGATGTTGTGTGGTAATTGGCATCCTTAATTTGAGCATCATAATCACGCTCATCTTCAAATTCCCAGTGCTGAATTTCGTTTACTGCCACCCCGCCAACTCGTACCGTACCTTTTTCTCCAAGAATGGTTATGGAGCCTTCAAAATTTTTTGGGTAAGTGAGCATTGTGACATTCATTGAGCCTAAAGCACCATTGCGCCACTTTATGTTTAGTACTCCACTGTCTTCTACTTCGATATTCCTGTCCAACGTGCCGGTCATAGCCTGAATTTTTTCCACTGGCCCAATAAGCCAATCTATCAGGTCAACATAGTGACTGGCTTGATTCATAAATGCACCGCCATCCAGCTCCCATGTACCTCGCCATTTAGCAGAATCGTAATACTCCTGAGGCCTAGTCCAAAACACATTCATATTAACCATGTAAATACGGCCAAAACGTCCTTCAGTAACGGCTCTTTTTAAAAGTTGCAGCGTGGAATTTCTTCGGTTTTGTTTAACTACAAATAATCGGACTCCTGCTTTATCGCAGGCTTTAACCATTTCAACGCCATCTCGCCAGCGCGTTGCCATTGGCTTCTCGCTAATCACGTGAACTCCAGATTCGGCAATTGCAATTGCTTGCTGGGGATGGAGCCCAGATGGCGTACACAAAGAAATTACGTCTAATTTTTCTTTGGCGAGCATATCGGTTAATGATAAATAACCTTTGACACCATACTGCCCCATCGCTTGCTTAAGAGAGTGAGTATTGTTGTCGCAAACACTTACCAATTCCAAATCATCTTGGTGTTTTTCGATGGAAGTAAAATGATTGTTAGCAATACGACCACAACCTACGATGGCAATTCTGATTTTTCTATCAACAATATTAGTATAAGTTCGCATATTTAAACCTTCATGATTGCCGGTAATAAGCTTGAGGATGTTGAAAATTTAAGGCAATGATTAATAACCTACTGACAAAACAGGAGCATTGCGAGTGTGGTTTTTGATATTTCATATTGAGTCCGCCAACACTAAGAGCTGCTTGAAATTTCCAATAAATACTCACCATATGCTGTTTTCGCCAAAGCTTTTGCGCGACTGGCTAAATCATCCTGACTTAACCAACCTTGTTGATAAGCAATTTCTTCTAGGCAAGCGATTTTGAAGCCTTGCCGATGCTCGACGGTTTGCACAAATTGCCCGGCTTCAATGAGGCTATCGTGGGTTCCGGTATCTAGCCACGCAAAGCCCCTGCCCAAAATTTCTACATTAAGCTTATTTTGTTCAAGATAAGCCTTGTTTACTGTGGTTATTTCCAATTCGCCGCGCGCCGAAGGTTGAATGCTTTTGGCAATATTAACGACTTGATTGTCGTAAAAATACAGCCCGGTTACGGCATATTGTGATTTAGGCTTGGCGGGTTTTTCCTCAATGGATATCGCTTTGTTGTTTTGGTCAAACTCAACAACGCCAAAGCGTTCGGCATCTTTTACTTTGTAACCAAAGACAGTAGCGCCTTCGGGGCGTCTTAACGCGTGTTTTAAGCTTAGTGAAAACCCCTGGCCGAAGAAAATATTGTCGCCCAACACTAAACAAGTATTGCTATCGCCAATAAATTGTTCGCCGATTAGGAATGCTTGTGCTAATCCTTCCGGTTTGGGTTGCACAGCATATTCAATTTTAATTCCAAAATCAGAGCCATCACCCAACAAATTTTTAAAGCTGAGTTGGTCTTCCGGTGTGGTAATAATTAGAATTTCCCGTATCCCAGCCAGCATTAATACCGACAATGGGTAATAAATCATCGGCTTATCGTAAACTGGAAGTAGTTGCTTTGATACTGCTTTGGTAATCGGGTGCAATCGGGTACCAGCACCACCGGCAAGAATGATCCCTTTCCAGCTCATGAATTATCTCCTAGTCCTAGCCTTTCCCTACGGTAACTGCCATCTTGGACATGACGGCACCAGTCAAGGTTATCAAGATACCATTGTACTGTTTTTCTCAAGCCGGTTTCGAAGGTTTCTTTAGGTGTCCAGCCGAGTTCGCTTTCGATTTTACTCGCGTCAATTGCATAGCGTAGGTCATGCCCGGGACGATCTTTTACAAAAGTAATTAAATCTTGATAATGCTCTAAACCATTGGGTTTGGTTGGGTGCAGTTCTTCAAGGGTGTCACAAATAGTCCGGACGACCGTGATATTTTCTTTTTCGTTATGGCCGCCGATATTATAAGTCTCGCCGATTTTGCCTTTTTCCACTACGGTGAGCAATGCCCTCGCATGGTCGTCAACAAACAGCCAATCGCGGATTTGCTTGCCATCGCCATATACCGGTAACGGTTTACCATCAAGCGCATTAAGGGTAACTAGGGGAATCAATTTTTCCGGAAAATGATACGGGCCGTAGTTGTTAGAGCAGTTGGTGATAATAACCGGCAGGCCATACGTACGATGCCATGCGCGGATGATATGGTCGGAACTGGCTTTTGAGGCGGAATAAGGTGAGCTGGGGGAATATGATGTTGTTTCTGTAAACAAGGAACCGTCATCAGGCAGGTCACCATAAACTTCATCCGTGGAAATATGATGGAAACGAAATTTATCTTTTTTGTCTCCAGTTAAATTTTGCCAATAGTTACGCGCCGCTTCAACAAGACAATAAGTGCCGACGATGTTGGTTTCGATAAAATCGGCTGGGCCGTCAATTGACCGATCCACGTGTGATTCGGCAGCCAAGTGCATCACCGCATCGGGCTGATGGAGCTGAAATAGTTGGTTAACTTTTTGTGTATCGCAGATATCGGCGTGCTCAAACTGGTAGCGTAGGTCAGTTTCCACTGATTTGAGCGATTCCAGGTTACCGGCATAAGTCAGTTTATCGATATTTACAACGCTGTGTTGTGAGTTTTGAATAATATGGCGAATCAACGCCGAACCTATGAAACCGGCACCGCCGGTAATTAAAATTTTCATTGTATGTGTAATTTACCGCTTAAAGATAGTCTACTGAAAACAGTATGAAGTATATGCAATACAGCTAATTAAAACAGTTCTTGCAAGCACAAGTTAAGCGAATTGTCCCATGAGGGCAGGGTAAGACCAAATTTTTGTTCTAATTTTTGTGTGGCTAACAACGAATTGGACGGTCTTTGGGCTGGCAAAGGATATTCGCTTGTAGAAATAGGCAAAATCGAGCGATTTATTAAACTCAAACAACCTTGTTCGCGGGCGTTGTTAACTATGGCTTGGGCAAAACCGTGCCAGGACGTGGAGCCAGTGCAGGTTAAATGGTATAGGTCAGAGTTAAACAGGTTGTCCCGTTTCTCAGCTATGGCTTGTCGTACAATATGCGTTGTTGCTTCAGCTATTAAACGCGCCCAAGTGGGCGTGCCGATTTGATCGGCCACAATCCTCAACTCTTCACGCTCTGCAGCTAGCCGGAGCATTGTTTTCACAAAATTGCTGCCTCGGCTGGCGTATACCCAGGATGTCCTAAGTATCAAATAATCGCCGCCGACTGATTGGATAGCTTGTTCGCCGCCTAATTTGCTTTGCCCATAGGCGTTAACTGGGTTAGTGCTGTCAATTTCGGTATAAGGTGATGGTTTTGTGCCATCAAATACATAATCAGTCGAATAATGCACTAACAATGCGCCAATTTTTTTTGCTTCTTCTGCAATAACAGCAGGGGCTTCGGCATTTACTTTGAATGCTAGGTCTTTTTCTGTTTCGGCTTTATCTACGGTGGTATAAGCGGCGGGATTGATAATGACATCCGGGGCGTAATGCTTGATAACCTCACGCAATTTGGTTGCATCTGCAAGATCTACTGCGTTACGGTTTAGCGCTATTATTTCCCCAAGCGGCAGCAATGTTCTGGCGAGTTCCCAGCCAACTTGACCATTACAACCGGTTAAAAGTATTTTCAAGCAAAAACCTCAGTTTCATTGAGTAATCTTGCAGTTTTGTCTTTAATGGACAAGGTGGGTTCACCAGTTAATGGCCACTCTATGCCTATTGTAGGGTCATTCCATAAAATAGTGCGTTCATGCTGAGGTGCCCAATAATCAGTAGTTTTATAAAGGAATTCTGCGCTTTCACTAGTTACCACAAAACCGTGCGCGAAACCTTCAGGTATCCATAACTGGCGTTTGTTTTGGGCGGTCAGCTCAACACCAACCCATTGCCCGAAAGTCGGGGAGCTTTTTCGGATATCGACAGCCACATCAAACACTTCGCCGGCAAGAACACGTACCAATTTGCCCTGGGGTTGCTGAATTTGATAGTGTAAGCCGCGCAGCACGTTTCGAGCTGATTTGGAGTGGTTATCTTGGACAAAATGCACCATTACGCCTGAGAGCTCGGCAAACTTTAACGCATTAAAGCTTTCATAAAAAAAACCCCTGTCATCAGAAAAGACATTGGGTTCTATGATTAAAACACCGGGTAAAGCTGTAGTTATTACAGGCATAAATCTAAGGTAAGGTAGGTTGAACCATGAATATTTTTTTCAATTCGGCAACAAAAGCTTATGCAATTGAACTGTCAAGTTGGTGTTTTATTTTGGCAACAAAATTTACCAAAAAAGCACTAAACAGACCCAAAAATAAGCCAGTGAAGATTGAAGCGGTAATCAATAGTATTTTACCAATCCCAACCGGATCAATTGACTTTTTGGGTGGATAAACTGACCTGGTCTCATCGACCAAATCCAGCTCAGATTTTTTGTTGGTTATCAGGCCTTCCAAAGCGTATTTCTGACTGGTTATCTCCTGAATTTGGCTGAACAACTCAGTAATAACAACAGAGCTTATTCCAATATTTGCAGTAGGTGACGACTTAAATGTTTTGTCAAAATCTTCAATTCGTTGATTAGTCTTTGCTTGATCGCTATCGAGTATAGTTAAACGTTTAGTGGCATCTGTAACTTGCACGTTTAAAGTGGCTTTATAAATATCAGTCTTTTGATTTAAATCACTTAATGTGAGAGCGCTTATTTTGTTGATGAGACTGATATAAAGCTGTGCTATTTTATCAGTAGACTTGCCTTCTATATAAATAATATCACTGCCCTTGGGGACTTTTACGTTGATCAGGATGTTTTTGGGTTGATCAGGGTTTGCACGGTAATATTCGTCAAGGACAAGAGGGATATACAGCTCTTTTATTTTTGTTTCAACTGCTGCAATTTCAGCGATAGGTTTGCGTTCACCTGCCACTACAATTGAGCCAATTTGAATCGCTGTAGAATAACTAAAAACATCTGGTTTTAATGTTGCATAAACGCTTCCCAGAAAAGTAATTAATAATGTGATGATTACTATCATCATTTTATTTTTAGCGAGGACATGGTAAATATCAACAATACTGATCTCGTCATCCTGGTGATAAGGTATCGTATAGTATTGATTCAGTTCAATATCCTTTTTTTTTTCATCATTCATTGTACTTTAACCTTTTTAGTCCGTTTTTAGGCGTAAACAAAATGCCGGCTTCGGAAATTCTCAGCTACTCTTTCCTAGTTAGGATTTGGGATTAATTAAAACATAATCCCTGCAGTATAAAAATTTAGGGATAAATCACCTTATAATTCGATAAAGCTAAGTAGCAATATAAATTTTTTATGGTTATCTTGAACCAATTTAAACCTTTTTCTATCTATTTTACAGTATTAACCTTTTCCAGTTGTTTTGTTTTTATTCGTTAATTAAGACTGCTTAATGCAAAATTTTGTCCCAACTACCCAATTAGTTTTCAGCGGTTTTTCCGCTAAAGATGCTAAACAAGTTGAACGCGCCCTAGAAATTGCCGTACAAATACCTGAAAAAACGCCTTACCAACGCCCTAAAGGGGTTGAGGTGGCGGCTATTTTAATGGATTTTAAGGTGGATGTGGAAACTATAGTCGCGGCAATTTTAAGCGATCCACGAATATCAGGGTTAAGCCCCGTTCCCGATATAACTAAACATTTCGGTGAAAAAGTTGATGCGTTAGTCAAAGATATAAACTGGTTAAATAAATTGGCGGTTTATTCGCCAGAAATGACCCATCAGCCTAATCAAGCCGAAACCCTGCGTCGCATGCTTTTGTCGATGACCCATGATGTCAGAGCGGTGCTCATAAAATTGGCTTACCGGATCAAGCGGCTGCGTATGTTGGCTAGGGAGCCGCAGGAAGTAAGGCATTTCATCGCCCAGGAAACTTTGGATGTTTATTCCCCGCTTGCCAACCGGTTAGGTATCCATCAATTCAAATGGGAACTTGAAGATATGGCGTTCCGCTATCTGGAACCACAAATATATATTCAGATAGCCAAGTCGCTCGCCAGCAAACGTACCGAGCGGGAAGCGTGTATCGACAATTTTATCGGGCTGCTGCAAACAAGTTTGGATGCAGAAGCCATCAAAGCGGAGATTCAAGGGCGACCCAAACACATCTACAGCATTTGGAAAAAAATGCAGCGTAAACAGTTGGATATTGATGAGTTATACGACTTGCTGGCAGTCCGGGTTGTTGTTAATAATTTGACTAATTGCTATGCCGTCTTGGGAATGGTGCATAGCAATTGGCAGTATATTCCCAAAGAATTTGATGATTACATTGCCAACCCAAAAGAAAACGGCTACCAATCTTTACATACTGTTATCCTTGATCCACAAGGCAATCGCATAGAGGTGCAGATCAGAACGCGTGAGATGCACGAATTTGCCGAGCTGGGTGTGGCCGCGCATTGGTCTTACAAAGAGGGTGGTAAACACAATGCGGCGTTAGACAAAAGCATCGCTTCTCTGCGTAAATTGCTTGAAGAAAAAGACGGTGTTGAGCACTTAGCCGACGATTTTCACAGTGAGCTATTTCATGACCGAGTTTATGTGCTAACGCCGGCCGGAAAGTTAGTTGATTTGGTCAAAGGCGCAACTCCCCTGGACTTTGCTTACGCGATCCATACCGAAATCGGTCACAGTTGCCGGGGTGCCAAGGTTAATGGCCGTATTTGCCCGTTAACCTACAGGCTTAAATCTGGCGAGCAAATTGAGATTTTGACCAGCAAAGAAATCCGCCCCAACCGGAATTGGATCGACCCCAATTTAGGTTATTTAAAATCTTCTCACGCAATCAGCAAAGTCAAAAGTTGGTTTAAACATCAGCAACGGGATGAGAATATTTCTGTGGGAAAAGGTATTCTCGATAAAGAAATCCAGCGGTTGGGATTAAAAGCGGTTAATTTTAAAGAGCTTGCCCAACATTTTAAGCAGCCTGATTTAGATTCATTGCTTGAAGCTATTGGGCGAAATGATATTAACAGCCGGCAATTGGCGGCTTTTTTTAAGATACCTGAGCTGGAATCACAGCCAGCAATTAGCTATAGAAGTAGACCATCAATAAAATCAGTAATCACTGTTGATGGTATTGATAATGTGCAGACGACAGTTGCCCATTGTTGTGCGCCAGTCCTTGGTGACGAGGTAATCGGTTACATTTCCCAATACCGTGGTATCACGGTACATCGCAAAGATTGCAGTAATATTGCTAACCTTAATCCTGAAAAACAGGGTCAACTTATTTCTGTTTACTGGGGAGCCCAACAAACACGCCATTCTGTGCCCATTATGATCAGAGCTTATAATGCCCGGCATTTGCTTAACAATGTTACGCAAGCATTGATGCAGGCTAATATTCATATTTCTGATGCTGCGATGGAAACCAACCCTGATTTTTCTGCGGCACTTAACTTGACCATCCAGATTGAAAACACCAAGCAGTTAAGCCTGGTGTTAGGTAAATTAAGCCAACTACCCAATATTGTTGAGGTTAAACGGAAAACCTAAAAGCCCACGGTTCACGTTACAATTGCAACATAATTTGTAACGCCGTAACTTTGGGGCTTTAAGATGGCAATGAGTGACATAAAACGTTTAATCCTGGTTGACGGCTCGTCGTTCTTGTTTCGAGCCTACCATGCGGTGCCGCCGCTCACCAGCCCGAAAGGTTTGCCGACTAATGCCATCCACGGGGTTACCAGCATGTTGCGCAAGCTTATTGCGGATTACCACAGCGATTATATCTGTGTGGTGTTTGATGCGCCGGGCAACACTTTCCGCAACGAACTTTACCCCGAATACAAAGCCCATAGGCCACCTATGCCTGACGATTTACGGGTACAGATTGAACCGTTGCATCAAGTTATCAAGGCAATGGGTCTGCCTTTAATAATTGAGCCGGGTATCGAAGCGGATGATGTGCTGGGCATATTGGCCAAAAAAGCCGAGCTAAATGGTTACGAGATTATTATATCCACCGGTGATAAGGACATGGCGCAACTGGTAAATGAGAAGATTATTCTTGAAAACACCATGTCCAACACCCGTATGGATATCCAGGGTGTGATTGACAAGTTTGGCGTTAAGCCGGAGCAGATCATAGATTATCTGGCGTTGGTGGGTGACAGCGTGGATAACATCCCAGGTGTGCCCAACTGCGGGCCAAAAACCGCCGCCAAATGGTTAAACCAATACGGTACGCTGGATAGCCTTATGGCTAATGCCGGCCAGATAAGTGGCAAAATCGGTGATAACTTGCGCGCCAGCTTAGAGCAATTACCGCTGGCTAAAGCCTTAACCACCATCAAGCTGGACTTGGATTTAGGTTATAGCTTAGAAGACTTGCACCAACAACCTGCTGACAAACCTGAGCTGACCCGATTATTGACTGAGCTGGGTTTTTCAACCTGGTTGAAAATTTTGGCAAACTCTTCACTAGAAGCGCCGCCAGCAAATAATGAACCGCAACCCGTTTCCACAGAAACAACGCACGAATATGAAACTATCTTGACCGAGCAGCAGTTAACCGACTGGTTAGCAAAATTGGACAAAGCGGAATTGTTCGCTTTTGATACCGAAACCACCAGCCTGGATTACAGTAAGGCAGAAATCGTAGGCGTATCGTTTGCCATTAACCCCGGCGCTGCGGCATATTTACCGCTAGCCCACGATTATCCAGGTGTGTCTGTCCAATTAGACCGTGATCAAACCCTGGCAAGACTAAAACCGCTACTGGAAAATTCCAGCAAACGGAAAGTCGGTCATCACCTAAAATACGATAGCCATGTCTTGGCAAATCATGGGATTAAGCTCAACGGTATCACCCATGACACCATGCTGGAGTCTTATGTCTGGAATAGCACAGCCACCAAACACAATATGGATGATGTTGCCAAAACCTATTTAGGTGTTAAAACGATCCATTATGAAGATGTAGCCGGAAAGGGGGTAAAACAGATTCCCTTCCAAGAAGTGGCGTTAGAACAGGCCGCCGAATATGCTGCCGAAGATGCCGACATTACGCTAAGGATCCATCAAGAATTAATAGGAAAACTTCAACAACTGGATCGCTTATTTAAGTTGTATATAGAGGTCGAAATTCCATTGATTAGCGTTTTAACCCGGATCGAAGCCAATGGGGTATTAATTGACAGCGCCATGTTAGCGCAGCAAAGTATGGAACTCGCCAGCCAAATCATTGCTATCGAGCAACATGCCCATAACTTGGCTGGGCGAGCGTTTAATATCGGCTCACCCAAACAAATTCAGGAGATACTTTACGATCAGCAAAAACTGCCGGTACTAAAAAAAACCCCAACTGGCCAACCTTCCACCGACGAATCCGTGTTACAGGAGTTGGCTGTAGATTACGAGATCCCTAAACTGATTCTGGAATACCGTAGCTTAAGTAAACTCAAATCGACATATACCGATAAATTACCTCAGCAGATAAACCCAAAAACGGGGCGGGTGCATACCTCGTATCATCAGGCAGTTGCTGCAACCGGGCGGTTATCATCGACTGATCCTAACCTACAAAATATCCCAATCAAAAGCGAAGAAGGCCGCAAAATACGGCAAGCTTTTATTGCGCCGCCGGGATATAAAATTGTTGCGGCCGATTATTCACAAATCGAATTACGCATCATGGCTCACCTATCTGCCGACCCAGGGTTGTTAACGGCGTTTAATGAAGGGTTGGATGTCCACCGTACAACGGCGGCTGAAGTGTTTGGGGTTGCACCCGAACAAGTCACCACCGACTTGCGCCGCTCCGCTAAAGCGATCAATTTCGGGCTGATTTATGGCATGTCATCCTTTGGCTTGGCGCAACAATTAGGATTGTCGCGTAGTCAAGCCCAATCGTATATTGACCTGTATTTTGCCCGCTATCCTGGGGTAAAAAACTATATGGATTCGATCCGCGCCCAGGCGCGAGAACAAGGTTATGTCGAAACTTTATTTGGCAGGCGGTTGTATTTGCCGGAGATAAACTCCAAAAATGCCGCAATGCGCCAATATGCGGAGCGTACAGCGATTAATGCGCCCATGCAAGGTACCGCTGCCGACATTATCAAACGCGCCATGATTAGCGCTGACCAATGGCTTAACAACCAACAAGCCGATGCCCTCATGATTATGCAAGTACATGACGAATTGGTGTTTGAAGTTGCAGAAAATAAAGTAGCAGAATATAGCGCTGCTTTTACGGCCTTAATGTGTTCCGCCGCTGAACTGAATGTGCCTTTAATTGTTGATGTTGGCACAGGCAATAATTGGGATGAAGCACACTAATAAAAAATATTGGAACTTAATTGCTGGTCGTTTTGTCATAAACTTGAACGTCAGCAATGGTGTTTAATCAATCTCCTTTCCCCTTGTTTAGAGATTGATTCCTTCCTTGAAGTCCCAAAGTCTGTCTCTTCTGGCTTTGGGACTTTCTTTTTATATTTAGGGTAAAAGCTCTCCACTTATAGTAAATAAGTCATCTAAAAATTGATGGACTTCATCAACACCAGTTTTCTTTAGTGCGGAAAACAATTGCACAGTGACAGGAGAAGTAAGGCTTTGGGCGGCTTTTTGTACTTTTAGTAATACATTTTTACCCGCACCAAACGCCAATTTATCGGCTTTAGTTAATAAAATGTGCATCGGTAAATTATTATGCTGACACCAATAAATCATTTGCCAGTCAAATTCCGTTAACGGATGGCGTACGTCCATGACTAAAATCATGCCGCATAAAGATGTGCGCTCGGACAAATAAGTTTCCATCAGCTCGTGCCATTGCTTTTTAACGGATTCCGGTACTTTGGCATAGCCATATCCGGGCAAATCCACCAAACGTTTGTTATCATCAATGGCAAAAAAATTAAGCATTTGGGTTCGTCCAGGCGTTTTACTGGTTCTGGCTAGAGAACTTTGCCGAGTTAAGGTATTAATTGCACTGGATTTACCCGCATTCGATCGCCCGGCAAAGGCAATTTCCTTGCCGGCATCATCAGGTGTATCCCTCAGGCTGGGTGAACTATTGATAAATGTGGCTTGATGATAAATTGGATTCATCACTATCTCGCTAAGCTTAGGTAATTAAGGTAGAATCTGATGCAAATAAAAGCCTGTATCACAGGCTAAAGAAACATTCGATACGACTACGGGGGAACCTGATGAACAAAAATTGGCTGGCATTTTCATTGGCACTGGCATTATTTGGCACAGCGTCTATTTTACATGCCGAATCAGAAAATGAGGGTAATATTGCGGCAGGACGTGAAAAAGCCGGTTCCTGTGCGGGGTGTCATGGCGAAAACGGTAATAGCGCCGTGCCTATGTACCCCAAACTAGCCCAACAGCACTCCTCATATCTTTCATTGCAACTGCAAAATTTTAAAAGCGGCGCACGTAATAATCCAGTGATGGCACCGATGGCTATGGCCTTATCCGACTCAGATATGGCGGATATTGCCGCATACTATGCGGAACAAAAAATCACCGCAAATCCAGCGCCATCGCTCCCTCCTGATGATGAAGACGATGCACCTGCTGCTGATAAATCTGCAAAAGAAACCATGCCAACTTTATTGGCTAAAGGAAGCAATATTTACCGCAATGGCAATCTTGCCACAGAAGTATCGGCATGTATCGCTTGCCATGGACCGTCCGGTGAAGGCAATAGGCCAGCAAAATTTCCTGCCTTAAATGCCCAGCACGCCGATTACCTTATTAAATCGCTAAGTGATTTTAAATCTGGCGCGCGTAGTAATAACTCTGAAAATATGATGCACATGATCGCAAGAAAAATGTCTGATGCTGAAATTAAGGCCGTTTCATACTATATTTCGACATTGAAATAAATTTTGGAGAAACCAATGTTAAAAAAGCTTGCCGCAATAGCTGCGTTTTCATGTTTGTTTATTTTTTCAGGGTTAGTTGTGGCTGAAGATCAACCGGGTTATGAAGCCATAACCCCCGCGCAACCTACCGCCAACCCAGCTAAAATCGAAGTTATTGAGTTTTTCTGGTACGGCTGTCCGCATTGCTACAGCTTTGAACCTTCATTAGCTAAATGGTTGAAAAGTAAACCCGCAAACGTCGACTTTATTCGTATTCCGGCCGTATTCAGCGAGCAATGGGGCAAACATGCGAAAGCTTATTTCGTAGCTGAAGCTCTAGGTGTAGTTGATAAAGTTCATGACGATTTATTTGACGCTATTCAGAATAAAAAAGAAGAGCTTGAAACCGAAGACCAACTTGCCAAATTCTTTGTTGCACATGGTGTTAAAGAAGCGGATTTCCATGAAACCTTTAATTCTTTCATGATTGATTCAAAAATGCGCCAGGCACCTGCCCTCGCTGCTAAATATGGGCTTACAGGTGTTCCTTCTATAATCGTAAATGGAAAGTACAAAACCAACGGCACATTAGCCGGAACCCAAGAAAAAATGATCGATGTTATCGACCTGTTGGTTAAAAAAGAAAGTGGCTCAAAGTAACCCGTTTAGGTTTTATGAAAAAAAAGGGGCGTAAGCCCCTTTTTTATATCGGATCCCAAAGTTTAGAAAACTTAAAGTGATTTTCAATGGTTAGATGTTTTGGCTTTGGCCGATATTTTCCTTATATGTCACAGGTAGAGTAAAAATCGCATTTTTCTCCTGCAAGTTTTTTTGTAAAAAACCAAATCGGTGGGTAAGTTTGGATTTTCGTTTGCTAGAAAGGCTCCTTGAATCGTGACTGAAAAAATTCAAAAGTGAAATCGGTTACCTTAATTTTTCCTCATCAGCTATTCGAAAATCATCCTGCCGTTTGTTCTGGATGCCATGTTTATTTGATCGAGGAATGGTTATTTTTCAAACAATACCCTTTCCATCGGCAAAAGCTTTCATTTCACCGAGCTTCGATGAAGTTTTATCAGGCCTTTCTGGAAACAAAAGGTATTAAGGTCACTTATATTGAGGCTAATGAGGAAACCGCAGATATAAGAAAGTTGATAGCACGGCTTATCGAACAAGGTGTAGCTGAAATTCATATATGCGAAGTTACCGATAATTGGATAGAAAAGCGTATTGAAAAGGCTGTCAACCAAATAAAAATAGTCAAATACCAAACGGCACTTTTCATCAATTCAAAAACCGAGCTGACCTCTTATTTCCAAAAGCGAACGCCCTATTTTCAAACCGACTTCTATATTCAACAACGCAAAAATCGGCAAATTCTGCTCGATGATAAGCTAAAACCGGTAGGCGGGAAATGGACGTTTGATGCAGCAAATCGATTGAAATATCCAAAATCAAAAACGCCGCCAGTCATCCAATTCCCAGAACAAAACCATTTTTTAAAAGAAGCATACGCCTATGTGAACGTAAATTTCACTGCAAATTATGGTGAACTTAGTACTGAGTTCATCTATCCGACGACCTATGATGAAAGCAAAGTTTGGTTAAATCAGTTTTTACAATATCGTTTTACGGAGTTTGGGGCTTATGAAGATGCTTTAGTGACTAAAGCGCATATTTTGCATCACAGCGTTTTGACACCCATGCTTAATGTCGGTTTGCTTACACCCAAGCAAGTTATTGATGCAACCTTTGCATTTGCCGAAAGCAACTCTGTTCCTATTAATTCACTTGAAGGCTTTATCCGCCAAATTATTGGCTGGCGCGAGTTTATCCGAGGCGTTTATGAGTTTGCTGGAACACAGGAAAGAAACCGAAATTTTTGGCAATTTCACCGTAAAATCCCCGAACCGTTTTGGCTGGGCACAACAGGTATTGAGCCTTTCGACGGTGTTGTCAAAAAAGTATTGCGGACTGGCTATTGTCATCATATAGAGCGGCTGATGGTGTTAGGGAATTTTATGCTGCTCTGTGAGTTCGATCCGGATGATGTTTATCGTTGGTTTATGACGTTGTTTATTGATGCTTACGATTGGGTGATGGTGCCGAATGTTTATGGTATGAGCCAATTTGCTGACGGCGGATTGATGGCGACCAAACCTTACATTAGTGGCAGTAATTATTTATTGAAAATGGGTGATTTTGCCAAAGGCGATTGGCAAACCATTTGGGATGGGCTATTTTGGCGCTTTATGCACGTCCATAGGGATTTTTTCTTAACTAACCCACGGCTGGGTATGCTAATAAATAACTTTGATAAGATGACAATTGAAAAACAACAAGGTCATATTAAAGCAGCAGAAAATTATTTGGCAGTTTTAGATAAAGCCCAATAAACAAGAGAAAGGGAGTTAGCCTTCCTCTCGTTGGGTTCAGTTAATTTTTATTGAATTGCAATGCATCATTTTTAACGATCACCTTGATGACATCACCAGCTTGGAAATTACCTGCCAGGATTTCCTGCGCTAAGGGGTTTTCTAGTTGTTGCTGTATTGCACGTTTCATCGGCCTTGCCCCGTAAACTGGGTCAAAACCTGCTTCACCTAATAAATCCAAAGCTTCATCAGAAATATCGAAACCTATTTCGCGGTCTTGCAAGCGTTTGTGCAAATGTTCGATCTGAATCTTCGAAATCGTCCGAATCTGCGCTCGGCCTAATGGATGAAACACGACCGCCTCATCTATCCGGTTAATAAACTCAGGTCGGAAACGAGTCCCAACAATTTCCATCACCGCCGCTTTCATTGCGGCGTAATTTTCCTCTCCTGACATTTCCTGGATGATGTCGGAACCCAGGTTTGAAGTCATTACGATAACGGTGTTCCTGAAATCCACTGTCCGGCCTTGCCCGTCGGTCAAGCGGCCATCATCCAGCACCTGCAATAAGACGTTGAAGACATCAGGATGCGCCTTTTCAATCTCGTCCATAAGGATCACGGAATATGGTTTACGCCTGACCAGTTCGGTCAGGTAACCGCCTTCTTCATACCCGACGTAGCCAGGAGGTGCGCCAATCAAACGGGCGACCGAATGCTTTTCCATGAATTCAGACATGTCGATGCGTACCATCGCATCGGTTGTGTCGAATAAAAATTCCGCCAGTGTTTTGCACAACTCGGTTTTACCCACCCCAGTTGGCCCCAAGAACAGGAACGAGCCATTAGGACGGTTTGGGTCGGATAAGCCTGCCCGAGAACGGCGGATGGCGTTACTAACTGCTTTCAATGCTTCCTCCTGCCCGACGACCCGTTTGCTAAGTGCTTCTTCCATGTGCAACAGCTTTTCCCGTTCGCCTTCGAGCATTTTGGAAACTGGGATGCCTGTCCATTTTGAAACCACTTCGGCAATTTCTTCTTCGGTGACCTTGTTGCGGAGTAAAGTCATTTTTTGCTCTTCCGCAGGCTCATCCGATTGCAATTGCTTTTCCAAGGCAGGGATAATCCCATACTGCAATTCAGACATGCGCGCCAAGTCATTGGCACGGCTGGCGGCCTCCAATTCAGTTCTCGCATGTTCAAGTTTTTCCTTGATGGACGCTGAACCTTGCAAGGAGGCTTTTTCGGACTTCCAGATTTCTTCCAGATCAGAATATTCTTTTTCCAGATCGCTAATATCTTCTTCCAGCATGATCAAGCGCTTCTTGGAGGCGGCATCAGATTCTTTTTTTAGCGCAACCTGTTCGATTTTCAATTGAATCAAACGGCGGTACAACTTATCCATTTCCTCCGGTTTAGAGTCCATTTCCATGCGGATACGACTGGCTGCTTCGTCAATCAAATCTATTGCTTTATCCGGCAATTGCCGATCGGCAATATAACGGTAAGACAAAGTCGCCGCCGCAACAATTGCAGGATCGGTAATATCTACGCCATGATGCACTTCGTATTTTTCCTTTAAGCCGCGCAAAATAGCAATGGTATCTTCTACCGAAGGCTGATCGACTAAAACTTTCTGGAAACGGCGCTCTAAAGCAGCATCTTTTTCAACATATTTACGGTACTCATCCAATGTGGTCGCACCTACGCAATGCAGTTCACCTCGTGCCAGGGCTGGTTTAAGCATGTTACCCGCGTCCATCGCTCCTTCGGCTTTGCCTGCGCCGACCATGGTATGCAGCTCATCAATAAATAAGATGACCTGACCTTCCTGCTTGGCGAGATCATTCAGCACGGCTTTCAGTCGTTCTTCAAACTCGCCACGAAATTTGGCTCCAGCAATCAATGCCGCCATATCCAGTGCTAACACCTTCTTATGTTTCATACCTTCCGGAACTTCACCATTAACGATCCGTTGTGCAAGCCCTTCAACAATCGCTGTTTTACCCACGCCCGGCTCGCCGATGAGTACCGGGTTATTTTTAGTACGGCGTTGCAATACCTGAATGGTGCGGCGTATTTCATCATCCCTGCCAATGACAGGATCTAGTTTGCCTGCTTCAGCACGCTCGGTAAGATCAACGGTGTATTTTTTTAAGGCTTGACGTTGGTCTTCGGCATTAGGGTCATCCACCGCCTGACCACCGCGCATAGCATCTATGGCTTTTTCTACTGATTGCTTGTTAATGCCTAATTTATTGAACAAATCCTGCAAAAAACCTTTTTCTTCTAACGCTGCCAATAAGAACAATTCACTTGAAATGAACTGGTCGTTGCGCTTTTGTGCAAGCTTATCGGTAAGATTAAACAATCTTGCCAAGCTGCTGGAAATTTGTACATCTCCGCCGGATCCCGTTACTGTTGCAATTCGCGTAAGTTCTTTAGTCAACTCACTTTTTAAAGCAGACGGGTTTACACCTATTTGCGACAGCAAAGGCTTAATGCTGCCACCTTCTTGATCTAGCAAGGCAAGCATTAAATGCGCCGGCTCAATAAACTGGTGATCTTTACCCAGCGCCAAACTTTGCGCATCGGCTAACGCTGCCTGAAATTTGCTAGTCAGTTTGTCCATTCGCATGGGATACCTCATGATTATGTTTAAGTTGTTACTAACATGGGGGTGAAATTGAAAAATTTCAAGATTCTAGTGGCGATTCAGCATTTGATGACGTGCGGCAAATTGCTATGCAAATCAGGAAATTTTCCTTTTTTTACCACAAGCGTTTTTATCTTTAAATGTTTTGACTAGACTGCTTACATTTTGCTGTTTTGATGAGTATGAAAGCGAACGCACACACATTATTTCCCGCGCTATTCTTTGTTTTTGTTAACAGCGGGCTATTAGCGGCAGAACACGATGCAATTGAATTTGAAGCTGTTGAAGTTATTGGAGTAACACCATTACAAGGTAGCGGTGTTTCTGCCGATAAAATACCGGCCAATGTGCAAACGGTGAATGCCGACCAAATGAAAAAAGCGCAGACGATTTCCCTGTCTGATTATATCAACCGCTATCTGGGTAGCGTAAGCGTCAACGAAGCTCAAAGTAATCCCTTGCAACCGGATATTTATTACCGCGGTTTTGTGGCCTCGCCCTTGTTAGGTTTGCCGCAAGGTTTATCGACCTACGTGAACGGCGTCCGTTTTAACGAACCATTTGGCGATAGCGTCAATTGGGATTTAATCCCGCAAGGTGCGATTGATAGCATGGCCTTATATCCCGGTTCCAATCCTGTTTATGGTTTGAACAGCTTGGGTGGTTCTATTTCGGTCAAGACCAAAACCGGGTTTTCTGCACCGCACCATCAGTTTGAAGTATACGGTGGCTCATGGGACAGGCACTCTGAGGAACTGACCACGGGTTGGAATAATGGCACCTGGGGCTATTTTCTGGATTTGCATCACTTCGAGGAAAATGGCTGGCGACCTTTCTCACCCAGCAAAGCTGACCAAGCCTTTGGCACGTTAAGTTGGCGTGGTGATAAAGGCTCTTTGGATTTAACGTTGGGCGGTAATGACAACAGGCTAAAAGGAAATGGCGCAGCACCGATGCAACTGCAAGCACTCGACCGAAAAGCGGTTTTCACCCATCCCGACCAAACAGTCACCCGAATGTTTTTCTCGGAGTTGGAAGGAAACTATGACCTGACCAATGACATTCAACTAAGCGGTAATGCCTATTTTCGCCAAAATCGGATCAAGACCTTCAATGGCGATGACAGTGATTTTGACGGCTGCGCTGACGATCCCTCAACTCCAGAAGATGAAGCCTTATTGTTGTGTAATGATGCAGGCGAAGTAGCTAAAGATATCAATGGTAATCTGATTCAATCGAGTGATAGTGTCGAGGGCGCAACCAATAACACCAGTGCGACCCAAATGCGTAGTCGTGGCGGCACTTTACAAGCGACCTTCAACCAGGATTTATTTAAACATCAGAATAATTTAGTCGTTGGTGTCAGTTACGACAATGCCAATGTGCATTTTGCTTCGGATACTGAGCTGGCAAGACTGACCGATGACCGGGGCACAGTAGGCAGCGGTATTTTTGTGGATGCATCCAAAACCCGCTTGCACACCAATACGTCAACGGTAGGAGTATTTTTGACAGACAGTTTTTCAATTACCGATAAGCTTACGGCAACTATTGGAGGACGTTATAACTATAGCCATATCAATATGGAAGATCAGTATATTAACGATCTTACAAAAAACCTGAATGGCTCGCATACGTACGAAAGATTAAACCCATCGGCAGGGTTAACTTACCAAGCCTTGGATAATTTGAATGTGTATGCCAGCTACAGCGAATCCTCACGCATACCAACACCCATGGAATTAAGCTGCGCCGATCCTGAAGCGCCTTGTCGCTTGCCAAATGCTTTTCTGGCTGACCCGCACTTACAACAAGTCGTTGCCAAAACCTGGGAGACTGGCGTTAGGGGTGACCTAAACCACTATATACCCCATGACGGCGATTTGAAATGGAATCTGGGCTTCTTTCATACCATCAATAACGACGATATTATTTTTAATCGCGGTGGTGACAGTTTGTCCGAGGGCTTTTTTAGTAATGTCGGGCAAACCCGCCGTTACGGGATAGAAGCGGGTACAACGGCGAATATTCCGCAATTGTTCAGTAGCATTGACGATTGGCATTTTTCCACCAACTACACTTACTTAAACGCCCGGTTTCAGGATCGCTTCGATATTCAACACCCTACTGCTGTGGATGCCAATGGTGATCCTATTCGTGCCACTGTAGGCAATGGCGACAGAATCCCCGGAATTCCTGAGCATATTTTTAAGGCTTCCATCGGTGTCGATCTATGGCAAAAGCTATCGCTGGGGATAAATGGCACTTATAGCGGGAATAAGGTATTCAGGGGTGATGAAGCTAACCTTAGGCCCAAATTGTCGGGCTATTGGTTATTTAATGCGACGGCTGAATATAAGGTCACAAAGAACTTCACCTTGTTTGGCAAACTGGATAATATCTTCGATACCAATTACAACAGCTTTGGTGTTTTTGGCGTGGCAAACGAAGTGTTGCCAGGATTTGATGATGGACGATTTGTCTCGCCAGGTGCGCCGCGTGCGGGTTGGATTGGGGTTCGGTTGAGCATGTAAAGCTGGCGTAGATTTTTATTAGTTTTCAGCTAGCTTAATTATGGGGGCTTAACATTAGCTCGCAGAATATATATTGTGCGAGCTAATTGATATAAGCGGATTATTGAATAACTGGAGTTAACACCTTTTTGGGTTTAAAGCTAGCGACGACAGGTGCAGTGGTATTGATAGTTTTTGATTGATCGGAAGATCCAGCATAACCGCACGGTCCCCCTTTACATTGGGTAGCTAATTTAGGTGTTGAAAATAACATTAAGCTAGGCGATTTGTAACTCATAATCGTGCCGAATTTGCCAGCTATGCCGTAAGCATAAGAGTCGGAAAACCTTCCAGCAAAGTTGCTATATTCGCGGTCATGCACATTCCCTAAGCTATGGCCAATTTCATGGGCAAAGGTACTGGCATCACAATAACTATTAGAGCTCGAATCTTTTGAGTTGCCATCACTTATTGTGCCATAGCCGAATTTTGCATTAGCTGAAGTACCATTAAAGAAATTGACATAGGTCACGCCACAACCTCCAGACGTTTTTGCGTACAAAGGCCGAAAGAGCATCACTAAATCAGCACCGTATTGCGTGCGTGCCGCAGCTGTGCCGGCGAATACACCTCTATCGTTCGCCAAATCTTCAAGTGCTTTGCTGTTGCTATTGCTGTCTATATACTTTGTTGGCCTGGTATGAACCAGGCGTAAGCACATATTGATCTTTGAGTCTCTGTAGGCTTGGTTACTGATGTCGACCAAATATTTTATCCGTTGCTTGGCGTAGCTAGCTGTTTGTTTAGCCGTCGTGTAAACAACCATCAAATCTACAACAGGGACATTGGTCGGGCAAGTAGCTGAAGTACTTGTGATTGTCGTTGTCGTCCCTGAGCTAATGGTAGCGGCTGCTGTATCAATATTAGGCTCACTAATGTTGCTGGGAAAAATAAAAAATGGTTGGCTACCATGTGTAGCCTCGGCTTGGTCGTTATCATAACCCGCTGTTTGCAAACCTGAATGCTCCAAGTCTACTAGGAAGGTTTGCCCATCCACTGTTTCAATGTTGTAAACACCGTCCGGCGTATAAACATTACCCATAAGCCCTGTTTCACCTTCTGATAAGTAAACGCGATAACCCTTGCCTTCATCATCCAGATAACCCATCCACGTTGATGAGCCATCAGCATGCTTTACAAAATCGTCATGGTTAATTTGATACTGACCAATTGGCAAGTCCAACGTCAGCTTTTTACCGACCGGAACTGCATTTAGTTTAGCCAAGGGTAAGTTAACCGGCATTACCGAGCCAGTTTTAAAGTCCTTGTAAATCTCAGGAAGATGATCTGTGCCATGAGGTTGGACAAAGACGACATCAGCAGCATTAGATTGCCCACTACCGTTAAGACCAGTGATTATGACAGTTTTTATTGCACCATTGTCTAACGTTGTTGTGTAGTTATAGCCTTGTAGGAGTTGACCTAGCGCTGTTTTCCAATCATCTGCCGCTAATTTTCTGTTGACCACATCGTTTTGGTTGGTAGCGTTGATCTTAAAGCTGATACCACTACGGTTTGCGATTTGATCAGTCGCCTCTGCTAAAGTTTTGGCTTTAATCACATGGTAGATGTTGTGTGGTTTTTCTTTAATAAGCGAATCTGCCGCATTCACTGTGGGACTAATTGTTAACACCGTGCATAAAGCAGTCGTTAAGCCAAAAGAGGATTTTAAAAATAGTGTTTTCACCGAGTTAACTCCGGAGTGATTTCTTATGGTTAAAGCTTATCACAGAGTTTGTTAGAGTAATATTAAGAGCTTAGCGATATTTTGTGACGTAGCCTTATCTTTTAATATTAAGTTTGTAAATCGATAGGTAATTGCCCCACGAACTTAGATAAACCGCCTCCAGGTTGTCGGGAAGTTGCTTTAAGGAGTCGACAAACGGCAATAACCGCACCAATAATGAATTTTTTTCTGTGCCCACAAGCTTTGGGGTATACCAAATATGGTAGGAAAGCCCTTCCTTTTGGACGAGATAATTGCCATCACCCTCTTCTTGCACCAAGCGTTTAATACGGCTGATGTCATTATGCAGATTATCACTGACCGGCACCATGATTGAATTTACAGCTAACGGTGTGCCGCCGTAATCAACAAATTCAGCCAACCGCATCAGTAAATCGTTGTTTACCAGAAGGTAGATGGGTCTTGATTTACCGAAAAACTCACCGATTTCTTTTAATGCTTGCTCGCTATCCATAGTTAACCAGCGAGCCATTTTGCTTAAGCTTTCCCGTTCTTGGCTAGATGCCAATACCAGATTGGGCTGCAAGTTTTTCCATAACGGGCTATTAAACGTAGGTAATGCGGGTTTGCTTAACCAAGTATCTTTTCCGCTTAAAAAATTGATTCTCTGCCCATCGTCCCACCAACTTAAGAACAAAGCATCTTTTGGAGCCTTTTCGGTAATGGTTTTGGCAGTTGTTTCCCATACTGACTGTCTTTGGCCAATTGGGCTAGGTAACAAGATAGATTCTTGTGGGTTTTTAGGAAAAACGAGGGCGTTATGAAGTTGTTTATTGTGATCCTTATACGTGGCAAGCAATAAGCTGAAAACGTCCTTGCCGTTTTGCTGGAAACCAAGCCGCACCAATGAATCTTGGTGAAATGCGGCTTTTATTTCGTTTGCCTGGACTTTGGATTGGGTAACAACAATAGTGTTAAGGTCAGTGGCTGCAGCTATATCATTTGTGGGCAGCTTAACCTGCTGCCACAGCAGCGTACCGCCTGTTATCAGCAGTACGCTGCTAAATGTCAGCAATAAAGCCCGTTTAAAGCGCCGGTCAGAATTTTTTATCACCTAATTACGATTCGTCTTGTTTAGGTTTTAAGACCAGATAACCGATGAATAGCCCTGCCAGAACCAGCAATACGCCGACCAGCAAATTACTGGCGTCTGATTTGCTTTCTGTCATGGCTGGTTTTGCTTGATTAGCCGTCTTATTTTTGGCGGCTTCGCGTAAACGGGTATCTTCATCCATGATTTCCGCATAATCCCGCATCAAGTTAGACCAGCCTTCGGTATATGTGAAGCCGCCGGGATTCGCATGGAAAATACCTTTGTAATGCTTGATAAGATCATGCTCCCACATGTCGGCATAAACCCGTTCGACATGGCTGGGATTGTTGCCTTTCGCCCAGAACAATTGGAAGAATCCGCCAGCGGCATCTTTTTCCGGTTTCGGTGGTGCAGGACGGTTGCTGTCTTGACCAATCAATAAGCCATCTTTGAACAATTCATTGATAACCTTTTTGGCATCTTGTTCAACCTTTAATCCTTGGATAGTGCCTTTGTCCGCCGTATCTAAATAAGCAGTGGCAAAGCTTTCTGAATGGCAAAGTGTGCACGTTTGTATCCACGCTTTTTTACGATCCTCAAACCAGGGATGCTTTAAGTTGTCGGCGATAGCTGGGGTGGGGTTGAACGCCCAACGCACTTTCCGCACTAAATTGTGAGAATATTCGCCGTGATATTCAAAATGACACAATTGGCATGTTGGTGCGGTATAACCGCCTTTGGTAATGGCATCTTTAAGTGGGACTTCAAAGTTCCAATCTGTTTTGCCTTGGGTTAAGAATTGCGTGCCATGTTTGGAGAGCATGAAGTTTTCAAACTCGTTGTGATCCGCGCCGTTGTGACAAGTCGCGCAGGCTTCTGGCTTACGAGCTTCAGCGACTGAAAAGGTATGGCGAGTATGACAACCATCACATTTATTCTGTTGGTAGTGGCACATATCGCAACCTTGGGCGACTTCACGTTCAGGCATCCCTGCCCAAATGGCATTTTCAACATTGGCTTGCCAATCCGTGGCATGGGAAGGGTGGCCTTTATCCCATTGCTTTTGCGGCCATTCCTGGTTTTTCTCGTCTTCCGCTTCGGCAAATTCGCCTTGGTGACAAGTTCCGCAGGCGGCGCGGTCTGGCATGATTAAGTTTTTAGCGTGGTCGAGCGTTTGTTTGCCCATACCGCCGTGGCAATCAATACAACCGACTTGTTCAAGTAGCTTGCCTTTTTCCAGTAAACCGAGATTGGACAGGTTATTTTCAATCTCAGCAAGTTTTATTTTTTTATAAGCGCGGACATCGCTGTCTGGAATATTACGGATTGCGTTAAGATTGCTATGCACGCTTTTTTTCCATGCATGAAATGCGCCTGGTGTGGCGGCTTCATGACAGCCTACGCAATTCTCTTGGGTAAATTCGCCTTGGACTGTTTGAGGCGGCTTGTAGAAATCTTTGGGGTTCCAATAGCTTTGGATGGCAATAGGTTGCCAATGCTGGCCATGGCTGCCCTTACCTGGATGGGTGTCGTAATAGTTTTTTTTGACCTGCTCGAAATCAGGATTTATCGCCCAAGCAGAATTCAAACCGCTGTAGACCATTACTAACATGAAAATCATGTTCAAGACATGGGACGAAGTAGTTTTCATAGTTTTCCCCAATGATAACGAGATTATATGTATTTTATTATTGATTCGATATTACATGATATAACAAGAATTGGCTTTAGCCTAGAGTGACGCGCCAAATACAAAGTAAATTTTTCAATCTGGCCGCAACGTTAAAAACAGGGTTAAAAAATATTGAAATTTTTATAACCCGTTATTCATCATCCCGCTTGATGTCTAACCGGATTGTTCCACAATTATCTTCGGACAAGATAAATAGGATTGGTGCGCAGCATACCGAGCAATCTTCGTAATAACTTTGTTGTCCCGACGATTCGTCGATCAAGACCTCAATCGGTTCCCCACAATAAGGGCAGTTAATTAATGTTTCTTCTAGTTGCAAAGTATTAGACTCGTCTTAGTAGATTATCTAGCCAAGCAGCTGGCAGCAGACGCTTGAGGAATCCAAATAAATAGGTGGGAAAGGTCACGTAATAACGGATTTTAGGATGGGGTGATTCGATGGCGTGAATTACTTTAGCGACTACGGCTTCAGCAGGCAAAGTAAACGGCACTGCAACACCTTCTTTTTGCAGGCGTTGTTCCATTGCCGAATACATTTGTTTGTGAAAACTCTGCTCGGCAACGATATTTTCTTGGTATAGGGCAAAGGAGTTTTGCCTGAAATGGGTAAGAATTGGACCGGGTTCTATCAATGACACGTTAATGCCGCTGCCGTGTAACTCTAATCGTAAAGTATCGGCCAAGCCTTCCAGGGCATATTTGCTGGCGTTATACGCGCCGCGAAAAGGCATGGCGACTAAGCCCAGCACCGAACTGTTATAAATGATACGGCCGTGGCCTTGTTGGCGCATGACTGGGATTAGTAGGTTGGTTAATTCATGTGTGCCAAACAAGTTAGTTTCAAATTGGAACCGCAATACGTCGCGGCTTAAATCTTCAACAGCGCCTGGTTGGCCGAAAGCGCCATTATTAAATAATGCATCGATTTTATTATCGGCTAAAGACAATGCTTCGGCCACAGCTTGTTTGATACTTATACTATCTGCTAAATTAAGTTGGATGGCGGTAAAGCCTTCTTGTTGAAGGCGCGTTACATCATCTGCTTTTCTGGCGCTGGCAATCACTTTGTGCCCGCGACTTTTTAAATCTCGCGCTGCGGCATAACCAATACCGCTAGAGCAGCCGGTAATTAAAATAGTTTTGGCTTCAATCATAACTGTTAGTGTGCCAACTCTTGCTCATTGATGTAGAATTTTTTTGAGGTGCTGCAATCAACTAGAATAACCAAGGAATCACGTGTGCTTTTTTGGTTCAGCTCGACAGATTCAACGCGCCCGCATTCACCGGTAGCTAGCGTTTTTTCGGCAGCTTCACGTCTCATACGTTCAATATCTGCAAGCCTGTTTTCGAATTTTTTAATTAATGGCGGCAGATTGTCCGGGTTATAAGGCGGAATTGCGAAAGCTGAGAATGTTTTCGGATTATTTTTAACCAAAAACTGATTTTTGGCGTTTTCATTAATGGCGCTTTGTTTTAGGTCTTGCTGTTTTTTCAGGATTTCTTGTTCTTGTTGAATTTTCTCTGCATCTTTTGCCGCTTGTTCCTGTTCTGATAGCGTTTTTTGTTTTTCGATAGCGTCCAAATCTTTCGAGTCGCCGGTTTTTAAGTTTAGTTCAGCTTTGCTTTGGTCAACGGCGCAAGGTTGTGACCTGTAAATTTTGTTGCCACTTGTATCGATACATTTATAGACTCCAGCAGATAACTGCGTGGAAACAGCTAGGCCAAGGGTAAGTAGAAAAAATCTCATGGTTTACCTCTATTCAATAAATAAAATTTCAACAGTTTCAAAGTATATAAGAAATCTAAATGGATTCAGGGCTGAAAATCTCTTGTATCTTCAAAATTTGAGCTGATGTGCACAAATAATGATGCTGTAATTAACATTAACATGGTAAAAAACCAGAAATAACTGGCACCCGCTAATTTACTAGTGCCATCCGGGTTATGAATAAAAAAATTAATCCCCCCTGTTAATAAATTGCCAGCAGATACTGATAATAAGTAAAAAGCCATAATAAACGATTTCATGCGTTGTGGTGCTTGTCGATAAGAAAACTCCAGGCAGGTTATCGAAATCATGACCTCGGCGGACGTAAGAATGACGTAAGCGAGCAGTTGCCAAACAATGTGTGGAGAGTGTCCCAAGTCTAATTGCATTTGAATAAGGCTGGGGATGGTAAAAGCAAGCGCGGTCAAAAATAAGCCTATGGTTATTTTTCTAAGCTCCGTTAAGGGAAAGAACTTGTTTAAGCGCGGATAAAGGTGATAGGTGAACAAGGGGGTTAATATCATAATAAGCAATGGGTTGGCCGCCTGGATTTGCGACGGTAAAAGTTCAGCCCCAAATATAACCCGATCCATTTTGCCTGCTTGTAAAACCCAAGATGAGCCAATTTGCTCGAATAAAGCCCAAAAAATGGCGACGAAGACATAAATTGAAGCTAGCTTAGTCAAGTTGTCCCATCCTAAGCGGCTAAATAACTGCTTAATGAAGCCCATACCCGTTGGTTGAATATGTACAAATTTGTAACGCCCCGACCAAAAAATCACAGTGGCGGCGAACATTAACAATCCGGGGATGCCAAATGCCCAGGCTGGGCCGTAATGTTCAAGTAGCCAAGGTATAACCAACATGGCGGCGAAGGCGCCCAGATTGATGGAGAAATAAAACCAACTGAAGACTACACCTAACAAGTGGCGATTATGGTCGCCGAATTGGTCGCCGACATGTGCCGATACGCAAGGTTTAATCCCACCTGCGCCAATAGCAATTAGGCTTTGCCCGAATAATAAGCCCATTCGAGTACTATCGAGTGCCAAAGCAAAATGGCCGAGGCAGTAAACCAGTGACAACAGAATAATAGTTTTGTATTTGCCCAATAATCCGTCGGAAATAAAGGCACCAAGCACTGGCATAAAATAAACTGCCGAGACAAATAAGTGGAAATAGCCTTGGGCTTCTTGCTCAGACAAGACGGCGGTTTCACCTAATGAGTTAGTCAGGTACTGGGTCATGAATACCACCAGAATTGCCCGCATCCCGTAATAACTGAAACGCTCGGCCGCTTCATTAGCAATTATATAAGGGATTCCCGTCGGTAAAGTAGTTATGGGTTCGGGCTGATGTTTGTAAATATTCATGAAAGTGTGGATAACATATTAGGAGTCAGACGAGGCAGAATAACCCTATTAACTGATATGAGGGTATTTTTATACTACACTTCATCCACAATTATGGGCTTATTTAGCCGATAAGCTGAAATTGTCTGCAGCAGTGTGTTAAGGCTTTATTAAACCCATGTTAAGCGAAAGTTAAGTTATAATTAAGATTACTAAATTTACGTATCTAATTCATAATGCTTGACTATAAATCAGACTTTATTTCTTATGCGCTGAGTTGCGGCGTACTTAAGTTTGGTCAGTTTCGCCTAAAATCTGGTCGTATTAGCCCTTATTTTTTAAATACCGGCTTGTTTAATACGGGCGCTAAACTTGGGAAGCTAGGTGAATTTTATGCCCAAGCATTGCTGCAATCCGAGTTGAAGGTCGATATTCTTTATGGTCCAGCATATAAAGGTATTCCTCTGGTTGCAACGGTATCAATTGCTTATGCGCAACTAGCGGCTAAAGATATTCCTTTTGTGTTCAACCGCAAGGAAGCCAAAGACCATGGTGAGGGTGGAGACACTGTTGGTGCTAAACTTGAGGGGCGAGTATTGATCGTCGACGATGTGATAACGGCAGGAACTTCGGTGCGCGAGTCGGTTGAAGTTATAAGCCGGGCTGGCGCAATACCCGCAGGCGTTTTGATTGCTTTGGACAGGCAGGAAAAAGCCGAAACCGGGCGTTCCGCTATTCAGGACATTATCGAGTATTATAAAATTCCGGTTGTATCGATTATCACTTTGGCGGATATTATTTGTTATATCGAGAAACACGAAAGTGCGCAAGCAGAGGCAATATCAGTTTATCGCCAGAGGTATGGTGTTTCTTGATACTAAAATCACAAAATAAGGGTATTGGCGTAACAGTTACTGATATATGGTCTACAATTATCGGGAAATATTTCGTCTGAAATTTTATACATTACTAACACCACGATGTCGGTAACAAAAGGCTTGCCATGAGTAATATGGAATTCAAAGAGCAAATGCACGAATACTCGCTGTGGCGAGCAAAGTTGATTGAGGGTATTGAAATGTACCATCAATGGCGAAAGCGCTATGATGTCAACGATCCCCACAGCAATAACACTATACTTAACGTGCTGGAAGGTTTGCAATCAGATCGAATAACATTGGCCTTCGTTGCAGAGTTTTCGCGCGGTAAAACCGAGCTGATTAATGCTTTGTTTTTTGCCGAAACTGGTGTTAGATTGCTGCCGTCTTCGCCGGGGCGTACAACTATGTCGCCGACCGAGCTTTTTCATGACGAGCAAGGCGGTAGCTATATTCGTTTGCTTGAGATTGAAAGCCGCCTTGAAGATATGTCAATGTCTGAATTCAAAGCTCGTCACGAGCGGTGGAAAAAAATCGATTTAGATTGTAATTCGCCTAGCCAAATGCAAGAGGCTTTCAAAGAGCTAATCGCCACTAAAAAAGTCAATCGGGATATTGCCGAGAAACTCGGTTTATGGAACGAACGGGAAGCTGCCGAACAAGGCATTGTTAACCCTGAAACTGTCGAAATTCCTTGCTGGCGTCATGCTGTTATCAGTTTTCCGCATCCTTTACTGAAAGAGGGTTTAACCATACTTGATACGCCAGGTTTAAATGCATTAGGTGCAGAGCCTGAGTTGACCTTGAGTATGTTGCCCAGTGCCCAGGCTATCGTTTTTGTTATAGCTGCAGATACTGGCGTAACTAAAAGTGATATGGATATGTGGCGCAACCACGTTTGTAATGCTAGAGGTGGTAACAAACGTGGTTTGGCAGTCGTTATGAATAAAATCGACGCCATGTGGGATGATTTGGCTGGGGAATCTGGTTACCATGATTCTATTAAATCCCAAGTAAAAACTTCCGCGACAACCCTTAAGGTTGATGAGTCGGCGATTTTTCCGGTGTCCGCCAAGCAAGCGTTATTGGCCAAAGTGCGGGATGACAATGCTTTGTTTCAAAGGAGCCGTTTAGCGCCGTTGGAAAATTACTTGGCTGAGGATATTGTTAAACAGCGGCGAACCATATTGATGGAGTCTGTTACCAGGGATATTGGCTTTTTGGTAAGTGAATCGTTAAATTTGACCGAATCCTCTTTATCGAATGGTTTGGCTCAACTTGAAGAATTCAAGAAAATCGATTTTCAAAATCAGGATATGACCGGTAAGTTAATGGCGGAAACCCGCGACCGGCAAAACCTGTACATGTCGAATATCGAAAATTTTCAGGCAAGCCGGAGAGTCTTTAATGTTCAGGCTAAAATGTTGATAGATTCTTTTTCAAAAGAAAGGATCGACACTATTATTAAAAATACCAAACATGACATGACAAAAAGTCTGACAACTTACGGAATGAAACAAAATATCCGTAAATTGTTTGACGATTTGCGTGATTTGTTGCAGGACTCCGTGGATATTACTAATGAAACCCGACGGTTGGTGAAAGCTATCCACAAAAAATTCCATGATGAATATGGTTTTAAAGAAATCGAGCCCCAGCTTTTCTCTATAAAGCAATACCAATTCGAATTAGAGCAGGTATTTGAGGAAGGCGAAGCATTCCGTGTTAGCGCCAAAACTACAATGACTGAACAGAGTGTGGTTATCAATCGCTTATATAGCACTTTGATTGCCAAGGCCCGTAACATCCTGAGGCAAGCTCATTCCGATGCAGTAACCTGGAGTGGTAGTGTGCTGACCCCGTTAATGCACCAAATTAAAGATCATAAGAAACAAATCGAAAACCGTTTGCATATGCTGAAAAAAATGAACGATTCTAAAGGCACGGTAGCTGAAAATATTGCTTCTTTGGAAGCAGAAATCGAACCGTTAAAGCGCCAAAGGAACGAACTTATGATGATGATCAAAGCGATGCAGATTAATGTCAATTCTGACGAAAACTCTAAGTTTAACTGATATTTTTATGTGATCTGATTGTCCAGGTTTTTAAAAGTCTACTTTTTAACTTTTCGAAAATCCACGCTAAAACTACTCTAAAGGTACGAGTCATCTTGCGTAATTATTCTTGCGCCTTGATTTAGCCGAGTCAGACAGATATAATTCAACGGCTTGAACATTTGGAGATTTATGTGGCAAGTAGCGGTTTGTCTACTGTCGCTAGAATCCTGAGTTATCAGCTTCTGATAATGATGGTGGTTAGTTTATCCTTTGCCGCATGGGGATGGCATAAAGCATTTTCATCGGTGTTAGGTGGGCTTGCCGCTTTTATTCCAAACCTTTATTTTGCTTTGCGAATAACAGGCGTAGAAGGACAAGAAGCCAGAAAGATTTTACGGTCTTTCTATACGGGTGAATCTATAAAGTTGCTGTTGACAGCGGCAATATTCGCCTTGATTTTACGAATTCCGAACATACAAATATTGCCGTTGTTTGCAGGATATGTTTCTGCATTATCGGTTTTTTGGTTTGCGCTTTTAATGCGCTAAGTATTGATAGAGAGGAACAATGGCAACCGAAGCTCACGCCGAAGGTGCAACAGGTTATATTATCCATCACCTTACCCCATTGAGTGTGGGTGAAGGGTTCTGGACATTGCATTTAGATACATTGTTTTTTTCGGCTGTGTTGGGCGGATTTTTTATATGGATCTTTAAAACCGTTGCCGAAAATGTGACTGCTGGTGTTCCTGGGTTGATGCAAAACTTCGTTGAAATGATGGTTGAATTTGTTGATACCCAAGTAAAAGATACATTTCACGGCCAGAGTAAATTAATTGCACCACTTGCTTTAACCATATTTTGCTGGATATTCCTGTGGAACTTCATGGATTTGTTCCCGGTTGATTTGTTGCCATCTATTGGCTCCTTAATGGGTATTCCCTATCTTAGAGTGGTGCCAAGTACCGATTTAAATGCAACTTTTGCAATGTCAATATCGGTATTCTGTTTAATAATTTTTTATAGCATAAAAATAAAAGGGCCGTGGGGATTTGCGAAAGAGTTGCTATTCCAGCCTTTTGGTCCTTGGTTAATGCCATTTAATTTGTTACTGAAATTGGTTGAAGAAATCGCCAAGCCTATTTCACTTGCTCTACGGCTATTCGGTAATCTTTATGCTGGCGAATTAATTTTTATATTAATCGCACTATTGCCTTCCTATATTCAGCCCTTGCTAAGCTGGCCGTGGGCTATTTTTCATATCTTGATTATTACGCTTCAGGCTTTTATCTTTATGGTATTGACCATTGTTTACCTGAGTATGGCGCACGAAGATCATTAAAATTCTATAACCTAATCTTTATTAACAATACTATTTGGAGTTGTCATGGAAATTGCTAAATTAATCGCCGATGTACAAGGTATGACTGCTATAGCAGTCGGTCTGGTTTTGGGTATGGGTGCACTAGGAACTGCGATCGGTTTTGGTCTTCTAGGTGGAAAATTCCTTGAAGGCGCTGCTCGCCAGCCAGAAATGGTACCAATGTTACAAGTAAAGATGTTTGTTGTAGCTGGTTTGTTGGACGCGGTTACCATGATTGGTGTTGGTTTGGCATTGTTTTTTACTTTTGCAAACCCATTTTTGTCAGCTGTCCAAGCGGCTGCGGGCTAAGGTTTACTCTGTAGAGCATTAAAAAATAATTTTAAGAGGAAGGTATCATGAGTATTAATGCCACTCTGATTGGTCAAATTATTACCTTTACACTTCTGGTATGGTTTACTATGAAGTATATTTGGCCGCCGATTTACAATGCCCTAGAAGAGCGCAAGAGAAAAATTGCTGAGGGTTTGGCGGCAGCAGAAAAAGGCCAAGAAGAAATTTTACTGGCGGAAAAAAAAGCCAAAGGCTTATTGAAAACAGCCAAAGATGAATCCTCAGAAATTGTTAGCATGGCTCAAAAGCAAGCTGGCGATATTGTAGAAGAATCAAAAAACTCTGCTAAAAAAGAGGGTGACCGTTTGATACTTGCAGCAAAAGCTCAAATTGAGCAGGAAATTCAGCAAAGTCGTGAAGTCTTGCGCAAAGAAGTCGCCGCGTTGGCGGTAAGTGCGGCAGAACAAATTTTGACGGTGGAAATAGACAAAAACAAACACCAAGAAATTGTCGATAAAATCTCAAAACGGTTATAGGACGCAGCAATGACCGAATTGGCAACCCTAGCTAGGCCTTATGCTGCAGCTGTGTTTAAACGGGCGAAAGAAACTGGCGGCATGGCAAAGTGGTCAGAAGCTTTAGCCTTATTAACATCGGTTGTAACTAACGATGATATGCTGAAAGTTATTAACAATCCAAAAGTAAATAAGACTCGGCTTGCCGATCTTGTTCTGGCTGTTTGCGAAGGGCATGTCGATGGCGAAAATGTTAATTTCCTTAAGTTATTGCTGGAAAATAACCGGTTAATATTAGTGCCGGATATTGCACAAATTTACGAAGAAATGAAAGCCGAAGAAGAAGGCTATGTCGATGTGCAGGTAACAACTGCTTATGCGTTTACTAAAGACGGGGAAAAGGAGTTTATTCGTACTTTGGAAAAATCGCTTAACAAAAAAATTCATATGAATGCGACTGTTGATAAATCATTGATAGGTGGCGTCCTTATTAGGGCGGGTGACAAAGTCATTGATGGTTCAATCAGAAGTCAGCTTCAACACTTGCAAAAAGCGCTACAGTGAGAAAGAGATAAAGAACATGCAATTAAATCCATCTGAAATCAGCGATTTGATAAAAAAGAAGATCGAAAATTTCGATCTGAGTGCAGAATCACATTCGGAAGGCACTGTTGTCAGTGTAACTGATGGTATTGTGCGAATTCATGGGCTCTCAGAAGCCATGCAAGGTGAAATGCTAGAATTTCCAGGTAACACTTTCGGCATGGCTCTCAATCTCGAACGCGATTCTGTGGGGGCTGTGGTGTTGGGTGCATATCAACATATCTCTGAAGGTGATACGGTAAAATGTACAGGAAAAATTTTAGAAGTACCGGTGGGTAGGGCGCTGTTAGGTCGTGTAGTTGATGCGTTAGGAAATCCCATTGATGGCAAAGGTGCGATTGATACCAGCGAAACCTCGCCAATAGAAAAAATTGCACCTGGGGTTATTGCCCGCCAATCAGTAGATCAACCAGTGCAGATTGGTTTGAAATCAATCGACTCTATGATTCCAGTAGGACGTGGTCAGCGGGAATTGATTATTGGTGACCGACAAACCGGAAAAACCGCGATTGCTGTTGATGCCATCATTAATCAGAAAGGTACTGGAATTAAATGTATTTATGTTGCAATTGGCCAAAAGCGATCATCAATTGCAAATGTCGTCCGTAAGCTTGAAGAGCATGATGCAATGGCACACACCATCGTCGTTGTTGCTTCCGCCTCTGAATCCGCTGCATTGCAATTTATTGCGCCGTACACCGGTTGTTCAATGGGCGAATACTTCCGTGATAACGGTGAAGATGCACTTATTATTTATGACGATTTAACCAAGCAAGCTTGGGCTTATCGCCAAGTATCTTTATTATTGCGCCGTCCGCCTGGTCGTGAAGCTTACCCTGGTGATGTATTTTATCTGCATTCCCGCTTATTGGAACGTGCAGCTCGGATTAATGCTGATGAAGTTGAAAAGCTAACCGCTGGAAAAGTTAAAGGTAAAACCGGTTCGCTTACTGCGCTGCCAATTATCGAAACTCAAAGTGGTGACGTATCTGCATTCGTACCTACTAACGTGATTTCTATTACCGACGGTCAGATATTTTTAGAAACGAGTTTGTTCAATTCGGGTATCCGGCCTGCGGTTAACGCTGGTCTTTCAGTATCCCGGGTTGGTGGTGCAGCGCAGACTAAAATTATTAAAAAACTAGGTGGCGGCGTCCGTTTAGACTTAGCTCAATACCGAGAATTAGCGGCTTTTGCCCAGTTTGCATCTGATCTTGATGAAAGTACCCGTAAGCAGTTAGAGCGTGGTCAACGGGTTACTGAATTGATGAAGCAAAACCAATATTCGCCGTTATCAGTTGCGCAGATGGCGATGTCATTGTTTGCAGCAAATGAAGGCTATCTCGATTCCATAGAGGTCAACAAGGTTTTAGCGTTTGAAGCCGCGTTACATGCATATATGAAATCTCAGTATGCTGATTTGATGGATAAAATTAATGCTACAGGTGATTTTAGCGACGAAATTAAAGCCGGTATGACTAAGGCTATAGATTCATTCGTTAAAACACAGAGCTGGTAAGGTATAGCCGATGGCTGTTGGTAAAGAAATACGTCTGAAAATCGCCAGCATTAAAAATACGCAAAAGATAACGCGTGCCATGGAAATGGTGGCGGCCAGTAAAATGCGTAAAACTAAGGATAGAATGCAGGCAACCCGACCTTATTCAAAAAAAATTGGTCAGATCATCAAGCATTTGGCTCACGCTAATCCTGAATATAAACATAGTTTCTTAGTGCCACGTGAGATCAAACGTATTGGGCTGATAGTAATTAGTTCAGATCGTGGATTGTGCGGTGGGTTAAATGCAAACTTATTCAGAAAAACCTTGGGACAATTGACCGATTGGGAAAAAGCTGGTGTTGAAACAGATGTCGCTGTTATTGGCAGCAAAGGTGCAGGTTTTTTCGGTAATATTAAGACTAATTTAGTTGGGCAAATCACTAAGCTTGGCGATACGCCGCATTTGCAAGACATTGTTGGTATTATCAAAATTATGTTGGATGCTTATGCCGAAGGCCGTATTGATGAATTGCACGTGGTCAGCAACGAATTCGTCAACACAATGACACAGAAGCCGCAAATCGAACGCTTATTACCCGTTGTAGCTGAGCAAATTGAAGAATCTTTAAGTGGATATTGGGATTACATCTATGAACCTGATGCTAAAGAAGTGTTGGATCACTTACTGACTCGTTACATTGAATCTATTGTTTTTCAAGCATTGGTAGAAAATAATGCTAGCGAGCAAGCTGCAAGGATGATTGCTATGAAAAGCGCATCCGATAATGCAGGTAATCTTATCAAAGAATTACAATTGATCTATAACAAAGCCAGACAGGCGGCGATCACACAAGAGATTTCAGAAATTGTCGGCGGCGCCGCAGCAGTTTAAACGCAATACAAGCGAATTATTATTTAAGAGGACAACTCAATGAGTTCGGGGAAAATCGTTCAGATTATAGGCGCGGTTGTAGACGTGGAGTTCCCACGCGAAAATATGCCTAAAGTTTATGATGCCTTAAACGTAGAAGGCGTTAACTTAGTGCTGGAAGTTCAGCAACAGCTTGGTGATGGTGTTGTGCGGACTATCGCAATGGGTAGCAGCGATGGGTTAAGCCGAGGTTTAACTGTTATCAATACTGAGGCTCCAATTGCTGTGCCGGTAGGTAAAGAAACCTTAGGCAGGATTATGAACGTTTTAGGCGAGCCAATTGATGAGAGGGGGGCAATTGGTGAAAAAACCAAATGGTCAATCCATCGTGAAGCACCAAGCTATGCTGATCAAGCTTCGGCATCAGAATTACTGGAAACCGGTATTAAAGTTATCGATTTAGTTTGCCCGTTTACTAAAGGCGGAAAAGTTGGCTTATTTGGCGGTGCCGGCGTAGGTAAAACCGTTAACATGATGGAGTTGATTAATAACATTGCAACTCAACATTCTGGCTTATCCGTATTTGCAGGTGTTGGTGAGAGGACTCGTGAAGGTAACGATTTCTATCATGAAATGCAAGAAGCGGGTGTAATTAATATTGATGAGCTTGAAAAATCTAAAGTAGCTATGGTTTATGGCCAGATGAATGAGCCGCCAGGTAATAGGTTACGTGTTGCATTAACTGGTTTAACTATGGCGGAATACTTCCGTGATGAAGGCCGCGATGTATTGTTTTTTGTTGACAACATTTACCGTTATACATTGGCCGGTACTGAGGTATCTGCTCTGTTAGGTCGTATGCCGTCTGCGGTAGGTTACCAGCCAACTCTTGCAGAAGAAATGGGTGTATTACAGGAACGTATTACCTCAACAAAAACTGGTTCAATTACATCTATTCAAGCGGTATACGTACCTGCAGATGACTTAACCGACCCATCGCCTGCGACTACTTTCGCGCATTTAGATGCAACGGTAGTATTGTCACGGCAAATTGCGGAATTAGGTATTTATCCTGCGGTTGATCCCTTAGATTCAACTAGCCGCCAGCTTGATCCGCTGGTTATCGGACAAGAGCACTACAGCGTAGCCCGTAATGTGCAAGGGGTCTTACAACGGTATAAAGAATTGCGTGATATTATCGCGATTTTGGGTATGGATGAATTGTCTGAAGAAGATAAGTTAGTCGTATCCAGGGCGCGTAAAATTCAACGGTTCCTGTCACAACCTTTTACAGTTGCTGAAGTATTTACCGGATCAAAAGGCAAGTATGTTTCATTGAAAGATACGATTGCCGGTTTTAAAGGGATTATTGATGGTGAATATGACGCTATACCTGAGCAAGCATTTTATATGGTCGGTACTATAGACGAAGCGTTAGAAAAAGCCAAAAACATGAAATAAACCGATTATAACCGGAGAAAATTAAAATGGTTATGACTGTACATGTGGACATTGTAAGCGCTGAAAAAGAAATCTATTCCGGACAAGTGGAAATGGTGTTTGCGCCAGCTGAAATGGGTGAAGTCGGTATTTCGCCTCGTCATGCGCCTTTTATTTCACGCTTGAAACCGGGTGAAGTGCGAGTAAAAGTGAGTGAAACTGAAAGTTATCCTTTTTACGTTTCTGGAGGAATGCTTGAAGTGCAGCCACATTTGGTGACTGTTTTAGCTGATACCGCGATCAGAGCTAAAGATATTGATGAAGCAGCCGCTCTTGAAGCTAAGGCGCGTGCTGAAGAGGCATTATCTGATAAATCTGGAAAAATGGACTATGCTACTGCTCAGGTGCAATTAGCAGAAGCGATAATGCAATTAAGAACTTTGGAACGATTAAGAAAGCGTGGCGGCTAATTGTATTTCTAACAACCATTTTATATATTTTAATAGGCCCGATGGCGATTTGTTTCGCTTTCGGGCTTTTGTTTTAGGGGGATAAATGAATATTACAACCGTTATTCTAGCCGCAGGAAAAGGTACGCGCATGCGTTCGGATATTCCTAAAGTCATGCATAAAATCGCAGGTAAATCCCTAGTAGAACACGTTTATGACATGAGCCTCCAACTGGGGAATGGCAATATTAAAATTGTATATGGCCATGGTGGGGAACTGGTCAAACAGAGTTTAAATCACTTAGATGCCAATTGGATTGAACAAAAGGAACAAAAAGGCACGGGTCATGCTGTTCAGCAGGTGGTTGATCAAATACCGGACAAGGATGCTGTGCTCATTTTATATGGCGATGTACCCCTGCTAAAATTAGATACAGTCAAAAAGCTCCTGTCTAACGTTAGCGACCAATCCATGGGGTTGTTGACGATGAATCTGACTGATCCAAAAGGTTATGGCAGGATTGTCAGGAATGAAGCAAACCATGTGCAAAAAATCGTTGAGGAAAAAGACGCTTCCGAACAAGAAAAAATAATCAACGAAGTTAATACCGGCATTATGGCGGTAAAGGGCGATAAATTAAAATCATGGTTAAGCCGTCTGCAAAATAACAATGCACAAGGTGAGTTTTATTTAACTGACATTATAGAAATGGCGGTTGGTGAACAGATAGTGGTTATAACCAATCAGCCACAGACTGAAGATGAAGTTATGGGGGTAAATAATCGGGTTCAACTCAGTTATTTGGAACGTGTTTATCAACAGGAACAAGCTCTTAACTTAATGGAACAAGGTGTTACGCTAAGCGATCCTAATAGGTTTGACCTGAGAGGACAATTGGAAGAGTTAGGGCAAGATATAGAAATAGACATTAACGTTATTTTAGAAGGAACTAACAGAATAGGTAGTTACGTTAAAATAGGTGCTAATACGCATATTAAAAATTCAAAAATTGGCGATAATGTAATCATTCTCGACAATTGTGTTATTGAAGATGCAGTTATAGGATCTGGAAGCCGAATTGGCCCCTTTGCCAGATTGCGGCCTGATACAGTATTAGCTGATCATGTCCATATAGGCAATTTTGTTGAAATTAAAAAAACAACCGTAGCAGAAGGTAGCAAGATAAACCATTTAAGCTATATTGGAGATACGACGGTTGGCAGTAAGGTAAATATCGGTGCAGGCACAATTACCTGCAACTATGATGGTGCCAACAAATTTCAAACAATCATTGAAGATGGAGCCTTTATCGGTTCAGATACCCAACTGGTGGCTCCGGTTACCGTCGGAAAAAATGCAACAATAGGTGCTGGATCGACAATTACTAAAGATTGTCACGCAGACCAATTAACACTTAGTCGAGTTAAACAATTTGCGATTTCAGGATGGCAACGTCCTATAAAGAAAGGAAAATAATATGTGTGGAATAGTCGGCGGTGTAGCGCAGAGAAATGTAGTCCCAATTTTATTAGAAGGTCTTAAACGGCTTGAATATCGTGGCTATGATTCGGCAGGCTTGGCGGTTATTCAAGATGAAAAAATATCCCGTAAACGGGCGCTTGGCAAAGTGAAAGGCCTTGAAGCAATGATCGATGCCGATCCTATTTCCGGGTTTATCGGTATAGCACACACCCGTTGGGCGACGCATGGAGTACCTAGCACGCAAAATGCCCATCCGCATATTTGTCGTAATAAAGTCACGGTTGTCCACAACGGTATTATTGAGAACCACGAAAAATTACGTAGTCAACAACTTGAAGACGGTTATGAGTTTACCTCACAAACCGACACCGAAGTTATTGTCCACCAAGTATTTGATGCGTTAGAAGTTTCCGGTGATCTGGTCGATGCCGTAAAGCAGTCTATCGCAAAGTTTGACGGTGCGTATGCTTTAGGCATCATGAGTACGGATCATCCGAATACCTTGGTTGCATGTCGAAAAGGTAGCCCATTAGTTATCGGTGTAGGTATCGGTGAACATTTTATCGCATCAGATGTAGCGGCATTATTGCCTGTAACACAACGCTTTATTTTTCTTGAAGATGGCGATGTTGCTGTAATTGGGACAGATAGCCTTGTAATTTACGACAAAGACGACAATATCGTTAACCGTCCGGTAAAAGAAAGCCAATTAACCGCCGAAGCTGCAGAAAAAGGCGAGTACCGTCACTACATGCTAAAGGAAATTTACGAACAACCGTTTGCAATTTCCCAAACTTTAGAAGGTCGGTTTATAAATAACCGATTACAGGAAAATTCGTTTGGGCATAATGCTTCAAATGTATTTGACAATATTAAATCCGTACTAATTTTAGCTTGCGGGACGAGTTATCATGCCGGTCTAGTCGCGCGATACTGGCTTGAAGAAATCGCCAAAGTTCCATGCCATGTAGAGATTGCGAGCGAATTCCGCTACCGAAATCCAGTATTGCTGCCAGATACGCTAATCGTGACAATTTCCCAATCTGGAGAAACAGCCGATACGTTGGCTGCATTGCAAGAAGCAAAAAAACTAGGCGCGAAATACTCTTTAACTGTTTGTAACGTACCTGAAAGTTCATTGGTAAGAGAATCTGATTTAGTGATGATGACCCGAGCAGGTCCAGAAATCGGCGTTGCTTCTACCAAGGCGTTTACAACCCAATTAGCGACATTAATGTTGCTGGTAATTGCAGTAGGTAGGCGTTTTCAATTAACTGAGGAAATGGAAGCAAAGTTAACATCTGAGTTATTTGCATTACCGGGAAAAATTGAAAAAGTATTGCACCTTGACGGCGAAATACAGGCATTATCAGAGCAATTTGCTGAAAAAAATCATGCTTTGTTTCTAGGGCGCGGTAGCCAATATCCGATAGCCTTGGAAGGTGCGTTAAAGCTTAAAGAAATTTCCTATATCCACGCCGAAGCTTATCCTGCTGGCGAGTTAAAGCACGGACCTTTGGCATTGATAGATGCCGATATGCCGGTCATTACTGTAGCACCCAATAACAGCCTGTTGGAAAAGCTAAAATCCAATATGCAGGAAGTTAGTGCTCGCGGGGGGCAACTAATTGTATTTATGGATGAAACCATACCTGTGGATACTTCAACTAATATACAAGTATTAAAAATACCCAAAGTAGACAACGAAATAGCACCAATCGTTTACACTGTTCCTTTGCAGTTACTGTCTTATCATGTAGCGGTTTTAAAAGGTACAGATGTTGATCAACCAAGAAACTTGGCCAAATCAGTTACTGTAGAATAAAATTTATTAAGTCAATTGTTTTTTGTAAGTTGACAATAAAGAAATACTAGCCTAAAAACATAACCAATTGAGCCCTGAATCTCATAGATCAGGGCTTTTTTGTTTCCGTAACTCAAAGAAACCACCATTAATGGTTAATCTTAATTATTGCTTCCGGATTGTTTCTCTAGTGCTTCGTAATTAGTAATCTCTACGTGACCCCGTTTTAAGGATACCCAACCCAGACTTTCAAAGTGCTTTAAATGGCGGGAAACGACTTCACGTGCGGAACCTAATTCAAACGCTAAATCCTGATGAGTTTTAGCGACTGTGTTTGAACCAGCACTAACTAATAGTTTAGCTAAACGCCTATCAATACTCTCAAATACAACCATTTCCATGCGGCTAATTATGCTAGAGAGACGCGATGAGAAGTTTTTGAAGACAAACTCCCGAAAATACGCGGACTGATCAATACAACGAAAAAATGCATTCGAGGTAATTACAAAGGCAGTAACCTCAGTTACCGTGATACCTTCCGCAGGATAGTTATCTCCACTCAGCAAACAAGACGTTGTCAGTACACAGGAATCGCCCTGGCGGACATGATAGAGCAAAACTTCCCGACCATTTTCCGATAATATTTGGATTTTGACTTCACCAGCTAGAACCAATAAATAATTTTCGCAAATACTACCTGGATAAAATACTTGTTGACCCGCCGGAAGTTTAACTAAGTTAGAACTGTCCATTATTAGCTGAAGGCCTTTATCCTTATGCCGTATAAATTCAGGAAAGTGTGTATTCCATAATTCTTGATTTAACATGATGGCCTTGGTGTTATAGCTAGTTCTGGTTTCGCGTGTTGTTAAAGCTTAAACGGAATAAGAATAAATAGCTATTAGCTATAAAGTGATAGTGACTCTTAGTTGGTCGGCTTTTAAAAAAAGTGGTAAGCCTATTATTTAGTTGTTTAATAATAGATTGATCAAATCAAAAGGTTTAATTTCAGGTAAAAGTGTGTTTTCAGGGATTTTATAATTATTCGAAAAGTTTTCTAGAAATAAAGTCCCGATTTTTTTATAAGAAGCGGCTTTTAAAGCGCAACAATTTCCCTTAACAAGGAAGTCGCATAACTACCCGCAGGTAAGGTAAAACTTAACCTTAATGTGTCTGAATTACTGAAGTGCCATTGCAGGTTTTCGACGTTAACCCTTAGTGCTCGACGGGACATTTCCACGCCAGCATTAACCAAGCCTTGAGCCAGTTCCACATGGGCTTCTATGACTGTTTGTTCAATGGCTAGTGCATTATCTAATGTACCAATTTCACCTTTCCCCCATAAAACCCCGCTAGGATGAATAGATTTGGCTTCAAGCCGTCTTACAATGTCATCATCTAGTTGTTGGGATTTAAAACAGCTTTGTGAGCGGTCAAACATGAAGGTATCTCCCATGAGAGGTTTGTCCCACGTTTGATCATTCACCCGAAAGCCAAGAATTTGATTAAATAAATATGAGCGAGTTGCCGATAGGTACAAGCTACGTTGCTCGCGCCCAACTTTTTTGCCTTGAAACATTGTCAGCGCTTTTTCGACGTTTTGCCCTTGATGCCCAAAACGTTGTTCACCGTAATAATTCGCGATGCCATTCGATTTGATAAGTTCGAGTTGTGCTATGGTTTTTTCTGGATCCCCTTGCCAGTAACGAAGGGTTAGATTAAAACTATTTCCCGATAGTACTCCACGCTTTAGTTTACGGGCATGCCGGTTTGCTTGAAGAACTTTGATAGTCTCGGTTGAAAATTTATCCCATTCAAGTTCAGCTTTGCCGGGTAACCACACACTAAACCACTGGGTGGTCACGGCATGACGGTCTTTAAGCCCGGCATAACCAATATCGCGCTGGCGCACATTAGCAAAACGCGCCAACTCGCGTGCCACATATTCGGTATTTTCCCCAGTTTTTTGGATGAGTAAAAACGCATGTTCCCCGTTACCTGAGGGCTCAAAAGAAAGTATCTCCTCGACTATGAAATCCTCTGGGATCGTACGGATTTTGCCGCTACCGGATGGTGAACCGTACACATAAGGCCAAACGGGTAATTGAATAGTCATTTACTTTTGAAAATTCTGGTATTTTAAAGTACAGCTATCCAAATTATCCAGCGAACAGTATTATTAATCATAGCCTACTTAGTTAAGAGGATAGCCGCCATGAGCTCATGCTGCCATGACCCCACTGAACCCGACAAATTAGATCCCCGTGAATTACTTCGCTCTCAAATGCGCTACGATGAGTTGGTGCGGGATTTATTTACGGATAATCCAGAAAAAGTCTTGTTAAAGCTAGTGAATAGCAGTTCAGTTTACCTTCGTGAATTGGCAGCATTGCGGGCAAGTTACCCGTCGGTGCGGCTCCGCGCTATTCAAATGCTGGATAAAAAAAGCGAAGTTGTACTTAACCAGATTATCGACAAAGAAGTGGATTTAGAAGTCTGCGAAGCAGCCAAACGCCGTCTTGAGCAAATAACCGATGGCTAGACTATTTCTTAACGTAGATTTTTTGGATTAAGTTATAAAACCACATCGGCCTGAATATGACTACCCAAAGTAATAACAAAGGTGTAAGGGGGATAGGGCCTACCTCGACTATAGTAATAATAACCAACAGTATGAAACATAAAAAACGCATCGCTTTAATTCGAGTCCGTGAGTTCTGTTGGTTATACTGTACTTCTTAATGTCCAAATTGCAGATAGGTCGCTAGAAAATTTTTTAAAAATTGATAAATAATGAACCCATAATTAAATGGCGCATGATGTTATTAGTATGTGCTGCATCATCCAGATATTGGTTCATATACCCCGCTTCCAAACGAAAGTTTTTATTAAATGTCCAGCCTAAACCAGCAAAGGCGCGATTTTGGTCGAAGCCTGATTTACCGCCAAATTGTGTGCTATTAACCCGTATGAAAAACTCGTCCCAGGCTATCGCGCTAAGCCGTGGCTCAAACTCAAATGGATGCATGAACTTTATCATTTGGCGCGGACGGAAGCGGACATCGCTGCCTTGCAGAAAATTGCTTTCAAACATCGTCCTAAAGGTAAACGTACCATAGTCAGTCGGTAACACATAACGGAAGGCAGGCCAGATATCTTGCTGGTTAATATAATACTTCCCCAGGTTTTGGGTAGGCAGCCAAGTATAACCTGCCCATATGGTGGCGCGGTCACTTAGCGAGTAGCCGACAGCGCTGCGCACCATGCCTTGGTAGAAATGATCCCAGTTGTCATTAATACGGGCTTGTCCTTCCAGCCAAATCCGGCCTTTTTCAAGCCTAGGATCGATCGCTTTCATACTGCCTTCGCCGACGACCTGCGCCCAACTACCAGCATCCTGCGTAATGTCTTCAGCGGAATTAGCCGTTGTAATTGAGACACCAAACAAGAGGGCGGCTACTATTTTGATTTTCATATTTTGTATCTTGGTCATCTTCGTTTTGTTTCGTTAGTTTTTCTCATGTAATGGCTGGCTATCAGAGTTAGTAAATAAGCGAGAGTGTGAAGTAGTGTGTTCTGTAAGAGGTTGCTCCGAATACAATTCGGTAGGTCTGCCCATACATAATTTTTGAAAGACCAGCGCGCCGGAAATTCCGTTGATTAAAAATGCTACAGTAATCGGTAAAGCAAACCAGGGGTCGTGGCTGGTCGCGTGTGACAGTAATAAATCTTCGCCCAAGAATGCTGGAGAAATCGGAAAACCGATCATCCCTAAAAAGCTTATAAACAGTAATAGCGCTTGTTTGGGGTGGGTTTCCGCCAAGGCCTGATAAGCAAATAAAGATTGATCTGGATATTGGCCTTTCGGCAAATTCATCATAACTATGATGCCTAACAGCCACGCAGGAAGAATCCCAGTCAATAACATGATCACATCAAATTTTGCAGATGGATTGATAAACAAAACCGCAATTCCTGCCAAAATTGAGCTTAAAGCTACTGCGTTCCAAACTCTTGTCGGATGGTTTCTTTGGGCAAAAGCGCTCAGTGACGCGAAAATCATAGCGGCTGCCATAGGCACTGAAAAATATTTATGGTTAATACCGATATCTTCGATAGCAAGCCAAATAAGGCAAAGACCGGCTATGCCGAAAGCCCCTTTTAGCCAAGGATTAACACTATTTATTTCACTGCCTAGCCGCTTTAGCGGTTCCCACAATAAACCCCTGATAACAAGTTCAAGGTTGCCTTCCTGCAAGGAAAATACATACAAAGTATTCCGTAACACGTCATATAAAGTATTGCGCAGGGACTGGGGTAAATATGAGAATGATGTTCCTTTACTGACATAGAACTCAGTATCGGCAGAGCCTTCAACCCGTAATAAATGGGCGACAATAGACGGCGAAACCAACAATTGATAGCAGCGTAAAAATGCATTGCCTAGAAAATGGATAAGTACTAGCGTATCAAGACCCAAGGCAAGCTCGATAAACATCAAGCCTACCTGGGTAATTGATGCATAGGCTATTTGCCCTTTAATGTTGGACTGGGTTTTTTCCGAAATGCTGGCGATAAATACGGTCAGCAAACCGATAGTAAAAACAATAAACCGGGTTAAATATTCGTAACTCCAGATTGGTGCCGTCCGTAATAACAGGAATACCCCTAAATGCACGGATAAGGCACCATAAAAAATTGCGCTAGATGGTGTTGGGCCTTCCATCGCCCTGGGCAACCAAAAACAGAATGGAAATTGCGCCGATTTCCCTGAGGCCGCAATTATAATCAGAGTAGAAAATAAGATTAACGAACCGTAGCCAGCGGGTGGAAATGCGGTGTGTTCAAATAATGTGGCCATCTGGCTGAAATGCTGGCTTTCGTGAAATAAGAGATGGCTCATCCAAGAACCTAGTAACAAGCCAATATCACATATCCGGTAAATGATGAAAGCCCTTAAAGCGTTCCTAACTGGCTGGATTCGATGCCGATAGAAAGCAATTAGCAAAAAGGATGAAATACCGACAATTTCCCAGCCAGCAAACAGGATGTCGATAGAACCCGATAAAATCACCAGATTCAAACCAAATACGAAACTGAAGATGGTGAGGAAAAACCGTTTGTACCCAATTTCACGGTGCAGATAAATCCGACAATATTTTACGATGATCGAAAAAATTGCCCATACGCAGCCCAGATAGACGGCGCTTACCCGGTCAAAGTAAAGCAGTACTGAAAAGCGGTATTCTCCTTCAGAAAATAAGGTAAACCAATCATATTCATACTGGGGAAAGTCTTGATTTGCCCATATAACCAGCAAGGTTACCGTACAGAGACCTAAAAACCGGCTGAACCATAAGCTAATATTTGCCAGTAACTTTTCTTTATTGGGCGTGAAAAAAATGACCCAAAAGCCAAGCAGGGGTATCAGGAGATTGGCTAATATAAATCCATTCATGACATGCTCCGGTTAAATTTATGGACAGGGATGGTTTCCGTATGGCCGGCAATAATGTCTTCCGAGTGTTGTGCGGCAGGTGTATTTAAGCCATCTGGGAAACTTACCGCCTCCCAATTGCCACCCGAATACAGGAGCAACTCGTTGGTGTTAGGATCACAGGACACCACCCGCACCCAATCGTTGTCTAGCCATTCCTTTAAATCGCCGAGGTTGGCAACAGCCTTGTCAAGAATAGCTCGGTTTTGTTCAATCACGATCAGCAACCTTGCTGGTTCATGGACTTCAATCATTTGAGAAGGCAAGCCGGTACGCAGGTCACCTTCAACCCCATTGGCAACGCCAAGTAAGCCGATGACATTGTGGGGTAATTTGGTGCCAGCGCCATAGACCGAGTTGTCTATCCGTGAGAACAGGTATTCAAGGTTGATACCGCCGCAGACAGGTATAACGGCAGACAATATTCGAACCAGGATATTGCCCGATGGGTCGGTGTTTGGGTCGTAAGAATGTAGGAATGCACGCCTGTCCATGAAAAGTTGCCGCGTCAATTGCCGTCTGCCAATAATGGCGTATAGATTATTGGAGTGGTTAAGTTCTGGGCGTGGCTCGAATATGGATGTTGCTCGCGCGGTAACATGCTCATGTGCCTCAGTAACCGAGTGGGTACCTGGGCCTAATTCAAACCAGCGGCAACGTTCGCGGGCATTATTTTCCAATGCAACTGACATCGTATTTTTAAAAACAGACAAGGTCGAAATAGTTTCGGGTTCCAAAGATTTCTCATCAAAATAGGTAATTTCATCGCGGCTGGTATTGTGCAATGCCGCCACAAAATACGTGGCTTCAGGAATAATAATGCCCCGGTCGGCTAAGATCCTTCTGACTTCAAATTGATTCGCCATCCACGCGAAGGCGCGGGCATTAGGCGCACCCGGCTTACCCGAACACGCGCCGCAATCATAAGCCGCGAAATGCGGGTTGTTCACACTGCTGGAGCCGTGGGCGACAATAACCACCAGCGGGGCAAAATTCTTGGTTAAGCCGATATTGGTTAGCAAGCCACCAATCCGGTCAGCCATTTCAGAATATGAAAAGCCCAATAAATAACCTTCTTCGGTCGGTATATCATTTTCCCTAAGCAAATGTAATTGCGAATGCACCTTTACTTCGCTTAATTTTTTGATCTTTGGCAAATTTGAATAAGGGCTAAACACATCCCACGCCATCCGTACCGCATAGCCAAGCCCCAAGGTTTGGGTGTACAACCAACCACGAAATAACGAATGGGATTTGAAGTGGATCTTTGACAAGCCGTTTTCTTTTTTCGATTTATCATTTTTAGGTGTCGCTATACCCATTTCTTTAATCAAATGCTTAGGCTTTATGATTACTGGGCATTGCGCCACCGGATAAGCATCTTCCAAGCCTTGATAGAGAAAATCTATCCCGAAAAAACCTGCTGCCCCAAAGGTTTCAATAGCGGGGTCAATTTCTTCCAGGTGACGGCGGATCGAACATTCCCGGTCATCAATACAAAAGAAGGCTTGTGCTTGTGGCGTTATCGTCGCGTTTTTGGCATTTATTTTTTGTTGCGGATTCAAAGCGGAAAGCAATTCACCGTATAACGACCATTCCATCGCTTCATGCCAAACTTTTAGTGGTAAAGGGATAGTTGGCTTAGGTAAGCCATGGCTAAGCAACGTCGTGCTTTCTGGTAAGCTAATATTAGCGATACTTTTAAAATTTGAACCTTTCTTTTTGTATAGAAACGCAAGCTCGCAAACTAATTCGACCGCAAGCATTTCTTTCAAAGATATGCTTCGGTGATCAAGCAACGCCCTTGGCTCCTGCTCAACTATCCTGACCATGCCGGCCCAGCCAGGATGGGCTAATAACACTTCCAAAAGGTACTGTTCGAAATGCTCACGGTTTCCTACAATTTTTTCCAGACAAATCTCAATGACTTCTTCGGGTTTTTTTTGCAAAAGGAAGCGGACATTAGGCTCATAAAATGGATAGAGGGGCAATAAACTGTTTTGGGCAAGCCGGACGACACAATCCCAAAAGCATTCGCCCTCTTTAGGTAATGTCCAGCGGCTTATGCCTTGGTCTAAAAAATTGCCTAGCAAGCGAAATAGAATGGGATGAACTAGCGTATTGAGTTCTAGCTCAATACGGTTTAACCATGCATTTCTTATGCCGTGATTAGCTAAGGAAACTTGCGGGTAATGGCTGGCTTTGTCTTTAACGAATAAAGTTTGCCTGAGTGTATTTTTTTGTAATGGCGACAAGCTGGTTTGGTCAAGTGCCCAAGTTATCGCATAGCCTTTAATTCGACCTTGGTTATAGCGTTGCTGGTAGTCCTGCATCGGTAAATAACTGCGCGCCCCAAACATTTTGGCAGCTAGTGCCACGCCTTCATGGAAAGGCAAGTCCTGGACGGCATGCAATGTGTTGTGATGGATAAAATCTTTAATCGGCCCTTGGGTAGGTAACCAATGTGAAATATGGTCAATAGATTTATCCAAGTCGAAGCCAGCACTTTGATGCGCTGTATGTTCGGTTGGATTTGATCGGGTATGAACCTGTGTTTGGTTAAACATTGTGTAATTTAAACCTCAGTCTGGCGATGCGTACTTTTCATCTTCAAGATAAATAAAGCATTAGTCGTGCCATATTTTTATTTGCTAGGGCTGTTTGATATTTAGGGTCGGTTATATACGCGTCATACTTGTATATGAGGATAAAAAATCTCGATAAAATTTATTTACGATCGAGCGTGTTTCGGCAAGATAGCTAGAGTGAATTTAAGAAAATTAATACAGGAATGGTTTAAATGCACCGAATGATTCGGTTTATTTCAACCATTGTTAGTTCTAGAAATAAGTTGCTGATAACTTAAATATTAGGCCTTTGCTTTGATAATGGGGGATTACAGGTTTATTGATAGATTGGCATGTGTATTGCTTGCTGCTTTGGGAAATAACAATATAAAAATTGAGTGTTCTCAGGAGTAGTGTATGTCAAATCCCGACCCGTTAACGGTGCCCAAAACCGGTATTCCAGGCCTTATAGAAAACTGGCGTAGCGATGTATTATCCGGTTTTTTGGTGTTTCTTATTGCCTTGCCGTTATGCTTAGGCATCGCAATGGCATCCGGTTTTCCTCCGATGAGTGGGATTATCACTGCAATTATTGGCGGGGTAGTTGTCTCCAGGCTTAGCGGTTCTTTCGTCACCATTAACGGTCCAGCGGCTGGCCTAATTGTTGTGATTGTCGATGCGGTTAGCGGATTAGGCGAAGGCGATGCGATGGCGGGTTACCGTTATACCTTGGCTGCCATCGTAGTGGCTAGTGTGTTGCAAATATTGCTCGGTGTGTTTAAGGCCGGTAAGCTTAGCGCGTTTTTTCCTTCTTCGGTTGTCCACGGGATGTTGGCGGCGATTGGCATTATCATTATGGCCAAGCAAATCCATACCTTACTCGGTGTCAAACCACAAGCCAAAACGTTATTGGGAACCATTGCTGAAATTCCGCATTCCATTTATGAATTCAACCCTGAAATAACCATAATTGGTCTTCTTGGCTTGGGTTTATTGATTATTTGGGCATTTATAAAAAGCCCTAAATTAAAAATGATTCCTGCCCCTTTGCTGGTCGTGTTGTTAGGTTTGGCGCTGGAGCGTTATTTCGACTTGGATCACGCCCATAAATATCTATTCTTAAGCGATGCTGAGTTCTTGCCGCATCATATATTCACCATTGGGCCTGCTTTCTTGGTGACGGTGCCGGAAAATTTTATGTCGGGTTTTTACTTTCCTGATTTTGGCAAAATTGCCTCGCTGGAATTTTGGGAAGCCGTCATTGCAATCTGGCTGGTTGGTAGCCTGGAAAGCTTATTGAGCGCGTCGGCAGTCGATAAGCTCGACCATTACAAACGCAGCTCAAATTTGAACCGTGATTTGACTGCTGTTGGCGTTGGCAACATGATCGCTGGTATGGTCGGTGGTTTGCCCATGATTGCTGAAATTGTCCGTAGTTCGGCCAACGTCAATAACGGTGCTAAAACGCAGTGGTCAAATTTTTTCCACGGGCTGTTTTTGTTGGTTTTCGTGGCCTTATTTCCAAAGTTAATCCATGAAATCCCGTTATCCGCTTTGGCCGCTTTGTTGGTGTACACTGGCTTCCGCCTAGCCTCACCGAAAGAGTTTGCCAAAGTTTGGGCGATTGGTTTGGACAACTTTATTGTTTTTGCCTCCACTATTATTGGTGTATTAGCCACCGATTTGTTAATCGGTGTTGCGATAGGGATTATTGTCAAACTAGTTATCCATCTCTTCCGTGGCTTAAAACTGTCGAATGCATTTTCTATGGCTTACCATGTTAACCAAACTGATGCCGACACTTATCACATTGCGGTTAGTGGCGCAGCAGTGTTTTCAAACTTTATGGGCTTAAAAAGCATGTTGACATCCTTGCCAGCAAAAAAGACAGTTTTCTTCGACTTATCTGAAGCAGAATTAATCGACCATTCCGTGATGGAATCTATCCACCATTTTGCCGAAGAATACATCCACGATGGTGGAAAATGCGCCATCATTGGCTTAGACGATCATCAGCCCTATTCGGCACATCCACTGGCTGCTCGCCGTAAAATAGGATAACAGGTCAGTTAAGCTTGTTGGTAACAAGCGATGCCGCATTCCTAAAATCTCCTGGAATGCGGCTTTCGTGTTATCACCAAATCAGGCAAGCAAGCACCTTAGAATCCTGTGATCAATAGCAACCTCTAAGTAATATTTTGATTCAGTGGTGGTTACAGGTTATATCGGTTAGCCTATTACTTTCTGGTTTAAAAATTTAAACATTGGCAAGTAAATGAACAACAATAAACCGAGCAATAAGCCAGATACCAAAAATGCTTTCTGGAGCCTTTCGGCTCAAGAGCAACTCAAGCAGTTATCAACATCCCCTCAAGGCTTAACAAACAAAGAAGCCAATCAGCGCATAAAGCGTTACGGCGTTAATCAGCTTAATAGTAGAAAACAAACGGGCAACGTACAGCTTTTCATCGCCCAGTTTAAGAACTCCATCATCCTGATTTTACTGTTTGCTACTGGCTTATCATTCTTTTTGCATGAACGGGTTGATGCGGCGATTATCTTAACCATCGTTTTAATCAGTGGTTGCCTGGGGTTTTGGCAAGAGAAAGGCGCTGCCAATGCCATCAAGAAATTATTGGCCATAGTACAAATCAAAGTCCACGTACTTCGTGACGGCGTTGCTACCGATACTGCGACCGCTGACATCGTCCCTGGTGATGTGTTACTGCTTAATGCTGGCGATGTTATCCCAGGGGATTGTTTGCTGTTGGAATCGGATAACCTGTTTGTTGATGAAGCCATCCTGACCGGGGAGAGCTATCCGGCTGAAAAGCTGCCGGGGATATTGCTTGCGGATACTGGGTTAGGCCAACGCACCAATGCCTTATGGATGGGGACGCATGTGCAAAGCGGTGAAGCCAAGGCGGTTGTCGTTGCCACCGGGCAAAGTACCGAGTTTGGCAAGCTGTCCCAGCACATCAAGCTTAAAGCGCCAGAAACTGAATTCGAAAGCGGCATCAGGCACTTCGGCTACCTGTTGATGGAAGTCACGCTAATATTGGTGATACTCATTTTTGCCGTCAATGTGTATTTGCACAGACCCGTCATTGATTCGTTCCTGTTTGCGTTGGCACTAGCCGTTGGCTTAACGCCACAATTATTACCTGCCGTTATCAGTGTAAATTTAGCGCATGGTGCCAAGCGCATGGCGGAACAGAAGGTTATAGTCAAGCAACTGGCATCAATTGAGAATTTCGGCAGTATGAATGTACTGTGTTCTGATAAGACCGGCACACTGACGGAAGGTGTTGTGCATTTAAAAGGGACGATGGATGTTACCGGCAGTCCCAGCGACAAAGTTGCGCTGTATGCTTATATTAATTCTGTATTTGAAACCGGATTTAACAACCCGATTGATGAGGCGATCCGGCAAAGCCGGGAGTTTGACTTAAGCGGATACAAAAAACTTGCAGAGTTGCCCTATGATTTTTACCGCAAGCGCTTAAGCCTATTAACGTCGGAACAAGGCAAAACCATTTTGATCACGAAAGGCGCGCTCACCAATATTATAGAGGTGTGTTCATCGGTTGAAATGGGTGACGGCTCGCAGGTGGCTATTGATGGGTTGCGTGGTCAAATTCAAAATCATTTTGAAGAATTCAGCCGACAAGGTTTTCGTACTTTAGGCGTGGCCTATAAGCCCATGGACAACCTTGCCCAACTGGATAAAGCCGATGAAGCCGGCATGTGCTTTTTAGGGTTTTTGCTGTTTTTCGACCCGCCCAAGCCAGGTTGCATGGAGACGATTAAGCAACTGCAAGATCTCGGCGTAACGCTCAAGATTATCACCGGCGATAACCATTTGGTAGCGGCAACAGTCGCGAAACAACTTGGGCTTACTGAACACGAAATCCTTACCGGCCCTGAAATCCGGAAGATGAGTGACTTGGCGTTAATGAATAAAATGAAGGATGTCGATTTATTTTCAGAAGTCGAGCCGAATCAGAAAGAGCGCATCATCATCGCCTTAAAAAAAGCGGGTTTTGTTGTCGGTTACATGGGCGATGGTATTAATGATGTGTCGGCGCTACATGCAGCCGATGTCGGTATATCAGTTGACAGCGCCGCTGATGTCGCTAAAGAAACCGCGCAAATAGTCTTGCTGGAAAAAGACTTGGGCGTTTTGGTGCAAGGCGTTAAGGAAGGTCGGACAACCTTCGCCAACACCTTAAAATATGTCTTTATGGCGACCAGTTCCAATTTCGGCAATATGTTCAGCATGGCGGGCGCTTCGCTTTTTCTGCCCTTTCTACCCTTGCTGCCCAAGCAAATCTTGATGACCAATCTACTCACCGATTTTCCGGAGATGACCATCGCATCGGATAATGTGGATGCTGACATGGTTGCCAAGCCAAGGCGTTGGGATATTGCCTTTATCCGAAAATTTATGATGACGTTTGGTTTTGTCAGTTCAATCTTCGATTTTATGACCTTTGGTTTGTTACTGCTGTTGAATGCTTCCGAAGCTCAGTTCAAGACCGGCTGGTTTCTGGAATCGGTAGTTTCAGCCGCCATGATCGTCTTTGTGGTACGGAGCAGCAAACCGATTTTTAAAAGTCGACCCGGAAAGTATCTAGTTTTTGCAACGTTAAGTATTGTTGCCATCACTATAGCTTTACCGTACACCCCAATTGCCCCGTTAGCCGGTTTTGTACCCTTGCCACTTGCTTGGCTGGGCATGCTGGGTGGTATTGTTGTGGTTTACATCATGACCGCTGAATTAGCCAAACAGTTTTTTTACCGGTGGGTAAAAATCTAACCTAATGGCGTTTTCATTTATCCTTGAGCTACTGCTTATTATAAAAACCCGCCAAAAAATTAAATTGATTCCCTTTTAAAAATATTTTCTGCTTCAAGCACAAACCACATTTCCCCGGAAAAAAGTGTGTGATATCACACACCTAACTGTGTCATATCACACACTTTTCTGTAACTTATTATAAATAAAAGAAAAAAACAATAAGGCTTTTTCTAAAAAGTGAGTCATATGACTCACTTTTTTATTAGCGCGGCAGATAAGTTAACGTATTTTAGAAAAATGCGTAACATCATGGTTTATAGAAATATTTCTTAAAATCGGGTTTTAAATAAGATTATTCAATAAGTTAGCCGTAGATGCTGCCAAAAAAATTGGGTACTCGATCCGGACTAAAATCCCCCAAAAGCTGGCATGGATAGTGCTTAATTAGTTGTGAGAATTACCCTTCTCAATGCCTTTTGCCGACTCATCATCGCAAAAGTTGCATCCTTCCTCTCTTCTTGCGGGTAACGTGGAATACCCGCAAGTTTTTTTGAGATTTAGAGGAAAGATCGCTATAACTATAATTAAGGGAATTTGTAAGTTGATACAACAACGCATAAAACTGGCAATAATTCGTTTTAAATCAATAGCTTTATTTACTGGCTATTGCAGCATTATACTAGGGTTAAGCCTACCGCTTAACACAGGTTTTGCCGCGCCCAATGCACAGCCTTCCTCATTTATCCAGCTAACAGTTAACCCCTTAAGCCAACCTGCCATCCAGTTTGAAGCCACCCAAGCGCCCTTAAAAGTCATCCTTAACCAATTTGCCGAAAAAACCGGCGCGGTGATCCATTTTTCCGTATTGCCTGAAGAGCCGGTGACTGCCACCTGCGCTGGCGATACCGTTAAACAAGTCATGGAATGTTTGCTCGGCTCACGGGTTGACCGCGTGTACCGTAAGGTAAACGACAAACCTGCCAAAAATATCCTGGCTAAAAATGCTATCCAAAAAGAAGAAATCTGGATTTTAGGTTCACGCTACGGGCAAGCCGCCAACAACACAATGGCATGCACCTTGGATGCCAGCAAAACAACACAGGCTAAACCAATTGACAGCATGGTCGATGAAAGCCCCCAGGACGAATTAATGCGTATCGTGCAATTTTCCGGTAACGGCGTATTGGCAGACTTACGCAAAGAAGCCTTATCCATGTTGGCATTGGCCGGTAAAACCGGCAACCCTGAAACCGATGCCCAAATTGTAGAAACCCTGCAAGATGCGTTTAAAGATCAAGATGCCGAAATCAGGGCGCAAGCCGTGGTCGGGCTGTCCCATCAAGACATGGACAACAGCGAAATGCTACACGAAGCCATCCAGGATAAAAGTGTGGACGTACGTTTAATGGCAGTAGACCACACCCCCAATGATACGCCCGATGGCAAAATGCTATTACGCGAAGCAATGCGGGATAAAGATGATACCGTCCGTACCAAAGCCAGGGAAAAATTGGGTGCGGAGGGCGAGCCGTAATGGAAAAGGCCTATTAGGACAGGGTAAAAATTTGCGGGGCAAAAAATGCCCCGCAACCGGACGGCAAGGCTGCGCGTCCGCTCCGGCCGAGGTACCTGTAATACCCGGCCGGCTTAAGGGTGTCAGTTGAAGGTAACCATTCAACTGATACCAGGTGGCATCGCATGGATGCGTTAACCACTGTTTTATATATATCAAAACGCCGTACAAACGGCATGAGGAGTTTAACAAATGAAAATTAATCTTGCATTATTAACTGTCGCGTTATCTTCAGCCTTGATATCCACGGCGTTTGCCGGGGATATCAAGCCGTTGCATACCTGCGGTGCCGGCCCCTACAATTTTCCATCACCTAAAACCATCTCGACGCACACAGTTGTTTGCCCTGCCACCACCACTTACTATGAGGCGCAAGTCAGGGATCGTCTTTCCAGCCCTGAATCGGCCAGCACGCTCAGCATGCAAGTCATCAAAAGCCCGACCAACGGCCCTATCCGGGCTGGCGCCGCTGCCTCAAGTAACACAACAGTCTGCCCTGCAAACGGGTTAACAGGGTATGGCGGCTTTTCACGGGTGACTGGAGGCGCTGGCACGTACACGGTCAAAATTACTAAAGTCGGCGGCACGGGTGCTGAAGTTTATGATGTCAGCAGCCACTGCGTCAAAGTGAATGCTAACGGCACAACGACTGACATGTATCCCAATACTCCACCTCCGCTCTCTGCGCCAGTTCAACAATAATATTTAGGAATATGGGTTAATTTTGGACGGGGAGTTTGCCCCGTCCATTTTAAATAGGAACCAAACGATGAAAAATAAATTTTTAATTTTAATAGCCGCACTCTGTTCGGTCATTTCAGCCACTGCTTTAGCAGGGGACATCAAGCCGTTGTCTAATTGTGGCAAAGGCCCTTATAACTTTCCTTCGCCTAAGACCATCTCCACGCATACGGTCGTTTGTCCAGCTACTACTACTTACTTTGAGGCGCAAGTCAGGGATCGGCTGTCCAGTCCTGAATCGGTCAGTACACTCCGTATGCAAGTTATCAAAAGCCCGGCCAACGGCCCTATCCGGCTTGGTGCCGCCGCCTCCAGTAACACAACAGTGTGCCCTGCATCCGTTGGTCTCACAGGCTATGGCGGTTTCTCGCGCGTTACTCAAGGCGCAGGCACTTACACGGTTAAAATTACTAAAGTCGGCGGCACGGGTGCTGAAGTTTATGATGTCAGCAGCCACTGCGTCAAAGTGAATGCTAACGGCACAACGACTGACATGTATCCCAATACTCCACCTCCGCTCTCAGCGCCTATTCAACAATAACATGGCTGTAGGTTGGGCTGAGTGTTAGCAAAGCTCAACCTACAAGGCAATTTAAAAGTGAATCGCTAGAGAGCTTTAAGCATTCAATAAACAAGGTTATCGTACCGGCCAAAGCTAGAAGACAAAAAGAATGACGGATAACAACTCAAAAAAGTCAGGGCACCACAAAACACCAATTCAGGCCTTAAGTGCCGCTGCGCTGGTGTTGCCGGGACTGCTACCTATTGCCGCCCACGCCGCCGAAGACGACAGCGTGGATTTCCAATACAGCCACTACCAGGAAGGCAAGCGCACGGCATTGAATCCTTATGTTTCAAATAGCTATTTTTCAAGCAGTCGAGGTCATGTCCCCATTCCTAACAATTACAACCCGATTGAAGTGGACAGCCTACACGGCAGTGCTCGGGTTAGCCTGACCGACCGGATCAAGTTTTCCTTCAATTACTTGCAGGACACCTGGTCTGGTGCAACACCTATGGCCGATGCACCGGAAAACAGCGGAACAATCAGTTACGGCACATCAATAAATGATGACAATGGCAGGCCGGTAATTGGAGGAGCCTCGCCCCTTCTTGGGACTTTACAAACGCTTACTATTAATAGACAAGGGCGTCCTGTTTATGAATTTATAGATCCAAAAACCAACACAACTCAATATTTGCCTGATCGTGTCGTCCATATTATGTCGTACGCTTCACCGGAAACCCGCCAGCAAGGGGACTTCAAGCTAAGTTACCAATGGGATGAAGCGGCGATGGACTTAGGCGGCGGCATATCCATTGAAAACGATTATGAATCCCGCTTTGTTAATCTGGGGGGGCGATTGGATTTTAACCAGAAGCAAACCACGCTGGACATCGGCTTAAGCTACACCAACAGCGACATTCATGCTCGCCCAAATCCTTTTGGCAATCCTTTTTGGATCTGGACAGGCCGACACCTCGGTAATATCAATTTCTCGACTGAAACAGGCTATTTTAATATCAGCGGCACCCGGCAGGATTGGTCAACCCATCTGGGCTTGACCCAGATTATTAATACCGCTTCGGTCATGAAGCTGGGCATGAGCTACACCCGCAGCACCGGTTTTCTGGAAAATCCTTATAAACTTGCTACGGTTTACAATACCGATACCGCTGCATCAATTGCGGAAGGTATTACCCGATATGGCGGCCAAACCTTTCTGGAGCAGCGCCCGGATGAACGCAACTTATGGCAGTGGTCGGCGGGTTGGGTGCAGTACATCAAGCCGCTGGATGCCGCCCTGCATTTTGACTATAGCTTTGCGCACGACGACTGGGGCATCAACGCCCATACTTTTGAGGCGGACTGGGTACAACCTTTAGGCACGGGTTGGACGATGACCCCACGCATCCGCTATTACTCGCAATCTGCTGCCGATTTTTATGGGGCTTATTTCTTCGGCGGCGGCCAAGCTAATCTAACGAACCCCGATCCAAATGACCCTAACCAAAAAACCTTCAATCCACCAGAGAATTTTTCCAGCGACCAGCGCTTGTCCGGTTACGGCACTTTGAGCGGCGGGTTAACCGTAGAGAAAAAATTCGCCAAAGGTGTTAGCCTGGAAACCGGTTTCGAGTATTACACCCACCAGGGTAGCCTAAAACTGGGCGGTGGCGGAGAGGACAGCTTTGCCGACTTCGATTACTGGGTCGCCAATGCTGCGCTTAAGGTTAATTTATCGGCAATGGGACAAAGTTTGGCCAGCAACAGCCATGGCGGCCATGCTCATGAGCACCCCGATATTCCTGCGGGGCTTTGGTTTGGTCATACCTTAAGTAAAGCAGGCGACATGATGGTGGGTTATCGTTACCAACGCAGCTGGCAAGCGGGCAGTTTTTTGCACGGTGATGGCAAGGTTAGCCAGGATCAGGTTATCGCCACCGCCTGCCCAACCCAAGCCGAGGGCTGCTCAATGTTACAGCGGGAGATGAGCATGAACATGCACATGCTGGACATCATGTACGCACCGACCGATTGGCTGACCTTAATGCTGATGCCGCAATTCATGAATATGGAAATGCCGTCCTATCATCCTAATGTCGGCCCTAGCATAGGCTCCCACGTCCACGGCGGCGGTGCACGCGAGCATACTATGCAAACAGGTGGTGTTGGCGACACCGGCATGTATGCCTTGATCAACTTGTTTGATCAGCCTCATCATCACTTGCATTTGGGTATAGGTTTTTCCGCACCAACTGGGGCGGTTGATCTTAGGAATACCGGCAATAAAAACTTAGCTAGTTCCTATGTGCATTATGGCATGCAACTGGGCAGCGGCACCTGGGATTTCAAGCCCAGCCTCACTTACACCGGCAAGGCCGGGGACATCTCCTGGGGGGCGCAAGTAGCCGGCACCAAGCGGCTGGAAACCCGCAACGCCTCCGGTTATGCCTTGGGTGATATGTTTGAATCCAGCCTGTGGGGCGGCTACGATCTTAATAATTGGTTATCCGGCACGGTGCGTGTCACCTACTCCTGGCAAGGGGCTATTCAGGGTAGATTCCGTAAATACCAAAGTAATGAAGACATCAGGCTAACATATTGCTCTAAAGCATACTATACCTCTGTGCTATATGACAGTTTGGGCAATACTGTCGGTCCGGGCATTTTCGATGAGCCCGGCTACCAAGCCTGTTTAAATGGCGAAAGTTATAAAAATGAAATAAAAGCAAGTAACTTGCCAATTGAAGAATCGCCTGCCGACGTGCCAGGCAACTACGGTGGCCATTACGTCGATGTGGGCTTCGGTCTGAGCGCGACCGTACCCACCGGCGCGTTTGCCGGCAACCGTTTAGCTTTCGAATGGTTGCAACCAGTGTATACCAATGTCAACGGCTACCAGCTTGACCGCGATGGGGCATTGTCTGCAACATGGAGTTATGGGTTTTGACGATATCGGTTAATCACGCCTTTGTTATTCCGAACGGTGGCGAGAAATCTGTGCTGTGAAGATTTCTCCCACTGGTCGAAATGACAAGTTTGCGTTCGAAATGACAAATCTGTGGTTGAAACGGCGGGCGGATGCGCTTAGGACGGGTGGGGCGTGAAAACATACTTAACCCTTTAGGAATATCAAATTTTATGGAGCTAACATGACAATATTGAAATTATTGGGGCAGTTAACCGGGAGTGTAATCCTGCTGATAATTACCGCATGCGCCCCCGTGCAACCCTGGGAGCGCGGCAATCTTGCCAAGCCGCAAATGGCGCTTGACCCCTACCCGCTGCAAAGTGCGTTACGTGCGCATAACTACGGTAGCCGGGAAGCGGCAGCGGGCGGCAATGCCGCACAAGGTGGCGGGTGTGGGTGTTATTGAGGGTTGTTGTGTAAGTAAAGGTATGAAATTATTCAGGGTTTTTTCTCAAGAAAGTTGATTTTACTGTCGTTTAGGCCATTTGGACGACTGCACGGAAGCCTACCCATAGGGCAAAAGGAGGTAGAGCAATGCAGGACCCAAAGGGCATAAAGAGCCGTTGCCGAGAAATCTTTTAGCTTTTGGAATAGGGGTACGCCTAAAGATTCCTCGCTTTGCTCGGAATGACAAACTATGCTGAATAGTTGCTTTATTTTTTAAAGGATATTTTAGGTGCATGACAAAAATACAGGCTGTCATTTCGAACGTGAGTGAGAAATCTTAAGTTGTTGAAGTTTAGGGTTTCTCCCGTTGGTCGAAATGACAAGTTATATTGGGTAAGTACCTTATTTTTAAAAGATGTTTTAGGTGCATGATAAAAATACAGGCTGTCATTTCGAACGCGAGTGAGAAATCTTAAGTTGTTGAAGTTTAGGATTTCTCCTGTTGGTCGAAATGGCAAGTTATGTTGGGTAGGTACCTTATTTTTAAAAGATGTTTTCTGTGCATGACAAAAATATAGGTTGTCATTTCGAACGCTAGTGAGAAATCTTAAGTCGTTGAATTTTAGGATTTCTCCCGTTGGTCGAAATGACAACATAAAAAATGAAATGATAGACAAAGAGCTGAAATGACAACGAAAGGGTTAAAAATTCGGATTTATTTTTTTGTTGGGTACCAATGAGAGGTTTAAAGAATTTACGGGGCAATCCCGTATATCTACCATTAAGGATATCGGTAGGGAATTCCAAAGCTACCTGTAACAGTTTTGGAATTCAAATTGAAATCGGCCGGATAACTCCACGATTTCTGGTGGTGGATTAAGGATTGGAGAAACCACCTTTTTTATATCGAAACGTCGTTCGGAAGAGCGGCCTTATTTTTTGGAGCTTTAAAATATGAATATCAAATTATCTGTCCTGGTTGCATCGTTGTCCGTCTTTATGGCGGCATCCGTTCACGCTCACGGCATTGAAGGTAGCCTGGGTTACGACGATGACAATACAGACATTATTAAATTTAACTGTGACACCCTGGACGGGGTAACAATTGACCACGCCTTTGCTACCGTACAGGATCTACTCCCTGTTAAAAAACCGCAAGTGAACGTCAAGATTGCGCCTTGGGTAGGCAACCACTGTGGTGCATTTTCTAGTGCTGAACCAGATACCACAGATGATGACGGCTTGGCGAGCGCTGAAGTGGAAGCTCCTGTGGCGGCAGTGGGTGGTTCATTTTGCGTTAAAGTGTTTAAAAAAGCAGGGAACCAAAACACTAACCTCGGCAAGAAAACGGCGGACGGCGCAGAAGACTATGAAGTCGATGCCGGTTGTGGACAGGAAGGCGTTGAAGATCATGCCGCACCGATTTTTGACCGTTATATTAAAAATCAATAAAGCGGTTTAGGTACTTAAATCGCCTGGGCTTAATGGAATAAACCCAGGCGATACTGGATAAGAGTTTGGTTAGTAAGGGTCGCCAAGGATGGCGGCAAACGGTTGCCAGAATACCTGTAATATTTTGGTTAACTATGTGTAAATCGTACAGGTTGAACACTTGGCGATTTAGACGGCGCAGGAGTTGTTGCCGAGAAGTCTTTTAACCACTGAAAGATGGGCAGGCCTTAAGATTCCTCGCTTTGCTCGGAATGACAAACTATGCTGAATAGTTACGTTTGTTCATCCATTTTTTGTATCAAAACGCCGTTATTTAACAATGGCATTATGTAGGAGTTTTTATTATGAACATTAAGCTATCCGCTATTGCAGTGTCCTTAACTACAATTATGGCATCTTCTGCCTTTGCCCATGGCATTGAAGGCAGTTTAGGCCATTGTAAGGACAGTACTGATATTATTAAGTTTTCTTGCGGAACAGCAGAAGGGGTCACTGTAGACCATGCTTTTGCTACCGTACAGGATCTTCTCCCTGTTAAAAAACCAGAAGTGAACATCAAAATTGCGCCTTGGGTTGGTAACCACTGCGGTGAGTTTACCGATGCTGCCCCTGATGCCGTTGACGATGACGGGTTAGCCAGTGAAGAAGTTGAAACAGCTATGCCGGCCGTCGGTGGTGCCTTTTGCGTTAAAGTGTTTAAAAAGGCAGGTAAACAAAACGATAACCTAGGCAAGAAAACGGCGGAAGGCTTGGAAGATTACGAAGTCGATGCCGGGTGTGGGCAAGAAGGTGTTGAAGACCATGCCGCACCCGTTTTTGAACGCTATATTAAAAATCAATAAGCGATTTTTCATCGTTTGAAAAAACTGCCAGGATTTTGTAGTTAAAGGCTATATATTCGATTAACCCGGATTAGCAATTTTCCGGGTTTTTTATTATCTGGCGGAATAGAAAGCATAAAGAAATACCAAAACATTAATCAATCATCCTAGCCGTAGGTTAACGCCGTCATGAAAAAAAATGCCTTATTACTTTTCCTTGTCTCTTCTGTTTTTATTTTTTTAACACCACTGAGCTATGCTGGCAACCTCATAGAAAGCGAAATTAACGATGCCATTAAGCACGGCGCACGGTTTAAGGTCGATCAGCTCGTCCTGCAATACCGCAATAATATCGACGTAGCATCGAATGTGTTGCAGGCAAAGTTTGCCCCGCTAAAAAAAGCGCACATTAAATTTTTAAAGCGGCAAAAAAACCGCCAAGATAGCAAAGGCGATCTAGTACTTGCCCAGATGCCCAAGGCTGCAAATAGTGTTTCCGCTATGGCAACAGCCATCGAGCAAATCCAGCAAGACCCCAATGTGGAATTTGCCGAACCTAACTGGGTTTTGCATCATCTTCCCGTCAGCAAGCCCCAACGTTTACCCAACGACGAATACTTCCAAAGCGGCGATTTGTGGGGCATGTATGGCGATATGACCCAACCGGCAAACCCTTATGGTTCACAAGCTGCCGAAGTGTGGCGTACCGGGAGACGCGCGACGAACTGTAGCGATGTGTATGTTGGCATTATTGATGAAGGCATCATGACTAATCATCCAGAATTAAGCGCCAGTATTTGGCGAAATAAGTTTGATCCTGTCGATGGCGTTGATAATGACGGCAACGGTTACATCGACGATGCGAACGGTTGGGATTTTTACCATAACGATAACAGCATTAATGATGGCCCAATTGAATTCCACGGCACCCATATCGCTGGAGTTATTTCAGCCGCAGGTGACAACGCTATTGGCGTTGCGGGCGTATGTTGGAAGGCGAAACTGATTTCAGCCAAATTTTTGGATTTCGATGGTGGTGATACGGTGAATGCAATCAAAGCGATTGACTACATTACTGACCTTAAGCTTCGTCATAAATTAAACATTGTCGCCACTAACAATTCCTGGGGTGGCGGCGGATTTTCCAAGGCGATGATTGATGCGATTAAACGCGCGGAAAAAGCGGATATCCTGTTTGTTGCCGCAGCAGGAAACGATGGCGCTGATAACGATGTATACCCGCTTTATCCTGCCAGTTACACCAATAACAATATTATTTCGGTCACCGCTTTAGATAAGATGGGACATATTTCTGTTTTTGCCAACTTTGGCAAAAAATCAGTCGATATTGCCGCGCCGGGTGAAGAAATTATATCTACCATCCCGTGGTTTGATGGTGAAGCCGCTTACGGGTTTGATAGCGGTTCATCCATGGCTGCACCTTTCGTGACGGGCGCTGTGGCTATGTATACGCATTATTTTCCTGGTAGTAAGGCGGGAAAAATTAAAAAGGCTATTTTACAAAGCGCTGAACCTACCACTGATTTTACCAACACCACAGTTTCCGGAGGGCGGCTAAATATTCCTTCGATGTTAAGGCGTTAGCGTTTGCGCGGGTTGGTCATATAAATATGTTGGTACCGAAATTTATACAGGCAAAGCCACGCTTAAATAATTTCAAAAGAGAATACAACTGTAATCAAGGTCATTGACACTAAGCCTATTAGGAAGAGTACTTCTGCCCAACGTTCTAAGCGTACTGTAGATTGGGCAGAACGAACAGATGAAAATGAGAGTAATGCACTTATCATGAACAGCACACTATCAATGGCTAGCGCTTTATCTATAAGGTAGTTTATTAATCCAGGGTTCATTACCTTTACGATACTGATTACCGTGATACAAACACCCACCATTGTAGCGGAAGTAGGCAGGATGTGATGGGAAAGGTCATTAGGATTCTGCTTAATCATTAAGCGCTTAATTTGTCTTGGTTCCGGCTAAAAGATTGATAACGGTATGGGGTTTGTGGCTATCAATTACCCATCGGGCAAATTTCTTACGCACCACTTACTCGTTGCTTTGCCATGATAAATGAAGAATGTGGCACATGTAAAAGCTCGGCAATTTTTCGCACCAAATATTCTTCTTGTATATCCAAAACACCATCAACAAATGCAATTTTCCATAATGTTTCAACCAACTGGATTTTTTGCTCAGGGCTGTAAGTTTTATTGATCAGGGACGTAAATTGAAAGTAGTCTGTCGCCTGTTGCCTTTGTTGCTCTGCCAATGCCATTAACGAGGTAGCTTGCTCAAGTGTTAAAGAAAAATTTTGCTGGATTAGGGACAATACATTTTCTTGTTCTTTTGTTTCAATTTTATCGTCTATAGCCATCATTTCCAGGAACAATGCAGCTGCCGCAAGTTGCAGCGTCGTTTCTGAATTATCTTCCGGCGCTAAAAGCGCCAGATGATGTTCAAAAAAAAGTTTGATTTGGTTTAGCATTATTAAACAACTCCAATTTAATTAAAGCTAGATAGCTATATTCATTAATTTCGATTTATTACCATTATATTCGTTAATGGTCACAAATCATGAAAGCTGCTAACTAATAGGCTCCTGGAATTAACTCAATCAAACTTTATTTTTACGCCTTTTTTCGCTTACTAAAAACTAATATTGCCTTGTAACCAGATTTTTTGGGTATCAGTACCGAATTTGTCGGCGCTGTAATTGGCATATTTGGCTAACACAGAATAATGCTTGCCGAGTTTCCACAAGGCTTGAAAATCCCACTCGTCACCGTAATGGATCTGACCGGTATCATCACTAAAGTCATGATACACGCCGGTTAATACGACATTGCCACGGTTAAGCAGGACATGTGCGGTACCAAAAACGTCCCGGATACCGTTGGCAGGAGTGACTAAAAACAAGTCCGCCCAGCCCTGAAAAGCGTGATTAGTGCCTAATGGCGTATCGAAGGTTTTATTTTTACCATTGCCGTCCAACTGTTCCATTGCGCCCTGCAATGTGACATTAAAAGCAGTTAAGCCACCCATCAAGTTAAATCGGTCAGCTTCATAAGATGTTTTACCATGGCCGTAATCTTGCTGATGGGCATATTCGGCGGTGTAAACTACGCCAAAATCATCGGTAATGGGTAAGGTATCACCAGGTTTTTGAAAATTAGTAAAGCGTACACCGTATGTGGCGTTAGATTTTTCAGTTGTTGTCGGTTCGTTAATCTCGGTGTAATCCAACCAGTAGCCATATCCGATAATATTGCCATAATCACCGATCTTGTAGTTAACATTCACAAACGGCGCATTAATGTTTTCGGTGGTGGCAGTGAAAGTCTGTACATTGCCAATGTAACCTGCGTTAATAACCAAGCCGAATAATTGCTGGTTAGTATGTGTAAGCAGCACAGAATCATAAGTAGTTTCCATTTGCCGCCAACCGACGTTGCCGATATAGCGATCATCATCCAGTTTGATGCGTTGCCGTCCGCCTTTGATTACTGTGTCTGGAATTCCAGAGTAGCTTATCCATAACTGATTAAGTTCGGCTTTTTCGGGATCAGCGATGGTTGAGTAACCCTTATTGTTGTTACGGGTGCTGAAGAAATCTTCCTGCATGGCCAAGTTGCCTTCAAATTCAGCATAGCCTTGGAGTCCATAAAAAACTGGGGAAAGTAAACCTGCACGTAAGCGCAAGGTGTTGCCGTTTGCGGTTTGTGGTTGATTAGCTGTAGGCAGTCCGGTGACCGCATCTAGCTTATTGTCTTCATTAACATTTTCCCAGCGGTAATTCAGGTCGAGTTTAACGGCACCATTTTTACCGTAATGATAAAAATTTAAGGCATCTTCAACAGACTGGGTCACGCCAACCGCAAAGAGTGTTGGGCTTGTTAAGCTAAGCGATAAAGATGTTGCTAAGGCAAGTTTTCTAAATTTAGGCACAAAGCCTCCTTGGTTAGTTAAAACCATTTTATTGACTGAGTAATTTAAGTTAAGCACTAATGAGTGTGTTCGCATTCAGACAAAAATCGCAAAATACTTTCGCGGTACTTGTAATAATCCGGATGACTTAATAAGGCTTTGCGTGAACGCGGCCTAGGCAGGTCAATGGTCTCGATCTTGCCGATTTTGGCTTGTGGTCCGTTAGTCATCATAACTACTCGGTCTGCCAGCAAGATGGCTTCATCGACATCATGGGTCACAATTAGCGCGGTCACATGGGTTCGCTCCCAGACTTCCATCAGCACTTCCTGCAATTCCCAGCGGGTCAGCGAATCCAACATACCAAACGGTTCGTCCAATAACAGCAGCTTGGGCGATAACGCAAAAGCACGCGCTATACCTACCCGTTGCCGCATTCCGTTCGATAGGTCATTCGCTTTTTTCTTCATAGCATTTGCCAAGCCCACACGAGCTAGGTAATATTCAACAATGTCGATACGTTCCGATTTTTGGGCGTGGGGATAAACCTTATCCACACCTAACATGACATTTTCAAATGCCGTTAGCCAAGGGAACAGGCTGGGTGCCTGAAAGACGATGCCACGGTCAGGGCCGGCATTAACAATTTCGCGGTTGTCTAAAATAATTCCACCGCCAGATATTGAATTTAAACCGGCCGCCATCGACAACACAGTGGACTTACCGCAGCCGGAATGGCCGATAATCGAGATGAATTCCCCTTTCCGCACCTTCAAGTTGAAACCATCCACAACATCCACGGAACTATTGCCGTCTGGCGTAGGATAAGTTTTGACGACTTGGGAAAACTCCAGATAGCGGTATTGTGGTCTGGCAGGTTCAGTATCCAAAGGTTTTAATGCAGAACGGTCTAACTTCCAATCATTGCTGGTATTTGGACGGACATTGGGCAGGGAGATCACATTCTGATCATCCGCTCGTGCCTTTTCCATACCAATAGCCATCAAATATTGGGTGATGTCAGCACGGCATTTCTTAAATGCCTCATTATGGTTTAATTCCGTCCGGTTTCTGGGACGATCAATGTTGATTACAAAATCAGGGCCAAATGTCGCATTAGGGCCTGGATTAAGCGGTATTACCCGGTCTGCCATATAGACGGCTTCATCAACATCGTTAGTAATCAGGATGACGGTTTTCTTTTCTTGTTCCCAAATTTGCAGTATCTCATCCTGTAACATACCTCGGGTCAATGCATCTAACGCGCTAAGGGGTTCGTCCAGTAATAAAATATCTGGATTAGCTGCTAACGCTCGTGCCACATTCACCCGCTGCCGCATACCGCCGGATAATTCAGAAGGTTTTTTGTGCATCGCCGCACCCAGGTTAACCATTTTTACGTATTTTTCAGTATGGGCTTTACGCTGGGCGGCAGACCAGTCTTTAAATATTTCATCTACGGCTAAAGCAACGTTTTCATAAACGGTTAACCATGGCATTAATGAGTAATTCTGAAAAACCACCCCACGGTCTGGGCCAGGTGCCGTTATGGTTTTGCCTTGTTTTAATACCTCGCCGCTATCAGCTTGGATTAATCCGGCAATAGTCGAGATCAAAGTGGTTTTGCCACTACCGGAAAAGCCAACGATGGCAATGAATTCGCCTTGTTTTATACGTAGGTTGATGTTGTTGAGTACCGATGTGTCACCATAGGATTTGCAAACATTATTAAGTTCCAATAGTGGCGTATCGGTTAATGCACTAATTTGGCCTGAACTCATAGCTTTTGCTGTGTTGCCAGTGAATGCCACCACATTAGGTGTTGGGTTTTTGTCAGGGGATGTCGTGGTATGAATTGCCAAGCTCATGGTCTTTCCCCTTATTAAATCGCTTTGCCAAATGAGAATATTTTTTGCAGTGTCAACATGATACGGTCAAGAATGAAGCCGATAATGCCGATGGTGAATACAGCCACCATAATCCTGCCTAAAGAATTTGAACTGCCGTTTTGAAACTCATCCCAAACGAATTTACCCAACCCTGGGTTTTGCGCTAGCATTTCTGCAGCAATCAGCACCATCCAGCCCACACCTAAAGACAGGCGCATTCCGGTAAAAATATAAGGTAATGAGGAAGGTATAATGATTTTTCGGATTTGTGTGCTCCAGTCTAGACGTAATACTTTGCCGACATTGACCAAGTCTTTGTCGATAGAAGACACGCCTACTGCGGTATTAATCAACATTGGCCAAAGCGAACATAAGGTTACTGTAATCGCCGAAGTGATAAAGGATTTTTCAAACCAGGAGTCATCTGTTGTCACATACATCGCGCTAACCACTAAAGTTACGATAGGTAGCCAAGCCAAAGGCGATACGGGTTTGAAAATCTGGATCAACGGGTTGATTGCCGTGTTAATCATTGGGCTCATTCCGCATAACAGGCCAATTGGGACCGCTACAAGCGTTGCTAATACGAAGCCGGTAAATACAGTAATTAAACTGGTGATAATTTGATCTAAATACGTTGGTTTGCCGTTATACGGCCGTATTTTAATTTCGGCATTGGGATCTTCAGCTTTGGCTTTTGCAATACGGTCTTCCTGGCGATGATAATAATCCACCTGTTTTTGTTTTTCGGCGTGATGTTCATCGACCAGCCCTAAGGCCTCGGTATAAACTTCGGAAGGACCTGGGATAGTACCCAAACTAGTATTAACTTTGGACGCAGAAAAGCTCCAAGCCCCCAAAAAGAAGGCGAACGCTATAATAGGAACCCCCATGATTAAGAATAATTGCCGCAACTGCATAGTTGGATTTTCACCGGATGCGATTTTGACAATCGGTACAAACCAGGTTAACCCGGTCAGATTAAAAAATTTGATGAGTTGGTTGCTCATGGTAATCACCTACTTAAAATCATAAATGCGATTAAGTTAAATGCTCTGCTCGAAACATGGCATCCTTGCACTCGTTCAACTTCCCTACTTGATGTACGAGCAGTAAACACTAACTTTGGTAACACGCTAAAAATTGCCTTACTTCTAACTATTAATCAACAACCTTACCGCCAGAGACTTTTTGTTTGCCTTTTAAGCCGATACTAAATTTGCTCAAATAATCATTGGGTTTCATGCCGTCGTAAGCAATGCCGTCAATGAAGTCGCTGGATGCCGTTTTGAATCCAGACTCGCTTTCTGCCGGGAAATCGCTAGCTTTGGCTTTGCCTTCAGTAATAAGGGCTTTAGCAGCAGTCATGTAAACATCAGGACGGTAGACTTTTTTGGCAATGTCCATATACCAAGAATCTGGTTTTTCTTCGTTTATCATGCCCCAACGGCGCATTTGAGTTAAAAACCACACGGCGTCACTGTAATAAGGGTAAGAGCCGTTGTAGCGGAAGAACACGTTGAAATCCGGCAGATCGCGCTTGTCGCCTTTTTCGTACTCAAACGTGCCGTTCATACTATTAGCGATTACATCGTAATCTGCACCGACATATTGTTTTTGCGACAGCATCTCAATACCTTCTTTACGGTTTTTGTTACTTTCGGCATCCAGCCACATAGACGCACGGATCAAGGCTTTCACGACGGCAATATGCGTTTTTGGATATTTATCGGCAAATGCCTTGGCAACCCCAAAGATTTTTTCCGAACTGTTTTTCATCAACTCATAATCGCTGATAACTGGCACACCAATCCCTTTAAAGACAGCTTGTTGGTTCCATGGTTCGCCCACGCAGTAGCCAACAATCGTGCCGGAATCCATAGTCGCTGGCATTTGTGGTGGCGGCGTTACTGATAGCATAGCTTCGGCGGCAATTTGTCCTGACGTATCGGCGGGTGGTGCGTAATAACCAGGGTTAATACCGCCTGCTGCGAGCCAGTAGCGCAGCTTTAAGTTGTGTGTGCCGACTGGAAACGTCATACCCATATTAAAAGGCTTACCTTCTGCCTTATATTTTTCCAGTACAGGTTTTAGGGTATCCGCTTTTATTGGATGTACCGGTTTGCCGCCTTCAACGGGGATTTGCGTTTTCATTTGTTTCCAAACATCGTTAGAAACCGTAATTGCATCACCATTTAAGGTCATGGTGAAGGCACTGACAATATCTGCTTTAGTACCGTAGCCTATTGCTGCCCCTAATGGTAAGGGGGCTAACATGTGTGCGCCATCCAGTTCGCCACTGACTACTCGGTCCAATAACACTTTCCAGTTCGCTTGCGCTTCAAGCTGGACAGATAGCCCTTCATCCTCGAAGAAGCCTTTTTCAAAAGCAACTGCCAGTGGTGCCATATCAGTAAGTTTAATAAAGCCAAATTTCAGGCTATCTTTTTCGAGTTTTTCAGCGGCATCGATAACTGTCGAAAATGTCATTGCTGAAACCAGGGCGCTGATTGAAAGCGCTTTGGTCAATTGGGTTAAGGTAAATTTTTTTGCCTTCATTGGGTATCCTGTTGACTAAATTTTTAACATAAAAAAAGCGTCGCTAAATAGCGTGCTCAGATAAGCACATTATTTAGTCGACGCCTTTGTCGGGTTGCTCAACGGTGAGCTAATTATTCAGATCCTATCGTTAGGGTCTTTATATTGGAACATGCAAACGTTATGCCAGGTAATTAATGGAACAAGCAGTGTTTTTGTTTAATTTTATTAATACAATGAGTTAGAAAATTTAAGTAAAATTTTTTTGGTTAAATGCAGGGTAATTTTTTGAAATAGAAATTGAGGTTATGCCCGATAATTGTGCGGATAGGTAAAGTTTTGCACCAAGAGAGTGGTGGTTTATTAGCAAACTGCTAAACGGGACGTTGTACTAAAACAAAAAGGTCACTATGGCTTTAAACCGGCCTTGTTCAATCACAGGTAAGGCCAACATACTGCTTAAATTATCTAGTTTTGGATCATATTTAGACTCTTCCAAGTTTCCTGTAATGATGGGCATGCCCGTCAGCCACACCCGACCTAGTGCGCCTTCGCCTTTCGTTACGGTGATATTTTCAAAAATTTCCGCAAGGTTATTGCTGGTTTTGCTTAAGCCTTGCTGACAAACTAGGTGCGCGCCATCGGGTATCCAGATTTGGATTCGTTTGGCAAGTGGTGTGGTTTTTGCGGACAGGAAAGTCATAATATAGATAATATCATCACTTTTTGTGACTGGAATACCCAGTCCGGTAGTAATGCCGGCTAATTCGGCATCGTTGGAGCGGATAAATTCTTTGGCTTTGCTGATATCTTCCATCAGTATCGGCATTCCAGTTGCCCACGCCATACCTGGTATGCCGTGGCCTTTTGGCATTTTAGCTAGCCTGGAAATAGCTTCAAAATGTTCGAGAGATCCGTAGTAACCATCCAGTACCTGTAGGTTTTCATTAGTGGAAGTCCTATTGCTCCATACTTCAATGGCACCAGCATGTTCTTCATCGTCGCCACAAAAAAATAAAACGACAGCCAATAGAAAATCCCCTGAAAAGACCGGTAATGCGATACCGCAGGTTAATCCAGCCTGTTTGGCGGTTTTAGTACGTTTAAAGTAGGATTGTTCAAAGCTTCTCATAACAATCGGATGCCCCGCTGCCCAGGCTTTACCAGGCAAGCCTTCATCATAAGCAAAATGTTGGTGTTCGCTGGCGTGTTTAAAATCGGTTAATTCACCATACAATCCAGAGCTAAATTCCAGCTGGGTGCGGTTTTGGTCTGGTACCCATATTTCAGTGACTTTGATAAACGTTTTCATAACAATTAAGATTTATTTGGGTAGCTTTATTTCAGAAGTTCAGCCATAGCGATTACGTTTCTGGCCATTTCGCCTAGGGTAATGTTCCTGTCCATCGCCAACTTTCTAAGGGTGTGATAAGCCGCATCTTCGGTGAATTTTTGGGTTTTTATCAAAATGGCTTTTGCCCGATCAATTTGTTTGCGGTCTTCAAGTTGTAAACGGGCATCTTCAAGCGCTTGCCGCTGCGCTTGCCGTTGCTTAAATCGGGCTAAAGCTATATGTATGATACTTCCAAGACGCTGCGGACTTAATCCATCAATGATATATGCGCTGACTTCGGCGTTAATGATTTTATCTGTGGTTTCTTCACTGCTCTGTTGGGCAAAGATGATAATTGGTACAGGGGCACTTTGATCTAACGTATAAAGATCGGCAATAAGATTTTCTGATGGGGTATTAAGGTCAAATATGACTAGATCAGGATTAAATTCCCTAACATGCGTTAATAATAGTGGGCTAAGTCGAATTTTACGGATAAACCAGTCGTTTTTTTTAAGGGCAATATCCAGTTGGGTGGGATTGATATTGTTTTCGACGAGCAATATATTCAGCATGATGAGCTAGTTTACTTTGAAATATCCCTTTAAAAAAGATGCGTCCTTGCATCAGGATATTGACATCCGGTTTCGGCACACGAGGAGGGGTAAAACATAAGCAAAATAAATAAATCTGATATACCTCATTTGGTTTGTAGTGAATTCAACTTAACAGCTAAAGCTAGGAAAATATTTAGCGTTAGAAATCCTTTAAATCCATAGTCATATCACATTTTGCAGGCGAATTTAGAGCATTCTCTTTTAATTCACGGGCAATTCGGAGCTCAACATAACAATGACACTGATTACATTGGAAGCGATCATGAGTCCAATAAATGCGGCTAACAAGAAAATAGTTGGCTTAGGGTTTTTTAATACTGCTCTTTGGGTCTTAATCATTGCTAATCTCCATTCAATTACGGTTTATTTTCTAAAAACAATAATGGCTTTGCAGGTTTTTTGCGCGGCTAAGATAAATTAATAACACTTAAAATGAATAAAGCAAGGCTTGTGCCAAATTATTTTTATATAATTTACTTATTAATATCAATAATTTGTGCTGTCTGATTTATTTTTGGGTGCTTATGGAAGATTTAACGCGCCTCCAATTTGTGCAGTAATTCAAGATTTGCACCAATCTTGCAAGAAATTTAAGAAATTAGATGCAGGTTTTGGGCAAATTGAATGAATCCCAAAAATCCTGATAAAGTTTGAATTGGTTTGGCAATGATTTTTAATTCGACCTCAGTGTCTACTACCCTTTAGTCATGGGAAGTAGGCAAGGCCGAGGTTAATTATGCGGCTTAATATTTGAGTTTTTCTAAAATTGCCAGGGTTGGTGCGGACTGGTTCATAGTATAAAAATGTAATCCAGGAGCACCGCCGTCTAATAATCGTTGGCACAGGTTTGTAACTAACTCGGCTCCAAACGCTTGGATGGAAGCTCGGTCATCACCAAATCCTTCTAAGCGTTTTCTTAACCAGCGTGGTATGTCTGCACCGCACATTTCCGAAAACCTGAATAGCTGGGTATATTGGGTAATAGGCATAACACCCGGCACTATGGGGATGTCTATGCCAAGTTTTTCGCAACTGTCGACATAATAAAAATAGGCATCAGCAGTATAAAAATATTGGGTTATTGCCGCACTGGCGCCGGCGTCAACTTTGCGTTTGAAGTTTTTTAAGTCTACTTCTGAGCTGGGTGCTTGTGGATGTACTTCAGGATAGGCGGCAACATGTATCTGGAAGTAATCACCGCTTTCCTGCCGTATGAATTCGACTAGTTCGTTCGCGTAGCGGAATTCGCCGGCAGACATCATTCCGGAAGGCAAGTCGCCGCGCAGAGCTACAATTCTAGAGATACCGTGTTCTTTGTAACCTTTAAGGATGGATCTTATATTTTCTTTGGTAGACGCTACGCACGATAAGTGTGGTGCTGCCGGGATACCTTTGTTTTGGATGTTTATGACTGTATCGAACGTTTTATCCCGAGTGGAGCCGCCTGCACCAAAGGTAACCGAAAAAAAATCAGGATTTTGCGTCTGAAGTTTACTGTGGACAATTTCAAGATTAGCCGCGCCTTCTTCTGATTTGGGTGGATAAAATTCAAAGCTGAACAGTTTAGTGGCTTGATTTGATGTCATAAAAATTGATAATTATGAAATTATGCGCATAATTTCATATAGATTTATACAACAAGGGCGCCATGAATGCGCCCTTGAGTTAATGTAACGTCTCCAAATATTATCAATAACGATAATATTCCGGTTTATACGGACCTTCAACAGGTACATTGATGTATTTTGCCTGCTTCTCAGTCAATACTGTTAATTTTACACCTAACTGTTCAAGATGGGATTTTGCCACCTTTTCGTCCAGTTTTTTCGGCAAGATATAGACCTTATTCTCGTAATTAGCCGCATTTTGCCATAATTCAATTTGCGCCAATACTTGGTTACAGAATGAGTTAGACATTACAAAACTAGGGTGGCCTGTACCACAGCCTAGATTTACTAATCGACCTTCGGCTAGCACAATCAGGCGTTTGCCATCTGGTAATATGACATGGTCAACTTGTGGCTTGATGTTTTCCCATTGATACTGGCGTAACGCAGCAATTTCAATTTCTGAATCAAAATGGCCAATATTACAAACAATGGCCTGATCTCTCATTGCCAGCAGGTGTTCATGTGTTATGACATTAACATTACCTGTTGCAGTCACAAATATATTTGCAATTGGCGCTGCATCTTCCATAGTCACTACGCGATAACCTTCCATGGATGCCTGCAATGCGCAGATAGGGTCGATTTCAGTAATCCATACCGTAGCACCTAGCCCGCGTAATGATTGCGCACAGCCTTTGCCTACATCACCGTAGCCACAAACTACGGCGATTTTACCGGCTATCATCACATCAGTGGCGCGTTTGATACCATCAACTAAGGATTCACGGCAACCATAGAGGTTATCGAATTTTGATTTGGTGACCGAATCATTAACATTAATTGCAGGTACTTTTAGTGTGCCTTTTGCAACCCTTTCATACAAACGCAGGACACCGGTTGTTGTTTCTTCAGATAAACCTTTAATCCCCGTCATTAATTCAGGAAACTTATCGTGCAGTACATTGGTTAAATCGCCGCCATCGTCCAAAATCATATTAGGGCGCCAGCCGTTGGGTCCTAAAATCGTTTGTTCGATGCACCACTCGGCTTCAGCTTCAGTTTCGCCTTTCCAAGCAAAAACAGGGACGCCGACCGCAGCTATTGCTGCCGCCGCATGGTCTTGGGTTGAAAAGATATTGCAAGAAGACCAGCGGACTTCAGCGCCTAATGCTGTTAACGTCTCAATCAACACCGCAGTTTGGATAGTCATGTGTAGACACCCAGCGATCCTCGCACTTTTTAATGGTTGTCTGCTGCCAAATTCTTGGCGTAATGCCATCAATCCTGGCATTTCCGTTTCCGCGATTTTAATTTCTTTGCGTCCCCAATCGGCAAGACTGATGTCTGCAACTTTATAATCGTTTTGTCCCATTGGAACCTCTTTGGTATTAAAGGCCGGCTGCATTTTTTAGCTCCTCAATTTTGTCTGTTTTTTCCCAGCTGAAACTATCTTCAGTGCGGCCAAAATGACCATAAGCCGCTGTTGGTTGATAGATTGGTTTAAGCAAGTCTAGCATAGCAATTAATCCTTTGGGGCGAAGATCAAAATGTTCGCGGACAATTTGTACCAGTCGGTCTTCGGCAAGTTTTCCGGTGCCAAAGGTTTCGACACTGATCGAAGTTGGTTCGGCAACGCCGATTGCATAAGATACTTGAATTTCACAGCGTTCTGCTAAGCCAGCTGCCACGATGTTTTTTGCTACATAACGCGCCATGTAAGCTGCAGAACGGTCTACTTTAGATGGGTCTTTACCGGAAAATGCACCGCCGCCATGACGTGCCATGCCACCATACGAATCTACAATAATTTTCCGTCCAGTCAAGCCGCAGTCGCCGACTGGTCCGCCGATGATGAATTGTCCGGTCGGGTTTATAAAGAATTTAGTCTCTTTATGAAGCCATTCTTTGGGTAATACAGGAAGAATAATTTCATCCATTACCGCTTCATATAGCGCTTTGCTGCCAATTTCAGGCGAATGCTGGGTAGATAAGACTACGGCATCAATAGCGACTGGTTTGTTGTCTTCGTAGCGGAAAGTAATTTGGCTCTTGGCATCAGGACGCAGCCAAGGTAGTGTTTTATTTTTACGGATTTCAGCTTGGCGTTTGACTAAAAGATGTGAATAGGTAATAGGGGCTGGCATCAGTACGTCGGTTTCGTTAGATGCGTAACCGAACATCAGGCCTTGGTCGCCCGCGCCCTGTTCATGGTTCGCGGATTCGTCCACACCCATCGCAATATCAGCCGACTGTTTGCCAATGGCATTTAAAACTGCACAGCTTTTGCCATCAAAACCAATGTCGCCATTATCATAGCCGATGTCACAAACGACTTTTCTGACCAGCTCTTCCATATCAACCCAGGCATCAGTGGTTACTTCACCAGCCAATACAACCATGCCTGTCTTAACTAGAGTTTCGCAGGCAACCCGTGAATGTGGGTCTTGCGCCAATAAGGCATCAAGTACAGCATCGGAAATTTGATCGGCCACTTTATCTGGATGGCCTTCGGAAACTGACTCTGATGTAAAAATGAAATTATTGCTCACATTCGTACCTTGAAATAAAGGGAAAACCTAATAATCAAAAGGCTATAGTAATCTACAGCCTGAGTTGAAATGGTGGGCCTTGTAGGACTTGAACCTACGACCTGCCGATTATGAGTCGGATGCTCTAACCAACTGAGCTAAAGGCCCTGAAATTGATAACTGGCTAAATTATTCGCCGTCCAGGAAGCAACGCAATTGTTCTGATCTGGAAGGATGCCTTAATTTGCGTAACGCTTTGGCTTCAATTTGACGAATCCGCTCACGAGTGACATCGAATTGTTTACCGACCTCTTCTAATGTATGGTCGGTGTTCATATTAATGCCGAAACGCATCCGTAATACTTTTGCTTCCCTCGCGGTCAATCCCGCCAACACATTTTGGGTCGATTCGCGTAATCCAGCAATAGTCGCCGCTTCTACAGGTGACAGTACTCTAGCATCTTCGATAAAATCTCCCAAATGCGAATCTTCATCGTCGCCAATCGGGGTTTCCATAGAAATGGGTTCTTTGGCTATTTTCAATACCTTACGTACTTTATCTTCAGGCATTTCCATACGCACTGCCAGTTCTTCCGGTGTGGCTTCCCTACCTAGCTCTTGCAGAATTTGCCGCGAAATTCTGTTTAACTTATTGATGGTCTCAATCATGTGGACAGGGATTCGTATCGTTCTTGCCTGGTCGGCTATCGAACGGGTAATGGCTTGTCGAATCCACCACGTGGCATAAGTTGAAAATTTGTATCCGCGGCGATATTCGAATTTATCAACGGCTTTCATCAAGCCGATGTTACCTTCTTGAATTAAATCTAAAAATTGTAATCCACGGTTAGTATATTTCTTAGCAATGGAAATAACCAAACGTAAATTTGCCTCGATCATTTCTTTCTTTGCGCGCCTTGCTTTGGCTTCGCCAATAGATATGCGGCGATTTATATCTTTTAAGTTTGCTACTGTCAAGCCAAAGCGACTTTCCACTTCAGTCATAGCTTTTTGAGCTTTCCTCAGCTCGTTTTCATATCCCTTAATTACCGTAGAATAAGGGTTTTTGTCATTTAAAAACGCGTCTAACCAGTCTTGACGCGTTTCATTACCTACATAACTAGCAATAAATTCTTGCCGCGGCATTTTTGCTTTTTTGATGAAAACGTCTTGGAATACCCTTTCCTGTTCCCTAATAGAAGTAACACCATCAGGGATAATATACGACAGTTTTTTTAAATACTGCGGAGCCCATTTAAACTCCATAAACAATGCAGCCACTGCTTCAAAAGTCGGTTCTGTATTCGCGTGGGAATAGCCATTTTTTTCGATAGCTGAAGAAGATTTTTTCAGTAATACGGCTAATTGATCAATTTTTTCTTTTACTTCCTCGTAACTTAAGCCCTTTAACTCTTCCTCAGGGCTTGACTCATCGATCGAATCGTTTGTTGTTTGAGTAGCTAATAAATCATCGGGTTCACTTAAGTCGGCAAAACCAGAAATCAAATCACTTAGCTTGATACCGCTGTCTTCGTCAGAAATGGCATCGAACGATTCCAATACGTCTTCTACGACGACACATGATCTGGAAATGGCTTTCAACAACTGTTGTTGGCCTTCCTCAATACGTTTTGCAATTTTTAATTCATCCGCGCGGGTGAGCAGTTCAACTGAACCCATTTCACGCATATACATCCGGACGGGATCAGTAGTGCGGCCGAACTCACTATCAACTGATGCTAAAGCTGCAACTTCTTCGGCATCTTCATCGTCAGTAGTTACTGCGGCCGAGTCGGTTATCAGTGAGTCATCATCAGGTGCTGACTCATACACCTGGATCCCCATGTCATTGATTATACCAATAAAATCTTCAATTTGTTCGGGATCGGCAATATCGCTAGGCAAGTGGTCGTTTACCTCGGCATAAGTCAGGTACCCCTGCACTTTGCCTTTAGCAATCAATTGTCTAAGTTGGGACTGTTGCTGTTCTTGATTCATATACTACCTACGCGACAAGTGAATAACTACCTAATCGGATCGAACCCGAAATTATATAACAAAACTCATTGTTTTAACCAACATGTTTTTGGCTCAATAACTTACACAGCAGATTTTTTTCTGAGGTATCTAAGCCCACGTTTTTTTCTTTAATTAGCAATTTATCCAGTCGTACCGCGCAAGCCTGGGCTAATAATCTATTTAATGCGTCCGAAAATTCTAATTTCAAGCCTTTCTCTGGCATTAATAAATCTACTGACGCTAATTTTTTAATAATAGTCTCGTCAGGATGGCCTCGGTACAGCTCTAATAGAGCGCCATAATTTGCAGGTTTTTCGGTAAATAACATAGCCAAAATATCCTTAAACTTGCTAATTCCTTCGAATTCAAGGAAATCCCAGTCTATGGATTGTTGCTCAATTATCTCGACCAAGCCAGGGTTTTGGATCAACATTGCCATCACGAAACTTGGCAAAGATAGCCGGTCAGTTTTATGCCGATGTTGTTTAACTTGCTGGTTGTACACCAGTATAGCTTGCTGATCTGAGATATGCTTTTTGTACAGTTGCGATAACTGGTCGAACATCAGCTCCCGAAATGCACCTATAGGCAGTTGGGTAAGATATGACTCAGCTTCAGCCCGCAAACTTGAGCGGTTTTCAAACTCAGCTAGCTTTAAATCTTTTGCCAGATGCCCAAAAAAATATTCCGATAAGGCCTGGGAATTTTGGATTCGTTCAGCGAATTTTTCAGATCCTTCTTTTCTGACCAAAGAGTCGGGGTCATGGTTCTCTGGTAACATCATAATCCTAATTTGCCTGCCATCTTTAAGTGCGGGGAAAACGGATGATATTGCCCGCCAAGCTGCTTTCTGGCCGGCAGTATCTCCATCAAAGCAAAACACTAATTCTAATGAGAACCTAAATAACAAGTCCATGTGTACTTGCGATGTCGAAGTTCCCAATGTTGCTACAGCATAGTTAATGTCATGGCAGGCAAGGGCTATTACATCCATATACCCTTCAACGACCAGGATTCTTGCTGGCTTGGGGTTAGATTTTAATAGCTCATAAAGTCCATAGACTTCATGGCCTTTGTGAAAAATAGGTGTTTCAGGTGAATTCAGATATTTTGGTGTTGAATCATTCAGCACTCGGCCGCCAAAACCAATAATTCGCTCCCTTTTGTCCCGGATGGGAAACATCAGCCGTCCGCGAAAGCGGTCATAGGTTTTCCCTTCGTTATTAATCGCCATTCCCGCTTGGACTAACAAATCATGGTCGAATTGGTTAGTTAAAGTGCGCCACTCTTCTGGCGCATAACCCAACATAAATTTACCGGCGATATCATCGCTGATACCTCTGGATTTAAGATAATTTACAGCTATTTTACCGGCTTCTTTTGATCTTAAGTGCTTAACGTAGATCGTCGCGGCTTTTTCAAGTAGTTGATAGTGGCTGCTAATAGCCTCTTTTTGTGAGACGGTTTTAGTAAAAAATAAGCTCTCTCTAGGGACCTCAATGCCTGCAAACGTTGCCAAGTCTTCAACGGCTTCCACAAAGTCGAGGTTGGAGAAATCCATAAGAAAGCCGATCGCATTTCCGCTGGCACCACAGCCAAAACAATGGAAAAACTGTTTGTTGCGGTTAACTGAAAAGCTAGGTGATTTCTCGGAATGGAAAGGGCAACGGGCAACGTAATTAGCACCCGTTTTTTTGAGGGGGACGTATCTGTCTATTAAATCAACAATATCAACCCTGGTTAAGAGGTCATTGATGAAATGTTTGGGTATCCTACCGGTCATCTGGCGACCCGGATCTTCAAATCTCAGCTAGCCAAAGCGGCCTTGATTTTGGTGCTAACAATTGACATATCCGCGCGTCCTTGCATTTTTGCTTTTAACAGCGCCATAACCTTGCCCATATCCTTAACTGATTCGGCACCAGATTCGGTTACTGCATCCTTAACCATAGCATCAACTTCTACTTCGGAAAGTGCTTGTGGCATAAACTCCTGAATTACCACGACTTCGGCTTCTTCAATGGCAACTAAGTCGGATCTGCCTGCATCAGTAAACTGACGAATAGACTCGCGGCGTTGTTTAAGCATTTTATCCAGCGTTTGAATAGTGCGCTCATCATCCAGAGTTATCCGCTCATCCACTTCTATTTGCTTAATAGCCGCTAGGATCAAGCGAATGACGGCCAATCTGGATTTGTCGCCCGCCTTCATGGCGGTTTTCATGTCGTCCTTGATACGATCTGTTAACAACGCTGACATATTATATTTTTAAAGTGCAGGGCGGCCACGGCGCAGGTTTTTCAGCGCATAACGTTCGCGGGATAACTTTTTCAAGTGGCGTTTAATAGCTGCAGCGCCTTTGCGTTTACGCTCAGCGGTGGGTTTTTCATAGAACTCGCGACGACGCACTTCTGCTAGTACTCCGGCTTTTTCGCAAGCGCGCTTGAAGCGGCGAATAGCGATATCGAATGGTTCGTTTTCTTTAATTTTGACTGAAGGCATATCTTCCCATTATGTTAATATTTGAAATTAAAAATCTTTAATTATGGTCGTAGTGACCATACACAATATAAAGAACCGCCAATTATAACCCTTACTTTTATTTTTTCAAAAACTCAATGTATGTTTTAGGGATAGAAACCTCTTGTGATGAGACAGGCGTAGCCATTTACCATGCCGAACGCGGGTTAATTTGCCATCATTTGTATAGCCAAGTAGTGATGCACGCCGAATACGGCGGCGTTGTGCCGGAATTAGCTTCGCGCGACCATATCCGAAAATTAATCCCGCTTATCAAACAAACGCTAGAGGAAAGCAGTCTGAAAAAAAGCGATATTAATGGTATTGCGTATACCGCAGGTCCAGGATTGATTGGCGCTTTACTGGTTGGCGCCGCCACGGCAAGAAGCCTAGCCTGGGCGTGGGGCATACCTGCAATCGGGGTACATCACATGGAAGGCCATTTACTTGCGCCGATGTTGGAAGCAAATCCACCGATATTTCCTTTTGTTGCCCTATTAATTTCTGGCGGCCATACCTTACTGGTGCAAGTTGAGGGCATTGGTAGTTATCAACTTTTAGGCGAATCTCTGGATGATGCAGCAGGTGAAGCCTTTGACAAAACCGCCAAGTTGTTGGGCTTGGGTTATCCCGGCGGGCCAAGATTGGCTGAACTTGCCGAACAAGGCCGGCCAACGTATCAATTTCCCCGTCCAATGACTGACCGGCCCGGCCTGGATTTCAGTTTTAGCGGTTTAAAAACGTATGCGCTCAATACTTTTAACGAATCCCAGAAAACCCAGCAAAATAAGGCCGACATTGCCTTCGCATTTCAACATGCCGTAGCTGATACGCTCAGCATAAAATGTAAACGCGTCATTAAGCAAACCGGCATTAAACGGCTGGTGGTGGCCGGTGGAGTCAGTGCCAATAAGCACATTCGCGCTAGTCTTACTGAAATGGCTGAGGCACAAAAATGCGAAATATTTTTTCCTAGGCCAGAGTTTTGTACGGATAACGGAGCCATGATTGCCTATGCGGGCTGTCAACGCATATTGCGTGGCGAGCAGCAAGACCTGGAAATATTTGCAAGGCCGCGTTGGCCGATTGGTGAATTGCTATGACGGAAAAACTATCAGATATTTCGCCTTGTCTTTACCACTATACCAACGAGCAAGGTTTAAAGGGTATTCTTGAAAGTCAATGCCTTTGGGCGACGCATTATAAATTCTTGAACGACACATCAGAAATTGAACTTGCTAAAACTAAACTTAGGGAAATTTTATATCCCTCAGTATTAAAACTTATCAAGGAAATTATTCCTCGATATATTAATTCTCAGAAATTTATTGAAACGTATGGAAGCTTTGAAGAATTTGCGAGACACGATACCGAGTTAGTGCTTAGCAATCTTATTGCTCCAGAGATTTACATAACATCATTTTGCGCTGAAAGCACAGATAAATATATCAATGAAAATGGTATCTTGAGTCAATGGCGAGCTTATGGTGGAGATGGTGGTTTCGCTATTGTATTGAATACTCAAAAAATTTTCGAAATGCTTAAGTTAGAACTTGATACTTTCCATTATGAAAGATTTTTACTTGGAAATGTGATCTACAGTGAGGATGACGAAAATTGCCAATCTCAAGTTTCTGAATTAATCCCATTAATTTCTAACCTTCTAGAAGAAATATATGGAAGAAAGTTACAGGGGCAAGGTAAACCAGAAACAAACGAAAAAACAGTTAAGATTAGTAGCTTATCCGCGCAATTCATGGCTAACTATAAGCACCGAGGATTTAAGGAAGAATGTGAAGCTAGAATTGTCGCAATGCTAATCGATGCAACAAAAGACGAAATCAAAAATTTTAAGGATTACAATTCAAAACCCGAAAAAGAACGTAAATTTCGCAACAAAAACGGAGTTCAAGTTCCTTACATTGACCTTTTTCATTCATTAGATCGGAAATTACCAATCGAGAAAATAATTGTAGGGCCCAATAAAGATAAAGAATTACGCGCCGCTGCTCTACGAATAATGCTCAGAAATACTGATATTAATGTAACAGTTTCTGAAATTCCTTATATCAATTAACTCAGTATTCTGTGCTCAATAACGCGAAACAAACCAAAGCTAGAAAGTAAGCTCATTCTTCCCCAGCCAACAACCGCTGAATATTGCTTTTATGCCGAATTAACAAAAACACCGTCATCACTATAGCCGCAGCAACAATGACTTTATCACCTAAAATAAACCAAGCATAAACCGGTGACAAAACGGAAGCAGTCAACGCAGATAACGATGAAATCTTGCGCAGTTTGTACACCAACAACCAGGTGCCAATAACGGCAAAACCTAAAATCCAAGAAAATCCCAGTAACACGCCTAATGAAGTCGCTACGCCTTTGCCACCTTTAAAGCCAAAAAATACCGGGTAAAGATGACCAAAAAATGCTGCCAAACCGGTCAGGGCTAAAAAAGCTGGAGGTACATCCAGTAAATTTGCCAGATAAACGGGGGCAAAACCTTTCAACATATCGCCAAATAGCGTAATTCCTGCTGGTTTTTTGCCCCCAATTCGCATCACATTGGTGGCTCCGGGATTGCCGGAGCCCTGTCCGCGCGGGTCGGGCAAGCCCATTAATCGACAAACAATAATGGCGCAGGATACCGAACCCAATAAATACGCCCCAGGAATTAACACCCATCCAATCATTTTTACCCTTACATTCAAAACTTGTAAGACCGGAACATATCCCGGATACTTAGCTAAATAAAACTAAATCATAACCGGAAATTGCGATGGATATAATTTTTTTGGGCGGTCTGCAAATTGAGACCATTATTGGTATCTACGACTGGGAACGGGAAACCAAGCAAACTGTTATTCTGGATATTGAAATGGCTTTTGACATCCAAGAAGCCGCAAAAACCGACGATATACAGCATACCCTTGATTACAAGGCCGTATCTAAACGGATTATTGCCTTCGTAGAATCCAACCATTTTTTTCTGGTGGAAAAATTAACTGTAGAAATCGCTAACGTCATCCTTAATGAATTCAATGTGCCTTGGGTAAAAATCACCCTCAACAAAAAAGGGGCTATCCGCGGTGCCAGTGATGTTGGGATAATCATCGAACGAGGGAAAAAATAACATGCCCACCGGATACATCAGCATTGGTAGCAACATAGATAAGGACAAATATATACCTGCCAGTATCAAAGCGCTTACCGAACATTTTGGATCACTAACGCTATCAAGTATTTATGAATCCGAACCTGTTGGTTTTACCGGCGACTCGTTTTATAACTTGGTCGTCGGGTTTAACTCCAATTTGGAAGTTAATAAGATAATGGCGCAACTCCGCGAGATTGAGCTGCAAAATGGACGTGACCGTGACTGCAAAAAGTTTTCCGCCCGGACGCTAGATTTAGACCTACTACTTTATGGCGACCTTGTTGTTCATAATGACCGCATCCAGATTCCCCGAGATGAAATCGAAAGCTACGCATTTGTACTGGAACCATTAGCTGAAATCGCTGGTCACCTTCGGCATCCTGTCAGTGAGAGGCGCTTCGGGGAAATGTGGGAAAAATTCGATAAAACTAACTTGAAACAATTTCGGGTTAGTTTGGCTTGATAACATTTTGAGAACGTAGAAATGGGTAGTAATACTATCGCTATGCCAAAAAAATCTGGTTATAGCTAAGTTTGCAGGATGTTATAACTCAGCCTAAAATCCTGGTATAAAAATTTGTGGAGACTACACGTGGGCCGAATAATCCTTTTTCTCCTTGTAGGCTGTTTTACGGTATTTTCCTATGCCAAACCATTAATTCCTGAACAAGTCCCAGATCCTTTAAAGCCCTGGGTCAGCTGGGTGTTACAAGACCAACCTGAACTTGGTTGTCCGTTCATCTTCAACAGTTATGAGCAAAAGCGCTGTAGCTGGCCTAGCCGGTTAAACCTCGATTTTACCTCCCCCAAAGGGTCGTTTGCGATTAGCTGGAGTGTCTATAAGGAAAGCTGGGTAACATTGCCCGGCGACCAAAAGCACTGGCCGCAAAATGTTACGGCCAATAATAAGGCTGTGTCCGTGTTGGAAAGAAATGGTATTCCGTCCATTAAACTACCAGCTGGCAGTTATGAGGTCAAAGGCGATTTCTTCTGGGATGCGATTCCCGAAAGCCTAAGCATACCCGCAGATACTGGGCTTATTGGTTTAAGCATCAATGGTGCAGGGATACCCACGCCTAGTATCAGGAACGGACAGCTTTGGCTGACAGAAAATGACATCGGCCAAAAAAAACCGGAGAATGTCCAAAACAGCTTAGATATTCAAGTATTCAGGAAAATCACCGATGACGTTCCCATGCAGATGACTACCCGTCTGGTGTTGGAAGTGTCGGGCGAGCAGCGCGAAGTCAAGCTGGCAAAGCCTGTGCTAAACGATTTTATCCCGCTAAGTTTACAAAGCCCTCTTCCTGCACGCATTGAAGAAGATGGGCAGTTGTTGGTGCAGGTACGTCCAGGTCGTTGGCAATTGGATATTGAAGCCAGAAATGCCAAAGAAACTAATGCTATCCCTTTAATCGTAAGTAACCCGGATTGGCCGAGTTCGGAAATCTGGATGTTTGATGGCCGTCCTGATTTACGTGTGGTTGAGGTCGAAAAGCTTGCACCGATTGATGCCAGCCAAACTAATTCACCTGAAGAATGGCGGCATTTGCCGACTTATAAGCTCAACCAGGGCGAAAGCATGGCGTTAAAGGTCATCCGCAGGGGAGATCCAGAGCCTGAACCTAATCAACTGACCATTAACCGCAAATTATGGCTGGATTTTGATGGCGCGGGTTATACCATCAACGACACAATCAGCGGCAAAATGACCAAAGGTTGGCGGCTTGATGTCTTGCCCGAAACCAAACTGGGTAAAGTCTCCCTGGATGGCAATAGCCAGCTGATTACCTTAACGGGAACTGGTAAGCAAGGGGTGGAAGTCAGGAAAGGTGCAATTGCCCTGGATGCCGATAGCCGTAGCGTCGGAGATATAGGGTCGTTCCGCGCAGTAGGTTGGGAGCAAAGCTTTAACCAAGTCAATGCAGAGTTAAATTTACCACCGGGCTGGCGTTTGCTCGCTGCTACTGGGGTAGATAATGTACCGGATAGCTGGATAGCGCGGTGGACATTACTGGATTTATTCCTGGTATTAATCGCGGCGCTGGCTACCAACCGTCTATTTGGTCGCCTCTGGGGAATGTTTGCCCTACTCACATTGGTTTTGACATGGCATGAACCTGAATCGCCCCAATATGTTTGGTTAAACATTTTAGCAGCTATAGCGCTATTAAAAGTACTGCCGCAAGGCAAGTTTTTGACCGCCATCACATGGTATCGCAATGCGTTTTGGTTGGCGTTAGCCCTGATTGTCGTACCGTTTATGGTTTATCAGGTGCGTACGGGGCTTTATCCACAATTGGAATATGAATGGCAAAACTTTACGATGCCAGCAACGCCAAACCCTGCGCCGCCCGTTGTAATGGCTCCAGCAACATCGGCTATGGATGCTGCTGCACCCGAAGTCTTGCAAGAGCGGGAAATGGCGAAATCCATCATGCCAGAACGGAAAAGCAATTACGCCAGTGGCTCCGTAAGTCAATCCTCTTCGTCCTACAGTAAAGAAGCCGATTTTAGCCACTACGACCCCGATGCCAAAGTGCAAACCGGTCCAGGTTTGCCACAGTGGCAATGGCATAAGGTACACCTGTCCTGGAATGGTTCGGTGGATGCCCAGCAGCAATTGCGGTTATGGTATCTCTCACCTACCGTGGTGATGTTACTAAATTTCATTCGGGTTGCCTTGGTAGCCGTGCTGGCTTTGCTAATGTTTGGCTTGGCTGGAAAACTTAAATTCAAGATTAAAACCGCAACTCCTGCCTTATTGTGGTTGTTGATACTGCCCATGCTGGCAACGCCAATGCAAAAAGCCTACGCGGATTTCCCGACGAAAGAAGTGCTGGACGAACTTAAAAACCGTTTGCTGGAAGCGCCTGACTGTTTGCCTAACTGCGCCCAAATTCCGCAGATGAAAGTCGCGATCAACGAAAAAGGCATCGAAATCACCTTACAAATCCATGCCCAACAAGCCGTTAATTTACCTTTACCCGCTGCGTATGAGCAGTGGTTTCCGAATCAAGCCAGTATTGACGGCAAAACGGCGCAAGGGCTTTATCGTAACGGCAATAGCTTATGGCTGTATTTGCCCGAAGGTGAGCATCAAGTGGCTCTTAGAGGTGCAGTGCCATTCCTGGCGACGTTTACCTTACCCTTGCCATTAAAACCGAACAGGGTGATAGTTGAAACCAGCGCACAAAGCGGCTGGCAAGTTAGCGGACTTCAGGATAACGGGCAGGTTGACGGTCAGTTGCAATTCAACAGGACTAGCAAAGCAACAGAAAGCGCCAACAAACTAAACCTTGCTCCCGGTCTGTTGCCGCCGTTTGTCAAAATTGAACGCACTGTAAAACTCGGTCTGGATTGGCGAGTGATTACGCAAATAACCAGGCTATCACCACCTGATTCTGCGATTGTTTTGGAGATTCCTATTTTGGCGGGGGAATTGGTGACGACTCCTGGTATCCACGTTAAAAATGGCAAAGTCGAAGCCAACATGCCCGCACAGCAAGCGGTTATGCAGTGGGAATCGACACTGGAGAAAGGTGAAAAAATTACCTTTACCGCCGCTAAAACCGATGAATGGATAGAGGTCTGGAAAGCTGATGTCAGCCCCGTGTGGCATATTGAGGCCAGCGGAATTACCCTCATCCATATGAATAGCGAAGGACAATGGCTACCAGAATGGCATCCCTGGCCGGGTGAAACCCTGAGCTTGCAAATAAGCCGTCCCAAAACCCTGGAAGGTCAAACTTTAACGATAGACAGCAGCCAGTTAGCCATCAAGCCGGGCAAGCGTGTATTGGATGCTGACTTAAAAATGAGCATTAGGAGCTCCCAGGGGACGCAACATACCTTGACCTTGCCGGAACAAGCAGTGCTGCAAACCGTGGCGATAAACGGGCAAACGCTACCGCTACGGCAAGAAGGCAGAAAACTTACATTGCCGATAAATCCCGGCAAACAAGAGGTGACTTTACGTTGGCAAGCGCAGTCAGAAATTTCTAGCGCCACGAAAACACCCCAACTTGATTTAGGCCAAAGCAGTGTCAATACCCGCCTCAATATCAGCTTAGGTCAAGACCGTTGGGTGTTGTTTGTTTGGGGGCCAAAATTAGGACCTGCGGTTTTATTCTGGGGTGTACTGGCGGTGATTGTAATTTTGGCGATAGGCTTGGGGAAAGTTCCGTTGACACCCTTAAAACATTGGCACTGGTTTTTATTACTGCTTGGGCTAAGCCAAGTGCCGATGGAAGCCGCTTGTTTAGTAGTCACGTGGTTGATGATTTTGGGATGGCGGGGGCTGAGACCTAACAATACCTTCAAATACTTCAACCTATTGCAAGTCATCATTGCTATGTTCACCGTATTTTCCCTGGCAATACTGGTATTTGCGGTCGACCAAGGCCTATTAGGTGGCTCCCCTAACATGCAGATTACCGGCAACCTATCCTCGGCATTCGATTTAAACTGGTATCAAGACAGGAGCGCATCTACCTTACCGCAAGCAACCGTCATATCTGTTCCCCTCATGGCTTATCGATTGCTGATGTTGGTTTGGTCATTCTGGTTGGCAGCGTCATTGCTCAATTGGTTGAAGTGGGGTTGGAATTGTTTTTCAACAAATGGCTTATGGCAAAAGAAAGTGCTAATCCTTCCCGTTTCAACAGAACCAGAAAAAATAAAGGGTAAATAATGGTTTTTGAGTTTTAAATAACTGAAGAATTAATTAAGCCGCTAGGAATATGTTGAAATTAGCTGGATTTACGTTTAGCATTTGTTGAGTACACAATAAAAAAAATTTGCTAAATATTATTTAATATCAAATAGATGAAGCTATTGGCTTCTTTTTTGTAGCATTTAGGAGGCTTTGTTTATTGTTATTTCTACAACACTAACGACCGAGGTAACAGTCATGGATAAAATTTCAACGATTCTTAAGAATTACCTGACCTATTTCCAATCCATTATTTTACGCAAGAAAAAAGCAAAAAAAGATAAAGACGACGATCCGTTTATTTATCCGCATTTTTAAATAACAAAAACATATGTTTCTATGGTTAACCCACAGCCACTATCACTTTTCTCTAGAGAAAAGTTGCCTCATGCATTTGGAATCGAGCCCAACTCTGAAATGCGATGGTTTTCCTCTGATAATGAAGAGAGACATATAAAATTTCCACATCCTATGCTTGGTGCGGAAGATGTAGTTTATAAATTTAATTCTTATGGTTATCGCTGTGCAGAGTTTTCCTTGAACAAAGCTAACAAAAAAACGCTTTCCGTAGTTTCCATTGGCGCTAGTGAAGTGATGGGATATGGTCTTCCAGAAGACAGAAGTTTTCCTCACCTATTTACCAAGCTGCTAGAAAATCATATGGATTTCCAGACGCTTAATTGGAATTTGGGCGTGCCGGGTAGCAGCTCGGATACGATGTCAAGAATGCTAATTCCGGTGCTGTCTGTGCTTAAGCCGGATATTGTCTTATTGGTATTCCCCTTCCCATGGCGGCGGGAGCACATCAATGATGCCGGGCAAGTATTTTTTTTTGATAGGAATAGCCACAGAAATATTTTTAAAGCAGTAAAAAGCCGTCTGGTAAACCCTGAATATACAGAGCAATTTTCGGCTAATTCCAGATTATCAAGTGATTATAATGATCAGTTAAATTATTTTAAGAATTACCAAGTCTGTGAATCACTTTGTGAAAAGAATAACGTTATGTGGCTTTTTTCGCCATTTAATGTCTCACATTTCAGGCAATTCGAACATATGCTTATGTCGAAAAACCTAGTTAGTCCAGGAATGTGGGATAGCACCAACCGATATAGGGATGACCCCGGGATCGGGCTGGCACGTGATAGATGGCATCCTGGCATTAAGCCCAACCAAGTCATGGCAGAAATGTTTTTTGACCGATTAACAACGCTTTATTCAGATCAATTGAAGGCATACAAATGATTAAGCTATTTTTACAAATAGCGTTGACGCTTATTTTTTATTTTGTCGTAACTTCCGTTGCTTTAGTTTTGAGAATATTCAATATTGATTTAATCAAAAAGAATATCAACCCTAAAGCCGAAACATATTGGGAAAATTACACCGTTAGTTCTGGCAATTTATTGCGCTCAATCAAAAAGGTGGATTCCCGTAATTTATGATCGATAGTCAGGGTTAGATCAGCGTCAGTGATGTGCGAATAAATTCCTCTATATATTTTATTAAATATTATGAATATTTTAGGGATTTCCGCTTTTTACCATGATAGCGCCGCCGCACTTATCACGGATGGCTTAATTATTGCCGCTGCTCAAGAAGAGCGATTTACTCGTATTAAGCACGATAAAAATTTCCCCCTGTCAGCCATTAAATACTGCCTGGAAGAAGCCGAACTCAAAATTGAAGATATCGATGCCGTAGTTTTTTACGAGCGACCCGGGCTAAAATTTAAACGGTTGGTTAAAACTTATTTTAGTTTTGCGCCAGATGGTTATACATCGTATATAAAATCAATGCCGTTATGGTTGGCGGAAAAACTTTATCAAAAGCGATTAATCGCCAAGCAACTTGCTACCTTAGGTAAATTTCATACAAGTCGTTTGCACTTTACCGAACATCATCTAAGTCATGCCGCTAGCGCCTTTTTTCCATCGCCTTTTCAGGAAGCGACGATTTTGGTGGTTGATGGGGTCGGTGAGAATGCCACGACGACCATTGCCCAAGGCAAAGACAACCAGATTATGATTACCCAGCAATTGAATTTCCCTCATTCGTTGGGCATGCTCTACGCCGCATTTACCTATTATTTGGGATTTAAAATCAATTCTGGCGAATACAAAATGATGGGCTTGGCGCCTTATGGCAGGCCGCTTTATGCCGAAAAAATACTCAAGGAAATCGTCGATTTAAAACCGGACGGTAGCTTCCGGTTAAACCAGCTTTATTTTAATTATTGCACCGGTTTAACCATGACCAATGCCGCTTTTGCTGGATTGTTTGGCGAACCACGTCGCAATAATGAAACCGATTTAACTCAAAATCACTTTGATATTGCCGCTTCAATCCAGAAAGTTACTGAAGAAATCATGCTGACGATCACCCGTGCGTTGGCAAAAAACGATACCACTGGCAATCTGTGTTTGGCAGGTGGGGTGGCGCTGAATTGTGTGGCGAACGGTAAAATTCTCGAAGACGGTCATTTTAAAAATATCTGGATACAGCCTGCCGCAGGTGATGCAGGCAGTTCTATCGGTGCAGCATTGCTTGCCCATTATGCCAATAACCCCCGCACCGTAACGGCTAATCATGATTCGATGCAGGGCAGCTATTTAGGCTCGTCTTTTAATCAAGAAGATTGTGCTGAACGTTTACAAACGTTGGGTGCCGTATTTGACGTGTTTAATGAAGAGGAATTGATTGCCCAAACCGCCGATGCCTTAGCCAATGAAAAAGTAGTGGGCTGGTTTCAAGGTCGGATGGAATTTGGCCCACGAGCATTAGGCAATCGCTCAATCCTGGCTGATCCGCGTTCGGAAAATATGCAGAAGACACTTAATTTAAAGGTCAAATTCCGCGAATCTTTCCGTCCTTTTGCGCCGTCTATATTGGCCGAAGATGTATCTGATTGGTTTCAGCTGGATAAGGCAAGCCCTTATATGTTATTGGTGGCGCAAATTAAAAATGCCATAAAAATCGAAATGACCGAGGAGCAACACGCCTTATTCGGTATCGATAAATTGAATGTGCCGCGTTCGGCAATTCCTTCGGTCACTCATATTGATTATTCCGCGCGGGTGCAAACAGTTCACAAGGAAACCAACCTACGGTATCACCAATTATTAACCGCATTCAAAGCGCGTACCGGTTGCCCGATTTTGGTCAATACTAGCTTTAATGTGCGGGGCGAGCCGATTGTCGCTACGCCGGAAGATGCGTTCAACTGTTTTATGACGACCGATATTGATGTGTTTGTGGTCGAGAATTGCCTGTTACGCAAAGAAAAACAAGTGGTCACGATTACCGATAAGCCCATTTTTGAACCGGACTAAAATGTTATGAAACCCGATTTCCACGCTGATACCGATTTTAAGGTACTGGAATTTTACAAAACGCTGCCGTTTAATCGGCATTCCTCGGTCAGAGAGCAAATAAAAGCGATCCTAAAAAATAATCCGGTCACCTCGTATCCCGTTTTGCCGCCATTATTGACCCCCAAAACGTCAGTGTTGGAAGTGGGCTGTGGTACCGGCTGGCTGAGCAACAGCATCAGCCACTATTATCATTCTAAAGTTACCGGTATTGACTTCAACCCGAAAGCAATTGAATTTTGCCAGGAAGTTGCCAAAGAAATGCAAAGTTCCACGGAATTTAACGTCGCGGATTTGTTCAAGTATCCGCCCAAAACCCGATTTGATGTGGTGGTTTCATTGGGGGTTTTGCACCATACCCATGATTGCCTGGCGGCAATCAAAAGAATCTGCGCTGATTTTGTCGCGTCCGGCGGTTATATTTTCATTGGCTTATATCATTATTATGGCCGCAAACCGTTTTTGGATCACTTCAAGATCATGCAAGCACAAGGCGCAACGGAAGATGAAATGTTGGCGCGCTACCGGGAACTGCATTCTTATATTACAGATGAAACCCATGTGCGTTCGTGGTTTCGCGATCAAGTGCTGCATCCGCATGAAACCCAACACACAATGAAAGAAATACTGCCATTGCTAAAGAGGGCGGGATTTACCTTAAAAACTTCGTCAATCAATAATTTTCAGACGATTAATTCGGCTGCCACGGTTGAAGACATCCTGACCAAAGAAGTAGGCATGGAAAAAACCGGGCTTGAGCGATTGAAACAAAACCAATATTACCCTGGCTTCTTTTTATTTTTAGCGCAAAAGAATCCATCATAAAGTCATCACATCGAGCCGTTTATGGACACAGAATTTAATTGGCAAAACTGTTGGTATCCGGTCGTTTTTGTAGATGATTTACCAAAAGATAACCCCTACACTTTTTCCTTATATAACGAACCTCTGGTGTTATTCCATAATGAAAAAGGTGATCTGGCCTGTGCGGTAGACCGTTGTCCGCATCGTGCTGCACGGTTATCGGATGGTCATCTGATTGACGGCAAACTGGAATGCCTTTATCACGGTTGGCAATTTAATGCCTCAGGTGAATGCACCCGCATACCGCAATTAGCGCCGGATAAAAAGATTCCTGTAACAACTTGTTTAAAATCACATGTGGTGGTTGAATGCCAAGGCATGGTCTGGATTTGGGTGTGCAAGCCGGAACTGGCTGCAATAAGCGACATTCCGCTCATTCCTGCACTGGATAACCCCGATGTTATCAGCGTGGATTACACTATTGATTTGCCGTACGACCAGACCTATTTGATTGAAAATGTGATTGATGTGGCACATATTCATATTGCCCATCATGGACTGCGTGGCGGCGGACATCGCGACTACGCCTTGCCGCTGGAATTTGACATCCTGGAGGATTCAGTAAAAGGCATTCGTGCAACGTATTGTTCTATTGGCCTCAACGAAAATCGGGACAGCACGAAAACGGGTACGGCTCATCTGGATTTTATTGCCCCTAATTTGATCAGCTACGCCTCAAAATACCAAAAAAGCGAATTGATTGCGGGGCTGGCGCTATATTCAATTCCTTTAGCTAAAGGCAAATGCCGCCTACTGTATAGAAAATACAGTAACTTTTATTCGTGGAGGGAAAGGATAAAGCCGAAGTGGCTAGATCATTGGAATCAAAATGAAATTCTGCAACAAGATATGGCCTTGATTATCGGCCAGTATTCAGAGATTGAACGTTCACAGCAAAATGCTAAAGATTTGTGGTTGCCGATTAAAACCAGCGATACCTTGGTTATCCACTACCGCAAATGGCTGGACAAGTATGCCACGGCAACGCCGTTTTATCGTGGTTATGCCACGCATAAAACCGCAGCTCATCTGCCAGACCAACACCCGAAAGATGTGTTTAGCATTCATACGTCAAATTGCAGTGCTTGCTTAAATGCCTATCAAATGACCAAAAAAATTCAAAAGCTACTGTTAATCCTGGCTTTGTTTATCTGTATACCCGTAATGTTATTAACTGATGGTAGCCGTTTGTACATTAGCATTTTTTTTTATATGGTTACTTTGATTGCTCTGTTTATAAGCCAAAAAATTAAACAAAAATTTGAATAAAAATAAGTCTCCATTCTCTTAAATCTAGAGTCTTTATAACGAGATGATCGTTAAATTAAAAAATCCAATGAGATTCAACTTAATGGCTTGAACTATATCAAACATTTGACTTTTCAGAGAAAATAAATAGCGAAAGCTCTGCTATACTGACAGTTGAATTTAACTGATTCGCAGGATTAAAAATGATTTTAACAAGACATATTGCGGTTTCTATTGTGTTCTTGAGTTTATTGCTTACTCAGATACCCGCTTTTGCCCTGGATTACTATCAACAGCAGGTGCAGTATCAGCAAATGTTGCAGCGGCAACGTGAGCAAACCAAGCAAATGGAAGAGACTCGCTATCGTCGCCAAGTGGGTGATAAGGCCTTATCTGGTGCTGCAAATATAGTATCTGCACCTCTCGAGATACCTAAAAACATTATTAATGTCACTAACGAAGACGGAGGTAATATTTTTTACGGTCTAGTCGGAGGCGTTATAAAAGGATCTATTGATGCTGCTGGCCGTATCAGCAATGGCGTAGCCGATTTGGTTACCGCCCCAATTCCTACTAAAACTGTGGTTAATCCTAAATATGTTTGGGATGATTTTGATGAGAGCAACACATACGGTAAGGTTATGCGGTTGGTGGACAATCCAAAAATAGAACAGCCAGTAATACCAGCGCCAAAGCCAATGGTTGAAAAGGTGCAAGTTGATGACCAAACGCTACGCTATAGCGAAGAAACTAATAGAAACCTGGATAATATGTTCAAGAATGAAATGAAAAAATAGGCTTTTTTCAATTTAGCCACTTTTAATTTTTTTGAGGCGGAACTTTAACATGAAGTTTCCGCCTTTTTTATTTCAGTGTATATGTAATCGGTAAGCAGGGCGATTTAATTGGTTTTTTCACTCTATCGCCTTCTGCGCAACCCAACTTTTCAAAAAACTCCAGAGTTTTGAAACTAGCAACTATAATTTCTGTGTAGCTAACTAAAGTCACTAACTTATGATGATAAGTTTTCGTAATTTACCTATTCGCATCAAGCTCATCCTAATAATTACCATCACGGCGTTATCCGCGTTGTTGTTTGTTGCTACAGCCATTTGTGTTAATGAATATGCCACCCGAAAAAATCAAACTGAACAGGAGCTTGCCACTTTGGCGGATATGGTTTCCTGGAACAGCTCATCCGCTTTGGCATTTATGGACTATAAAACTGCACAAGAAACCTTGGCTGCACTAAAAACTCGCCCAGGAATAGTCGCCGCGTTGTTATATACCCCAGAAGGACAAGTTGTCGCTGAATATAAAAAGAACTACAAAATTGATAAACATATTCAATCCCAAGACATCATGTCGTGGGTTACGCCGGAAGCGTCCTCCTTGCCCGCTACATCAAGGCAAGAGACGGTACAGCGGCTAATAGCAGGCATTAAAAGTTTCATAGGCCTGACTTCGGAGCAACAAGTCATTCCCGGATACCGGGAAACATTTAGATACGACCAATTTAAACAATTGCATTTGTTTCATCCAGTTAACCTTGATGGCGAAATTATTGGGGTGTTGGAATTGGTAGACGACTTGAGCAGTTTAAATGTTTTTTTGAATAATTTTTATCGCATTATCAGCATCATTTTCGTATTGACCCTCATTTTTATAGTGTTGCTTTCTGCCCACTTACAACGCACATTTTCAGAGCCGTTACTAAACTTAATGTTTGCCATGAAAGCAGTAGCCGATGAGAAAAACTTTACTACCCGGGTTGCTAAAACCAGTAATGATGAATTCGGGCGTTTAGCCAGTGTATTTAACAAAATGTTGGCTGAAATTCAGCAGCGCGATATCCTACTTGAAAAGCATCGGGAAGATCTTGAGCTGCAAGTAAAATCAAGGACGGCAGAGCTTCATACAAAAAATATTGCTTTGGAAAACTCCGCAGCGGCTGCTTTACATGCTAAAGAAGAGGCTGAGTTGGCAAATACAGCTAAGTCAGAATTTCTGGCGAGCATGAGTCATGAGATCAGGACTCCGATGAATGGCGTCTTAGGGATGGCAGAAATCTTATTAACTACGGAACTTAGCGAACGTCAACGCCGCTGTGCGGAAGTTGTCCATAGTTCCGGCCAGGGATTACTGGCAATAATCAACGATATTCTCGATTTTTCCAAAATTGAAGCCGGTCAATTTGAATTGGAAACTCTTGATTTCAATTTGCCTTTAATCATTGGGGAGGTTGTGGAATTATTTGCCGAGCGCGCCCACAGTAAGGCGTTAGAGTTAAGCTACTGTATTGAAGCTCATGTTCCCGAATGGGTAAGTGGTGATCCCAACCGTCTACGACAAATTCTAAATAACTTGGTTGGTAACGCCATTAAGTTCACTCACAAAGGTGAAGTTGCCATTGAAGTATCTTTCAGTCCAGAGTGGTCATTCAAGCCGAATGGTCTGAATAACCAATTTCAGCTACGTTTTCTTGTCCGTGATACGGGCATCGGAGTTGAAAAGTCTATCAAGCCCCGTTTGTTTCAAGTATTTTCTCAGGCTGATAGCTCAACTACCCGTAAATATGGTGGCACCGGTCTAGGATTGGCAATTTCTAAGCAATTGGCCGAGTTGATGGGCGGGAGCATCGGCTTGAATAGTCAGGTGGGTGAAGGCTCAACCTTCTGGTTCGAAATTCCACTGCAGATGGCAACCACTGTAAGTAATAAAGTCGATGCTGATACTAACGGGCTAAATGACTTAAAATTACTCATTGTAGAAGACAACGACACTAATCGGGATATCCTCTACAACTATGCGTTATCTTGGGGGATGCGAGCAAATGCAGTGGCAAATGCAGCGATTGGTATGGAGCTTTTGAAAGAAGCGGCCAAGACGAATAAACCTTACGACTTGGCATTAATCGACATGAAAATGGCGAATATGAATGGGCTAGAGCTGGGTTCTTCCATTAAAGCTGATGTTACTTTGGCTACCACGCAACTGGTCATGCTCACGTCCACCTTATTTAAAGGCGAAGCCGCAGAAGCTAAAAAAGCAGGCTTTTCTGCTTATCTTACCAAGCCCATCAGGAAAGCAGATTTACAAAAATGCCTTTTGCGCGTCTTAAATCCCGACGAGCTTGCAGTCGGATTAGCTGAATCCAACCGCCAAGTGCAACAAAACATACCCAAAATCTCAGCTAATATTTTGTTGGCAGATGACAATATTGTTAACCAAGAACTGGTTTTGCTTATGTTGGAAAATTATGGATGTTCGGTAAGGATAGCAAATACAGGCATTGAGGCTGTAAAAGCCGTTGATGAAGGGAGTTACGATCTTGTGCTGATGGATTGTATGATGCCAGAGATGGATGGCTATACGGCCACAGCCGAAATTCGCCAGCGGCAAAAAGCAGGTGTAATCCCCCATTTTCCCATCATAGCATTAACGGCCAACGCCGTAGACGGCGACCGTGAGAAATGCCTGGCGGCTGGCATGGACGATTACTTAGCTAAACCGTTTAAAGCTCAAAACTTAATTGCTATGTTAAAGACTTGGGTACATTTTCCTGAGGATTTTAGTAATAAGGTTGTAATCGAAGACAAAGGCAGAGGTGACGTAGTCGATTTTTCAGTATTAGCATCGTTAAAAACCTTAAAAGCCATCAGTAGTAATGAAGTTTTGGCACATATTGTCAGGCTATACTTAGAAAATGCCAGTAAACTGCTACAATCTTTACAAATAGCTTGGCAAACTGATGACATCAAAGCTATTCATCTTGCCGCGCATACTTTAAAATCCAGTAGCCATCAAGTGGGAGCGAACGAATTGGCGGAACTCTGTCGAAATGTTGAGAATGATGCCCGCGCTGAAAGCTATGATAAATCCTATCAAGCATTGGCTAACATTCAGAATAAATTTGTCCAAACCCGTAATGATTTTGAATCTTATCTTGTAGCGTTAGAGCTTAACCCAGCAGAAACGTATTAATATGCACGACCAACCACCAATTATTGTTATCGACGACGATCCTCTTATTCGTTACGTGCTGACAACAGCACTGCAAACGCAAGGATTGGATGCTGTTGAAGCCGCGAGTGGTGAGGAAGGGTTACGGATATTCGACGAGCGGGGCGCAGAAGCAATATTACTCGATGTTGTTATGCCTGGAAATATGGATGGATACGCCACCTGTGCTGAACTTAGGATTAGGCTTGAGGGCGAGCACTTACCTGTCTTGATGATGACAGGCTTAGAGGATTTGGATTCCATTAACCGTGCATACGAAGTTGGGGCAACTGACTTCATTACCAAACCGTTAAATATACCATTGCTCGCGCATCGGCTGCGCTACATGCTTCGGGCAAATAATACCACTAAGCGGTTGCGTGAAAGCGAGAATCGCCTGCATCGGATGGCTTATTTTGATACGCTCACCGACTTGCCCAATAGACAGTTTTTTAATGAGCATTTACAGCAAATGATTGCGGTAAGTAAACGGCAAGACCTTAAGCTGGCGGTTTTATTTTTAGATTTAGATGATTTCAAACGGATTAATGATTCTCTAGGTCATCATATTGGTGATTTAGTATTGCAGGAAACTGGCGAGCGTCTTCGCAAAAGCATTAGGTCAAGCGATATGGTTTTCCATAATGGCGTAACGCAAGATGGCACTACTTTGGCCCGTTTGGGCGGCGATGAATTTACCATGCTGTTATCGTTAATCGAAACCGGTGATGATGCCGCTGTGGTTGCTGAGCGTATCAAAACGCAGGTGAATCAGGCATTCGCTATCGACGACCAGGAACTATATACCACCACCAGTATTGGAATCGCGGTATATCCCGATGATGGTGAAGATGCCAAAGATTTGCTAAAAAATGCCGATATGGCCATGTACTACGCAAAACGCGAGGGTGGCAATTGCTATAATTTTTTCTCTGCTGAGATGACGCATGCAGCGGTTCGCCGACTAGCATTGGAAAGTCATTTGCGAAAAGCTATAGAGCGGAATGAGCTCGAACTTTATTACCAGCCACAGCTTAATATCGAATCTGGGCAGTACAGTGGACTTGAAGTTTTTTTACGGTGGAATAATCCAGAGTTGGGTGAAATTTCCCTCGCCGAATTAATTCCGTTGGCTGAAGATACCGGTCTAATAGTTGGTATCGGCGAATGGGTGCTGCGTAATGCCTGCGCCCAGGCAAAACAATGGTTGGATAATGAAGTGTTGTTAGAACGGATTGCAGTCAATGTATCTGTTGTCCAATTTCTTAATAAAGGTTTTCCAGCGCTGATAGCAACAATCCTAACTGAAACAGGTTTACCTCCCAACGCATTGGAATTGGAGCTTACTGAAAATATCCTTACCCGTAACGACGTTGATATTTTGGAAATGCTCCAAGCCATCAAAAAGATTGGTGTTAAATTAGCGATTGATGATTTCGGTATGGGATATTCAAGTTTGTGTAAGCTTAGATATTTCCCTATTGACCGGCTGAAAATTGATCAGTTATTCGTACATAACTTAGAGCAAGATTCAAAAAGCGGTGCTATTGCCAGTGCGGTAATTGGATTATCGGATAGTTTGGGAATGCAGGTTACTGCCGAAGGTGTAGAAACCAACGAACAACTAGCGATTTTGAAAGGTAAATATTGCAAAGAAGTCCAAGGCTACCTTTTAAGCAAACCTCTTCCTGCCGATCAAATAAAAGGTTTTTTTGCAGCCTCCAACGCTAACCTTTGAAATTTTCCATGGTGGAAAGCTCATTTCGTAATTGCCGCGAAAAAATTAAAAAAGTATGTTTTCAAAAAGGAATGTGCTAGTTTGCAAGCCACAATTTTTTCAGTTTTTCCTTAACTTCAGCGATATAAAAAAAGTACATATAAAAGAAAGCACGGCCAGTGCTTGCATAGAATCAATTGGATTAGCGTGTTGAGCTGTTGCAAATGTATAAGCACCTACGGCAATTAACATGGCCAAGTTTTGAAAGAAATTTTGCAGCGCAACAGCGCTACCGCTGCCGATACTTTGTTGTCCCAGCTCCTGGAGCGCGGCATTAATTGGCACGATAAACATCCCACCCATTGCGCCTATCACAAATAACATACAGCGCGCCGGTATTAATGTTGTAGTAATGCTTAATAAGCCGATAAATACCGCCATTATATAAGAGGTGATTCTAGCGCGGCGGAGGTGCTCTAGCGGTATTAGGTAAGGGACGATACCGGATCCGGCAATAATCCCTATTGCGAGAAAAAGGGTAAGGTTAGCAATTTCGGTGGCATTATGTGACATTAAAACCAAAGGTGCCCACGCTACAATAATCACCCGCAATGTTGCCGCTGTTGCCCAAAATAACGATGCACCTAAAATGGCAAAACGCGAGCGCGATGTTGCAAAAAATTGACCAATTTGTTTTGTGAATTCAAAAAACTGCGATGAAGAACTCTTGGTTTTTGCAATACGTACAGGCAAAAATAAAGTGATACATGCTGAGACGATAAACAATACAATCGTTAACGCTAGTGCTAAAGTAACCGAATAATCAGCCAGTTTTGCGCCCACGACCATTCCTAACAAAATTGCGAGTATGGTGGAGCCCTCAATCCAGCTATTAGCTTTTACCAAGGACTCATGTTCGGCAAGTTCGGGCAGAATGCCATATTTGGCTGGGCTATAAATTGCCGCCCCCCCCCCGACGATACAATAGGCCAGTAAGGGTTCAACTTTACCCAATAACAGCCCAGCCCCCAACGCCTTAATTAAATTGGCGATAATTAAGACCCTGGATTTGGCGTGGTTATCGGCAAATCCACCGACCCAAGGTGCCAAAACCACAAACGCCACTAAAAATGAGCTTTGTAAGGCAGGTACATACCACGTCGGTAAATCATGCGAGTGCATTACCATAGCGATCACAGTAAATAGGATGGCATTATCGGCAAATGCAGATAAAAATTGAGCCGCTAATAAAGGGTAAATCTGTTTATTCATGAGGACTGAAGAAAGTATCGTAAATGGCTCAAATATTGAGAGTGACATGACTATAGACAAACTTTAGTCAATTCACAATGCTTAAAAATGCGCTGTACAAATCACTGGCGCGTAATAAGAAAGATGCAATTATAATCATAATAAGCAGATCTTCACCCCGTAAAGGAGCTTTTGATGACGCTATTACTTTTGTTGCCGTGTGTTTTCTAGCATTCTCTAATGGTGCTAACGGTAACTTCGAAGGTGTTGCTTCACTTTATGGTAGTGGTGCAGCGAGTTACAAGATCGCCCTCGCCTGGGCAACACTTACCACACTGTCGGGTTCGCTATGTGTTTTGTTTTTAGCCCAAACTTTACTCATTAAATTTTCCGGAAAAGGTTTGGCACCGGACGCATTAATTCATTCCAGCCCTTTTATAACGGCAGTTGCCGCAGGTGCGGGCATGACAGTAATTTTGGCAACCCACCTGGGGTTTCCCGTATCCACAACGCATGCGTTGCTTGGAGCCTTAACGGGCAGTAGCTTATTGGCTGCTGAGGCAGTTAAACTATCTGCGTTAAGCACCAGCTTTATTTTGCCCTTATTGCTCAGCCCCCTGATGGCAGTAATCTTGGCTGTCTTGATATGCGCGGTTTTTCAACGGCTTAAGGTGATGGGTAATTTAGTATGTCTTTGTGTAGAAAATAAGCCCACCGTAGTAACATCGTGTTTGATAGATAATTCCGGCGTATTGCAAATAGGTCAAAATGCTCTACCCTCACTCTTATTGGATAACCAAGCAGAGTGCGCTAGCCGATATGTGGGAGTTATTTCCGGTTTTGAGCCACAAAAGCTGATGGATGCCTTGCACTTTTTAAGTGCTGGTGAGGTATGTTTTGCCCGTGGTTTAAACGATACGCCTAAGATAACGGCTTTATTGTTATTGGTGCCAGGCTTGGCATTACAAGGAAAAATCGTCATTATTGCCTAAATGATTGCTTTGGGTGGTTTGCTTAATGCACGGCGAGTAGCAGAAACCATGAGCCATAAAATCTCGAAAATTAACCATGACCAAGGGTTATCCTCTAATCTGACTACGGCTTTTTTGGTGGTTTTTGCCAGCAAACTGGGATTGCCCGTTTCAACCACGCATGTGTCGGTGGGGGCATAATATTCGGTATTGGCTTGACTACAAAGCAAGCCAATTATCCGATGCTTGCTTCAATTTTTGTCGTGGTTGTTGACTTTGCCATGTGCTGCTTTGTGTGCGGCGGGGGTATACGCGTTGATTAACCTTTATATTTGCGGTATTTAATTCGGCTATTAAAATGCAGTAATTTTTTCTGAAGAGATATTGCTCTGGATTACAGAATTATATTTTGCTTAAGACCATGGGATATGCGCAAGTTAAATTGCCCCTCCCATTGTTTACAGCTTAAACGCAACGCAACGGTGTAACACGTCCGGTTTCTCGAAATCTAAGGTAATCTTCAAGCACTTGGGCGTGGTCGAAAGCTAGCAAATCAGGTAGAGTATCTATACTAAAGATTTGGCAGTTTTTAGCATCGTCAGCAGCTATTGGTTTACCGGGGGCTTGGGCAACATAACAGGCAGTTACAGTATGTCCACGGTGGTCGCGGCTAGGGTCTGAATATAGCCCTAATAAGGCAATCAGTTTAACATCCAGACTAACTTCTTCTTGAGCCTCTCTTACCGCCGCCACTTCAACTATTTCGCCAACATCAACAAAACCACCAGGTATTGCCCAACCATAAGGGGGGAAGGCACGTTCGATAAGCACGATAGGCCGGCCTGGATAATCAGTTAACTCAATGATAATATCAGCGGCAAGTACTGGGGTTTCGGGTCTGGGCATTAACTTTCTCCGCGAGGAATTAGAGCTTATAATTTAAAGATTAGCTTTTGGTAATCCTAGTATTTAATTGCTACAGTTAGCCAACTATTGCTTTGGCTTGCAGATCGGCATGGTATGACGAACGCACTAAGGGTGCACTGGCAACTTGTTTGAAGCCTATCTCTTTTGCGACCTTGCCGTATTCGTCGAATTCGGCAGGAGTGATATAAGCCTTAACTGGAAGGTGTGCTTGGCTGGGTTGTAGGTATTGCCCTAGGGTTAACATGGAACAGCCGTGTGCCAATAAATCCTGCATAACTTGATGGACTTCCGGTTGTTCTTCGCCCACGCCCAGCATTAAGCCAGATTTGGTAGGAACAGTCGGTTGGGCTTCGTGAAATTGTTTGAGTAAATTCAACGAACCTTGGTAGTCGGAGCCGGGGCGGACTTGTTTATAAAGTCGTGGTACGGTTTCCAGGTTATGGTTAAACACATCACAAGGTTCGCCAGATAATATGGTAACGGCTTTATCGATTCGTCCACGAAAGTCGGGTACCAGAATTTCAATTTTAGTGCTCGGTGTTTGCTGGCGTATTTGTTTAATGCAATCAGCAAAATGTCCAGCGCCACCATCGCGTAAATCATCCCGGTCTACCGAGGTAATCACGACATATTTGAGTGACATAGCTTTGATGGCATTCGCCAAATGCAGTGGTTCATCCTTGTCAAGCGGTAATGGTTTGCCATGGGCAACATCACAAAATGGGCAACGGCGCGTGCATAAATCACCCATTATCATGAAGGTGGCGGTACCGTGTTGGAAACATTCAGCTAAATTAGGGCAAGCCGCTTCTTCGCAGACAGTATGCAAGTGGTGTTTGCGGAGCAATTGTTTAACACGGGTGATTTCATCACTGGCCGATATTTTAATGCGTATCCAGTCTGGTTTACGCAATACGGTTTCGGGTTGTTCGACCTTGATCGGTATCCGCGCCAATTTTTCTGATTTACGTTGATGTGAATCAGGTGTTGACCGGGAAGGGGCTTGATAATCCATGATTATAATTTAGTGTTAATGGCTTGTATGATTTGCTCTGCAAGATCGGTGGTACTTATTTCGATACCGAAATCAGCTAATTGCGTAACATGCAAGTCTTTAAATCCACATGTATTAATATTATTAAAAGGCGTTAAGTCCATATTGTTATTAAAACTAAGGCCATGATAACTGCAATTTCGTTTTATTCTAATGCCGATCGACCCTATTTTCTTGTCATTCACATAAACGCCGGGGGCTTCTGGTTTAGCTATTGCCGTAATATTAAATTGCGCTAAGACCATTATCATGGCCTGTTCCAACACTGTGACCAAGTGCCGGATGCCTAGATTAAGACGGTTAAGATCAAACAATGTGTAAACAACAAGTTGGCCGGGGCCATGATAAGTGACTTGACCGCCACGATCACTATAAATGATAGGGATATCTCTGGGATTTAACAAATGCTCTGGTTTACCGTTTAAGCCTAAAGTGTAAACTGGTGGATGCTCCAAATACCAGATTTCATCATTGGTTGCGTCAGTCCGATGTTGGGTGAAAGCCTGCATATTTTCCCAGACGGTTTGATAGGTTTGCATACCTAAATTACGGATAACAAATGGCACGGCTTAAAAGATAGTTTTTGCAGTAGTGGTTTATAAGGCCATTAAGACTTGCGGGTGGCTCGATAAATCACGATATATTGAATCAAGTTGTGCTTTGCTTGCTGCTTGTATGGTTACCGTCACGGACAAATAGTTGCCGTCTTTGCTTCGGCGAGTGTTAACCGCATGTTCGTAAAGATCAGGAACATGCTGGCGCATAATTTCCATGATTACTAAGTCAAATTTTCCATCGTTCTTGCCCATTGCTTTGATGGCAAATTGGCAAGGAAAGTCGAGTAGTGTTTCTTCACTCATCCTAACGATTTTTTGTAATCTTGAAATAGTTTAAAAAATGTTTTCCATACAGAACCTGGTTTGCCATCACCGACTTTTTTTCCGTCCAATTCTACAATTGGAATAATCTCGCGGGTGGAGCTGGTAATCCAGATTTCACTAGCAGTAAGCATGTCATCTTTAGATATGGCTTGTTCGCTGTGTGGGAGATTATTTTTTTCAGCAATTTCCAGGATAATGTCGCGGGTAATGCCGGGCAAGATAGCGCCGCTTAAAGCAGGTGTCATCAATATGCCGTTAATCACGGCAAATACGTTACTGGCCGCGCCTTCGGTTAAGTAACCCTCCTTAAACAAGATTGATTCTGCACAACCTTGCTCTACCGCTTGTTGTCGGAGTAGTACATTCGCTAATAAAGTTATGGCTTTGGTGTCGCAAAGTTTCCAGCGGCTGTCCTGCAGGCTTATTGCTTTTAGGCCATGTTCCCCATCAGTATGCGGGTTAATGGTTGAAGCCATTGCAAAAACAGTGGGCACAACGTGTTGCGGGAAGGCATGGTCGCGTTTAGGCGCCGTGCCACGGGTTATTTGTAAGTAAACCGATTGGTCAACGCCAGGTTGCAGCAACGGGTTTAATAGTTCTCTCCACTGCGTTTGATTGTGCGGATTGTGCAGCCTAATTGACAGTAGGCTATTGTCAAGTCGGTGTAAGTGGTCATCTAACCGAAATAATTTTCCAGCATAAGCCGGAATGACTTCATAGACACCATCGCCAAACAAAAAACCACGATCCATCACTGATATTTTGGCATCAGCCAAAGGTAAGTATTGGCCGTTAAGGTAGATGGTGTCAGTTGTCATCATTTTTGCTCATCATCATAGCCAATGTATCGTAAAGCCTTCTGAATATCCCGCCTTTTTCCACATTTTGCAACGCTATCAAATCCCTAGTTGTAACCGTTTCGTTTTTATACATTACGGTTACTGTACCTAATGTATCGCCTGCTTTCACGGGCGCAAGAATTTGTGGGTTAACGTGCACTGTGGTTTTTAATTCTGCACTGCCATGACTAGGTACAGTGGTGTAAAGGTCTTCAGCAACCCCAAGTTGCAATTGCTGTTCACTGCCTTTCCAAATCCTGACATCCTTAACAGGCTTATTGCCTTCGAATAGACGATGTGACTCGAAAAAGCGAAAACCATAATTTAATAAAATTTGATTTTCATTGGCGCGGGCATTTTCATTGGCGGTTCCCATGACGACAGAAATTAAGCGCATTCCATCTCGCAGAGCCGATGCGACTAAACAAAAACCTGCTTCATCGGTATGCCCGGTTTTGATACCATCTACCGTACTATCACGTGCCAGCAACAAATTACGGTTTTTTTGGGTAATTTTATTGTAGGTGAATTCTTTTTGGGAAAACCAAGGGTAATATTGCGGAAAGTCTTTAATTAATGCTGACGCTAAAATGGAAAGATCACGCGCGGTGGTGTAATGGCCATCGCTAGGTAGGCCATCGCTATTTTCGAAATGGCTGTTAATCATTCCCAACCGTGTAGCATGTTGATTCATAAGTTGGGCAAATGTGGCTTCATTACCGGCGACATGTTCAGCTAAAGCAACGCTGGCATCGTTGCCGGATTGGATAATAACGCCTTTAAGCAAATCCTCAACCTTGATTTGGTCATTAACTTTGACAAACATCTTGGATCCACCAGTTTGCCAAGCGTTTTGACTTATGGTCACCTTATCGTCAAGTTTTAAATGGCCGTTTTTGATCTCTTCGAAGACCACGTAAACAGTTAGTATTTTGGTTAAGCTGGCGGGTGCCAATTTGGTATCGGCATTATTTTCAGCGAGAACTTTGCCCGAATTGAAGTCTTGAAGTATAAAGCTACTAGCGGCGATAGTAGGAGGTGACGGGGTAATTATGTCCACTACCTCGGCTTTTACCGTTAGGGCTAATGTAAAAATAACTACAAATAAAAAATGATACCCGCAGGATAATTTGGAATAGATCATTTAGTTAGCACGGCTACAATAAGATTGCCTTATTGTAGCACATGCTATGTCTTAATTTTGCCTGGTCTCGGCGACAAATTGAGGGTCTTTAATGCCAATACGCGCCAATTGATAGCTAAGCTTCTGGGCATTTTGTGGGGAATTTATCGGGCCTAACTGCACTTTGTAGAATGTGTTTTGATTATTCTTGCTTGCCACAATAGTGGGTTTAAGTGCTTTATTCGATGCAATTTTATGATGAAGTTTTAACGCTTTTTTCTGACTGCCGAAGCTACCAACTTGCATATAAACTTTCTTGTTTTGACTTTCAGCCGATTTTTGTATATCCGGCAATGCCTGTAAAGGTGAAATTGCTTTAATTTTAACGTTACCAGTACCTTCGGATTGAAGGCCTAATTTTTTTGCTGCTGCGTAGGACAAATCCAGTAGCCTATTCCCTACGTAAGGTCCTCTGTCGTTAATACGCACTACAACAGTTTTGTTGTTTTCCAGGTTTGTTACTTCAGCATAAGATGGGATAGGCAGCGTTTTGTGGGCAGCGGTCATTTCGTACATATTGAAAATTTCACCCGTAGCCGTCTTTCTGCCGTGAAATCCAGGGCCGTACCAAGATGCCACACCTTTCTTAAGGTAACGAACTAGTCGAGGAAATAAATTTTCTTCATCTTGCACTGAGAGCGTTTTTGTCTCTTCTTTATTCTCAATTGCCTTCTCAGTTGTTGCCAGGATTGAGTCTGTACTAATTTTAGGGCTGGTTTGAACCGTTGTGGTTAATATTAACTTAGGTGTCACAGGTTCTTGGTAAACATATTTAGACGGGATACTTGCTTCGCCGGTTTTCATTTGATTATTCGCGCAACCGAAAACTAGTAGGGTTAAGAATATCGTTATGAGTTTGTTCATAAGAGGAATTTATTTGATTAGAAAGAGCGAGGCTTAATTGAAAAACAGCCATCGCATAAAGAGGACTTTTGTTGTAGCGTGTTATTACGTAAAAATTGTCTAAAGGTAACCATATTTCTTCGCCTTTTTCTAATTCAAAAGCAATGTTCTTTGCTTTTGGTGTTAAAAGGACAGGAGTCCGTGGTTTTAGTGATTTTGATTGTACTTGATAATTTCTTAAATCTTCCTTAAGAAAAGATTGGTTTTCAGTCGATTTGTGATCTAGTTCACTAAATGGGACAATTACTTCCTTTCCGGTTTGCCAGCCATGTTTAGCAAAATAGTGTGCAATACTTGCAATCGTGTCACCAGGGTTTTGCCAGATATCTTTCTTGTTATCGCTATTAAAATCAACTGCATAGTTTCTATAACTGCTTGGCATAAACTGGGGTATACCCATTGCGCCGGCATAAGAGCCAGTCGGTAATAACGGATCGATATGTCCTTGACGGCAAAGCAATAAAAAATTTTCCAGTTCAGCGCGAAAAAACGGGCTACGGGGCGGGTAGGCAAAAGCTAATGTTGATAATGCATCAATGACCCGATAATTCCCAGTATGCTGGCCGTAAAATGTTTCGACTCCCAAGATTGCGACGATTATTGATGCTGGAACGCCATAAACTTGTTCTACTTTATTTAATGCGTTTTGATTTTTGTGCCAAAATTCGATGCCGGCATCAATCCGTTTTTTGGTTAAGAAAATTTTGCGGTACTTGTACCAGGGTAAACCTTCTGAAGGTGTAGAAATTTTTTTTAGCACCTCCTGATTTATTTCAACATTATCGAATATATCAGCAAGAACTGTAGGCTCAAATCCGTGTTTATCAGCCATTTCCTTAATAAATTGCGAGATGGTGCCATTATCTTTAACTGGAATAGAACAAGCGCTAGTAATCAAGCCACCGATAAGAAAAAATTGGAGGAATAATCGCTGGTACTTCATTAATATTTAGTCCGGTATGAAATTTTTGTGAGTATGGATCGACATAAGGATTCCGAACCCTGCCATTAAGGTAACGATTGATGTCCCGCCATAACTAATCATAGGCAAAGGTACTCCGACGACAGGTAGTACTCCAATAACCATACCTACATTCACGAAGACGTAAACGAAAAACGTGAATGCAAGGCTACCTGCTAATAAGCGGCTATAAGTGTCTTGAGCCTCAACCGCAATATAGAAGCAGCGGCCAATAACTAAAAGGTAAAGGGTTAATAGTCCCAAACAGCCGAATAAACCAAACTCTTCGGCAAAAACCGCAAAGATAAAATCGGTTGAGCTTTCTGGCAGAAATTCAAGTTCAGATTGCTTACTCCCCAGCCAGCCTTTGCCATAGACACCGCCGGAACCTATGGCAATTTTCGATTGGATAATATGATAGCCTTTGCCAAGCGGATCGGCTTCAGGGTCGAGCAGGGTGATTATCCGGGCGCGTTGGTAGTCATGCATAAAATAATGCCACACAATGGGGGCTAACGCGGCTAATCCGGCAAAAATCCCCATGATAAATAGCCATGATAGTCCAGCAAAAAAAAGTACTGCAGCCCCTGAGCTGGCAACTAGTATCGCTGTGCCCAAGTCGGGTTGTTTGGCTATCAGTAATGTGGGGATTAGGATTAATATTACCGCAATTATCAGTTGATTAGGTTTTGGCGGTAATGAATGATCTGCCAAATACCAAGCCATCATCATGGGTGTGGTAATCTTAATCATTTCAGAAGGTTGGAAACGAAAGAAGCCAAGGTCAAGCCAACGTGTAGCCCCTTTGCCAGTGTAACCTACCGCCAAAACGCCGACGAGTAAAATCACGCCGATACCGAATAATATCGACGAATACCGCTTAAATTGATATGGGCTTATATGAGCCAACCCCGTCATTAAAATAAACGCTAAACCTACCCGAAATGCTTGCCGCACCAATAGCCCGGTGTTTTGGTTTCCGGCGCTATAGAGAATTACAAAGCTTAATAGTGCTATCATCAATAAAATCAATAAAAGAGGAATATCGATGTGCAATTTTCCAAAAATATGGCTAATTAATGAGCGTGATTGAAATTCTTCGCTACGTGATTCGATTTTCATGGTTGTACTATTGGCGTTGGTGGATTGCCTAAATATTGTTGGATAACTTTTGCGGCAATCGGTGCCGCGACTGAGCCACCATGACCGCCGTTTTCGGCGATAACAGCAACCGCAATTTTTGGGTTATCAGCAGGTGCGAATGAAATAAATAGCGCATGGTCGCGGAGTTTAAAGTCAATTTGGTTTTCGTTATAACTGGCGTTTTGTTTGATATTAAAGACCTGCGCAGTACCTGTTTTACCCGCAATTTTATAGTTTATTCCGTTGCTGATGCGCTTAGCCGTCCCCATACCACTATGAACCACGTTAACCATGCCGGTAATTACTGTATCAATATGATCAGATTGTAAGGGGATTTTAACTCCTGCAATGTTGCGTTCAGGCGTTTTTACGGTATCACTGGTAATTTTGTTGACTAAATGCGGTGTAACCACCTTGCCCCGGTTGGCTAAAATTGCTGTGGCTTGCGCCAATTGCAGGGGAGTAACCTGCATATAACCTTGGCCTATACCGGTAATTAAGGTTTCGCCAGGAAACCAGGGTTGTTTTTTTCGTCTTAATTTCCACTCTCTGGATGGCATTAAGCCCGCTTTTTCACCAACCAAATCAATCCCGGATTTTTCACCGAAACCGAATTTTTGTAAAAAATCATGAAGCCGGTCTATACCTAGTATTCCTGCCAAACGGTAAAAATAAACATCACAGGATTGAGTAATGGCATTAACCATACTTACCGACCCATGTCCGCTTTTTTTCCAATCGCGGTAGTGGTGGTGATCATTGGGTAATTGATAATATCCTGGGCAATGCAAGGGTTGGTTGGCGGTAATAGCATTGTTTTCCAATCCAGCCAAGGCAACAAAAGGTTTGAATGTTGAACCTGGCGGATACAGTCCACGTAACGCCCGGTTATAGAGCGGCTGGTCAGGGGATGCCTGTAATTCTTTATAAGCACTGCTGGCAATGCCGACAACAAATGGATTCGGGTCGAACCCTGGGCGGCTCGCAAATACCAGTACACCTCCAGTGGGTATATCGATAGCCACGACAGCGCCGTTAAAGTTCTCCAAGGCATCGTAAGCAGTTTTCTGCAAGTCAACATCGAGCGTTAAATGCAAATTGGCACCAGATGTGGGAGGAATTTCTTTTAGGGTTTTTAATGGTCGCCCCTCGACATTAGTTTCGATTTCAGCATAACCGGTTTTGCCATGTAGCTCGGTTTCATAGCTGTCTTCAATCCCCAATTTTCCCACGAAAGTGGAGCCGCGATATTCGGCTATTGGTAACTCTTTTAATTCCGCTTCGTTAATCCGGCCAACATAACCGACCACATGGGAAGCCAAATCGCCATAGGGATAATGTCTTAGCTGGCTGATATGGACATCGACACCGCGAAAGAATGGCCTGACCACAGCGAATTTAGCGACTTCCTCTTCCGTCATGTTTACTAACAGCGGAATTTTAGTATAACGTTTTTGCCGCTTGCGTAATTTTTCAAACTGGTCGATTTTTTCATCCGAGATACTGAGCAACCCTTTGAGTTTCAGTAAGGTTTCATTAATATCAGGAACCTGCTCAGGGATAAGTTCCAAGCTGTAGGTTTGAGTGTTTTCGGCAAGGATATTGCCGTGTTTGTCGTAAATAATGCCGCGCGAAGGGACAGTTGGTTCTATTTTTATACTGTTTTCTTTAGCTTTTGTAGCGTAGAACTGGTGCCCAACAATTTGCAGATAAGCCAATCGGGCAATAAGCCCAAGGGTTAGGAGGACAATAATGATAAATGCCGAAATAATTCGATTGAAAAATAGCCGGTTTTCTTCAGAGTTATCTTTAATAGTAAAAACACGAGGCATTGCAGAATTGGCAAACTGTTATTTGATAGGTTTGGTAAGACGCACAAAACGCAATGCAGTGTATACAAAAGGCCAGCATACGGTGCCAACTATTACAGGTAGCCAGAATGTTGGGTTTAACTCCGCAGTTTGTTTATAGTTTTTTATAAAAAATAGTAAAAGTTGCGACAACAATAGACAGAAAAAAATGAACAGAGCCTGCTGAATAATAGGGAACATGCGCAGTCGTCTATGCAACGACAAACAGATATATATCACTAAAGAATATGCCAATGCATATTGGCCGAACAGTCTGCCAGTTAACACATCGTTCAGCAAGCCGAAAGACCACGCATGGAAAATACCAACTCGTTCCGGCATAGCAAGAGACCAGTAAATCAGCGTTAGCAAAACCCAGTCTGGGTTAGCAAGCCCAAACCAGCCTGGTAACGGTGCTATTTTAAGCGCCATTGCCACTATCAAAGTCAAGATGATCCGGCCGGAGCCGTAATTATTGTTGTCCATTGTTATTCTTCTCTAGCTCAGGTTGTTCCTGAGGTTGTTTTGGTGTCAAGGACACTTGTTTAGAGTTGCTCCAGACAATCATCAATTCCCGATTTCGGTCTAGGCTTGCTTTTGGTGTTGCGGTTACTTGTTTGTTTGCTGGAGGTTTGAATGAATCGACCACGGCTACAGGATAACCTTGCGGAAATGTTCCACCTAATCCAGAAGTAATCAATAAGTCACCAGGACGTATATCCGCATTATCCGGTAAAAAAGGCAAGGTTAACCGATTTAATTCACCGCTACCCATTGCAATGGTAAGTAAGCCGTTTCTGTTTATCTGTACGGGAATAGCGTGGTTCGGATCGGTTATCAACATGATTTCCGAGCTTAATGGCAATGCCCGGATGACCTGGCCGACTACGCCATTCGCATCCATTACAGGTTGTTGGGGGTGGATCCCAAAACGGGAGCCTTTATTCACAACTACAAGGTTTTCATAAGGAGGGCTTATTTTTACAGATAATAACTCAGCAATTAGGACTTGCTCACCCAATTCGTAAGAGCTATCCAGTAAGGCTCTTAACCGAATATTTTCTTTTTCCAGTGACTCATATTTTAATAGCCGGATACGGTCAGTCGCCTGAGTTTGCTTGAGTGTTAAATTTTCTGCTTTTAGTGCCGCATAAGACTTAACTGAATCGGTTAATTTACCCGTTGCCGCAAAAGGGAGATCTACTGCGTATTTAATGGGATCAACCAGTAAAGACAGTGTGGCACGCAATGGCTCTAGCCGAGGCGTGATATGTTCAATCGAAAGCAAGATGATAGATGCAGTTACTGCCAGCAACAGGCGGGCATGTAATGAAGGCTCATCGGCGAATAATAGTTTGATAACGATTACTCTCTAAGCGGTTGACTATAAAAATAAGGCGGCTAAAACGGAAATTACCGTAGTACCGCAGCGGTGGTTAAGGGCGATCGTAAACCTATCTGATCGCGCGATGTTGCTAAAACGTTAGCAACTTTATCGGTTTCTATTCAAAAGAATACGCGGACATGTCTTTTTTATCCAACATTTCTAAAACCATACCACCACCTCTGGCGACACAGGTTAAAGGGTCATCAGCAATATGTACAGGCAGGCCGGTTTCTTCAGATATTAAACGGTCAATATCCTTTAATAAAGCTCCGCCGCCAGTTAAATAAATACCTCGACTGGCTACATCAGAGCCAAGTTCAGGTGGGGTTTGTTCTAACGCGAATTTGACTGCGCTGACAATGCCCGATAAAGGTTCTTGCAAGGCTTCCAAAATTTCATTGCTGTTCAACGCAAAACTGCGGGGCACACCTTCTGCCAAATTGCGGCCTTTGACCTCAATTTCCCGGACTTCACTTCCTGGATACGCCGTACCTATTTCAACTTTGATCCTTTCTGCAGTGGCCTCACCAATTAAGGTGCCATAATTCCTACGGACATAATTAATGATGGCTTCATCCAGGCGGTCACCACCAATACGTACAGAATTGGAATATACAATACCATTTATAGAAATGATGGCGACTTCTGAGGTGCCCCCGCCAATATCCAACACCATAGAGCCGCAAGGCTCATCGACAGGAAGGCCGGCACCAATTGCAGCCGACATGGGTTCTTCGATCAAAAACACTTCCCTTGCCCCTGCCATGGCAGCAGATTCCCTGATCGCGCGGCGCTCCACCTGAGTTGAGCCGCACGGCACACAGATCAGAATTCGTGGGCTGGGACGTAAAAATTTACTCTTGTGGACTTTCTCAATAAAAAAACGCAACATCCTTTCGGTAACCGCAAAATCGGCGATCACGCCGTCTTTTAATGGCCTGATTGCAGTGATGTTGCCGGGTGTCCTGCCTAGCATCAGTTTAGCTTCGGTGCCGACTGCGGCTATGCTTTTAGTGCCACGCACTTTGTCTTCTTTAATCGCAACTACGGACGGTTCATTGAGTACGATGCCTTGGCCTGGGATATAAATCAGCGTATTAGCGGTTCCAAGATCAATTGATAGATCGTTAGAAAAAAGACCGCGAAATCTTTTGAACATTTTTTACCTGCGACGTTCATTTAAATAAGAGGGATAAGCCAACATACTTTATCAATCAAGGGGGTATTCCGGCAAGATTTAAAGTATTATAGTTTATTGGTTAGGTTTTGATAGGTTTTTAAGAAATGACTTTAACATCAAAAGATGTCAGAAATATTGCGCATTTAGCAAGGTTGGGCATTGACGGACAGGATATAGATGCCTATGCGCTTGATTTGTCATCTATGTTAGATTTGATGAAGCAGATGGGGGAAACGTCTACGGAAAATGTATTGCCCATGGCTCACCCGATGGATCAAGCCCAGCGGTTACGTTGCGATGTGGTGACCGAAATTGATAACCGAGACAATTTTCAAACGATTGCCCCCCAGGTTGAGGCGGGGTTATATCTAGTGCCTAAAGTAATTGAATAAAGGATTGACGCGTGCATTTTCAATCGATCAAAAAATTAGCTTCCGGTTTGCGTTCTGGTGAGTTTTCCAGCGTCGAATTGACGCAGGCTTTCCTTGCAAAAATAAAAAAACACCAAGCGCTAAATTGTTACATCACGGTGACTGGCGAAGCTGCATTGCAAGCGGCAAAAATTGCTGATGCCCGAATTGCAGAGGGTAGTTCCGATATCCTCACTGGCATACCAATGGCGCACAAAGACATCTTTTGTACCCAGGGGGTTAAAACCTCCTGTGGCTCTAAGATGCTGGATAATTTCATCGCGCCTTATAATGCCACAGTGGTTGAAAAGCTAGATGCCGCTGGTGCCGTAACCTTAGGCAAGCTCAATATGGATGAGTTTGCGATGGGGTCATCAAATGAGACGAGCTTTTACGGCTCAGTCAGAAATCCCTGGCAAATCGACTGTGTTCCCGGCGGGTCTTCCGGCGGTTCGGCGGCAGCCGTTGCTGCGGGTTTGGCGGTGTGCGCTACCGGTACGGATACCGGTGGTTCAATCAGGCAACCCGCCTCGCATTGTGGCATTACCGGTCTAAAGCCGACATATGGTCGGGTATCGCGTTACGGTATGATTGCCTACGCTTCAAGTTTGGATCAAGGTGGCCCGATGGCCCGTAGTGCCGAAGATGCGGCTCTTTTGCTGCAGGCAATGGCAGGTTTTGATCCTAAAGATTCAACTAGCGTCGATTTGCCTGTACCCAATTATCAGGCCAGTTTGTCGGCAAAGCTGAAAGGTTTAAAAATCGGCTTGCCCAAAGAGTTTTTTGGCGAAGGATTAAGCCAATCAGTAGCGTTAGCTATAGAAAATGCAATTCAAGAATATCGAAATATGGGGGCTGAAATTAAAGAAGTGTCCATGCCTAACCTTAATCTCGCGATCCCGGCTTATTATGTGATTGCCCCAGCCGAATGTTCCGCTAACCTTTCGCGTTTTGACGGTGTACGTTTTGGTTACCGTTGCGCAAACCCGCATGATTTAACTGATTTATATACCCGTTCACGTGGTGAAGCCTTCGGCAAAGAAGTTAAACGTCGCATATTGATGGGGACTTATGCCTTATCTGCCGGATATTACGATGCTTATTACCTGAAAGCGCAAAAAATTCGCCGTTTGATTAGCGAAGATTTCAAGAAAGCATTAACCGAGGTCGATGTCATTATGGGGCCGGTTGCACCGTCTACTGCCTTTGGGATAGGTGAAAAAATCGGCAACCCGATTGAAATGTATTTATCAGATATTTATACCATCGCTATCAACCTGGCCGGGTTACCCGCCATGTCAATCCCTGCGGGGTTTGCCGATGGCAAACCGGTTGGCTTACAAATTATCGGCAATTATTTCGCAGAGGACAGGTTATTAAACATCGCCTATCAATATCAATTAGCGACCGATTGGCATCAACAGATACCTAAAGGCTTCGAGTAGGAAAAATTTTATGGCAAATTTACATGATCATGACTGGGAAGTCGTTATTGGCCTTGAGATTCATGCCCAACTCGCGACCCAATCGAAAATATTTTCCGGCGCCGCGACTGCTTACGGTGCTGAACCCAACACTCAGGCTTGTGCAGTAGATTTAGGCTTGCCGGGTGTGTTACCGGTGTTGAATGAGCAAGCGGTTAATCTGGCAGTCAAGTTCGGTTTGGCTATTGAAGCTGAAATAGCACCTTATTCTGTTTTTGCCCGAAAAAACTACTTTTATCCCGACTTGCCCAAAGGCTACCAAATCAGTCAGTTTGAGCTGCCTATCGTTGGGAAAGGCCATTTAGAGATTGATGTGGATGGCGTTAGCAAACAGGTTGGCATTACCCGCGCCCATCTGGAAGAGGATGCTGGAAAGTCTTTGCATGAAAGTTTCCACGGCTTAAGTGGTATTGATTTAAACCGCGCAGGGACTCCTTTGTTGGAAATTGTCTCCGAGCCGGATATGCGTTCTGCCAAAGAAGCCGTCGCTTACATGCGTAAACTGCATGAATTGGTGCGTTACCTTGATGTGTGCGACGGCAATATGCAAGAAGGCTCGTTCCGCTGTGATGCGAATGTTTCGGTGCGCCCGAAAGGTCAGAAAGAATTTGGTACTCGTGCTGAAATAAAAAATATCAATTCTTTCAAATTTGTTGAAAAAGCGATCAACCATGAGGTGGAACGCCAAATTGAGTTGATTGAAAGTGGCGGAAAAGTAGTGCAAGAAACGAGGCTTTACGACTCGGTAAAAGATGAAACCCGGTCAATGCGCAGCAAGGAAGAAGCCAATGATTACCGTTATTTCCCTGATCCCGATTTATTGCCCGTGCATATTAGTGAAGAGTTCAAAAGCCAAATCAAAGCACAATTACCGGAGTTGCCGGAGGCTAAAAATCAGCGGTTCAAAGATCAGTATACGCTTGATGAGGAAAGCGCAGGCATCCTCACATCGTCTAGGCAATTAGCCGATTTTTTTGAGGCGTTGGTTAAAGAATCAGGGTGTGAAGCCAAATTGTGCAGCAACTGGATAACCGGTGATTTGTTGGCGGCGCTTAATAAAGCAGGTTTAGAAATCACTCAATCGCCAATTGGTTATCAACGTTTCGCGGGGTTATTAACGCGGATAAGCGATAATACGATTTCTGGCAAAATCGCTAAACAGGTCTTTGAACTGATGTGGCATTCACCGGTAAGTGCCGATGAAATCATTGCTGAAAAAGGGCTAAAGCAGATTACCGATACCGGTGCAATCGAAGCTATCATAGATAAAATTATCGCTGATAACCCAGAGCAAGTGCAGCAATACCTCAGTGGTAAGGACAAGGTTTTCGGCTTTTTTGTCGGTCAGGTGATGAAGGAAATGCAGGGTAAGGCAAGCCCTGGCGAGGTGAATAACATGCTTAAAGCTAAGTTGAAGTAATCGGTTATTATTGATGGGGTGGCTACTTAAATTTAAGGTGGGGATGTAATTTATTAAATAAAAGTTTTTATCAACGGAGCAATAATGAAAACAATAACAAAGAAACTGTTGAATAATTTCCTGATCGGTATTTTTGCGGTAATCCCAATTGTTGTGGTACTGCAAATCATCCTGTTCATAAAAAACATGCTAATGAGCCTGTTTGGCTTGGTTTACGGTTATGCTAACAACTACAGCTATACAGCAATAGTTTTTATCTTGAGCTTTTTTATCTTAGTTTTGCTTGGGCATGAAATTGTTAAGAAAGGCCGCCCACTGATAATTACCTGGGTTGAAAAAGTTATCGATCGGATTCCACTGTTAAATACAGTCTACCGGGTGATTACCAAAGTCATTTCGATGTTTTTCAGTGACGACCAAACTATCGCCAAAGAAGTGGTGTACGTGGAATACCCTAAAGATGGCATTTGGGTGCCGGCATATGTGACTAATCGCCACGGTAATAAATATGTGTTGTTTATACCGACATCGCCTAACCCTACTTCTGGGTTTACGGTAATTGTCGATAAATCTAAAGTGGTGGCATCGGAAATGGATATTGAAGATGCGACCAGTTTTATTGTCAGCGTTGGCGTTGATTACGACAAAGCGACAGAAACTTCGCGGTTGAACTAATTTTCGATTTATTAAGGGGGTATGATGCCAAAAATTTTGGCTTTTTCCGGTAGTGCCAGGCAAGGCTCTTATAACCAAAAGTTGGTGAAAATTGCCACTTTGGGCGCAAAGCAAGTGGGTTCGGACGTTACACTGGTTAACTTGGCAGATTACCCTATGCCGATTTTTAATCAAGACCTAGAAATGTCTGAAGGCATGCCAAAACTGGCACGGGCATTTAAAGAATTATTAATTGCGCATGATGGTTTTCTGATAGCTTCACCCGAATACAATAGCGCGTTTAGTGCTTTACTTAAAAATGCAATTGATTGGGCATCCCGGCGGGAAGCTGATGAAGTTCCTTTATTAGCATTTCGTAACAAGGCAGCCGTAATTATGTCTGCATCACCTGGCGCGCTTGGTGGACTAAGAGGACTAGTGTCTCTTCGTATGTTACTCGGTAACTTAGGTGTTATCGTTTTACCAGACCAACAAGCCATAGCACAAGCTGATCGCTCGTTTCATGATGAAGGCCACTTGGTAGAAACGGCGAAACAGGAAGCGGTAGTTAATTTAGGCGCAACATTGGCAAAGCATTTGAACAAATTCAAATAAGTGTTTTCAAATTCGGTATTTTTCGGATTCCTACACTATTTTGAAGGCCGTGATTTAGATTAATAAGTCAATTTTTAACCCATTCAGTATCTAACCAACTTGATAGGATTTACCACGAGGATCTCATGCGGAACCTAACCTTAATACCCGCAATCATAATGGCAACAGTTGTTATCTCTGTTGTTTTGTTTGTTGCTTTCCATTTCGTATTCCTCGATCTGTTTGTAGATTTGTGGTGGTATCAATCCTTAAAACTAGAATCCTATTTTTGGTTGCGGTTGCTGTATAAATTCTTCTTATCCGGTGCAGTAACGCTGTTTTTTTTCACTATCTTCTTTTTCCATTTCTGGATAGCTTCCCGCTATTTGGGCTTAAATCCGCAGGATGAGCTCTTAAGTAACTTCGATAAAAACGAGCGTTTTCAAAAATTTTCGGAAAAATTTCTCTACGGATCGGCAAAAATTTATACGCCAGTTTCTCTTTTGCTGGCTATTTTTATAGCGATACCGTTTTATGATCAGTGGGAAACCACATTGTTGTTTTTCTTCGGGCAGCAGTCTGGGGTTGTGGAGTCGATTTATAATAATGACATCAGTTTTTATTTGCTGTCATATCCGATCTACAAATTAATCCAGCCAGAGTTACTCAGTACGGCTGGCCTGATATTCCTGATGGTGGGTGCTTTATATTGGCTCGAACATATTTTTGTACCTAACCAAAATAAAGAATTTCATCCAGGTGCCAAAGTCCATCTACTTGTTTTAATAGGATTTATTGTTTTATTTGTGGTGTGGGGGTTTATGCTGAAACGCTTCTCGCTGCTATATACTGATAGCCACGAACCGGTTTTTTACGGTCCTGGCACGATTGAAATACGCTATCAATTACCACTTATTTGGTTGGGGATTATTGCTTTTTTGGCGACCGCAGTGACGGCTTGTGTGTATATTTTTTCTGAAATGCACCGAAATAAAGCGCCGTTCCTAGTTTCTTTCGGTGCATTTCTGTTTTTGTTAGTGTTACCCAAGTTTGATGGTATACCTGACTTTATTTCAAAATACATCGTCAACCCGAATCCAGTGAAAACCGAGCGGCAATTTATCCAGGCTAATATTAATTCGACTTGGGATGCTTACGATCTAAAAAATATTAAGACCGTTGACCTGTCAGTCAAGCTCAACGCTGCTGAAGATATTGCCACCTGGAGCAGCCAGAAACGTTTTGAGAATATTCCGGTCTGGGATCGGGAGCATCTCGTGAGCAGTTACAAGCAGTTACAAGAAATACGGCCATATTATCAATTCAACAATGTGGATGAAGACCGATACTACATTCTGGATCATACCCGACAAGTTAATCTTGCGGCGCGTGAGTTAAATACCTCAAAGTTGCCGGATGAAGCCCAGAACTGGGAAAATCTGCACTTACGTTATACCCATGGTTACGGTGCGGTGGTGACTTCAGCCGCGCAAGATGCTGATAAACCGTTAGTTTGGTATTTGCGGGATTTGAATATGTCTTCCTCAGTGGGACTAAATATCAAGTATCCTGATATATATTATGGTGAAAGCGAGTATGACTATGTCATCGTACCCAACAAGCTTAAAGTTGTTGATATCTCAGGCACATCACCCATTCCCGATCAAGGTATTAACCAAGAGTACCATGGTGAAGGTGGCATACCGATTAACTCTTTATTCAGGAAAGCACTTTTAGCGTTTTACCTTAAAGATGAAAAAGTATTTTTTTCAACAAATATTGGTGATGAAAGCAAAATCAAGATTAACCGCAGCATAGGCGACCGGATAAAAAAGCTAACACCGTTTTTGCACTTGGATAATGATCCATATTTGGTTGTAGGCAAAGATCGCTTTTATTGGATCCAAGATGCCTACACATTATCGGACAAGTACCCCGTATCAAAACATGAAGAATTTGCTTTCGGTAAAGAGCGGAATCATTTCAACTATATCCGAAATTCGGTAAAAGTTGTCGTTGATGCTTATGATGGCGACCTTGATTTTTATATATCCGATCAAAGCGATGCGATTATAAGAGCCTATGATAGCGCTTATCCGGGGCTGTTTAAAAATCTCAAGGAGATGCCCGAAGAGTTGAGTAAACATCTGCGCTACCCGCGTGATCTTTACTACTTACAGATGAAGGTATTCGCTAAATACCATCAGCAAAACACCGGAAGCGTTTTTACGAACAAGGTGAAACTTGGCAATTTGCTAAGGTACGTGACCAAGCGATTATGCCATATTATCAAAACAATGGATTTTGGCAACTGTGGTGATCGCGAAGAATTCGTTTTTGATTAACCCAATGACACCAGTCAATAGAGATAATCTAAGTATGATCGGGCTTGCTGGACTTATGGATAAAAACTACTTGTGGCACAGATTACAAGCCGGGAATTACCATTTATAAATTTGGCAAAGACGTTCAAGTGAACGGGCCTGCCCAGGTTGAAGCCTTAATTAATCAAAACCCGGAAATTTCTTCCAACTTTACATTATGGGGTCAAGCTGGTTCATCAGTAGAAATGGGGCGTATGATTATCTTGCCTATGGGTAACACGGTGTTATACGTGCAACCTATATACCTCACGTCAACTAACACCAAAATTCCCGAGTTGTCGCGAGTAATTGTTGCGATTGGTGACCGGGTGGGTCATGGATACAACGCTATGGTCGGCATTTAACCGCATCAAAACAATTCTACTTGAAAGATGCCTCGGACATTAAGGAAACCGGTGCTTCCAAAGCGGTAAGCAAATCTCCGTTAAAGTAAAGATGCTTGCTTGTTTCTACAGTAGATAATAAAACCGGATTAAGGTTAATTATCTACTGTATTTATGTTTAAGTGCTTTTGAAACATTAATAGTCCTCCAGTAATTCCCACAATCATCAGGCCGTAGGCCGTGTAGGCCGATCGCAAAACCAAGTTGACGGGTGAACCAGGATCCTCGAAATTTTCGAATATTGTAATCGACGATAAGGTAAAGGGCTGCGGCGACAATTAGGTCAATAAATAGTGCTAAAGCTTTGCTGATAGGTGTTTTCACGCAAACCAAAAGGTTCTAAAATTGCATGTGCGGCAAAGACACCAATCCAATGGTTTAGGTAAAAAAGGATAGGATATCCCGCCGAAGAATTCGCCATAATAATTTTTAGTACCTAATCTGGCTAACAGTAATACCGCAACTACTGAAAATAATGGTGATACAAATGCATAAGGCCACCATTCAAAATACAGCGTGGCAGTAAGCCCAATAAGAATCAAAACACAAACCAGCAATGGCCCATTTATTCAGGTGCCAGTAACCATAGTGGTATTTTAATACTGCTGCGGCAACGCCTACTGCTATGGAACCATAAAGTTTGCCAAGCAATAGCAAATGAGGCAATAGCCAGCCATAAGATTGTTGATTTGCCTAGCTTGGGCGGTAATAAAAACAATAAGTAAAGGCGCTAATAAATAAAAACTGCTCTTCTGCACAAATGCTCCAAAAAATGATTAGTAGAGCCTTGTAACGGCATTTTTGCTTTAAAATTAGCTAACTGCTCTGTGCCAAAACCAGTTATAAAACAAATGTGACTTTATAGAAAAAACAAATTCTAGCCACTTTGGAGTTACTTCATCCTTCATGAGGCTGGCACTTATCAGCAAAAATAATGGCTACCACATAAGGTGCCCAAATTCGGGTAACACGATTGTAGAAAAAGCGCGGTAGATCGGCTTTAGCATAGTTAAGTAATATGCCACCAATCAACCAGCCGCTCAATGCAAAAAAAAAAACTTGTACAGCTAAATTGCCAGCCTCTTTCCAAGGAAGAACTTTATCGTGGTATAGCGCAACAATAATTGCTAGGGTAATTCTTAGCCAATCGAATAGCGGGAAGTAGGTGGGGTTTTTTTTAGTCATTATGCTGAATTAAAAAGCTGGGGTTATTTGCCAATTGTACTTATAAAGTGCAGATATGATGCGTTAGTAATTCCATACGGTCTTGTTGTATTAAAACCTTCGCTTGACGGAGCCGCAGAAAATTAGTGCAACAAACTACTTAAAAAAATTAACTCTGCTGGTTAAGTGCCATAAAATTACGCTTCAGCCAGTTGTTTGATTGCTTGATAACGAAAACAATCCAGGGTATGGTCGTTAACCATCCCAGTTGCCTGCATGTGTGCATAACAAATCACACTGCCGACAAATTTAAAAACCACGTTTTTTTTTAAATCACGGCTTATTAGGTCAGACAAATTAGTTGACGCTGGTATTTCGTGATGATGACGCCAGCTATTTTGTACAGGGGGACGCCATCTACAAAATCGCCAGATATAACTATCGAAGCTGCCGAATTCTTCCTGCACTCTAATAAAGTTACGCGCATTGGTAATGGCAGAAGTTATTTTTCAGTTTATTTCTAATGATTTCTGGATTGGTTAGTAACCAGTTAGTTTTTATCTAGATCATATTGGGCGACTTTTTTCTACATCAAAGTGGTCAAAACGCGTTCCGGTATCCCTCGCGCTTGTTAAGGATGGTTGACCAACTTAGCCCGGCTTGTGCGCCTTCCAAAATCAAAAAACTCAAATAATAGCCGGTCATCATGAACCGGCACACCCCATTCACAATCATGGTAATTTTTCTTCATTGGCGCTATGTGTCGCCCATTTGCACTTTGTCATAAAAATATAAAGAGTGCTCCAACCTTAAAGCCACATACATTGTATGGAGTATGGATAGCAGCGGATATGAAAATCGTATAGTATAAAAATCTATGAGATGCCCCATAATTTGGGCATTATATAACTTAATCAACCAGGAGATAGTTTATGAAATACTACCGACGAAGCTCGACCGCCGTTTTCCTCCGTTTACACTGGAGACTGCTGCCCAAAAAAGTACGCCATGGCTGAAGATTGCCTGGAATAATCGCGATCCACAGCGTGTAGCTTTTGGCGTATACTTTTTCGACAGCCGATGGCGTAAATCGTGCGGAAATTTTCCCGTCGGACGAGAAACAAATTATTGAGTTTTTCTTACCCGAAAAATGGGCAAACAGAATTAGATTATCGTTTAGCTAAAGAAACTTTGGGGCTTTCGCTGAAAATAGGATTTGCTGTGGCGTTTTTTGCCTACGAATGGCATAGCGACGAAGGCAATTTGGTGGCGTTTCTTACGGGAATGAAAAATTGGGAGTTTTGCTGAGAAACGGCCTGATGCGTCCTGCGTTTATGCCAGTATAAATGATTTTGCCGATTGCTGAAAACAGATCGTCAATTTTCACTGGCCATTGGGGTCGACGGCCAGACAAACCATCCAGGTCTGAGTAGTTTTAGGTCTTTAGTTTTTAGCCTATTATTTTTATTAGTGAATATGTTTTTCTGCTGAAAAAAATTGTAATTAAAAATAAGTTTTTCCTTAAAAATTTTTGGTAGTTGAAAATAACCTAACCTAAAACCTCAGAGATTAATTGTTTGCTAACTTGAAATGGGTTTTGTCGATTTTTTTTTAAAGTTACATTAATGCTAACTTAATTAACATTATGTACAGTTTTGTTATTGGATACCATGCGTTTGTATGTGGGATGGATATTGGTAAATTTTAAAGCTAAGCAAAAAATAGCCAGAGTAAATTACGATTTATGTGGATAGCAAAAAAAAAATTACTTTTTTTGACTTTTTTGTGTTTCAGCCGTTTTTTTGTATTAAGCGGCTGTCAATCGTTATCTTTTTTTTAATTTTTGGTCGCCATCCGGTTGAGCCCCCTCCTGATGCAGGGCTACGTTATGAATTTGTATCGCACGAATTCGAACTTTCGCCCCGCCAAAAATGTTGTAGGCATGATTGCATCGGTCAATATCCGTGAAAATGACACATTACCCGATATTGCGCGCCATTTTTGGCTTAGGTTATAACGACATTACTAGGGCTAATACTGGAGTTTTCCGCTTGGAATCCCAACCCGAACAGCAAGGTAATTTTGCCGTTGAAATTTATCTTACCCGATGGTGTGCGTAAAGGAGTTGTCTTAAATCTTGCTAATATGCGGTTATTTTATTACCCAAATCGAGAGCCAGGAAAAGTAATGACATATCCAGTGGGGATCGGCAGAGATGGTTGGAATACCCCCATGGGAGTAACTAGTGTGGCGGTAAAAAACGCCCAATCCTGTTTTGGCACGTACCACCTTCCATACATAGGGAGCACGCCCAAAAAAGGTCATATCTTGCCAGCTGCGGTTTCGTGCCGGTCCGGATAACCCCTTAGGTCAGTATGCCATGCGGCTAGCTATTGGTAGTTATTTAATTCACGGAACCAATAAACCTTTCGGTATAGGTATGCAGATAAGCCACGGTTGTGTCCAAATGTATCCTGAAGATATTGAGGTGCTGTTTCATAAAGTTCCGGTTGGAACGCCAGTCAGGATTATCCATCAACCTTATTTGGTGGCATTCCATGATAATGATATCTATTTGGAAGCCAATGAGCCTCTTGGCAAATGGTTCTTGGGGATGTCCAGGTTAAAAAAAAACAAAACCGTAAAAGACTTACAGAAAACTCAGTAAATCACACCATGTGACGGTCGATTGGGATAAAGTTGATCGTATTCTTGAGCGCTCTGACGGTATTCCTACGCCAGTATCGGTTAATAGTCCCCGATATAGCTCAAATTACCCAAGCTGCTGTAGGTATTGCCCATCCAAGTAGACTATACGGGCAGCCTGTTTTTGCAAACGTTGACTGATAATGATTGGGCAATGTTGGTCGCCACATTCAAATCCGAGAACGATGCGCAGCAGCTTACGGCAATGTTAAACCACCAAGGGCCACCCATTCCGGCGCGTAAAGTTGCCGTCCATAATGCCTATCAAGTCGTAGCGGGGCCGTTCAGAGATAAAAAAAGAAGCGAAAGAAGCGGCTAGCCGGATCCGTTTCGATTTCGAAATTGATGCTAAATTACTTCAACCTTTAAGCTCAAGGAAACTGGCAAACGCTGAACGGGAATTAGTCAGTAATTAGACCAGAATTGGTACTTGAGGATGCTGGGCAATTATATTGTTCCAGTTATTTCGGCTAAAACATAAAAATCTGAGATTGATTTTAGAGTTACCAGGCTTGTTGTGTTCTCCAAGTGGTTTTCCTTGGCAAACACACCGCCTACTTTAAGGTAATTTGGCGTATAACCAAATACGCGTTGTTTATCTGCATTAACGGCTTCGCTGTACCCTTCCCATAACACTGGATAGCATTCCCCCAGATTCTGGCGATAAAATTCTCGCTGCATATGCTCAGCTAGTTGATGCAATTGTTGGCTTCGCTGCTTTTTGACGGGCTCTGGAACCGGATCGGGTAAGTTAGCGGCTTTGGTGCCTTCTCTAGGCGAATAAGTAAAAATGTGTAAGTGACCGAAACCGGTTCGTTCGATAAATTCCAAGCTTTCTTGCCATTCTTGCTCGGTTTCACCCGGAAAGCCTACGATAATGTCGGAGGTGATGTTGAATAGCGGGTTAATCTCCCTTAATTTAGATGCAATCTCAGCAAACTCCTGGGTTTTACAGCGCCGTGCCATCCTACGCAACACAGAATTTGAGCCGCTTTGTAAAGGCAAATGCAGGTGCGGCATTAATCTGGGGTTGTCGAATAGCTGGTAAAAATCTTCGGTTAACTCCCACGGCTCAAGGGAACCGAGCCGGATACGCGGCACTTGGGTTTCTGCCAGGATGGCGCTAACCAAATCGGTAAGATTGGTTGCCAAATCACTACCATACCCGCCAAGGTGTACGCCAGTCAGGATAATTTCATTGATATTTTGTTGCTGTAACAGGTTTATTTCGGCAATTATATCCTGTACGGAGCGGCTTTTTTCCTCACCACGGGCAACGGTAACAATGCAAAACGTGCAACGGTAACGACAACCATCTTGTACTTTAACAAAGGCACGTTGCCGGCCACGGGTAAACAAGGAAATGGCACCTGGATCTGTCGACATTGTCGGCATTGTGTCCATATTAAGTTCTGTCATGGTTTTTTCGACCAGTTGGTCTTTGTCCTTATTACTAACTACAAGATCAACCCCAAGTAATTGTTCGGCTTCGTTTTTGTTCAACGTGGCATAGCAGCCGCTGACGACCAACTTTGCTGTCGGGTTTTCCCTATGCACCTTGCGGATTAAATGCCGTGATTTTCTTGCAGCATCCTGGGTAACCGCACAAGAGTTAATCACAATTAGATTGGCATTTTCAGCTTCCTTGATAACTTGATGCCCAGATTTTTGAAATGCCTGCGCCCAAGTTTCGAGTTCCGCTTCATTAAGGCGACAACCTAATGTCTTAAGGTGTACTTTCATGTTAACCGAAGAACCAGTAAGTAACTAAAATAGCGGCAACAATGCCACCCAAATCGGCAATAATCCCACAAACGGCAGCATGGCGGATTTTTTTAATGCCGACCGAGCCAAAATAAATCGCCAATACATAAAAGGTAGTTTCAGTACTGCCCTGGACGATGGATGATAACCGCCCTGCAAAAGAATCCGCGCCGTGGGTTTTCATTGTGTCTATCATCATCGCCCTGGCACCGCTACCGCTGAAAGGTTTCATCAGCGCGGTGGGTAAGGCATCAACAAAACGGTCATCAAAATGTCCTAAATGTATCAGATAGCGCAATCCATCTGCGAGCAAATCCAACGCACCGCTTGCCCTAAACACGCCAATCGCAACCAACATGGCGACTAGATAAGGAATTATGGTTACAGCAGTTTGGAAGCCTTCTTTAGCGCCTTCGATAAATGCTTCATAAGCATTCACTTTTTTATAAAGCGCTCCGCAGATAAAAGTGATGATGAGCGAAAACAGGATAACATTGCTGGCCAAAGCCGATTGCGCCAACATTTCTACCTGCGGTAAGTTGGCAAAATAGCTAAGCATTCCGCCGATAATCAAGGTAATGCCTGTTAGATAAGCGAAGATTACTTTATCCAACAGATTAATTTTTTGCACCCAAGCGACTGCCAGCAACCCCGTTAGTGTAGAGATATAAGTAGCAATCAAAATAGGGATAAACACATCCGTTGGATTAGCCGCCCCCAACTGGGCGCGATAAGTGAGTATCGTCAATGGAAATAAAGTGACTCCAGACGTATTAATCACCAAAAATAAAATTTGTGGATTACTTGCGGTTTCAGGCTTTGGATTTAAGGTCTGTAACTCGCGCATTGCCTTGATGCCTAGCGGTGTTGCGGCATTATCCAAGCCTAACGCATTAGCCGAGATATTCATAACGATTGCGCCCAAGGCGGGGTGATCCTTCGGCACATCAGGCATCAAGCGGCTGAATAGAGGGGTAAGTCCTCGTGTTAATAAATGGATAAAGCCGCTACGCTCGCCAATTTTCATAATACCTAGCCATAACGCCAAAACACCAGTCAAGCCAACGGCTATTTCAAAGGCTGATTTAGACATGCTGAATACAGCTTCCATCAACAAGTTGAATATTTGCTGGTCGCCAAAAAAAACCAGTTTGATAAACGCCGTGCAAAAAGCGCTCAGGAAAAAGCAAATCCAGATGATGTTAAGCACGTTTCAACCCGCTTTTTAGAAATGAACCGCTATTTTAGTGCTTTATGAATGCAGCGTCATATTTTCGAAGGAAAAGAAGCTGTTTAAATAAGCATAACTATATGGTTTTATAGTATACGAGCTGAATATTTGTGGTTTATGATTTTCAATATTCGTTCCCCATTGAAGGTGATAGGGGAATTTTTAATCAATCAAACCCTTGTTTTCGACACAAGTGTTTTTGCCATTAATTTGCTATAGCTCCCAGCGCTGCATCATAGTTCGGTTCATTAGCAAGTTCTTCAACTAATTGTGTATAAGTAACATTATCGTCTTCGTCGATAATGACAATCGCGCGAGCGGTTAATCCTGCCAAGATGGAATCAATAAGTTTTACGCCATAATCAACAGCAAAGTTGGAGCGGAAGGTAGATAACGGAATAACATCCTTTAAGCCTTCGGTTTCGCAAAATCGGCATTGGGCGAAGGGTAGGTCAGCTGAGATTACCAAGATAACGGTATTGGCTAATTTGCTGGCTTTCTCGTTAAACTTGCGGGTAGAGATCGCGCAAGTTGGCGTATCTAGGCTAGGGACAATAGTTAAAATTTTGCGTTTACCGGCAAAACTTGCCAAGTTGACATCTTGTAATTTGCCATTGACCAATGAGAAATTAGGGGCTTTAGTGCCAACAGCGGGTAATTCACCGTTAGTGTGGATTAGTTTGCCTTGGAATTTAAGCGTTGTCATGATGCGAGCCTATTTTTTTTTACTTTTAATGATTTGTTTAACGAAACGTTTCCGTTTTTCCACTTGCCGGTCGCTCAGTTTATTTTTTTGCCCGTGGAAAGGGTTTACCGGTGATTTGAATTCCAGGCGTAGCGGCGTGCCGGAAAGGTGCAGCCTAGCCCGGTAATAATTGGTAAGATAACGCTTATAAGATGTTGGTAACGCATCGGTCTGGGCGCCGTGGACAATGATTACTGGCGGGTTACGTCCACCCTGGTGCGCATATTTGAGCTTAATTCTTCGGTTACCGACTAACGGTGGTTGATGGGCATCTGTGGCTTCTTTAAGGATTTTAGTCAGCATCGGTGTTGACATGTTGACCATAGCCGAGTCGTATAAGGTGTGGACGACATCGAATAATTTACCTACGCCGCTGCCATGTAAAGCCGAGATTGGATGTTTTTCGGCAAACTCAAGAAATGTTAACTTTACATCGAGTTGTCTTTGTATAGTTGATTTTTGTTCGCTGGTAATACCATCCCATTTGTTCAAACCAATAATTAAGGCTCGACCAGCTTCTAGGACTAAACCGAGCAAATGGGCATCTTGATCAGTTACACCCTCGCGAGCATCAATCAGGTAAATCACGACATGCGCTTTTTCTATGGCCTGCAACGATTTGATTACGCTAAATTTTTCTATGGTTTCTGAGATCCTTGCGCGACGACGCATTCCCGCAGTATCAATCAATGTAAACCGCTTGCCATTGCGTTCAAAAGGAATGGAAATACTATCGCGGGTAGTTCCTGGCTCGTCAAAAACGATAACGCGTTCTTCACCTAGCAAGCGATTGACCAGCGTAGATTTGCCTACATTAGGCCGGCCTACAATAGCAATACCAATCGAGTTTTCGAGGTTATCACCATCATCATTATCAGTGGGCAGTAATTGTTCTGCCCTTTCCAGTAACTCAGGAACACCTCTACCATGTGATGCGGAGCAAGTCGCCGGCTCACCTAAGGCGAGGGAATAAAAATCGTTGGCTGCGGCAGCTGCATCTAAGCCATCGGTTTTATTTAGTACCAATATGATGGGTTTGGCGAGTTTTCTTAGCGCATCGGCAATAGCTTTATCAGAGACACTGATGCCTTCTCGGGCATCTACCAAAAATAAAATAACATCGGCTTCGGCTAAGGCAAGTTGTACTTGCTTTTTCGCCAAGCTTTCTATGCCATCGGCATCGTCAGCAATACCGCCAGTATCAACTAATAAACAATCACGGGTGCCGCGTTTTAAGCGGCCATATTGCCGGTCACGGGTTAGTCCTGGGTAATCAGCAACTAAAGCTTCACGGCTGCGTGTTAAGTAATTGAAAAGAGTAGATTTTCCGACATTAGGGCGGCCTACTAAGGCGATAACTGGTAGCATCGCTTATCAATGCGCTTTCAAAGCGGCTAAAGTACCGTCTTTGGCGTAAATATAAACGGTATCACCGTCAATGACAGGCGTTGCCTCGATGGCATCGCCTGCGACTTGGGCGCGCCCAAGTTGGCGGCCATCAGTGCTGCTTAACCAGTGGACGTAGCCATCGTAATCCCCTACCGTAACATAGCTTTGGTAAACGTTCGGTGCAGTTAACTTTCTACCATGCAATTCTTTTTGTTCCCAAAGTGAAGAACCCGTTCTTTTATCTAGTTGCAAAATATGTCCATTGGAGGTGGATATGTAAATGTGATCCGAATCTTGACTTAATCCGGTATGAGAGGAGACGTCTTCGTTTCGCCATAACACTTCGCCGTTGACCGCCGAAGCTGCAGCAGTTCCACCGTTATAGCTTGCTGTGTAGACAACGCCCCTTGATTCTATAGGGTCTACGTCAATGTCGACCAAGCGTTCGACTTCTGATCTGCCTTTAGGGATAGTAATACTTGATTCCCAGGCATATTTGCCATCTTCCAAACGTAGTGCCATTAATTTGCCGTTGTCGTAGCCTTCGATTAATGTGTCATCGATAATTAACGGCACACCAGTGCCTCTTACCGTTAATGCGGGCACTGCGTGTTCATAACTCCATATTTTTTGTCCGGATTTTTCATTCAGGGCAATGACGGCACCGTCTGTTGTTCGAATAATGACGATGCCCTTGGCAATTGCAGGTACTGAAATAACTTCACTGGTAACGTTGGTTTTCCATAAAACAGCACCGCTTGTGCTGTTTAGTGCCACAACTTCACCGTCATCACTACCTAAGATAACTGTCCCGTCCCCTAAGCCCGGCCCCCCTGAAAAATGCACTTCTTCTTCAGCAGAATTTTCAACTTCAGCTTCCCAAGCCAGATTGCCAGTAGTTAAATCGCGCGCTTGCACTAAGCCGTCGCGGTCAGCAGCATAGATTTTGCCGCTGCCAATTGCAGGTACAAGTTTCAATGCTTGTTCATCTGTACCAACACCTACACTTTCTTTCCATAATACATCTACCTGAACCTCTGGCGTGATTTCAGTAAGTTCGCTGGGTGGTTCGGTATTATCGGCACCGCCGGTAAAATAATCTGTAATTCCAGAAAGGGATTCCTTAACAGTATCTAAACCTGCGCAAGCTGACAACGTTAAGGCGAGAATTACGGGCAATAGAAAGTGCATTATTTTTTGGCTTCGGTTTTTTCTGGCACGGATAAATCGTCAAGTTTAAGTTTCAGCAAAGGGGACTGAAAACCATTTTTTAACGCTTTTTCATAGGCCGTGCGGGCTTCATCAACGCGATCAAGCGCGACATATAAATCGCCGGTTAATTCGTCATAATTGTCGGAAAATTTGCCAGTGGCGGTTTGGTCAACTTGACTAATAACCTGCAAGCCTTGTTCGTATTCGCCGCCTGCCATCATGAGTTGAACCAAGCGGATTCTTGCAACATTTGCAATTTCCCTATTGGAGCCATCGATGATCTTTTTCAGCGCATCTTTAGCTCCAGCAATATCGCCCTGTTGCGCTTTCATTTTTGCCTGGAACAAGGTGCCATAAGCTGCATAGCTGGTATTGCCATATTGTTCTTGTAAACGTTTGGCGAGTTTATCTACAGTATCTTTTTGCTCAGATGTTGCGGCTTTGAGCAGTTGGTCGTAAATCCCGGAGGCTTGGTTAGCTTGTTCTTTTTTGTGGTCTTGCCAGTAATTCCAGCCAAGTATCAAAGCAATACCCATAGAAATCCCGACTATTGTCGATACACCATTTTCTTTCCACCAGCGTTTAGCCGCTTCAAGACGTTGCTCTTCTGTTTCGTATAATTCCACTGTGATTTCTCTTGAAAATTAGTAATTTAACATTAAATTTAGGTAAATCTTATAGCCTATTGGTTACGTGAAAATTGTAGCCGGTCACGTAAAAAATCGATTAGCCTATTTTGCGGCATAGTTTGCTGATCGAGATTCTCCCGAAGGAATTTAATGCTGATCCCCCCTCTCTCAACTTCGTCATCGCCAAGGATAATTGCGAATTCCGCTCCTGATTTATCTGCTTTTTTAAATTGGCTTTTAAAACTGCCGCCGTCGACAGCTATCTGTAATTTTAAGTCAGGCAGTTGATTACGGAGCTGTTCAGCAAAGCGCAAACCCGCGCGTTCAGCTTGTTCACCAACCCTGATTAAATAAGCGTCAACCGGCTTAATTACCGGAACATCGTTCTTGGTTTCCAATAAGGCCAGTAAGCGTTCCATGCCCATTGCAAAACCGACTGCGTGGTTTGCTTTACCACCTAATTGTTCTATCAGGGTATCGTAACGGCCACCGGCGCAAACTGTGCCTTGTGAGCCAAGTTCGCTCGTTACCCATTCAAAAACAGTATTGCAATAATAATCTAGGCCGCGTACTAACCGGTAATTGATTGTATAATATACGTCCAAATCATCAAGTGTGGTTGTGATGGCTTTGAAATGGGTAAGGCTTTGTTCGCCTAGATATGACATCAATTCTGGAGCATTAGCAATAACTTCAGCCATTTCAGGATTCTTACTGTCTAAGATCCTGAGCGGATTGGTTTCTAACCGCCGTAGGCTGTCTTCATCCAACTTAGGCTTGTGTTGTTGAAAATAAGCAACCAAAACTTCGCGGTACGCCAATCGTTCGGCTATCGTGCCGAGTGAATTGAGTTCTAACCTGACTTTATCGCGGATGCCGAGTTTTTGCCATAAACGATTCATTAGCAAGAGCAATTCGGTATCAATGTCCGATCCGGACATTCCGTAAGCTTCAACACCTAGTTGAAAAAATTGCCTGTAGCGGCCTTTTTGCGGACGCTCATGGCGGTACATGGGGCCGTAATACCATAGCCTGTGAGTTTGGTGGTGCAATAAGCCATGCTCCAGGCAGGCACGTAAGCAGCCGGCAGTACCTTCTGGCCGCAAGGTTAAGGAGTCACCGTTACGGTCTTCAAACGTGTACATTTCCTTTTCGACAATGTCAGTCACTTCACCTATGGAGCGTTTAAACAGCTCGGTTTTCTCGAGGATGGGCAAACGAATTTCGCTATAGCCGTAACTGGCTAGCACTTCCTTTATACAATGCTCGGCATAGTGCCAAAGCGGCGTTTGCTCTGGTAGTACATCGTGCATTCCACGTATAGCTTGAATATTTACTGACATTTAACAATTTGGACTAATTAACGGATACCCGATACTTGTTTAGCTTCGTTCGAAAGTGGGAATTTATCAAGTAATAGCTCGCGATATTCGTTAGCTAATGAATCATTTCCTAAAGCATGTTCGGTTTGGATGGCAATCCACAACGTTGCCGGGGTATGGTTTTCTTTGCTCAAGTAGCGTTGCAAATAGTCTTGCGATGCCCTGTAATCGCCAAGTTCATAACTGATTTTCTGCATTTCCTTTAAAGCCGGTGTATATTCGCCATTTTGATCAAGCGCTTTTTTTAGTGCCGATATAGCTTCGTTACGTTGACCCATGCCAAGATAGCAACGGCCAGTATTCGTCAAAGCAATCCATTGTCGGTCATTCAGTAAGTTAGATGTCGCCTGGTTAAGGTACGTCATGCCTTTGCTAAATTCCCGATGGTCACACAAAAATCGACCATAATTATTTTGGATGGAAATATCGTCAGGTATCATGCTCAATGCGGTTTCATATTGCTTTCTGGCATCATCAAAATGATTGATCCGTTCGAATAAATAAGCTAGCGCATTATGTGCTTTAGCGTTGCTGCTGTCTCTTTGCAGCGCCTTTTCCAAATTTTCTTTAGCCAGTTCCAGCCTATCCAAATCCATGTACTTAATACCTAGCTGTAAATAAATATCAGAAGGTTTTTCAGAATTCGGATTTGTTGTTGAAAACAAGGCGCAGCCATACAACATCAGGGCAAGTAAGGTTATAACAAGTTTTGCTAGCGCGTTTAAATTAAGCAACATGTTAGGCGCTCATTGTCTTAAGCTTCAAATGTCTCCGGCTTTTATCGGTGACTTGGCCAACTAACTGTCCACAAGCTGCATCGATATTTTCACCCCTGGTTTTTCTAATAGTAGTGACAATGCCTGCATCGTTTAGTTGGGTTTTAAAATGGTTGATCCGGTTATTACTAGAGCAGGTGTAGCTAGAATTTGGGAATGGGTTGAACGGTATCAAGTTCAGTTTCGATGGCACGGTTTTAAGTAAACTAATCAATCCCTGCAAATCAGCGTTTGAATCGTTAATGCCGTTCAACATGACGTACTCAAAAGTAACTGTCCTTCTGGGGGCAAGTTTGGCGTTTTCCCGGCAGGCTTCCATCAGTTCTTTGAGGGGGTATTTTTTATTGATGGGAACCAATTCATCCCGCAATTCATCAGTCACTGCATGTAATGATACGGCTAAACTGACATCGCAAGCCTCAGTTAAACGGTACATAGCCGGCACAACACCAGACGTGCTTAATGTTACGCGTCGTTTAGATAGGCCGTAAGCAAAGTCATCCATCATCAAGTTCATGGCTGCTACCACATTATCGAAGTTCAACAGTGGTTCGCCCATGCCCATCATGACCACATTAGTGATTTTTTGGTCAGCGCCTAAACGATCTTGGGCAACTTTAAGTTGGCCAATAATTTCTGCTGTCGTTAAGTTGCGATTGAACCCTTGCTGCGCGGTAGAACAGAAAGTACATGCCAAAGCACAGCCTATTTGTGAAGAGACACATAAAGTACCTCGATTTTCTTCAGGGATAAAAACAGTTTCTATGCGATTGCCGCAACCGGTTTCTAATACCCATTTGCGGGTGCCGTCACTGGCAATTTTTTCCAATACGATTTCGGGCGTAGAAACTGTACAGTTTTCTAGTAAAAAACTTCGTAACGACTTGCTCAAGTTAGTCATTTGGTCGAAATCGACCATATTTTCTTGGTAAAGCCATTTAAGTAATTGGGTAGCGCGAAATGGTTTTTCGCCCAAACTAACAAAGAAGGCCGAAAGGCCTTCTCGGTCATAATCCAGTAAATTGATGGATTGTTGCTTAACGGGTACGGGCGCAGAGTTCATTTTCTGAGAAAAAATAAGCAATTTCCCGTTTGGCAGTTTCGGTAGCATCGGAGCCATGTACAGCATTTTCGTCAATGCTATTGGCGAAATCAGCGCGGATAGTGCCAGGCGCGGCTTCTTTAGGATTAGTCGCCCCCATAATTTCTCGGTGTTTTAGTACCGCATTTTCGCCTTCCAGTACCTGCATAACTACAGGGCCTGAAATCATAAAAGCAACCAAGTCCTTAAAAAAACCACGTTCTTTGTGTTCAGCATAGAAGCCTTCGGCTTGCTCTTGGGTTAAATGCAGCATTTTTGCGGCGACAATTTTTAGCCCGTTTTTTTCAAAACGGCTATAAATTTCACCAATCACATTTTTTGCAACGGCATCGGGTTTGATTATCGAAAAAGTGCGTTCTATCGCCATGTGTTTATAAAACTCCGTAGATAATATTAAAAGTGATATTTATTATAACTGATCGGCCTATTGTCGGCTTGTTCTTGACTAGGGCATTCCATCCAAATGTGCCCCTTCTTTTTCAGGAACTTTTAAATCGTCAGGGCTTATACCCAGCATCAAAGCCGCAGGGCTAGCGATGAAAATTGATGAGTAGGTGCCGAAAACCACACCGAACAATAAAGCAATGGAGAAGTTATGGATGACTTCACCGCCTAGGAAAAATAGGGACAGCAACACTAAAAACACCGTCATCGAAATCATGATGGTACGGCTTAAGGTATCGTTGACTGCAATGTTCATGATGTCTTCAGTTGTCGTCTTTCTCATGTTCCTGAAGTTTTCCCTAATACGGTCATAAATAACGATAGTGTCGTTTAGGGAATAACCGATCAGGGCAAGAATAGCGGCTAAAACCGTCAGATCAAATTCTAAGCCGAGGACAGAAAATACCCCCAACGTTACGATAACATCATGAAAAGTCGCAATAATCGCACCTACTGAAAATTTCCATTCAAAGCGTAATGCCACATAAATTAAGATGGCTATGGTTGAATACAACAGCGCCAAAAAACCATCCTGCGCCAAGTCGTCACCCACTTGCGGACCCACAAATTCAACCCGGCGCAAACTGCCTGGGGTTGACGTATTTTTGTTGATGGCTTCCAAGACTTTGGCGCTCAAATCGGAACTGCTTACCCCTTCTTGGAGTTTTAAGCGGATCAGGACATCTTTGGTCGTACCAAAGTTCTGTACAGTGGCGTTGTTAAAGCCCGACTCGGTTAATGTATTGCGTAATGCAGTCAGGTCAGCGGCCTCTTTGTAGCCAACTTCAATTAATGTGCCACCGGTAAAATCAATACCCATTTGTAAGCCACGGGTAAATAGCGACACTATCGCTATTACCATTAGGATTCCGGAAAAGGTCATTGCAATTTTTCGGTTACCAATAAAATTAATATGTGTACGTTTCATAAAATTCTTTTAAGTTTGTTACGGGTCAAAATAGGTGAACTACTTGGTTAACAAAAACCTAAATAGATAGCTTTTCAACCCTACGGTTACCGTAGATCCAGTTAATTATCATCCGAGTTCCGGTGATAGCGGTAAACATGGATGATAAAATACCAATAATAAGGGTGACGGCAAAACCTTTGATAGAACCAGTACCAAAAGCAAACAACACAATGGCGACTACTAAGTTGGTGACGTGGGAATCCAAAATTGTTGCAAATGCCCGGTCATAACCCATATAAATAGCAGACTGTGGGGCGTGGCCATTTTTGAGTTCTTCGCGTATCCGTTCAAATATCAGTACGTTAGCGTCAACCGACATACCCACGGTCAGGATTATCCCGGCGATACCTGGTAATGTCAGGGTGGCTTGTAGCATAGACAAAATGGCAATGACAATAACCACGTTAAACGCCAATGCCAAGTCTGCAATCATGCCGAAAACTTTGTAATAACCTGCCATTAATAAGACAACTAAGACGAAGCCGACAATAAATGACAAGATACCTTTGTTGATATTATCCTGACCTAAGCTTGGGCCGACGGTGCGCTCTTCAACAATATCAACCGGTGCGGCTAAAGCCCCAGCCCGAAGTAGCAACGAAAGGTTTCGCGCTTCTTGTGGATTATCCAGCCCCGTTGTTTGGAAACGTTTGCTAAAAACACCCTGAATGGTAGCAACACTGATAACTTTTTCTATTTTTTCTTTATGGCGAATTTTTTGTCCATCGACAACTTTGGTTTCCACCTTGTTTTCGATAAACACAACCGCCATCGGTTTGCCGACATTGGCTTGGGTCAACTTGCCCATTTTTGTGGCACCAACGCCATTTAGCGAGATAAATACTGCGGGACGGCCATCCTGATCCATGCCGGAAGATGCATCGACAATTTGGTCGCCGGTGACAATCACACGCTTATCTAACAATACCGGGCTTTTGTTCTTATCATAATACAATTTGCTGCCAACTGGCACGTGTCCCTCAACCGCTTTTTGCACATCGTGATCAACATCAACCAGACGATATTCCAAGGTAGCGGTAGTGCCTAAAATTTCTTTGGCGCGGGTGGTGTCCTGCACACCAGGTAATTGCACTACAATCCGGTTATCCCCCTGTTGTTGGATTACCGGTTCAGCAACTCCGAGTTCATTAACCCGATTCCGCAAAGTTGTCATATTTTGCCCAACGGCATTTTTTTTGACTTCACGTATTTCAACTTCAGACATTTTTAGCCAAAGTTCGTCGGTGACTTCCGGCTCAGTAACTTTTAAACGCTGAAAATCCTTGGCAAGTATTGCCAGGACTTGGTTCTTATCGTCGGCAAATTTCAACTTAACTTTGGTAAACTCGCCCTCTTTACCCACAGAAATATAACGGATTTTGGCATCCCGTAAGGCAGAGCGTACGTCCTCGACATCTCGTTCTTCCCGCTGCTTTACCGCAGCATCCATATCTACTTCGAGTAGAAAATGTACCCCACCGCGCAAATCCAGACCCAAATACATGGCATCTGCTCCTATGGACTGCAACCATTTTGGTGTGGTTGGAGCAAGATTTAACGCTACCGTCGCCTCATTACCCATTTGATCTCTGAGTAAGTCCGCGACTTTTAATTGGTCGTCAGTATTGGCAAAACGAGCCAAAATGCGGCCATCTTTAAATTCGAAGGCTTTTGATGTTACCCCGCTTGCCTTGATGGTAGATTCGATCTTGCTGGCTTGTCCCTGGGTTAATGGGTTGGAAGATGATACTTGTACAGAAGGGTCTTCGCCAAAAAGGTTAGGTAACGAATAAATAAAACTAATCAGGAAAACACTCAGTATTAACAGGTTTTTCCATAAGGGATAATGGTTTTGCATGTCTTAGTCCATCAATAATCGGCACCGTAAATTTCTGGTTGCGCCGGTATGCAGTTGAAATCGGTTAGGTTTTTGCAGGCCTTTTTGTGACAGCTTTGTAGGTTCCTTTTGGCATCATGCTTTCAATGCTTTGGCGTTGTACCTGGATAAACGTGTCATCGCTGATCTCTAATTTAACAAAGTTGTCGTCCAGGTCGGCTACCTTACCTAAAATACCGCCAGAGGTCACGACTTCCGCGCCTTTATTTAAAGTTGCAAGCATCTGTTTTTTTTCTTTTGAGCGCTGGGCTTGTGGGCGTAAAAACAGAAAATAAAAAAATACCAGGATAGCTACTGGAAAAATCAAGCCTTCCATGCCGGGTTGCTGTGCTGCAGGCGCGGCGGCGGCCATAGCGTCGGAAATAAAGAAACTCATTGTGTCCTCAGTTTGTACTTATTAATTATAAACAGTCCGCCATTATGACATAACTGGAACAACTTTTCCTCGTTGTTGATAAAAGCACTTGACAAAAGTATCGAGTCTTTTTGTTTCAATGGCGTTACGCAAGTTTTGCATCAGCGACAAGTAGTAGTGCAGGTTATGTATTGTATTTAATCGGGATCCCAGCATTTCCTGGCATTTATCCAAATGGCGCAAGTAAGCACGTGAGTAGTTTCGGCAGGTATAACACGAACAGTTTTCATCAATGGGCTTAGTGTCGAATTCGTACTGGCTATTACGGATTTTTACTACGCCGAACGTGGTAAACAAATGCCCGTTACGGGCGTTGCGCGTGGGCATCACACAATCAAACATGTCAATGCCGCGCCTGACGGCTTCGACTAAATCCTCTGGTGTACCTACTCCCATTAGATAGCGGGGTTTATTGGTAGGCATATTTTGGTGGATAGCATCCAGAGTTTGCATCATTTCTTCTTTAGGCTCACCCACCGACAAGCCGCCAATCGCATAACCATCAAAACCAATATCAACCAATCCGGCTATAGATTCTGCCCTAAGATGCTCATACATGCCGCCTTGTACGATACCAAATAAAGCATTCGGATTATCGCCGTGCGCCTGTTTACTGCGTTGCGCCCAGCGTAAAGACAAGCGCATGGAACTTGCAGCTTCGTCCTTAGTTGCAGGATAAGGTGTGCATTCATCGAATATCATAACAATATCGGAACCTAAATCACGTTGTACCTGCATCGATTCTTCCGGCCCCATAAAAATTTTACTGCCATTGATTGGCGATTTGAAGGTCACACCTTGTTCGGTAATTTTTCTTAACGCGCCGAGGCTGAACACTTGAAAGCCGCCAGAATCAGTGAGTATTGGCTTTTGCCAATTCATAAATCCGTGCAAATCTTGGTGAGCCTTAATAACGCCCGTACCTGGACGTAGCATGAGGTGAAAGGTATTGCCGAGAATGATTTGAGCGCCCAAGCTCGTTAAATCATCTGGAGTGAGCGATTTTACCGTACCGTAAGTGCCGACTGGCATGAAAACAGGGGTTTCTACAATGCCGTGGGCTAAAGTTAGTTGGCCTCGGCGGGCGTAGCCATCCTGATTATGTAGCTTGAATTCCATTTTTTTTCTTATTGCGTAAGCTGAAAAGTGTATGTTACTTGCTTAAATCGTAGTGTTACGTGTAGGGGCTATAACGCGACAACTTATCTACTGAGAAGTAGGTTTTGGAAAAATTTTTTTATGCCAATACAATCCAGTTGCGGCAAACCAGCTTTCATTTCTCGAGTTTTTAAATTGGGCTAACTGTTCCATAGGTATGTTGTACCGATGGAACAGAGCTATCAAATCACATAAAGATGCTCTTGATATGTTTCTTGACCGAATCACAAGCGTGTCTTGATCCCAACGAATTACACCATTAATTTCGAGAGCCCATTCAAATAAATGCTTCTCATCAAGATAAGAACCAAAGCGTATTCCTGAGCAATTGAGACGTATCATAGCTCAAAACCAATCATGGAATTACTTGGGTGAGGAAACAACATCTGACCAGAACTTGTTGAACCAAGGGCAAGAAAATATGGGCATAGTACAGGGCGCATTTTACTTTTAAAACTATCCAATAAATTCTTGACTAACCGATTTTATCCAACACCAAAATAGAAGCCAAAACCAAACTAGCCTCCAACAATGTTTCCCAAGCATCACCTTGTTGTTGACCTTTAATTTGCCGGTCGGCTTTCGCAGCTAAAATTAATACATCATTTAACTCTGCGTGGGTGAGGCGTTTTGCAGATGAATCAATAAGCTGTTTTCGTTCGCCCCAAACTGCATTTTTTTTCAGGATAAGCTCCCTTTCACTTGAGCCATGCGCGGCTTTGTAGTTGGTTAGGATTCGGGCTTCCCGCGCCAGCGCCCACAAGACCAGCGTTGTAGCGATTCCTTCTGCTTTTAACGAAGACAGTATTTTTAGCACTTTGTCGGGCTGTTGAGATAAGGCTGAATCGACCAGCTTAAATACATCATAACGTGAGCTGTCTGCCACCACGTCGTTGACTTGTTGTGTACTAAGCTTGCCTGATCCGAACAGCACATAGAGTTTTTCAACTTCCTGGGCGGCTGCCAAAAGGTTGCCTTCCACCCGATCAGCCAAGAGCTTAACTGCGTTAGATTCAGCCAGTAATCCGCGCTTTTGTAGCCTATCTTGAATCCATCGTAAAAGATCTTGCCCTGCTAATGGCCAAACTTGGACTATGCAGCCGATTTTGTCTATGGCTTGAAACCAGCTTTTTTGGGCATTCTTGGCGATTTTTCCAGTGGAAATAAGCAGTAAGGTGTCTTCTGGAAGGCGTTGGCAATAAGTGGTTAATGCCTTTGCCCCCTCAGTCCCTGGCATTGTAGATAATTTTAGGTCGATGATTTTTTTGTCGGCAAAGATAGATAGGGTGTCTGCCGATACGCTAAGTTGCTTCCAGTCGAAATTCTTATCGGCAAAAAAAACTTCCCGTGTTGAAAAACCCTGGTCTTTTGCCGCTTTCCTGATTAAATCGCCCAATTCGCCCAATTGCTGAGGTTCATCACCGCTGACCAGGTAAACTGGCGCGAGCGTTTTTTGCAACAACCCAGCCAATTGTTGTGGCTTGGTCTGCATGTTATTTGGGTTTGCTTGCCATTGCGCTGCGGCCACGGTTGATAATCGAGCTGACCACTTGTTGGTACATCTCGTTCCTTATTACCGTTTCTTCATTGTCTTTAGCGATAACATCTTGCTGGTCATTGAAATATTCACGGCGGAAATCGATACCTTCCTGCGGCAAAAGCATATGGTTTTTAGTATCCCGTAATTCAAATTCCAAATGGCCTGCTAATTCTATTTCATTGGAGCGGCCGCGTTCACTTAATGACAAAGTTCGGCGTTCGATACTGTCCCGAATCACAATGATGACCATGTCGGATTTTTCTGGCGAGTTAACCAGCTGGCCACCTGAGGTTTTTAATGAGGTCATCAATTGCTCACGAAAGTTAGCCGAACCGCCTTGCAGGTAAATATTGTGCATTTCTTTGGGCAAATCGTAGGCGCCGCGCAGATGATACCCACAAGCTGCAACAAATTGTGCTATCAAAAATAAACCAAGTAGTTTTTTCAACATAGCTCGACTCCTAAATAACGATATTAACCAGTTTTTTAGGCACAATAATGACCTTTTTTACCTGCTTACCGTCGATAAATTTAATGATATGTTCATCTGCAAGCGCTAATTTTTCGATCTCATCATTGCCAGCCGTTGCCGATATGGTTATTTTGCTGCGCAATTTACCGTTTATCTGGAGTACAAATTCGATACTGTCTTGTGCCAAGGCGGCTTCATCGTATTGAGGCCAAGCTACGTTTACGATAGCTTCTGAATGCCCTAAATCCAGCCAGAGCTGATGGCAAATATGTGGCACCATTGGCGATAACATCAACACGATGGCATCCAACGCTTCTTGCCGGACAGCCTTGCCATTTGTAGAGCCATCTTCAAATTTGGTTAATGTGTTAATCAACTCCATGTTAGCGGCTATAGCCGTGTTATAGATGGTGCGCACCCCCATGTCGTGGGTGACTTTCTGGATGGTTTGGTGCAGTTGCCGACGCACGTTTTGTTGCTCTGCGGTTAACGCTGACTTATCAATAGTTTGTTGGCAACCGCCCGAAGTGACATGTTGGTAAACTTGTCGCCACAGCCGTTTTAAAAATCGTGATGCGCCTTCTACGCCACTATCTGACCATTCCAATGACTGTTCTGGCGGCGCAGCAAACATAATGAACAAGCGCACGGTATCAGCACCGTATTGGTCGATTAAGCCTTGTGGATCGACAGTATTGCCCTTGGACTTAGACATCTTGCTACCGTCTTTTAGTACCATGCCTTGGGTCAACAGTTTTTTGAACGGTTCATCACAGGTAACTAACCCTTCATCGCGCAGTAACTTGGTATAAAACCGGGCATACAACAAATGTAAGATAGCGTGTTCTATCCCGCCGATGTAATGATCAACGGGTAACCAATGGTTGGCGTTGTTATCCAGCATGGCGGTGTCAGTTTGGCTGGCAAAACGTGCGAAATACCAGGATGATTCCATGAAGGTGTCGAAGGTATCGGTTTCCCGCCGGGCAGGCTTACCGCATTTTGGGCAATCGCATTTGGAGAAAGTCGGATGCGCCACCAGTGGCGATTGTGAGCCATCCAAGACTACGTCTTTAGGTAAGGTGACGGGTAAATCCTGTTCTGGCACTGGCACAGTGCCACAGCTATCACAATAAATGACCGGAATTGGTGCGCCCCAATAACGTTGGCGTGACACGCCCCAATCTCGAAGCCGGAAGTTAACTTGCTTATCACCAAGCCCTTTAGCTTTTAGGTCAACAGCAATAGCATTGATAGCTTCTTTAGGGCTTAGGCCGTTATATTTGCCGCTATTCACTAAAACCATTGAGTCGTCTTTTACCGCATACCAAGCTTGCCAATTGGTATGGGTAAAAGGGGTATCGGGATTGGTTAAGCGTTCTTGTTTGTAGTCCAATACTTGGATAACCGGTAAATCATATTTATTCGCAAAATAAAAATCCCGCTCGTCATGCGCCGGTACCGCCATGACTGCACCTTCGCCATAGGTCATCAACACATAATTGCCCACCCAAACCGGAATTTGTTCGCCGGTCAATGGATGGATTACGTTAATGCCCGTTGGCATCCCTTTCTTTTCCATGGTTGCCATATCGGCTTCAGCCGTGCCGCTTTGTTCACATTCCTTTAGAAAATCGGCAAGTACAGGGTTTGACTTAGCGGCATGCATTGCCAAAGGATGTGCTGCAGCAATAGCACAAAATGTAACGCCCATGATGGTGTCGGCGCGGGTGGTGTATACCCAAAGTAACTCTTTTTTGTCTTCAAGCTGATAAGGGAAGGCAAAGCGGACACCATAACTTTTTCCGATCCAGTTGGCTTGCATAGTCTTGACCTGCTCCGGCCAGCCATCGAGCGAATCCAGAGATTGCAGTAATTCATCGGCATACGCGGTAATTTTTAAAAACCATTGGGCGATTTCTTTGCGCTCGACTTTGGTATCGCAGCGCCAACAACAACCGTCGATGACCTGTTCATTGGCAAGCACAGTCATGTCATGGGGGCACCAGTTAACCGGTGCAGTTTTTTTATACGCCAAGCCTTTTTCGAGTAACTTAAGAAAAAACCATTGTTCCCATTTGTAATAATCAGGATCACAAGTGGCTATTTCTCTGTCCCAGTCATAACCAAATCCCAAGCGTTTAAGCTGGTCGCGCATGTAGTCGATATTGCTGTAAGTCCAATCAGCTGGATGGACAGCATGCTGCATAGCGGCATTTTCTGCAGGTAGGCCAAAAGCATCCCAACCCATGGGTTGTAGGACATTCTTTCCCAACATGCGTTGGTAGCGGCTGATAACATCACCGATTGTATAATTGCGGACATGACCCATATGCAATTTACCGCTAGGGTAAGGGAACATGGACAGGCAGTAATACTTTTCACCAGCAGTCGATTCCGTGGCTTTAAATGCCTCAGATTCTTCCCATATCTTCTGTACGCTTTGTTCTATATCAAGCGGTTGATAAATTTCCTGCATCCGTATCGTCTTTTGTTATTCAAAACCGTTAGAATACCGTACCGACGACTAAATCTAAAGCGCCATTTGCAGGAGCGACACCGTGGATAAAAACAAATTAGCCAAAGCCTACACTGACTTGATGGAACACCTTTATGTGGCTATGGATGATACTTTACATTCTTGGGCTGATGCGTTGGATATTGCTAAAGCAAAAATCCATAAAGCCGGCGACCTTACCCTTGAAGAAATTGAGATTATTTCTGAAGCACTCAAGCGCGACATCGAGAGCGCCGCTCATGCCTTACCTGCAGGCAAAGATAAAAGTACGCTGTCGGATTGGTTTAAGTTTGATATTGAATTACTCGAAAACTTTGCGCTTGATGCCTTTCTAAGCATCGCTGACAAAACCCGTGTAGGACTAGCAAAGCTGGGTGAAGAAGCTAAACACCATACCTATCAGAGCGGTAGCGTGACTTTACCGGGTACTTTTACCTGCGATGGTTGCGGAAAGGAAATTGCTTTCAAGGGTACCAGCGAAATACCTGAATGTCCTGCCTGTCATGGCACATTATTCACTAGAGTTTGATATTGTCGGCTTTAGTCCTATAATTGGGCTTTTATCTATTTGATTTAACGGGGGAAATGATATGAAAAGAGTTGTTTTTAACCAGAAGGGCGGCGTAGGAAAATCGACGATAACTTGCAATCTGGCGGCCATAAATGCAGTTGAAGGTAAAAAGACTTTAGTCATTGACCTAGATATTCAAGGTAATTCCACCCAATACTTGCTGGGCAAAAAAATTTCCGAAAGCGATAAAACGGCTGCACTTTTTTTTAAGGACTGCCTCAGCTTGTCATTATTTGGCGGCAATAATTCCGGGCTTGAAAGCGTAATTCATGAAACCCCTTTCCCAAATCTATATGTGATTCCGGCGCATTCGGATCTGGAAGCCTTGCAAAGCCGTTTGGAAGCAAGAATGAAAACGTTTAAGTTAAAAGAAGCATTAGATAAGCTTATTGGCTTTGAAAGTATTTATATTGATACGCCGCCAGTGCTAAATTTTTACAGCCAATCGGCTTTGATTGCTGCCGACAAATGTTTGATTCCGTTCGATTGCGACAGTTTTTCAAGGGAAGCGTTGTACACCTTGATGCAAACCATTTCAGAGGTTAAAACTGACCACAACCAAAGCCTTGAAATTGAGGGTATTGTTGTTAATCAATACCAAAAGCAGGCAAATTTACCGCAACAACTGGTAGAAGGTCTTATTGCTGAAGGTTTGCCTGTGCTTGCCGCGATGATTTCACCCTCGGTTAAAGTCAGGGAATCTCACTCTTTGTCGCAGCCCTTGGTTCACTATGTCCCCAACCATAAGTTAACCAATGAGTATCGTGCGCTTTATGCGGAAATTCATGGCAGTTAAGTTTTGAGCTATTCCCTGGGCAACGAGGAAGTGGTTGGTTCGTTTTCTAACCCGCAAACATAAAAAAACCCAGCACTAAGGCTGGGTTTTTTTTAAGCTAAATTTGTAAAACTATTACAGCGAAATAGAGCTTGAGCTTGATGGTCTTTGTTTAGTACCGTCTTGGGGATCCATACAGCCAGTTAAGCCAACAATCATTAACGCCAAAGCGACAAGTGAAATTACTTTTTTCATAAAACTATCCTCCAATGGGTTTAAATTTTTATTTTAGTGTGCGCCTTTAAAGCACGGCAAATTTATATCATGACTCACAGGGGGATGCAATAACTAAAACCACAACTTGGCAAACTACCTAAATAGAATTAATGTTTTCTGGTAAGTCGAAACGGATTTGCTTATTTTCCCATGTTGCTGTTCCGATAGTAACCCATTGAGATAAAAAGTTTTTATGTAGTTGGTCCGGTGCCCACTCCGTTGCCGAAGAAATTTTTTTCATTTTAATTTGAAATTGTACGTTGTTGAGGTCAAGTTCGCTGTTTTTACCCCAGAAAGCAGTAACTTTCATAATAAATTTTTGTAAACGGGGAATATTTATTGTCGGAGTCACGGCAATATTTGCCCACATGGAGTGAACCCGTCCCCAATTTGGTGCCTGTAAGCGGCCTTGCTCGTTAACAAATGGTAGCCAACGTTCGGTACCGGATTTATCGATGTAGGTTATTCCCAAAATACGGTCATAACCGGCAAAATGGTCGTGCAAATAAAGCGCGTGTGGGGTTATTCCCAAAAACGTTGAAGATACCATCAGCAATGCATTACTCGCTTGCGAAATGGGTGTGCTGATGGCTAATTTTTCAAACGAATAGGGGAGACGGTAGAAAATGCCGTAATGGAGGGTGCTTATGGATTGTAGCAGTATCAAAACAATCACGGTTTTGGCAAGTTTTCTAGAAACAGCTTTTGGTTTTTGTTGGGCGAGTTGCTCGAAAATTCGATGATACCAAGTATTATCTGGCAATGGCGGTGCTGCCACACATTCCACGGCACAATTGATACGTTGACGGCTATCGGCAATGCTGCGGTATATTTTTTCAGTTATTGGTTTAACTAGGGGGAGCCCTAATAGGATGCTTAAAGGCGCCAGATATCTCATTTTTAGTAGTATTTGCCGATAGGTATCAACGCCAGAATAAACTCGGCCAGCGGCATCAAGTGCGTACAAATCGGTTAATAAGGTAGGCATCCCTATAGCGGCAATGTCTGGATACCGCTCAGCATGTCTTTGGGCTCCTTTGAAATCTATACAATTCAAGATGTCGAAATGATTAAGGGTCAGCACCGTGCGATTACATAACGGACAATCCTGGTCAAAGAACACAATTAAAATAGGTCGTTTGGCCTTAAGATGTTTGCTGATAAACTCCCAGCAGCTAAATGGTACTAACAGGCTATAGCATATGAACATACCCATCCCAAAAGGATAAATATTTAAGGTTAAGGTAATGCCCAGATGCAACCCCATACCGAATAACCAATAGGCAATTCGTAACCGCGGATAAGCAAACATGAATATAAATGTTGCTTGAAAAAGCATAATCGAATAACCGATTGTCTTTTGCAATAACTCAATGTTCAGCAGAGGCGACATATCAAGCGCAGATACGTAATAAGGTTGGGTGGCAGGTAGCCATGTTCCCAGGCCGTTACGCCAATGTGGAGCAAACATTTTGTGGACATCAGAGTCCAAATATAGGAAACCCAAACAGACAAATACCGGTAATTGATAAGCTAATAATGAAACCGTAGCGGCGGGATATTGGTTGTAATGGACAAAAGGATTGTGGAGTTTATGGCGTAGCGTATCGATGGAAAATGCACGATCACCCGGCATGAACAACAGAAAGAAGCCTGCGCCAATCATAAAAGTATCGAAGCCACCGTCAAAGTCGCGTTGCATCGTTGTGAAATTTACAAAAACAATCCAAAAAAGATAATTGGCCGTTACGGCAAATTGATAGCGGTAGCCCATGGTGACGCATACGGCTACGATTCCCCACAAGACCAGGAACATGGGGATGCTTGGAAACTCAATGTCTAGGTAAGGGATGGGGTCAAAAATTAAATGCCTAAAGTAAAAAAGAAAAGCAATTTCTTGTAAGGTAACTAACCCGTATAAGATTCGGAACAGTCCGATCCCGGTGGCTGGGGCTTGTTGGGGGAGTAACCGAAAAATTTTGTTGTAAACAAACTGAAACATTGATAGGAAATATCAATCGTTAAGTGACAAAAAAACCGGCTAAGCCGGTCTCAAATACTGACAAAACCGCTAAGGGCTATGTAACCAATAGCGGTTTTAAAAACTTATAGATATTATCGGCTTATTTCTCGTCGTCTGGGTGTGGTGCAAATACCCACTTAAACAACACAAAAACAGCACCAATAACAACAAGAAGTCCAATGATACCCGCAGGTGTTTTCAATGTTTCAGTTAAATCTAAGATAAACCCCATATCTGTCCTACCCGTAATTTATATTTTAAAAATTGCTGCCCAGAAGGAGGCGGCAAATGGAACCCACATGATACTTTAGGCGACGCTAAAGTCAAGGTTTTGTTGTTGTATTGTGAATTACAGCGATGTGATACTGATATATGCGGAAGCCAAATATTGTTAAGCTAAAAAGAAGAATAGACCAAATTTTAAGTTTTGCAGGAAAGCCTCTTTTTAATCTTGGGAGAATTGCTTTAGCTGGCTTCGGGCACGGATAAGTGCAGCTGAGATGATGATAATTAATGTTGCTAAGGAAAACTCCAGAAACACAAATGAGGCTATTTTAAAATAAGCGAACAGGGGATGAACGAACCTTACTAGCCAACCGCCGGCTTCATCTGCTATAGCTGAAAGGTAAATTAAACCACTTAACCATATTTTTAAGCGGATAGAAAACTCCGTCATCAACATTAAATGGGTTAATGTAACCACTAGCATGCCCATCGAGAACAAATGAAAATGCGAAACCTCCAGCATTCCCTGATAACTTCTCGCTTGGGTGAATTGTTCTTCAGAACCTAAATAGTAAGCAATAACCGACTTTGCGGTCAAATCCATGTGATGAAAATACATGAGGCCATTGCTTAGCCATAATAACGCGACATAGCCCAAAAACATTAGCACCAGTGCATTCAGCAAAGATTTACGGTGTTGTTCGCCGGTTACAAAATAGCGCATCAGAATTATTTCGGTTTTACCATAACTTGAAATATCGCCATGACCTTGCGGACGCTATTAACGTTAGCACGGGTGCTTAAAGTGGCTCCACTAATACCCTGGACGCCTTTGCTAAAATCAATGTCTACCAGTGGTTTCTTCAATAGCTGGTTAAACCAGCTTTCCGGTGGCTGGTATTCAGGCGGCTCATGAAAAGCCAAAGTGGTGACGCTTTTTAGTTCGCCTTCTGGCGTTAGTACAATCATCAAGGTTTCCGGCTTGGTGCGTACAGTAGTGCTTTCAATGGCTGCATAACCCAGTATTTTTTCATTGTCTTTGCCGACATAAAAACTAAACATCCCTGATTCCAATTTGACCTTAGACATCTGCTGAATCTTTTCGATTTGCGGGTCATCGGGGAAAAGCGATAAGGTCTCGACTTGAGCTTTGTCGCCGAAAGCAAGGATCATTGCCTCATTTTTGCTGTAAAAAATTTTGGCGATGCTAGGGGTGGCAACCGTGAGCAGTATCAAAAAAAACAGTAAAACAATAGATTTACGGCCTGTACTCATAATAGTGTTTTGATTTAATTTGCCCACTTTTTTAAAAGTCATTGAAAAAGCAAAATATGTTAACAAAATGGAGTGTTTTCAGTTAAACAATTTTTCACGTCTTTGCTCCTTATTAATATTAGTTAAATGGACAAATAGCTTTCCTTGCCAGCCCCCAGTTTCAAAACTTGGGAACCTTAACCCCTAATGTAAATGGGGCAGGTGTACTTGGAGGCACTTTCGGATCCTTGCCCCATTTTGGATAATCGTCAGTTAAGGTTTTCATAAACGCCACAATCGCATTTTCTTCAACTGCGGTCAGCCGCAGATTACCTAATTCGCTATGATTGATATTGCTCGGAACTTCGGGTTTCGGCCATCCGGTTTTACCGAATCCCGCTGAACGGTTATCCGGCACCCAGCCTAATGTATCGCGCGTGTTGTAAAAGTGGGTGATTTGCTCAAGTGTTGAGAAAATACCATTATGCCCGTAAGGCGGCGTAATGGCGATATTCCTGAGCGACATTACTTTGTGTTTGCCCAATTCAAAGCCAGCAGCCCCGAATTTGACGATGTCCGGCCTTCCCCCCAAGCCTAAATTGGGGTTGGGATTACCCGGAATCAGCACGTTTCTGGGTAGGCCGATGTTGTCGTAAGTAAAGTCGGTAAATAATGGCGGAATAATACTCCCGTTTTCATTGCGCTCCGGTTTGCTGATATGACAAGCCGCACAGTTGCCTTTGGCTTCGTCATTAAAAAGTTTGAGGCCTTTTAATTCAGTCGGAGTGAATTTAGTTTTTCCGGCGAGGGCATAATCGAACTTGGAATTAAATTTATTAAATAACCCGCTTTGCTCAAACGTGCTGACCGCTTTGGCCATATAGTGATAAGTTTTGGTAACCAGATCTGGAGTTTTCGTTATGTTGGTATTGCTGTTAGGCAATTTAGGCACCGAGGCCAAGTCCAAAAGAAACGCGGAGCGAAATAGCTGCCTATAAGTCGGATTTTCCTGTAAACGGCTGACCACCGCCCATTGACTGGGCATGGCCATCTCAACCGGATCGAGAAAAGGAACTTTTGCCTGTTCGGTTAGGTTTTTGGCGCGTCCGTTCCAGAATTGGCCGCCGACATAAAGCCCTTCTTTGCCATCCCAGTGAAACAGTGGGCTGTACGCCGCATAGCCGACGCTGGGCGCATTCAGCACACCATTTCTGCCAATGATGGAGCCAGAAGAAACGGCGTTGTTTTTTCTGACATTAACCGGATCAACAAACCCAGGTGCAAAGTTGCTCCCGGCATTGCCAGTAGCGCCCGCCGGATTTAAGCTGTGACAAGACGCACAAGCTTGGTTCCTGTTTCTGGACAAGTTTTTATCGTTAAATAAAAGCCGCCCAAGGCGCAATTCATCCGTCGAGGTTGTTCCGGCCAAGCATCCATGAGAACACAACAGGGCAAAAACAGTGAGCCTTGGTAAGTTTGAGATAGTTAACTTCATAATTTTATTCCCATGAGTACGGCTTCATGACAAATACTTGCCATTCAGGCTAAAAGATAAAACCAAAGCCCAAATTGAAATCATCCGACAATGAGCCTTGTTTCGCACTGCGGTTTCGATAATCTGCCTTGATGACAACATTCGGAATCGGTTTGTATTGCAAGCCGAATTGGTAGATGTGACGGTCTTTACTGGCATCATCGTCAAACCCGGTAGGTGCTTCGGCAATCGTGTCGAACTGTTCATAGCGAAAAAACGGCGCCAGATATTGTGAGGTATCCTTAAAAATAAGCGGCAGGATGTCGTAACCGATTTCGGTGTACCAGCCGTAATTTTCCGAGCCTATGGTTTCACCTTTAACCGCACTGAGGATGCCGGCATCGTCGATAAATCCCCATGAGCCCAAAGCCCGCCATTCCAGGCCGCGATATTTCCATTGTGCGTGCGCCTCATAAATCTGAGTAAATACATCTGGCGTTTGTCCGTCAAATGATTGGTTTTGGCCGGCATTACCCGCGTAGGCGGAGCCGCCTACTGTGAAGCCCGGCAATACCGCAGGTGTGTAGTCGACTCGCCCTACCCAAGCAAAATTCTCCGCCTTGGCGTTGCTGCCACCCCCTCGACCTTCCCTAATGCCATCCGAGGTAAACTCGTCGGCATTCAAACCGTTGACTACATAGGTGGTATAGGTAAGTTCTGGAGTAATTTGACCAAACAAGCCAACGCCCACTTCGCGCCAAGTGCTGGGAATAATGTGACGCTCGACTTCTGGGCGGTTATTGCCGAAGAAGAAGGGGGGCTCATGAATCTGGTTGATAAAGCCCATCGGCATCAGTACCAAACCCGCCCGGACATTTGCTATGGGGTCGATGAAGAAATCCAGTGCGGCAAATTCTACCGAAACTTCGCCTTTTTCTTCTGAACCCTCACCGGTAGTCGCGTGTTCAAATTCGATTTCACTGTTGAAAAGAATGTTATCGGTGAATTTGTATCCGGCATACAACACGAATCGTTCGAGATCGGCATTATCGACATTATCAGCTTTGTCTCCGACATTTGCTTGATAACTGGCCTCGCCATAACCACCAATCGACAAACCTCTACCCACTTGATAAATTTTAGAAGCGGCAGGCCCTAAACCATACATGCTTTTGTATTTGGCTTCTTCCGGGATTGCTAGGTTGGTACGCAATTTTTCGACTTCTTGGCTTAGCACATCGGTTTTGCGTTCCAGTTGTTTCACGTTGTTCGCTTGTTGAGGGGCGGACGACGATACAGGCGGTTGATGACTGATTGGCTTATTTGCCATTTGCGCTTTCATGGTTTCAATTTCCTGCTGCTGTGCTTGGATAATTTTCCACATATCTTCCATCGATTTTGGTTTTTCAAAAGCCAATAACGGAGGACTCACAGCAAATAAGGCGGTTAATGTAATTCGGCTCAATGTCTTGCGTTTGGTAAACATTGTTTTCTCTCCCAAGTGTTAAAAAATAGTTAGGGAAAGTTTAATATAAATAGGATGGTAAATGCAAACGATTCCTATTTGTATAAATATACTTGTTTAATGGAATGCTCGCCAGCACCCTCAATTAGAGAAGAAATTGGCTGCGTAGGATGGCGTTTTTGGAGCTATTAAACTGTGTGGTATGAACGAAACTTTATCGAGATGCCATCATTGCTGCAGAAAACGTTGTTAGATACGTTTTTATTATAGATGGTCTAGCTGTTGTGGGTCAGAGGGGGATTCAGGTGCAGGAATCGCGCGAATATCATCATTTTTAGTTCTTTTAACGTCTTGGATTAATTCGCCACGATGCTTTTCAAGGATAAGTAACTCAATGTCGCGGCGGATGTAATTATCAAGTTGTTGGGTGGCAGCAAAACGCTTTTCGTGTTCATGGATCTGCATCTCCAGTTCCATGTCCTTAAGGCGGGCTTCATGAAGCATTTTTTCCTTTAATAAGCGTTCATGCAGCTTGTTCTCTTCATTTTGCTTAGTATCGAGCAAAGCTAATTCTGCTTCTATTTCAAGTTGTTTTAAGCGCTTTTCTTGTTCAATTTTTTCAATTTTTAGCCGTTCATGTGAAGCATTCCAAGTCTCTTGATTTTTTTCATGTTCTGCAATCTCGGCGGCAAGTTGGATGGCTTTTAACTTTTGTTGATGCTCAAGTCGCTCCCTTAATAGTAATTCTTCCATCTGTAGTTGCTGGTCATGGGTGTGTCGCTGGGTATCAGCGATTGCCCCTTGTTCCATGCGTTTTAGATTCTGTTCATGGAAAATTTTTTCACGATACAGCCTTTCTTCAATCTGCAATTGTTCGGCAAGTTGATGTTCTTGTTCTTCAAGTTGTCGCTTACGGTTAAGGGCACTTTGCTCTTGTTCGATGCGTTGCAGGTTTTGTTCGTGGTTATATTGGTCGATAAGTCGTTTCTGCCGCTCTAAACGTTGCCCTTCAATCAACAATTCTTGCCTTAACCGTTCTTTTTGATGTTGTTCTTGGGCTTCAAAATTTTTCTTGATAACTTTAAGGTAAATATTGTCGTGTGCAAAACGGCCATCGAGCTTAGCTGTTTCATCAATATCGGAAAAACTCGCCAGCATTTCACATAATGCTCGACACTGGATATGCTGCAAGGTTAGCGTTTCATTAATTACAGTTTCAATGCGGCGTTCTATATTTGCTAGCCCTAGATCAATCCATTCGCCATTGCTAAGCTGCCTTAGTTCCTGTTCAACAACGTCTTTTATTAAGGTGTTACAACTTGATTTGATATGTTGGTTTATGTCGGGTAATGTGTCCAAGTGTGCTTGAGCATATTTTATGCTTGCCTGGAAACGGATAGTTAACAGTGCGTCAATTGTGCAAAAATCGCCATACAATTTAGTTTGGCTGTTAAATCGCCACTCATCTACTGATAGGTTATAAACACTGTGATAAAACTTCGGTTTGAATATAGTAGGCCGCTGATAAGCTTTTTGGATTGAACCTAGTTTAGCGACAACAAGTTGTCTGCCGCCATCAAATCCCGGATCCCAAGTTTGGTTTTGGGAGTCGCTTGCGGCCTTAATTTCGGACAGCCATTGTTCCAAAGGCGAGCGTTCGGTATTCATACCTCAAGAATTGATGGTTTCGGTGGTTACTGCCGATTTTGCCTTGATCTGCTCTAACTTGTCACCCATTTTTTCGGCAATTAATGGGTACAGATTAGGTGCGAATTCCACGCGGTGATCATCGACTTTACGCAAGAACCCCCGGCTAAGCAGTAAACCCACAGCAAACATGCGGGGCCAATCGACATAATGTCGGGCACGTTCAATATCGGTTTTTTCGATGACTATTTCAACGGCATCGTTTTCATTGATGCGGAATTCGGTAAACTGCTTAAGGCATTCAAAGACCAGTTCTTCCTCTTGCTCTGTTAATGGGCCAGGAGCTGAAAACTCTAGGCGATACGATAATAGTACGGTAAAAAAATCAACCATCCCGGCAATAATTAACGGGAATAGCGTAAATTTTGGCAAGTTATTAACCGATGGTTTTACCGGTTCAGTGAATTCTGAAAAAGTCATCAATGTTGGCATTTTGGGCAAATCCGCGCTGAATTTAGCGGCCAATTGGTTAAAGCCGAGTTGGACTTTTTGCAAGCCTTGGGATACTTCCTGATAGGCTTGCTCGCTGTGGCTAGGGTCGCGGTCTAAATTGTTAAGGGCAATTTTAAGGTTGGCAATGTTTTGATCGACTTGACTAAACTGTTGTTCCAGTTGGGCTAATTGGGCTTTATCTTCTAAATAAATTTTATTGATGTGTTTCCAAACCGGGCCTTCGCCAATATGGTTGCGGTGTTCGGCAGGAATATCAGGGTGAGTTCCAAAATAAGCTAGTGACAATTCTTTAGAAAGTTTTTCTAAAGATTTTTTTTGGCCTGCCAGCAAGCTACTTTTAACAGTGACTAATTTTTGTAAATAAGTATCTATTTGCTGGTCGACTTTATTAATGCGCTCAATTCTGATGCTGTCATGTTCGGATATTTCATAGAATTTGAAATACGAAAACGACATGGAAGCGACAAACGCGATGATAAGTGAAACTACAACACTAAAGTATCTTAGCCGGTTGGCTTTACAGTGAATTCCGGCCAATTCAAACGAACAGATGACAATAATGGATTGTATAGCAATGGTAATAACCAGTGCTATCCATGGGGTAATAAAGTAAGACATTCCGTAATACGTCGTGAAACCGGATGCCAAACTGAGCAGTAGTACAATAGGGATTGACCATATCCGCAGAAAGCTGACGAACAGCGTCTGGATAATATTAATCAACCGGCCTATGCCGCCGCTTTTTAGTTTTGTCAGAAGTCGATTTTCCATCGCGTTTTTATAGTTGTTATCAAAGCGATCTGATAAATCAGGTGCTTAAGTCAATCTTATGGTAATGACAGCTTAAAACAGACTGGAAGTTTAGGCGATACAGCAGGCAAATGCAAACCTGTTAAAACGCATTGCTAGACTAAGGGTTGATTTAAAAACTTAGTCTGTTTTCTGTAAGTTCATAGTTGTTTTCTGAATCTACTTGATTGGGCATTATTTGGTGTGACGAATAGCTAAATAGGGATTTAATGAAATAACATCAACTAATCCATGCTCAACAGTGCGTATGCAGGTTTATGCGCACTGTTGAGCCTCTACAGCAATATCCAATATTGACCCCGAATGTGAGTCATAAACCTAACAATGTTCGCGATGGGTTACCCATATAAATAAATCTTGGGTGGTGGGTTATATGCTACAGGTATTAACTTAACTTTTACCTGCCCCAATTCGAATGATGTTCGTCATGATTATTCCAACGCCGTTCGCGATCGCCATCATGATGGTGATGTTCTTGATAACCATTGTTACCATACCCATAACCTGATCTAGGTGGTTGCGGGCGATTGTAGTAATTGTTTTGGTTGTAATAGTTATTGTTTGGGCGGTTTGTCCCGTAATTTGGCCTGTAGCCATAAGCGGGTGGTCGGGACGAATTGTTCCGGTAGCCATAATTGCCGCCGTAGCCCGAGTTATTGTAGCCATAATTTGAATATCCTCTGCCATAGCCGTGATGGACGCAAGCAGTAAGCAATATTACTGAAATTATCAATCCGATTCTCTTAATCATAATCTTCATACTTTCTTCTCCAACAAATTAATGGTTCGGGCAAATGATATGTTTAAAAGCCTGAACGGAGAATGAATTGCGCTGGAGTTTAAAAATATTGTGAATTCAGTAGAAAATGGGTAGCAATGCTGGCGGCATAACCTAAAGCAATGGCGGGTGTCCATTTTAAATGGCTGGTAAAAGTGTAAATACCTTTGGCTTGACCCATTAAGCCAACCCCAGCCGCAGAACCAACTGCCAACATACTGCCGCCCACACCAGCGGTAAGGGTCACCAATAGCCATTGGCCTTGGGAAATATCAGGTGCCATGGTCAATACTGCCAGCATAATCGTGCCGTTATCGACAAATGCAGATGCAACCCCGACCAAAATATTGGCAATTGTAGGATCAAGCCCGACATAGAGAATTTGCGATGCCAATGTCAAATAGCCAATAAAACTCAAGCCACCGACAGCAACCATAACGCCGTAGAAGAATAACAAGGTGTCCCATTCCAGGTTCGCAACCTTATTAAAGACATCAAAAGGTTGGTCTATCATCAGCTCCCGGGAGTGCGCTTTATTCATGACTTTCATAGGCGCGAAGTAGTCGATATAACTGCCAGGTTTTGATTTGTTCAATTCATTGCTTTGCTTGGCAATAAATATATCTTTCTCGGCTTCTTCCTGTTCTTCATCATCGCTATGATAAGCCTGAGTTTTTTGTAAGTAATAACTAAAGAACTTTAGGTAAGTTAGACCCAGCATCATGCCTGCCGCAGGTGGTAAGCTCAGGAAATTTTCGAAACAGGCCGAGGTAATGATAGTTAAAGCAAATAGAAAAATAATCACCCAGCCACCTCGCTTCATGGGCTGGGATTCAATAAGTGCCGCAGGCCGTTCCTTAGGAATAAAGAAATGCATAATACTTGCCGGTACCACTAGGTTTACTATTGCCGGTAACAACAAAGAAAAGAAATCACCAAATGGCACTACGCCTTTTTGCCAGACCAACAATGTTGTGATATCGCCAAAGGGGCTAAACGAGCCGCCAGCATTGGTCGCAACTACTACGTTTATACAGGACAAAGTAACAAAACGAGGGCTATCCTTACCTAATGCAACGATTACCGAACCCATCAGTAATGCGGTGGTTAAATTATTACATGCGGATGAAATAAAAAACGCCTGGAAGCCCGTTATCCAGAACAATTGACGATAACTGAAGTTTTTACTTAATAGCCAAACCCGTAGCCTTTCAAATACACTTCGGTCTTCCATGGCATTCAGGTAGGTCATCGACACCATAATAAAAAGAAATAGTTCAGCATAGCCAATCAAAACCGCCCGAAAGGCTTGGCCGGCTTGTTCGCTGATGCCGTGAAAAGCATAGACTGAAGCGATTCCTACCCAAATCATACTTGCGGCAAATACCATGGGTTTGGATTTGCGTAGGTCGGTGACTTCCTCTGTCATGGCCAAGATGTAGGCAACAGTAAATAAAACCAGAGCAACATAGCCTGCCCAATTATGGGTTAGATCCAAGGGCTGTAATGGATTAGCATTGGTCATTTCACCAGCAAATGACAAGGAGGGCAGAAATAAGGCAAGCAATGCCAGTTTGGTCGTTTTGTGTAACTTCATCTTCGGTAGGCTAAATAACATGTTAGGTCACTTTGGGATGGCATACATCCCTTCCTGGGTATTTAATTCAATGCATATTTTGATTATATCCTATCAATCTAGCGGCATTAAGCCAAAAAACAATAAAATTTATGCCAATCAAATGACTCGCCAGGATCGGTTTTACGGCCTGGCGCGATGTCGCTGTGACCGGTAATCCGGTCGCAAGATAATGCGGGATATGTCTTCAGTAAAGCTTTGACTGCCAAAGAAAGCTGGACATATTGTACATCGGTATAGGGAGTGGTTTCTGTACCCTCAAGCTCAATGCCAATCGAGTAATCATTGCACCGCTCGCGTCCCTGGTAACAGGAGAGCCCGGCATGCCAGGCACGCTTATTAAACGGGACATATTGCGCGACACTGCCATCGCGTTTTATTAACAGGTGGGATGAGACTTTTAGTTGAAAGATTTCTTGAAAATAGGGGTGATCACTTGGATTGAGCTGGTTGCAAAATAATTGGTCGATACAGCTATTGCCGAATTCACCAGGTGGTAAGCTGATGCAATGGATCACTAGCAATGATATATCGTCAGGGACTGGTCGGTCATCAAAATTAGGCGAATCAATCTTTGTCGCCTGGGTTAACCAATGCTGTTTAATAGGCATAGACATTTATTTATTAAGTTATCTTTTGACCATTTTAATGGGATGATTTAAATTTCGCTGCTTTTGTTTGCTATAGACCATTACATGGATGTTATTGCGCCTGTGACTACATTTTTTAGGTGCACATAGTGTGTTAACATGATGTAACAGTTAACAAATCGTATATTTGGCATCAGTGAAAACTATTAATATCAATGAACGGATAATTTTTGCTTTGGATGTACCTAGTCCAGAGGAAGCAAAACAATGGGTGCGGAAGTTGGATGGTGATATCAAGTTCTTTAAGGTCGGCCTAGAGCTCTTCTTGGCGGGATCTTGGGATATTGTAGATTTTATTATTGATCGCGGTAATCAAGTCATGCTCGACTTGAAATTCTTTGATATTCCTGAAACCGTGCATCTGGCAATTCAGCAGGTTAAACATCGCGGCGTATCCTTGGCTACTATACATGGCAACGATGCCATTATTAGGGCGGCGGTTGCCGATAAGGGTGATTTAAAAGTACTGGCAGTTACCGTGCTAACTAGCTTTGATATCAGCGATATGCAGCAAATGGGTATGACTGGTTCAGTTGAAGATCTGGTATTAATCCGGGCTAAAAAAGCGCTAACTTTGGGCTGTGATGGTGTTGTGTCTTCTGCGCTGGAAGCTAAACCGCTGCGTGACGGACTGGGAAGTGATTTTTTTATTGTCACCCCAGGAATTCGACCAGAGTCTGCTACGCCAGGTCAAGATGACCAAAAACGCGTCGCTACCGCACGGCAGGCAATGCTAAGTGGCGCTGATCATATTGTTGTCGGTAGGCCAATCCGTACAGCAGTTGATCCTCTTAGCGTTATTAAACAGCTTCAAGATGAAATTGCAGAGGGTTTGGCAGTGCGGGCATAGTACATTTCTGGCAATGCACTAAACTTAATTATTGATGTTGCCGGGAAAGTCGGCTGGGTACAAGATTGAGTTATAATTTATATCATATTCATGATGTTATTTTGGTTGCCAATGGGGGGATAAGCCCTAAACCAACTTGATCGCATTTTTAACTTCGGAGTAGTAGGAAAATTTTGTGGTAAATTCGGTCAGTAAACATGTTTTCAAGTTAATTCTGGTATTGTTATTATCAGGATGCGCGAGTGAGCCGGTACAGGACAATTCGTCATATCCTACTGTACAGCAGACTATAGCCAAGCCTAGTGCTTCATCACAAACGGCCGTGCCGGCTAGCTCTAGCAACGATTTGTATCGTTCCCAGTCCGGTTATTCTTATGGTTATGAGCCTTATAATGATTCGCTCAAGGTTAAGAATTTTATCAGGCACATGGTAGTTAATCATGGCTTTTCAGAAAGCTATCTGCAAGGTTTATTTGCCCAAGCTAACCGTTTGGATTCAGTGATCCGGCTTGAAGGGCCAACCTCCAGTAACTCTGGGCCGACACGCCCCGGCAGTTGGTCGCGTTACCGGGGTAAATTTCTCACTGAACAGCATATTAGTAATGGTGTGGCTTTTTGGCGCGAAAATGCTGGCGCTATTAGTAAAGCTAGTGCTGCTTATGGCGTTGACCCTGAATATATCGTAGGAATCATCGGTGTAGAGACATATTTCGGCAAAAATATTGGCAAAACTTGTGTATTTGATGCCTTAACTACATTGTCTTTCGACACTTTCCGACGATCCAAATATTTTATGTCAGAACTTGAGCAATTTCTGTTGATGACCCGCGAAGAAGGCTATAACCCACGACAACCAGTTGGTTCCTGGGCGGGTGCAATGGGTCTAGGGCAATTTATGCCTAGCAGTTTTCGTAAGCTTGCCGTTGATTTCGACCATAACGGACGACGTGACCTTTGGCGTCCTGATGATGCTATTGGAAGCGTTGCCCATTATTTTTCCCGAAATGGCTGGAATTATAAAAGCCCCGTGGCACAACCTGTTGATGCTACGTATGGTGACTCTGTTGTAGAATTAAGCACCTACGAAGGCAACGAATATTGGCGCGTCCATCCTAATTTCAAAGTCATTAAGCGTTACAATAACAGTAACAAATACGCGATGGCGGTGCATCAATTGGCACAGGCTATTAAAGGCCGCTATCAATATTCGCAGGTTGGCGCTAATTATTAAGCAAAACACGCTATTAATGGGGGGTTAACGTGTTAACCCCCCATACGGGTCACCTAACATGTCGCTTTATTTGTCGTACGTTACAATAAAGAAACTATTATTATCCAATTAGTTGCCGAACTTTCCAGTTTTGGCCATTGTCCCTGAAATATAATAAAAGATCATCTTGTAGGAGATAATTGTGCCTAATCCATATACCCCTTTAAAAGAGCAATATACGCCGATTAAAGTTTTGTTTACCGGCTATCTGATCGCGGTCGGGATTGGCTATATGTTCGCCTTGATCCAGATCTTACTAACCCATGGTATGGCAGATGGTAAATTTGGCCTATCGGTAGACGATATTGTTTACAGCTACTATGGAAACCGTTCTGGAACGGTGGTGGAGCAAAAACTCAACGGTTCGATGAAAGAAAATGCGACTGACCAACAGCGTTTTGAAATTATCCAATGGGTGAGGGATGGAGCTGATGAACAAGAGTACAAAGACAACGGTATTGAGAAAATCATCCAGGAACGTTGCGTAATGTGCCATAACAAAGAAGCATCAGGTGTCCCTAATTTTAATGATTTTGCCCAATTGAAGGCGTTAACAGAGCAAGATGAAGGCTCTACGTTTGCCTCTTTGACACGCGGTTCTCACATCCACATGTTTGGCATTAGTTTTATCTTCATGTTTGTTGGGATAATCTTCAGCTTTGCGGAAACCACCAGTGTAAAAATCAAGTGCATAGCGGTGGGGATGCCTTATGTCTTCCTAATTGCCGACATTGTGTCCTGGTGGTTGACCAAGTTCTTCCCACCCTTTGCGTGGTTGGTTATTTTTGCGGGCATGGGCATGGGGGTTTCGTTTGCTTTCATGTGGTTCACTTCTATTATGGAGATGTGGTTATACAAGCCGGTTTATGTCGATGGCTTAAGCTTTCACTATAAACGGATAAAAGCCGATTTTAAAGCGGGCAATTATGACGGTTTGTTTAATAAGCTGTTGAATAGAATCGTCTCTTTTCTATCTATGTTGCAGCCGATATTCGCAATACTTAAAGAAAAGTGGCTAACGGTTTTCCTGCCAATTTTCAAAAGATTGCTCAAAATAGACGGCACGAAATAATCAGGGTATTCCGAAGATGGTTGTGCCGCCTAGTATAAATATTTTACCTTTTCTTAAAGAAGATGTGGGGTCAGGCGATATTACCTCTGCTATCGTTCCTGAGAATGTAGAAGCAAATGCAACGGTAATAACGCGCGAACCGATGATTTTATGTGGCAAGGCATGGTTCGATGCGGTATTTAATGCACTGGATAATAGGGTGTGTGTTGACTGGCAAGTTGATGATGGTGTTAGCATTAATGCTGGTGCGGTGTTATGCAAACTTGACGGTTCGGCGCGAGCCTTATTGACAGGGGAGCGTACCGCTTTAAATTTGTTGCAGACGTTATCGGCAACGGCCACGGTTTCCAGGCAATACTCAGAAGCCGTGCTTGGAACGGGTTGTAAGGTTCTCGATACCCGTAAGACTATTCCTGGGCTTAGGGCGGCGCAGAAATATGCGGTTGCATGCGGCGGTTGCCACAACCATAGAATCGGGCTGTACGATGGCGTGTTGATTAAGGAAAACCATATCCTGACAGCGGGTTCTATTGCTAAAGCAGTGCAGATTGCCCGCCAATTATCGACAAAACCAGTTGAAGTTGAAGTTGAAGTTGAATCATTGTCGGAATTTCAAGAAGCCTGCGCTGCGCAACCTGACCGTATTATGCTGGATAACTTTTCTTTGGCTGATATGCGGCAAGCTGTTTTAACCAAGACCAATGCTGTCGAATTGGAAGCCTCTGGCAACATTGATTTAAGCAATATCCGCAGCGTTGCCGAAACCGGTGTTGATTACATTTCCATTGGCGCATTAACTAAACATATTAAAGCGATTGATTTGTCAATGCGTATAACTTTGGTGCATTGATGATTGAAAATATTCATGAGTTGTTTAAAAAAATAACGCATGGTGTTTATGTGATTGGCGTGAGTGATGGCCAAGAGCAAAATGCTTTCACAGCGGCTTGGGTGATGCAGGTGTCTTTTGCGCCGCCCATGCTTGCCTTCAGCATTAACCCTGAGCATTACTCGTATAAACTTTTACAAGTTGGTGGTACGTGTACGGTTAATGTACTTGGTCAAGACCATCTTGCTATGGCGGCACATTTTGGCAGTGCCGGAGTTAGGGAAAAGATGACGAAATACCAATGGCAATCTGGGTCGACCCCAGCGCCTGTCCTTTCTGATAGCTTGGCTTATTTTGATTGTAAACTTAGCCACATAGTCGATGCTGGCGACCATAAGATCGTTGTTTGTGAAGTAGTTGCAGCCGCCGAACTTAATTCAGGTTGGCCCTTGCTCTATTGGCAGACCGCTAATATGGATGGTAGTCGCGATCTTTACCCTAAGGATTAGAAAACACTACAAAATACGGGTATTCGCATTATCGTGTGGAATTTTGACACCAAAAGGAGAATTGGTGTTTACTACTGGGCATAGTCATGGTAATTCGTGTCGCTTTCTTCCTCGACTGGGATTTACGGCGATTGAGGGCAAATTTAGCAGCATTTATTTGTTTTGCCCCCCGCAACAATCTTTCCACTTTAGGCTGCTGATGCAATATAACCAGAGAATAAGAGGTCAAATCCGTTGAGTTGCTTAGTGTATGGGCTGCTTAGATTTGTGCCAGCGGCTGGCTTTGCGTTTTTGGAGCCAGCGAATAATGCCGCTAATATACAGAATTAGTGGTGCGAAACCCATAACACACCAAAGGATTCTACCTAGGAGACCAAACGCTTCGCCGCTGTGTAACGGCCACATAAGGTTTAAAAACGTTTCGCCAGCGGTAAACTGATTAGGGTCTTGTACGGACAATACCTTGCCGCTGTACTGGTCTATCCATACTTTACTGCGTGACCAGCGATGGTTAGCTTCGCCTGATTGCCTTTTCGTCACAATGTAAACGCCTCCTTCGTCTTCAGGTGTTTCTACTCGACGTAACTCTGCGTCAGGGAAAATACTGTCGGCTTGTACCACAGCTTGTGCTATAGAAAGAGGCTTTGCATTATCTATAACTTTAGATTTAACATCCGGCTCTTCTAAATGCTTTTCCTTGACGGATGAAAAACTACGTATCAACGGCTTGATATAATCCACATAACTAAACGAGAACCCGGTAATGGCTAAAATCAGTAAAATGATTGAGCTGTAAAAGCCCGTGGCTTTATGCAAATCAAAATAAAACCGCTCAGGACTTGCACCCCGCTTAATGGTCACTGCTTTTTTGAATTTCCCCCAGCGCGGCCACCACAAATAAAGCCCTGTCAACGCGGAAATAAACATGAACAAACCCAGAAAACAGATCGTATCAAAGCCAATTTCACCTATCTTTACACCTAATTTTCCCATCAGAAGATCAGAATGAGTTTCATAAATTAGCGTCCACAAAGTTTGCCCCCAAAAGCTTTCTGCGGTTATTTTTCCGCTGTATGGCTCAACCAGAATTCGAAGCGGTGCGAACAATTCATCGGCTGTTTCCTCAGGCATCGGGTATTGCACCCGTACGTAATCGTTGCCAGATCCAGGCAAAAGCACTGACCATTTGCCTTTTCTTTGCGGATGAGCCGTTTTAACTGTATGCATGATTTCATCCAGAGAACATGGTAGTGCGTTCGCTTCATGATGGACTTGCGGCAAGCCCAGTTCCTCTAATTCAAATAAGAAAACATTACACGCACCCGTCAACCCAAGAATGACAAAGACAAAACCTATCGTCAGGGCGATATACAAATGCACCTTAAGCCAGAAACTGCGAAATCGCCTCCGGCATCTTGAGGTGTTATCGAGACAAATATTCATCACCTAATTCGCGCAATTAGATTTAACCCGTATTTCACCCTTTAATATTCCAATCGCACCGACCCTAAAAAGGTTAACGGGTCGGCTATCATGTTATAGGCTTTAGACGTGTTATAAGGTTGTCCGGCAAAATAATAGCGTTTGTCGAAAACATTGGTGACATTTAACTGGGTGGTCAACTTGGTTTTACCGATATTGAAACTATATCCCGCAAACGCATCGGCGCGGACATAACCCGGCAACTGGTAACTATTTTCATTATCACCTTCACGACTGCTGGCAAGATAGGCGCCGACTCCCAGGCTCAATCCTTTCAGGCTGTTATTTTGGAATGCGTATTTCAGCCAAGTGCTGCCGGAATGTTCGGCAACTGTTGGTAGTCGATTGCCTAGATTGCCGTTATTGCTGCCGACGACAAGGCCGTTATCATCAAATATCAAACCTCGATCTTTGGTGATACGGGCATCGGTGTAAGCATAAGTGGCAATGACACTAAGTTCGTCCGTCACCTGTCCGGCCAAGTCGAATTCAATGCCTTGGCTACGCGCTGCACCGACCGTTTCAAATGTAACATCGCCGGTTTGTTTAAGGATATTGTCTTTGGTGATATGGAAATAAGCCAGACTTGTTGTTAGCTTGCCGTCAAACCATTCCGATTTTAATCCTGCTTCGAATTGTTCGGAAATTTCCGGGGCTAACGGGACATTGTTTGCCGTTCGTCCGTTGTTAAGGCCGAACGATTCAGTATAGTTACCGTAGACTGACAACCAATTGTAGGGGCGATAAAGGATGCCAACGCGAGGGCTGAAATGTTCCTCGTTTTGCGCCGTCTCGCTAATGTCGGCAAATGACGTAAAGGAACTGCCTTGTTTTTGCCGTGCCCAGTCATAACGGCCACCACCCAGGATTTGTAACTTGTCATCAAAAAATGACAGTTGATCTTGAAAATACAAGCCATACCAAGATTGGGATGAACGTACAAAATCATTCGGCGCATTTCGTCTTAAATTATCCAGCTCACTGAAGGTAAAGGGAAATTGATTGTAATCGGGATTATTCAGGTCGATAAAAGTAAAGTATTTCAAGGCATCGCCTTCAAAATTGCGTTGAATTGCATAATTAAGCCCAAAAAAGCCGCTGTTTTTTTGTTCAAAATTATAATAATCACCGCCCAGCAACACATTGTGCTTAATGCCAAAAGTTTCGAATTTGCCGTTCAGGTTAAGGTAAACGGTTTGATTGTCCCGCTCAAAATCTTCAAAATAAGTGCCTCGGCGCACTTGTGGATTTGGCGAGTCCTCTAGTTGTGTTTGTACATAAGCAACTGGAATTTCTCTTGCCTGGAGGTTATTCATGGTGGCAACGACACCGTTAGATAGTTTCCAATTGTCATTAAAATTGTGTGACCAGTTAAAATCCACCAACGTGTTTTCGATGTTATCCCGGTTAAAATCAGGATGTGTATAGTTACGGTTGATGGGCACGTCGACAACACGCTTGCCTATGGCAGGAATGCCATTATCGTAAGCCGTGTCATTATTGCTGTATTCGATATTCAGGTTGAATTGGGTGTCCGGGGTTGCTTGCCAATGCAGGCTAGGTGCAACAAAGACCCGATCTTCGCCGACAAAGTCACGGAATGAGTCGCGATCGGTATAACCCAAGTTGAAACGATAAGTTAGTGACTTATCGGTAGTAATTGGCCCGGTTGCATCTATCGTCGTACGGAAAAAATCGTAAGAACCAAATTGTTGTTGCAGCGAATAATAAGGTGTATCCAATGGTTTTTTTGTGACAACATTGACCATGCCGCCGGGTTCTACTCTGCCATACAGCATGGCTGCCGGGCCTTTTAGGACTTCAATTTGCTCCACATTCGCCATATCAGACGTACCCTCCGTGAGCCGGATACCATTGCGAAAACGGTTGTAATTAAGGCCAAAGCCGCGAATAACAAAATCCTGATATTTTCACCGCCACTTGCCCAAACTTGCTGAACACCGCTGACGTTTTTAACTGCATCTTCTACCCGCCATGCTTGTTGGTCTCTAAGCACCGCTTTGGGCACGACTTGGATGGAAACAGGTGTGTCCATAATCGGTGTATCAGTTTTGGTGGCAGTAGTCGAATTCGTCACCGAATAAGACTTGTTATAAGGATCGGCGGTATTGTAAGAGTCATAAGGGTCTGCATCCGCTTCCACCGTCACTTTCGGCAAGGTCGTATCGCCACCAGATAGGGATTCCGGCTTTTCATCAACATTAGCCGTCTTCCTAAAATTGGCATCCGGCTGTTCCACAGTCACGGTCTTGGCATCGACAAAGCGGTAAGTCATACCGCTGCCTTGCAGCAACTTGGATAAGGCTTGCTCCGAGGTCATGCTGCCGTTCAGTCCGCTCGTTTTGAACGCCCGCAGCTTATCGGCGGTGTACAGCAGTTCCAGATTGGCATCGGACGCAAACCGCATCAAGGCGCTGTTGAGCGGTTGCGCCGGAATATGGTATTGCTGTGTGGTACTCTCTGCACTTACCTTTCCGCACAGTATGAAGATGATTAACGCCATTATCAGGTGATGGCGATTGAAACGGATGGTCATGTTTTCTCCTAGGTAAATATAGTTCTTTCCCTATACGACGTTTCAGAAAAAAAAGTGACTCACAATGAGTGAAATATGTTTTTATGATGATGAAATTCGATGATTCAAGCTTCGGATTTGAAGCGGTCACCGTAAAGATGGTAGGGCTGGATTGTTCCCAGAAACTGGGCGGATAAATCAATATTTACTGGGGGTTCTTGCACAAGACCCCTACTGATCAATATTTGCAGTTACCGACAAATAGCTCAGGCGGCTTTAACGATGCAGCAATATCCAATACGGGCCTATGCGGGTTTCTTCCAAGGCCAGTACTTTACAGACCTTTTTTAGTACCGCATCAGGTTCAGTCAGGGAAAATACGCCAACAACACGCAGGTTTTTAAGCTTGGCATCTGAAAGGAAGATACGACCAACGCGGTAACGGTCGAGTTCGGCGATCAATTCCTCTAGCGGGCGGTCGTTGAGGAACAGTTTGCGCTGTTGCCAAGCACTGGTTTGTGCTAGATCAGTCGGTTCTGGCGGGTTAAGGATGCCGTTGCCGACATAGCTTAGCTGCTGTCCTTCCTGCACGGTTATTGTTGTTGGTTGCCCGCTTCCAGGCATGAAGGTTTCCGGTTGAAGCCGGACTGCAACGGCATGTTCCTGGACAGTCACGCGGGTTTCGCCCGATTCTGGGTTGTAAACTTCAAAAATCGTACCCAAAGCACGGACTAATAGCCCGCCAGTCTTAACTTCAAACGGACGTTGGCTATCCTTAGCAACGGTAAACCGCGCTTGGCCATGATGCAGGGTGATTTGCCGAATGGAATCGTGGTAAGTCACCGAGACGGCCGTATTGGTGTTAAGCAGGAGCTGACTGCCGTCGGCAAGCTGCACTTCCCGCACCTCGCCGGTGTTGGTGTGGTAATCGCTGAGGTAATCGTCCAGCAGGTGCGCTTGTTTTGGCATTATCAATACCACTGCGAACAGCCAGGCCGCCGCCAAAGCCAGAGGTGCAGCCAGCCAGTGCTTATTCAAGGCGAATGCGGGGCGGCGGGTGGGCGCTTTGTTTATTGGTGTGGGGAAAGGCTGTATGCTGATTTGTGTTTTGTCGGGTTCGGCAAATCTCGGTGATATAACCCGTGGAGTTTTTGCCGCTATGGTCAAATTTTGGAACAAGTCTTCGGCATCGGCGAAGGCTTCGGCATGGTGAATATCTTCAGATAACCAGTCGGCAAAGGCATGGGTTTCTGCCTCATCCATATCATCGGAGCGCAGCCTTACCAGCCATTCGATGGCTTGTAATGTCAATTCGGGCAGTTCGGCTTGGTCAGGTTGCATGGCCATTGCGTTTCCAGCTTACCAAGGGGATATTTGATAAGACGTTTGAGAACTGAGTTTGATCGGTATTCTTTTGAATAAATTTCAAGATTGTCACTCTGAGGCTTTCAACCGCTGCTTGCTGTGGGCTAAGGCCTTGACTAAATGCCTGCCCACCAAAGACCGTGAAATGCCCAGTTGGGCAGCAATTTCCGGATAGGTCAGGCCGTGGACGCTATGGAGCAGGAAAGCGGTTCGGCATTCTTCGGAGAGCTCATCGAGTGCGTCCTGTAGGCATTGAAGCTGTTGTTGTACCATGACGATCTGTTCAGGCCCTGGCAAAGCACTTGGGTGTACATCCTCAAGGGTGGTGAAGTCGGTATTGGCATTATAGGTCTCCCTGACTTTCACTTTGCGCTGGTAATCGTTCGCTAGGTTGACAGCGATGCGATATGCTAAGGCGCGAGCGTTATTGGGCGGTGAGGTTTGGATAAATTGGTGGAAACGCAGGTAGGTTTCCTGGGTCAGGTCGGCGGCGACCTCCGGACATTTGAGCCACCCTGTCAGAAAGCGCAATAATTCCTCTGCCAGGGCTTGGTTCCAATATAAAGCCATATCGGGTGAAGAGGTTGCTGTCATAGTCAATGCGCTAAATAGATAATGCTATATTTTGTATGCATTATCTTATGAATCGCTAATCGACGCTAATAATTTGGCGTTAATCAACGAGGTAACAGCTTTCCCCGTCCATGCAAGGATACGGGGTGTTTGAAATAGACTACTTTTTTTAAAAATGTTGGTTTATTTACGTTTCCACACAGTATTACGATTATGACATCAGATTTCAGTATGGTTTTTCAGGTATTTTCCACAAGGTAATGCAAATACCCCAAAATACTTGTGAGTTAACTTGGACTATCAAATAGCTGGTAGTCAATTAAATCGCACAAGCAGTGAGTAATCAAAACATGCACCTCATGGGTGCGTATAGCGGAACCCGAAGAAACTCTTATCTCCAAGTCCCTTTCATTTAATAATGCAGAAATAGCTTCGCTCTTATCGCCAGTCAAAGCGATTATCGACATGTCTTTGCTATGTCCAACTTCAATTGCCTTGGCTACGTTTGCTGAATGGTTGCCGTCGGTAAATGTGACCAGGACATCGCCGCTATGTGCCAGAGAACGAAGCGGTTTGGAAAATATTTCCTCATAACTGTGGTCGTTAGCAATCGAGGTAATAGTTGTCGTATCGGCGCATAGTGCGATTGTTGGCAAGGAGGGGCGGTCACGTTCAAACTGGTTGAGTAAAGCGGCGGACAATAGTTGCGCACATGTGGCGGAACGACCGTTACCGCAAGTGAAAATCCTGCCATCATCCAACAAAGCTGCGACCATACGCTGCGAGGCTAATTCAATTAATTCGCAAAGCTCGGCTAAAGCATCCTGTTTGGTCTGGATACTGTCGGTGAAGTTGTTAACGATACGGTTTTGTAAATTCATCTCAGATTAGAAAGCGTTTTGTATCCAGGTGATTTCGCCGTTACCGGCTATAGCGACGACATCGAAGCGCAGTGGGCAATCTTCGCGGTGTTTCATTAAATAATGTTGGGTTGCGGCGATAATACAGGCTTGTTTGCTTCGGGTAACACTTTCCAGTGCACTGCCGTAAACATTAGATTTACGGTAACGCACCTCAACGATCGCTAAGGTTTGACCATCGCGCATGATTAAGTCTAATTCGCCTTGTTTACAACGGTAATTTCGGCAAACCGTTGTTAATCCTTTATTGATTAGAAAATCCTGCGCTTGGTTTTCGGCATTTTTGCCGCGAAGCAAATGTGCTGTTTTTTCAAATAAACCAACCATGTAACCGGCGCTTAAGGCGTAGGTGCAACAAATTGATTTGCGGCTACGGGTTTGCTGCTGTTTTTCGGATCATGCGCAAAGCCGAGAATTTCCGGCTGGCCCTTGGTAAATTTGGCGCAAATCAGGTTGCGCTTAATGCGGTTTCCCGCAGACAAAATGAGGTTGCCAGTGGCTCCAGAGTAAGGTACAGACGCTAAAGTTGGCAATTTAGCCGCCAAATGGTATGCATCAATACCCATCGCAATTAACCGAATATACGTCGTTGGGTATTTATTCCAAACATCACGTAAAGCATTCATGCTTAAATCGCCATCATAAGCACCATTGAACAGCCATGGTGTATCGCAAAAGGTAATACCATTTAATGGGGCATCATTGTTGGAGTCCACGAAACCAGAATAAATATTGGGTAAGGCATAAACCGCAATGCCTTGGCTTTGCGCTTTGATTTGTGAATTAATCGCACGACCTTCCTTGTTGTAAGCGCTTAAGAACAGCACGTCGGCATCATCGCGGCTAACCGGTTTATCCTGAGTTGGGCTTGTGTTTTTGTTGCTGTCTAAATTCAAGAGTTTTTTTAGAGCCAGGGCATAATCACTGGCGCTATTGGCTTGATAAGTTTGTTTTTCTAAAAGAATGCCGCCTAGCGCTTGCCAATTTTCTTTTAGATAAAAGCCAATCCGTTTACCTAATTCGTTGTCTGGAACTAGCACTAATGCGCGTTTATGGCCGTCGGCTGCTGCTCTTAGGGTTAATTCAATAGCATCATCTATAGGGCTGAGTGCGAATTGGTAAAGGTTATCTTTATTCAAGTTAGGGACATGATTTAGGGCTAATACCGGTGTGCTAAGAACAGCCGAATTAGCAAGCGCCTGTATGTTTTCTTTATTCAACGGACCAATAATGAGTTTTGCGCCTTCTATGATGGCTTGGTTGTATAGCTCTGGTGATTTTGTTTTTTCGGTATCGTAAAAATGTAATTCAGGTTTGCTGGATTGATTGTTGGGGTAATGTTCGTGAGCCGCTAAAAATCCAGCTTTTATAGCTTTGGCAGCGTCTGCATAAGGACCGGATTCAGGCAGTAGAACAGCTATAGAATCGGGAAATGTGCCAAGTTCTTCCTTTGCTTTGGGTACACTAGCTATATATAAATTAGCCGGATGATCAGGATAAGCCTGTTTCCAATTCGCTAGTGATTCGTTAAATTCGGCAGGATTACGGTTTTTTGCCGCCAAAATATTTGCTGCAGTTATCCATGCTGCCAGTGCAGGTGGTTGGTTCTGTTGCCTGGTTTTTGTGCCGGACTCAGGAAGGAATCCTAAAGTTTCCAAGATAGTTGCCTGATTTTTTTTTCGTTCTAATGGCGTGGTTAAGAGTTCATCCAAACTAATTCTAGCTTTGGCGCTTTCCATGAGGTTGCCGGTTAGTGAATAAGCAAAGGCTTGTGACTGCAAAAACTTTATTTTTTCAGGAGGCGTTAATTGGTCAGGTTTTATAGCGTTAAGTTTTGTCAATGCCTGTTCAGCTTCGCCAGAACTTAGAAATATTTGGGCATACAAGAGATTGTATTGGGTTTGCTGAGTCGCATTTAATTGTGCAGGATTGATGGCTTCAGCTTGCTGTTTAGCAGTAAAGCCTCGACCTTTTTGAATCAAGAACTCCATATCGCGTAAGCGATTGTTATTTTGTTCAACTTCCCAAGGGGCGGGTGGTTCTTGATACAATGCACCGTTATCGGGTAAAGTCACACAGCCTGTCAATAACAGAAGATAAAGTGTCAGAGCAAGTAAAAAGTGGCGGCTCATAGGTGCTTTCCCTTGTTTAGGAAGAAATATTTTGATGGGCGATGACATGTCAAATCAATATGGTCAATTATACGTGGTTGCTACTCCAATAGGTAATTTAGCAGATATTAGCTACAGGGCTATTGAAACCCTAAAAAAAGTTGACTTGATTGCCGCCGAAGATACCCGTCACGTCAGGACTTTATTGCAGCATTACAACATCACAAATAAGGTCATTGCTTTCCATCAGCATAACGAAGAGAAAGCAGCCGAAAACTTGCTGGCTAAGTTACGCAACGGCGACTCAATAGCATTGGTATCGGATGCAGGTACACCATTGCTAAGTGATCCTGGTATGCCTTTAGTGGCATTGGTTAAAGGTGCGGGGATTACTGTTGTTCCTATACCTGGGGCATGTGCTTTAATCACGGCGATATCTGCCGCGGGAATGCCGGTTACCCGGTTTTCATTTGTTGGATTTTTACCGCGCACCTCATCTACTCGTCGAGGTTTTTTCGAAGAAATGCTGACTGTTACCGACACCTGGATATTTTACGAATCCAGTCATCGTATATTAGCTTCATTGGAGGATATGGCAAGTGTTTTACCGCCTGAACGCCATCTTGTAATAGCCCGAGAATTAACGAAGTTGCATGAAACTATAGTTAAGTCTACGTTGGGTGAAGTTGTAGAGTTAGTGGCACAAGATGCAAATATGCAAAAAGGTGAGTTCGTTGTAATAGTTGGCGGCGCTAATCCGGTCAAACATGAGGCGGGACTTACTTCCGAGCAGGAAAGGATATTAGCTATCTTGCTACGGGAATGCTCCATTAAAACGGCTGTTGATATGGCGGTGGAAATTACCGGTGTCAGAAAAAAATTACTGTATCAAACTGCATTAATGTGGGCAAATAACAACGAGTTGACAACTACCGGACAATAGTGTGCTCGAGGTATTCAGTGAGTTGCCTTTTTAACCTGAGAACAATTTGGGGTGAGCATTATTCCCGGTTGTAATTTAAGTCCTTCGTCTGAACTCGGAAGAGCCTTACCCAAACATAATAAAAACGAACTTGTTCAAAATCGGACTAAAAAATATCTGGTTAAAGTCTTTCAAGCTAAACTTAATTTTGGTTAGTTTAGGGGTTGTCTTTAGCGAAAAACTATTTTTTATCTTGATAGCAAAATAAATACCAGCTACATTCGTTCCCGGAAAAAATAGCTATTTATAGCTAATATTAGGTCTAGCCGTTATTGTAAATATTGACTGTTACTAAATTTAGGTTAAATCCTTAGTACATAGCTCAATATTTATTGTTAACTTTATGGATTGAATTTCATTTATGACATTAGCATTAACCATGCAATATTTTGCCCAAAGGCAGACATTTTTAGCCAATCAGAAAAAGAAGAAGCACATATGACAAAACCATTATCAACAGGGGTTTTAAAAACTTGGAAAGAAGACAGGGGCTTTGGCTTCATCACGCCAGACAATGGTGGCAAGGATCTATTCATTCACATTTCAGCATTGGGTCAACCGGAGCGCCGCCCTGTTTCCGGTGATATTATTCACTACCAAGTCGCAAGAGACAGGCACGGCAAATTACGCGCAATAAATGCCCAAATTGATGGGGTAAAAGCCCAGCAATTCCATAAAAATAATGCTGTACAGCAAGGGGCGGGTTCCATCTGGATTAAAGGGGCAGTGGTGGGTGGATTGATAATTACCCTTGGGCTACTAATTTGGTTTTATTTAAAATCCAGTAACAAAATCTAATTCATCTTTGTAAAGTCAGATTAATTTAGAGATGCACGATAGGCGTGCATCTCGATAACCTCATAAAAATCTTCATTTATCCGCTATAGAACAGCTACACTTACCTTCAAGCCCAATTTTTAAAAGGTAAAAGCATGGCCAGTAAGGAAATAACTATATCCGATTCGCAGAAGTGGTTAATGCTGGTGTTATCCGTGATTTGCGTAGGGTTGTTATACGCGTTGTCGCCGGTGTTGATGCCTTTTGTATTTTCCGCCATCTTGGCCTATCTGGGTGATCCGCTCACTGATAGACTGGAAACGTGCCGCTTAAGCCGAACCCAATCCGTACTTGTTGTTTTTAGTGTGATGGTACTGGTGTTGATATTAGCAATCGTGTTGCTAATACCGCAAATTGATTTCCAAATCGGTGGCTTTATTGGGCAGTTGCCGGTGTATATTGAAAAGATTAACAGCCAGTTATTGCCTTGGTTGGAACAACAGTTTGACATGACGATTAGCCAAGTTAACGTCCAGGAAATGGTTAACCTGTTGCAAAGCAACTGGCAAAAAGCGGGTGGCATTGCGGCAAACATGGCTGATTCAATTTCACGGTCGGGCAGTTTTATCGCAGCAACGACGGTGAACCTACTTCTTATTCCGGTAGTTACTTTCTATTTGTTAAGGGACTGGGATGTGTTGGTTGCCAAACTTTATCGATTATTACCCAGGAGGGTTGCACCGGTTACGGCTAAATTAGCGGGAGAAGTGAATACCGTGTTATCGGCTTTTCTGCGCGGCCAATTTTATGTGATGCTAGCGTTAGGGTTTATTTACAGTGTTGGACTTTGGCTGGTTGGTCTGGATTTGGCTCTGCTTGTCGGCATGTTAGCTGGATTAATTAGCTTTGTGCCTTACCTGGGTGCGATAGTGGGTTTTGTTACGGCGTGTATTGCTGCCGTGGTGCAATATCATGTATTTACCCCTTTGATTTGGGTTGGTGTTGTTTTTTTAATTGGACAGACATTAGAGGGGTCGGTACTGACTCCCAAACTGGTTGGCGATAAAATCGGTCTTCATCCTGTCGCCGTCATATTTTCGGTAATGGCTGGTGGGCAATTGTTCGGGTTCTTAGGCGTATTGTTGGCGCTTCCTATTGCCTCAATTATCATGGTGTTTTTACGTCATGTACACGATATTTACAGAGATAGTGAGTTTTACAGTAAAAGTTAGTTAAGCAGAAAATTTTCCTATATTTATGTTCTCAATGTTGGATTTGTCAACATGTTTACTGTCATCTTCCTGTGTTTTGCTACAGCGTCATTTAACAACACTGTCGGTTTGACAAATTCAATTTATAGTGTCAAAAAAATTGACTACTTAATATTGGTATGGTTTATCTCTGGCGCTTTAGCGGCGGCTTTAATTCGCTGTCAAGCGTATTAATTCACATTTTCAGTGTTAATTAGTACGCATAATTAATCGCAAAGTATCAATAGAATACCACTTAAAATTAAGTGGTATAAGCCTAGTAAGTATGTTAAGTTTAATATTGCATTTTATTTAAGCAACCCTTCTGGGCCGTTAGCAAAAACGAAGAATGTTGTTTGTTAAGTAATTTGTAACTTTGTCATATTTGCTATTCATCAATAAATGGCGTGAACCTAGTTTGCGTAATATAAAAACAACTTGTTTGAACCTAAATGAACCCCACTAAAGAGAGGATAAAACTTAGTTTAAGAGATTTAGAGGAGATATATTTGTATGAGTACACCAATCAATATTATAGTTTTCAGTCATGATAAGAATTTATTGATATTGCTACAAGGCTATTGTTTTGCAAAGAATATAACAATCACTGCCCCAGAATTTACGGAAGCTGCAATCCATCAACTAGCAAAAATTAACGCTGGGTTAGTCGTAATTCCTATCAATCTTTTGTGCAGCGCGCAAAACACCGCTCAAATCATTTTATTAAAACGCGAAGTGTCAAGTTGTGCGCATTTAAAAGCCTGCGTTTTGAAAGATGATGCCAATGATCTGTTACCAAGAGAATTATCGGCTTGGATTGATTGCACCATTCAGAACCCGATTGACTTAGAAGAGTTTGACCGCTATCTAAATATAGCTTTTTCTGGAAATGCTAACCCTGTTGAAAGGAGGCAAGGCGAAAGGCGTTATTTTCAAGAGAGACGTGGTTGTGAAGCCAGTCAGAATGAGTGTGAAGTTTTTCAAATAAAAAATCAGCCCTGTAGTAGAAACATTAAAGAATCTAGCTCGTGGGGTTTTCGGCTCGACCGTCTTAATCGGTGCTTATTTATAAATGGCAGCAAAATAGATTTGACCCCGAAGGAGTTTGAGTTAGTTGAACTATTATTGACCGATGTAAACCGCATATTTATGGCTGATGAAATCGTTAAGCATCTTTGGCCTGAAAATCACAGGGCAACCAAATCCGATCTGTATCAATATATGCATTTGCTAAGGAAAAAAGTTGAAAAAGATCCCAATCATCCAAAGTGGTTGATGAATATTAAAGGTTACGGGTACAAATTGAATTTAAATTAGCCCAATAGTTAATCTTTTTTATTAAGCATATTCTCGATTTCTTGCGCGAAAAATAAGCAATAATAATTTAATGCTTTTTGAGTACTAGGTTGTCTCCCAGGCATTCTGGTCTTCGCTTGATCCCTGTTGCTTGTAAGACACGGCTTCTATCTAGGAAAATACTTTGTAATTTCACTCTATACCCCCACTGCATTCCTGCCGGCATACTTTCGTTGAGCCAATACCCCTAAATTTCTAGGTTAACTTCGGCATACTCCTCTGTTTAGTTGTTAGCTATTATCCCGTCTTAATCGTGTTTTTATTGGCTAAGTTATTGTATCTAAAAACACCTTAAGCTAATGATAAAATTATAGTTTATAGAAATATAGTAGTGCAATTCGATTGCTAAAATTTGAGGTAATTTTAATTTTGATTTTATGGAAAACTGAGGTGTCGATAGGGATACTAATGTCTCGGTAGCGATTAGATTCAAACCTAAAATTGGATATTAATTGTTATGGAACTGCCATTGGATAACGAATCTGATGGCTATCTATATTTGACACAGATGGAGAAATAACAATGAAACTTCTACAAAAAACTTTATTGGCTTCCAGCATAGCACTGGCATTAGGTTCAGTATCCACAGTCTGGGCTAACCCTAATAATCATGCAGGTTATAACCCACATGGTGACAATACCCAAACCGCAACTTTGCATTCAACCCAAGGCGGTAATACTAGTCCACAGGCGAATGAATATTCTACTGCCACACAGGATAACAATAGCGACAACAGTGATAACAGTAATCACAGTGACAATAGCTATGCTCAAGCTGATGATGCGGCGGCTAATAACCATAGCACAGCCAGCAGTGACAGCAGCGACCACAGCGACAATAGTGATAACAGTGATAATAGTTATTCAGAGGCTAAAGATTTTGGGGTTTCGGCCAATAATCACGGCAGTGCTACTAACAGTAGCACCGCAACAGCAACAGATGCAGCCGCTAATAATGGTAGCTGGGCTAGTTCTGACCGTAGTGACCACAGCGACCACAGTGATAATAGTTATGCTGATGTGTCCGGTACAGGCGCTGCTGCCAACGGTGGTGGCAATGCAAGCTTTAGTGATTCCCACGATGCCGACTATAGCTTTGCCGCATCAAGCGGCAGCTTTACCGCTGCAGCGAATAACCATTCAACTGCTGAGGTTCACATGGCCGTTGCTGAAAGTAGCTTAGATGCTTCTGTAAGTCATAACTCCACGTCATTTAATGCTGATGGTAAACATGGTGACTTTAATTACAACGGCAATAACGACGCTAGCGGTGCAGTTGCTGGTGCAAGTGGTGTAATCAATTTCAGCCAAAACACTGGGCAAAATGCGCTTACGCAACAAAACGTAACTACCCAAGCAAGTTTGACTGTTAACTAACTTCTCGCAGGATTAAACCTCAAAGAGCATTCGCGGGGAGATAAATCATCCTTTGTCTCCCTGTTGATTTTCTAAAGGTATCTTGATTGAAGTAAGTCTGTGAAATTGAGGGATACAGCCATGAAATCGATTAACCCTAAGTTCAAACACATTTTTATTGCGATAGCTTTTACTAGCCTGTTTGTTTGTCAAATCAGCTATGCGGATGAAAGTAGCTCCGCTTTTAACGAAGACGCACTGGTTAACGATAACCTGCTATCAATTCAACGCGGCCAAGGCATGAGTCAATCAGCAATGAGCATTGCTACTGTCAATCATAACGTAATTAACATTGGTTCGGGCGCGTCATTGACCAATGGCGATAACCTAATTGCTGATGGTGCATTTGCCAATTCCAGCGGAATAGCAACGGTCATCCAAAACTCCGGCAATAATGTGGTAATACAAGATAGCACTATTGTGAATGTCACTTTCCAGTAGCCATCATTTAAATAACCATTCTATGCCGACCATGAATCTACCGATAAGAGGCAAACATAAATGGGTAATTTTATCGCTTCTGCCCATATTTTTTTTGTTGAGTTTATCGGCTCATGCGGGTGACATCAGGGTGATTGATGCTGGTGGCGGTTTATTAACCGCAAAAGTGACGAGTTTAAAAGAGCTAAGGTTTAAAAATACTATTCGGCAGGAGCGTGATTTCAGCTGTGGTTCTGCGGCATTGGCAACATTATTAACTTACCATTACGATGATCCTGTGACGGAAGAAAAAGTTTTCGATGTCATGTTTAACAGAGGAAATAAAGCCAAAATAGAACGGGAAGGTTTTTCCCTGCTGGACATGAAAAGATATTTGGAAGCCAATGGATATCACGCTGATGGCTATGTTGTCCCTAATCTTAATAAAGTCGCTAAAGTCGGTATACCGGTGATCGTCTTAATTAATAACGGTGGTTATTTACACTTTGTAGTCGTTAAAGGGATTGATAGCGAGAAAGTTTTGCTTGGCGACCCAGCTACTGGAACACGTACATTGCTTCGACCAGATTTTGAAGCAATTTGGAATAAATTGGTGTTTGTGATCCATGATAAAAAGCAAGCTGCGCGCAGTGCATTTAATCGGGATACAGATTGGAAAATAAGGGAAAAATCCCTCCTTGGTGTTGCGTTAAGCCGTGAAAGTTTAGGCGCATTCAGCTTGATGCCACCCGGGTTAGATGGTTCGCTTGGTTCAGGGTTTTAAGGGAGCCTATGATGTCTGTTTTTTTTAAAAAACTTCCTATATTTTTTCTGATTACAATCGTTTCGATAGATGGTTTTGCTCAAGGCACTATGCCGTCATTTCAGGATTCATCTGAATTTGATGGGCTACAACCTTTGGATAATAAGGTTTTGGATAAAATGCGTGGCGGTTATCAATCACCTGAAGGAATCAAAGTTGATTTTGGTGTGGGTAAGGCTATTGTTATTGACGGGGTAGTTCAGCCGCAATATTCATACAACATAGATACCGTTAATGTTGGGGGTAATCCGATTAGCGTTGGCAATTTGCAAGATATTACCGCAGCAGTCAAAACCGTAATCCAGAACAATCTAGATAATAAAACTATACAAAATTTCACTGTATTAGACATTAATGTCAAAAACTTAGGAGGCTTCATGCAGGCCATGCAAAGTTTAGATAACATTAAAGCGAGTCAACACATTCAAGCATTGAGATGAATTTGTAGTTTTAGGTAGCAACGTATTAATTGGATCTCAAATGCTTCCGGAAGTTGCGAGATCGCAATATTTGATAGCTATTTAGCCAGTTGATAATAACAATAAACTTAAGGATTTTCGTCATGCCAAAATCTACTCAGTTAATTTGTACCGTATTGATGGGAAGCCTGTTAGTAGCCCAAAATGTAAAGGCTGCGGAAAATGCCAACATCAAACAGTTTAAAAAGTTATTGGCGCAACAAAGCAAGCAGTTACAAGCCCAGCAACAGGTTCTTGATAAACAAAATCGCCAATTGAGTGAGTTACAATCCAGGCTGGATGTCTTAAGCGGCGAAAAATCGTCAACTGTACCCAACCATTCAAACTTAAAGCCCGAACAAGGCAACAAATCGGGGGCAAAGCATCAACAGTTCACCTTAGCGCAAAACCAGCAACCTGACGGAAAGTCTCAGCAACAAACTGCTCCTGATCAACCACGTCTTAAAGCGATGCCCAAAGATAACAAACCACCTGAAATTCCTCGTGTCTCTGCGGATGTTGGCGGTGTTTTGACACCGAAAGGTAAACTAGTGCTTGAGCCTTCAATACAATACAGTTACTCAAAGTCCCAACGTGTTGCTATTGCAGGTTATACCGTAGGTGGTGGGCTACTTATTGGTATCTCCGATGTTAGGGATGTAAAGCGGGAAACAGAAACCGCCGCACTAACCGCCCGTTTCGGCGTTATGGATAGGTTGGAGCTGGAAGCTAAAGTGCCTTTCACTCGCCGGGACGATACCTCACAAACCCGTGCAGTTGTAAACCCTAACGCTACCGACAAATTTTTTAATGCGGATGGTATGGATATTGGTGATATAGAATTTGCGGGGCATTATCAAATTAATGACGGTAAAAATGGTTGGCCTTTTTTTATTGGTAACCTGCGGGTTAAAACCGATACCGGTACCAGCCCTTATGAGATGCCGCTTGATGGTGATTATTTTTTGCCGACCAAGTTAAATACGGGGACAGGATTCTGGTCTTTCCAACCCAGCCTGACAGCTATTTTCCCCTCTGATCCTGCTGTGTTTTACGCTAATGTGAGCTATTTGTGGAATTTGGAAGGCAATATTCCTACTCGCTTACTTCCGTTTCGGCAGTTAGATAAAAACGGTAACGTAATTAATGATAAAGAGGGTAAGGTAACATTTATCCATGTACCCGATGGAGGGAGTGTTGATCCTGGTGATGCCATTGGTTTTAGCTTTGGTACCAGCTTAGCGTATAACGAAAAAGCTTCGTTCAGTTTGGGCTATTCTCATACTATTTATTTCAAAACGAGCCAAAATGGTGAAAATATAGAAGGCTCTGATTTTGATGTTGGTCAATTTACCTTTGGTTTAAATTATGTTTTTGCTAAAAAGACGAGTGCCAATTTAGCTGTCGCTATAGGTGCTACCCGTGATGCTCCCGATGTGCAGATGACTTTGCGTATTCCTGTTGGGTTTGATATTTTTTGACCGGATGGTACTATCCCCATAAAGGTGTATGCCATATTATTTACTGGCCGAAAAAAATATAAAAACCAAGGAGATGAGTTATGACTGAAAAAGAAATAAGGGCAGCTGTTTTGGCAGCATTATTAGATTATGACTCATTAAAAAAAACACGACGACTTCGGAAAGTAAAACAGGCATTACGCGGGACTATGATGGCAACGGTAATCGGCAGCACAGGGATTATGGCTGCTAACCAAAGCCGAAACGAATACGTGCTAAATACTGTGGTGGCTACTGCCGCTAATGGAAAGATCATACCCACGAAAGAAAGCACAAGCCATAATTTACCACAACGCCAAATTATTGCGGGCGTGGCTCACTTTGGGCTGAATCAGCATACTCTTTTATCAGGGCACAATGAAAGGCTTGTTGAGTTAACTAAGCAATTACCCAAAGATACTGAAATAGTGGTTATAGGTCGGGCAGACGCTGTCGGAGGTTACCAATACAACAAAAAACTAGGTAAGCAACGCGCGCTTGCTGTCGCCAATTACCTAGCTAGCCAGGGTTTTAAAGTAAAATCGGTGGGTAGCAAGGTATCAAAATATGGCGCTGATAGTTGGTTAAATCGTCGGGTTGATATTGTTGTTAATCACGCCTCATTGAAATCATTAGCGATTAACCTGCCGCCGTTAATCGACCAATATGAAATGCCTAGGCTAGGTACTTTAGTGCAAACCAAACCCGGCTTTGCTAGCAGCGGACAGGGTAACCCAGCAGTAGCGCAATTATTGTCGAGACATCTAAAAAAAGATCAAAAAGATAAAACACATGATCATTCCGAAATATATGGCCAAGATAATAGTATTAATAAAATAGCAAAAAAGAATGAAACAGCTGTCACCAAAAATATCATACTTAATCCAAATAGTAAGCGACAAAAAATATCAGGTGTTGCCCATTTTGCTATGCACCACGCTAACTTAACATCGGCGCATACGGAACGACTAAATTTGCTGGTTAAGCAAATTCCAAAATCGGCTGAATTAACAGTAGTTGGCCGTACAAATTCCTCCAATGTTTCCGCGTATGAAAAATCACTTACTAAGCAACGTGCATTAGCGGTTGCCAACTACCTCGCTAGCCAAGGCGTAAAAGTAAGCGGTATTGGGATTAAGCCGTCTCGTAAAGGTTTTACGGGTTGGGCGGCACGCGGGGTTGATATAGTTATTCATCATGCTTCGGCAGAACCATTGGATATTAAGTTACCGCCATTAGTAAGTGGGCAGGGTTTTTATCGAAGAAGCCATGATTCTAATATGCAAACCAGTGAAGGTTTGAGTAACTCAAGAAAAGTCTCCCACATATCAAAAAAAATGGACAATGTACTTGATAGGCTCTCTGTGGATAGGAGGGTAGGCTCCTTCGAAGATTCTGCCACCTGGTGGGATGATGCCACAAAGGCTAACAATATGAGGTTGGACAAAACGTCATGGTAAAAGATATCCAATATTATTGATTCCGTTGTGGTAGGGCTGCTACCAACACTAAATTTTTTGGTCGTCTACTAGCCATAAATAGAATCAATCTATTGGTTTTCTCTAATTAAATCCGCTAAGCGTGTAATGATACAAGTTTAACTAGCTGTTTTTTCAATGACCGGTTTACAACAGTGGTGAGTTTCTGAAATGATTGCCGCATTTATCAATATCGCGCGATCATAAACCCATTCATGATAAATACTCTGGCAGTCAGTAATTACCGGTCGTTACTTAATTTGGCCGTCCCATTGGGCGCACTTAATGTGATAACCGGATCTAATGCGAGCGGTAAATCTAACTTACATCGTGCCTTACGCTTGCTGGCAGAAACGGCACAGGGTGGTGTGGTTAATTCCCTTGCTAAAGAGGGCGGTTTGGGATCGACGTTTTGGGCCGGTCCAGAAAAACTATCTAAAGGGATGCGTGATGGTAGTGTGGCTATTGAAGGCGGGCCAAGGCAAGATCGGGTACGTTTACGGCTAGGGTTTTCAGGCGATGATTTTGGTTATTCAATTTCATTAGGTTTACCCACACCGACACGTTCTGCGTTTAGTTTAGATCCAGAAATTAAACGGGAATGTATTTGGGCGGGTCATGCTTATCGCCCGGCAAGTTTGCTGGTAGATCGTGATCGGTCAATGATCAAAGTACGTACCGACCAAGGTTGGGATGTAATCTCGCAACATACGCCCAGTTTTGAAAGCTTGTTTAGTCAAATTGCCGATCCAGCAAGAACCCCTGAAGTCATCACTTTAAGGGAACAAATCCGAAGTTGGCGTTTTTACGATCACTTCCGTACCGATGTCGATGCGCCTGCACGCTTACCACAGCTTGGCACTCGTACGCCTATTTTGCATCATGATGGTCGGGATTTAGCGGCTGCACTGCAAACCATAATCGAAATTGGTGATCCTATTGCGCTGGATGACGCCATTTCGGATGCTTTTCCAGGTGCAAATTTAAAAATTTCCCTGCAAGAAGAAGGCCGTTTTGCGGTGCAATTATATCAAGAAGGGTTATTAAGGCCTTTATCAGGCTCGGAGCTTTCCGATGGCACCTTACGTTATTTGCTTTGGGTGGCGGCATTGCTCACGCCCAGACCGCCGCCCTTGATGGTGTTAAATGAGCCGGAAACCAGTCTACATCCTGATCTGCTGCCCTCATTGGCACGTTTAATTATAAAAGCATCGAAATCCACCCAAATTTGGGTAGTCTCCCATGCAACTCGGCTAATCGCAGCACTTGAGCAAGCCGAAGCATGTAATTCTATCGCCTTGGAAAAATTGCTTGGACAAACACAGGTAGTCGGGCAAGGCTTTTTAGGTACGCCGTCTTGGCATTGGCCTGATAAAAACTAGCTTGTATCACAGAGTTAAATTGGTAAATAAGCAATTTTACGCATAGAGTTTGAAAAAAGTACGCAGTAAAATTTAAGCTTTTTAAGAATAAAGGCAAAAGAGTCGATTTTGCATTTTGTGTTATATAAAGTTGGCCGGATTTTCTATAAAGTAATAATTGTTGTTACAATTAAACACAGTTTTTCTATGGAAGCCGCCCTTAGACAGACATTGGTTCCGTGCATGATTTGGCAAAGCCCCTCTGGCCTGGCTGAGTTTAGTATTATGAAATTAATGGTTTTCTGTTCTTCTGATCCAGTTAAAAAGTTTGTATAGAGGTTTATTGCTAGCTTAAGCTGATTGTTATAAGCGTTTAATATTAGGACTTATTTAAAAGTTAAGATGGAAATTAGTAACGTTTCGTACATAAGTCCGCTAAATGAGATTCTTGTCATGCATAGTTATGACCAATTAATTATCGTTAATATTAACCCGATAAATTAGTCAACATAGCCATGCAAAACACATTCATTCTGGCAGTTAAATTATTTGGTCTGGCGGTATTTTTTTGCTTAAATGACCCTGCCCATGCTGAAATTCACGGTACGATCACTGGCACCACTAATTATGTTTATCGTATGTATTCCAAAAGCGATAATAAACCTGCAATTCAGGCAAACCTTGACTATCAGCACTCGTCAGGATTTTATTTTGGAACTTCAGTTTCAAGTTTCGACATCGGAAAGAGCGAACTAGATATTTTTCCTGATTTTCCTTTTGTATTTGAAAATGATTCTCGTGTTGAAATTACCCCTTACATCGGTTGGAGTTTTAAGCTCGCTGAAGATTGGCGGCTAGATAGCCAATATTCACGCTATTTTTACGATGGGCATATTTACGGAAAATTTGCTGATTACAGTGAATTTTATCTTTTTCTTCATTACCGGGATCTAATTACTGCGCAAATTTCTTATTCTAACGATTTTTATGGTTTAGATGGCGACGCATTTTTTTACGAATTGACAGGGCGCTATCCTTTGACAGACTACTTAGAGTTTTCCAGCACTCTGGGTTATGCTCAGACTCAAGGTGTTTTAATTGATGATTACGAATATTGGAATGTCGGGTTAACTGCCCGCTATAGATTCATCGCGATGGATTTACGATATCATGATGCCAAGGAACTTGAGTTCGGCAACCAAGATGGATTACCGTCCGACCACGCTAATACCCTTAAAGCTACAGTTGTCTTTTCTTTATCTGTAGGATTCTAATTTAAAATTTGGTTAGTTGTTTTTAAGCTTAATCAATCGCCTAACATTCAATCCAAAAAATTAAACAATTTCATCAAATTAGTTTACTTCTGTATATTCGAAGGTTTAAACGTAGTCACCAAGAATAGAAATTAATTTTATCTCACGCTGAACTTTTAATTAATTTATTGCAATAAACAAATAACGTTTGATCAGTAATCAAGCGATCATTTTTTGACAATGAATTAAGTTATCCGTAATCTGCTTGGAGATAATAGTGAAATCTAAAAATGTAATTAGTTTGTTATTTATATTTTTTTTATATACAGCAATGCTGGAAGATGTAAACGCCGCATCGATAAGTGTTAAGTGCGAAACTCGAGGAACCAGCCGTTCTAAGATATCGGTAGATGGTGCCGGTCTTAAGGGAGTTTACTACGCCATAGTATCATCGGGAACTGTTAGCTATAGGTCAAAACTACCTAACAAAACAGCAACTTCTTCTGGTGAAATTGAGTTTGATTTTGATAGTAATTCTTCAGATATAAAAGCCGGTGCGACAGCGATTCCCGCTACTTTTATCAAAGGCAGTACTGTGTATGGCTACTTACGCCAAAGTAATAATGTTTTGATTGGTACTATGAAAGCGATTTGTCTAGCCAAGTAATCAAGTAGTATTAATCAAGAATGGGAAGGTGTGGGCTTTCATATGAAAACATTGAGGCATAAACATGAGTATTGAAGCTGTGTAATTGAGTGGGTTTTACAAAACTGAGAGTGATCTTGGGTATTAATAGGCAATCAGTTTTAATTTGGAGCAAAAGCATGACCATTAAATTAATTGCAAGATCAATTATTCCTGCTATTTTTTTCTGTCTAAACATCTTGGGTGAGGCTAGTGCTACATCAGTATCTAGCAGTTGTGTGGTTAAAGGCACGACACGGTCTAGTATTAGTGTAGTAGGTAGTGGGCTTACCGGTAATTTCTATTCAATAGTTCTTTCAGGCGGGCGCTATTACTGGACAAAAGCTAAGCCAGCGAATACCAACGGTATAGTTGCATTTTCATTTGATAGTAATTCGACTGCTACTTTAGCAGGGGCAACTGCTATACCCTCAACTTTCATTAAAAACAATACAGTGGATGTTTATGTACGTAGAGCTGGGACTAATGTTTTTGTAGGTGGAATACGGACAACTTGTGTCGTCAAATAATTCGGCGTACTTCTTTAAGTCGTTACTGGAGTTCTGCCCAATTATTATCCCATCAATAACTCTATTCGCTCAGGTCATATATTGCTAATGTCCTGCTATTAAACAAGTATATATAGCGGTGCGCATCGTTAATTATAATGTAATAATCTACGACTGATTTAGCATTATCGTGGTTTGCTCATACACCTATGGATTATTCGCAAGATTTTATTTCTGCCGCAAAAGCGCTTTGCGAGGCAGGTCGGTTTATCGATAGTAAAGGCTGGGTCCCTGCCACTAGTGGTAATTTTTCAGCCCGATTGCCCGACGGCACGATTGCAATTACCACTTCAGGCAAACACAAAGGCCATTTGCAAATAGATGACATTATGCTAATTGATGCCGATGCCAATTCGCTGGATGGTAAACGTCCTTCAGCCGAAACTGGACTACATACGGCCTTATATAAGCGTTTTCCAACTATATACGCTATTTTGCACCCACATTCTATCAATGCCATTTTGGTTTCCCGTTTGTTTGGCAAACGAATTGTGTTGGAAAATTATGAGTTACTAAAAGCCTTTCACGATATTTCAACCCATGAAGCGCAGGTCGAAATCCCCATTTTTGCTAACGACCAAAAAATTCCACGAATGGCAACTGCTATTGACCATTATCTGGATGATGTTGACGAGTGTTATGGCTATATTATCGCGGGACATGGGCTCTATACCTGGGGAGAGTCCGTATCTGAAGCATTGCGCCATCTTGAGGCACTGGATTATTTGTTTGATTGCGAGTTACGTCTGCACGGAGCCAGAAAACCATGAGCGTGTTAACCATTTACCCTGATGACGAGCCATTAAAAGGTGTCCGTTACACTAATTTTACTGATATAGAACGCGAGCTTTCAGCGATTGATGTTAAGTTTGAACGCTGGACGGCGAACCGCGAGCTGACTTCCGATGCTGATCAGGACACCATTATTTCCGCTTATCAGGAAGCTATAGACAAACTTAAACTGCTTTACGGATTTCAATCCGTTGATGTGATTAACTTAAGCTCAGATCACCCTCAAAAAGCCGAATTTAGGCAAAAATTTTTATCTGAACATACCCATGACGATTTTGAAGTACGTTTTTTTATCGATGGTAGCGGACTTTTTTATCTGCATGTTGGCGATAAAGTCTATGCAGTATTATGTGGAAAAGGCGAGCTTATAAGCGTTCCCGCGAATACTACACATTGGTTTGATATGGGGGAAAATCCCAGTTTTAAAGTAATTCGCCTGTTTACTACACCAGAAGGTTGGGTGGCGAAGTTTACTGGTAGTGACATCGCCCAATCTTTTCCTACATTTGATCAAACCCTGACAGAACTTAGATGATTAAAGCCATTATTACCGATATTGAAGGCACGACCACGTCATTGTCTTTTGTAAAAGATGTGCTCTTCCCTTATGCCCGTACAAAATTGCCTGACTATGTACGCCAACACGAAAGCGAGCCAGAAATCAAACGACTGCTTGTTGATACATGCAATGAAGCGGGAATTGGATTTGATACCGAAGGTGCTATTATCCAACTTATTAGCTGGCTAGATCAGGATAAGAAAATCACGCCACTAAAGGCTTTGCAAGGTTTAATTTGGGAAGCAGGTTACCAGCAAGGTGATTTTAAAGGCCATCTTTACCCAGACGCCATTTCTGGTCTTAAAGCCTGGCATACCCTGGGTATCCTTTTGTATGTTTATTCTTCCGGGTCTGTATTAGCTCAAAAACTGTTGTTTGGCCATACTGATGCTGGTGATTTGGTACCATTATTTTCAGGATTCTTTGATACGAATGTAGGTGCCAAAAAAGAAGCAGATTCTTATCGTAAAATCAGCGCCGAAATTGGCTTGTCTGCTGAAAATATTCTATTTCTTTCGGATATTAAAGAGGAGCTAGATGCGGCACGTGATGCCGGATATATGACTTATTGGTTGAAACGTGACAACATCATTGACAATCATGCCCAACATCGCCAAGTCATTTCCTTTGAAAACATTGTTATTTAAAAAGCTCTTCTAACCCATTGCTTTATATTGTTAAAGAACAAGCATTTTAGCAATCAAATTAAAGCCAATTAAAACTGTATTCTGCACGGAATGCCAGTTTTTTCCACGCCATCAAATAAATATTGTTGTTAACTTATTGAAAATAATATAGAAATTATGAATTTTGGGTGCGACAATTTGTCGCATCCTCAGCGCGTAGAAAAGCTGTTAGACTAAGCCCGACTTTTGCAGAATTAGTCATTGTAATATTTTTCATCTCCTCTATTTGCTTGCGGGCTGATTAATTAGCCCGCAAGTTTCTTGAAAAATGATAGGCAGTTATGAAAACTAAACAAATATTATCAGTTCAAGGGATGCACTGCTCAGGTTGCGAAACCATAATTGAAGATGCACTAAGTTCCCTTGCTTGGGTCAATCGAGTTAAAGCTAATTTCCCCGATAGTAAGGTAAAGGTGGAGTTTGAAAATAGCAAAATTGGTATTGACGAGATTTGTAATGTAATCAAAGAAAAAGGTTATCAGATCCAAAGCCCCGCCCGTGTAAGCAACGTTTCTGACACTGCTGGCAAAATAAGGAAAATCTTAGTATTTGTTATCACGCTTGGATTGGTTATCGGCGTGTATTACCTGATGCAGGGTACGCGAGAATTATGGCAACATTATAGTTTGCCGGCACTTGATGCACGAGCCAGTGAAGGTATGATCTTTATGGTTGGTTTAATCAGTGGATTACATTGCATTGGTATGTGTGGCAATTTTGTCATGGGTTACACCACGAAAGATGCTCAAAATCACCGGCCATCCTTACCTTCCCATATATTTTATGGATTGGGTAAAACCCTCTCCTATGCACTATTCGGTGCATTATTCGGCTTTTTAGGATCGTTATTCAAAATATCACCGCTGTTGAGCAGTATTAGCACAGGCGTGGCAGGGCTATTTTTAGTTATATTCGGTCTGAGTATGCTCAATGTTTGGGCGCCACTAAAACGTATGCGGCTGCGCCAACCTCAAGGTATGGCACGTTTTGCTATCAAACAGCGGCAGCAAACCCACAGTCCGTTTTTCATAGGATTTTTTTCAGGATTTTTAATAGGTTGTGGGCCGTTACAAGCAATGTACGTGATGGCGGCAGGTCTGGGGGAGCCCCTGGCTGGCGCAAAAACGCTTATATTATTTGGGCTAGGTACGCTTCCTGCCTTATTTAGTTTCGGTTACTTGGTCAGGTTATTATCAGTTAGTTCAATTCATCGTTTTTTACAGTTATCAGGCTGCTTTCTTGTGATAATGGGGCTAATAATGCTTAACAACAGTTTACTAAGGGCAGATTCAGGCTATGATGCGCGTTCTATGCTACACAGTACGTTCCCGGAATATGTAGCGGCAAATGAAGTTAACCCTGGCGCGCGCTATCATTGTCATTAGTCGAGCTTATTTAAACCTAAAAATAAACCAGAAACTATTTTATTTATACGGTTTTAAAGGGACTTTCTATAGAAAGCTAATGGATTACTGAATGTAAGACGATATAGCTACATGATTATTTTATTAAATATAATCGATATCCCACATCTCCTGCGGTCTTGCTTTTTAGCAGCATCCAATTGTCAGGCAAGGCATCAAGAAGTTTCATCGAACTTTCTATTTCCACATAAATTTTAGTTCCCCTGTTTAACCAGCCTTTATCTGCTAGCCATTGGCAGGTTTGTTTGACTAGGCTCATACCAAAAGGTGGGTCGAGGAAGACAATATCGAAGGGCTCAGCATTTCCGGCCAGATAACGGAACACATCGCTTTGGACGATTTTGATTTGTGTTGCCGCTAGTTTAATGGCGTTTTCTTTTAAGGCACGACAGGCATTAGGATTATTCTCTACTTGAACTACCGATTTTGCGCCGCGCGAAGCCGCTTCAAAACCAAGCGCGCCGCTACCTGCATATAGATCAAGGCAGCGGCTGCCCGGAATGTCATGTTGCAGCCAATTGAATAAAGTTTCCCGGACACGAACGGGCGTCGGCCTGAGTCCGGGTAGATCATAAAAGCTAATTTGGCGGCTGCGCCATTCGCCACCAATAATCCTAATTTGGTTTTTTAGCATTATCCATCGTGCTTTTACCCACAGTGACAGTTTGTAAAAGTGCAATATTTATCTTACGTTTGAATGCTTCGGTAATCGTGGCAATAGATGTTTCCTCTATTTTTTGACGAAAAGTATCTAGATAATCCAACGGCATATCGTAAAAGCCAATCATGGCAACATAGCCTGCTAGTTCTTTGTTGGTATCAAAACGCATAGGGAAACCACCAATAATGTTCTTTTTAGCCGCATCAAGTTCCGCTTGTGACGGGCCTTTGTTGATAAAGTCAGCCAATGTTGCATTGAGGACTTCCAAGGCTTGTTTGGTTTGGTCGTTGCGGGTTTGTAGGCTGACTACGAATGGGCCTGGTTTTAACAACGGTGCGAAGGCACTTGAGGCGCTATAAGCTAGCCCACGTTTCTCCCGCACTTCAACAAACAACTTGGAAACAAGGCCGCTACCGCCTAGGATGTGGTTGCCGACATACAGGTTAAAATAATCCGGGTCTTTTCGGTAAGTGCCTGGTAAACCGACCAATACATGAGTTTGGGTTGAAGGAAAATCAATGTGTTGTCGGTTTGCCTGTGTGGGTATGATCACATCGGGAATAGCTTCGGGTTTTTGACCAACAGGCAAGTCTGCCAATAGTTTTTCGGCAGTTTGCTCAGCTTGTTGCTTAGTGAGATTGCCAACAATAACCACTATCGCATTGCTACTGACGTAATATTTTTTGTAAAACTGACTAAGGTCAGACGGCTTAAATTTAGTTACAGTAGCAGGTACGCCCGAATCGGGATGGGCATAAGGATGATTGCCATAAAGCTTATTGGAAAATGCTTCACTACCGACTTCCGCAGGTGACTCTTCGCGTTGTTTGATGCCAGCGAGCGTACGGTTCTGTTCACGTAGAAAGTCGGCTTTGTTGAATTTTGGTTTGGTCAGGATAACGTGCATCGTGTCCAACGCCTTATCAAACAAGTTGGGTTCGGTCAGCGTACGTAAAGTCAAAGAAGCCATATCGCTGGTAACTCCTGTACCAAAGTTTGCGCCGACGCTTTCAAAGCGCTGGGCAATCTGGTCAGCGTTCCATTGCCCAGCACCACTGTCCAATAATGCGGAAGTGAGTGCGGCAAGGCCGAATTGTTTGCCATCACGGGCGCTACCAGCGTCGAATACGACTTGAATATCAGCCATTGGTAGAGCATCGGTCTGCACGTAGAATACGCGACCACCTTGAGAAGTCTGCCATTGTTCAATTTTTGCAGCGGCAAAACTTATTTGACTGAAGATTAAAAAGATAAAACCGATGACCTTTACATTCATTACATACCTCCTTTTGATTTTGAGCCATTGGTCGTTTTATTCATGGCCTGTGGTTCCAGATAAGCGATGTTCAAGTGGTCGTCGATCAGGTATTTTGTGGCGGCTTGCTGTACTTGTTCGGCAGTGACTTGATTGATTTTATTAACGTATTCGTCTGCCTTTTGCCAACCTAAGCCCACTGTTTCCAACATGCCAAGTTGCATGGCTTGATAAAAGTTTGAATCCCGTTCGTAGACTGCGCTAGCTAAGACTTGTGCCTTTATTCGTTGCAATTCTTCCGGGCTGATTAGGGTTTTCTGAAGTTTCACTACCTCATTTTTCAGCGCTGCTTCCATTTGCTCTACGCTTGTACCTTCGGCAGGCGTAGCTTCCAGTTCGAACATATCGGATAACCGTGAAGTCAGGCCATAACCCGCCCCCGCCGATACCGCAATTTGTTTGCCACGTACCAAATCAGAGGTTAACCGGGCGCTGCTGCCACCATCCAATACACCAGCCAACACTTCCAAAGCATAAGCTTCAACTTCATTTTGTGCCGATTTTAACGATGGAACTTTATACCCCATAACGATAGAGGGTAATTTGGCAGGGACTTTGACCGTTAATCGGCGTGTACCGAGTTGTTCGATTTCAGGTTGTGGTTTTAACGGTTTAATGTCGCTAGGTTTTAGTGGGGTGAAATATTTTTCGGCTAATGCAAATACCTCATCAGTTTTCACATCACCAACGACAACTAACGTAGCATTATTGGGTGCATACCAGCGTTGATACCATGCTTGTGTATCTTCTATGGTGTAGTTGGCGATGTCGTCAGGCCAGCCGATCACTGGATGTTTGTAGGGGCTGCTGCTGTAAGCTACAGAATTAAAGTGTTCCTGCATTTTGCCCTGCGGGTTATCTTCGGTGCGCATGCGGCGTTCTTCGGTGACGACCTGGAGTTCCTTTTTTAATTCTTCCGGCAATAAATGTAAATTACGCATCCGGTCTGCTTCCAGTTCTAAACTAACGGGGAGCTTATCTGCCGCCATCGTTTGAAAATACGCGGTGTAATCCTGACCGGTAAAAGCGTTTTCATCGCCGCCATTTTCGGCGATGATGCGGGAAAACTCGCCGACCGCGTGTTTATCGGTACCTTTAAACATCATGTGCTCCAGCATGTGCGAAATACCGGTAATGCCGCCTGGTTCGTAACTTGAGCCGACTTTGTACCATACTTGCGATACCATGACAGGTGAGCGATGGTCTTCTTTTACCAACACTTTCAAGCCGTTAGCTAGCTTGTGCTCTGCGGTTTTGGTTTCGGCATGAGCGGGTAATATTGGTAGGTTTAAGCACAATGCGGCGACACATAGCAATCTAGCGTTCATAACTCCCTCTTTTGTATTTAATGTTGCGCTTCGGACTGTTTCCATAAGCAATGGTTCACTGTATTCTATAGGATAATAGAAACACGAGGTTGAATAAACTATGCTTGGTCAAGCCGCTGTCGCGCCGTCTTCCTGGAAAAGCTACCTGGAATTGTGCAAGCCCAACGTTGTGGTGGAAATGTTGTTTACTGCCCTTGTTGGCATGCTACTAGCTTTACCTAGCTTGCCGCCACTAGATAAGGTGGGCTACGGTTTGATAGGTATTGCGTTAGCTGCTGCATCCGCTGCGGCCATTAACCATCTGATCGACCGACGCATCGATGCCGTATTGAATCCGCATCGGCCATTACCTAACCACTTTTTGAGCCCATTAGAGGTACTTACTTTTGCCTCAATGTTGGGAGTTATTTCAATGTTAGTGCTGATATTCTTGGTGAATGGCCTAACAGCTATCTTAACTTTCGTATCCTTATTCGGTTATGCGATTGTTTACACCTTGTGGCTAAAACGGGCTACGCCGCAGAATATAGTCATCGGCGGTGCATTCGGTGCCACGCCGCCATTGCTAGGATGGTGTGCAATTACCGGTGAAGTGCATCCGCATGCGTTATTGTTGGTCGCGATTATTTTTGTTTGGACGCCCCCACATTTTTGGCCATTAGCTATCGCCAAGCAAGAAAAATATGCGTTGGTGAATATTCCGATGTTACCAGTGACCCATGGCGTTGAATTTACCCGTTTACAAATCCTACTGTATTCCATTTTACTCGTCGTAGTCACTTTGTTGCCTTATCTGGCAAAAATGTCCGGTTTGATTTATCTGGTTTCTGCACTTGTATTAGGCATAATCTTTCTTTATTTTGCGGTATTAATGCGGCGTAAGAAGGATGTTAAAACTGCAATGCGGATGTTCTGGTTTTCAATTGTTTATATCACGCTTTTATTTGCGGCATTGTTGATAGATCACTTCGTTAGACTTAGCTTATGACTTTTTCGCATCACTTACAAACCTCCCAACCTGAACATCCATTCGCAGAAACGATACGGATATTAGGTAAAGGTAAAAAAGGTTCAAGGTCATTAACCCAGGACGAAGCTTATCATGCCATGAGGATGATTCTGGCTGATGAAGTCTTACCCGAACAATTGGGCGCTTTTTTAATGCTAATGCGGGTTAAAGAAGAAACACCAGAAGAATTAACGGGTTTTGTATTAGCGGCGAGAGAATTTAGCAAAGTAGCTGATGATAGTGTGCTGGTCGACCTGGATTGGGCGACCTATGCTGGAAAACGACGGCATTTGCCGTGGTTTTTACTGTCGGCATTATTGTTGGTTGAAAACGGGATGACCGTCTTTATGCATGGTGCGATTGGCCCATCGGAAAGTCGTTTATATACCGAGAATGCATTAGCCTATTTGGGTTTGAATTCTGCATTATCGATTGCAGAAGCCGTACAGCAATTACAAGAAAATAAATTCAGTTATTTATCTTTGGAAAAAATTTGCCCTAAATTGCATGACATCATCGAATTACGGCCTATTTTAGGTTTGCGTTCGCCCGTTCATACCTTGGTAAGGATGCTAAATCCATTTAATGCATTTTTCAGCATCCAAGGGATATTTCATCCTTCCTATCGGGCGGTTCATCAGCAAGCCGCTATACTATTGAATCAACCTCATGTCGCCGTATTAAAAGGTGAAGGGGGAGAAACCGAACGCAATCCTGATATGGAGTGTTTAGTGCAAAGCGTTCACCACGGGCAATTATTTGACGAAACCTGGCCGGCACTTTTTACCCAAAGGCATGTCAGACCAGAAAGTTTGGAGCCAGAAAATATGGCTTTATTTTGGCAAGGTAAGCTTAATGACGAGTTTGCAGAGGCGACAGTTATCGGTACAACCGCTGTAGCATTAAAATTATTAAGTAAAGTAGACAGCCAGCAACAAGCACATGATATGGCAAGAGGTTTTTGGGATGAGAGGAATAAGCTGCGGTTTTGTAAAAATAAATAGTTCACGTCAATTTGCACATTTAATTGTTATGCTTTCTGCAATGGGGCAATAAGAAGATGAAGCGTTTATTTGAGGTAGGCGTACTATTAATAGTCAGCTTGTCATTGTTAGTCGGGAATTATGATGCACTTGCGGCAAAAAACCATAAGGTTAGCCGGAAAGGCAAACGGCAAGTAGGTGCTGGCGATGTATGGGAAAGGGTGCGGCAGGGGCTGAAAATTTCGACATTAGGATCAACCTATGAGGGCATTGAAGCAATGGGGACGGTTTCACACACAGCATCCCCAAGAAAGCCGCTAACTTCATCTGCCACCGAGGTCGCAGAACTGTCGATTCCTAATAATGCTACGGGTGAAAAACCCCGTCTGCTTACGGTAATTTCACCCAAAAAATTAATCGTAGGTGAATCGCAATTATTGGCAAAATTACGTAGCAAACAAACTATTAGCCCTTATAACAGCAAACTGTTTAAAAAAGATTTAGAACCGTCTGAAAAATATACTGTGTTAGGTCGTTTAAGGTTAGCGCCTAAAAATACTTTAGCCCCATTGGGTAGGGAAGCAAATGATCAATCAAGTACGGATAACGTTTCAGAAAAGCAGGACAAGCCACTTAAATCACCATTAGTTCAGCGGATACGTACCCGCTTGGGTTTTCATCCCGAATTGGCAAAGCCGAATTTAAGCGCTGTGATCACCACAACTAAGAGTGGTGCCGTGGGTAAACGAAACGAAGCTAACGATAATGCGGTTATTCAACAATTTAACGGAACTCGTTGCGCCGACCTGAACAATAAGGAATTGGTTAACTTGGCACAACAAGGTATGCTGCCGCAAAACTTTATGCTGGCAGCAGAGCAATGCAAACTTAAAAAAAGTGCTATTTTTGAGCGAGTTAACCGTCAAGTTTCTGGATTTAGCCAGCGTATAAGTTTTGTTAGTCAATCTACCGAACGCGCAAGACCATATCTGTATCACATAGTGGATGAGCTTAGTAAGCACGGTTTGCCTTTGGACTTGGCGCTACTCCCGATTGTTGAGAGTGGGTATCAGCCAACAGCATTATCGTCGGCCAGCGCCGCAGGTGTATGGCAGTTTATTCCCAGTACAGGACGTGATTTTGATTTGGAGCAAAATCTTTATTATGATGCCAGGTTGGATATTACTGCCGCTACGCACGCCGCTATACGCTTTCTTTCTGGGTTGCGTGACCGTTATCACGGTGACTGGCTGCTGGCCTTGGCGGCATATAACTGTGGGCCAGGCAATGTTGATGCGGCGATTGCAAAAAATCTGGCTGATGGGTTAGATACCGATTATTGGTCGTTAACCTTGCCGGCTGAAACACAAGACTACGTCCCCAGGTTATTAGCGTTATCCACTATATTTTCTAATCCTGGTCGGTATGGTTTAAAGCTTAGGCCAGTGAAAAACGAACCTTATTTTATTAAGGTTCATATTGACCATGAATTCGACATTAACCATTTAGTTGATAAAAAACTGTCAACTATTGCTAAGTTAGCAAATTTTAGCGGTGATGAATTCGGTTTTTTAAATCCGGCTTTCCTAAAATCTGAAGTAACTGGCCGTAAACCATTCAACTTATTGATGCCCATATCAAATGCAAACCAGTTACATGAAAGCCTGGCGTTCATGGCACGTACTGGCGAAACTTACAATGAAAGTAAGTCGTCAGACGATTATTTATTTTCGCATTTAAGCAAGGATAGTGTACCCGAATTATTCTCGTTTAATTTCCAACAACCCTTGTTGGCTATTACTGTTGATGAGATGCCAAAACACCAACTCAGCCAGTCCGGCATTAAGTTGACCCCCGATACTATCACGACCAATGCGTCATCAAAAAGGCAGGGCTATCTGGCGGTTCATTACTTGGATAAAGGGGAATCGCTGAAATCTATTGTAGAATCTTATGGGGTTAGCGAGATGTCACTGCGGGAAATTAATAAATTGAAACGGCGGCAAAAACTAGGTTTGGGACATCGTATATTGATTCCAATAGAGCAATTCGCTGCTTCACCAAAACAAAACCGCTCTTCAGTTTTATATAGGCACAAGAATGCTATTGATAGTTAACTTTGGGTAAAAGACCCGAATAAAATCTAGCTTTTTGGTCACGCTGTTCTAGGCCAAGAAAATTCAGGTATGCCTTTGATAGATACTTTTCTCATATGGACATACTGCAGTCCGATTAATGTACCGCCATCCGGCATGTGGTCTGCCCAAATCACTTTTATTTCCCCATCAAGCTCTAAGCGCCTAAACTCGAAGACTGTGATTAAGCCCGGTTCGACATACACACTATCTTCGATGTGTATCATGATGCCATCGACGGATACATTAACCGCATTGAAATCCATATACTCGCCATTGAATAAGATATGGCCTGGTCCGGGTAGGTTTTTCCGGTAAGCTTTCCTTTTGTAGAGTAAGTCGTTGATGTCGTAATTTACATTCTTAAACTCTAAGGCCAACAAAATATGGTTATCTTGCAAATCTACACGAATAACTTCAACTTCCCCTGCTAATCGCATCTCTGGAAGATAAATATCAATAATGGTCGAGGTTAACAGTGTATTAAAAATTTCTTTAATATCGTTTTTACCGACTTTGCTATCAAGTTGGGCTAATACTCCAGTTATGGATATATTTTTGACAGTAATTGGCTGCTCTTCACCCGCTAGGTAGATTAGTCCGTGGGAAGTTAAATTTTTTCGATAAGGCCGTAATAACATTGAATTCACTTAAATTTCCCCGATTTCCCCTAACCCAGTTGCGCAGCGAATTGACTTTTTTAACCCACTGCTTGGCTAATAATCTTCTAATAGTGTTACCTGAGTGCGGCGTAACACACCCATAGCGTCGAATTTTTGACAATGTAACTAAATAATAGTCCATTTTAAAAATTTCGTTATTTCCAGATAGTAACTATATTAGTGAAATCATCCGTCCACGGTTTAATATCGAAAGACAAGGGGAGCTTTTGCCAATTCCCCAACTGGCTTTGTTTTAAAGCTTCTAGTGTTTCGGGTTTTTGAGCCATCACAACCCAGTCGGTAGCAACAACTAAAGGGATATCTTGTTGAGGTTTGAATTCCTGTATTAAAGCCTCTAATTGGAGCTGTTTGGCATGATCGGATAGCACTTTTTTAAGCGCTAAATGCCGGTTGGTAATGTGCAATGCGAGTATGCCGCCAGGTTTTATTTTTTTGAAATATAGCTTTATAGCTTCTTGAGTGAGGAGGTGGGTGGGGATCGAATCGGAGCTGAATGCGTCTATAATAAACAGATCGAATTTATGGTCTGGCTCTTTTTCGAGCGATAATCTGGCATCCCCAACTTTCATCGTCATTTTGGGATTGCATTGGCTAATGTAAGTAAAGTATTTTGGATTGCTGGCAATGTCCACAACTAACGGATCCAGTTCGTAAAATGTCCATGTCTGCTGAGCTTTGGTATAGCACGATAGTGTGCCTGCACCTAAGCCGACGATGCCGATTTCCCAGTTGTCGTTAATTTTGTCAAATTCGGTAAAAAACTGACCGATTGGGCCGGGGCGGCTGAAATAAGTTAACGGTGTGCGCGAATCATTAGCGCTTAAACGCTGTGCACCGTGCTTGGTGGTGCCGTGGAAAAATTCCCGATATTTCTCCGGTTGGTTTTGTTCATTGGTCAAGACGCTTTCACGGACAGACAACACGCCGAAAAAAGTACGCTCTTGGTATAAGGTATTGGTCAGTAAACCATGCAATCCAAAGGTAAATAAAATCAATAATCCGGTCAATAAAGCTAGGGTAAGGGGTCGGTTTCTGAATGCATAAGTTAACCCTGCCACCAAGATTAAGCCAACACCAATAGAGTCCAAATACTCTGGCAAATTATCAACAGCAAAGAATATTGCCAAGCCAATAATTAATAACACCACCGGTAGTATTATTTGCCGCCACCAGTTTTTATTGCTCTGGCCTAATGATAGTTTTAGGCCAGGCCGCAATAGGAGTGCGGCAATAATCATCAATGGATATTCGTAGACAGCATTAAAAATAAACGGGGCAACAAAGGTGTTAAACATGCCGCCCAACATGCCTGCAAACGACATGATTAAGTAGTATGTTGTTAAATGCTTGGTACTGGGTCTTAATCTGGCGAGTTCGCCATGACACACCATCACTGCCAGAAAAAATGCTGTCAGGTGTAAACATAGGTCAAGCCAATAGGGTAATACCGCTGGGTTGATAAACGAATAGGCGAGAAACGGCAGCAATACGATAGGTTGCAGCTTAATTACCAAAGGATGGATCTGGCCATGCCATTTTGAAAAGACGATGACGAAAGAGAGTAGGTACAAAGTTAACGGGACAACCCACAGTAATGGAACTGAGGCAATGTCAGTGCTTATAAAGGTGGTAAGTCCCAATAACAAACTAGACGGCACAAAAGCTAGCGCCAACCAATGCAGCTTAGTTTGAAGGCTTAGTTCTTCGTGTTGCGTATCATCTGCTTCATCAGTAACACCGCTTTGTTTTACCTTCCATAAGGCAAAAGCACAGCCGGAAATAAGTAAACACAGCAAAGCAAAGCCGATGCTCCAAAACGATTTTTGGTTCGCCAAGCCAATATTTGGCTCAAGTAAAAAGGGGTAGCTTAGTAAGGCGAGCAAGCTACCGCTGTTACTTGCGGCATACAAAAAATAGGGGTCATTACTCGTATGATGACCGACATCCGCAAACCATTTTTGCATCAGTGGCGCGGTGGTTGACACTACAAAAAACGGCAAACCAATGGCAGCGAGCAGTGTCCCTAATAGCCAAAATGTAGGGTTGCTTTCGGTAGGTGGCGCTACATTATCCGATAACCCGACTGGCAGTGCTAAAAAGCTGACGGCGATAATAGCCAGATGAATCATTATTTGTTTATGATGGGTTAACCGGGTAGATAGATAATGAGCGTATAAATACCCAAAAAACAAAATACTTTGGTAAAACACCATACAAGTATTCCAAACCGCAGGCGAGCCACCAAGTAAAGGCAATAGGATTTTGCCAAACATAGGTTGTAGCACAAACATAAGTGCTGCACTGGCAAACAAGGTGGTTGCGAACAATAAGACGAGTGCGATGCTGCGGTCAGAGGAAATATTGGCTGAATGGTTCATTTGTTGTAATTTTTTTAGAACGTTAAATTTAATGCGTTAATAATAAACTATTTAGCTTTTTCAAGTCAGCCGTTCTCGGTTTTTACCAATAAAAAAGGCGGGATACCCCGCCTTTTTTGTATTGAAAATTTATAACCTACAGAGAGCTGAAATAAGCAGCCAATCCTTTTATGTCTTCTTCGGTAAGTGAACTTGATATTGCCTGCATCATACCGTTGTGTCTGGAAGCATTTTTAAAGTTTTTTAATTGTTGCGTCAAGTAATCAGGATGTTGTCCTGCCAGCCGTGGAAACTGACCATTGCCTTCCCCCGAATTGCCATGGCAACCTAGGCACATGCTTGCTTTACTTTTACCCGCTTGCGCCAAATTGGCATCTCCACCTGCTTTAACAGGTTGCTGAACAGCAAAATAAGCCCCATAGTTATTTATATCTTCTGTAGTCAATTGGCTTGCTTTGGATTGCATCGCAGCGTTTATACGCTCTCCGGATTTAAAGGCATTTAGTTGGTTAACAATATATACCGACTGCTGCCCAGCCAAACTGGGAAATTGTGGATTAGTGCTTTTACCTTTGTCCCCGTGGCAACTAAAGCATGTTGCTGCTTTCTGTTCAACAGTAGCCAATTCATTGGCACTTACCTTAATTGCCGTAACACAACAGGTAAGAGTTAACCACAGAGTAAATAGTTTCCTTAATAAACGCATGAGAGACCTCGTCAAAATTTAACTGCCTGGTTATTAACTATCAGGCGATAATAAATTGGATTTCATCGTAATATGATAATCTTAATATACAACCAATTGCGCAAAGAGATAATCAAAATTTAATCGAATAATGACCAAACATGATTTTATGGCGCCCCCTGTGCCGACTATTGGGGTGGGCGGAATTGTCTTCAACAAGCACGATGAAGTTTTATTAATAAAACGCAATCAAGCCCCAGCAAGTGGCTTTTGGTCAATTCCAGGTGGAAAACTAGAACCCGACGAATTTCTGGCAGAAGCGTGCCAGCGGGAGATCCTTGAAGAAACTGGCGTCACAGTTGCCGTTGTTAATGTTGTTGCTGTGGTGGAAAGAAAGCTGGAAGGTTTCCATTACGTCATCATCGATTTCTTCGTTAAACTTGTAGAAGGTGAGAATTCTATTCCTACTGCGCAAAGCGATGTTGCCGAAGCTAAATGGGTAAGCTTATCTGAGCTGGATAGCTACGCGTTAGTCGATGGGTTGAGGGATATCATTATACGGGCTTACGCCAGCCAAGCCGCTAACCACCAAATTTTAGGCTTACACTCATCCGAAAAATTACCGACAGATTTTATTTTGCCTCGCAGCCGTATTGATTAGCCGCTGCGTGTTTTTGGGTTTGTGCCGTATTACTTCACGACCCGTAATGTGGGTTTACCCGATGGTGGTTGGCTTTCTGGCGGACTTTCATTTACGGCAATTACCGGTTCTGGATCGAAGACCAACCCCTTACCGTTTTCTTTGGCATAAATAGCCATAACCGCATTGATAGACACCATGAGTTGCATAGGTTTGCCACCGAATTTGGCATTAAATTCTATTAGCCTGTTGCCTAACGAAAGGGCTTCTACCGCTTGGGGCTTGATATTAAGAACGATCTTGCCGTTTTCGATAAACCCTTGCGGTAAATTCCCCTGGTTATGTTCGGCGCTAACCAATAAATGCGGCGTGAAATCATTATCTAAAATCCAGTCGTAAACCGCCCGAATTAAATAAGGTTTTAGCGATGTCATTTTGACGCTTCAGCTAAGTCTTTTTCAGTTTCACTTAAACTGCTTTTGAATGCAGGGCGTTGGAAAATGCGTTGGGCATAAATAATAATGGCATTGTTAGGGGTACTAACATCAATACCTGCCGCAGGCAATCGCCATAACAGCGGTGCTAAGGCGCAATCAATAAGTGAAAATTCCTCGCTCATAAAAAAAGGTCGATCAGCAAAAATTGGCGCAGCGGCAACTAGGCTTTCTCTAAGCATTTTTTTTGCCCGCGCTGCTTTTTTATCACCATGGGTAACAATTTCATCCAATAAAGGGTACCAATCTTGGTCAATCCGCTTGATAAGCATTCTTGCATTCGCACGGGACACAGGATCCATTTGATGCAAAGGTGGATGAGGGAACCGCTCATCTAGATATTCCATAATTATGCGCGAGTCGTACAGTACCAAGTCCCTTTCCACCAGCGTAGGTGTTACTCCCGTTGGATTCAATTCCAACAATTCTTCTAGTGGGTTTTCAGGATCGTAATACTCGACTTCTGCCACAATAGCTTTTTCTTGTAAAACAAGCCGTACAGCATGGCTCATAGGACAATTGGGGGGTGAAAAAAGCGTCATGACCGAACGACGAGAGAAAATATTTGCCACGAATACAACCTCTTAAAAATAAGCAAGCTAATTAAAAACCACGAATTATAACACGGGAGCGTGTTCATGCTGTTCCAAGGCGGAAGCGTGTAGTATCCGTAGGAACATCCCTATTCCTTATCCTAGCTAGTCAACATCTTTCCAGTATTCTTTTTTAAGTAAATAAGCGATTAGCAAAAACATACCTAGGAAAAATAATACATATTTTCCTAAGCGTTCCCTTTCAAGCTTGACGGGTTCACCGACATAAACAAGAAAATTGACAAGTTCGTTGACCATGGTATCGAATTCTTCTTCAGAAAGTATCCCTGATTTTTCGAGAACCAATTCGTCAATTTGTTCTTGACCGTCAACGGTTTTAAACGTGGGTACCTGCTCACCTTGGATTTGCCAAAAAACATTTGGCATACCAACATCTTTAAATATGGCGTTGTTTGTACCTAATGGCTTTTTAGGGTCGGAATAAAAACTTTTTAGGTAGCTATAAAGCCAATCGGAATTGCGGGTGCGGGATACTAACGAGAGATCCGGTGGTTGGACGCCAAACCATTTTTCGGAATCGTGAGCATTCATAGCACTATGCATTTGCTCGTAAACATTGGCGCCTTGTGGGGCGATTTCACCTAATATCTTATTTTCATCCAACCCGAAATCTTTTGCTATACGCTGATAACGGATGTGTTTGATTGAATGGCAACCCAAGCAATAAGTTACGAAATGTTTGGCGCCACGGAGAACAGCGCCGCGATCTTCAGGGTCAAAGTTAGCACTTTGTAATTCTACGCCACTTTCAGCGGCAACGCCTTGAGATAAAGCTAACAACAGTAATGAAATAGTAATAGTTTTCATAATCAATCGAGACTCGCTTTCAGTTTTTTAACCACCCGAATAAGCACATTAAGTATGCCTTTGGGGTTTGGTGCCCTTTGGAACTCGGAAGAAATATACAGCGCGTGGTGGTTATCCGGATTTTGTACAACAGGCTTAACTATCGTCATCTCATCGAAAGCGGATTTTAATGTTGGAATCCAGTCGTTTGGTGATAACGGTGTAGTCACTCGTTTGGGCACTGGTTTTGTTTTTTCCCAACGGCTATATACAGGCATCAACAGGAAGAACCCAAAGTAAATTACGGAAAATATTCGAGCAAATATTGTTGCTGTCGGTGTTGCTGGTTGAGTGCCGAGATAGCCCAATACAAAAAAACTGACTACAAAAAGAAACAAAGCCCTTTTGAAGATTGCACCGCGATACCGTATAGATTTTACTGGATTACGGTCTAGCCAAGGTAAGGCAAACAAGACTCCGATAGAACCGAACATGGCAATTACCCCCGCAAATTTATCGGGAACTGCCCTTAAAATTGCATAGAATGGGGTGAAATACCACAATGGTGCAATGTGTTCCGGAGTTTTTAGCGAATTCGCTGGCTCGAAGTTATCTGCCTCTAAAAAGAAGCCGCCCATTTCGGGGATATAAAAAATAACCGTAGCGAAGAAAATTAAAAATACCGCTACCCCTACGATGTCTTTGACAGTGTAATAAGGATGGAACGGTATGCCATCTAAAGGAATACCTTTTTCATCTTTATATTTTTTGATTTCAACGCCATCGGGATTATTGGAGCCTACTTCATGTAATGCGACAATATGAAAGAAAACCAGCATTACCAACACTAAAGGTACTGCGATCACATGAAAAGCGAAAAACCGATTAAGCGTTGCGTCAGAAACTACGTAATCGCCCCGAATCCACAGTGACAAATCATCCCCAATAAAGGGCACAGCGCTAAACAACGAAATAATGACCTGTGCACCCCAGTAGGACATTTGTCCCCAAGGTAAAAGGTAGCCCATAAAGGCTTCTGCCATCAACGCCACAAAAAGTAACATACCAAAGATCCATATCAATTCTCTGGGTTGCTTATAAGAGCCGTAGATTAAACCCCTGAACATATGGAGATAAATCACGATAAAAAAGGCCGAGGCGCCGGTGGAGTGCATATAGCGAACCAGCCATCCCCAGTTAACATCCCGCATTATATATTCGACGGAATCAAAAGCCAGTTTTGCATCCGGTTTATAATTCATCGTTAGCAAAATGCCGGTTATGAACTGATTAACCAAGACTAAAAGGGCTAACGAACCAAAGAAATACCAGAAGTTAAAGTTTTTCGGCGCGTAATAATGCGCCATGTGTTCGTTCCATAACTTGGTTACTGGAAAACGATCCAGAAACCAATTAGCGCATAGGGTAACCCGACTAGTTTTCATGCTTGTTTCTCCTCGCCGATTAATAGCAATGTATCCGACACGTAATAATGGGGAGGGATTTCCAAATTTGTCGGCGCGGGTACGCCGCGATAGACTCGTCCCGCATAGTCAAATCTTGATCCGTGACAAGGGCAGAAAAAACCACCTTTCCAATCAGAGCCGAGGTCGTGTGGTGCGACTTCGGGACGGAATGTTGGCGAGCAGCCCAAATGGGTGCAAAGGCCGATAGCAACAAAAATCTCTGGCTTTATCGAACGCCCCTGGTTTTTACTTGAATTCGGTTGTATGGAATCGTTTGATTGCGGGTCGCTTAGCTGGCTTTCCAACGGGGTTAAGGTTGATAAAGCTGCGGGAGTTCGATTAAGTATCCAAACCGGTTTGCCGCGCCAAGCTACCCTTAATAATTGCCCGGGTTCCATTTTGCTTAGGTCAACTTCAACCGGAGCCCCCCCCGCCATCGCTTTGACGCTGGGTTGCATTTGTGCCAAAAAAGGAACGGCAAGATAACCCGTGCCGACAGCACCTACAACGGTCAAAGCCGAAGTTAGAAACTGGCGCTTTGATTCGTCGACGCCTTCAGTATTCATTGTACTACTCCCATTGTTATTATTGTGAGCCACACACTTCATCGTATGGCGCAATATACCATTAGAAGGCAGTGGATTTGAAGAGCTTCCTTCGTATTAGATCACTTAGTACAATTATTTTTAGTGAGGGTGAGTTTATCTAAGTTACTTTGACGGGAATACAGGGGCGTTTTTATTAGCTAGTAAAATAGCTGCGCCAAATATATGGCTATTCAATCCCATAATGCTCTAATCAACATTAGAGAAAAATACAAGGCTAACGTTATCAGGTCGTTTTTTGTAATTCGAATCGTCTTAAGAGATTTCAGATGGGTTGTTTAATCAAGCCAAATCTGAAACTTATCACTTGCTGCCATATATGCACAATAAACAAGTTCTGTAAGTTCATCGCGTTATCGGTGAGAGTATCTTCAATAATTGCATCAGTAAAAGTGATGATGTGTTGGTTCCTTTTCATGTCATTTAGCCGTTCATGAACGAAACCAACATCTCCGTATTTTTTAAGATACAGCCTTTAGGTTTTCATTTTCGTACATGCGAGCTTTTTTCCAACCGTTGAAAACTTCTTCGTGAAAAGGCAGGTCGTTGTCTATTGCATGTTCATAGCAGCTTCTGAATAAACGTGCGGTTCGGAAAGCGTGTAACTCGTCATCCGACGTAACGCTTTCAACATTACCAACCTGAAAAGTCTTGTTTTTTGATTTGCCATCACAAACCCAAAATACGGTGTAACACAGATAACTTTTGCTTTTCCTGTGGTCGAATTTTATAGTTCTGGACACGCCAGTGACACCAGTCGTTGTTTTGTTTTTGGGAGGTTTAAGGAAGCGGGTTTTACTGCCTTTTAACGCAACCAACATTTGATCTCGCCAAGTGATAGCTGCTTTTAAAGATTTGGTTTTACTGCCCCATAATTTATGGGAAAAATAACGGCTACTCTCTTTGCCGCGCCTGACGATTCTAACTTGAAAACCAAAGACATCAGGCTCAGTAATATGCTTATTTTTTTCCATTTTTCGATCTCGAAAAAAATTTAATGGGACGTGATTACACAAACCAAACTGTAATATAAATGTACAGTATAGCCACTATTTTTGTAATCTTATGATTACAAATTATGGATCAAGTTTGGAGAAAATCAAGCAAAATTTTGCTCTTGGGCAATTTCCTAGTGTTTTGGTGTAAAATGGACTTATGGCCTTATTTAATAAGTAGGATTAAATAAGGTTGTTAAGGTTATAAGATTGCTTTAATTTAGTTGAAATTTGGAGATATTTAATGAGTGTATTAGTTGGTAAGCAAGCGCCTGATTTTACTGTGCCTGCCGTATTGGGCGATGGTCAAATTGTCGATTCATTTAGTTTTTCGGCAGCGACTAAAGGCAAATATGCCGTCATTTTCTTTTATCCACTGGATTTTACCTTTGTTTGCCCGAGCGAGCTGATTGCTTTGGATCATCGCATGGAGGAGTTCAAAAGCCGGGGTGTTGAAGTGATTGCCGTTTCAATCGACTCACATTTTACCCACAATGCGTGGCGCAATACCCCAGTAAATAAAGGTGGTATTGGTCCTGTGCGTTATACGATGGCAGCAGATATGGCGCACACAATCTGTAAAGATTATGATGTTGAAGCAGTTAGCCCAGCTGTTGCTTATCGTGGCACGTTTTTGATTGATCGCGAGGGTGCAGTACGCCACCAAGTTGTTAATGATCTGCCGTTAGGCCGGAATATGGATGAGTTGTTGCGTATGATTGATGCGCTCCAGTTTTTTGAAGCTCATGGCGAAGTGTGCCCAGCTGGCTGGACTAAAGGGGATGCAGGAATGACAGCAAGTCCTTCCGGTGTGGCGGAATACTTGGATAAAAACGCAGATAAGTTATAAAGCCCTCAGTTGGTGACGCATGGCTGAAACCGTGCGTCACCTCTTATTTTATTTGGCTTTGCTGGCATCATTAACTAGTTTTTTTCTTATAAAGTGTGCGGCAGCCAAGCCAGCCAACGATGGAATTTGGTCAACAAAAAAATCAGCAGAACCTTTTTTTGCAAGGGCTGCCGATAGTGCTGAGGCTACGGTTTTGTCAATTAACAGCCAAGTAATCACATAGCCGATCAGGCCTATTATCGCCCATTTAATTGGTGGTTCCCCGAGTTTATCGGCGGTTGTATAAAACCAAATAACCACAACCAAAGCGACTATTTTTGCGATCAGTAACATAGCTTCCTCCACATTAGTTTTTTATTATATTTTTTAATTTAAATTTTACGGTTTTTAAGGATGCAGCCTAAACCCATACAATTGTAATCGGATTATACACGCGGCAATTATCTTAATCTCTTTTAAATCAAAGGTAAGATTGAGTTAATAGTAAGATTCTGCGAATGAAATAATAAGTTTAGATATTTCAAAAAATACCTCCGGATTAACCTGTTCCGCTGCTATTACCATCAGCTATGAAGAAAGCATTGCTCCGCAAATTGATATGGGTAGTATTTTTTTATTGGCTATCTCGGTCATTTTTCCAATTCTCCTTAATCAGCCAAACCTTAAAAGCTCATTTTGCGTCCATATTGAGTGAAAAAATCGGCTATGAACTTAACTTTGATGGTGACCTTGAGTTATCTATTTTCCCTGCGATTAAGCTAGAAGCAACAAAAGTTGGGATAAAAAATAACCGACCTTTTCTGGAGCCCTTATTTGTCAATTTCGATAAATTGGATGTTGCAGTTGATTGGCTGGCTATTTTGTTAAGTAAGAAAATTAACATTAATAATCTGGTTTTTTGAAGGCCTAACACTAAACTTTATTACGGATAAACAAGGTAAAACTAATTGGCAGGATTTTTTAAAGCAATTTAATCGGGTTGATGTTAACCCAATAAATCAAGGCGATCAGGGTAAACCTGGTATATTTCCGGTCAATATAAAAAATTTTCAATTGAAAATGCGCAGGTGCTATGGGATAACCAGCAAGCTGGTGATCGATTTTTTTTTTGTAATGTACATGTGCATAGTACAAATATTGGTGTTGGTAGCCCAGTACTTAATGAAGTTTCAATGGAAATTCAAGGCCGTTCGCTTAACAATCCAGCAAAGTTAGCCTGGAACGGGATTATTGCTATTGATGGGAGGTTTGAAGAATTAGTAATCACTGATAGTCGCTTAGTCTTACATGGTTTTCAGCCCCAAAATTCGATGGAAGCCTTATTTGATAGTCTCCAGCTGCCAAAAGCCAAAATAAATTTTACCCAGCAGAAGATGGGCATTCCTGCATTAGAATTTCAAATTGGTGAACTTAAAGTTCTAGTCAGTGGGCTTAGTGTTGTAAAGGCCATGACAAAACCTTCGGCAAGCGCTGTAGTTAATATTGTCAAATTCTATCCAAAACAGGTTGCTACGCGTTGGAGAGTGTCATTACCGGTAACGCGAGATGATAATGCAGTAACAGAGTTAGCGGCTACGTTTAGATTATATGCCAATTTAGAAGTGTCCGAAATCAATCAGTTATATGGCAAGCTAGATAGCAGCTATTTTTCAGGTAAGCTTAAGGTTAACAATTTTAAGAAGCCTAAGTTGTCATACGATATCTCTGCCGATAAGCTAAACCTTGAGCGTTATTTTGGGGATAAAGAACGTCCTGACATGTTGGCTTCTCAAGTATCGCCGCGTATTGCTTTTAAACTACCGGCTCCACTTGGCGATGACCTAAAGCGACTTAATCTTGATGGTAAATTTCGCGCCAGCCAACTTACGGTTAAAGGTGTAACCATGAAAGATATACACTTTAGGCTAATTTCAAATCGCGGTAAAATTAATGTAGAGACCCTTAGTAGGGTGCAGTAAGCGACCAATTATAATGACGATATGTAAAAATGACCTTCAGCAAGCGCATTTAGATTTAATTCTGCAACACTTTCAACAAAATTTGTTCGCTTGGTTTGACCAGCATGGGCGTAAAGATTTGCCATGGCAGCATCCAATTACACCTTATCGGGTGTGGCTTTCTGAAACCATGTTACAGCAGACTCAAGTAGCAACGGTTATCCCTTATTTTCAGGCATTTACCGAAAAATTTCCAACTATAGATGGTTTGGCGCAAGCGCCTGTAGATGAAGTATTACGATTGTGGTCTGGATTAGGCTATTATGCCCGCGCCCGTAATTTACATAAGACAGCCCAGCTTATTAAGGCGCGAGGCCAATTTCCCGATAATTTGCCGGAATTACTTGAATTGCCCGGAATAGGACGCTCCACCGCTGGGGCAATATTGAGTATCGCTTTTAATACGGGTACCCCGATTTTGGATGGGAATGTAAGAAGGGTGTTAACACGTTTGCTGATGATATATGGATGGCCTGGAAATAGTGCGGTTGAAAAACAACTATGGAAAGTTAGCGCTACGCTGATGCCAGCTAAGCGAAGTGCTGACTACACCCAAGCCATTATGGATTTGGGTGCAACGGTTTGTACTCGTAGAAATCCCGCGTGTGAAAGTTGTCCTCTAAATCAAATGTGTATGGCTTGGGCAATTGGTGAGGTAAATGACTATCCGACACCAAAATTAACTAAAGCTCTGCCAATTAAGCAGTGCCTAATGTTGGTTTTACGTAACGCACATGGTGAAATTCTGTTAGAAAAAAGGCCGCCGACTGGAATTTGGGGTGGATTATGGAGTTTACCAGAAAGTCCCTGCATGGATTCCAGCTTGGATTGGTGTAGCAGCCAAAATTTGCAGATAATACATCAGCAACTTGGGGATAGGCAACGGCACACATTTTCACATTATCATTTGGATTTTATCCCCCTATTTCTTGATGTTGAAACTAATGTTAATTCCGCTGCCGAAAGTGATCATTTAGTTTGGTTTTCGGCTCAAAAAATCGACATAGGGCTGCCCGCCCCAATTAAAAAATTATTACACATGCATATAATGAATAAGGAGAACGCGAAATGGCTAGAATAGTGAATTGTGTGAAGTTAGGTAAGCAAGCTGAAGGCTTGGGTCAGCCCCCATTTCCTGGTCAGAAAGGTGAAGAGATTTTTGAGAACATATCCAAACAAGCCTGGGAAGAATGGTTAACTCGGCAAACCATGTTGATAAATGAGTACCGGCTTGCAAGCTACGAGCCTAAAGCAAGGGCTTTTTTGGCGGAGGAGCGGCAAAAATTTTTATTTGAGGGGCATACAGAAATGCCCGAAGGCTATGTGCCGCCCAAACCCTAGCAGTGGTTTCTTAGTAAAAATATTTCAGAAAAATTTGTCCATGTGCGTTAAGAAAATTTTTATTTTTCTGGGTGAACCTTTTTTCAAATCTCCGTAATAAACAGTTGTATTGAATCAAAATCAATAACGCCATTTTGGATTGGTTAATGGTTAACCGGTCAAATAAATTGTTTAGTGTGGAGAAATGAAATGAACATAAAAAAAATAGCCTGCATTGCGTCATCAGTATTAGCTATTACCTTGGCAATCTTAGGGGATGCGAACGCTGCAGCTATAGATGCAAAATGTGAAGTAAGAAGCGGACGGTCAAAAATTTCTGTTGATGGCCGGGGCTTTGCGTCTGGAGTTTACCGGGCATCTGTTAGGTCAGGGACGGCTACAGTTTTTTCTAGGGCATTTCAACGCCCTATTTCTGGTGAGTTGGAATATGATTTTGATAGTAACCCTGCTGATATTAAAGCAGGTGCAACTCCGATTTCTGCGGCATTTATAAAAAACAGATCAGTCAGAGGTAATATTTATAGCTACAATACAACTAAGCGTACATACACGCTACGCGCCTCGGTAGTCGCAAGTTGCAAAGCTAAATAATTTTCACTTTATTTCAATAAAGAGAGTCGCTATTTTTGGGAAAGCTTGTTTTGGGCATCCCAGCCCAAGCAAGCGGCAAAAACTTAACGCGACCGCCAATGCTTTCGGCTGCCCGGATTCGTCCTCGGTTCGCCGTGATGCACAACTCCCCTCCGGTATGCTGCACATCAAGGCTGCCCAAATGACTTAATGGGTTGGCCTACCCCACTTTCTACCTAGCCTAGAATAGGCCATGATGTTTTTTTAACAACATCAATACAATAGTGAGGTAAGGCGATGAAAGAGAATAACGCAACGAACGAAGCTGGAGAATTAAAAGTATTGGGCATTGATTTGGCGAAACAAAGCATTCAATTGCATGGCGTGGACGGGCAGGGCCTTGTTATCTTGCGAATGAAGCCAATTAAGCGTGTTTATTGCCAATCTGCCGCCTTGTCTGATTGGGCTTGAGGAATGTGGCGGCGCGCATTATTGGGTACGCCAGTTTACGCAGTTGGGCCCTTGCGCCCGAATGATAGCACCCCAGTTTGTGAAGCCTTACGTCAAATCCAACAAAAACGATGCTGTTGATGCTGAAGCCATCTGCGAAGCTGTCCAGCGTCCGGCGATGCGCTTTGTCCCGACCAAGAGCCTAACACAACAAGACTTACAAAGCTTGCATCGTATCCGTAGCCAGTTAGTTGCCAGAAGAACCGCCTAAGCAAACTAGGTGCGGGGGCTATTATTGGAATATGGCATAGTGATCCCCAAAGGGATCAGTCATGCCAGAAAAGCCATACCCAGTATTCTCGAAGACGCGGAAAACGTTTTAAGCGCCTTATTTAGGGAATTGCTCAGTGAGCTGTACGATGAATTAGTTCATTTAGAGAAACGCATTCATGCGCTGGAACAAAAGTTGGTTGCGCTGAGTGCCGGGCATGATGATTGCCAGTTCCTGTTGGCAATCCCCGGTGTGGGCTTGCTCACGGCAACTGCCTTAGTCGCCGCCATTGGCGACATATCGGTCTTCAAAAATGGCCGGGAACTGGCTGCATGGTTAGGCCTGGTGCCTAAACGGCACTCTACTGGTGGCAAGCAGACGCTGCTGGGTATCAGTAAGCGGGGAGGCAGTTATCTGCGCACAATGTTGATTCTTGGCGCGAGGGCGGTACTGAAGGTGTCAGATAACAAAAAGGATCCGCGCAGTCCCTGGATACAAAACTTATGCAGTCGACGCAATAAAAATATTGCGGCTGTTACACTGGCTTACAAGAACGCACGTATTGTGTAGGCCTTGTTGACCAAAGAGATTGATTTCCTGCCGGAAGGCAAACCTGCTTGAGTTCGAAAGCAAGCTGTCAAACCCAAGCAGGTTGAGATAATAGGAAAAATTCATCCACGATTGTAAAGCAACAACAACTGATGGTAAACAGGTCGAACCGGCGTTTACAAACCCTGATATATCCGGTGTGCCTCAGAGCACGAGAGGCCGATTTAGGGGTAAACGCGCGAATAACCCATTATGGCCAAAGTCGAAATATTCAACTTTGTGACCGAATATACGTGTACAGTCGTACCAACCAAAAGTGATTTTTGCTTGCACAAACGGGAGACGTTCATATAGGTGTCCATATATGGATATATGGCAGCAATATATTTTTTGTCATGAACGAAAGTTGTCTTGCTATACGGGGTAGGCCATATATGACGCCGTGCCGGATGGCCTTGCATTTTAACTCCGCTTCCGCTACAACTCCGTCAAAACGCCCGACCCTACGGCTATCCGGGGGTTGTCGTGCTCCGCTCCAGTCACGTTACGCTTCCTGTGCTCCTTCGTAGAACTAGCTACCTGAGGAATCTCTGTTTTGAGTTTAGGGATTCCTCAGCTAAGCAAAAGGATAAGATAAATCCGAACAACTCAATGTTAATCAATTTTACTTGAGCATTTCTGTTGGCGAAATTTCAACTTCTTCTTCAACTTTGGCCTTGTCTGTAACTTTTTCTGCAATTCTTTTCATGGGCTTTGCTTTCCGCATTACTATGATTTTTTTTGCCGATTTATGCTTACGTTTCATAATCGGTTTGGCAGTAGACTTTTCTTCCCGATCAGTCTCGTCTTGAAAGCTAATGGCAAGCCCTTGAATTCGGGTAACGCTAAACTTACCTTCAATACTATCTACTGTGCTTTCCTCAACTTTAGTGTCGATGATAGCATCCACTGCATCGCCAAATTGCGAGTAAGTTTGAGTTTTTAGTGCATCAATTGCTTTTTCTCGGAATTCAATTTGATCAGATAGCAGGTTAACTCTGCTTCTCAAGGTATATTGTACCGGCCCTAATATTTTATAGGGCTTATTGAAATCACTGTTATTGATGAGGATTTCTTCTGCGGGACGTGGCGGTGTAGGAGTGCTGAATAACGAGCCCGTTGACATGGAGGTATCGGCGCAACTCGTAGCCAGCAATATGCCTACGCCAAGGAAAAAAAATTTCACACCTAAGAATCCCATACAAAAGCCAAACCTTATAAAAACACTGTAAGCAGGTAGTATAATGTATTGCGGCTTAGGTTTAATACTTAGTGGAAATACCTAGTGGTTACTCCAATCAACCCAGCCCAAGTGCGCTGATGCCAAAACCAAAACGCCAAAGGCAATGCGATACCAGGCAAACGCAGTGAAGTCGTGTTTACTAATAAATCGGATAAGCCCCCGGACAGCCAGAAAAGCGCTGATGAAAGATACTGCGCTACCTACCGAAAACAGAGCGATATCGTCTGCGCTGAATAAATCACGATTTTTGTAAACATCATAAAGTGTTGCGGCGAACATCGTCGGAATCGCCAGAAAAAAAGAAAACTCAGCGGCAGCCAAGCGAGATAGGCCAAAAAATAGCCCACCAATAATGGTTGCGCCAGACCTTGAAGTCCCTGGAATCATGGCTAATGCTTGTGCAAACCCGACTTTCAAAGCATCCTTCCAGGTCATATCATCGATGGTTTCAGCAACGACAGTATGCTCACGGCGTTCCACCCATAAGATCAAGAAACCACCGATAATAAACGCAGACGCCACCACTATAGGGTTAAACAAATATGTTTTAATTTGTTTTAGGAATAAAAATCCGAGAATGGCGGAAGGTAGGAATGCGATGATAAGGTTTATTGCTAACCTTTGTGAAGTACGCTCACGGGTCAAGCTGACTAGTGTATGGAAAAGCCGGGTACGGTATTCCCAAACGACCGCCAGAATTGCTGCAAATTGGATGACGATTTCAAAGACTTTACCTTTGTCGTCATTAAAGTTGAGCAGTTGTCCTGCTAAGATAAGATGGCCGGTAGAAGAAACCGGCAAAAACTCCGTCAAGCCCTCAACAACCCCTAAGACTAAGGCAGAAATTAACTGATGATATTCAGACATATGTTTTAGAAAGTCAAAAAAATGGTTTAGCGTTTCATCGAGTCGAAAAACTCTGCATTGGTCTTGAAATCTTTCAGTTTGCCAAGTAGAAATTCAGATGCGGCAGTTTCATCCATAGGCTGGAGAATTTTGCGCAGGATCCACGTTTTTTGCAGGGTGTCTGGGTCAACTAAGTATTCTTCACGGCGTGTACCGGAGCGGTTAATATTAATAGCGGGATAAATCCGCTTTTCGGCAATTTTGCGATCCAGGTGCAACTCCATGTTACCTGTGCCTTTGAATTCCTCGTAGATAACCTCGTCCATACGTGAGCCCGTATCGACCAATGCTGTAGCTATGATGGTCAGGCTACCGCCTTCTTCAATGTTACGGGCAGCACCAAAGAAGCGTTTAGGTTTTTCCAGGGCGTTGGCGTCAACGCCACCCGTCAAAATTTTGCCGGAAGAAGGTACAACGGTATTGTAAGCCCTGGCTAAACGGGTAATTGAGTCTAACAAAATAACTACATCGTGTTTGTGCTCAACTAAACGGCGAGCCTTTTCAATCACCATTTCGGCGACCTGCACATGCCGGGTGGCGGGTTCGTCAAAGGTACTGGAAATAACTTCGCCACGGACACAGCGTTCCATTTCGGTAACTTCTTCGGGGCGTTCGTCGATCAACAATACGATCAGGTAGCACTCAGGGTTTTGTTCGGCAATAGCTTGAGCCAAGCTTTGCAGGATCATGGTTTTACCTGCTTTGGGCGGCGATACGATTAAACCGCGTTGGCCTTTACCGATGGGGGCAATCAGGTCGATGATACGGCCGGTGAGGTCCTCGCTGGTGCCGTTGCCGCGTTCCAAGACAAAACGTTCTTTGGCAAATAACGGCGTTAGGTTGGAAAAATTGATTTTATTTTTGGTGTTTTCAGGCGGCTCAAAGTTGATTTCATCAACCTTAAGCATGGCAAAATAACGTTCGTTGTCTTTCGGCGGTCTGATCTTGCCGCTAATGGTGTCGCCTGTTTTAAGTGAAAAACGCCTGATTTGGCTGGGCGAGACATAAATGTCGTCTGGGCCTGCCAGATATGAGCAGCCCGGCGTCCGTAAAAAACCAAACCCATCTTGTAATATTTCTAGAACACCATCGCCAGAAATATCATCCCCTGCTTTAGCTTGTTTTTTAAGAATGGCAAAAATAAGGTCTTGTTTTCGTGATCTGGCAACGTTTTCGAGTCCAAGTGACTCGGCTATTTCAATAACTTCACTTATTTGTTTTTGTTTTAAATCGGTAAGGTTCATAAGAAAATAACTAAGGAAAATTATTACGCGCTAATAAAGGAAGCGTAACAAAATTTAAGGAAATGGGGGTCTGGTTTGATTCGGACGTGGGGCTCAAATTATTATACTTCAACCACACACATGTATTTTAGCTTATGTCTTTTGACCCGTCTACTCTTTTGTGACGGGTCTACGGTTTAACATTTAAAGGTAGCCGTCAATAAACGCTGCCAGTTGTGACTTAGTTAATGCGCCAACCTTTGTTCCTTCAACTTCGCCGTCCACAAATAGCATTAATGTTGGAATCCCACGTACGCCATAGTGCTGGGGAGTTTTAGGGTTTTCATCAATATTGATTTTCGCGACAGTTAATTTGCCGTTATATTCTTTGGCTATGTCATCCAAAAGTGGCGCAATCATTTTACAAGGGCCACACCATTCCGCCCAGTAATCAACTAACACAGGGCCGCTGGCGTTAATGACTTTTTCATTAAAATCAATATCGCTGATATGAAGTACTAAGTCACTCACATTTTTTCTCCAACTTTAAAAAAATAAACTATAGGTGGGTTAATCTTCATAGTCAATCAATTTTCAGCCAAGCCAGTTTTTGCGGTATTCTATAGGCATGGATAACAATCATTTGACTCAAACCCGTTTCAGTAATCTGGAATTATCAGAATCCATTTTGCTTAGTTTAAAGGATGCCGGATTTAACCAATGCACGCCTATACAAGATAAAACGTTACCCTTGGCGCTTCGCGGCAAAGATGTTGCGGGCCAAGCACAAACAGGCACCGGCAAAACCGCCGCTTTCTTATTGGCGACTTTTCAATATCTTTTAAACGAAAACGAGGTCGATCTTGATGATGAGACCGAAGAAAACGAAGATGGTGAAATTGAAAACGTAATCCCAAAGCCGCGTGTACTAACCAATGTCATTAAATACCCCAGGGCAATTATTCTGGCGCCGACTCGCGAGTTAGCCATCCAAATCCATAAAGATGCAGTGCTGTTAAGCAAGCGCTTAAATTTGACGTTTGCCTTGATATACGGCGGTACGGATTACCAAAAACAATTGAATATGTTTAAGTCCAATGTTGATATTATTATTGGTACGCCAGGGCGGATTATTGACTTCTATAAGCAAAATGCTTTTTCGCTTGAGCATATTAAAGTCACCGTAATGGATGAGGCGGACCGTATGTTTGACTTGGGCTTCATCAAGGACATCCGCTATCTGTTACGGCGGATGCCAGAGCCCTACAAGCGGCTCAATCTGTTGTTTTCGGCGACACTGTCTTATAAGGTGACCGAACTGGCTTATGAACACATGTATAACCCTGTTTTGGTGAAGATTGAAACCGAGGAAGTCACTTCCAAAGCCATCAATCAAAGTGCCTATTGCCCAGCCAACGACCAAAAAATTCCTTTGCTGGTCGGAATATTGCAACATCACCAACCTCAGCGCAGCATTATTTTTGTCAACACCAAACGTTGTGCTGAAGAGCTGGATGCCACCCTGAAAGCCAACGGTTATAAAACCGCCGCCTTAAGTGGCGATGTGCCGCAAGACAAACGGCAAAAATTGTTGAACAGTTTTCAGGAAAACGAGGTTGCGCTGTTGATTGCGACGGATGTTGCTGCCCGTGGTTTGCATATCCCCGACGTGTCACATGTCATCAACTACGATTTGCCGCAAGATGTGGAAGATTATGTCCACAGGATAGGGCGGACTGCACGCTTTGGCGCAAGCGGCGAGGCGATCAGTTTTATCTGTGAAGAATATGCCTATTCCATGCCAGATATTGAAGAATACATAGGCCAAAAAATTCCGGTCAAATCTATTGATAAAGAGTTATTGGCGCAAGTGATCAAGCCAGAGCGAAGGCCCAAAGAATTTAAGCCAGCCCAACGCGGTAAACGGCCTAGCCAAAGCCAAGGTGGTAGCCACCACAAAACTAAAGCCCCGGCATCAATTCCCGAAAGTCCTCAATAGCCGGAAATTCAGCGGCCTCACGTTTAGGCATCCCTGAATCCGGGCGGCTGATCGATACCAAATGCGTTATCCCGAAGTCACGTGCAGACCTCAATACAGGTAGGCTGTCATCAATTAACAGGGTGCGCTGTTTTTCAAATGGGTGCTGGTCATGCAAATTAGACCAAAACTGCTTATGCTCTTTGGGCAAGCCGAAATCGTGCGAACTGATGACCTCATTGAAAAATGTAAGTAAGCCAGTTTTTGCCATTTTTAAATCCAGGCTATCGCGATGGGCATTTGTCACCAACAAGACCTGCTGCTGGGATGCGCTTAACTTTTCTAAAAATTCGCTGACATGGGGCAATACTGCAATCAATTCGGCAAGTTCAGCCTTTAACCCAGCAATATCCAGTTGCAAGCTATCGCTCCAAAAATCAAGGCAATACCAGTCCAGGCTACCTTCCTTGCTTTTGAAACGTGGAGTTAAATGTGCTTTGGCGTGTTCAATTGACAGCCCTTCTTTTTCCGCAAACTTGAGCGGTACAAATTCTTGCCAGAAGTGGTTATCAAACCGCAAATCCAATAACGTGCCATCCATGTCCAGTAATACGGTATCAATGTCTTTCCAATTAACCATAGTAAGATATATTAAATTTAATCAAACAATAAATAAAGTATGGCTGACAAACCGATTATCCTAAAAAAAACCACGATTGCAAGCAGCCGCTTGTTCCGTATTGAATCATTGGATATTGAATTCAGCAACGGTGAACAACGCAATTATGAACGCTTGGCAAGGGGTAACCCTGGGGGTGGTGCGGTGTTAGTCGTACCCATGTTGGATGATGATACGGTGTTGTTGATTAGGGAATACTCGGCGGGCGTTCATCGTTATGAACTCGGTTTGCCCAAAGGCAAAACTGATCCAGGCGAATCATTTTTAGAGGCTGCAAATCGTGAGTTGAAAGAAGAAGTCGGCTATGGTGCCAATAACCTGCATCATTTGACTTCATTTTCGATTGCGCCGTCATATTTGGAACACATGACTGAAATAATTATCGCTACAGACTTGTATCCAGAAAAACTTATCGGTGATGAACCGGAAGAACTGGAAGTCATTCCCTGGAGTTTGTCGGATATCAACAGTTTATTGGCAACCGGTGAATGTACCGAGGCTCGGTCGATTGCGGCATTGTTTATGGCGTTCGAGTACCAAAAACAACAGCGCTCATAAGCGGTGCAAAGGTTCCAACGCACTTTCTTCCTTCTGATTAATTTTCGCACGGGCTTTATTTTCGCTAAACGCCTGAAACAATTTTTTTCCATTCCAAGCGTTAGCATTTTTGCTGTAAAGCGCTTCATTTAAGTCCATCATTTCATCCCGTAACCGGGCATCACACTTTATGGCAATGGTCCCTAAGTTGTTCGCATTGAATTGTTGCTTACCCCAAGTAAGCAGTGCATTTTTCGCGGCTTGAATATCGTTTTTGGCGCAAGCATCCTTAAGTTGTTTGATGGTCTCATTCAGCCGGATCTCTTGTCGGAATAGCTCTTGTTCTTTGCTGTCGTCAGGTTTGAGTTTGGGTTTTTTTAACAGAAAATAAGCCAAAGTTACTGCCCAACCCATGCCTAAAAAAAATGATACCCATATCCATTTATTGTAACTGTTGTTATCAGGTTTGATTCCTGACGGCGATACAATTGGGGAATTGGCTTCTGTTGTAACAGGCGCTATTTCTGTTTTTGAAGGTGTTAATAGTGTGGCATTTGGCTGATTTTCAACTGCGCCAGGAACGGTGATTATTGTTTCAGGAATTTTGGCAATTTCCATGGTTTGTGTCTTGGTGTTAAACCAGGGGATTTCAATGGCCTGCAGACTATGTTTACCTGCTTTCGCCGGAATTATCGCTGTTTTTTCCTGTCTGGAAGAGGTGATGCCTTCGGGTAGCTTCTGTTCGTTTAACACCGGTTGATCAGGGTAAACCTTTACATTGGCATCGGTTTTAACAGTATTTAATTCGGGCAATTGGCCAACGGCTGTGCCTTGCCCTTTTAAGGTTAAGGTTCGGGTCAAGGGCTCGCCAATTTTCATTTGTTGTGTGTCGCCAGACCATTCCTGGGTTAAGTCGAGCTTTTCGGCGGCTAGCCAGGGTTTGCCCTTAAAACTTGCAGGAACAGGCTTAACATTCAAAGTAACTTCATTTGATAACACCCGCTTGGTTTGGGTTATTGGTGAGCCGAAAAAACCACCAAAGCCGCCACGTCCACCGCCGCCATTATCAACCACCACATCGGCGGTTAAGGTCAGTGGCTTAATAGCCATAACCCCGCTTTTCTGTGGGAAAATAGCATATTTACGTTCCGTAACTAAATACGAAACGCCATTTACCACCGTATTAAACTCGCTATCTTGCGATAGTTTTTCGACTACCGCATCGGTGAGCTCAGGCTCGCCTAAGCTGGCTTGAGTAATTTCAACCCGTCGATAAACGCGAACCGTATAGATGACCTGGGACTGCACATAAGGCTGTTCTGGCGTTACTTTAACTTGCAAATACAAGTCTTCGTTAGACTTGGCGGAATCGTCGGTTGCACCGCTTTTGCTGACTTCAATGGGTAGCGGTTTGCTGGTATCACGGCCAAACATGACTGCGGGGATTTCCAGATTCCCGGACTTTTTCGCGATGGCTTCCACCGTCCAACGCACCGACTTGCTATACTGCCCGTTTACCCAAGATGAACTGCTGCTTTGGCTTTGGTTCACCACAGTAAAATCTTGTTCCAGCGGGGAAAAATCGGGTTCACCATCGGGTGTATCGGAGGCCAAAAAATAAATCTTGAACGATTCATCCATACTCACAGGGTTGCGATCCACCGAAACGCTAATGTCTACAGCGAATACCTGAGCCGGCAATAACCCAGCGAATAAAAGCGGTATCAACAAAAGAATTTTAAAAAACAATTTGGTTCCGTTCATAAGATTTTGATTTGACTAAAGCTTAGGTTGGCTTATTGCTGACCGCGTTGGTCATACTGATATTTGAATTTGCGGCGTAATAATCCCGCCGGGTCATCAGGGATACGTTTCAGCCATTGTTCAGCGGCTTGCTTTTCTTCCTTAGACTGTTCGGTTTCCTGGACTTGCTTGGCAGCATCCGGTTTTTGTTTTTCTTCTTGAGCGTCTTTCTGTTGCTTAGCTTGTTCGGGTTTTGCCTTTTCTTGTTTTTGTTCTTCTTGTTCTTTTTTATCGGGTTGCTGCTCTGTGCTATCTTTGGATTGTTCTGGCTTTTGCTCAGGTTTTTTATCCGAGTCCTTTTGTTCGTCCTGGTTTTTTTGATCAGGCTGGTCCGATTTATTGCCGCCTTTATTTTTCTCTTGATCCTTCTTATCCTTAGAGTTTTCTTTATTATCTTGTTTTTTATCGTCTTTATTTTGTTGCTGTTCTTGCTTTTGTTTTTCCAGCGCTTTTTCTACCAAGTCTTTGTTGAACTTGGCATCATCATTGGGGCTTAATTTCAGAACATTGTTATAAGCATCTAAAGCTTCTTTAAGTTTACCCGATTGTGCCAGTGCGTTGCCCTTGTTATATAGGCTATTTGCGCTAGATTGGTTTTTAAGGGATTCTATGGCTTTATCATAAGCACCTGATTTGTAATTGGCTGCCGCTTTCCATTCTTGATCATCAAACAATTCTGCAGCTTTATTATAATCGCCGCTTTCATAAGCTTGTTGCGCCTGCTGGTCTTTGGTTTGCCACAAACCCTGCCAGTCTAAAGCGTAACTGTTTTTAGGGAACGGCAAAAAAACCATCAAGGCAAAAACTAATAAGCCTTTTCTAAATGATAAGGCGGCTAAAGGTAAAACAATTAGCAATAGCCACGGCCCCAGATCATTCCATTGCTCAAGCAGCATGTTTTCGTTTTTTTGCCCTTGTTCTTGTAACTTGGCGGCTACGGTAGCCAGTACTGCATTGATATCAGTGTCATCCGGCGTTAACACCTGATAAGCGCCATTTCCAGCTTGGGCAAGTTTCTCCAAACCGCCTGCATCCAATTTATCTACGATAATTCCGCCTTGCGCGTCTTTTAGGAATCCACCGTTTTCAAGCGCAATCGGTGCGCCGTCAGCTGTACCCACGCCTAACACCAGCAATTGATAATCCCCTAAAGACTTGGCTTGGCTGATTGCTTGATCGAAATTGCCGCCATCGGTTAACAACAAGATTTGTCCTTTTTGCAAACCGGCTTGTTTAAGCAGATCAACCGATTTTTGCAATGCACGGTCGATATTGTTGCCTTCACCAGGCATTATTGCAGTAGTTAGCGCAGACAACTGACTGTCTATGGTTTGTATGTCATTGGTTAGTGGCGTAACCGTGAAGGCATCATCGGCAAACACAATCAAAGCCGTTTGGCCGTCTTTACGTTGTTTTAAAAT
>CBDFHL010000002.1:0-698413 GCA_965247625.1 Methyloglobulus sp. | reverse complement strand
AGGTTGGCACATTACCCCGTTAATTCAACGGGAGGCAATAGCCGACCAAGCAAGATTTTGCACCCTATCTTAAAAGGGGTGCGCATGATATTAAACTGAAGAGTTTGATCATGGCTCAGATTGAACGCTGGCGGTATGCTTAACACATGCAAGTCGAACGGTAGCAGGCCTTCGGGTGCTGACGAGTGGCGGACGGGTGAGTAATGCATAGGAATCTGCCTTGTAGTGGGGGACAACGTGGGGAAACCCACGCTAATACCGCATACGCCCTTAGGGGGAAAGCGGGGGACCGTAAGGCCTCGCGCTATAAGATGAGCCTATGTTGGATTAGCTAGTTGGTAGGGTAAAGGCCTACCAAGGCGACGATCCATAGCTGGTCTGAGAGGATGATCAGCCACACTGGGACTGAGACACGGCCCAGACTCCTACGGGAGGCAGCAGTGGGGAATATTGGACAATGGGCGGAAGCCTGATCCAGCAATACCGCGTGTGTGAAGAAGGCCTGAGGGTTGTAAAGCACTTTCAATAGGGAGGAAAAAGGTAAGTTTAATACGTTTGCCCTTGACATTACCTATAGAAGAAGCACCGGCTAACTCCGTGCCAGCAGCCGCGGTAATACGGAGGGTGCGAGCGTTAATCGGAATTACTGGGCGTAAAGCGTGCGTAGGCGGTTTGTTAAGTCAGATGTGAAAGCCCTGGGCTCAACCTGGGAACGGCATTTGAAACTGGCAGGCTAGAGTTAGGTAGAGGGGAGTGGAATTTCAGGTGTAGCGGTGAAATGCGTAGATATCTGAAGGAACACCAGTGGCGAAGGCGGCTCCCTGGACCCAAACTGACGCTGAGGTACGAAAGCGTGGGTAGCAAACAGGATTAGATACCCTGGTAGTCCACGCCGTAAACGATGCCGACTAGCCGTTGGGCCCCAATAGGGGTTTAGTGGCGTAGCTAACGCGATAAGTCGGCCGCCTGGGGAGTACGGCCGCAAGGTTAAAACTCAAATGAATTGACGGGGGCCCGCACAAGCGGTGGAGCATGTGGTTTAATTCGATGCAACGCGAAGAACCTTACCTACCCTTGACATCCTAAGAATTTGGCAGAGATGCCTTAGTGCCTTCGGGAACTTAGAGACAGGTGCTGCATGGCTGTCGTCAGCTCGTGTTGTGAAATGTTGGGTTAAGTCCCGTAACGAGCGCAACCCTCATCCTTAGTTGCCAGCGGGTCATGCCGGGAACTCTAGGGAGACTGCCGGTGATAAACCGGAGGAAGGTGGGGACGACGTCAAGTCATCATGGCCCTTATGGGTAGGGCTACACACGTGCTACAATGGCCGGTACAGAGGGCTGCGAACTTGCAAAAGTAAGCCAATCCCAGAAAGCCGGTCTTAGTCCGGATTGGGGTCTGCAACTCGACCCCATGAAGTCGGAATCGCTAGTAATCGCGGATCAGAATGCCGCGGTGAATACGTTCCCGGGCCTTGTACACACCGCCCGTCACACCATGGGAGTGGGTTGCAAAAGAAGTAGGTAGTCTAACCGCAAGGAGGGCGCTTACCACTTTGTGATTCATGACTGGGGTGAAGTCGTAACAAGGTAGCCCTAGGGGAACCTGGGGCTGGATCACCTCCTTACAAAGACGGCAGGAGCCACGCAAGTGCCCACACTCATTATTTTGGCAGGACAAACGAGCCTAGGGCCTGTAGCTCAGTTGGTTAGAGCGCACCCCTGATAAGGGTGAGGTCGGAGGTTCAAATCCTCCCAGGCCCACCACCTTTGCGCATAATAAAGCCAAGTGAAGGTTCATGTGCGTTTAGTGCGCGCGTCTTCCCCGTTGGCGTTGTCTTGGCAAAAGGCAAGCAAATTGGGGCCATAGCTCAGCTGGGAGAGCGCCTGCCTTGCACGCAGGAGGTCAGGAGTTCGATCCTCCTTGGCTCCACCACCCAAAAGCAAGCTGCCCAAAGCAAGGTTCAAAGGGTAAGGCTGATAAAGCCTAACCAAAAAATAAAGCAAAACCCCGTTTTGCTTTAAAAGTGTGACATATAAATTTAGCAGTAAAGCCAACAATCCCATAACGTTTCTCGTGGCCGCGTGGCCTAAGAGACCTTATCGGATTGCTGGGGAAACCCAACGCAATACCGCTCTTTAACAACATGGAAAACTGTACCAAGAAAACAAACCATAGGGTTAACCTATGGTGGGAAACGACTTGTGGCCGCTATTTATTAAGCAGTGCCAATACGTGCGTGCGAAGAAAAGCTGTAAACCTATAAAGTTACACACTAACCAAGTAGGCAGCCTTTACTGAAACAAATGTGGCGGCGAGCTAAACAAAAGCAGGTTGCACAGCGTTTCCTAAGTAAACGCGGAAGATCAATAGGCAAATAACCACAGCTAAGCTTGAAAGTACGTTTTAGCTTAACCCAAAAGGGAGTATCCCTTTTACAACGGTGACAGCAAAATACTGCTTGCAGGCCTATTCGGGTTATATGGTCAAGTGAATAAGCGCATACGGTGGATGCCTAGGCAGTCAGAGGCGATGAAGGACGTTGTAGCATGCGAAAAGCTGCGGGGAGCTTGCAAACTAGCTTTGATCCGCAGATATCCGAATGGGGGAACCCACCTGGGACAACCCAGGTATCCTATCCTGAATACATAGGGGTAGGAAGCGAACCCGGGGAACTGAAACATCTAAGTACCCGGAGGAAAAGAAATCAACCGAGATTCCCTTAGTAGCGGCGAGCGAACGGGGACCAGCCCTTAAGTCCAGCACCAGTTAGTGGAATGCCCTGGAAAGAGCAGCCATAGAAGGTGATAGCCCGGTACACGAAAACGGGTGTTGGATGAAAACGAGTAGGACGGGGCACGTGAAACCTTGTCTGAACATGGGGGGACCATCCTCCAAGGCTAAATACTCCTGACTGACCGATAGTGAACCAGTACCGTGAGGGAAAGGCGAAAAGAACCGCGGATAGCGGAGTGAAATAGATCCTGAAACCGTATGCGTACAAGCAGTGGGAGCAGACTTGTTCTGTGACTGCGTACCTTTTGTATAATGGGTCAGCGAGTTAATCTCAGTGGCAAGCTTAACCGGATAGGGGAGGCGTAGCGAAAGCGAGTCTGAATAGGGCGAATGAGTCGCTGGGATTAGACCCGAAACCGGGCGATCTATCCATGACCAGGCTGAAGGTTGGGTAATACTAACTGGAGGGCCGAACCCACGTCTGTTGAAAAATACGGGGATGAGTTGTGGATTGGAGTGAAAGGCTAATCAAGCCCGGAGATAGCTGGTTCTCCTCGAAAGCTATTTAGGTAGCGCCTCGTATATAACTGTTGGGGGTAGAGCACTGTTTCGGCTAGGGGGTCGTCTAGATTTACCAACCCGATGCAAACTCCGAATACCAACAAGTTTCAGTACGGGAGACACACGGCGGGTGATAAGGTCCGTCGTGAAGAGGGAAACAGCCCAGACCGTCAGCTAAGGTCCCAAAATCTATGCTCAGTGGGAAACGATGTGGGAAGGCACAGACAGCCAGGAGGTTGGCTTAGAAGCAGCCATCCTTTAAAGAAAGCGTAATAGCTCACTGGTCGAGTCGGCCTGCGCGGAAGATTTACCGGGGCTAAGCATAGTACCGAAGCTACGGGTTCATCCTTTGGATGAGCGGTAGAGGAGCGTTCTGTAGGCCTGTGAAGGTGCATTGAGAAGTGTGCTGGAGGTATCAGAAGTGCGAATGCTGACATGAGTAACGATAATGCGGGTGAAAAACCCGCACGCCGAAAACCCAAGGGTTCCTGCGCAACGCTAATCGACGCAGGGTTAGTCGGTACCTAAGGCGAGGCCGAGAGGCGTAGTCGATGGAGAACAGGTTAATATTCCTGTACCAGTTGTTACTGCGATGGGGTGACGGAGAAGGCTATATCGGCCGGCGGTTGGAAGTGCCGGTTTAAGCGTGTAGGGAGGTTCCTTAGGCAAATCCGGGGAGCCAATCCTGAGGCGTGATGACGGATTTTACCTTCGGGTAAGATGAAGTGATAGATGCCCTGCTTCCAAGAAAAACCTCTAAGCATCAGGTGACAAGTGGCCGTACCGTAAACCGACACAGGTGGGTGGGATGAGAATTCTAAGGCGCTTGAGAGAACTCGGCTGAAGGAACTAGGCAAAATGATACCGTAACTTCGGGAGAAGGTATGCCCATTGTAGGTGAAGTGATTTACTCATGGAGCTGAAGTGGGTTGCAAAAAATAGGTGGCTGCGACTGTTTAGCAAAAACATAGCACTCTGCAAACACGAAAGTGGACGTATAGGGTGTGACGCCTGCCCGGTGCTGGAAGGTTAATTGATGGGGTTATCTTCGGAGAAGCTCTTGATCGAAGCCCCAGTAAACGGCGGCCGTAACTATAACGGTCCTAAGGTAGCGAAATTCCTTGTCGGGTAAGTTCCGACCTGCACGAATGGCGTAACGATGGCCACACTGTCTCCAGCCGAGACTCAGTGAAATTGAAATTGCGGTGAAGATGCCGTATACCCGTGGCTAGACGGAAAGACCCCGTGAACCTTTACTATAGCTTGGCACTGGACTTTGAACCGATTTGTGTAGGATAGGTGGGAGGCTTTGAAGCAGGCACGCCAGTGTTTGTGGAGCCAACCTTGAAATACCACCCTGGTTTGTTCGGAGTTCTAACCTCGGCCCATTATCTGGGTTAGGGACAGTGTCTGGTGGGTAGTTTGACTGGGGCGGTCTCCTCCCAAAGAGTAACGGAGGAGCACGAAGGTACCCTCAGGTTGGTCGGAAATCAACCAATGAGTGCAATGGCATAAGGGTGCTTGACTGCGAGACGGACAAGTCGAGCAGGTACGAAAGTAGGTCATAGTGATCCGGTGGTTCTGTATGGAAGGGCCATCGCTCAACGGATAAAAGGTACTCCGGGGATAACAGGCTGATACCGCCCAAGAGTTCATATCGACGGCGGTGTTTGGCACCTCGATGTCGGCTCATCACATCCTGGGGCTGAAGCAGGTCCCAAGGGTATGGCTGTTCGCCATTTAAAGTGGTACGCGAGCTGGGTTCAGAACGTCGTGAGACAGTTCGGTCCCTATCTGCCATGGGCGTTTGAGATTTGAGGGAAGCTGCTCCTAGTACGAGAGGACCGGAGTGGACGCACCGCTGGTGTTCCAGTTGTCCTGCCAAGGGCATTGCTGGGTAGCTATGTGCGGACAGGATAACCGCTGAAAGCATCTAAGCGGGAAGCCCCTCCCAAGATGAGATCTCACTGGGGCTTAAAGCCCCCTGAAGGGCCGTTGGAGACTACGACGTTGATAGGTGGGGTGTGGAAGCGCAGTAATGCGTGAAGCTAACCCATACTAATTGCCCGTGAGGCTTGACCATATAACACCCAATAGGCTTGGGTGAAGCAAACGTTACGTTGAAGGTAAAAGGCAATTTGCCTGGTACCGTAAGCGGGGCGTGCCAGTTGGTACCGCGGACATACAAGTTATGATGTACAGTTTTCCATGGAAGCAAGCCGGAAAGGTAAGGCAAGACTGCCTAACCGCCCAATCTGGCTAGCTTAAAAGAGTTAGACAGCAAAAGCCCTTAAAATAAGGCTGGAGCTAAAAAAGCAGGGGAAATTGCCCAGAAAAGCAATTGCCATGACAGTGTGGCCGAAAAATGCCACCCTACTGCTTTGACACCGAATTGCTTGGTGACCATAGCGAGCGTGAACCACCCGATCCCATCCCGAACTCGGAAGTGAAACCGCTTAGCGCCGATGATAGTGTGGCAGTTTGCCATGTGAAAGTAGGGAATTGCCAAGCGCTTAAACACAAAACCCCAGCGTGGCCATAAGCTGCACTGGGGTTTTTTATGCCCCCGTTTCACTAAAGCCCTACCCCGCCACGCTAACCTTCCTAATCAAGATGAGCAACCGCTAAACAGCGGGGCTCCCAATGTTACGTTATTGAGCCAAATAAAAACTTGATTAGCTAGATGCTTCAGCCAAGTCAAAATTTTGGGAGTAGACTGTTTGCAATCCCTTACAAAACCAGGAGCTTGCCATGTCAATCAACCGAATTCAGTTCCAAATAGGTATGTCGATGCCAGAGTTTCTCAAAAAATTTGGCACCGAAACACAATGTGAGGTTGCTCTGGAGCAAGCTCGCTGGCCACAAGGCTTTGTCTGCCCGTGCTGCTGCGAAACCGGCCATAGCGTGTTTATCGTCGGGGCACACAAAATGTTCCAGTGCAAGGCCTGTCGTCGGCAAACCTCGCTGACCGCAGGCACGCTCTTTCAGGGTACCAAAATGCCGCTGACCACTTGGTTCTTGGCGATCTACCTCATCAGTCAAGCCAAGACGGGATTGTCGGCACTGGCGCTGAAGCGGTATCTGGGTGTCAGATACTCCAAGGCATGGCTGATCCAGCATAAGCTGATGCAAGCCATGTCCGAACGCGAAACGAAATATATCCTCGACGGCTCAGTCCAAGTTGACGATGCCTATCTTGGAGGCGAACGCAACGGCGGCAAGGTTGGCCGGGGTTCCGAAAACAAAGTGCCTTTCGTGGCAGCTGTCTCACTGGACGACAACGGGAATCCCTTACGCATCAAACTCAGTCCGGTCTCTGGGTTCACCCTCAAGGCCATTTCAAGCTGGGCTAAAGCCAACCTTTCGGCAAATTGCTCCGTAAGCTCCGATGGCTTGGCGTGCTTTGCTGCAGTGACCGATGCCGGCTGCCAACACCATCCCTTGGTGGTCGGTGGGCGCAAACCAAAGGATCTGCCTGAATTCCAGTGGATTAACACTATCTTGGGTAACCTCAAGACCAGCTTGGGCGGTTCGTATCATGCCTTTGGCTTTGCCAAATATGCCTCACGTTATTTGGCCGCATTTGCTTATCGTTTCAACCGGCGCGTCCAACTAGATACGCTACCAATGCGCTTATTAGTTGCTTCCGCCAGCATCGGACCGCGTAGAGCTGACTGGCTTCGGCTAGCTGAAGCATCTAGCTAATTAGGAATAAAAAAGCCGTAGGGTTTGCAGGAATATCAATATTATTTTTAATGTAATAATAGATTAAGTTATTGTTTAATAGATATTTATTGGCTATCATCAGGGGCTTCTAATAGTCAAGAGTACTAAATGTAATGACTTAACATTAGCTTTGGAAAATACTTATTGCTTTTAATAAACGTAAGTTTGCTCAAAATATCTTTCAAGTCAGAAAATCTAAGAAAGGTAGCTGGATACCTGAGCCAGTCGACATTTAAATGCTAAATCATTTATCTAATTTTTGAGTGTGATGCAAAGAAAATCGATTTAAAAATTAAATGTAACGGTACCGCAATAGGTTAAAGATCGTTAAATGTAGATTACCTTGGGTTTTCCTGGCAATTCAATAAGATGCCCTATTGGAAATACAACTTCCCCTGACTTTTCAAGTTGCAGCAACGTCGCTTTTTCATCTGCTGGGTCAACAGCTACAATCATACCCAACCCGCAATTAAATGTTGTTAACATATCGGCTTGAGTGACATTGCCTTGTTCTTGTAACCATTTAAAAATTGGAGAAAATGCCCAAGCGTTCAAGCTGACCTCTGCAGAAATACCATTAGGGATAACTCTTGGTAAATTTTCGGTAATGCCGCCGCCAGTGATATGAGCAAAGGCATGAACTGGTACGTGTTGTAATAAAGCCAACAATGATTTGACATAAATTCGGGTCGGTTCGAGGAGTACTTTGCCCAATGTGCTTCCGGCAAAAGTATCGGTTAACGATGCTTGGCTGCGGGATAGAATTTTTCTGATGAGTGAATAACCGTTTGAGTGCGCCCCTGACGAAGCTATGCCGATTAATTTGTCGCCAGCTTTAACTTTACTACCGTCCAGAATATGACTTTTCTCAACGATACCTACGCAAAACCCTGCTAAGTCATATTCACCATCGACATACATACCAGGCATTTCTGCGGTTTCACCGCCAACTAATGCTGCACCGGCTTGTTGACACCCTGTTCCAATTCCTTCGATTACAGCAGCAGCGGTATTTATGTCTAATTTACCTGTAGCGAAATAATCTAAAAAAAACAGAGGTTCCGCGCCCTGAACAATTATGTCGTTTACGCACATTGCGACCAGGTCGATACCAATAGTGCTATGGATGCCGGATTCAACTGCCAGTTTCAGTTTGGTGCCGACACCATCGGTACCAGAAACTAGGATTGGATTTCTATAGCGGTCAAGGGGTAGTTCGAACATCGATCCGAAACCGCCCAAACCAGCTAATACCCCTGGTATTCGGGTACGTGCAGCAATGGGTTTGATGCGCTCAACCAGATCATTGCCAGCGGCAATATCTACACCGGCATTTTTATAACTTAGGCTTTCTTGATTTTGTTCGCTCAATGGTAGTTCTCTTGCTAAAATTCTCTGCGCTGGTATTGTACAAGACAACATTACATAAAAAGAAAAATAATCACCGTGTATCTTTCTTTAAACTTAAGATGACACAGATAGCCATATAAAAAACGTTCTGGAGGGTTAAAGATGAAAAAAATTACAAGCTTTACCACATTTATCCTATTAATTTTAATTGTGGTCATCAGTGGTGTCGCCAAAGCTTATTATGATGACAAAGATGAAGACAAATGCCGTGAGCCTAAGATTCAAGAGTTTAATTTACCCGAATATAGGGCACCCGAAAATAAAGAAATTGAGGTCGGTGCTGAGTTTAGCTTTATAGTTTCGGGTTGGGCTGACCCTAAGAAAATAAAAGTCACCGTTAAAGATGCCCCTATCCCATTTGAAGTAATAAATCGGGAGTCTTTTCATAAGGTTACCGGTAAAATCCCTAATGATTATGTCGGTAAGTATATAAGGCTAAACGCGAGAATTCCGGCCGTTTTAGGTTGTTACACAAACCAAGGTTGGCTTCTTAAGATTGTTGATAAGGCCGGTGCAATTGATCCTGTTAAAACGACTGAGCCCGGAGCAGCCCCTGCAGAAAGTACTTCATCAGGATCCACATCAGTGGTTTCAGGAGATGCAGATAAGGCTATATCAATAAAAACGGATGCTCCTGTTGTAGCAAAACCAGCTGAACCCGAAGTGAAAATTCCAATGCCGCCGTCAAGCGCAAATTAAAAACTTGTTTAACTGGTTAAATTTTCAGCTAAATGATTGAATAACTATAAAAATGTGAACTGATATCCATCCGCAAGTCTGCTTTTTAAGCCTTGTGGATGGATATCATACGACCAAAAAAGAAAACTTTAGCGGCATGGAATTGGAATGAGAGCGCGAAATCCTGTCTGGTTGCAAACTAAATACGCCAGAACTTGCTTACATATGGCGTTTTCCAGCGGGCTATGTATAACAAAGCCAAACCCATAATAAACAAATTTAATGCGCCGGGTAAAGGGACTTGAGAAACACGAAAGTCCTCTATAGTTCTTAAGCGTCCCCCAGTATTTCCGTCAACGAAATAGAATTCATAGCCTCTCCCGTCATCATTTGATTTATCTAGGTCAGCACGCGCAAAACCAAAACTCTGTACACCAACCAATGAAGGGTAAACAATCATTCTCAGGTTATTTCCGGAAAGAATTAAAAGCTCTAATTTACCTTGATCATATTGATTTAATTTATCAAAGAACGAATTTCCCGAAAAGAAAATATTAAATTCCTTGATAACGTCATTATATTGGAGATTTGCATCGTAATCCCAACAGCCATGCGCATTGCGTGGGCAATAGTAAATAATACCGTCGGGTATAGGCTTAGACTGCGAGAAGCGATCAGGGGAATTGGTAGCGACATCCTGAGCCTTGAAAGAGCCGGTCATTCGGCCTCCCGTCCCTATTCCATCAAATCCACTCAAAGAAAATTTGTAGTAGGCTGCATTTGAGGGCTGGCTAACAAACACTGTTAAAACAGTGAACAGAAATAGTAAAGTTTTTAACTGTTGTGACTTTAATGTCATAGACTCGCCCATATAACAGATTGAAAAAACGATGTACTCATTGTATAACAAAAATAATTGCTGCCCCCTTCCTGATTTTTCGGAGGCTGATTATTCTGAGTCATGCTGACTGAGCTGAGACTCTTAAATTTCGGTTTATTCTATCCGTACTGTTACTTATTTTGCCATTTACGTAGCAAAATCCAGAATATGTAGTTGTTTTTATCGTGTCATTTTTTTAGTGGCTAACATACTCATCTCTTAATATTTATGCGTTTGGAATAGCCGAGTAAGGTATTCGGTGCATACTCTACATGACTTTGGGTGAGGCTAAATTACCGCTTTCGATTGTCTTGATATGTTTTAGTAAAGCTTGAGGGTAACAATTCAATATGGGATCTTATCGGTTTTACTGTTCCATAGTTCAAATGGCAGACAGGCAGTAGATGCCGATAGGTGTATCATTGGGATAGTGCGTTTTTCTGGCAGAAGACTTATTTGTCCATAGATAAAGCTATCATCAAAACCTGCGGCGGCCGCATCATGCCGATTGCAGGCAAAATAGACCTTGTCTAGCCTTGCCCAGTAGATTGCACCCAGGCACATCGGGCAAGGTTCGCAACTGGTATAAAGTGCACAACCGCGAAGCTGAAAATCATTAAGCTGAACACAGGCTTGCCTGATTACCATAACTTCGGCATGGGCGGTTGGGTCACGCAAGCTAGTGACTTTATTCGCGCTGGCAGCAATAATTTGATTATTTTTAACGATAACCGCGCCATATGGCCCGCCTTCGCCGCTATTTATATTTGCCGCCGCAAGGTCGATAGCTTGTTGGAGAAAAGTCGCGTGCATCTACAGTCCAAGAGGGTTATTTGGATCAATGTCTGCCATAAAAGGCACCCGCCTGTCCTGGCTGGTCAATTGGTAAATTTTGCCCAACCAATTGTTAAACACGGCTTTAGCTGTATCGCGCCAGGTATTATCGAGATGTTCCAACACGAGATGCTCAGGAAACTCGCCCAGTTTGCCATTGTATTGTTTGGCTTGTTTAACCTGTTCCTCGTAATCAGATAAGATGTTTTTGACGGCAGGAATAAAATAATTTTCCGGAAATGGTGGGTAAGTTTTTAGTTCGCCATGATAGTAGCGCAAGACCTCCCGCTTATATTCCTTAAGCAAGCTGATATCATCATATTCTGGGTGACCTTGGAAGAAAACAGTACGAAAACCATCCGGGCTAACGGCAAGATGGACACCGGCTTCCTTACTTGCCACGAGAACCTTCAAGCCATGTTGTTCCATATCGCTTTGGAAAATTTCATTAAAACGCGAATGTGGAACATCAAAGCGGGTATTGATTTCTGCGACTAATGGGTGGGTCCTGTTAAATGTCTTATGCGAATAAACTCCCCAACGTTTCTTGCCAATGGGTGTCCGCTTGATGCCGTAGGTGTATTGAATTAGCGCATGTGTGGCGAGGCATGAGCACAAAACCGAGGTGACATTTTGTGTGGCCCAAGAAAATACTTCGGTCAACGGTTGCCAAAAATCTTCCTGATCTAATTTCGTGCCGACTACATTAGCGCCACTAATGATCAGCGCATCTAGTCCATCTCGTTTGATTTGCGCAAAGGGTTCGTAATATTTATCGATATGGGCTTGGGCTTTTGGGCTGCGCGGCAAGCCTTCAATCGTAAAAAGATGGACATGGAACTGCACAATCTGGTTACAGGCACCGAGTAACCTCAGGAACTGACGTTCGGTCGCTTCCAATGCTGCATCTGGCATCATATTCAACAAGCCAATATGCATTTCCCTAATATCCTGATTTAGGGCGCGAGTAGGATCTAGAATCTCCTCCCCTTCTTCCCGCAACCGCTCGAAAGTGGGTAAATCGGTGTGTGCGACTAAGGGCATGTAACTTCCTTTAGTGAAAACTTCAACTTAACGCACTGCTAATTAATTGGATAAAATCTGCTTCATTCTTGACATGGGTGGCAGCACTGGCATCAATTGTGTAACCGTATTGGTCTGCAATCGCTTGGTAACGGGGTATCCGAGATTTAAATAATTCCGGAAAAACCCAAGTCACGAATTCATCTGGCGGTATGTCGTTAGGGCTAGTGTAATTTTTTAATTGCATGAGTTCAGGAAGTTTTTCGTCCAGAAACGCTTCCCGGTAATAAAGCGGTTTAGGATCAGATTTAGCACGGTTGATGATGGTTTGCTCCATCGCTGGTGGAATTTTTATATAGATGATGAGGGTATGTTGCGCGAGTGTTTCTAAAACCGCAAGGTCATCCAGCTCGCACACACTTCCGCCAGCATCATTAATGAAGTGCTTGTAACCGTATATATCCTCAGCTTTTTCGATAAATTCAGGCACGTCTTTCATGGCGGCGACTTCGGCCTGGTGATGTAGTTTTTGCCGCCGTTTAAATTCAGCAAGCGATAAACCTTCCAGTTCAGGCTTACCTAATTTGCCCAAAAAAGCGGAAACAGGTTCAAGGTTTTCTACCGTTATTTTATTGCTGATGTGGATAGAATCAGTTAAAAGCAATTTACGCAGATAGGGTACCTGCATTGCTTCGCGTTTGATATTATCCAGGATGGGCTCTTCCAGATATTTGGTGCCAATTCGGTAATCCCCGGAATAATGGAACCATTTAGACTTCGGCAGTTTATTGGCTAATGTCGTTTTGCCTGCGCCTGACATCGCCAGCAAAGTAATGCGTTTAGATGGCCAGTCCAAAAACTCCTGGGCGCTCATTTTCATGTGTTATCCCTGATTTAATCCAGAAAGTCTTCAATGTCGACATCATTCATGTTGCGCCTGTGATCGTCTGGGTCGGTATAACCCAGATCGTCATCTTCAATATCATCGAACGGTGCACTCCAATCTTCAGGGTCTTCAATATAATCAAATGTTGAACTGTACCAACTTTCCTGGTCATATTCGCCAATATCACCATTAAGGTATTGGACTTCGATGGAGTCATTCTTGTCGTCAACATTGATAACCTTAAACTTGAAGCTATTCTCCAAGTCTTTATACCAACTGCCAACAATGGGATCTGCTACGGTTGTCATGATAATGTCCTCAATATTTTAGGATAGGCACGGATTAAGGGGGAATGAATAAAGGGTGACGAGCACATCTCAACGCATTTCTGATTTCAGGAAATGGGATTATTCAAACAGCCATTCGTACCTGATTTACCGGTTAGGTAACCTGGATTAACGTGTATGTCGAGCATAGTTATAGAGGATGTGCGGCTTTCTTGCAAGACTTTGCTATGCTACGATGCAGTCATATTACATAAGTAACAAAATGGGTTGATAATGCAGGAAATATTGATAGGCGGTCAAAATGGAATTCAGGTTTTAATGGATGCCGCTATGGGCAACCGTCATGGAATGATCTCCGGGGCAACTGGCACCGGTAAGACCATTACCTTACAAATACTGGCGGAAGGTTATGCCCGAATTGGTGTCCCAGTGTTCATGGCGGATATTAAAGGTGACCTGTCCGGTATTACCGCCGAAGGAAAAAGTAACGATAAAATTACCGAACGGCTTAAAAGTATCGGTATAAAGGACTTCAAGCCACATGGAAACCCATCCGTGTTTTGGGATATCTTTGGTAAAACTGGGCATCCGGTACGCGCCACCATGTCTGATTTGGGGCCGCTGTTGCTGAGTAATCTGCTGGAACTTAATGATGTGCAAACTGGCGTGTTGTACAGTTGTTTTAAAATGGCCGATGACAATGGCTTGTTGCTCCTAGATTTAAAAGACTTGCGTGCATTACTTACCTGGGTTGGAAGCCAAGACAAACTGCTACAAGCCGAATATGGCAATATTGCTTCTGCCAGTTTAGGGGCGATCCAGCGGCAATTACTGGTGCTGGAAGAGCAAGGTGCCGAGCATTTTTTTGGTGAACCTTCCATCCAGCTGGACGATTTTTGTAAAACAGATTTTTCCGGTAACGGTGTGATTAGCATATTGGATGCTACCGATTTGGTGAACAAATCACCGCGCTTGTATGCCACTTTCCTATTATGGCTGTTGTCCGAATTATTCGAAACCCTACCGGAAGTCGGTGACGCTGATCGACCCAAACTGGTCTTGTTTTTTGACGAAGCGCATTTGTTATTCGACCAGGCTCCGAAAGCGCTCAACGATAAAATTGAACAAATCGTCCGCCTGATCCGCTCCAAAGGCGTCGGGGTTTACTTCATTAGCCAAAGTCCTTTGGACGTACCCGAAACCATTCTTGGGCAACTTGGACTCAAGGTACAACATGCGCTTAGAGCTTACACACCCAGAGACCAACAAGTCGTTAAAAGTGTGGCTGGAACCTTTCGCACCAACCCCAACATTGATACCGAAACTGCCATCCAGGAGTTAAAAACCGGCGAGGCTCTAGTTTCGGTACTTAATAAAGACGGTAGTCCAGCACAAGTTGAGCGCATCTTTATCCGTCCCCCAGAGTCGCAAATTGGACCTATAACGCCGGAGCAAAGGTCAGATATGCTCAGTAAATCGCCATTTAAAGGACGTTATGACGACGGGCTTGACCGTGAATCCGCTTACGAAATGCTAAAAAGCAAAGCAGAGCAGCAACAGCAGGATGCCCAGAAAGAACAAGACCAAAAAAAATCATCGGCTAGTGATAGCCGACGGCAAACGGCTACCGAGACGTTACTGAAAAGTGCAGCACGTAGTATAGGTACAACCGTGGGACGACATATAATCCGAGGCATTATGGGTTCTTTAATGGGTAAGCGTTAAGTGAAGGCTAACCACTTTGCATAGCTATTGTATTCAATAAAAAATAAGATAAATTAAGTTGGCTAGCAAGGAACAAAATATTGTTTCAAGTTGTCTTAGTGTCAGCGGAAGAAATATTGGCCGCTGTAGTGTTACTGTTAAATATTCATTAAATTTTAAAGTGATCGAACTGAAGCTTTTATGTATTCAGTTATTTTCGTTAATAGCAATCAAGGCTTTAGATATCGATAAACATATATTGAGAGGGGATGATTATGAGAAAGTTAACGTTAGTCTGTGGTGCTTCTTTATTACTTCTGAGTCAGGCCGTATTTGCTGAACCTCATCTAGATGAAGCCATCACGCATGCTACTGCTGCGGTAGAGCATGGTAAGGCTGGACATGCTTCGGTTCTGGTTGAACATGCTACTCCCGCCTTGGAACATACTATAGCAGGGGCACTTGTAGCAAAAGGTGTAGCAAAATCTCATACCGATAATGCAATAGTCGATTTGGAAGAAGCTATAAAGCACGGCAAAAAGAATCATGCCGACATTGCGACAACTTACGCTGAAACTGCGTTAAATCATTTAAAAGAAGCGAACAAAAAATAATTTAAATTTTTATTCATTCTAATAATGAACGGGCGGCAACGCCCGTTTTTTGTTGTATAAAATCCCAGAATCCTCTGGTGAATTAGCTTCTGTTTAACTAATATTTGCCATTTCTTACGATTAGTTTGGGTCATCAGCATTTGAAACTGCCCGTGATAAATTTGGCGATGTGAATCTTTCTTCGACAATATCAAAACGAATGAAATTAACACGTGGTAAGGTCGAATCAGGAAGTATCCCCGGGCTATCTCATAATTATTGCGATGTGATACCATCGCCGTATTTTGAAAGCGCGTAAAAGAAGGAGAATAAAGGATATGAATGCCACCCCAATGCAAGCTTCATCAATAAGTGTTACATCGGTAGAGGATTTTTTGTCCCCTGATTTTTTATTAAGTAACATCGGTGCGCCCTTTGTGATTGGTGCAGCAGTCGGTTTTTTTGCAAAAAAAATGCTTAAAGTCGCTTTGTTTGTCGGTGGGGCGCTTATTGTGTTGATGTTCGTCGGAGAGTATTACAACATTATCAATATTAGTGATGTAGATTTGCAAAGTGCAGCAGATTCGGCAATTAAAGGGGCTAAAGCCTCTGGTGATTATCTGGTTAACCGTTTGGCCCGTATTACTAGTAAAGGTATTAGCGCGGCAGGTGGTTTTTTTGTGGGTTTTAAATACGGTTAGCTAAACCGCGACAGGATCAGGAAATTTAGCGACCGTAACATTATTTCCCCACAGTCCTGCTATAACCTCATAAATTTCACGGTTCTCTGAACTGCACCAAAATTGCTCCATACCTTGATACTGTTTTGTTGCCAACAGGTCATGATTGCCTAATAGTGAGCGAAGTTGTCGGGCGATAGCGATACCTGAATCAATCACTTTTATTTGTGTTCCGGCGATTTCTTTTATTAACGGTGCCAAGAATGGATAATGCGTACATCCCAAAACTAGAATATCGGCTTTTTGGGCTATCAAAGGTTCCACATATTGGGAAACCAATCCACGAATTTCAGTGCTATTCAAATCACCTTGTTCGACCCGTTCGACTAAACCGGGGCAAGCTTGCGGGATGATTTTTACTTGCGCTGCAAAGCGCTCAAACAGAATTTTAAAGTTATTGCTGTGAATCGTCCGGTGGGTGGCTAATACCCCGATAACACCGGTGTTAGTTTGTTCGGCAGCTGGCTTTATGGCCGGTTCCATAGCGACCATAGGCAAATCATATTTATGGCGCAATTCTTTGACAGCCGCTGCGGTCGCTGTATTGCAAGCCACCACTAAGGCTTTTACATTTTGGCTAAGAAAAAATTCAACGATGGCTGTTGACCGCTTAAGAATAAATTCTTTGGGTTTATCACCGTAAGGTGCATGGGCTGAATCTGCTACGTAAATTAGGTTTTCATAGGGTAATAACTTACGGATTTCATGAAGTACGCTAAGTCCGCCGACACCGGAGTCAAAAACTCCGATTGGATTTTCTGGGTGCATGGCCAAGTAAGTTATTTTTAGCTCAGGAAGGCAACTTACACATTAATTATAGTGCAAACAACTCGCGCATTTTTTGACCTGGGCTTTCAGCCCGCATAAACGATTCACCCACCAAAAATGCATAAATATCATTATCCAGCATCAATTGGACATCAGCTTTTGTATGAATGCCACTTTCGGTAATCAAAATTCTGTCAGCAGGGATCATTGCTTTCAAGTTTAATGTTGTTTGTAATGAAGTTTCAAAAGTCTTAAGGTTCCGGTTATTAATTCCAATCAGTTTAGTATCCAGTTTTAAAGCACGTTCTAATTCTTCAGCATCATGGGATTCTACCAACACATCCATGCCTAATTTTGTCGCGGTATCGGACAACTCTTGTATTTGGTTCTCGCCCAAAGCGGCAACAATAAGCAAAATACAGTCCGCCCCCAGGGCGCGGGATTCATAAATCTGATAGGGATCAATCATAAAATCTTTTCTGATGACCGGTAGAGGGCACCGTTCCCTGACCATTTGCAAGTAAGCTTCCGCGCCATGAAAAAACTCCTTATCGGTTAATACCGATAAACAAGTAGCACCATTCATCACATAATCAAGGCCAATTATGACGGGTTCAAAATTTTCTCTAATTACCCCTTGGCTGGGCGATGCTTTTTTGATTTCCGCAATAATTGCTGGTTTTTCTGCACTGACCTTATGTTGCAAAGCTTGATAAAACCCCCGAGGCCTTTCAACACCTTGGGCAATTTCTTCAACATTAGCAAGGCTCATGTGTCGTTTGCGATTGGCAACCTCTTCGGTTTTTTTATCGAGTATTTTTTTTAATATATCTGGGGTGTTAGTCATGATTATTGCTGAGAAAATGTTTTTGAGTAGCTGATTAAAGCTTCCAATTTGGCTCGCGCTGCACCACTGGCGAGTACTTGACTAGCTTTCATAATACCATCTGCCAAGGTGTCGGTAATATTGGCGGCATAAATTGCTGCGCCAGCATTCAGCAATACGATATCCCGGGCAGAACCCGCTTGGTTTTCCAAGACGGATTTTATCATTTTAAGGCTGGCTGGTGCGTTATCGATTGATAGTTCAGTCAAACTTGCCCGCGTTAAACCAAATTGCTCTGGCGTTACCGTATAGGTCGTAACTACACCATCTTTCAGTTCGGCAATTTGGGTTTCTGATGCAATACTAATTTCATCCAGACCGTCTTCAGCGCTCACTACTAAAACATGTTGGCTACCAAGTTTTTTTAACACCTGTGCCATTGGTTCTACCCAGTCTTTGGAAAAAACGCCGATCAGTTGATTGGGGGCAGAGGCAGGATTTGATAAGGGGCCGAGCAGGTTAAACAGAGTCCGTACGCCCATTTCTTTTCGCACATTTGTAGTATGTTTCATCGCACCATGATGTTTAGGCGCGAATAAAAAACCCACGCCGATATCATGCACACATTGTGCGACTTGTTCAGCAGATAAATTAAGGTTTACCCCCGCCGCTTCCAGCACATCGGCACTGCCGCAACTGCTCGATACTGAGCGGTTACCGTGTTTGGCTACCTGTCCGCCTGCAGCAGCAACGACAAAAGCACATGTTGTTGAAATATTGAATGTATTTGCGCCATCGCCACCTGTTCCGCAGGTATCGACAACATGCTCGCCTGTAATGGGTACTTTGCTAGCTAGTTCACGCATAACTTCTACTGCGGCGGCAATTTCATCGACGGTTTCACCTTTGCAGCGCAGGGCAACTAAAAAACCGGCTATTTGGGCATCGGTTGCGCCGCCGCTCATGATAATGTGCATTACTTCACACATCTCGCGAGCGGTTAGATCTTGCTTAAACAACAACGTTTGCAACGCTTTTTGGATTGGCATTTTTAAAAGAGTAAATTTATTTAATATTATTTTAATTTGCTTTGAACCTTTTTGCTGTTTTCTGTGATTAATAATTAAAGTTTAATTGTCGTCTATTCTTAGCCAAATGATAACTCAAACCATTACTGATCTATTTAGCACAGGTAAGTTATTGAATAACATTGAAAAAACTATAGAATTCCGCGATTCTGAGTTATTACGAAGGCTTTGTAATGCTGATGAATCTGCGCTCGAGCAGCTTTATCACCATTACTACAACAGATTGTTTCGGTTTATTGCCAGGGTTGTTCGGCGTGAGGAAATGATTGATGAAATAGTCAACGATGTTATGTTTATTGTTTGGGAAAAAGCTGCAACTTATGACCAAAAATGTAAAGTATCCACCTGGATTTTCGGGATTGCTTTTAACAAAGCGCGACAAGCTCTGCGTAATAACGCGGCGCAGGTTGCTAATGAAGAGTCTCTTGAGGATATTGATGAAGATAGTGCCTGGTTAGGTAATCATGATAACGGGTTCCGCCAGATTGAAATGGATGACTGGCTTGGCCGTGCGCTTAACCAATTATCTCCCGAACATCGGAGTGTTATTGAGTTGACATATTACGAAGGCTTACATTACAGCGAAATTGCAATCATTATGGACTGTCCTGAAAATACTGTTAAAACCCGTATGTTCCATGCCCGTAAAAATCTGGCTGTCATTTTAAACCCTACGCAAGATAACCTAAATCTTGCCGACTATTAACGGGGTGTTATCGATGAAAAATAATTCTGAAAAATCATACGCCAGCCACAGAGAAATGTTTCAGCTATTGCCTTGGTATGTTAACAAAACGTTGAATGGTAACGAATTAAAAGCGTTAGAAACACATTTGACGGTCTGTTTGGTTTGTAAACGAGAGTTAATTCAGCTAGAAAAATTAGCGCAAGCCGTGGTTAAGGAAGATGCGCTGGATTCAATTGAAAAAGCGTCTTTTGCACGCCTGAAAAAACGATTGCACCAAAATTTGCCGGGGCATTCGTCGGTTGTGGCATCGCCAGTAACAAAAAGTGATATCCATAACAATGTATTTGAGTATAAAAAACCTGAAAACTTTAGCCGGTTTGCAACGTTACCGATGCGTTCTGTTTTGGCGCTTGCTGCAGTATTGCTCATAGCTTTGATAATCCCGCTGCATATGACAACTAACTTAAACGCAGTTAATGATTTTCGTACATTGTCGGACACTGAAGCTAAGGACTTAAGTGCAGATGAAATTAGGGTAGTTTTTGCTGAGGGTGCTACCACGAAAAAAATTAATTCTATACTAAAACGTATTAATGCTGATTTAGTTGATAAAAATCCAACGGATCAAGGCGTTTATACCGTAAAACTAAATAATACTGGCGCGGCTAAAGTTTTAGATACGCTTAGCCTATTAAAGCAAGATGAAAATGTAATCTTTGCTGAGCCGGCTTATGCTCTGTTGTCCTCAACGCATCACGGAGGTGAGAAATGAAAGTAATTTATGTGATGCTTAGCTTATGCTTTGTCGTGTTTTCTGCCGCAACCTACAGTAAAAATCCTAATTACGGTGCCAGTGAAGTCACCCGTTTGTTAAGTCAGGGTGATAACAGTCATTTGTTATTGGTGGCTTTTTCCGATCGATCTATTAACGCACTGAAAGGCACTGCATCGCCTATTTCATATCGACAACGCGGCGATTATGGAACGTCTACGTGGAGCGAAAGGGTAACTGACCAGCTTGCCGAAGATTATCATCTACAAAAATTAACAGAATGGCCTATGACCGCTGTAGGTATGCATTGTGTGGTGTATCGGGTTGCCGATAGTATTGCCCCAACGGTTGCTATGGAGCAGTTGTCTAAAGATGAACGCGTCGAATTGGTGCAAAATATGCATCAGTTTAAGACCAAAGCGGATAATCACGACGATCCTTATTTCAAGTTACAAACGAATTTGCAGCAAATGCAGATTGAATTAGCACATCTGAAAGCAACTGGCCGCAACATCACGATTGGCATGATAGACACTGGTGTTGATTTGGAACACCCAGATTTAATAGGCCAAATTAGTAAAAATCAAAATTTGGTGTCAGATATTTCACCCAGTTTCGACTCCGACAAACACGGTACTGCCGTGGCGGGTGTAATGGTAGCTAAGCGTGATAATGCTAAGGGAATTGTTGGGATAGCTCCAGACGCAAAACTAGTTGCATTGAAGGCGTGCTGGCCGGATAACGCCAATGCCATCGAAGCGGCGTGTAACAGTTTTACTTTGGCACTTGCTCTGAATGCAGCCATTGAAAATGGTGTGAATGTCCTCAATATGAGTTTAACCGGTCCGAATGACCCACTATTGACGGTTTTATTAAATAAAGCACTATCTAAGAATATTATCGTGGTTGCTGCTGATACAGGAGTTGAGAATTCCGCCGAGAATTTTCCTGCATCACTAAAGCATGTAATTTCTGTGCAATCTATAAAGCAGCTATCTGTTGGTTCGGGTTCTATGGCCGAAGCGATTATTGCGCCTGGAAATAAAATCCTCACCACGCTACCTCATGGCACGTATGACTTCATTTCAGGCAGTTCAATAGCGGCAGCTGAAATATCGGGCATTATTGCTTTACTGCTGGAATTGAAGCCAGATTTAACAGCGGCGGAAGCCTATAAGACTTTATTTGAATCTAAAATAAAATCCAAAAACGGGGTCAACGAAGGTATTGATGCTAACGTTGCCCTAAATAGCCTATGCAAGACAAACGCTTGCGGTCACGAGTTAAGTTATTCATTGAATAACTTGATGCCTTAATTTGTTGGTGGAGAATAACTATGGCCAGACGCGGACATCACACGCTTGAGCAGATAAAAAACATGGTCTTGACAGCCTCTGAAGAATTGGTTGCCGAAGGTGGGTTAACTCAATTAAGGGTTCGTAATATCGCCGTCAAAATCGGTTACACCGTTGGTAGTATCTATATGGTGTTTGAAAGCATGAACGATTTGATTCTGCACTTGAAAGGGAGGACATTAGACATGATTGCCCAGCACATGGATCAGGTTAATGCGCCCAATGCAGAACAGCAACTGGAAGAATTGGCGACCGTTTATATAGAATTCGCTAGCCAAAACCTTAATCGTTGGAGTTTGGTATTTGAACACCGCTTACCAGAAAATATGGCAACCCCAGAATGGTATCAAAGTAAAGTTGACGGGTTATACAAAAAATTTGAAGATCAGTTTGAAATTTTGATTCCGGGGATGCCCAATGTCGAGAGAAAACGCACTGCGCTGGCTTTTCTGGGGGGAATTCACGGAGTGTGTGTGCTGATGTTAACTAAGCAATTGGGAAGATTAAGTGAAAATGATCTAGAAGAAAGCGTTACGCTCTTAATAAGAAGATTTATTCACGACAGTTACGCAGTAGATTCAGTTAGTGGGTATAAAAAAGGTTCCGCTACCTGGAAATCTTTGTCATCTGTTTCAGCACTTTCTGGTTAAGGCTATCTTTTATACTAAATAACGCCTGCCGAATATATCCTATTCGTCAGGCGTTTTAGGTAACTTAAACTTTGTGGTAAATATCAGCACCTTCTTCAAGAAATTGCTTTGATTTTTCCGCCATTCCCAAAGCTAACGCTTCTTGTTCGTCTTTAATGCCTTTTTCTTCGGCATAATTGCGCACATCCTGGCTGATTTTCATCGAACAAAAGTGCGGGCCGCACATAGAGCAGAAATGCGCGATTTTGGCTGAGTCTTTCGGCAACGTTTCATCATGGAATTCACGGGCTTTTTCAGGATCAAGCCCTATGTTGAACTGATCTTCCCAACGGAATTCAAAGCGTGCTTTGGACATGGCGTTGTCACGCGCCTGTGCGCCGGGATGGCCTTTGGCTAAATCAGCCGCATGGGCAGCAATCTTGTAAGTGACAATACCTTCACGTACATCCTGTTTGTTAGGTAAACCCAGGTGTTCTTTTTGGGTAACGTAACAGAGCATTGCGCAACCATACCAACCGATATTGGCGGCACCAATAGCTGAGGTAATGTGGTCATAGCCTGGGGCGATGTCAGTGGTTAGTGGCCCTAAGGTATAAAAAGGTGCTTCGCCACATTCTTCCAATTGTTTTTCCATGTTGACTTTAATCATGTGCAACGGCACATGCCCTGGGCCTTCAATCATGGTTTGTACATCGTGTTTCCATGCGATTTTGGTGAGTTCACCTAATGTTTCCAATTCGCCGAATTGCGCCGCATCGTTGGCATCATAGATCGAGCCAGGACGTAATCCGTCACCTAATGAGAAAGACACGTCATAGGCTTTCATGATTTCGCAGATTTCTTCAAAGTGTGTGTACAAAAAACTTTCGGTATGGTGTGCCAGACACCATTTCGCCATGATAGAACCGCCACGCGACACAATACCGGTCATGCGCTTAGCGGTGAGTGGCACATGATGCAAGCGCACACCCGCATGGATAGTGAAATAATCCACGCCTTGCTCGGCTTGTTCTATTAAAGTATCGCGGAAAATTTCCCAGGTGAGGTCTTCGGCTTTGCCGTTGACTTTTTCCAGCGCTTGATAAATTGGCACGGTGCCAATAGGTACAGGTGAATTCCGCAAAATCCATTCGCGGGTTTCGTGGATATTTTTTCCGGTTGACAAATCCATAATGGTATCGCCGCCCCAACGGATACCCCAGAGCATTTTTTCCACTTCTTCATCAATAGAGGATGTCACTGCCGAATTACCTAAATTCCCGTTGATTTTAACCAAGAAATTACGGCCAATAATCATCGGCTCCAATTCTGGATGGTTGATATTGCACGGAATAATTGCACGGCCTCTCGCTACTTCTGAACGTACAAATTCAGGGGTAATTACATCAGGAATTGCCGCACCGAAGGAATCGCCCGGATGTTGGTCTTTCCACAGATGGCGCATTTCTTCCATTTTTTGGTTTTCACGGATAGCGATAAACTCCATTTCCGGTGTAATAATGCCATTTTTGGCATAATGCATTTGCGATACGTTAGCGCCCGCTTTCGCCCGTCTTGGTTTACGGATATGCTCAAAACGAAGGCTGGCAGTTGCAGGGTCAGACATGCGTTGACGGCCGAACTCTGAACTTGGGCCAAGTAATTCTTCTGTATCGTTTCTTTCGGCTATCCAGGCCGAGCGGACAGAACCCAGGCCTTTTTTTAAGTCCACCGTCACATTGGGGTCTGTATAAACCCCAGAGGTATCATAGACATAAAGCGGCGGGTTTTTTTCCGTCCCAAAATGGGCAGGTGTATCTGACAAGGTGATTTTACGCATGGGAACTTGAATGTCAGGGCGGCTGCCTTGAACATAGATTTTTTCCGATGCTGGGTAGGAATCGATTTTTACGCTATTTACAGCGATGAAAGAGTCGTCTTTGATGACAGCGCTCATGTTTATCTCCAATTTCAATAAGACAGGGCGCTGGGGAAGATGGGCTTCCCTACGCCGGTACTAGCCGGGGTCAGGTTCAAAGGGTATATCTCAGCCTTGAACAAATCAAAGCACCCCTAGCCATTACGGATACGGCTAAATTAAAGGAAAAAAGGGCAAATTGCAAGTGGCATACTCTACGGTAATGATGCTTTTTGACCTGTTAGTGTCAAAGTTAAACAACTAATTTTAGGGTAATTCCATTGCTATAGAAAATACCTTATCTCTTAGAAATCATATCAAGAAACTAAACGCTAGGGTTTTATCTGCTAAACTATCTTGTTAATATGTACAGGTCTGCAGGTGGGAAATGATTTTTTTCATGACTAATGTTAATATTGATCTGATATTTACTACTAAAAGCTAAACGGATGTCTCAAGATCCACAAAAATCCTCATATAGTGGTCCTGCTGTAGAATTCAAGAGCAGCACATTTTCTGTGCCGGTGTTGGTCGTGGCGAGTAATGACTTGATTTTAGTCGAGCAACAGCTTCAGGCAAAAATTAAGCTGGCGCCTGAGTTTTTCAAAAACTCACCTTTGGTATTGGATGTTCAAGAACTGAATAAGTATAATGCCGAAGTTGATGTAACCACAGTCATCGAGTTGATCCGCAAACTTGGTTTGCTGCCCATTGGTATCCGTGGCGGTAATCCAGAACAAAACGAAAAAGCTATTAGTTTAGGAATCCCAGTACATTCCATGCATTCAAGTAGCATCAGCGCCGAAGTTAAAAAGACTCAAGCTGCTCCGATGCCAGAGCCGGAAACCAAAGATTTACTACAAACCGGCACCACATTAATCACGCAGCCGATCCGTTCGGGACAGCGGGTTTATGCTGCGGGGGACTTGATTATTATCGCCCAAGTCAGTCCAGGTACAGAAATTTTGGCTGAAGGAAATATTCACATCTATGGCACCTTAAGAGGCCGAGCCCTCGCTGGTGTGCAAGGTAATACGGAGGCGCGTATTTTCTGTACAGACCTTCAAGCCGAGCTTATTTCAATTGCCGGAAATTATAAAATAAGCGAAGATTTAAGTCAGAGCGTCCGTGGCAAACCTGTCCAGATCTATTTAGACAAACATACCTTAGTTATTAAAGAAATTTAATCCATTCCCGCACCACTGGAGGAACAGCAATTGGCAAGAATTATCGTCGTAACATCAGGTAAAGGGGGCGTTGGTAAAACCACCACCAGCGCGGCTATTGCTATGGGGCTTGCAAAGAAAGGCCACAAAACAGCCGTTATTGATTTTGATGTTGGTTTGCGTAACTTAGATTTAATTATGGGTTGCGAACGCCGCGTCGTTTATGACTTTATCAATGTCATTAATGGAGAGGCGACACTTAACCAAGCGCTGATAAAAGATAAAAACTGCAATATGTTATACATATTGGCAGCTTCGCAAACCCGCGATAAAGATGCTTTGAGCCAGGAAGGCGTGGGTAAGGTTTTAGAAGAATTATCAAAAGATTTCAAATATATTGTGTGTGATTCACCGGCAGGTATTGAAAAAGGTGCGCATTTAGCTATGTATTTTGCCGACGATGCTTTTGTCGTAACAAACCCAGAGGTATCTTCGGTTCGGGACTCAGATCGAATGTTGGGCATATTAGCCAGTAAATCACGCCGGGCGGAAGAAAATAAAGAACCGATCAAAGAATATTTGTTGCTTACCCGTTATTCGCCTGAGCGTGTGCGCTTGGGCGAAATGTTGAGCGTTGATGATGTGCAAGAAATTTTATCATTGCATCTTTTGGGGGTTATCCCTGAATCAAAGTCTGTACTAAACGCCTCTAATTCTGGAACACCCGTTATCCTTGATGAAAAAAGCGATGCTGGGCAGGCTTATGCCGATATAGTTGGCCGTTACTTGGGTGAAAACCGTCCGCATCGGTTTATCGATGATAAAAAAAGTTTCTTCGGCAAGTTGTTTGGAGGTAAGTAATGAGCTTGCTGGATTACTTTAAGACCTCAAGAACTACCACCGCTTCGCTCGCAAAAGAAAGGCTGCAAATATTGGTGGCTCATGAGAGGGTAGCTGATAATCAGCCATCCTATTTGCCGCAATTACAAAAAGAGATCCTGGATGTTATCCAAAAATATGTAAACGTCGATAAAGATGCGATTTCTGTCAGCTTTGAGCAAGACGATCACCAGGAAACGTTGGAGCTAAATATTATTTTGCCCGACCAACAAACTAAACAATTTTAATTAATCTAATATCTAGGTTTATGTTATGACTGCAATTACAGAAATTGGTACTAATGCCGGAAAAATATGGCATTATCTGGATAAAAACGGCGCTTGCAGCGTTACTAAGGTAGCTACTGAAACAGGCATCGGTAAGAATGAGGTGCAGCGTGCTATCGGTTGGTTGAGTAAAGAAGGAAAGCTAGCCGTTGAAATCAAAGGTCGCATTGAAACCCTGTCGTTGAAATAACTTATGCTGAAATTTGAGGTTTAACTTCCACAGTTCGTTTTTTAGAAGTCGCTGATAAGTGTATCCCATTTTTGGGTTGTCAGGCGCACGTTTAAAAAAGCCTCAATTTGATAACTATCGTTATTTTCTTAGATGCCGAGCGTTATCTAAAGATTTGTCAATTAAGTTCCCGGTGACGTACGATAACGTTTACTATCGGGCTTTTGAAATGATTGCCTAGGGCTTCAACCAAATAGACCGACCGGTGCTGCCCTCCAGTGCAACCTATCGCAACCGTTAAATAACTTCGCCCCTCTGCTTCAAATTTGGGTATCCAGCTTTCCATAAAACCGGCTATATTTTGAAAATAATCGGCGACGATCTGGTGATTTTTTAGAAAAGCGCATACAGCTTCGTCTTTACCTGTTAGTCCGCGTAATTCTGGTGCCCAATAAGGATTAGGTAAACAGCGGGCATCAAACACAAAGTCAGCATCAAGTGGTAAGCCGTTTTTAAATCCGAAAGATTGAAATTGCAGCGAGATATGCTTTACTTCCCGCTCGCCGATTTGGTCTTTGATAAGTTCCCGCAATTGATGGTAATGAGTGCGGCTGGTGTCGATGATAACGCTCGCATGCTTAGCTATAGGGGCGAGCATTTCCCTTTCAATTTTGATTGCTTCCCGCAGTGGTATATCCAAGTTGGTCAGCGGGTGTTTACGGCGGGTTTCACTGTAGCGTTTTAGCAGTGCAGACTCTTCGGCCTGCATGAAGATGATTTCACAATCGATGCCGCTCTCTTTGATTAAGTCAAGGCTGTCCGAAAAATTCAACAAGCTTTTACTTTGGTTGCGGCCATCTATACCAATCGCAGTTTTAGCGTAGGTTGCGGGGTCGATAAGCATGACATGATTAATAAAATCTTCCAATAAATTAATGGGTAGATTATCAATACAGTAATAGCCGGAATCTTCCAATGTCTCTAGGGCAATACTTTTTCCCGAGCCAGAAAGGCCGCTAACAATAATAAGTTTCATGATGGTATGGTGGGGGGTAGGTAATGGTGCAAAGCGATTATGCTTAGCTTTGCACCATCTTATCGGTCAACGATGGCTAGTCAACTTTTCTTTATGCTTGGCAATTTGCCTGTCGAGCTTAGTGACCATATCATCTATGGCCGCATACATATCTTCTTGATGGTCTTCAGCAAACACTTTTGCGCCATTAATATGTACCGTCGCTTCAGCTTTTTGCATTAATTTCTCAATACTTAAAATAACATGCACATCAGTCACATTATCAAAATGGCGTGCTAATTTTTCGAACTTGGTATTGACGTGCGCCTTTAATGAATCAGTAATCTCAAGATGATGTCCTGTTACTATAACTTGCATGGAATAAACTCCTTTGTCATTGGATAATTTGTTTTAAATTAAATCGGGTTTACATTGTCCGTTTTCGTTCACTAGACGAACCAATAAACATCGCTTCACGATATTTTGCTATCGTTCGCCTAGCGACATTAATCCCTTTTTCATTGAGTAAGTCCGATATTTTACTATCGCTTAACGGTTTTGCGGGATTCTCGTTACCGACTAATTCTTTAATAAAGGCTCGGATGGCCGTGGATGAGCATTCACCTCCCTCTTCTGTTGAAACATGGCTGGAAAAAAAGTATTTGAATTCCACAATACCGTTAGGTGTGTGCATATATTTTTGCGTAGTTACCCTAGAGATGGTGGATTCGTGAAGTTCCAGTTCTTCAGCAATATCTTTGAGCACCATTGGTTTCATAGCAATCGCGCCATGTTCTAGAAACTCAGTTTGATTGGCAACGATAGCCCGCGCAACTCGCATCAACGTATCAGACCGGCCTTGTAAGCTTTTAATAAACCATTTGGCTTCCTGAAAGTGTTCTTTAAGGCATTGGTTATCTTTGCTGTCATCGGCTTTTTTTATTAATGCGGTGTATTCTGAATTAATGCGCAGCTTGGGTGTCGTTTCCGGGTTAAGGCTAACTTGCCATATTTTGTTACGTTTGGTGACATAGACATCAGGAATAACGTACTCCGACTCTGATTGCCGAATTTGTAAGCCAGGTTTAGGATCCAGCGATCTGATCAAACTGACAACGTGATCCAATTGCTCAGATTTCATCATAAGCTGTTTTATTAACCCAGCTTTGTCGTGATTTGCCAGTAAGCTTAAGAAGTCTGTCACAATTTTAAGTGCTTCTTTACGGTAGGGCGTTTGTTCTGGTAGTTGTATGAGTTGAAGCTTAAGACAGTCTTGTAAATCTATAGCGCAGACACCAGAAGGGTCAAAATTTTGCACCCGGTGTAAAACTGCTTTTACTTCGTCTAATTCCAAGTCTTCAAGTTCGTTTTGTAAGCCTTGATAGATCTCTTCCAGGCCACTGATTAAATAACCTTCATCATTTACAGAATCAATGATAGCTAAAGCAATCTCGTGATCACGTTCAGAGAAGGGGCATAACTCCAATTGCCATAGCAGGTGATCGGCCAATGTTGATTCGTTGCCGCGCAACGTTTCGAAGTCCGTGGTCTCAGTTGAATTTTGGTTACTACTGGTTTCTACCTCGGCATCGTAAAAATCGTCCCAAGACGAATCCAGCGGTAATTCATCAGGAATTTCGCTGTCCGAGCCTTCACTGGTTACCGAGTCTGTGTTTTCAGCTTTCTTTTCTGGCAGCACATCCGTAGTTAGGAAACTGGCATCTTCCTCGTCAACTTCCAACATTAAGTTTGAATCCAACGCTTGTTGAATTTCCTGTTGCAAATCTAAAGTCGACATTTGCAACAACCTGATGGCCTGTTGCAATTGCGGCGTCATCGATAAATGTTGGCCGAGCTTAAGATTTATAGAATGCTTCATAGCTTACTTGATGGTTGCCCTATGTTGTTATCATAGACGGAAATTGTTACCCAGATACACTTTTCGCACTTCTTCATTGCTGACAATTGAATTAGTGTCGCCTTCGGCAATAACCTTCCCTTCATTAATTATATATGCCCTGTCGCAAATGCCTAGCGTTTCCCTGACATTGTGTTCAGTAATTAAAATACCGATCCCGCGTTCTTTTAAATGAACGATGATTTTTTTAATATCGTCAACGGAGATAGGGTCAACACCAGCAAAAGGCTCATCCAACAAGATAAACTGTGGGTTACTTGCCAAGGCGCGGGCAATTTCGACGCGTCGCCGTTCGCCACCAGATAGGCTTAACGCCATTTGATTACGTAGTTGGGGAATATGAAACTCTTCCAGTAACTCATCAATAATTAGCTCCATTTGGCCCTCAGACAAGTCGGGGCGGAGTTGCAACACAGCGCGCAGATTATCCGCAACGCTTAATTTTCTAAATACCGAGGGTTCTTGCGGCAAATAGCCGACTCCCAGCTGTGCCCGTTTGTGCATGGGATGGTCGGTAATCTCTTGGGAGTCGAGCAAAATTTCACCTTCATCAGCCTTGATAAGGCCGACGATCATATAAAAACTGGTAGTTTTCCCTGCACCATTAGGCCCCAGCAAGCCGACGATCTCGCCGGTTTTGACATGCAAAGAAACCCCGTTGACTACATTGCGTTTATTGTAGGTTTTTATCAGCTGCTTTGCGGCTAGGGTTGTCATTCTTGCTATTTTCCGTTTTTTGTTTGGGTTTTAACAACACATGCACCCGTTTGGCATCCGACGATTTTTCACCGGCTTTGACGATTGAGCGTTTGCTGTCATATTCAATCAAATCACTGCTGTAGGTCGCATTGCCTTGCCAAACCGTTGCTTGGTTAATCATAATCAGTAAGTTTTTTTTCGGATAATACTCGCCGGTTAGGGCTTCGCCAGTAACGTCCTCTGCGCCAGGGTTTGGGGTTTGTTTGAATTTGGCTTTATTGCCGGTAAAGATTAATTTGTCCGCATCGCCATTAATAAAATAAACTACTAATTTATCCGAGTTAACCCTGATGCTACCTTGAATTGAAACCACATTACCTGTGTAGGTGCTGGTTGCGGTGGTATCATCATAAGTTGCGGTATTGGAGTCTATGGTGATAGGTTGGTCGGAATCGCTTTCCAACGCCCAAATAGACGAACTAAAGCCTAGCAACACCAATACCCCACACCAGAGGAGTTTGTTTTTATTTTGTTTCATATTTACCCTTCACTTTAGAAAGCAATTCCAAATGGATAGGATCCTTAAATGTTGCCTTCATACCCGTCCCGGTGGTTATATTGGGTGGGCTGATTAATTCTGCCCAGTCAACCGTTTCTGCATAACTGATTTCCGGGCTTACCTTTAAGTTAGACGTATTAACGATAATTTGTCGAAAACCCTCCGCTTTAGGCCGGTTAATCGTTACCTTGCCGTTTAACAACAGTTTTTTACCGTCATTAGATAAAATACCTGTGGCTGATTCGATTATCCAAGGTGGTTTTTTTTCGTTTATGAATGCCATCACTGGTTTTTTAGTATGAGTTGCCCAATAGCCGGCATAATGGAACATTTCGTCTGCCGCCAGCCGGTTTTTCAACTTTCCCGTCACGTCCATTTCCCATTTTTGGTAGCCCTTGCTGAAAAAATCCGGGCTTTTTGCATCCTTTTTGGGTTTAACCGTATCAATCAAGCCGGTGTATTCAACCAGCCACCAACTAAGCAGGGCTACCAAACCTAAGAACACATATGCAAATTTGTCGTTAAAATGAGTCATCTTAAATAAGATTCCAGGATGCTTTCAAAAGCGCCTTGCGCCTGCATCAGCAAATCGCATACTTCACGCACCGCACCTAACCCGCCGGGTAAAACCGTACACCAATCCGCATTGGCCTTAACCGCAAAATTCGCATCATTTACCGCAATAGCCAAACCGACTTGTACCATTACCGGCAAATCAATCAAATCATCGCCAACATAAGCGGTTTGCTCAGGTGAGATACCAGTAGTGGCGCATAAGTCGGCAAATGCAACACGCTTATCTTCATAACCCTGATAGACATGGCAGATCCCCAGCATTTTCATGCGCAAGGCGACCGAAGGGGAATTTCGGCCTGAAATCACCGCGACCTGCACCCCGCTTTGCTGTAATAGTTTTATGCCGTGACCATCGCGGGCATGAAAAGATTTGTATTCCACGCCATGATTGTCGAAAAATAACCGGCCATCGGTTAGCACGCCATCCACATCAAGAATCAGCAGGCGAATTTGCTTGGCTTTGTCCAAAATGGCTTGGGGTATTACATTGCCCATAACCATTACACAATTCCGGCACGAATCAAATCATGCATATTAATCGCACCTAGTGGCCGTTGGTCGTCGTCAACCACAATCAAGCCATTAATTTTTTTGCGTTCCATAATTTGCATGGCTTCCGCCGCTAAAGCATCCTTATTGATGACGGTGCAATTGGCAGTCATGGCATCAATAATTAAGGCATGGTTCAAATCAATGTTTTTCGCCAATATCCGGCGTAAATCGCCATCGGTAAATATACCCGCCAGCCGTCCATCGTCGCTGACTATTGCCGTCATCCCCAATTTTTTTTCGGTCATTTCTAACAGTGCTTCGCGGATAAGTGCCGATGTGCGGACGACCGGCATGTCATCATTAATATGCATAATATCGCCCACACGTAACAACAAGCGTCGCCCTAGTGTGCCACCGGGATGGGATAGCGCGAAATCGTCGCGGGTAAAGCCGCGTGCTTCCAATAAAGACACAGCTAAGGCATCGCCCATTACCAAAGCTGCTGTCGTGCTAGAGGTGGGAGCTAGTCCCAAGGGACACGCTTCTTGCGCGACAGCCACATTGATATGCGCACTTGAAAATGCGGCAAGGGTGGATTTTGGGTTACCGGTTAAGGCGATTAGCGGAATGCCCAAGCGTTTGATAAGCGGCAATATCTTAAGAATTTCATCCGTCTCGCCGGAATTGGATAACGCCAGCACCACATCTTGTCCGGTAATCATGCCAAGGTCACCATGACTGGCTTCGCCCGGATGGACAAAAAATGCTGGGGTACCGGTGCTGGCTAAGGTTGCGGCGATTTTGCCAGCAATGTGGCCGGATTTACCCATGCCGGTAACAATCACCCTGCCTTCACAAGCGAACATCAACTTGCATGCGGCAATAAAGTTAGCGTCAATTTGTGCCGATAACGCCTCAATCGCCTGGGTTTCCACCTGGATAACTGCAAGCCCAAGCTCGCGGAGTTTGTCGTCATGCAGCATCATTACTACTTAAAATCCAGGCAAAAAATTGATTAATATAGGCGGTTTAAACTGCTGTATTATGGCATATTTGCACACTTATTGCTGATTGGCAAAATTGATGTCGGACGGCAGCGCTCAATAGCAAAAAACTGTAAATTATTAAGACAGAGCTATTAACGGATTCTGATTAAAGCGATTAATATGTTGCGATGATTGAAATATACTGGAATTTTCTAAATGCTTTTTGACGCTGAATAGAAGGAATGCCTTGTCGGTCGAGTTTAACGGGAAATATTGAGCATTTATTTGCACTTCAAAACTTTAGATTTCTTGGCAATTGCTGCTGCATCCATGTAGTCGTTCCTGCGGTCGAAATGGCAATGTACAGACTGGGCTTAAATTCGATAAGCCGGATGGAACATATTGCGTCATTCGTGGCGGTTATTTGTGGGGCACTGCTTTTGGTCTGCAATTTATCTATGAGGAGATTAGAGAATGTTGATTTTCTTTTCAGTGAGGTACTGCCAATAGCGTTTGGGCAATTGCTGCACATGAAGTTTATGGTTAACCCGCTCGGGGATGTTAACGTGATTGAAATAGCCTTGCCACATCGCTTGGTATTGCTTTTCTTCAGATGAGAATAAACTATCTGGCGCGGTTAAGGCAGCAGGGTCAATGCCGTCAATTAGCCGTATTTCGGTAAGATCGTAATAAATGCCGTAATTGCGCTTTAAGTCGTAAATAGCCCAAGGCTGATCTTTGTAGCGTCGTCGAAAATGCTCGGTTATCAACGGCAGTACATTAAAATCTGGCTTAATACGCGCAAAAAACAAACCATCTTGCATCAGTTCAAAACGGACGAAAGCCAACATACGATGGCGCTCGCGGCTTACGCTTTTTACTAAACTGGCAAGTGTCATCACATGGGGGTGGGCAAAATTCTTGATGATATTTTTATGCGGATAGTCAATCGCATAACTAATCACACCCAATAAGCACATCTCCAGCTCAGGCCGTTCAGAAAGGTATGCCCATAACAGGCGTTGCACACCTTGCTTTGAGATTAGTTTTTCCAGTTTTACTAAGACTCGCTGGGCTTTTCTAGTGTCGGCAAGAGTGTTAATTGGCTGATCGAAAAGATCGGTTTCAACCAAACCACTTCTGACGATTTTTGCAGTCACCTGATTTTTTCCGTAACCGTATGTGGCATATAAATCGAATACTGCCGTCAAAAAGCCTTCAAAACTGTGATCGTAAGCCAGGACAATCATCTAGCCAGCCGTGATTGCCGCTAAAACAGGCTAAGTTGGCCTGATTGTAGCCCGCGATGTTTGATGCTATTGGTTTGCTGAATAACAATATCGCGTAAATTGGCGCTCGCCAAGTATTTTAGGTGCTCGTTTGCGCCAACCAAGGCCAGGAAATATTTGGCGCGATTAACGGCGGCGCCCATTTTTTTTAGGTGATCCAACGTCAGGTTTTGGAAGCGCCGCGCCTGAATGATTTTACGCGCCGATTTTAAACCGATGCCAGGAATTCGTAGAATTAACTCAATCGGTGCGGTTTGAATAGGCACGGGAAATTGCTCTAAATGCCTAAGTGCCCAAGCCAGTTTCGGATCAACTTTAAGATCTAAAAAAGGCTGAGCCGAATCAACAATTTCGTCAGCTTGAAATCCGTAAAAACGCATTAACCAATCGGCCTGATAAAGTCTATTTTCCCGTACAGTGGGCACTTCTGCGGTTAATGCGGGAAGTCGGCTATCTTGTAGCATCGGTACGTAGCCTGAATAATAGACTCGTCTGAGATCAAATTTTTTATAAAGTCGGTCAGCAATATGAATGACTTGTAAGTCGGTTTCTTGTGTTGCGCCAATGATCAATTGTGAGCTTTGCCCCGCTCGCGCGTATTTGGGTGTAGATTTGATATGTTTTTTATTGTCTTTAATGCTAACAATTTCATTGTGCACCAAAGTCATTGGTTCAATCATATCCTCATGCTTTTTTTCAGGTGCGAGTAACTTTAACCCGGATGCGGTTGGAATTTCCATATTAATGCTCAAGCGGTCAGCATACAGACCCGCTTCTTTGACCAGTTCCGGTGAGGCTTTAGGGATAAGTTTTAAGTGAATGTAACCGTTAAACTTGTGTTCAAGCCGTAGTTTTTTTGCCACCCTCACCAGCCGTTCCATGGTGTAATCAGCGTTTTTAAAAATGCCTGAGCTTAAAAATAGGCCTTCAATATAATTGCGGCGATAAAAGTTAATGGTGAGATCGACCACTTCCTCCACTGAAAATGCGGCACGTTGCACATCGTTACTGCTGCGGGAAACGCAATAAGCGCAATCGTAAATACAATGGTTAGTCAGCAAGATTTTAAGTAGCGAAACGCAACGCCCATCTTCGGTAAATGAATGGCAAATCCCCGTCATGGAACCATTGCCCAAACCGTTTTTGTTAGCGCGATTACTGCCGCTTGATGAGCACGATACATCATACTTGGCTGCATCGGCGAGGATATTTAGCTTTTCTTTGACACGTTCGAAATTCATGCGATTACCGTTTTTTGAAGTTCGACTGGCTAACCCAGTTTTAGTGCCGGATGAAAGAGTTATTTTTTATTTTGAGTGGCACTTATTTGGCTGCTGGATTACAAGCAACTAAATTTTTTATAATCATATAAAACATGTGCGACATGTGCGATTAGTTTGAAGACTAGCAGTAAATTCTAAGCTTCTGATAAATAGCAATGGAGTGAAGGCTATAAGGTCTTATGGCTACCATCGCAATAAGGCGGTGTGCTAGTTTGTTTGCATTGGCAGATGGCCACAGTTTTTTTCTCGGCAAGCTCAAATTTTAATGGGGTGAATGATGTGGTTTTATGCGAGCCATCGCAAAAGCTGCCGTTTTTGCTGTGTCCGCAAGCACACCAATAATGGCTGCCGGCTTCCAGCTCGCAAACGTTGGGATGGTTGGCAGCAATATTAGCTGTAGTCATAAGAGAACCTCTGGACGTTGAAAAGAAACAGCTCGATTGAGCGACAGACTAAGCAGCAAGGCTTGCATAATTACAAGCCTTGCGAGCAATTTAGGTTGTTACGCGGATTTGTTGCCCAGAATACTGCTTAAACCTTTTAGGCCGATTTCCAGTAAGCTGTTATCGCCAGGCACTTGACCTTCTGGGGTAAGCTTATCAATAACTTGTGGAAGTAAGCTGGCTAAACTGCCTGCGACATCGGCGGTATTAATGCCAAGTTTTGCCGCCATGTCTTGTACGAAAGAAGACCCTAGCACCGCTTGAATTTGTTCGGCACTAATCGGCAGGTTTTGCCCGGTGCCAACCCAGGATGCCACTTGGTCAGCCAACCCGCCTTGGGAGAATTTTTCGACCAAGCCTGATAATCCGCCCGATTGTGGGTCATTAATCATGCCAATGACTGATTCCACTAAACCACCTGCAGCAGTTTCATTGCCTACTTGGTCTTTGATTGCGCCTAATACTGAATCCAAAATACTCATAGTTTTTCCCTGATATCTAAGTGATTGAAAAATAGTTACATAGCGTTACATCTAAACTTAAGCGAAGCATGATACTGCTTTAAGGTAATAGGGTCAAAAATTAGCGCTTATGGCTTGATTAGAGAATATTGAAAGTTAGTCAATTCTCAATCCCATTCGAGAATTTTCCACATATTGACGTGGCTTCCCCGATCCAGGTCATTGCTTCTGGCTTCCAGTTTGCCATCGCCGTCATAATCCCTGAAGTAATAGGGCGAGCCAATATCAGGGATAACTTTAATCATGTAAAGTCGCCCGCCCCTGCGGTACTCCTGAATAATTTCTTGGCCTTTTCGGGTAATTGTAATGTCCGGCTCCATTGCCTCACCGTTTTCTACTGGCATCGGTAGGTCTGGAACTTCCGGCATCGGGTTGGGCTGTGGCGGTTTATCGTCAACGGCCCAAACAGGCAAGCTAAGCACTAGCAAAATGATCAATCGAATCATGGCGGACTCATTTTGTAATAAGAACTCTATCTTATTACATTCTTGCTGAATTATTCGATAAAAAAACAGAGGGCTGCCATATCAACTCCCCAGGTTGATATGGCAGAAGATTTGATTTTGCAGATTACGATGTCTGCTGAGTCAAGCTATGATTCAAGCTGGCGCACCACACTTGTATACGGCATAACAGGCTTTCCTCGTTAGGCAGTTGAGACGTATTGTCTCGGTTAAGCTGCTCGATAATATCCTTTTTAGCTTCTAGCCAGTCACACATTTCATAGCCAGTATGAAAATTACGCTTTTCCGCACGATAGTAAGCGGCCTCAGCAATCATTGCGTCAAGCTCAGGCGTTGCGGGCAAAGTTAATGGTAATTCCACCCCGAAACCAAATTTAACCAGATTAAAAAGGCTCTGTGGCGAACGGCCTTTGATACCTAATGCTTTCGGCTCAATTTGTGATGCTGTACCAAAAATTCTATCCCATACTGACAATATCGCACCATAATTGCTGTCGTGTTCGGTACGTTCAGTCGAGTGATGCGTCCGATGTAAAAACGGTACAATAATTATCCGGCTTAATAGGTGTTCGTAAGCGAATGTAATATTGGCATGGTGGAACATTATGCTGAACGTAACCACGGTTTCAATAGCCAATACCAGCATTTTGTCGATACCTAAAGCAATGATTAACAATGCTTTTAGGCTATTGGTTGCTAAAACTTCAACAAAATGTAAGCGGAAGGCAGTTGATACATTCATATAAGGATCATTATGGTGTACCCGATGTAACAGCCACAGCGCGTCAAATTGGTGGCAAATTCGGTGCCATAAATAAAGGAGTAAATCCATCGCCAAAAATGCAACAAATACTTTTAGTGCCGGATTTTTAACATAGTTGAGCAATCCGTATCCTGAATAATTTTGGGCGATAATAAATAATGTCGATACCGAACATAACGACATAAGAATACTGTTAAAGGTAAACAAACCAATATTTGTCCGATATGATTGCCGAGTATGTGCGGCTGGGCGTTTAATTTTGGGTATGCGGTTTTCCAGATTGGCAAATCCGATAAAACAAAGCAGCAGCATGGATGCCGCCAACTCACCAGTGAACTCGACCATCCATGACACATTCGCCCAAATTCGGCTTATTTCTAAAATTAATCCATTGATTTCATATAACATGACTTTTTCCTCCTAATCCGGTCTATTACCGGAATTTTTAAAACAATCCTAGCTAAGCTTAATGACAACGTGATGACAGCAGTAACCCAAAAAACTTAGTAAGTAGGTAAGGATTAAACCTTACCTCTCTTAACAAGAGATTAAGCATTTATTATGCCAAATTGAGATTTTCAAGGTCGACACTTAAGCTATTTATAACGCTATGAATTAAAAGTATTTTTATGTGGGATAAAGAATCTCTATTAAATCCCGATTGCTTATCTGGTAAATTTGTATACATAAAACAACGTAAAACGCACTAAATCGGGGCGGTTGCTAGCCACTGTGCCACAGGTTATTTTGAAAATATTTTCCGAAAACTAATGTTTAAGTTACCGAAATAATAAAGTTAAATTCTTTTTAAATTAAACGCTAATTTAAGATTTCGTTATCTGAAACAGTCACTAAATGCATTTTGAACAATTTAGTCGCGCTTGTTTTTTGAATATAAATGACGATTCCAAATATCACCAATTCATAAGCTACCTATTAGGATAAGCTTATCGAAGGACTCAACTAGCGCTTTGTTAACGTAATAATTTACAAACCCTATAATTTTTAGCTATTGCCTTAAAAACTGTGATAATCGTCAATTTATTTAGTTATCGGATTGACTAAGATAAACCGTATTAACACTTATTATTTTGAGTAGCTATTTCAATGAAGAAGATCCCTGTTAAGTATGTTTTTGGAATAGGATTATTGGTTGTTATAACCATTGCGAGCAAGACCTTTTCAGGGCAAAATTTAGCTTTTTTTGGCCAATTACGGGCAGATTCACCTAATAGCAATCAACAAGTTGCGTTGAAAATGCAAGCATCAGCCGAAGGTAGCACCAACGACAACAATACTGTTGCAATTATCGAACATCCATTAGTGGCCACTACAAAATCATTATCGGTCGCTACGCTTAAGTGCGCACCAAGGCCACCATCTGGTCGGGTAGTTAACGTAATGGCGGAAGGCGCTGTGGGAAACGGCAAAACTGACGATACCCAAGCCATACAAAATGCTATTGATAAGGTGGCAGGTTCCGGCGGAATAGTTTTGATTCCAGGAGGAACCTATTTAATTGATGCGGTTACCCATTTAAAGCCTAAAAGCGATATGACCTTAAAAATGGAGCAAGGTGCTGTATTGAAAGCGATGCCTAATAATAAGGAAAATTACGGCATCATTACCATTAAGAATGTTGCCAATGTGAATATTATTGGCGGTATTGTCCAGGGTGAACGTGACCAACATCAAGGCAAAACTGGAGAATGGGGTATGGGGGTTGAGCTCTATGGCTCAAAAAATGTTGTTATTGAAAATGTTATTTCTAAAGATAATTGGGGGGATGGTTTTTACATCAATGACGAAGCTACCAATACTAGTTTTTGTGGAGTAGTTGCCGACAATAACCGGCGACAAGGCATGTCGGTCATATCTGCGGACGGTATTCTTGTTCAAGACTCGGTTTTCCAGCGAACTAATGGTACAGAACCTATGGCTGGCATTGATATTGAGCCCAATAAAAATACAAATGTTAGTAATGTGAGAATCCTCAATAATTTAGTTATGCATAATGAAGGCAGTGGCATTGTTTCTTCGGTTTCTGATGATGCAAATGGCTCAGCATCAGTCAAAAATGTAGTTATTGACAGTAATACCGTAGTCAATAATGGCAAAATTGGCGCTTACTCGGCGGGGATATATCTCAACAGGCAAGTTGACCAAAAAGTCACCAACAATACTGTAAGCAATAATTTTCAAGATGGTATTGGTGTGGTTAGTGAATCTACCAGGAATCTGATACGTGGTAACACCACAAATAGCAACGGTAACCACAAAGATATCAAGTTTGGGTCTGGAATTTTAACTTATAAAGCAAGCGGCAATTTTATCGAAAACAACTCCGCCCATAGTAATGTCAAATTCGATATTTTAGATTTCAATGGTAAAAATAGTGTTAAAACTAATAACGCCGGTACAGTTAAATCTGGCTGGCCTTAAACGGTAAAAACATAAACAATTCTTTGCCAAGTACGACCTGATGAAATCCTGAGGGGGTAGCCCGCCTCTTCAGCCGTGGGAATGTAAGTTATGCCGCTGTCCTAGTCTCGGTTAGGCGCTAAGACTGTAAGCAGGTTTGGTGCAATAGGCAACGTGTGCGTGGAGTTTGTGTAGTCTTAAATTTGCGTTTTTGTTGGCACCAACCTCAACTTCCGGTGGATGTGTTTAATCTGGCCATACCTCACACTGACGTTCTCGCGAAGTACCCACAGGGTAATAAATAAGCCGTGCACTTTGTTTAGGAGGCCACGCTCCATTTTGATTTCGGCCCAATTTCTGTTTTAGCTTCACTAGCTCAAGTTCAAGGTCACTCAGGGGTTTAGGCTTTTACCGTCGTACCCTGGCAGATCCACCGTTACCTAATTTTTTAAGGTTCCTTTAGGCATCGACAGACGACTGGATATTTCAGTTATCTTCCAGGTGTAACCGTACGTTGTCCTCTAGACTGCAGTATTAACAGGATAACTTAGTAGTCTTATGGGTTTTCTAAAGCCCCTCAGGATGAACGGAAACCTATCAAAGGCAGGACTTACCTCACGTAATCTCTACTGCTATCAAGCTTTTGCCTTAGGCAATAAAATTCATACAAAATTAATTTTTACAGAGTATCAATGATACGAACATCTTATAAGTAATATTACTTATATTAATTAGGGATACCTAGGCTTTACACTAGGATGTTAGCATTTAATCTTAATAAGATCATAAGTTTATTAAATATAGCAGTTACTTGCTTCGTTCGCCTTATGTGCCATTACATCATCATGTTGGACCATAAGGAATGCGTAAGTTACACAATTACGTGTGTCATTATCTTCAGGTAGCGTTAATTATTCCAGTGAATAATGCGGCGAGAACGCAAGTTATTACAAAAAATATGGGCATTAGGGTCGGGAGAGGCTGAATCCATAATATGATTTTCAGAAGTTGTGCAGCCTCTCAAAATAATCAAGCAGTTAATTCATAACAACTTGTTAACTAGGAAAATAAATGAAGTGTTCAGTTTTAGTAAAACAAACAACCTTACGGCTAACAGCCCTGGTAGCATTCACAACTATGCCGATTGCCCATGCTATCCCTATCGCCTGGAACGGCTGGACGTTTGATTACACTGTTGGCGTTAATAATGAGGGTTTGGCGCTAAAGAATCTTAAATACCAAACCCATACCTTACTTAAAAAAATAAGCTTGCCGGTGATTATTTCTGGTGATCTAAATGCGGTAGGGGCACCTTGTGAGTTGCCACCAGACGACCAAATTGACGCTGCGGTTACGTCCATGCCTTGGGCAAACAATGCCACGATTTCGCAGCGCCAGTTTAGCCAATATGGCAGACAGTGGTATGAAATTGGCGTTTATAAGAAAATTGCTGAACGGGAATATTTCCAAGCTTATTACCTCAGTAATGATGGGCTGATGGATGCCCATTTATATTCGCGCGGAGGTATTGTCTGCCCGGAAAATGCCATACGCAGTCCCCATTGGCGGGTTGATACCGATATTGATGGTGCAGCAGCCGATGTTATTGAAACTACACCGAATAATTATCCAAATTTTAAAGTGCAAACCGTCGAATTCTCGGACGTTTTTAATTTTTATAATCCGTTTTATACGGTTAAGCGTGCCCGCGATACGGTAACCAATACCAGCGCGGTTATTGGTACTGTCGGACTTAATTTTAGTCATCCCGATGGCAATGTAACCCAGCCACCACGTATTGACCATAAACTGATTGGCATGAGTACAGCCTGGGAAGATTTTAGTGTGCTTTATAAGCCCACTGAAGATACCGGTGCCAGTGCTTTACAAACTGCTTTGGTCAACTCAGAAAACATCAATGGCCAAGATGTGGTGTACTGGTACAAAGGCGTATTAACCGCTTTTCAGGATTACAACTGGGGGGCAAATCCGCTTGACCCCAATGGCTGGTTAACGGCGAGCATAACACTAATACCCAACTGGAATACTCTGCCTGATGTGGTGGTTGATGACTTTACTTACGATCATGACGGCCATTTTACAGTAACAGTAACCAACCTGGGTGCAACAGTACCTGCGGGCAAAACCGTAGGGGTTGGGCTTTCTGTAGACGGGGTTTATAAAACCTATGTATCGTCAACCACCCTTTTGCATGGTGAAACCCGCACGCTTACCACTAGCGAGTTTAATCGCTTCTACATTCCAGCCGGTGTGCATACGGTTACCGCGTGGGTAGACGATATTAACCGCTTTGCCGAAAGTAACGAAGCCAACAATAAGCTGGATAAACCGCTAACGGCGGTAGGCCCTACGGTTAAAATAACCGCGCCCGCTAAAAACGCCACAGTTTCAGGATCATCGGTCGTGTTGGCAGCGCGAGCGTCTGACCCGATAGGTGTGAGTACTGCAGCGGGTGGGGCCTATTTCTATATGGATGGGCAAGCTATGGGTAATAAGCTGACTTCGCCTTATGCCTTAACCTGGAATAGCAATAACGTGGGGGAAGGTTGGCATGCCTTAACCGTAATTGCATTTAACAAATTAAACCAAAGATCAGGCGATACAGTCGCTTTTAAAGTTGTTCGTGATATCAACTCATTTTTACCAGATATTGCGGTAACCGCCTTGTCTTATGCCAATGGCAAGTTTTCTTGTACGCTCAAAAATGTAGGTACAGGCTCTATCCCTTCAGGGGTATGGATCAGCTTAGCTTATTACGTTGATGGGGTATACCGCTCCTGGACGACTACGTCAGGTCCACTTACTGCAGGTGCTTCGATTGATTTGGGTACGTTGGGTAGTTCATTTAACATTCCGGCCGGTAGCCATACCATTAAGGTTATTGCCGATGATCAACGGGCAATTGCCGAATCTGATGATAACAATAACCAACTAGAGAAAATTATTAACATCCCCTAGATCTTAGGCGGGGATATTGCGCGAGCACGCGCCACTATAAGCTGTAAATTTTTTAATCTTGTTAGGAAAAATGCTATGCGAGTATCTGCTTTAATAAAACCTGTTGCTTTAGGGTTAACTGCCCTGGCCAGTGCAATAACCCTGTCCAACGCGCAGGCCGCACCTATCACCTGGAACGGCTGGACGTTTGATTATGAAGTTGGCGGCTCTTACCAAGAGGGTTTGATTTTAAAAAATGTTAAGTACCAAGCCCATACCTTATTAAAAAAGGTGAGTTTGCCGGCAGTTAATGAGTATGGTGCTAATCCAGGCGCGTCAGATACCAACCCATCCTGTGGAACTACAGTGCATCTTGATAGCACGTTAACACCGATGCCGTGGGCTAACAATGCTACGGTAAGCCAACGTCAATTCAATTTTGCTGGCAGACAATGGTATGAAATCGGCATTTATAAAAAAATTGACCTTGCAGAATACTTTCAAGCATATTATTTAAGTGCGGATGGACTGCTCGATATGCGCCTGTATTCTAAGGGTATTAATTGCGTTAATTATTTTAATGCGCGTGCTGCCAACTGGCGTGTTGATGTCGATGTGGATGATCCTGCCAATGATCGCTTGGAAGCCTACACGAATAAGCTTCAACCAGTCCTGAACGAGCTTGATACCCCTTCTTCTGCTACCCATGTCCGTGATTTAATCACCAATAACGTGGTAAATATCTTTGCGTCGATCAACAACTTTAATCATCCAGATGGCACTGTAACCCTAAGTGATGAAAACTCTGTTTCTCAAGATGCTGTGTTGTATAGAGCAAGCGAGGATATAGGTTGGTCAGCTACTTCTAATCCGAGTATTTATGCCAGCAATGCAGAAAACATCAACGGCAAGGATGTGGTACGTTGGCCGGGAATCAGTATTGAGTTGCCAAATAATATAGCTGAGAACAATGTCTGGCGGGCTATGGGTGTCTCCTTGGCACCAAGTTGGGTGCCAAACTATTTGCCTGATGTGGTAGTTGACTCCGTGGGTTATAGTGAAGGGCAGTTTACTGTAAAAATAACGAATCGCGGTATTGCCCCGACCCCAGCGGGTAAGGCAGTTGGCGTAGGTTTTCTTGTTGACGGCGTATATAAGACTTGGTTGGCAACTAGCAGTTTGATGCCCGGTGAGAGCCGAAACTCAACTACCTATCTCGCTTTCTACGGTCCAGAACAACCTTATCTTATGCCCAATGGCAATCATACGATTACTGCCTGGGTAGATGATATTAACCGCTTCCCTGAGTCCGACGAAACCAATAACCAATTATCAACAGCCATTTCGCTGTCCGGCCCGGATACAATCAATCCATATATTGCGATTAATTCACGGTTATTGGTGGAAAATGGGCCGTTTACAAATTACAACATATCCAACTCAACGGTAATTATGTCTGCAACAGCCTTTGATAATGTAGCGATAAAAAATGTGTCGTTCACGTTAGACCAAGGTGGCACAGCAACAACATTATTTACTAAAAAGACTGCCCCCTATGTTTATTCATGGGATAGCACAACCGTAGCCCAAGGATTTTACAACCTGACTGCTACCGCCACAGATACGTCTGGCAATCAAAGCTCGAACACTGTTGTGATTACTGTGGTTACTCCCGCCAGTATTCAACGTCCTGATCTGGTCGTGACTAACGTTGCTTACTCGATCGGCAAGTTTACCGCAACTATTAAAAATAATGGGACGGCAGATATACCTGCGGCGGCGTGGATGGGGTTTAGCTATTACGTTGACGGCGTTTACAAAACCTGGACCTCAACCTATGGTCCGTTAGCGGCAGGTGAATCTAAGACCTTAGGTATGTTGGGTGCACCATTTATCATCCCATCAGGTAGCCATACCATTAAGGTTATTGCGGACGACCAGTCATCGGTTGCCGAAGCCAACGAAACCAATAACCAGTTATCGCAAACCATAACCGTACCGTAACTTAGACGTTGTTTTGGCGCAGGGACGCGCCATCGACATAAAACCCATGAAACCATTACTCATCATAACAGCAGGTTCTACTTTCCCGACTATAAAACAAAATTTTGGGGATTTTGATGAGTGGGTAATTGATGCCTGTGATTCACCTGCCGAGATGTTTTCAGTCATTGATATGATCGAAAGCCAAGTGTTACCCGATCCGCAAAACCTTTCTGGAGTTGTCATAACGGGATCTCATTCGATGGTGACCGATCAGACAACATGGCTGAATAAGCTCGCAGACTGGATTCCAGAAGTTTTAAATCAAAATATACCAATGCTGGGTATTTGTTACGGTCATCAAATATTGGCGCAATCAATGGGCGGTCTTGTAACTTATCATCCCGGTGGCCGTGAAATTGGCACGGTTCCCATCAATCTAACACTAGAAGGGAAACAAGATTGTTTATTAGGGGCTTTGCCGGAGGAATTTAGGGCACATACCACCCATGCCCAAACAGTCCGCCGGTTACCCATCGGTGCACAACTGCTTGCCCAAAATTCGTTTGAAGCCCACCACGCTTACCGCATTGGCCAGAATGCTTGGGGTGTGCAATTTCATCCGGAATTTACAGCTGAAATTATGAGCGAATATGTTAACGAACAAGCCAGCACATTGCTTAACGATGGTTATGATGTCAAAGCGTTACAATCAGCAATTTGTAACACAGATAAAGCGAATGGGCTTTTAAAGCGCTTTATGGAGATCGTTCAGAAAAACGTAAATTGATATTCTAATGCTTATTGAATAGTGCAGAGGCTAGCAATCTAATTGCTAGGGATACGTGTGGTTTAAATGTATTTGGTATTTCCAAGGACTTGCCCATATCAACTTACACTCCTCTAGGCAGATCCAAAGTCTATTCGATTTTGATTCAGAATCAATCGTTATACTGTTTTTGGACATGATTTTACGGAGGTCAGAAGGCTGGTGTTCTATCATGTTGAATACTAGGTAAATTTAACCTCAATTAATGCTGCATTAACTAATGTTAATCCTATCGATATTTTTAATTTTTACCATAAACGTTAGCAGCAACTTTATAAAACCATAGCGGTCTGCCTAAGATAATACCAAAGGCAACGACTGGGGTAACCGGTACTGGAGCAATATCAACAATGAATAATCCTAAAAGGCTGAGAAAACACTTTATTCTGGCTTGTCTAGTTTGCTTGGTTGAATCTAGGGGAAATGTTGTTTGAAGAGGAAGGGTTTTATTAGCGTACAAATTACCAATGAGTTCATTAAACCATTGTGGCCTCATCAGTACTATGTACATCCCAATCAGACAGCCGGGCGAAATCGGCCCGAAGCCGATAATGGCAAACAGGGCAAATACGGCAAGACATTTAAGTTGTGTTAGATTCATGCGTACAATCGAAGGCTAAATCCGAATTATACCTTACCCGATCTTTTAGCTACTGCGCAGTAATCATACGAAAAATCTATGCTATTCTTTTTGCTCTAATTTAGTCCTGGCGTTCAGGTCTACTTGCACTTGGATGAGACATGTTGTACATGCTTTTTTGGTTTAACAATTGCTGCTCTTGCAGATATTGTTGTTGCTGGTATTGCTGCAACTGAATTTTTTGGTTCTGAGCTTCTTGCCGTTCTAACATCGCATGGTACCCGTATTCAAGTTCTTCCCTGGGGTTATACAATTTTTCCGTGCTTAATTGTTCTGCAAATCCGGCGAAGCTGATCGCGATCAAAAGAACGGAGATAAGTATTATCAATTTTTTCATTTTTATAAGCTTATTATCTTTAACAAAATAGCCCGTAGATTACCTATGACACAAATGGCTTTCCATTCGTACAACTACTTATGAATATGTTCTACTGTAGGGTTATACGACGCTTAGATGAAATCGTTTTTCTATTCCAAGCTTGGCCAAAATAGTGGTGTTTGGATTGAGTCGATATTCATTGCAGCAATACGGTTATACTTAAGCCTGTGTTACAACATATATTCGGGACTTGTTATCTATGTGTTACGGTTTAATACGCTGGATAATTTCCAGTTGCATTTTGGTTCCTTTGATTTTATTACCGGCAACTGCAAGTGCAGAAACCGAGCAAGAAATGGATACTTGGGCATATCTCCAGACGTGGGATAAACAAAATAATCTCAATTTTAGTGTGGTACGGTCACCCATGCCTAACCGTGGCCTTTACGACAGCATTAGGCTTGAAATCATTTGTCAGGATAATAAGTTGCAATTAGTTACTGAGACCAGCAGCTTAATTACTTCTCAGGATAGAGAGTTTGATTTTGAGTATCAAATCGATAAAAAGCCCACAGTAGCTATAAAATTCAGAACATTTCCTGATAACAAACGGCGTGGTTATTCAAACGAACAAATTGACAGGGTAGTCGAGCAGTTTTTAAGCGGGCAATCTATCTTTATCCGCATAAATACCATAATCAGTTCTGTGTTATCTGCAGATATCCCATTAAAAGGTGCATCGGAACCTATTCAGAAGGTCTTAGCTGATTGTGGTATTGCACAGGGTAAAACTACAGATACGCAGACGTATGGCCTGGCTGAATTTGAGCAGGATTTTGCAAAGCTTTCACCAGTTCAGCAGAGCCAGGTGCTGGTTGAAATTAAGAAAATTATGACAGGTATCCGCTAAAGCCAGCTATGCTTCGCAACCCCTTTTTTAAGGGCACAATATAATTCCTGCAACAGCTGCTCACTAATATCAGGCTTTTAGATCCTATTATAGCGAGCCGGATAAGTTTTTTTCGAGTCTGATTTCTCTAAATACAGCTCATCAGCTATTTTAACGCTTGTTTAGAGGTCAAGATTTATTTCTATCAATCTAGTGATTTTACAGGCAATGTTATCTTGTCTAAATATTTTCTATCTAGTTAACTTATATAATTATCTTATCGTGCTGGCTTTCGGCAGTAATGGTAATAAACACCAATTTACACGAGGAATGTATGAAACATGATGTTATCGATGCTGAAATTGCCCCGGAAGGCAGCTTGGATGTACTGTCGAGGCAGGAAGTACATAGGTTGCTCGATACCAGCCAGGGGGGGTTGTACCAGATTTTCCGTAATTGTGCGTTAGCCGTATTAAACAGCGATAGTGCGCTTGATAACGGTAAAGAGTTGCTGGAGCGATACCCCAATTTTAGTATCCGCGTTGTCCAGGAACGCCGTGGCATCAAACTAAAATTAAAAAACGCCCCCGCATGCGCTTTTGTCGATCACAAGATGATCAAGGGTATTAATGAGCATCTGTTTGCTGTGGTCCGGGATATTATTTATGTTGATGATGAGATAAGCCATAATCCCCGCTTCGATTTAAAGTCATCCTCCGGCATTACTGATGCCGTATTCCATATCTTACGTAATGCTGAAATCCTGCGGGCTAACGCCGACCCAAAATTAGTGGTTTGTTGGGGCGGACATTCAATTAACCGAACTGAATACAATTATACTAAGGAAGTTGGCCACGAATTGGGTTTGCGCGGACTCGATATTTGCACGGGTTGCGGGGCTGGCGCAATGAAAGGCCCTATGAAAGGTGCGACCATTGGTCATGCCAAGCAACGTATCAAAGACGGTAAATATCTCGGTATTACTGAGCCGGGTATTATCGCTGCTGAATCACCTAACCCGATTGTCAACGACCTCGTTATCATGCCTGATATTGAAAAGCGCCTGGAAGCTTTCGTACGTTGCGGTCATGGCATTATCGTTTTTCCAGGCGGTGCCGGGACAACAGAGGAAATACTATACATCTTAGGTATATTGCTTCATCCTGAAAATAAAGATATGCCTTTCCCGCTTATTTTTACCGGTCCCACTGAAACAAAAGGTTATTTCGAACAGATAGACCGGTTTATCAAGGCGACACTAGGTTTTGCTGCGAGTAACAGGTACCAGATCATTATTGATGATGCTGCCGAAGTTGCCTATCAAATGCTTGCAGGCATTGATGAAGTGCGTGCGTTCCGGAAAGAACACAAAGATGCTTATTATTTCAACTGGCTATTAAAAATTGAGCAAAGTTTTCAAGAACCGTTTGATCCCAGTCATGAAGCTATGAAAACGTTAGCATTACATGCCGACCAGGAAATACATCAGCTTGCCGCTAACCTGCGCCGGGCATTTTCTGGCATTGTTGCCGGAAATGTTAAAGAGTCGGGGATTCGTGCCATAGAGCAATGCGGCCATTTTGAAATCAGCGGTGATAGTTACATCATGAAATTAATGGACGAATTATTAGCTTCGTTTGTCACCCAGAATCGTATGAAATTACCGGGAAAAGTATATTCGCCATGTTATCGGATAATTACGGAATAAAGCTTCCCAAACCTGTTAAAAGATGTCTAATGCTTAACGCAATTGCGGCCTTCTTGTTTAGCGTGGTAAAGTTTGGCATCGGCGTTATCGATTAATGATGTGGGCGTGGATTCAAAAGTGTTAACCGCTGCGCCGATTGAAACAGTGACGCCGGGTAAGGTTTCGCCATCAGCCGTAATAATCGCTTTCATCTCGATAGTTTGGCGAATTCTTTCCGCAACCAGAATGCATTCTGTCATGGTGGTGTTGGGTAATAAAATCAAAAACTCCTCCCCGCCGTATCGGGAAACAAAGTCGTGGGGGCGAACGGTACTTTTTAGACTGTTTCCGATAAATATCAGGACTTGGTCGCCCGCTAAGTGCCCTAAAGTGTCGTTATATTTTTTGAAGTGATCGACATCTAATAATAAAAGACACAAAGGCAAGTTTGTATCAAGCGCTTCTGCTAGAAAATGGGCGAGAGCACTATCTAACCAACGGCGGTTATACAAGCCAGTTAATGCATCGGTTGACGCATGGTTAGTGAGTTCGCCGATTTTAGAGGTATTGCTGACCATGCATTCCGTATTCGCTTTAATCCATCGGGTTAATACCCGCAGCAGGTTACGGACAACTGGGTTTATATCAGCAATTAAGTGCTGGAGAATGTCACGGTGTATTGGGAAAACCCTGCAATTCTCTTTGGCAACCACATACGCTGAGGGCTTGCTTTGGTCTATTATCGACATCTCCCCCACGGATAAGCCTTTTTCTACTACCCTTATTTCCTGGGAGTCGAGCGAGCCAAAGTGTATGCCTAGTGTTCCCGATAGCAGCAGGTAAATGTAGTGGTTTTCTTCATCAGGCGACAGCAACACCTCGCCGCATTGCAACTCAAAGGGAGTCGCTTGTGCTTTGACAAACTCAAGTATTGGGTAAGGCACATCCACAAATAATTCAGTTTGTGCTAATTCCTTGGTGATAGCATCCATTGTATCGCAAGGATTTTTAGGTTGTTGGTTGGGCACGTTTAGTCAATAGGTAGATGCATTTGATCACATAACAATTTGGCTACGATAATTAAGTACTATAGCCTTTAAATAACAATGCTGCAGGAAGCGTAAATTAAATTCATCAACCGCTTTGGTTGCTATGGGTTATCAATGCAAAATGTAATTTCTTGTTCATAATATTAAATTAGTGGGATTAACTGGTATCAGTCAAAACTATTAACGTAGTACTCGTCAGGTTAATAACACGTTAATTTCCACTTTCAACAATGTGTTTTAACGACGCCAAGCCTTGGGCGAACTGTCCACCGACCATTTTGTCGCAATTCATAAGTACCCCCATCAACTTACCCATAAAATTATTGGTGCCATACATCCTCCATGTTACCGTGGTTTGTTCGCCTTCGGAAGCAAAAGAAAATTCGGCGGTATTTTTTGCAGTCATAGGTTTTAAAAATTCCAGGTTGAACTTAATGAAACCGTCAGGTTTGCTTTCTATAATGGTCATTGTGCCTGCACCGACCTTGCTGTTACCAGCCCATCGCATAATTGCACCAGTTCCGGTTTGGGGGCCTTCGAACGAATATTTAGTAGCGGGGTCGAGTTTTGCCCAGAGAGACCAGGCATTCCAATGTTGTAGGTTATTGACATGGGCAAATACGGCCGAGACTGGGGCGGTATTTGTTCCGAACGGCTTATCTGAAAATCAGCCGGTTGTAATGCGGCAATAATTAGCAAAATTAAAATTGCAGCAATAATAAACACAAAGATGATATTAAGCATAACGGACTCCTCATTCTTAATGAAAACAGAGCATAACCCAAAAATACTACGCTGGTATCAGGCAGTACTGATTTATGAAAGAGCGGTGCCAGCGTATTAGATAATATCCGCGATATTTGCTTTTATAACCTAATTCATTTACCTAAGCATTTGGATATTATCGCCCCTTGTGAAATACTTCTGCTCGCTTGATCCGACTAGATTATTAGCGTGCAAATTACACAGGTATTATTTAAAACCATAAAGCGTATAAGTAATTACCCTAATATTTTTACTCTACTAAATACGGTAGAATTTTTTTATTTAACAACAGAACCTAAATGAATCTAATAACTTTCTGTCTTATCCTGACCGGCGTGTTACTTAATGCGGTCGCTCAATTACTTTTAAAAGCCGGTACTAATTCAATCGGTGAACTTAAGTTTAGCCAAGCTACTGTAATACCAACTGTCTTAAGGGTTGCTTTCGAGCCTTATATTGTTGGTGGGCTGACCTGTTATGTGTTTAGCGTTGCAATCTGGATTGTGGCGTTATCAAGAGTTGAAGTCAGTGTCGCTTATCCCATGCTATCAATTGGTTATGTGGTTAATGCGATAGCGGCAGCCTATTTGTTTGGAGAAATGCTTACCGATCTTAAAGTGGTTGGTATCTTAACAATCATTATTGGTGTTTATCTTGTCGCCAGAACTTAATAAAGAGGATTCGATATGCGGGTATTAATAACAGGTGCGGCTGGTTTTTTGGGTAAGGAATGTGTAAAGCAATTCCGCGCTAATAATGATGAAATTATAACTACCGACAAGGCGGGAGCTGTTGATTTAGTTGGCGATTTGGCTGACAAAAAATTTGCTGCAGCGTTACCGGATGTTGATGTAGTCGTCAATTGTGCAGCCGTGCAATACGTAACTAAAGGTGTTCCCTTATTACTTAGAAAACGTTTTTTTACCAAAAATAATGTTGAGGCGGCTAAAAATTTGGTTGAACGTTACCAAAAAGACCAAATCCATTTCATTCATGTTGGCACAAGCATGATGTACAAGCAAACCGGCCAAGACTTATATAATATCAACAGTATAAGAGGTGGCGAAGGGGTTTACAGCCAATCTAAAATGGTGGCACAAACCTATGTTGACCAGTTGCCCAATGCCGCTACGGTAATACCTTGTATTATCGGGGGAGAAGGCCGGGAAGGTTTGTTTATAGGGTTTGTCAATATGATGAAAAAATATGGTGTGGTAGTTTTTCCAGGTCGAGGCGAACATCAAATCCACATGGTACATGTCGCTGATGTGGCGGGCCTTATCTTGCAAATTGCTAAAGTTGGGGCTAAAGGTTTATATAATGCGGCGGCACCTATGCCTTTATCTATAAGACAATGGATAGATGAAATTCAGGATGAACTTAAGTTCAATAAAGTACGTAAGCTCTCTATCCCACTTTTTCCGGTTAAGTTATTGTCATCCATATTCGGTTACCGGTTGCTAGCTAGGGAACAGCTAATGATGCTTGGGCTGCCACATGTCCTGTCAATAAAAGAATCGGAAGCTATTGGTTGGCAGCCCAGATTTACTAATTCACGGATAGTGCGTGATATTGCCGTGCATATCAATAGGCAAAAAAGCTAACGCCGAGGAAATCAAAAATCCGCCTACACCTATAATTTGTGAAAATAATTTTATTCCTAAGGGGGCTTTGTGGCAGAGAATAAAGGGTTTATATTTTTAGCGGGGTTGCATCGTAGCGGCACTTCATTATTACATGAAATTTTACGTGAGCACCCTGAGATTAGTGGTTTTTCCGGTACTGGCGTACCTGAAGACGAAGGTCAGCACTTGCAATCTGTCTACTCGTCTGCGTTAGCGTTCGGTGGTCCAGGTAAATTTGTGTTTAACCCGCAGGCTTACATGAATGAAACCCACCCGCTGGCTACTGATGAAACTGCAAGCCAACTTCTCAAACAGTGGTCTATCTATAACGATTTTTCTAATCGGTACTTCATAGAAAAATCACCGCCGACTATTATTAGAACCCGTTTTTTTCAGAAGCTATTTCCAAAAAGTAAGTTTATCGTCATTTTAAGGCATCCTCTGGCGGTGTCTTATGCTACGGAAAAATGGAGTAACACGTCGATTGCTTCGCTGCTAGATCATACGCTGCTTGCCTATGAAAAATTTTTTGAAGATATGGCGTTTTTAAATGAAGTCTACGTGCTTAGATATGAGGAGTTTATACTTAATCCACAGAGTACTATTGACAGTATTTATAAGTTTCTAGGGCTAAAATCTGTTGTTATTACTCACAATATTGATAAAGCAATCAACGAAAAATACTTTAATAAGTGGGGGCTTGAAAGGAAAAAATTAGTTAACCGGATTTTTTATGCATCACGTTTTAACAAGTTAGAGGTAAGATCGAACAAGTTTGGTTACAGCTTAGAGCAATACCGTACCTCAACACCTGTAGCATGGTTAGGGTCACACAGTAAAATAAGTAAAACTTGAGATCTCTTGCGTAAATAACATTATCCAGAATTTAGGAATATTACTTTAAGCCGAATTTTACGCCCTTTGTTTTAGTCCAGTTTCATCAAAGGATTTAAGGAAGTATTTACTTAATCTCTAAAATTCTCAAATTGCAACGGCATTTCAAGCTTTTCTTCCCTCAGCATTTGGATGACTTCTTGTAAATCGTCGCGTTTTTTTCCAGTCACCCTTACTTGATCGCCTTGAATGGCGGCCTGCACCTTTAACTTCTTATCCTTGATCAATTTGACAATCTTTTTGGCAAAAGCGCTATCTAAACCTTGCTTTAACGTAATTTCCTGACGCATCAGTTTACCACTACCTTTGGCATCACCAGCTTCCATACAGGCAATATCTACTCCGCGCCTGCTTAATTTCGTGCATAAAATGCTAAACATTTGCTGGAGTTGGAAGGATGACTCGGAAATCATAATGACTTTGTTTTCGGTCAGTTCAAAACTGGAATCCGTTCCTTTAAAATCGAAGCGCGTCCCAACTTCTTTGCTGGCTTGATCGACGGCATTGGTGACTTCATGAGGATCGAATTCGGAAATAATATCGAAGGATGGCATAAGTGTTGGTTTAGATAGTGGTTGATAAATATGGAGTTTTGGTTAGTTCAGTAATAGCGACAATACGAATTCTACGGATAGCTTCACCAATTTGCGAGCCTTGTAAGCTTCCTTTTAGCGCAGCTGATGTATCTGCTGCAACAGCCGCTTCTGCAATTGTATTTAGGAATTGTGCCTGTGGATAGGGGATATTTTCAAGCCCTGTACGCCCTTTTGCATCAGCTTCACAGGCCAATAAAAACTCAGGTAGATGATTATTGGCTTTAAAGACCCCTAAAATAGTCAATAAATCTATTAAAGAACTTGCACGTAACTCCCGTGCCTTATGGCAATGGGTATGATATTCCATGACATGCATTGCCAGGTGTTTAAAGCTATTAGGCACCCGTAAGCGATCACAAAATTTTTCCAAAACTGGCAAGCCTTTGGTTTCATGACCATAATGGTGTGGCAGGTGATCTTTAGGAGATAATGCCTTGCCCAAATCATGCACCAATGCCGCAAATCTGACTTCAGGCTTGAGCGATAATACAGCAGCTTGTTCCAGGCTCATTAGGGCATGAACACCAGTGTCGATTTCAGGATGATATTTTGCCGGTTGCGGCACACCAAAGAGGTTTTCAAGTTCCGGGAAAATCTTAACCAACGCGCCACAATCCCTTAAGGTAAGGAAAAAAGCAGACGGGTTAGTTTCTTTCAATGCTTTAAACAATTCTGCCCATACCCTTTCAGCGACTAAATAATCGGTTTCACCAGTGAGTACCATCGATTGCATCAATAGTTTAGTTTCATCAGCCAATTTAAAACCAAATTGCTGATAACGTGCTGCAAACCGGGCAACGCGCAAGATGCGCACTGGATCTTCGGAAAAGGCGGGGGAAACATGGCGGAAAAGCCGGTTAGCTAAATCTTCCCTGCCATTGTAGGGATCAATAAACTCGCCATCCGGCGTCATGGCAATAGCGTTAATGGTTAAATCTCGGCGCAGCAAGTCTTGTTCCAAAGTCACATCGACATCGGCGTGGACAACAAAACCTTTATAGCCGGGAGCAGTTTTGCGCTCAGTACGGGCTAGGGCGTATTCTTCGTGAGTTGTTGGGTGGAGAAAAACAGGAAAGTCTTTGCCGACTGGTCGAAAGCCTTGTTTAATCATGGATCCGGGTGTTTCGCCCACCACAACCCAATCTAGCTCAGTAACCGGATAACCCAACAATTTGTCGCGGACTGCGCCGCCGACGAGAAATTTTTGCATCACTTTATAACAGAATATTATCGCAAATTAGAATAGCACAAGTAGACTCATAACCGGCATAATGAGGAACGAAATTAACACCTTAATTATGAAGGTACAGCTTGATAGATTTTACATTGTGGAGCCTATTACTAGGCATGGTTACCGGATTGTTGGCAGGGCTATTCGGTATTGGCGGTGGTCTGGTAATTGTGCCGGTATTGGTGTTTTTATTTGGCGCACAAGGCTTTCCAGCTAACCTAACGATGATTATGGCGATTGCAACCTCACTGGCGGCAATTATCATCACGGCAATTTCTTCAGTCTATGCGCACCACCGTTTAGGATCGGTGCTTTGGTATAAAGTTTTACGGCTTGCGCCTGGGATTATGGGCGGTGCTGGATTAGGTGCATTAATTGCTAACCGAATTCATGCAGATCAACTCCGGCTGATCTTTATTGTGTACCTGGTTTATGTCGGTATTGAAATGGCTTTAGCCAGGCAACCTAAAGCCGGTAAAACCGAATATTCCCGCATCATCGATTTTTGGGTGTCTTGCGTTATTGGGCTTATGTCGTCTTTGGTCGGCATTGGCGGCGGCACATTAACCGTCCCGTATATGGTGCATAGCAACTTTCCCATGCGAAATGCGGTTGCTGTTGCCAGCGCATGCGGCTTGCCGATTGCGATAGCAAGTACTTTCAGCTATGCACTGTTGGGGATGCAAGCACACAACCTGCCGGAAGGCAGTTTAGGATATGTCTATGTACCAGCTTTTTTGGGTATAGCAGTGGGTAGCGTATTTACCGCACCCATTGGCGCCAAGTTAGCGAATAAACTTCCGGCCAAACATTTAAAACGCTATTTTTCGGTGTTGATTTTTTTGATGGCGATTAAGTTGATGTGGCAATGATTTACCTTAATTCACATGTGTAGTTACCCATAATGGCAAACCGTTTTTAGGTTAGCATCAAAACTGGTATCTGTTGCACACTAAAGCGCCAGAAATTAAATAGATACAGCGTTTTTTCTTGCTGGTACCCAAGCGTTTAAATATTTATCAGCGTATGGCAGTTTAGAAAAGATTTCGGTCATTCAGGTCAGGAGTTAATAAAAAAATTGAAAGGTGGTAGTACCCGCCCCCCAAATGACATGCAACACTGTGCTTTGATTTCCCAGAAACCTGACATTCAAGAAGAAGTTCTAACAGGGATTTTCCTTCTAACTTATTTCGACGTTGTTACATTTCTTATTACATTCGTTTTTTGATTTATAAGTGTTTGCACTCATTGCATTTAATTCAAGTAGTAGCTTAACTTAGTAAGAATAATCTTAATTATCACAAAGAGTCTTTAGCTGTGGTTGTTCAATTTTATTTCGTAGTGAAATATACCGGATGTTGTGATTACGTTTTTTACTATAAACATATCCTTTTACTTTTAAAAGCTAAGAACTGAAGGCAAAACTCTACACGTGCAAGTGTATTCCAATAACATGTCTGTTGAACTGCCGTTCATGAGCAATGATTACTTTTTAAGGGGCAACAAGTGAATTTTAGATTAACAAGTTGGAAGCTTAAATATCAATTAGTATCACTGATTTCTGTGGTGGTCATGGGTTTTGTGATTTCAGCATTCATCAGCAAGACGATGATGAGTAAAGTCATGGTGAATGGGCCTGTTTATCAAGAAATTGTACTGCAAAAGGATTTGGTTGCCGACATACTTCCACCTCCAGAGTATTTGGTAGAGTCCTGGCAACTTGCATTGGAAATGATGGTGACACCCAAAACGGAGTTGCTGCCACTTATTGAGCAAAGCCAAAAATTAGAAAGCGAGTACAACACCCGTCATGTTTTTTGGAAGCAATCATTAACTGACAGTACGATTCGGAATCTTATGCTGGAAACAGCCTATAAGCCTGCTTTGGACTTTTTGAGAACAAGAAATCAGCAATACATTCCTGCTCTACAGGTCGGCGATAAAGTAGCCGCAGAACAAGCGCTGTTTGCAATGAAAGCCAGTTATCAAAAGCATCGTAAAGCGATTGACGAGGTTGTGGTGCTAGCGAATAAACAATCCTCAACCCTTGAGAAAAATGTGGGGGATGCTATTGTGCATAGCAATTTACTCTATGTGCTGACTATTTTGGTTTTTCTTACTATCGTATCTTGGGTTAGCTGGCTAATTTTAAGTAATATTATCAATAAACTGGGTGGCGAACCCGGAGAGGCGCTTGATTGTGTTCAACGGTTAGCCGCTGGGGATTTTTCTTGGCGAAATACTGCCAAAGACGGTAAAGCAAATTTGCTGGGCGAACTGGATAAATTGGTTCAAAAATTACGCAGTTTCAATGCGGATATGTTGCGGTTGCAAGAAAATCACCAGCGTGGTGATATCGATGCAGTTATTGATGTGGCTGGATATCGGGGTGGATATCTTGAAATGACGGAAAACGTCAACCGTCTAATCATGGCGCAGATGGAAAAACAACAGTCTGTTATCGAATGTTTCAGGGCATTTGGCGAAGGCGACTTTGAAGCGCCACTAGAACAGTTTCCTGGTAAAGCGGCTTATATAAACAAGATTATTGAGCAGGTTCGTGAGGATCTCAAGCGCTTGATTGAAGATGCTGATATGTTGTCTGAGGCGGCGTTATCAGGCAACCTGTCTGTCCGAGCTGATGCCAGTCAGCACCATGGCGATTTCCGCAAAATCATTTTAGGCTTCAATAATACCTTAGATGCCGTTATTGACCCCCTTCAGGAAGCGGCGCTCCAGGTTAAAAATTTTTCATTAGGCAGATTGGATATGGAGCTGAACGCTACATACAATGGAGATTTTGCTGAATTGAAACAGTGTCTTGATCACTTGTCTTTAACCATAAAGAGCATCATCAATTCAGCCGCTACCGTAAAAAAAGAGCATGATTTTGGAAATATTGATTCTACGATCGATAGCCACGAATTCAAAGGTGATTTTGGCATCATGGCAAATAACATTAATCAATTAGTTGCATCCCATATAGCGTTGCAAAGCCGTGTCGTAGCCATCGTCCAACACTACGCAAAAGGCGATTTTTCCGTTGACATGGAGCGCTTACCTGGCAAAAAGGAACAGATAACTGTAGCTGTCGATGGGGTTAAATCCAGTTTGTTTTCCATACAATCAGAAATCACGTCACTTGCAAACTCTGCCTTGGCTGGTCAATTATCTGCGCGGGCGAATGCCAGTAAATTTGACTATTCTTTCAAGGATATGTTGGTAGGTATCAATGCTACGTTGGATGCCATTATTGATCCATTGAACGTAGCGGCGGGTTATGTCGAACGAATTGCGCATGGAGACATTCCAAAGAAAATTACTGACCACTACGAAGGAGATTTCAACACTATCAAGAATAACCTGAATCTGTGTATCGATGCAGTTGACGCATTAATTGAAGATACCCATATGCTGTCAAACGCCGCTTTGGGCGGACATATTCAAACCCGGGCAGATACAAACAGGCATCATGGCGATTTTAAAAAGATTGTTGAGGGCGTTAATTCAACTTTGGAAACTATTGTAAATCCGATTATCGTCGTCAAAAATGCCATAGATTCAATTCATACTGCGACTAAAGAAATTGCCACTGGTAATGCCGACTTATCGAATCGTACTGAACAGCAAGCTGCCAGTCTAGAACAAACCGCTTCTAGTATGGAACAGTTAGCGACGGGCGTAAAGCAGAATGCTGACAATGCTAAGAAGGCTAACCAAATGGTGGCGGTAGCGTCGGAAACAGCCGAAAAAGGCGGTGCTGTGGTAAAACAAGTGATTGATACGATGTATTGTATTCACGAAAGTGCTAACAAGATCGTCGATATTATTAGCGTGATCGATGGCATTGCCCTACAAACCAATATTTTGGCACTCAATGCAGCTGTTGAAGCAGCACGAGCCGGTGAACAAGGTCGTGGTTTTGCTGTCGTTGCAAGCGAAGTTCGTAATCTTGCGCAACGATCTGCGGCGGCGGCTAAAGAAATTAAGGTATTAATTGGCGATTCAGTAGGACAAGTTGAGGACGGTAGTAGGTTGGTTTCCGAAGCAGGTAAAACGATGAATGAAATCGTAGAGTCGGTAAAAAGATTTGCCGATATTATGGTTGATATTGCGACTGACTCAACGGAACAAAGTTCTGGTATTGATCAAGTAAACTTAGCAGTAGGTCAGATGGATTTAGTGACACAACAAAATGCTGCCTTGGTGGAAGAAGCCGCTGCGGCGGCAGAATCGCTCGAAGAGCAAGCCTTGAATCTGAGCGATAGTGTTTCTCATTTTAAGCTGGATTACGAAAAACGCAGCCTCATCCAGAAACGCCACCCTAATTTATTATTAGTTTCCGATAGGATTTCTTGAATGTCTGTTTCGGTGATGTTGACGTTCACTTTCATGGCTGTCTGAATGGCAAAAAATGACCTGATCTTGAAATTTAAATTTTCTGGTGAATTGTTTTTCGAATGCCGGCAATGACACTAAAAGTGACATTCCTCATTAGTTAACATCTAGTCTGCACAACTACCATGGCAGCGTAACAACTATAGCCTACCCGAAAATCACAACACTAACGACCATAAAAAACAGTAACAAAAAATCCTTCAAGCCGTTTGTGTCTGTGTCTGTGTCTGCGATGGTGCTAAAAACCATGCTTCGGCAATCTGGTTATGGGTGGTGCCTAGTTTTATTTGGATTTTGTCGAGCAAATCGTGCAAGCGTGCGGGGTTCATTTGATGAAAATCCTGGTTTTTCAGCAGCGCTATTAATTGATGCAAGTTGTCCGACAAGCCTTCAGATTCGGGTAGGTTATTAAAGCATGCTTCCATCTCCCTTATGCAATGGTAGACGGAACGCGGAAAATTTGGGTCGTTAATAAGGTAATCCAACACATCGCCACTATTAATCCGATGCCTGCGGTGTTTACGGTACATTAATAATGCGCTCAAGGATTTCAACACGTTTATCCATAGTGTGTTTTCGTATTGCCGCATTTTATCGCTGCGATCTTCAGCAAGTAATAGCGAACCAATGTCTAATATCCGTGTCGTCATGTCGGCGCGCTCAATATTGCGGCCTAGTTTAATGAAGCGGAAAGCGTCATCTTGGCTCATCGCACCGGATAAGAATCCAGTGAAACGCTGGCAGCCGCGCATGATGTCATTCAATAACAAAATTCGTCCACGCCGTTCAGAAACAGTATCAGCTTTCTTTTTAATTAGCAGGTACATCTCATTAACTTGTTGCCAAGCTTCATCTGGCATCAGCTCGCGTGACGTGCGGATATTTTCCCTGGCGAAATTTAATGTCGAAAATAATGAGTCTGGATTATCGGTATCGGCAAGCAAAAACCGCATCGTAAGTTGTTCATCTGCCGTGTCATAAAGCTTAAAGAAACGAGCCCCAGAACCAGAAATAGTCAGTAAATTACCCCAACTTATTTCCAGGCCCATCGGCAAATCAAACATAAGGTTCATATAGACGCTAAGTAAGCGCGCGGTATTTTCCGTCCGTTCAAGATATCGCCCTAACCAGTAGAGACGTTCGGCAGATCGCGATAACATATTTACAATCCTGTATTAATTACCCAAGTATCTTTGCTGCCGCCGCCTTGGGATGAATTGACGACGAGAGAACCCTTAGTCATGGCGACCCGAGTTAAACCCCCTGCGGTCACATAACTGTCTGCACCTTGCAATATGAAAGGGCGTAAATCAATATGGCGTGGCTCTAGTTGATTGTCGCATAGGGTCGGGCAAGTTGACAGGGCTAATGTCGGTTGGGCTATGTAATTGCGTGGTTGGGCTTTAACGATTTTACGGAATTGTTCAACTTGTTCCTTGGTGGCATGTGGGCCAACCAACATGCCATAGCCGCCAGACTCATTAGCCGGTTTTACGACGAGTTCCTCTAGATGCCGCAAGACATAGTCAAGTTGATCTTCATCGCTGCACAAATATGTAGGAACATTGGGCAATAAAGGTTCTTCGTTTAGATAGTAACGTATCATGTCCGGCACGTAAGAATAAACTACCTTATCGTCTGCAACACCAGAACCCGGCGCATTTACCAAAGATACATTGCCTGCTTTCCATGCCCGTATTAAGCCTTTTGCGCCTAAGACTGAATCTTTGCGGAAGACTTCAGGATCAAGAAATTTATCATCAATACGCCGATAAATTACATCGACTTTTTCTACACCTTTAATGGTGCGCATATAGACGCAATCATCGTCCATAACAACAAGGTCATCGCCTTCTACAAGTTCGGCACCGATTTGCTGCGCCAAGAAAGCATGTTCAAAATAAGCTGAGTTGTATATACCTGGTGTTAATACAGCAATACGAGGTGTTTCGACGTGCTCGGGCGCTACCGAAACCAGCATTTCAAAGAGATGGGCAGGATAATCGTCTACCGGTAATACATCCAGGTCTTGCAGCAATTCGGGGAAGACTTTCTTTGTAACTGCCCGATTTTCGATCATGTACGACACACCTGACGGCACGCGTAGATTATCTTCCAAAACATAAAATTGGCCGTCTTTATCCCGAACCAAATCACTTCCGCAAATATTGGCCCAAACACCATGTCTGGGTTGAATTCCTATACATTCGGGTAAAAAATTTACTGAACTTTCGATGATATAAGCAGGAATAAGGCCTTCTTTGATTATCGTTTGGTCGTTATACATATCGCTTATAAAGCAGTTAAGCGCTTTTAAACGTTGTTTTAAGCCGACTTCAACCCGAGACCATTCCTTGCCTTCAATAATGCGTGGAATGATGTCAAAAGGCCATGCCCTGTCGATATTACCTTCTTCGCTATAAACGGTGAAGGTAACCCCCATTTCCATGATGGCCAGTTCAGCAGCCGTTTTACGTTGGTCTAAAGCGGTACTGCCAAGATGTTCCAGGTGAGCACTTAACCTTTTACTGGAAGGGCGCGCCTGGCTGTTTGGGCAACGCATTTCGTCATAAGCGTTGGTGATTTTATAATCTTCCCATAATGAAGCCATAGCCTGTCCCTCTTGAAATGCAAAAAAGTTGTGGTTAGATTATCGTCGTTTTTGTAAAAAAAGGCGCTTGTCTTGGCAAGAAGAGAAGCGCCTATGGAAGGTACAACACACGATGAGAACAACCTTTGTTAATAATAAAGCATTGATCATGCCAACCTTTAAAAAGCCCTTACCCCAGCTATTTTTCAGGGCATCGGAGATGGCTATGAATAAACTCCAGCTACTTTTGCACTGTATTAGTGCGTAAGCCGTGATTGGTTGTCGCCAAATTGGTGCGCTTCATGTAGAAAATAGGCAATCGTTACAGATGTTGCCTTAAAAACTCTGGAATGCGTTGTTCCAGCCAATAATAATGCTTGCCTGGAATATTTCCTGCAATAAAGCCTACGTGTCCGCCTTTGGAGGTGATTTCCAATAATACCGAGTTAGGCACTTCTATTTCTTCCGGGATAACAGCCGGTGTCATAAATGGGTCATCAGCGGCATGCACAATTAAGGTATCAACAGTGATATCTTTAATAAACTGTCGAGAACTTGATTTACGGTAATAATCATTCACATCCTTAAAACCATATAGTTGGGCAACAACTTGATTATCATATTCCCAAAACGATCGTATCGGATTTAAGTCGCCTAATTCATCCAATATTTCCGCTTCAGCATGTAAATCTTGACTACGTAAATATCGGCGCTTTTGGTAAATATAGCCTTTTAATTCAGTAATCAACCGGTTACGGTAAAGCTGGGAAAAGCCCTTGTCCATCCTATCCGCACAAACATTCAACAGTAAGGGTACCGACACGGCAACAGCAGCAAACAACTGCGCGTTACTGCCTTGTTCGCCTAACCATTTAAGCAAGGCATTGCCGCCTAATGAATAACCTACGATAGCTATGGGCGTATTAGGTTCCCGAGCCTTTAACAATTGATAAAGAAAATTAAGGTCAGTAGTCTCACCAGAATGGTAGCAGCGTGATGACCTATTCATTTCCCCGCTGCAGCCTCGAAAATTTAGGGCTGCGCTACGGAAGCCGTTGGCCAATAGCGCGTGTTGCATGCCTATAATGTAACTTGATTGCGTTGAGCCAGACAAGCCATGTAACAAAATAACAAGCGGTCCGTGTTCGGAGCCGTACCAATCAATATCTAAAAAATCATTATCTGGTGTGACGACGCGCTCGCGTTTAACGGGCAATGTTGCCTGTCGCCTGAAAAGTGCAGGCCAAACAGTTTGAAAGTGTGGGTTGGCCAACCACCAGGATGCTTTAAAATCAGACTTTTGAAGAATGGGCATTTCTTATTGGGTTTAATAAACAGGTGGCAATAGTTTAGCCGTCGCCAATGAAAACTGTACGCTTTAAAAAGCGCGGCTACAGTGGAGAACGATACGCTTTTTTTATCACCACCATCAGTAAAAGTTCATACGATTCTGGATCGTGAGCGTTTTATTAAAATTACTATCACGTAGCGACACCTTTCAGCCACTCTGTTAAAGTTGGTTAAATACAAACAATAAGGTGCTGATTCAATGACCACTCATACACACGCCCACAAACCCAACCGCCAAACTTTATACGTTGTTATCGCACTCGTGCTGGGCATTGCTGTTGGTGAAATCCTTAATTTAACGCTTAATGGCACAGGGGTAATTAATCCTGATTCCACGTTAAATCAAATCATTTCGGTATTTAAGGTGTTGACTGAAATATTTTTACGGCTGGTTAAGATGATAATTGCGCCGTTAGTGATCTCCACATTAGTTGTGGGCATGGCAAAAATGGGCGACATCAACACCGTAGGACGCATCGGCATCAAGGCGTTGTTGTGGTTTTTCTCTGCATCGCTATTCAGCCTATTGCTGGGCATGTTACTGGTGAATGTGCTGGAACCCGGCAGTTCGTTGCATATCGCCCTGCCATCTGTCGGCACCGAGACTGGATTGCCGGATGTTAAGCCAACCCTCAGCACTTTTGCCGCGCATATCTTTCCCAAAAGCGTGGTGGAAGCGATGGCAGAAAACGAGATATTGCAAATCGTGGTGTTCTCAATGTTTTTTGGGGTAGCTTGTGCATCACTGGGCGAACTAGCACATCCGATGGTTAAGTTATTGGATTCGCTGACGCACATCATGTTGAAAGTGACCAGTTATGTCATGCACTACGCGCCAGTGGCGGTATTTTCTGCGATGGCTTCGGTTATCGCCCAGCAGGGCATTGATGTGTTATTGACATATGGCAAATTTATCGGCGAATTCTATTTCGGGTTGATATTGCTATGTACGTTCTTGGGCTGTTTTTCATTTTTATTTCTTGGGCGCAGAATCCTGTCTTTACTCAGCCACATCCGCGAACCTATGCTTTTGGCGTTTGGCACCGCCAGTAGTGAGAGTGCCTACCCCAAGCTGTTACAACAATTGGAACGTTTTGGTTGTGATGAAAAAGTCTGCGGCTTGGTGTTACCTTTGGGTTATTCCTTTAACCTGGATGGTAGCATGATGTACATGACCTTTGCCGTGCTGTTCATCGCCCAAGCTTACGGTATTGATATGCCGCTAGGCGATCAGCTTTTGATGTTGTTGGTGTTGTTGTTTACCAGCAAAGGAGTGGCAGGTGTGCCGAGAGCATCGTTGATTGTGATTTCTGCCACGTTGTCGATGTTCAAGATTCCTGAAGCGGGTTTGCTGTTATTGCTCGGCATCGACCAAATCCTGGATATGGGGCGGAGTGCTACCAATGTCTTCGGCAACAGTATGGCATCGGCGGTGATTAGCCGGTGGGAAAAAAAGTGATGCTTGATTAATCGTTTTTGACGATATTGGCTTAAATTTGAGGATAACGACTAGAATTAGGCGTATTTGATATAGATCAAAATTTTCAACAGCCATCTTCGGCATAATACCCCTTTTACTACAATAAAATGAGGAGATAAATTATGTCATTGATTACATGGACAAAAGAACAATATGGTACCAGTGTAGCAGTGTGCGATGATGAGCATAAAATATTGTTCGACAAACTAAACAAGCTGTACGATTTAGCCACAGGTGGCTCAGCCCGTTCCGCAGTTGGCGCACAATTGGATGAATTAATCAGCTATGTTGCAGAGCATTTTGCCACCGAAGAGAAATTGATGCAGCAAAAAAACTACAGTGGCTATGTTGCACATAAAGCGGAACACGACAAGCTGGTAGCGACGTGCGTAGATTTACAACAAAAATTCCATAAAGGTGAAGTGGATGTTACTGCCGATACGGGGGCATTCGTCAAAGGTTGGCTTGACAGCCATATCCCTGCGTTTGATATGCCTTATGAGCCGTCTTTGAACGCATAATTTGCCAAGCCAAAATTCAAAAAGTTAATACTCACTTTAAAAATCAGAAAAATTTAAGGGATTTTTGAATCAGTCTCATGACTTAATCAGGAATCCCTTAATATCCCCAAAAACATAAGATTAATCAGAATGAACTTGAGTTTTATTTAGTGTCTTGCGCTAAATTTGATTATTAATCACCCATATGCGGTTAAATCCAGATCAATAATCAAGGTGCTGTTCTTGTTTTGATTGATCTATTCGTTAAAAAAAATGGAGCTACACTGTAATTTAGGTAAAAATACCTGTTGCCAAGTTTTCGCCATATCAATTCTCAAATAATCCACTAGCCAGCTTGGCTGGTTTGAAAGAAGCCTCATGATAACTACCCTCAAAACATACCTGATGATTTTACCCGTGCATTATTACCGGGTTAACGTAAACACAGTCGCATTAGAAAGTGCTTTTGCAGAACATTTAAAATTATTAAAAACCAAAATATCGCCAGTTTTCAGCCAATTTATTATTGGTATGGTTGAAATGACTGGAGAAGATTATGAGCAAAACAAACAAAGTTTGGCGCATATTATCGAACCGGCCGAAGGTATTTCTTTCAAGTCGCTGTATAAAATTGACGATGTATCGTCCCGCTTGGGACGGTTTAAGGAATTGTTTCTGGTTAGTAAACGTTTGAAGACCCTGGTTGCTAATAGCGACCTTCTACATACGGGTTTGTCGGGAAACATCTGGTTCCCTATGGAATTCATTGCCACGGTGTGGGGTGCTTACCTGAAAAAACCTATGGTCTATGTGGTCGATATAGACTTTAGGAACTCAGCATTAATGAATTATAAGGCTGGCCGTTGGTCGTTCAAAAGCTACATTTTGTGCAAATATATTTATGATAGTGTAAGAAAACTCCAAGTTAAGTTTGCGGTTAATAAATGCGCGTTGGTGTTGCTGAAGGGTAAAAAGCTTGTCCAAGATTTTGGCAAGGCGAAGCCTGGAGTTAAAGATTTTTTAGATGCCGCCCACAGTGCGCAACATATTATCGATCCAAACACGCTTGCACAAAAGCTCTTGTCTGTTAAGGACAGTGGACCTCCTCTTGAGGTGGTTTACTTTGGTCGGTTGACTTCCTACAAAGGCGTAGATTTATGTATCCGGGCGATTGCGAAAGCACACCAGGAAATGGGTTGTGATGTAAATTTCCAGGTGATTGGCGGTGGTGAACAGGCAGAAAATCTTAAAAGCTTGGCAAAAGAATTGGGAATTGCAGAGCGGGTCATTTTTCATGGTGCATTACCCTTCAACCCTGATTTCTTTAAAAAACTTTATGGATACCATTTGCTTTTAGCTACCCCACTTAGTGAAGATACCCCGCGCAGTGCCTTGGATGCCATGGCGGCAGGCATCCCCATCCTTGCTTTCGATACGTATTACTACGAAGACTTTGTCTCTACTGGTGCAGTAGCAACAGTACCTTGGTTGTCGGTTGATCAGCTTGCAGAAAAGATTGCTTATTTTGCCGGTAATAGGGAGTTGCTTTCCGAAATGGCCGTGAATGCTGTTGAGTTCGCTACTCAAAATACCCAGGAGATATGGCTGGATCGCAGATTTGATTGGACGCTTAATTATTGTGGGCTTAAGTAATTAAGCCAACCGTTGCTGACTTTAATTCATGCTAACTGGTATTATTCAGCCCCCATTAACATTGTTCAGTCAATAATCCACGGAGATTTGAATCCACTCAATTACCTAAATATTTAGTATCTCATGGAGAGAATATGCTGACATTCATACGCAATGGATTGTTGATGGTATGTTATTTTGCGCTGTGTGCTTGTGTCACCAAAGGCTACAGCGGTGCTGAATTACCGGAGGATAAATTAGCGACGGTGTCATTAAAGACACCAACAGTGGCGTTGGTTCCATTATTCTGGATTTTTCCCTTCAACACCTTGGCATGGTTAGCAGATGATTGGTACGAAACCACTTGGTCGGATAGTATCGAAGTTAATCACAGCGAGTTAAGCCGTTTTAAAACTCTGGCGGTAAAGCCTGGGGAAATTAAAGCTAATTCCAAAATCAGAAATGTTCTCAGTACCGATCAAATTGGCAGCGAGAGTTGTAATTACGGGTCTTGTAAGTGCAAGACCCGAGGCGATAAAGACAAAAAAGAAACTGTTTGTGAGCGTACGGTGTCTTGTACAGTGCCTATGCGGGTTACAGCAAGGGATGATAGTTGCGATTTAACGTTAAATGCCGAAGCCGGTAAACACTATGTGGCGTTTATCCGAGATAATATACTTATGATGCAAGAGGCCAAAGGCCATCAACTTACGCAAGGTTCTTGTGGTATGGGTCCCATTTATCATTACGATACGCTAGATACCAAGACAAGCACGGAATCTTGCTCTTGCTAACCAGGCTTTTTTAAAGTTATGGTGGGCTTTAAATAAATTGTCCATCTAATAGTTAGTATTTATTTTAAACCATGCCAGCCACTCATAAGTCTAAAAAAACTTACCAAATCCTTTATGTCCAAGTGGTTACCGCCATCTTGCTTGGTATCTTATTGGGTCACTTTTACCCTGATTGGGCTGTTTCCATGAAGCCATTAGGTGATGGCTTTATTAAACTCATTAAGATGATTATCGCGCCGATTATCTTTTGCACGGTAGTGACCGGTATTGCCGGGATGCAAGATATGGATAAAGTAGGCCGCGTAGGGGTTAAAGCGCTGATCTATTTTGAAGTGGTGAGCACCTTGGCGCTGATTATTGGTTTGCTGGTGGTTCATGGCATTAAACCTGGCGTAGGAATGAACATTAATGTTAATCAACTGGATACCAAAAATATTGGTGGCTATATGGATGCCGCAAAACACCAAAGTGCGGTCGACTTCCTATTAAATATCATCCCAACCAGCGTAATTGATGCCTTTGCCAAAGGTGATATTTTACAGGTATTATTGTTTTCGGTGCTGTTCGGTTTTTCTTTGGCGGCAATGAAACAAACTGGTGCAGAAGTCGTCGGTTTTATTGCTAAAGTATCACAAGCATTATTCGGAATAGTGGAAACTATAATGAAGCTTGCCCCCATCGGTGCTTTTGGTGCAATGGCATTTACTATTGGCAAGCACGGCATTGGGTCATTAAGCGCATTGGCCCTATTTATGGGCAGTTTTTATTTGACCTGCTTGCTGTTTATATTTGTCGTGCTTGGCATGATTGCCCGATTGGCAGGTTTCAACATCTTTCGGTTTATTTCTTATATAAAAGATGAGCTATTCATCGTCTTAGGGACGTCGTCATCTGAATCCGTCCTGCCGCGGATTATGGTCAAGTTAGAAAGGCTAGGCTGCACCAAATCGGTAGTCGGCTTGGTCGTTCCAACTGGTTACTCATTTAATCTTGATGGTACGTCTATTTATTTGGCTATGGCGGCTATTTTTGTCGCCCAGGCGACGAATACTCCGCTAACATTCATGCAAGAATTAACCTTGCTCGGTGTTTTGTTGTTGACTTCCAAAGGTGCAGCGGGCGTGACGGGCAGTGGTTTTATTACTTTGGCGGCAACCTTGTCAACCGTGCCGACCATACCGGTTGCCGGACTAGCGATCATACTCGGCATCGATCGCTTTATGTCTGAAGCCCGCGCTTTGACCAACCTTATTGGTAATGGTGTAGCGACGATTGTTGCTGCGAAATGGGAAGGTGAACTGGACGAGCAACGCATGCATGATGAACTTAACAGCTAATCATTAGGTAAATAAATATTTAAACAATAGCTAAGGATAGCCTGGCTATGCAGCAATTATTTTGGAAGTGGGATGATTAATAAACTTTATCGCTTTATCGGACGGAAATTAGGTAAACCTTTTCGGTTAGAAGCTTATGCCGCTGACAGCATAACTTTATGTCCGCAAGAAGTTCAGGATATTCCCATGCCCGTTCACTTGCCCCAACATTTAGATCGGATTACTGGCGTTGCCATTTTTGACGAACTCGGCCCAACCATCGCAAGCCTTCGCAAAACGCAGGTTGTTCACGCGCCTAGCTTGATGATACCCGTTGGTAAAACCCGGTTATTTGGCGGTGGTCTATGGTCTGAAAATAATGTATTTTTTGCCAGAAAACTTAACGAGAAAGATAGTTTTCCCAGCGTTAATCTTACCCAGGCAGTGCTCACAGATTCTGACATTGGCGTTGGTTTCTTTGGTCACTGGCTGCGCGATGTGGCAACGTCCAATTTGATAGCCACTGACGAAATTCCCTCGCTTTCCATGGTGAAGCCGCCGTTTTCCCATGCTGAACAATATGCCTATCTACTTAAATTAAAAACGATTTATGCCAATAAAGGCAAAGTCGATAACCTGTTTTTATTAAGCGATCATGCGCAAAACTCTTTCAAACATAAACGTTATTTGCAATTAAGGGCAAACCTTGAAAGCAGCCTTAATCCCCAGGAAATTGAATACAAAGGTGTGTTTATTGCGCGTGGGCAAAGCGGTAAAAATCGTGCCTTAGTTAATGAAGATGAAGTAATTGCTTATCTGCAAAACCAAGGGTTTGATGTCATATATCCTGAATCTATGCAGCCCGCCGAGATTATTAAAAAATTATGGGGCGCAAAAATAGTTATCACCGTGGAAGGCAGTGCTCATAACCATGCCATGTTCAGTATGGCTTTAGATGGCGTGTTGCTCCATTTACAACCGCCCCAACGCTTTGGGGCGGTTATCAGGGGGGTATGCAATTGCTTAGGCATCGGTTGGGGCTTCTATGTCTGCCAGCCTGCAGCTGATGGTAACGGCTTTTATGTGGATTCGTTTCCTGATCTGGAACGGGTTATGACGCAGTTGCTTGATGCCAGATAAAGGTTAGAGTGGTATTTACTTAAAAAATTTTCATCTTAAATAAAAATTAAACGGTAAAAATCCTATTTCAGGATGCAACTTAAAAGTGAGTTCTCACAAGCTAGCGCTTTACGATCCAAATTTGATTTCTCAGTTAAAATGCCGCTTCAAATGCGCCAATATCACACAAGGTGCCAGCCGGTTTGGTACGGCCTACACCACGTTGATCCTTAGCCGGACAATCATATGCTTGCCTACTAGCGTTGCTGCCAGGCAATATCGCATGGGTTAGCGTTACACCGCCGTTATTTTTTAGGCTCTCTAATTTTGGATTGGCAATCATTATATTTGAAGTACAAGCCGCATCTTTCGGCTCTGGATATTGCAAGTTATTACCACCATCAGCCATTGGTTGGGCGCAATTATGTTTAATATCCCAGGTATTACCGCCATTTAAAGCGATATTGTTGGCAAGGATGGTGTTTTTTAAAGTTATATTTGTATGGCCAAAAATTCCACCTGCTTGCCATGATGCGACGTTACCAGCAATCGTGGTGTTCAGGATAGAAGCTTTGGAGGTACTGTTGACATAGATTCCCGCACCCATGGAATAGGTTCCACTAGCTTTGTTATCAGAAACCGTGCTGTTAATTAAAGATAATTTTCCGGTACTGCCCTGGACAATACCGCCACCCATGCTTTTTAAGGCTTTATTCCCGTAGATTGCAGTTTGTCTTATGTCTGCACCCTTGGGATGCCGGGCTATCCAGATGCCGCCACCTTGTTGGCTGGCGGTATTATTCGCCAAAGTAGTATTGGCTATGTTGAGTGTTGTATTGTTGGTATTAGCTACCCAATGACCACCCTTGGCCGGGTCGCCATTACTCCAGATCGCACCACCTTGGCCGTTACTGCCACCACCGACGTAATTTTCTGAGAAAAAGCTATTACTGATAGTGGTTTTATTATTGTTGTAAATGTTATTAAACAAGGCACCGCCGTAAGCTGTAGCGGTATTGTTTTTGAATGTGCTTTTGCGAATATCAATAAAGCCATTATCACCTTGTGCGCCATCAACATATATTGCGCCGCCATTTCCCAACGCACCATCGGTTGCTTTATTGTAGGTAAATGTGCTGTCCTCAACAGACAGATTACTGTTCAGAACCCTTATCGCTCCGCCGACACTAGCTTTGTTGTCAGTGAATTTAGAACCCGTTATTGCCAACGAACCATTTGAGCTATAAATTACGCCGCCGCCGGCTTCACCAAATTGAGTAGCAATATTGTTCTTGAATTGGCAGTGTATAACAGACAAATAATTTTGATAAGGCGCATATACAACCGCACCTTGACCTGCCGTGCGCGCATTTGCAATCACTAAGTTTTTTAAGGATAAATTTTTGCCAGATGCGACATTAAATAATCGTCTGGAATACCCGCCGCTTAAGGTTACTCGATTGTTTCCATTGATTAATGTATTCGCGCTAATTTTCTTCTCACTAATCGTTATAGTGACGGGGGAGTTGCCGCAATTAAACGTGACTGTTCCGCCTTTCGATAGTGCTTCTGTTAAAGCCGCGTCTGAACAACTTCCTGGAGTCCCGTTCCCGACTATACCGGCAGCGTAGACCGTAGTTTGTAATAATATTGCAAATAATCCGATTATTGTCCGGGTATTACGTTTAAAAACGCTAGGCAAAGCAATTTCCTGGAAGTAAATCCCTAATTTTTTAGTCATTAGTATTGTCTCTTCGTAGTTATGGGTTTTAGCTCTAAAACCCAGTCTAGTTTGGTAAGTTAGATAATTTTGTGATTGAGTATGCAGATTTAATAATGTACGTGATTATGAATATAGGGCGTAAAAATTAAGGTGGGATTAAACAAAAAAGAAAGTGACCAGAATTTATGCCTTTGCAGAGAAGCTCAATATAGGGCGGGAGTAATAAGCAATATTTTTGATAAATAACAAACGTAGCAGTCGCATCTAATCCTTAATGCTAGTTAAGCTTAATCATAAAGTGCCATTGGCGATAACGGTTGGCTCTAGATCTTGCTTATTTAAGGCTCTTCGCGAAACCGTGTGGAAAATGCCTAAAAATCCACCTCAAATTTCAATGTCAAAATCGCGGTTTCGTGTGGAAAATCAAGTTAATCAGAAATTATTATCAAACCGTACACTATTTCAAACCAAGCTTATCCTAATCAGGTAAGGAAAACGCCTTACCCCATTGATTCAACTTCAAAATATTAGCCTTGGAAAACGATTCATAAGATAATGCCCCAAGTTTTGACATTACCATTTGAACGTATCAACAATGACCGCATCCTCGCCCCCCGACATCGCCTTATACTGGAATGAGGCTTTAGCCGAGGATTTGTTGCGCTTTTTGATGGGTCGGATCAAATGCCGGGAAGCCGCCGCCGACCTCGCGCAGGAAACCTTCCTGCGTTTCCACCAATTCATCGAGGCCACACCGCCGGACAACGCCCGCGCCTTGGCCTTCAGTATTGCCGTCAACTTGGCTACGGATTATCAGCGCAAAGCCAAGGTCAGAAGCAACTACATGGTCGAGATCGATCCAGATCTGCTAACCGAAACCCACGCCAGTACTGCGCCTGGCCCTGAGCAAATCGCCATATCCCAGCAACGTCTCCAACAATTCCATGATGCCCTAGATGAACTACCCGCCAATTACCGTTCAGCGTTCTAGCTGCACAACATTGACGGGCTGACTTACGCAGAAGTTGCCGCCTGCCTTGGCGTAGCCGAATCGACGGTTTACAAATATTTGGCCAAGACGATCATCCACTGCCGCAACCGATTGGGCGACACAGATTGATTGCCGAAACAATTTTCGCGGCATCCGTATGAGATTCAAACCTTCAAACGTCTTACTTCGTATAGCCCTTATGAACCGGAAACGTAATGCCCCTTCCTGAGATGAATGCCCAACCACCTGACCTCATGGAAGAAGCGGTCGAATGGCTGGTCAAGTTGCGGGGCGGCAACTTGTCTGAGGCACAAACCCATGCCTTTGCGGAATGGCTGTCGCAAGATAACGAACACGCTGCGGCTTTTGCCAAGGCCGAAGATTTTCTGGGCGAGATGGTTGCTGCCGTAAAGCTCCCGCGTCCGGCTGACATTGAATCAATACCCAATGCTGAAAGACCAAGCCAACAACCCCTGGCTTTCCAGCCAAGAAAAACCTTAAAGCCCTGGTTGGCAATACCGCTGGCAATGGCGGCGGCCTGGCTGGTTGCGGTGGGCTTGGTGTTGCCCAACCAGTCCAGCCTGTGGGGCAACCTGTTGAGCGATTACCATACCCAGCCCGGCGAATTCCGCGACATCCAGCTTGCCGACGGCAGCCGTCTCCTGCTCAACACCAACACGGCTGTCTCGGTGGATTACCAACCCACACAACGGTTGATAACCCTGCACCACGGCGAGGCACGCTTTACTGTCGCCAAGGATTCCCAGCGGCCTTTTGAAGTCAAGGCCGATGCGTTAATGGTCAGGGCATTGGGGACAGTCTTTGATGTGTACCGGAAAGAGCCCGATGCCATCAAAGTGACAGTCCAGGAACATGCCGTCGCCGCCAGAATCCAAAAAGAAATTTCAACACAAAAGCCAGATCATTCCAGCCAGGTGAGGGTACAGGCGGGGCAACAATTGGTTTACCAGGGCGACAACACGTTGACCCAACCGGCTGCAACCAACCTCACCCAAGCATCGGCATGGCAGCAACGGCGACTGTATATTAACGACCGTCCCTTGGGTGAATTGGTCGAAGAACTTGACCGTTACCGGATGGGGCGGATATACCTGTCCGATGCTAAGCTAAAAAACCTCCGCGTCACCGGTGTATTTCCGCTCGACAATCCCGAAGAAGTCATCGCCAGCGTCCGCAAGGTGTTGGGCTTGCAAGAAACTCGGATCGGGCCCTGGCTAGTCTTGCATCGGTGACAGCGCCTTAACAAACTTAATTGCTCTAAAAAAACCAAAAAGGCATCAACAAAGTGGCAAGCGTGTCTCCACACGCAAAAAACCAGAACAAGCCTACAATATCATCCTACTGATATTTATAGGTTATTTCAAATAGAAACGGCAAGCATAACCTATGCCCATAAAATATTTTTCACATTAGCGTAGGGGATTTGGGGGGGTAAAACGTGGTAGTAAGGTAAGAAGCCATTTTTTACGCAAGGAGAACCCATGTCCCCAACCCTTATTCCGCTAACAGTCGGGCAAATGCTCAAATCGTTTGCCCTTCCTGCACTTGCTGCGCTCATCCTGTTCAACAGTCCGACTGCCTTGGCGGATGGCAACACCTATCAATACAACATCCCGGCACAATCGCTCAACAACGCCTTGATGCAGTTTGCCGCCGATTCCAACCTGAAACTGCTGCTCACCGCCGACACGGTGCGCGGCATGAATACCGAAGGGTTAAACGGCAATATGACAGCGGCATAAGCCTTATCCCAGTTGCTACAAGGCAGCGGGATGGCTTACCGCTTTGTCGATGGGGGTACGGTGACGATTGAGCCTTCCAGTAATTTCAAGAAAACGGCTGTGGTTGATGAGAAGCCGCAATCCAACAATGAAACCGGCAGTGACACCACCCTCCCCAAAGTCACCGTAGAAGCCGACACGGCTTACGACCCGGAATACTACGCCGACCCTTACAACAAGGATTACGTTATCCCCAACGCCACCGCAGGCACCAAGACCGACACCCCGATCATGGAAACGCCGTTGAATGTGCAGGTGATTTCCAAGCAGGTGTTGAAGGATCAGCAGGTCATTAATCTTGGTCAAGCGTTAAAGAATGTCAGCGGCGTATTAACTAACGAAAGTGGTGCTAACAGCCGATCTTCTTTTGCAGCTCAATCCTTAACATTACGTGGATTTGTATCCGAGACTTTTTTCCGTAATGGTTTTCGACTTCAACAAGGTTCGGCCAGCCGGGGGATGGCTAACGTGGAGTCGGTCGAAGTGTTAAAAGGGGCGGCAGCTATTTTGTATGGCCTAGTCGAACCGGGTGGCATGGTCAACGTGATTACCAAACAACCCTTGACAACGCCTTATTACGGTTTTACCCAGCAATTTGGCTCTTACGATTTATACCGCAGTACTTTGGATGCCACCGGCCCGATCACCCAAGATAAGGAGTTGCTGTACCGGGTTAATATGTCCTACGAAAACAGCGGCTCGTTCCGTGATTTCGTTAACAAGGATGATGTCTTTTTTGCCCCGGTGTTGAAATGGGTCATCAGTCCGCAAAACCAAGCAACTTTCGAGTTGGAATACAACCATCAACACGCTGGCATAGACGATGGCTTCACTCCGACCATAGGCAAAACTTTTCTTGATGTCCCGATCAGCCGAAGTTATAGTGAATATTCGCCCACTACGACAGAAACTATTTTTGGCGGCTTCAACTGGTCACACCAGTTCAATGACGACTGGGCTATCAAGCACCGATTTTCAGTCAACCAACAAAGGCTAGACTTTTCCAGATTGGTAGTGCCGTCTGGTCAAGACAATGTGAGTGTGCAACGGTTTTTAATAAGCCCCTGGAATGCTCAAAACAATACTTACTCTACTAACCTGGATTTAACGGGTAAATTCAATACCTTCGGCTTAAAACATACCCTGCTATTGGGTGGCGATTATTATGGCCTGGATACAAAGTCATTCCGTGCATCAAATTTTGTTGCTTCATCATCAATTGATGTCCGCAATCCCGTTCATCCCGGAACTCCTTTCCCAACTGTTGCACCGGAGTTCGATAGCTTCACCCATACCGACCAATACGGCTTATACATCCAAGACCAGATAGAATTGCCCTACAAGGTACATGTAATGGGCGGCATCCGTTATCAATACATTCACTCAAATTCTCATAACAAATCTTTTAACGGGGCAGCACCTACAACATCGGCAAATACAAACGATGCGGTAACGCCGCGCGTTGGCATTTTATGGCAACCGAAAAGCTGGATCAGTTTATATGCCAATTATGTCGAGAGCTTTGGCGCAAATGAAGGCAATATTTATCCAAATAAACCAATACCGCCAACCAGTGCCGAACAGTACGAAGGTGGTATCAAGACCGAATTTTTCGATGGCAAACTTCGTGCGACCTTAGCCTATTATGATTTGACCAAGACCAATATTGCTACGCCCGACCTTACCCCCGGCCATCAAGGTTCTTCCATAGTGACGGGTGCTGCCCGTAGCCGTGGCCCTGAGTTGGATATACAGGGCGAAATCCTGTCGGGTTGGAACATTATTGCCACCTATGCCAACATGGATGCACGGGTCACTAAAACAAATGACGATGAAGGCTTTTTTGCACCGCGCCTGGGAAGCCGTATGTTTAACTTGCCCAGAAATACAGGCAGCGTGTGGAGCACTTATGAAGTCCAAAATGGCGACTTACAAGGCTTAAAATTTGGCGGCGGGGTAATACTTCGGGATAGCTCGGAAGGTTGCTGTGACCGAGTGGCTTCAAAAATACCCGGTTATGCCACGGTTGACCTTTTGGTGGGTTACAGCCGAAAGATAGGCGATGCTACGGTAAACGCGCAATTAAATATCAATAACTTACTCGACAAACGCTATTTTTCGGGGCATACCGCATTTTTTGATTTTGGAAATGGTGCCAATGTTGATTTTGGCCAGCCGCGTACATTTATAGGGTCGATTAATATTCAGTATTAGGTCTAGCGCTGTTGCGCTTACTCACTATTGAAGTCACGATGGACATGTGGCGGCCTTACAAGGATGCCGTAAATGCCGTGCTTCCCCATGCCATTATTGTCATCGATAAGTCAGGTAGGGTGGGCACATGCTGTTTGTGCCCACGCGGAACAAATGCCATGATGCAAACGGTGGGCAAAAAAACCTGCCCACCCTACATTTGGCGGCTTTTGGTATACTCCTTACTTGTCTGTTGGCTGATCCGTTTTGTTATGTCACGTTATCGACGCGCCGATATTCCGGGTGCGACTTACTTCTTCACCGTGGTCACTTATCGCCGCCGCCCGATCCTTTGTGATGCCCCGGTACGTGCGGCATTGCGGGATGCTGTCAAAACGGTGCAATCGCGCCATCCCTTTACTGTCGATGCCTGGGTGTTGTTGCCCGACCATTTGCATTGTATTTGGACGTTGCCGTCGGACGATGCTGATTATCCGCTGCGCTGGGGCTTAATCAAACGGATGGTGTCTTTGGCTTGTGCATCACATTACCATCGGGCGGATTGGATGACGGCATCGAAAACTAAACACCGCGAATCAACTTTCTGGCAACGGCGTTATTGGGAACATTGCATCACCACGGAATCGGATTATTCCCATCATATGGATTACATCGCCATCAACCCCGTTAAACATGGCTTGGTTACGCGGGTACGGGACTGGCCGTATTCCACTTTTCACCGCGATGTCGCACGGGGCATTTATCCTTTGGACTGGGCTGGATCGCCTGACTTGCTTGATTTGCCGTTTGGCGGCGAACCTGTGTAAAAAACCCGCGTGACGGGGTATGTTACCCCGTCACTAACGTTTTACCGATAACCCGTTAACCCGTAAGTCGGAAGCGGCTTTAGCCGTGTTCCGACAAATGTTACAAAGAGACAAATGGGCTATGATTACCTTATTTGCCGGATCACCCTAACGGGCATCCGGCCTACGCCTAATCGCCTATGTCGAACTACCGCCGCTACCGGGTGCCGGGCGGGACTTGTTTTTTTACCGTCAACTTGTTGGAGCGGCGGCAAGATACCTTGGTGCGCCATATCGGCACCTTGCGGGAAGCCGTGCTGAAAACGCGCCATGAACGTCCCTTCCATATCGACACTTGGGTGGTTCTGCCTGACCATTTGCATTGCGTCTGGACGTTGCCACCGGGCGATGAAGACTTCTCCAGCCGCTGGAAGGCTATCAAGATTCGCTTCGTGCAAGCCTTGCCCAGAACGGAACACCGCTCTAAGGTCAGAATCGCTAAGGGCGAACGGGCAATCTGGCAACGCCGTTTTTGGGAACACGCCATCCGCGACGAGCGGGATTATGCCCAACATATCGATTATGTTCACCTGAATCCCCTGAAACATGGCTATGTAAAGCGGGTAGCGGATTGGCCGCATTCGACTTTCCATCGCTATGTAGCGGCGGGCTTATTACCTGCTGATTGGTGCGGCGATGTGGGTGATTTGGCGACGGTGCGAGAAATAATAGATATAGCTCATTCATGATACCGCGATCAATCGCACTAAGCCGCAGTGAGGAAAAGACCGCATCTTGATACTCAGACGGCAACGGGACTTGGATGCCTCAGAAGAGTTCCTGTTGTCGGGCTAGACGGAAAATTATCTCTAGCTCCATGCAATTTGGGAAGGCAACCAGCCCAGAAAAATGCTGAAACCGCCTATGACAACTGGAAATCATTCCTCCCAGACAACATTTCCCCGTATTTTTCCGACCTGATCCGGGCGGTAGATAATTGGCATACCGAAATATTCAATTATTTTGATTGCCGGATCACCAATGCGTTCGCGGAATGCGTGAATAATCACATCAAGGCAATTATTGCGCGGCAAGGGCGTGGCTATGTGCTAAGGGCCAGGACTTTGTTTACCCATGTCAAACATAAGCTGAAACCGAAATCCTTTAGGTCTGGATACCGCCAACAAATGGACAGGATGCAAGCGGGTGTGGCCGAAAAGGTTATAGATTATTCTGGTGTATCAAGGGATGAAAATTTAGACTATGGGGCAATTTTTCCACACGGTTTCGCGAAGAGCCCATATTAATAAACCTTAATTGATTTAAAATATTTTGTGTTTTCTATATACAATAGAGCTAATTTTTTATTTAAAACTTAGGTGCTTATGGACTTAGTTACACATTTCCTTGATTTCTTTATTCATCTCAACACGCATCTCGCTGCTATTTTGGCAGACTATGGCACACTCACTTATGCCATATTATTTCTAATTGTTTTTTGTGAAACTGGCCTAGTGGTAATGCCTTTGTTACCAGGTGACTCACTGCTTTTTGCGGCTGGCGCATTGGCAGCAAGTACCGGACAGTTGAATGTCTATCTGTTGATTTCGCTATTAATCACTGCCGCATTAATGGGAGATAACCTTAATTATGTTGTCGGCAAATTTTTCGGAACAAAAATTAAAGCACGTGAAAAAATTGGTTTTTTTAAACGCGAATACATTGATCAAACGGAAGCGTACTATCATAAATATGGTGGCAGGACAGTCATTATTGCCCGCTTTATGCCAATTATTAGGACAATTGCTCCTTTCGTTGCTGGCGCAGGCAATATGCACTATCCACGCTACCTGCTTTTTTGTATTAGCGGCGCGATTCTTTGGGTAGGCGGTTTAGTTGCTCTAGGTTATCAATTTGGCAATTTTGAGATCGTACAGCGTAATTTCGAACTGGTCATTTTAAGCATTGTTGTCATCTCATTACTGCCTTTGGCCTATCAAGTTTTTCGTAATATTTTGGTTGATAGTAAAGACTGAACTAACAAGTGATAGGTTTTATTTTTTGCACCCTTCCTCCTAACTTTATTCTTGATTAATTAAACATGTCCGCAAACTCACAAAAGCATTCCAAAGGGCAACTTACCAGTTTGGCATTAGGTGCCATTGGTGTGGTGTTCGGCGACATCGGTACCAGCCCGTTATATGCATTAAAAGAGGTTTTTCATGGTGATTTGGCAATAAACCAAGATCACGTCTTGGGCGTGTTATCGCTGATTTTTTGGTCATTAACCTTGGTCGTCACCATCAAATATGCCATTTTCATCATGCGTGCCGATAACAAAGGCGAAGGCGGCATTATGGCATTAATGATGCTGGCGTTGCATGGTTCGCGTGACAAGCCTAGACGTATGAAATTTATTGTAACGATGGGCTTATTGGGTGCAACCCTGTTTTATGGCGACAGCATCATTACCCCGGCTATTTCGGTATTGAGTGCTGTGGAAGGTTTGCAGGTAGTAGCACCCAAGCTGGAACATTATGTCCTGCCAATAACCATCGCTGTGCTCAGTGTCTTATTCATCATCCAGGAACGCGGTACTGGTGCAGTTGGCAAAATTTTTGCTCCGGTTATGTGCATTTGGTTTGCTGTTTTGGCAATAATGGGGGGAGTGAATGTAATCCAAAATCCTACTGTACTGATGGCGATTAACCCGTACTACGGCTTGCATTTACTATATGAATTAGGTGGGTTCGGTTTCTTGATTATGGGTTCTGTAGTCTTAGCTATCACCGGTGCGGAAGCCTTATATGCCGATATGGGGCATTTCGGCTTAAAACCGATCCGTATTGCTTGGTTCAGTTTTGTATTTCCGGCGTTATTGCTGAACTATTTTGGTCAAGGTGCGTTATTGATTGCCCATCCTGAAGCCATCCAAAACCCGTTCTATTTACTTGCGCCGGGATGGGCACTTTATCCCTTGCTTATCTTATCTACCCTGGCCACAGTGATTGCTTCGCAAGCAGTAATTTCTGGAGCGTTTTCAATGACTCGGCAAGCCATCCAACTGGGTTATTGCCCACGCATGGATATTTTCCATACTTCGGGCGATGAAATGGGACAGGTGTATGTCCCTGCGGTCAACTGGTTATTAATGGTTGGGGTATTCATCTTAGTCCTGAGTTTTCAGTCTTCGTCGGCATTGGCTTCGGCTTACGGTATCGCCGTCACCGGAACCATGATGACTACCACTTTGTTGGCATTTATTGTTATTCAAGCACTTTGGCAATGGAGTAAATATACTAGCATCTTATTTCTAATAGTTTTTTTTACGTTAGATTTTGTATTTCTTGCAGCCAACACCCCCAAAATCCCGACAGGCGGTTGGTTACCTTTGATTGTTGCCGCCATTTTATTTTTAATCTTAACCACCTGGATTAAAGGCCGACGTTTACTGTTGGAGCACCACGATACCAAGCGGGTGTTGTTTGAAGATTTCGAGAAGCTTATCAAAGATAACCCGCCAGTTACCGTGCCTGGTACAGCGGTTTATTTGACCCGCAGCCTACACGGTGTGCCACAAGTTTTTCTGCACAATCTGGAACATAACCATGCCCTGCACAAACAGGTTATTGTGCTGACAATTACCACTAAAGATGAGCCTTATGTGGATGAAGCGCACCGGGTCAAAATCCGGGCTTATGGCGAGGGCGGGCGGTTTTATCGGGTAAAATTTTATTTTGGCTTCCAACAACCACAGGATGTGCGTCGTGCGCTTGAATTGTGCGCACAAGGATTAAAAGAACAATATGGTTTAAATGTCGATATGAAAAAAGTATCGTTTTTTGTGGGTCGAGAATTCATTACATTCCGGCGCAGTAGCCCGATGCCTGCTTGGCGGAGGCCACTGTCCAGATTTTTGTTCCAGAACTCTTCCAGCGCCATTGAATTTTTCAAAATTCCTGTTGATAGGGTGATAGAGCTAGGTATCCGCGTTGAACTTTAATAATACTTACCAATAAAGTAGGCATCGCTATCAATAAGGCGATGCCTTTAAAGGCTACAAGTTAGACTAACTTAATGATTTTTGCTACTGAAGGTACTCCAAACGCATTCATCGCAAAAAGCATGTAGTACCCAGGTGTCGCGATGCCGGAGCTGATGGGTAGTTGTACAGAGTAGCTGTTTGCTGCAGAGTTCGCCGTAAAGGTTAGAGGGATACGGCGCTGGTCATTATTAATGGTATGGGTAATTGAAGACATCCTCACTAGGGAAAATTTGGCTATTGCTGAATCTGTAGTAACTGGAATATTAACGCCGTAGCCGCTGGTTTCTGGCGCTTGCGTGATGACGGGTCGTACAGCATTGGTGCCGTCACCATTTAACAAGTAGGGCGGGGTAAAAATCTCTGCATTTGTATGGTTTGTATTACAGTTGCCGCATAAACCACCGCCGCCCACAAAAACCCGGCCATCAAGCATTAATAGTGCCAAGCTATGATAGGTTCTGGGAATTTTCATGGCGGCTAACGTAGTAAACGATTTGGTGTTGGGATCCCAAAGTTCGGGTGCTAAAGCGGGTTGGGCATCGGTAAACACTTTAGGATAGGCTTGCCCTCCAAATACCATAATAAAACCATCCGGCAAAACCACACTACTACTATAGGCACGGGCATAAGCCATATCTGCAACTTGTCGAGTATTTATGCCATTGTTGATGTCGATAACATAACTGTTCTTGGTGGCGTAAGAATTCTCATAAGCTGGCGCACCGCCTACTTTAAGGATCTTGCCAACATCATATAAAGTGGCGTTCCCATTCATGCTGTGGTCGTCAGTGCTGCGCTTACCGGCAGTGATAGTAGATCCCAAATCATTGGTATTAAACCAGTTCATTTGTTTGCTTGGTCCGGCATGAAACACTTTGCCGTTTTCCGTGCTAAATAACCAAGCGTGGTTATCAGAGCGATATGCACCACGTGGATCATCGGTAAGTATTGAATCGGCTAAAATACCTGGAGTGACATGCCAACCATTAATTGCATTCCATACCTCGCCGTCTTTATCACCTACACTGCCTGATTCTCTGATACTCCATGAGCCACCCAGCGTAAACACATTGCCGTTTGATAATACGGTGTTGGCTTGATAGCCACGAGGAATATTCATGTCCTGGGCATGTGTCCAGTTTTCAGTGAACGCATTGTAAATGCTAGTTTTAGTGCTGTTAACCCCGCCATTGACCAAGATTCTGCCATCTGGAAGGTTGGCCGTACCGGGGCAAAACATATCGTGGTTAGTTTCAAAAACTAAACGTTCGGTAGGCAGGTTGGTGGCAGGGTCAAAAATGACTGTATTGGTCTTTCCGCCATTTCCATAGTCGAGCCGGTCATGTGATGACCACAATAATAGTTTGCCATTGGGCAGTGCAGCTGCAGCGACTGGCACCAAAGGCAGCTTTAATACTTCGCTCCATTTGCCGCCGGTGGTTGATGAGGTATTAATTCGCCAAAGTTGGCTATTACTCCCAAAACAGGTGTATTGGATGAGCGGTTCTCCTGAGTTTTGCGTTGCATTGTTTACCGTCAGGCATTTGTTACTGTGCTTGGCAACAAGCTGATAATAATTCCCAACGCTGATAGGATACCAAAGTTGATGGCTGGCACCGTTGCAAGATTCTTGTGTGATCTGGGCGTCATCCGTTTGAAGGCCGTCATGCACATTCAAACATTTTTCAGAATAACTGCCGACAATACGGTAAGCATCCTGATAAGGCATTAGTACCCATTGCTGGTTGTTACCGCCATGGCAATAAGCTTGGATATTGTTATTAGTCCCTGGGTTAAAATCAAGGCACTGTGCGCTGTGCTTTGCATAAATTGTCGTATGTGCCAAACCTGGAATTACCCAGGCTTGATTATCAGAGCCCAAGCATTCCCATTGGCTTAACCTGACGCCATTTTGTTGGCCAGAACCATTCACGTTGAGGCATTTGCCGCTATGTTTGGCAACAAGTTGAAAATAATCACTGTTGCCGGGCGCGTACCAAAGTTCATTCTCTTCGCCGGTACATGGGTGTTGGATAACTTTTGCGCCATCAGTTTGCAAACCATTGGCCACACTTAGGCATTGACCTGAGTGTTTAGCCATTATCTGATAAGCATCGGCATAAGGCTGCAAAGTCCATTGTTGATTGTCAGCACCGGTACAATTATTTTGGGTAGTCGTCGCGCCATTTATTGTACTGGCATTGCTTACGCCAAGGCACTTGCCACTATGTTTGGCAATGATTACCCCATTAGGGGTTATCATCCCAGCAATTGCGATGCGATTAACATTAATCAATGACATCAAGAATAAGCCTAATAACAGATAGGTTTTATAGGGTTTCATGATTTTATCTCCCACTTAGGTACAAATCTTAAATATCCGGATTTGCATAATTGATTGATTCTGGGCACCTGTATAACCTAATTAAATTAATGGCTTACACCGTACGTGCACAGGATTGTTGCGTGTTAAAAAATGTAATATTGAATGGATACCCGTTAAATACGTCCTAAATTAGGCTTAGTTAGATTAATTAACGAGAAAACTCAGGATATAGGTTTGAGTGGCTATCGCCTATACGTAAAACTACTTAGTCTGGGGCGATTTTTCATAAATATTTGGTACACATCGATGTTTGAGCCCGTATTAACAGTCAACAATTTCGAGTTGAGACGTTGGTATTTTAAGTAGTCTGCTTCTTGGTAGGAGCCGTATCATGTAAGGGTTTTGCATTTTCCTTCAGCTTATTGAAAAGCTCACGCACATCGACTCAAATACTAAAAATTTGGGGGAATAAGTTTAATTGGCATCGCCGAAAATATGGCAATGTCCTTAAAGTTTGTAAATTAGCCTAATTTTATGATTTTTGCGACAGAAGGTACACCAGACGCATTCAACGCAAAAAGCATGTAATATCCAGGTGTGGCTATGCCAGAACTATTGGGCATTTGCAGGGAATAGCTATTGATAACTAACTTTGGCTTAAACTTTAAGGGAATACGGCGTTGGTCATTATTAACCGCATGAGTAATTGATGACATTCTTACCAAGGCAAAATTTGCTACTGCTGAATTCGTTGTTACTGGAATATTCCAACCATAACCACTACTGATTGGTGCGGTGGTGATGATTGGGCGTATTGCATTAGTTCCATCTCCATTTAGTAGGTAAGGGGGGGTAAAAATCTCCGCATTGGGGTGGTTTGTATTACAAGAGCCGCATAAGCCGCCGCCGGCAACAAAAACGCTGGCATCAGGCATCAAGATAGCCACGCTATGATAGGTTCTGGGAATCTTCATGGCGGCTAGTGTTGTAAATGTTTTGTTGGTAGGATCCCATAATTCTGGAGCAAATACAGGCTGGGTATCACTAAAAAGCTTAGCGTAACTTTGTCCACCGAATACAATAACCGAACCATCTGGCAAAATTACACTGCTGCTGAAAACTCTGTTATAGGCCATATCCGCTATTTGTTCGATATTTATGCGATTATTGATGTCAATAACAAAGCTTTTCTTTGTGGCGTTAGAATTCCCATAAGCTGGTGCACCAGCGACTTTAAGAATTTTTCCAACATCATACATGCTTGCATTGCCATTCATGCTATGGCCGTCGGTTCCTCGGTTACCAGCGGGCAAGGTAATACCCATGCCATTGGTATTGAACCAGTTCATTTGTTTGCTCGGGCCGGCATGGAAAACTCTTCCATTAGCAATACTAAATAACCAGGGATGATTATCAGCACGATATTCACGCTCTGGGTCATTAGTTAGGATTGATTTAGCTAGAATGCCTGGTGTTAAATGCCATCCTAAAAGGGAGTTCCAAACTTCTCCATCTTTTCCACTTATATTACCTGTGTTGTTGGAAGTCCAGGAACCACCAAGAGTAAATACGTTGCCATTCGATAGCACGGTATCAGAGTGATAACCACGGGGAATATTCATGTCTCCAACACGTGTCCAGGTGTCTGTGGCAGCACTGTAAATGCTAGTGATTGCATTGTTGTCACCGCCATTTACTAAGACTCGACCATCTGCAAGGTTAGCGGTGCCAGGACAGAACATATCATGGCCGGTCTTTGAAACCAGTTTTTCAGTTACCTGTTTGGTGGAAGGGTTAAAGATCGCCGTGTAAGTTTGACCGCCACCACCAAAACTGAATCGGTCGTGGGATGACCACAATAATAGCTTGCCATTGGGCAAAGTCGATGCGGCAACTGGCACCAAGGGTAGTTTGAGGGCATCACTCCATTTGCCACCAGTTGTCGATGATGTGTTGATTGCCCAGAGTTGGTTATTATTATTGGTACAAGCGTTTTGAATCAGTGTCCCTGCTGTTTTTCCGGGAGTATTGATAGCTGTTAAACATTTCTTGCTTTGCTTGGCAACAAGCCGATAGAGTTTGCCGCTAATTTTAGGATACCAAAGTTCATTTTGTTTTCCTATGCACTGCTGCTGAATAGTTACAGCGTTGTTCTCCAGAGAACTTTGGTAAATTGCTAAACATTTACCAGAATGGTTGGCGATAATACGATAAGCATCCTGATAAGGCATTAATGTCCATTGTTGGTTGTTATTGCCATGACAGGTGGATTGGGTAATTGCCGCGTTCTCTGCAATTGAGCCTAGATAAACGTCGATACATTGGCTGGTTGCCTTTGATTGTAAGGGGGTGTGGGAAAGGGATGGTATTGCCCAAAGCTGTTTGTCGGTGAAGGCACAGTCGGATTGGATGATTTGGCCGCTATTACTTGCACTGCCGCCAAAAACACTTAAACATTTACCGCTGTGCTTGGCAATTAAGCGGAAATAATCGCCTGTTAGGTTTACATACCAAAGTCCAGTGTTGGCATTGCTGCAAGTAAATTGCATGAGTGTAGCGCCATTTTTTAGCGAGTTTTTAGATGCATTAAGACATAGGCCGGAGTGCTTAACGACAATTTGATAAGCATCACCGTAGGGCTTTAAGATCCATTGTTCGCTTGGTATGCCGCTGCAATTATTTTGCACAATGGCGGCGTCTTTTGAAAAACTGCCGACGGATACCCCAATACACTTGCCATTGTATTTGGCGGCAAGGACTCCAGCTGAGTTTATAATCCCTGCATAAACGTGACTGTTAATGAATAATCCGAGAAAAATCCCCAGCAGAAAACGGGTTTTGGTTATCATTATTTTCTCTCCCTGGGTATACAAAATGTTATGAGTGTTAATCGTTGTTGTTGGTTTAATACAGGAATGGGCAAAAATCTTGTATTACAGGCATGGCCGCTTTAGGTGTTTTTGGGTTAGTTACAAATCAAAAAGCTAGAATACATAACTAAATAGTTGTTGTGTATTGGTATAACCACTTATTTATATTGTAGTTATTAGATTTATTTTGGAGGGAAGGAGGGTAAAAAACGATGAATAGGTTTTGGTGCCAATACTAGTGCAGTATACAAAATCTAAGTATTTGGAAGGCTAAGTTGGTAAATGAAATTTTGTTCTAAAATGTTTTTCAGATGTGAATTTAATTTTCGTAAGATAACTTCTTAGAAGGGCCATCCTGCCCCTCTAAGAATGCTTTTATCTTTTGTTAACCGATCTTAATAATCTTAGCAATTGACGGTACGCTAAGATTGTTCAACGCAAACAGCATGTAGTAGCCAGGGGTGGCAATACCTGAATTACTTGGCATTTTTATCGTGTAACTGTTAGCAGCAGAATTTGCCGAAAAAGTCAAAGGAACCCGGCGCTGGTCGTTGTTAACTGTATGGGTAATGGATGACATACGTACCAAGGCGAATTTTGCGATTGCTGAATCTGTCGTAACAGTAATGTTAAAGCCATAGCCACTAGTTACTGGGGCTTGAGTGATAATTGGGCGAACTGCATTTGTTCCATTTCCTGCCAATAGATACGGTGGCGTAAATATTTCAGCGTCAGCATGGTTAGTCGTACAGCTATTACCGCACAAACCACCACCACCAACAAAAACTCGTGCATCGGGCAGCAATATCGCTAGGCTATGATAAGTCCTGGGGATTTTCATAGGCGCTAGAGTAGTAAATGCTTTGGTGTTGGGATCCCAAAGTTCGGGGGCTAAGGCAGGCTGGGCATCGGTAAATGGTACAGGGTAAGCCTGTCCACCGAATACGAGTACGGAGCCATCCGGTAATACTACGCTGCTATTAAATGCACGTGCGTATGCCGTTGAAGCAACCTGCTGGGTAGTGATGCCATTGTTGATATCAATAACATAACTTTTCTTGGTGGCATTGGCGTTTTCATAAGCCGTTGCGCCGCCAACTTTAAGGATTTTGCCAACATCATATAAGCTTGCGTTCCCGTTCATGCTGTGCTCGTCTGTGCTGCGGTTACCGGCTGTCGTAGTCGTACCCAAGCCAGTTGTATTGAACCAATTCATTTGTTTACTTGGGCCAGCATGAAAAACTTGTCCGTTTGAACCACTAAATAGCCATGCATGGTTATCCGAACGATATTCACCACGTGGATCATTAGTGAGGATTGAATCAGACAAAATGCCCGGTGTTACATGCCAACCATTAAGTGAGTTCCAAACTTCGCCATCTTTGCCGCCGACAGTATGGTCAAGCCCACCATTCCATGAGCCGCCAAGCGTAAATACATCGCCATTTGATAGTACGGCATTGCCTTCGTAGCCGCGTGGAATATTCATATCCTGGGCGCGAGTCCAGTTATTCGAAGTGGGGTTATATATGCTGGTGATATAGCTGTTGGCACCGCCATTAACCAAAATACGGCCATCAGGCAAATTAGACGTTCCAGGGCAAAACATATCATGATTAGTTTCAGAAACCAGCCGTTCAGTCGCCAGATTGGTTGCAGGATCAAAGATTGACGTATATGTTGATCCGCCATGAAAATTATTGCGGTCGGCACCTGACCATAATAATAGCTTGCCATTGGGTAAAGCAGCGGCGGCAACAGGTACGATAGGCAGTTGCAGTGGAGCGGTCCATTTGCCACCTGTTGTTGAAGAAACGTTGACTTTCCATAGTTGGTTGTTTTTAACAGTACATATCAACTGGATGAGTGGTTCTCCGGCAATAAGTGATGCATTGTTGACAGTCAGGCATTTGTTGCTGTGTTTTGCGACCAGCTGATAATAATTACCGATGATAACTGGAAACCAAAGTTCGTTATCAGTACCAATACAAGGTTCCTGGGTGACTTTTGAACCCTCAACTTGGGATGCGCCTGGAACGCTTAAGCATTTCTTGGAGTGGTTGGCAACAATCCGGTATGCGTTTTGATACGGCATTAATGTCCATTGCTGGTTATCACCACCATGACAATTAAATTGTTGGATACTTGCACCATTAGCGGTAGAGCTTTGATTAACATCAAGACATTGGTTGCTATGCTTTGCAGAAATAGGCGTATGAGACAAACCAGCCACAGACCAAAATTGATTGTCAGAGCTTAAACATGCCCACTGGCTTAATCGGTCACCATTCTTTTGGCCATAACCGTTTACATTAAGGCATTTGCCGCTGTGTTTGGCGACCAGCCGAAAGTAATCGCCGTTACCTTGGGCGTACCATAATTCATTGGCTACACCAGAACAGGGGCGCTGAATTACTTTTGCACCGTCGGTTAGTAAGGAATCAGCTACATTTAGGCATTGGCTGGAGTGTTTGGCGACAATCTGGTAAGCATCGGCATAAGGCTTTAATGTCCACTGGTGATGATCCGCACCAGTGCAATTATATTGCACTATTGTTGTACCACTTAATGCGCTGGCATCAGTTACTGCAAGGCATTTACCACTATGTTTAGCTACAATAACACCCGATGGGTTAATAATTCCCGCATCTGCGATATTAATGTGAAACACAGTTAGTATGGTTAGGCAAAACGCTAGTAGATAGTGCTCAAATTTCATGATGAAGTATCGTTGCCCGGTTAAGTTATTGTTTTATTCGACTTAGGGATATGGGGGTGCTGCTTGTTTGTCCCTAAACAGCTCATACCAACCGTAAAATAGCGTTAAATAAGTTATTTTACTAAGATTAATTCGTGATTAATGCATATTGCCTTGCACTGATGATAGCGGAAGACTGAATAAGTGAGTTTTTAAGATTGTGGATTATATTTTTAAATATTTAGAGTTCATATAAGTAAAATTACTTATATCCAATTTTGATAAATTGTGGTTGCTTATTAATTTATGGTCAGAAATTCTGCGGGACAAGCCCTTGAAATTTTCGATTTTGCCCCTAAATAATGTAAATGAAATTTAATCCGTTTTAGGTAGAGGAAAATGACTGTAGAAGCAAAAAAACAAACCCTTGGTTTTGAAACCGAAGTAAAGCACTTGTTACATCTGATGATCCATTCCTTGTACAGCAATAAGGAAATTTTTCTGCGAGAATTAGTTTCTAATGGTTCTGATGCGGTTGATAAACTTCGTTTTGAAGCATTATCGAACGATAGTCTTTACGAAGGCGATAGTGAGTTAAAAATCCGACTGGATTTCGACAAAGAAAAGCATACCATTACAATTACCGACAACGGCATAGGGATGAGCCGAGAAGAAGTGCAGGAGCATATTGGCACTATAGCAAAATCAGGTACCAAGCAGTTTTTTGAAAAATTAACCGGCGAACAAGCTAAAGACAGTGAATTGATTGGGCAATTTGGTGTCGGTTTTTATTCCTCATTTATTGTTGCAGACAAAGTTACGTTAACTACCCGCAAAGCGGGTGCGAGCAAAGAAGAAGGCGCCCGTTGGGAGTCAACTGGTGAAGGTGATTACACCTTAGAAACCGTCACCAAAGAACAACGCGGCACTGAAATCGTCCTACATTTAAAAGACGGCGAAGACGAATTTTTAGATGGTTACAGGCTTCGCGGCATCGTCCGGAAATTCTCTGACCATATCTCCATTCCTATCATCATGACTAAGGAAGCCACCCCGTCTTACGAAGAGGAAGAGAAAGAAAGCGAGGACGCTGAAGCCGAAGCTGAGGAAAACACACCACCACAACCGGAAGACGAAACCATCAATAGCGCGTCAGCGTTATGGACAAAAGCCCGTCAAGACATTAAAGACGAGGACTATAATGAATTTTACAAGCATGTTTCACATGACTGGCAAGAACCGCTCATCCATGTACATAGTAAAGTAGAAGGCACAAACGAATTTACTTTATTGTTGTATGTGCCCTCCCGCGCACCGTTCGATCTGTGGGACAGAAATACCAAGCATGGCGTAAAACTTTATGTCCGTAAAATCTTTATCATGGACGATGCGGAACAACTTATGCCGCGTTACCTGCGCTTTATTCGCGGGATTGTGGATGCCAGTTCATTACCGTTGAATGTCTCGCGGGAAATTTTGCAGCAAAGCAAGCAGTTAAGCACCATAAAATCCGGTGCGGTCAAGAAAGTACTGGGGATGCTAGAAGGTGTCGCGAAGAACGATCCTGAAAAGTATGAAAAATTCTGGGCGGAATTTGGACAAGTACTGAAAGAAGGTCCTATTGAGGATCACGGTAATAAAGAGCGGATTGCCAAACTGTTACGTTTTGCAACGACTAAAGCCGATACCGACAAGCAGGATGTGACGTTGGAAGATTATGTAAGCCGGATGCAGGAAGGTCAGGATAACATCTACTATGTCACTGCGGAAAGCTTTGCGGCAGCAAAAAATAGCCCACATTTGGAAATCTTTCGCAAGAAAGGAATAGAAGTCTTGTTGTTGTCAGATCGCATCGACGAATGGCTGGTTTCTCACCTAGATGAATTCGACGGTAAGCACTTGCAGTCTGTTGCCAAAGGCGACCTGGACTTGGAAAAGGCCGAAGATGAAGAAGTCAAAAAAGAACGTGAAGAAATCAGCAAAGATTATGAATCGGTCATCACTCAAATTAAAGAAGTCTTGGGTGATAAAGTAAGCGAAGTTAAATTAAGCCATCGCCTGACCGAATCTCCAGCTTGTTTGGTCGCCGATGTTTACGGCATGAGCCTAAACATGGAGCGGATTATGAAGGATGCTGGCCAAGGTATGGGTTTTGGCATGGGAAAAAAACCAATCTTTGAAATCAACCCGGATCACGCCCTGATTGCACGGCTTAAGGTTGAGCAAGACGATGTGCGTTTTGCGGACTTGGCTAATATCCTGTTCGACCAGGCTATTTTAAGCGAAGGCGGCCAACTGGAAGACCCTGCGGCGTTTGTCCATAAGTTGAATGGATTATTGCAAGGGTTGTTAAAGTAAGTCGTAATTCAAGCTCAATGAAAGACGGGGCAAGTTGGCCCCGTCCACAGTTTTATAGTTTTTCACGTTCTTTGTTTTTCAAAAATTGTCACGCGGTAGTGCTGGTTTGTTAGATTAATGCATTGATTTATATTGCATTAATGTCTTTATCAGGGTGCGACAATTTGTCGCATTTACAATACTGATATTGGTTGTTAGGCTATATGCACCCCGTAATTGTTAATTGCCCCCTGCAATTTACTGGCATCGAAAAATTCATGATGCAATTACGGGCTTCAATGGGTTCACTTGTTAATCAATGTGTTGTGAGCCTAATTAAGTAAATATAACCGGAGATTTATCTATGAGCAGAAGTAACTTATTATCCATGTCCAAAATTAAAATGGAGCCGTTCATCAAGTTAAATTGGCTACCAACCAATTTGCCAACTTTAATCGGCGTTGCAATTATTTTAACGACGGGTGTTGTGGCTATTCAAAAATACCAAGAAGTTAAATCGTCAGAAACCAAGTCTCTTGCATGGTTTATGGCTAACCCTAAAGCTGCCCTTGTGAAAAACAAAGAGTGTTATGACAATCCGCAATTGAAAACAACCGAAAATTGCGTTTATTCATTACATGCGTTGGAAATAATGCATAAAGGCCCAAACTCATAATTTGAAACCATAGGTCGTAGGTAGCTAGTTGGATAGCTTCAAGTTAAGTGTCTCTCATTTGGTCTTTTCAATAAGCCCCCATAAAGGTTGGGCTTAAAGCAGGCGAACAGCGAGTTATTGATTTTCAATGCTTGGTGGGGTTGTTAAATCATTAGGGCACAGAGTTTTCTCACTGCCTACGATCTTAACTGGGTCAAATTATTATGCTAGATGTCAGGATTATGGAGTCACCGAAGGTTTTTAAAGTCTCTTGACTATGAAATTAGACAAGAGACTTAATTTTGTTTAGTCCAATTTTCCATGGCATTGTTTAAATTTCTTTCCTGACCCACAAGGGCAAGGATCATTTCGACCAACTTTGCTATTTTCCCGGATGTAAGGTTGGGTGGCTGGTGGCTCGGGCTGTTCCATTTGGGCTTCAGGGTTTAAAGCATCTAATGCATTGGGGTCAGCATGTTCAAAATGCATTTCCCTCGGTGTTTGCATTTGTTCGTCCAGCGCTTGTACATCTTCTTCTTGTCTAACTTGAACCCGGAATAAGATGTTGGTTACTTCATACTTAATATGATCCAGCAAGCTGGTAAACATTTCGAAAGATTCGCGTTTGTATTCTTGCTTGGGATCCTTTTGCGCGTAACCACGCAGGTGGATGCCTTTCCGCAAGTAATCCATTGCTGATAAGTGTTCTTTCCAGCTATTATCCAATACTTGTAACATTACCGACTTTTCAAAGTGGCGGGCAACCTCCGGTGTCATTTGTTCTTCTTTACGTTGATAGAGTTGGGTCAGTATTTCTATTATCCGATTGCGCAGCTCCATCTCATTCATACGTTTGTCTTGATCGAGGAGCTTCTGGATCGGAATTTCAACATTGTATTCCTGGTAGAAGTGTTCTTCCAGGCCTTTGATATCCCATTGTTCTTCCATGGTTTTTGGAGGAATAAATTGGGTTATTAGATTATTGACCACATCTTTGCGGATTTCAGTAATGATGTCAGAAATATCGACCGCTTCCATGAGTTCATTACGTTGGGCGTAGATGACTTTACGTTGGTCGTTAGCGACATCGTCATACGCCAGGATTTCTTTACGGATATCGAAGTTACGGTTTTCTACTTTGCGTTGTGCGTTCTCAATTGAACGTGTAACCCAAGGGTGTTCAATCGCTTCACCATTGCCCATGCCCAATTTTTGCATTAAGCCAGCGACGCGGTCAGAGGCAAATATCCGCATTAAATCGTCTTCTAATGACAAATAAAACCGGGATGAACCAGGGTCGCCCTGGCGGCCAGAACGGCCTCTTAACTGGTTGTCAATCCGACGGGATTCATGGCGTTCGGAGCCGATCACATGCAATCCACCAGAAGCAATAACCTGATTATGGCGTTCCAGCCATTCACCGCGAATCCTTTCTTTATCATCTGCACTAACATCCGAGTCAAGCTTGGCTAATTCGGCTTCCAAGTTGCCACCCAAGACAATATCCGTTCCCCGACCCGCCATATTGGTCGCAATTGTAACCGCGCCTGGCATACCGGCTTGTTCGACAATATGAGCTTCACGTTCGTGCTGTTTTGCGTTCAACACTTCATGCTTAACGCCTAATTTTTTCAGCAGTATAGATAGCCGCTCTGAATTTTCAATGGATGTTGTACCCACCAAAACAGGTTGGTTACGTTCCACGCATTTTTTTATGTCTTCAGCAACTGCGTTATACTTTTCTTCCCCAGTAAGGAACACAACATCGCCGTGATCCTTGCGCACCATTTGCCGATGAGTAGGAATAACAACGACTTCAAGGCCATAAATTTTGTTGAGTTCGAAGGCTTCAGTATCAGCCGTACCGGTCATCCCAGATAGCTTTTCGTATAGCCTAAAATAATTTTGGAAAGTAATTGAGGCTAAGGTCTGGTTTTCATTTTGGATAGTAACGTGTTCTTTAGCTTCAATGGCTTGATGTAAACCCTCTGACCAGCGTCGGCCCGGCATAATACGGCCAGTAAATTCGTCAACGATAATCACTTGATTGTCCTTGACGATATACTCCACATCTTTTTTGAATAAAGAATGTGCACGTAGTGAGGCGCTTAAATAATGCATCAAACGGATGTTGGTAGCATCGTAAAGGCTAGTGCCGGCTTGCATTAAGCCATGCTGCACCATGAGGTGTTCAACTTGCTCATGACCTTTTTCGGTTAAATGCACTTGCCGTTCTTTTTCGTCTACCCAGTAATCGCCATCGCCTTGTTCCTTTTCTTGACGGGTTAGATAAGGGATGATGGCATTTGCCTTGATGTAAACTTCCGTACTTTCTTCAGTAGCGCCAGAAATGATAAGCGGCGTTCTCGCCTCATCAATCAAGATAGAGTCTACTTCGTCAACAATTGCAAAATAAAGCCCGCGTTGCACTTTTTGTTCCAGGCTAAATGCCATGTTGTCACGGAGATAGTCGAAGCCAAACTCGTTATTAGTGCCATAGGTAATATCGGCAGCATAAGATGTTTTGCGGTCGTCATGATCCATCTGGCTGATTATGACGCCAGTGGTTAAGCCCAGAAAACTATAAACCCGTCCCATCCATTCGGAGTCACGTTTGGCAAGGTAGTCGTTAACGGTAACTACATGGACACCTTTAGCTGGCAGGGCGTTAAGATACGCCGCCAAGGTTGCCATCAGGGTTTTACCCTCGCCGGTTTTCATCTCGGCAATCTTGCCGTCGTTAAGGATCATGCCGCCGATGAGCTGAACATCAAAATGCCGCATCCCAAATACGCGGGAAGAAGCTTCGCGGACTGCGGCAAAAGCTTCGGGGATCAAGTTGTTCAGCTTTTCTCCACGATCAAGACGGTCACGAAACTCTTGTGTTTTTGCTTTCAGTTCGGCATCGGACAGTTTTTCATAGTCCGTGCTTAATGTGTTAATTCTTTTGACCAATTTTTTCTTCTTCTTAACGAGCCTGTCGTTACGACTTCCAAAAACCAATCTAACTAGCTTGCCCAGCATGTCTAATTCCGTTGAAAATTAAATAAAAATAAATCAAACATGCGATTATATATGGTTTGGTCGGTTTGGCACAGAAAACAAATTCTTTCTATTTATGGTTTTGATAATATAGTTTCAACTTTTTCCTTGCCTGCAGTTATCAAATCCAGTAACTAATTTGAGTGAAACTGGGGTACGACCAGTAGGATCAACATTAGTTTTTGTCATTTTTATGCGATTGAATAAATTAGCCGTTAAAATTATTGTGTTGTTGCTAATTGGTATTAGCAGCGCTTATTTACGGGTTAATAACCGGAATTTACCGCCGCTAACCGCGAGTCAAAATAACCCCTCAGAATTCACTGATTTAGCTGTTATTAAGCGTGCGTATGACGAACAGCAAAGCAATATCCAGGTAAAACAGTCAGGTCGTGTAGCTAAAACATTGCGGGATGATAATGATGGTTCTAGGCATCAAAAAATTGTGGTGGAACTAACTTCAGGCCAAAAACTGCTTATAGCCCATAATCTGGAATTAGCGCCCAGAGTTGAAAATTTAAAAGAAGGCGATACGATAGTTTTTTACGGTGAATACGAATGGAATAATAAAGGTGGCGTAGTCCATTGGACGCATCGTGATCCCAACGGTAGGCACCCTAATGGTTGGTTAATGCATAATAACCGGACTTATCAGTGAATTTGCAGCTAGCAAAATAAGTTAATATAAAAATTCAGTTAATAATTTTATCTCTGTGTTGTATAAATTTTCCGTAGTTTCTGCCACAGATATATTTGGAGTAATTAATGGCAGTAAACCCTGAAGAATTTAAAAAAGCATTGCAATCTTGGGCGAGCGGTATTGCGGTGGTGACCTCGAAATCAGAAGAGCTTGGTTTACGTGGTATGACTGTAACTGCGTTTTCTAGCGTTTCCGTAGAACCACCATTGATTTTGGTTTGTCTCAACCAATCCGCCGATACTGGGGAAAATATAGACAAAAACCAACGTTTTGCTGTTAATGTGCTGAATGTGAGCCAACAGGACGATTCCAACAATTTTTCTGGAGGTGGCAGCCAGGAAGACCGTTTTGCTAATGCGAATTGGCATCTTGGTATAACCGGCGTGCCTATCTTAGACGAAAGCATCATGTCGTTGGAATGTAAAGTGGTTGAAAAAGTTCGTGCTGGGACGCACTGGATTGTCATCGGCGAAGTTGCAGAGGTTACCCTTCGGGATGGTGAGCCGTTGTTGTATTTCCGCAGTGGCTATCGGCAATTGTCAGGATCTTAAGGGCTTAGCCTTAATAGATCTTATTTGCCAGCAGTCAACTCACTAATGCCGCAAAAAATATATAGCGTAAGCGAACTAAACCGGGAAACTGGCTTGTTACTGAATGCGCACTTTTTGTCGATCTTGGTCGAAGGCGAAATTTCGAACCTCAGTATCCCAGCTTCTGGGCATTGTTACTTTACCTTAAAAGATAGCAATGCTCAGGTGCGTTGTGCTATGTTCCGTGGACAGCAACGCCGGATTTTTAAGCCAGAAAATGGCAAACAAGTTCTCGTTAAGGCGCAAGTCAGTTTGTATGAGCCGAGGGGCGATTACCAGCTTATCGTCGAGCATTTAGAAGAAGCAGGTGACGGTGCATTGCGACGCGCCTTCGATGCCCTTACCCGAAAATTGGCGGCAGAAGGATTATTTTCGCTCGAACACAAAAAATCGTTACCCACTTTGCCTAAATCGATAGGCGTTATTACTTCGCCGTCAGGTGCGGCTATCAGGGATGTTTTGACGGTAATGCGACGTCGTTTTGCCGCCATCCCCGCCATCATTTACCCCGTTGCTGTCCAAGGTGATAATGCCAAGTTTGAGATATGCCAAGCCATAATAACTGCCAATATACTTAAACAGTGCGATGTTATCATTCTAGCGCGCGGGGGCGGTTCCCTGGAGGATTTGTGGGCGTTTAATGAAGCAATGGTGGCTAGGGCTATTTTTAGTAGCAAAATCCCGATTATTTCTGGGATTGGCCATGAAACCGATGTGACCATTGCGGATTTTGTCGCTGACCTGCGTGCTGCGACACCATCAGCTGCAGCAGAACATGCGACACCAGATCAACAGTATTGGCTTAATCAATTTAGGCAAATAGAATTACGTTTGCAACACCTATTGCAACGGATGCTAAACCAACACACGCAAAAAATCGATTGGTTAAACGGGCGATTGCAGCAACAACATCCACAGCAACGTTTAACTCAAAATCAACAGCGGTTAGGTGAATTGGAGTTCCGGCTGAGTAAATCAATACAAAATCGATTAGCATATAGGCACAGAATGTTGGATGTAAAGACAGCCCAGTTATGGCAGTATTCACCCGCAACCTTTATCCGCCGTAACCAGCAAAATCAAGCTAATCTCAGAGAGCGGCTTATTAACGCTATTAATAATCGACTTAAATTGTTGGATCAACGCTTATTAAGCACTCGCCAGACATTGCATGCGGTAAGTCCACTAGCTACGCTAAATCGCGGTTATGCTTTAGTTACAGACCGGGCTTCAGGGGAAATTATCAGGTCGACAAAATGTTTAAAAATTGGGGATAGCGTTATAACCAAGGTTGCCAATGGGGAGTTTAGTAGCGTGGTTAATGCGTTGTATGACGACGAGACAATTTAATGTTGGGTTGTAATTAAGGCAAAACAACCGAAACCTGCCTCGGAGTAATTCTTCTGTAAGTATGGCTAATAGTTTATCAATGATAAGTTAATGGGGAATTTTTGACTCCGCTTATGGCGAGCTTGTCGAGCCTCAAACGGCGTCAAATGATTAACAACGCATTAATTAGCCTATAAGCCAGAAGATATTGTTAAGCCGCCAAGTGTGACACCGATATCTATGCCACGGCCTATCCCTGACAATGCCAATGAAATCAAACCTCGGGTCAGTATTTGCCCGTCAACTGATTTTGTTGCACCGGCGTGGCCTTCCAGCGCAACAAAAGTCCCATAAATTTCGCTAATGTCCCTAACTTCTGAAAATACTCCAGTCCCTTCAATGTCAGACCTTCCGATAGTAAAACCAATGCTTTTTGATGCTAATTTAACTTGTGCGTGCTGACCATTGCTGCAAGTGACCATGCCTGAGCCATCATACTGTTTGTAGACCAATGACCACCCGCTTAATTTATAAGTCATTGTGCACGATATAGGGGTACTTGCGGCTGATGCCGGTGCAGTAAGTCCTGTGCTTAGTAGGGTGGCTGTAAAAATTAGTATTAATTTTCTAAAAGATACGATTTGCATTTATTTTTCCCTCTGAATTTTGTTTTACTGCGCTAGTACAAATTTTACGTCTATAAATTGATATTTGGAAAAGAAAAACATATCACATTGAATACGCTTTCTAATCTTGTCAAACTTAACTCTGTTTGAAAGCAACTCATGTAATTGATGCATGGGAAGTATTACCCAGACTTTAAGCATTTATCCAGAAAAGTAGTCTTTTATACTACTCTATCTGTAGGTTGCTGCCCGGCGAAAAACGCGTTAATGTTATCTACCACCCGGTTACCCATTGCGATGCGGGTTTCTTCAGTAGCGCTGCCCAAATGCGGTAGTAAAGCGACATTGTCCAATTCCAAAAAGCCAGGATCAATATTAGGCTCACCTTCGTAAACATCTAAGCCAGCTCCGGCAATCCAACGTTCTTTAAGCGCCTTAATTAAAGCCTTGCTGTCAACCACGTCGCCCCTTGCTGTGTTGATAAGATGTGCTGAGGGTTGCATTAATTTAAGACGTTGCTCGTTAATCAAATGCTTCGTGGCATCCCCGCCTGGACAATGCAAAGATACAAAATTAGCTTCTGTCAGCAACGCTTCAACTGATGTGCATTGGGTTGCTTGTAAGTCGTCAATAATTGTTTGTGCAGGTGGATATGGGTCAGTAAACAGGATTTTCATATCAAAACCGTGGTGGGCTTTTTTCGCCATTGCCTGGGCGATACGGCCAAAACCAATTAACCCCAGGGTTTTACCCGTAACTTTCTGGCCTAGCATATGGGTTGGCCGCCAGCCCGTCCATTGGTTATTCCTTACTAATCGGTCACCTTCTGATGCCCGTCGTGCTGACATTAGTAGCAGTAACATAGCGATATCAGCGGTGCAATCAGTCAAAACGTGCGGCGTGTTGGTGACGACCAAACCTTCCTTTTTTGCAGATTCAATATTGATATTGTTATAGCCAACACCAAAATTACCGATTATTTTGGTGCGCTTGTTGGGTACGCTAAGAATATCGGTGGTAATTGGATCCGTTACCGTAGGAAGGAGCGCATCTGCATGTTGCAGGGCGGCTTTAAGTTCATCTGCCGTCATAGGAATGTCGGCTTCGCTTAACTGCACATCATAAAGTTCTTTAAGACGTGCTTCGACTGGAGCAGGCCACTTGCGGGTAACAATAACTTTGGGCTTATTCATGGGGTAGTGATTTTGTTTAACGATGGTTAATGTTAAACGTTTTAGCCAACTTTTGGTATTTTTTAGGCACGGTTGCCAGATAATTGACTGGGTTAAGCTCTGGACTATCAAGACATCCATGGTAATCTTAGGTTATATCTATTTGCTGGGCAGGTTCTAATTTTTAGAGTGAGCGATAGCCTGTATGAAGCGAAGCTTATGGTTTTTAAATAAGCTACGTTTTATCTATAAGCCATAACAATAGCATCGCTTTTCGTTAATTGCCGTTGTAGGTCGCCCAGAGTTAATAATATCAACTATTTAAACTGGAGAATTGAATGTGGTTTGTATATCTTTCGCTCGCCTTGCAGGTAATTTGCGGAATACATGTAGTTAAAACGGGGCGTCCGTTTGTTTGGATTTTGGTGATTATCCTATTTTCGGTATTTGGCTGCTTAGGTTATGCCATTGTCGAATTATTGCCTGAATGGTGGGCTTCACCTAACGGCCAAAAATTTAAAAAAATCATTGGCAAAACCATAGATCCGGAAAAAAATCTGAAAGCCGCGCAAAAGGCGTGCGACTTGGCCGATACCTTACAAAACCGTATTAATTTGGCGGATCAATATTTTCAGCTCCAACGTTATCAAGAAGCGCGTGATATTTATGCCCGTTGCTTAACCGGATTGTACGCCGAAGACCCGCAAATATTACTCGGCATAGCTAAAGCCGAGTTTGGCTTGAATAATGCGGATACCACGCTAAGTTATTTAGATAAGTTAAAAGTGGCTAATCCCACATTCAAATCACCCGAAGGGCATTTGCTCTATGCCCGCGCACTAGAAGGTGCTGGGCGCATTCCAGAAGCCATCGATGAATTTAAAGGCTTGATCAGTTATTACCCAACCCCTGAGCCGTCTTGCCGTTTGGCCCAGATTTATAATACGCAAAGCGAAAAAGCCTTGGCCAATGAATTATTCCAAGGGGTCATTAAGCGCAGCGCGACTGCGGGCAAGCATTTCAACGAAGTCAATAAAGAGTGGATTAAGCTTGCCAAGCGTGAAGTGGGTGGGAAGTGAAATATTTGAATGGTTAAGAACTTAGATTGGGTAAGGCAGTAATGTTTTTGCTCTTAGGGTGAAGCCCAATATCAAACTATTGTTTTGCTTGGGCTAAAAGTATCATTGTTTGAAGCAACTTTACCAAATCCACGACCATCCGACTTGTCGTTCTCCGGCACATGAAATGCACCCTGCTTGATTTTGGCAGGCCTTAAGCGATACGTTTTTTTTGCAAACTGATAACATTTGCTTGAGAGTGATTGGCGTAAGTATCCCAGTCTGGAACGTAGTCTTCGGCTTGATTACCCCATGAAAACCAACCTTTGCGAGGGCCACGAGCAAATAACTCCACAAATGGACCTGGGCTACAAGCTTCTATTAGATTATATTGTTCATCCGGTTTACGGCTATGTTCTCTTTTTTGGGTAGAAATAATATTTTCCTGACTTCTTCCTGGCTGCAGAGTTCGGGCATTTTTCCCACGAACACCGAAAAGTATAACTTCAGTAACATTTCGAAAGTAAAAGCCAACGCCACGTCGATCTGGGCCTCCATCCTTGCGGATTTTGTACCAAATTAAATTGCTTTTGTATGTAAATCCCCAATGGCTCATGACTGCTAACCCATCGGGTAACAATGCATTTGGAACCCAAAGATACAAGTGGGCGGTATCATTGACCATCGCCTCCACGGGCAAGTCTTTGATGTCTTGCAATGTCATGGTTGGGTAGCGGCTCAGGCGTTTATGTTCGGGTGCCATTTTTCCGGTGCGGTTAGTAAATTGCCAAGGAGGATCTGCTAACACGGTTGAAAATTTACGTCGCCCTACAGTTTCTAGCAAATCATCAGAAGCACTCATTATGCTAGTCCTCAATGTAAAGTAACTTTGTTATACCTATGACCAAGATAGGGCAACCCGAGCCACCACCACCTTGAATTCGTGGCAAAAGCTTACTCATGTGGGTTGTAGAAGCACCGTAAGAAGATCCTCTGCCCAGCGCATTAAAAATCTCTTGGAGTTCGTCAGATCGCGTTATGATAACACCAACGCTGATAGCCCTTAGGTCGAATAATAACCTAAAGTTATTAAGGTCGCGATCAAAAAAAGGATCTTTATTATTCCATTCAATTTCAAGTGCGACGCGGTTTTTAAAGCAGTCTACCTTGTGCGTCGGCGTGTCCATCTTATTATCATCAACAACAACTTGAGTTGAAAATTCTTTCTCTACCCAGTTTCGTTCATACAGATAGCTATCAATAAACTCAGAAACTTTGGATTTTCTGCCACCAGGGCTGGTAATCCAGCTCTTTTTAAGCTGGAAATTTTCCAGAACGCTAATAATATCATTCCATTCATTCGGAAAATCTTCTTTAAGAATTGCACAAGCGTGTTTCCATTCATGAACCTCAAAATTATTTCTAATTAATTCGGGAAGCAAATCTATGCTCATAATTTCCTCTTTGAGGTTTAAACACACAATACGTGCCGAAGTACGAAACGCATCAATAGATGCGCTCCCCTTCGTTCTATATAACCTATGGAACTACTTTGCCGTCGCCCGATAATACTCAATCGCCGCCGCAACGCCACTACCCGGTTTGATATCAAAGCCACTATCCAGCAAAGCCATTTCCACACCAGCAATTGCGCCCAGCATAGATACATCGTTCATATCGCCGACATGGCCAATACGGAAAGCTTTGCCTGCCAATTCCGACAAGCCAGCACCCAAGGAAATATTGTATTTGCTGAATGCGGTGCTGATGACGTGACGGGCATCTTTGTCTTCTGGCACCATAATAGCTGTCACGGTATTGGATTCAAACCCTGGATATGCACACTGCTTTAAACCCCAAGCGGCAACCGCTTTACGGGTGCCTTCTGCCAAGCGGTGATGACGGGCGTAAATATTTTCCAGGCCTTCATCCAGCAATAAGTCCAGCGCCTTGCGTAAGCCGTAGAGCAATGGCAGGTTTGGGGTATAAGGCGTGTAGCCGTCCTTGTTGGAATTCATTTGGTCGCGTAAATCTAGGAAGCAACGTGGATAAGCCGAAGTTTCGGTGGCTTTTAAGGCTTTTTGGCTGAAAGCTAAAAATGCTCCGCCGGCAGGCAGCATAAAGCCTTTTTGTGAACCGCTGATCGCACCGTCCACACCCCATTCGTCCATGCGGAAATCCAGGCTGGCGATTGAGCTAACGCCGTCAACAAACATTAATGCCGGATGTTTGGCTGTATCCATGGCTTTACGGACACCAGCGATATCGCTAGTTACACCGGTTGCGGTTTCGTTATGTGTTGCCAGTACGGCTTTGATTTCGTGTGCGGTATCTTCTTTAAGGCGGGCTTCCAATTTATCTAACGGAATGCCTTTGCCCCAGGTTTCTTGGTGGATTTCGACATCGAAACCTAAGCGTTTTGCCATTTCCGCCCATAAATGGCTGAATTGGCCGAAGCGGTAAATCAAAACCTTATCCCCAGGATTTAAGCAGTTGGTTAATGCAATTTCCCAACCGGCTGTTCCGGTGGCAGGAAATATAAATGCTTGCCCGGTTTCAGTGCGGAAGATTTTTTTCAAATCCTGTAGCAGGGGTGTCAGCAAATTTGGAAAAATGGGAGAACGATGATCTTCCATTGCAACGTGCATCGCGTTAAGGACTTCATTGGGAACATTTGTTGGGCCCGGAATATAGAGATGGTTACGACCAGCCATGAATTTGCCTCGAATAAATAATGTTGAAAAAATGGTTAAAAAATTTTGGAGAACTGAATGACTTTGCCAGATAAGACTGTCGTTAAACTTAGGTGATATCCGACTTTTTTCAGTAATTAGCTAATAATGATGACATAGCCTAAAATAATCAGCAATCACCTACACGTTAAAAATTGACTTTGCCGGTACTAAAAGTAAAATGGCCGGTTGATTTTGACTAGGTTTTTTCTGGCATTTGCCGCTAAACCATACAGCCGATACTCCCAATTAAATACGTAGGAATGTAGTAATGAGTCATACCTTATATACAGCATCGGTGCAACGCGTCCAGCGCTGTGAGTTAGCGGTTCCTGGATCAAACCCTGACATGTTTGAAAAAGCGATGAAAAGTGGTGTAGATTTTGTCTTTCTTGATTTGGAAGATGCAGTTGCGCCCGATGATAAACTGCAAGCCAGAAAAAATATTATTGAAGCGATTAATGACTTGGATTGGAAAGGTCACGGCATTACTGTGTCTGTCCGTATCAATGGTTTAGATACGCAATTTATGGTGCGCGATGTTGTTGATCTGGTTGAACAAGCTGGCGCTAAAATTGACACTATTTTGATTCCTAAAGTTGGCGTTTATGCCGATGTGTACATGGTTGAAGCTATGTTAAACCAACTTGAAATGCAACAAGGCTTAAAAAATAAGATCGGTATTGAAGCCCTGATCGAAACTGCACTGGGTATGGCAAATGTTGAAGACATTGCCCGCAATGGTGCGTGTGGGCGGTTAGAGGCGCTGCACTTTGGCGTAGCCGATTATGCGGCAAGCAATCGCGCACGGACAACCAACATCGGCGGTTTGAATCCTGACTATCCCGGTGATCAATGGCATGCCGCTATCAGCCGGATGACAGTGGCGTGCCGAGCATTCGGTCTGCGACCAATTGATGGGCCTTTCGGCGACTTTAAAGACCCTGAAGGTTTTAAGCTAGCGGCTAAACGGGCTGCTGCTTTGGGTTGTGAAGGTAAATGGGCTATTCATCCTTCACAGGTTGCATTAGCTAATGAGGTATTTACCCCGCCCGCTGCTGAAGTTGAAAAAGCTCAGCGTATTTTAAAAGCATTACAAGACGCAGCGGCTCAAGGCAAAGGCGCGGCCGCGTTGGATGGACGGTTAATTGATGCGGCTTCGGAACGGATGGCAAATAATGTTGTCCGTGCAGCCGAAGCTATCGCTGCAAAAACTAAATAATTATTGGAATAACAACAACGGAGATGCCGTGGATATTCATGAGTATCAAGCAAAAGAATTACTAAGCGGCTACGGCGTAAAAATTGCCGAAGGTGGCTTGGCTTACAGTCCAGAAGATGCGGTACAACGTGCCCGTGATATTGGTGGTCACCTTTGGGTGGTAAAAGCGCAGATACATTCTGGCGCGCGCGGAAAAGCGGGTGGCATTAAGGTCTGCAAAACACATGATGAAGTGGCCGCTGCCGCAGAGCAGTTGTTGGGGAAACGCTTGGTAACGCACCAAACCGGTGCTGCCGGGAAAGTCTGTAGCCGTTTATATGTTGAAGCTGGCACAGAAATCGCGAAAGAATTGTATTTCTGTTTTTTGGTTGACCGAAGCGAAGAACGCATTGTTATGGTGGGTTCTGCGCAAGGCGGTATGGATATTGAAGAATTGGCGGCGACTAATCCTGATGCCATTACTAAAATTTACATTGAACCCGCTGTTGGTATACAAGACTACCAGGCTCGGCAAATGGCTTTTGCTTTAGGCTTGGATGCGGAAATTATGAGCCACGCGGTTAAAACCATAAGGGGTTGCTACCGGGCGTTGCGTGAACTTGACGTGAGTATGTTAGAAATCAATCCATTAGTGGTTACTGCAAATAACGAGCTGATAGCACTCGATGCAAAAATGAGTTTCGACGACAACGCTCTGTTTCGCCAAACTAAAATTTCCGAACTTCGCGACAAAACTCAAGAAGACCCACGCGAAATGGCAGCAGCTGATCGCGGCTTAAGTTATGTGGGTTTAGATGGCGACATTGGTTGCATGATTAACGGCGCGGGACTGGCTATGGCGACGATGGACATGATCAAGCTGGCTGGTGGCGAACCGGCTAACTTTCTAGACGTGGGCGGTGGCGCATCGGCTGAACGCACAGAGAAGGCATTTCGTCTGGTGTTGGCGGATCAAAATGTTAAAGCTATGTTGGTTAATATTTTTGCAGGTATTAACCGTTGTGATTGGATTGCCGAAGGCGTAGTGCAAGCGGTAAGGAAAATTGATATGAATATCCCGTTGATTGTCCGCTTATCTGGAACGAATGTAGCAGAAGGTCGCCGTATAATCGCAGAAAGCGGCTTACCGATCATTACTGCAGATACATTGGCGGAGGCCGCAGAAAAAGCGGTACAAGCCCGTAACGAAGCTGTGGCGAAGGGGTTGTAAATGGCTATATTGATTAATGAAAATACCCGTATTATCGTACAGGGCTTTACCGGAAAAATCGGTACGTTCCATGCTGAGGACATGATGAAGTATGGCTCTAAAGTCGTCGGCGGCGTGACGCCTGGCAAAGGTGGGCAGAAACATTTAGGTTTGCCGGTATTTAATACTGTAAAAGAAGCTGCTCAAGAAACTCAAGCTGATGCTAGCATTATCTTCGTGCCGCCTGCGTTTGCTGCAGATTCCATTATGGAAGCTGCAGATGCAGGCATTAAATATTGTGTGGCAATTACCGATGGTATTCCCACGCAAGACATGATGACCGTTAAAAACTTTCTTAGACGTTTTTCTGATGACAAACGCATGGTATTAACTGGTCCTAATTGTGCTGGTACCATTAGCCCAGGTAAATCCATGTTGGGCATTATGCCCGGGCATATCTACATTCCTGGTAATGTCGGTATCGTCGGGCGTTCCGGCACTTTGGGTTATGAAGCCGCTGCACAGATGAAAGCCTTGGGAATAGGTGTGAGCACTTCAGTGGGTATCGGTGGTGATCCAATCAACGGTAGCGCACACAGAGTAATCTTGGAAAAATTCGAGCAAGACCCGGATACCAAAGTGATTATGATGATTGGTGAGATTGGCGGGCCACAAGAGGTTGAAGCAGGTATCTACGCAAATGCTAACATGACCAAGCCAGTTGTTGCTTACATCGCAGGGTTAACTGCACCACAAGGTCGTCGCATGGGACATGCGGGTGCAATCATCTCCTCTGCCAGCGAAGGTGCCGCAGAGAAGGTAGCGATGTTAAAAGAGCTTGGCGTAACGATTTGCCCGACGCCAGCCGCGATGGGGGAAACGGTTGCTAAGGTATTAGCGGGGCTATAATAGTTTCTTAGCATTTTTAAAATTACCCGCAACAACATGCTTGTGGGTAATTTTCGTGAGGTTTTTTTAATTAGATAGATTTAATTTTTTCTTCTAATTAATCCTAGGCTTGATAATCCTGCAAAAAACAAACCTAATGCACTTGGTAATGGTACTTGTGAAACGACAACGTGTTGAGATGTTTCGAAATGAATGCTGTCGAGATTTTCTATTTTTATCAACTCGTCGTCTGAACTGATTAGGGCGCTCCACACATGAAAAATGCTGCCTGCCTTACCTGATTGCTCGTCGCCAATATTTATTAAACCTTCGGGTAAGATACTCACCTTAAACAATTCATTTTGGCTTAATTCTCTGAATTCTTTATCGTAATTCTTTAGCTCAGATAGGCTTATTTCACTGACAAAAGTTAGAGTTTTGGTTGCCACGTTATAAGAAAGATCAATATTGCCAAAATAAAACTCCGGTTTACTGCTGTTTTTGTCTAAGTAATCGAAAAAGGAGTTGCCCCCAAAGTGTAATGAGATATTCTCAATTTGTAATAAATTATCATCTAGTATTGCATCCCCTTCAAATTCACCATATATCCGACCTTGATTAGCCTTATAAGAGCCGTCACTTTTTAGCCCCTCTAATGATTGATAACCCCCTTGCGAAAAATGATAACGTGCAGCCTGTGCAGGCTGGCAGCTAAATCCGATAAATAGCAAGATTAAAATGGGTTTAACCAATTTTGTTATTGTCATTTGGTATTTATTCTCTCTTAATAATTAAAAGCAAACAGTTTTTAGCATCGCAGTATAGGCTACTTTCACTTGAAAATAGCTTAAGTTTTGAAATCAAGTTTTCGAAAAAACCTAAGTCATACCAAGCTACAAAGGTGCTTCTCTAGTTAAGATAATGAGTTGTTCGGAGTTGAATTCGCCTAACCTTTAACAATACCGCCATCAGGAAAACCGTTTGTAATGAGCGACATTTTTTGTAAACCACATAAACGCAGACAACTCTAGGTAATACCTAAAGTTGTCTTATTGAATGACTAAGCTTTCATGCCTTAAGCGCCAAGCTTAAAGACGATAGTGATTATATTATTGAAGGAGATCAATTCAATATACTCGCAGGCTCTTGATTACGCTTTCGGCTGGTCGAGGATATAACGAGATTTTGATTTTTATGGCGGATGATTTATTAAGTGAATCGTTCCAGTATAGTTATAAAAAACTTACTTTTAGATCGAATGATACTATTGACTACTTTTTGCACAGCTAAGCATATTTAGCTAAAGCAGACAAGAAAGCCCGATTTTCATCGGGTTTACCAATAGTAACACGTAGGCAATCGGTTAATAAGCCACCTTGCGGGCACATGTTTTTAATAAGTACGCCATTTTCTTTAAGGTAAGAAAAAACTCCAGTCGCTTGGTTAGTCGCTGTTTTGAATAGGATAAAGTTTGCCGCACTAGGAAATGGTGTGATACCTTTGAGATTTGCTAATTGATCAAAAACCCATGTGCGTTCGGTGCATATAAGTTGGGTTTGTTTAGTAAAAACCTGATGGTGGTTTAGAGCAAAAGTAGCACTTGCTTGGGTAAGGATATTAATATTGTAGGGTAACCGTATTTTATTAAGTTGCTCAATGAGTGTAGGTTTTCCAGCGATATAACCAAGACGTAATCCTGCAAGACCCAGTTTAGATACGGTTCGCATAACCAACAAATTGTCATAACGGGATAATTCGTCCATAAAACTGGCGTTGGCAAACGGCGCATAGGCTTCATCAATAACCACCAAGCCAGGGCTGGTTTCGATAATTTGTCGGATATCATCAGCATTAAACAAATTGCCGGTAGGGTTATTTGGATAGGCTAGGAAAATCAGCGTGGGTTGACGCTGTTTGATAGCGGTTAATATGGCAGGAAGATCAAGCGAAAAATCGATTGCCAATAGCGGCACAGAAATATAATTTAGCCCTAATGATCTGCTGATTTGTTCATACATTACAAAACCGGGCTTAACTGAAAGTACATTGGCAGTCGGAGGCAACGCCATCAGCAAAATCTGGATGATTTCGTCCGAACCATTGCCTAACAAAATATCAAATTCCGCCGGAATGTCATTAAGTTCCCGTATTTTATTAGCTAATTGCGTAGCTTCCGGGTCGGGATAGCGATTAAGTTCGCAATCTTTTAAGATTTCAAGCCAGTCTTGTTTAAGTGCATCGGGCCAGTGATAGGGATTTTCCATAGCATCAAGTTTGATTAAACCGGTCGCATCGGCAACTTTATAAGCTGATAAAGCGAGGACTTCTGGACGGAATATTGAAAGCATCGGATTGGTCACGGCTGTTATTTTTATAGCGTCATGGGTGACTTATTTGACAATCCGGTATTCTGCCGACCGTGCATGGGCGGTTAAGCTTTCGCCGCGTGCTAGAACTGAAGCTGTTTTGCCAAGTTCGCTGGCGCTAGTTTTTGAGCAATTGATTAGGCTAGTGCGCTTTTGGAAGTCATACACACCTAGTGGTGATGAATATCGCGCTGTGCTGGCGGTAGGCAGGACATGATTCGGTCCAGCGCAATAATCTCCTAATGCCTCCGCAGTATATCGCCCCATAAAAATAGCCCCGGCATGATGGATATGTTGGCACAAGTCTTCAGGGTTTTCGACAGACAACTCCAAATGTTCTGGAGCTATTTTATTCGAAATTTCAGAGGCTTGTAGCAAGTCATTGGTTTTAATCAGTGCGCCACGATGAGTTAATGAAGATCTGATAATATCAGCGCGCTCCATGGTGGGCAGCAGCTTGTTAATACTTTGTTTTACCGCATCTAGATAAGCTTTGTTGGGGCTAATTAAAATCGCCTGGGCGTTTTCGTCGTGTTCGGCTTGGGAAAATAAATCCATCGCAATCCAGTCGGGATCGGTATTGCCATCACAGATAATCAGGATTTCCGACGGGCCAGCAATCATGTCGATGCCGACTTGTCCGAAAACCAATTTTTTTGCGGTAGCGACATAAATATTACCTGGACCAACAATTTTAGCGACAGCCGGTATGGTTTCGGTGCCATAAGCTAGCGCTGCAACGGCTTGGGCACCACCAATAGTAAATATTCGGTCAACGCCGGCTAAATGAGCGGCAGCCAGGACGAGTTGGTTGGTCTCACCATGTGGCGTGGGTACTACCATAATCAATTCAGTAACCCCAGCTACTTTAGCCGGAATAGCATTCATTAGTACTGATGAAGGATAAGCGGCTTTGCCACCCGGCACATACAGTCCGACCCTATCAAGTGGTGTAATACGTTGTCCTAAAATCGTGCCATCCGCTTCGGTGAAATTCCACGATTGCAGTTTTTGGTGTTCAGCATAGGCACGAATCCGGTCGCCAGCCGTTTGCAAGGCCTGAGCTTGGGGTTGTGGTAGATTTTGGTGGGCAGCTTCGAGAACGTTTTTATTTAGTTCAAGTTGGTGCGCGGAGCTTATTTGGCGATGGTCGAAACGATTAGTGTAATCAATAACGGCTTTATCACCCTTAATACGGACATCTGCGATGATGTCTAAGACTTGGCGATGAATTTCCAGGTCATCTGATTTATCCCACGCTAATAATTTTTCCAGTCGGTCACTAAAGTTGGCTGCTGCCGCATCGAGTTCAGTGATGACAATGCCGGACATAAATTTACCTCTTAGCTAACGTTTTTTCGAATTGTTCTAATAAAGCGACTATCGCCCGATTTTTCATTTTCATGGCGGCTTTGTTCACAACTAATCTTGAACTTATTTCCATAACCAGCTCACGTGGTTCTAGGTTATTGGCACGTAAGGTATTGCCGGTGTCGACCAAATCGACGATGCAATCGGCCAGGCCGACCAGAGGTGCTAGTTCCATAGAGCCGTACAGTTTGATAATTTCAACCTGTATGCCTTTATCCGCAAAAAATTGTTGAGTTGTCTTGACATATTTGGTGGCAACGCGGAGACGGCCTTGTGGTGGCGGCGCATCACGATGGGTTGCTGTCATCAATCTACACTTGGCAATGCCAAGATCTAAAGGCTCGTATAGGCTCTCTGCGCCGTGTTCCAAAAGTACATCTTTGCCTGCAATACCTAGATCGGCGGCACCATACTCGACGAAAGTCGGTACATCAGTTGCACGGATTATGATAAGTTGGACGTCATTCCGTGTGGTTGACAAAATCAACTTACGGGATGTTTTGGGGTCATCAATAGGGGTGATCCCAGCTTCTTCCAGAAAAGGCAGGGCTTCTTCGTAAATTCGGCCTTTAGAAACAGCGATTGTCAACATAACAAATTTTTATCAATTAGGAACGCGACGGATGGTAGCACCGAGCTGCGATAGTTTTTCTTCAATATGATCATAGCCACGGTCGATATGGTAAATCCTATCTACGCGGGTATCGCCTTCAGCCGCCAGCGCTGCGATAACCAAGCTTGCCGATGCCCTCAGATCGGTTGCCATTACTGGGGCTGCGGTGAGTTTTTTAACGCCGCGGCAAATTGCTGTATTAGATTCTAATTTAATATCTGCCCCCATGCGTTGCAGTTCTTGCACATGCATAAAGCGATTTTCAAATATTGTTTCAGTGACGATACCCGTGCCGTCAGCAATAGAATTCAATGCTATGAACTGGGCTTGCATATCAGTAGGAAAAGCAGGGTACGGTGCAGTGCGCAGTGTAACTGCTTTGGGTCTTTTGCCATGCATATCCAACGAAATCCAGTCCTCACCAGTTTGGATTTCCGCCCCAGCTTCAACCAGTTTGTCCAATACGGCATCAAGGATGTGCGGGCGGGTGTTTTTAAGTTTAACGTTTCCGCCGGTAATGGCGGCAGCAACCAAATAGGTTCCGGTTTCTATGCGGTCAGGGAGAATATTATAACTAATAGGGGTTAAGCCAAGTTTTTCAACACCTTCAATAACTAATACGTCGGTGCCGATTCCGGAAATTTTTGCTCCCATAGCATTAAGAAAATTAGCCAAGTCAGTGACTTCTGGTTCGCGCGCGGCATTTTCCATAATGGTTGTCCCTTCTGCAAGCGCTGCTGCCATCATCAAATTCTCAGTGCCGGTGACGGTAACTTGGCCGAGAACCAAACGGCAACCTTTTAATTTTTTTGCTTTAGCATGAATGTAACCACCTTCTACCGTGATCTCAGCCCCCATTTTTAATAGGCCATCAATGTGAATGTCTACTGGGCGCGTACCGATAGCGCAGCCGCCAGGCAATGAAACATGGGCTTCGCCATAGCGCGCTAACAGTGGCCCCAAAACTAGGATAGAAGCACGCATCGTCCTAACTAATTCGTAGGGAGCTTCGAAGCTGCTGATGGTTGATGTATCGACCTCGATATTCATTTTTTCATCAATCATCAGTTGCACGCCCATGCGGCCGAGTAATTCCATGGTCGTGGTTATATCATGCAAATGCGGAATATTACCTACGGTTACAGGTGTTTCTGAAAGCAAGGTGGCTGCCAAAATGGGCAGTGCGGCGTTTTTTGCGCCGGAAATACGAAGTTCGCCGGAGAGTTTTGTACCGCCGGTAATGATTAATTTATCCATTATCAAGATTCTTTTTGGTTTTTTGGGGATAGACTGAATTTTTGTAAAACTTATCCGGCAACACCGGTGGTAAAGTAATTGCAAATATCCAAACCGCTTAATTTGGCAATATTTAGGATTGCCTCGGGAATGTTTCTAAGGTGCAATTGTACGCGTTTGCTGCGCGAATACTTTAACCATTCGATCAGCAGGGCAAGACCGGCACTATCGGCATTTCCGACGCCGCCTAAGTCCATAATAACTTCTTTCCCTGATGTTAAAAAAGCAAATGAGTTTACAGTTTTTTTGTCCAGCGAAGCGAAAGTAAGGTCACCATCAACAATAAATCGCCCCGGGGCTTCTTTAACGATGGTTAATCGGTTCATTTTTTTTCTTCGGCGGATTTGAATAAAAATTGCCCGATAGCTTTTTCTAAAATAATTGCCGATTGGGTAATTTCAATTTTGCTGTTAGCTTTTAGGTAATCGCTAGATCCCCCTGGTTCCAAACTGACATACTGCTCACCCAGCAATCCGGCTGTAAAAACACTTGCGGTGGTGTCGTCGGGGAGTTTATTAAATTTGCTTGAAATAGTCATCGACACAATCGATTCGAAGGTCTTTGGATCCAAACTAATATCACTGACCTGACCGACTTTAACCCCAGCGGTGGAGACCGGCGATTTGACTTTTAGGCCGCCTGAGTTTTCAAATCGTGCCGTAATAGTGTAACCATCTTGCGCAGAAAAAGCCCCTAAATTGCTGACTTTAAAAGCTAAGAAAAATAATGCGGCGATACCGGTAGCGACAAATAAGCCGACTAAGGTATCTTGGGTATTACTATGCTGCATGTTAATTATCTCCAAACATGAGTGCAGTAAGAATAAAATCCAGCCCTAATATGCTGAAGGCCGAGTTAACAACAGTACGGGTAGTAGCTCGGCTAACGCCTTCCGAAGTCGGTACAGTGTCGTAACCTTCAAACAGCGCAATCCAACTTACCACAAAGCCGAACACTAAACTTTTGATAATGCCGTTAATAATATCGTCACTAAAATCTAGTTTGGCTTGCATTTGCGACCAATAGGCGCCGTTATCTACGCCGAGCAAGCCCGTACCAACCAGCTCGCCGCCGATCACGCCAATGGCGCTAAACAGGCCGGCGAGCAAAGGCATAGAAATAAAACCTGCTAAAAAACGTGGGGTAATGATGCGCTTAATTGGGTCAATAGCCATCATTTCCATGCCTGATAATTGCTCGGTAGCCTTCATCAGGCCAATTTCCGCAGTTAAGGCAGAACCGGCGCGTCCGGCGAAGAGTAAGGCAGAAACCACAGGGCCAAGTTCGCGTACCAATGAAGCAGCAACCATAACCCCTAAAGTTTCTTCAGCGCCGAAATCCGATAAAATGTAAAAGCCTTGTAATCCCAATACCATCCCGACAAACAGACCGGAAATCGAAATGATAAGAAACGACAATACGCCGATAGAGTGTAATTGTTTTAACAGCAGCCTGGGCCGCAACAAAATTTCCAAAACACCCTGTAGGGTGTGAATAAGAAAAAAAGTTGCCCGTCCGAGTTTCGTGAAGCTGGCACGGGTGAGTCTACCTATTGCCTGAAAAAATTCCATTATATAGTGGTTATCAAATTAATAGCGTTTACTTACCGAGAGCAGGTCGTCATTCAAGTCTTTAGCAGGGTAATGAAAATGAACCGGACCATCGGCTGAACCATCCATAAATTGCCTTACCCATTCTGAAGATGTTTGTTGAATGTCGTTGGGTGTGCCTTCGCCAATAATCCTGCCATCGGAAACCACATAAATATAATCGGCAATCTGAGCGGTTTCTTGTACATCATGGGAGACGATAATTGAAGTTAAGCCCAGCGCCGTATTTAGAGATTTAATAAGGTGTACCAACACCCCTTTAGAAATCGGATCCTGGCCAGTGAAGGGCTCATCGTACATAATCATCATAGGATCCAAGGCAATTGCCCTAGCAAGCGCCACCCGGCGAGCCATACCACCGGAAAGTTCGTTCGGCATCATGTTTTTGGCGCCCCGCAACCCTACCGCTTGCAGCTTCATCAGCACGACACTGCGTATCATTGCTTCGGAAAGTTGCGTGTGCTCGCGCAAAGGGAAAGCGACATTATCGTAAACGTCCATGTCGGTAAGTAACGCACCGCTTTGGAATAACATGCCGATGCGCTTGCGTAACTCAAACAGGTTTTTACGCCGCAGTTGGTGGACATTATTGCCATCGACCACGATTACCCCTTGGTCAGGTTGCAATTGCCCGCCGATAAGTTTCAGTAGTGTGGTTTTTCCAGTACCGCTTGGCCCCATGATTGCGGTGATTTTGCCGCGCTCAAAATCCATGGAGACATCTTTGAAAATCTTTTTTTCACCACGCGAAAATGTTAAGCCCCGGACTGCAACTAAACTATTCTGCGAACGCGCGTTGTCTCCCATAGATGTTGTAAGCAATTAAACTTTAATGTAAACATTATATTGTCCATGACCAAACGTAAGTAAGTCAAACGATTATCGATATAGATTTCTAAATGGGTTGGATTAGGCAATAGTTAAAGATTTCGGTTATTATCTGACCAAAATAAAATTTGGTGCCCAAGATGGAGATTAAACAGATCGCTGGGATTGCCCAAGTTGATGCCCAAGCCTGGAATAACCTGCTTGAAAAAAGCTGCCCGTTTCTGCGCCATGAATTTTTATTAGCACTAGAGCAAAGTGGTTGTGTTGCCACTAAAACCGGCTGGCAACCGATGCATCTTGTAATCATCAAGCAAAAACGTCTGGTAGCGGCGTTGCCACTTTATTTAAAGGCACATTCGCGTGGTGAATATGTTTTCGATGCACAATGGGCGAATGCAGCAAGCCATTACGGATTGCAGTATTATCCTAAATGGCTAACCGCTATTCCTTTTACGCCGTGTCAGGGTAGCCGTATATTGATGAAGCAGGGCGGCGACAGCCTTAAATATCTGACTTTATTTATCGAATTCATCAAAAGTAAATCTATTGAAGATGGATTTTCATCCTGGCATTGCCTATTCCCCCAAGCACAGCAGTTAGAGAATTTGCAGAAATTAGGGTTGTTGGTTCGCGAGGGAGTGCAATTTCATTGGATTAATAAGGGGTATTCCAGTTTCGACGATTTCTTGTCCGAATTTAATGCCAGCAAGCGAAAAATGGTAAAACGTGAGCGCCGTATGGTAGCTGAACAAGGTATCGACTTAATTCAGTTGTCGGGGCTAGATGTTACTGAAGGGCAATGGGAGATTTTTTTCGATTTTTACCGGATGACTTATCTTAAAAATGGCATGCCACCCTATTTGAATCTGGATTTTTTTCGTAAATGTGCTGCCGCAATGGGCAAAGATATGTTGTTGGTGTTTGCTAAAAAAAATAATACCTACGTGGGCGCAGCGTTAAGTTTTATTGGCGATACTACTTTATATGGTAGGTATTGGGGCTGTTTGGAGGAATATAATGCATTGCACTTTGAGGCCTGTTATTACCAAGGGTTAGATTATTGTATAGCAAACGGTTTGCAGTATTTTGATTCTGGCGCACAAGGTGAGCATAAAATTGGCCGAGGTTTTGAACCGGTGACCACATACTCCGCACATTGGTTTAACGATTCGCCTTTTGCCCAAGCCATCCAACACTTTTTGCAGCGGGAAAAAATCGCTATAAATGTTTACAAGCAAGAAGCGGCAAGTTATCTGCCATTTAAAAAAACTTAGTTGATTAAAGCGCAAGATAGCATTTTGCACACACTAAACTTTGCTTGTTTTATACTATCCGTTTTATGGTCAAGAATAAGGAGTGAATCGTGGCAGATTTCAGAAAATATGAGTGTTCAATTTGCGGCCATATTTATGACGAGGCATCTGGTGATCCGTTATCCGGCCTGGAGCCTGGAACCTTTTGGGTAGATATTCCAGACGATTGGCGTTGTCCGGAATGTGGTGTGCAAAAATCAGATTTTGAATTGATGGAGTAGCCAATAAAACAGTTTTTTCATAACAATTAACCAGACGGGAGAGCTAGATGAGTATTGTGATCGTTGGTTCGGGTATTGGCGGTGTTACTTTTGCCGAAAAATACCGCGCTTTAATGCCTGATGCAGAAATTACGCTAGTCACCAATGAGCATGAAGGTTATTACTCCAGGCCTTTGCTTTCCCGTGGATTTACCAAAAATGATATCGAGCAAACCATTATTCTGAAATCATTTGATAAACTCAGGGATGTGGGTATCGACGTGATAGCTGGATCGGTTGTCAAAGCAATTGACCGTAGTGCCAAAACGGTAGCCATTGAAGGTTCAGGCCAAGAAGAATCACTTTCCTACGGTTGCTTGATATTGGCTTTAGGGTCGGGTGCGTTTGTGCCGCCGCCGTTTAAACCTTTCGAAAAGCTGTTTTTTAGCCTGAATAGCCTAGCCGATTTAAAAGCCATGCGTAAATTTCGCCAGCCATTTTTAAGCGTAGATAAGCATCCGCATTGGGCGGTGGTTGGCGGCGGGTTAATCGGTTGCGAAGTGGCATCGGATCTGGCTGTTGCCGGTGATAAAGTTACGTTATTTCATGCGATGGATCGGTTGATGGAAAGGCAGCTGGTACCTGATGATTCTGTTAAATTATTGGTGGTGTTAGAAGCAGCGGGAATAAAGGTATTATTGAATCAATCGGTTAACGAGTTGGCTGAGGAAGGTGGAAAAATTTGCGTTAGGACGGATGTGATGGCTGAATTCGATGCAGTAATCGTCGCTTGCGGTTTTAAACCTCATACTGAGTTAGCAGCAGAGGCTAATCTTGCGATAGCCAGAGGAATTAAAGTAAACCAGTTTTTACAAACCGACGATGCATCTATTTATGCTGTAGGCGATGTTGCTGAATTACCTAACGGTAAGATATATGCTTACATTTTGCCAATCCGTAGCCAGGCAACATGGTTAGCAAATTACTTGGCAGGTCAGGAGCAGTTGGCTTGGGCACCACCGGCATTTACTACAAAAGCTAAAGTGCACGATTTTGAAGCCGGACATCCGTATACCCTTTAACTGAATTACAAATTTTAATAACAAATAATCCCAATGTCGGCAAACCGTTATTCTGAAGCCGAAATTGCGGCGATCTATCGGGTTATTCGCGAACGTCGTGATGTCCGTCATTTTTTGCCAGATCCCATAGCGACAGAAATTTACCAGCGTTTGCTTGGAGCTGCTCACTATGCGCCAAGTGTAGGTTTTATGCAGCCGTGGCGCTTTATAAGGGTAACAGACTTAGGCTTGCGTAAAGATATTCGAAATCTGGTCGAGCAAGAGCGGATAAATACAGCAAAGGCATTAAATGAGCGCGAAGACGAATTTATGCGGCTCAAGGTGGAAGGTATCTTGGAATGTGCCGAAGTTTTAGTGGCGGCTTTGTGTGGCCGGCGTGAGGATTATATATTCGGTCGGCGAACACTACCCGAGATGGATTTGGCATCATTGGCATGTGCAATACAGAATCTTTGGCTAGCCTCCCGGGCTGAAGGCATAGGCGTGGGTTGGGTGTCCATGTTTGACCCCGAGGGATTAAAGGCGTTGTTGAATATGCCAGACGATAGCCAACCCGTCGCAGTATTATGTTTGGGTAAGGTTCATGAGTTTTACGACCAGCCAATGTTACAAACAGAACGTTGGGCGACCCGTAAAAATATCAATGATCTGGTTTACGAAAATTCCTGGAATCCCTTGTGCAACTAAATTTTGCCGTTAAACCGGTATCAACCGAATTAAGCGCCCGGTTGCAACTGCAAATAGACCAAAAAACTAAGCCGTTGGGTTCGCTTGGCCAATTAGAGGCCTTGGCGTTACAAATCGGTTTAATTCAGAATACCTTAACACCTACCTTAACGGCTCCTACCATTGCTGTTTTCGCGGGTGATCACGGTATTGTTAACGCTGGAGTTAGCGCTTATCCGCAATCGGTTACCGCGCAAATGGTGGCAAATTTTTTATCAGGTGGTGCGGCAATCAGTGTTTTTGCCCGACAGCATTGCCTAAGATTGATAATTGTTGATGCGGGTGTAAATGCCGACCTACCTAACCATCCCGATTTAATCGACGCCAAAATTGCTAAAGGTACCCATAGTTTTCTACAACAACCAGCTATGTCACAGGCGCAGTGTATTCATGCGATACAGGCTGGTGCAAACGTGGTTTCCGAAATACACAACGCTGGTTGCAATTGTATCGGTTTGGGCGAAATGGGCATTGGTAATACCTCATCTGCGGCTTTGTTAGTTCACTGCATGATGTCTATTTCTTTGAGTCAATGTGTTGGACGTGGCACCGGGTTGGACGATAAACAATTGCAAGCTAAACTCAATATTTTGCAACGGGCGGTGAGTCAGCATAACCTTAAGCCAGAACCATTGGCAGTTTTGACAACTTTCGGCGGTTTTGAAATTGCCATGATGGTTGGTGCTTATCTAAAAGCTGCCGAGTTGGGGATGATAATTATGGTGGATGGCTTTATCGCCAGTGCCGCGTTGTTAATCGCTTACTCATTGGATAATAATGTATTGGATTATTGCATATTTAGCCATTTATCCTCGGAACTTGGGCATAAGGAATTGTTGGATTATTTTAAGGTTCAGCCGTTATTAAAACTGGATTTGCGATTAGGTGAAGGTTCCGGTGCCGCTCTGGCTTATCCGTTAATCAAGTCTGCGGTAGCATTTCTCAACGAAATGTCGACTTTTGCAGATGCTGGAGTCGATCAGCAGTCAAACGATTAATAATGTTCCGTTTGGAATTGTTTTGGTTGGCGCTAGGATTCTACACCCGGTTACCTTGCCCCCAAAGTGTGGATTACAGCCGATTACCCTTGTCAGCCGTGTACTTGCCATTAATAGGCTGGTTGGTCGGTGCGACTACTGGGTTGGGCTTTTATCTGGGTGATTTGTTGTGGGGACAGGTTGTTGCAGTGGTTTTGGCGCTAATTATCGGTATATTAAGCACCGGAGCATTCCATGAAGACGGCTTTGCCGATGTTTGTGATGGTTTTGGTGGCGGTTACAGTAAAGCACGGATTCTTGAGATTATGAAGGATTCCCGCATCGGGGCATACGGTGCGCTGGGCATAATAATGATTATGACGCTAAAAATTAGCATACTTGCCGAGCTACCGGCTATCTCAGTCCCGTTTATATTTTTTGCCGGACACAGCGTTAGTCGATTACCGCCGTTGTTTCTAATGTATCAATATGATTATGCCCGGACTGAGGATTCTAAAAGTCATGCGGCTGTCTTTAAGCCTAATGTAAATCACTTGCTTTTTGCGGGAATATTCGCAGGCATCCCTGTCCTGTTTTTGCCGATGACTTATGCCTTAGCGATTCCTGTCGTAATTGCTGTCAATTGTTATCTAGGGCACTATTTTTACAAACATATAGGCGGCTACACTGGCGATTGTTTAGGCGCCAGTCAGCAAGTTGCAGAGACAATTTTTTATCTAAGCGTGTTAGCCCTGTGGAAATTTACTTAATCAGGCATACTAAAACCGATACACCCGCTGGGTTATGTTACGGGCGTACCGACGTACCTTTGGCGAAAAGTTTTGCTGACGAACGTTTACAGATGTTGAAAAAATTACCGGAAATTGATGGCAATTGTCAGTTATTTGCCAGCCCGTTGAGCCGTTGCCTTTTATTGGCGCAAGCTTTCGATAGGCCAGTCACTATAGATAACCGTTTGCAGGAAGTCGATTTTGGCCAATGGGAAAACCAGCCGTTTGCTGAAATTAATCCGGAATTATTAAAAGAATGGACTGAAAATTTTGTAGTCTCACCGCCCCCTAATGGCGAGTCTTTTAGTGATTTATGCAGGCGTGCTGGACATTTTTGGGATGAATTAATTAGCTCAACCTTACCGGGACCAATTCTAATCATCACCCATGCTGGCGTTATCCGCGCTTTGCTTAGCCATATCTTACAACTGCCGCCAGCGAATGCGTTTAAGTTTCGGGTTGATCATGGTTCAGTCCATAAATTACGCCATATTAACCAATACACTTACATAGACTATCTAAATAATTAGATGCGACCCTTAGCCATTTTTGGCACCAGCTCCGATGCAGGAAAAACTACTGTCACCATGGCGCTTTGTCGTTTGTTTGCGGATCGCGGTTTCCGTGTTGCGCCGTTTAAAGCTCAAAATGTGTCCAATAACTCCGCAGTAACACCGGAAGGTAGGGAAATTTCCAGGGCACAATGCTTACAGGCGGAAGCGGCCAGGGTTGTGCCAAGCCACTTATTTAATCCGGTTTTACTGAAGTCTTATGGGGATAGCTCCGTCCAAGTTATTGTTAATGGTTTAGTGTATAAAAACCAGTCGATTATTGATTATTACGATGAAATGACAAGCTTAAAAGAATACGTTGCTCAGGCTTTTTCACAACTGCAGCAAGACTATGATTTGGTGATTGCCGAAGGTGCAGGGTCGCCTGTTGAGCTTAATTTATTAGATAAAGATCTCTCTAATAGCTTTATTGCCAGCACCTTCAATACCAAAAATATATTGGTTGCAGACATAGAGCGCGGTGGCGTTTTTGCTTCCATTTACGGTACGCTGGCACTCATGGAGCCAGTCATGCGTGAAAACTTGGTTGGTGTGGTTAATAATAAATTTCGCGGCGACCGGCGTTTTTTTATTGAAGGTGAGCGTATTATAAAAGAACGCTTTGGTGTACCCGTTTTAGGTGTCTTGCCTTTTATGCCATTGAATATCGACATGGAAGATTCCCAGTCGCTCAAGAATTATCAGCAACGACTGAGTAATGTCAAAATTCGTGTTGCGGTAATTGCTTATCCTGGGTTAAGCAATTACAACGATTTGGATGTGTTGATGGCGGATAGCGAATTGGAGGTTGAGATGATTCATGGCTATCGTCCACTGCAAGTGTTTGACTTCATTATATTGCCGGGCAGTAAAACAGTCATGAATGATTTGCGCTGGCTAAAAAATACTGGTTTATTCACTGAAATAAAAAAATGCACGCAGCCAATATTTGGGCTTTGCGGTGGATATCAGATGTTATGCCAAACCTTGCATGATCCTCATGCACTTGAACACAATCAACCAAATATAGAAACGGGATTCGGTTTTATTGATGATATTGTGGTTTATCAAACCCCTAAGGTGTTGGCATGTGGTAGTTACGACTTGTTTTCTTACCCCGTCAATGGCTATGAAATCCATTATGGACGCATGAGCCAATATCCGTTGTATTACCAAAGTCAGCACGTCTGTGGAACGCATGTTCATGGTGTTTTTGATAATGACGGTTTTCGTAACGCTTACTTAAAAACAATAAATCCGGCTTATCAAGGTTATAGTTATCAGGATTATCGTGAAACCGAGATACAACAATTTACTGATATGGTTTCCAAAAATATCGACATAGACAGTCTCTTACAGATATTACAAGCATAGCAATGAAAACATTGTTTATTGGTGGCATCAAAAGTGGTAAATCAACGCTTGCTGAACTTTATATTTTGGAGCAAGCAAAGCAAAAACCTTATTACTTGGCAACAACAGAGTTTCTAGATGACGAAATGCGTCAGCGGATTTTCGTGCACCGCCAACGTCGGCAAGATCAATTCATTACCATTGAAGAACCTTACCAGCTTGTAAACGCCATTAAAACCTGTCCAGGTCCAGTGCTCATCGAATGCATATCTATGTGGCTAAACAACATGCTGTATCGGGAAATTTCAGATGAAATAATACTGGATGAGTTAACCGCTATTTTAAATTTACCTCAAGATATGGTTATGGTTCAAAACGAAGTTGGATTAGGTGTTATACCTGACAATCCGTTGGCTAGGCATTACGTAGACCTTTCAGGAAAGGCTTCACAGTTGATGGCTAACGTTTGTAATGAGGTATTTTTTTGTTGTGCCGGTTTATCATTAAGGTTAAAGTGAAACCTTCGATTCAAGCGTAGTAACTTGATTACTAAAATAATTATAATAACTATCTAATTTACCTAAATTAAACATAAATAAACGTTGGACAATTTTAATACCTAGTTTATCAATGCATTGTCTGAAAAAAACTTTATTTAGAAACGAGGGAAACGCGTTGTGAGTTTATACAAGCATTGTGTAGGATTAATGTTGCTGGGTATTTTATTGACGGGCTGTAACCTAAACCCGGTGCCGATAACCGATGATGAACGCTTATCGGTAATGTTGAAAGACCAAGAGGAAATGTACGCCAAGCAAGAACCCATTGGCGGGCCGTTGACCTTCTACGATGCCCTGGCCCGGGCGCTCAAATACAACTACGACCACCGGCTGACCATGATGGAAGCCGTGCTTCAAGATACCCAGCTTGAAGTTGCCACCCTCAACATGCTGCCCAAGCTCACCGCCAATGCGGGGTACGCCTTCAGGGACCGCAAACTTGGCTCCTCCAGCGAAGACTTCTACACCGGTGCCACCACCCTAAGGCCATCCACCTCACAAGATGCCAGCCGTGGCATTGGTGACATCACCTTCGCCTGGAACATCCTCGACTTTGGTGTCAGCTACTTCCAAGCCAAACAACAAGCTGACCGCATCCTTATCGCCCAAGAACGCCGCCGCAAAGTTGTCAACAACCTCATCAAAGAAGTCCTCCAAGCCTACTGGACAGCCAACCTTGCCGACCGGCTCCTTCCCCGGCTTGAACCCGTCCTTGTCGAAGCCGAACACGCCCTCCAAGTCAGCAAAACCATCGAAGGTGACCGGTTACAACCCATTATCAGCGTCCTCGAATACCAACGCAGCCTCCTGCGCATCATCGACCAACTCAAAAAGCTCAGGTCAGACCTCCTCACCGCCAAACCCAAACTTGCCGGGCTCATCAACGCGCCGCTGCACGCTGACATCCGCCTCGCCCTAAGCGTAAAAACCCCCGAGCCGCCAGAACTCAAAGTCAGCGCCGAACAACTCGAAAACCTAGGCCTATTCTACCGGGGAGACCTACGCCAAGAAATCTACCAAGAACGCATCAGCCGTGCCGATGTCTGGAAAGAAATGCTCAAAGTCCTGCCCGGCATCACCATCCCCGTTGGCATGAACTGGGACTCCAACTCCTTCCTTGTCGAACAACTCTGGTTTGAAGCCGGTGCCCGCACCACCTTCAACCTAGTCAACCTCATTGCGGCGCCCAAGATGTGGAAATCCGCAGAAACCCAAGTAGAAGTTGCCCGGACACGCCGCAAAGCCCTCAGCATAGCCGCCGTCGTCCAAATCAACCTGGGTTACCAACAATACCTAAAAGCCATGGACAGCTACAACAGTGCCAAAGAACTCAGCAAAGTTGACCAAGCCATCTACACCGCCATGGACAACAACGCCATCAGCGATGCAGGCTCAGAGCTTGAACGCATCCATGCTGCCACCGCCGCCTTGGCATCCCAGCTGGAAATGGAACAAGGCCTGGCGGACATCTATGGTGCCTTAGGCAACATCTACGCCTCAGTTGGCTTAGACCCTGTGACTGGCGGCATAGAACACGTCACAGTACGGGCACTGGCCGTCAAGCTCGAAAAGACGCTCGACAGCTGGTATAAGGGTTACCTCCCCGCTTTGCCTAAACCAAAGCTTGCTGCTACTCCTGTCAAAACTGATAAATGATAAAAGTGCGTCTTTTGGTGTTAGTGCTGACTACGATAACGTGGTCAGTCTCTATTAGTGCAGAAGTGGGCGGCGACGATGTGTCGCCTGTTTCTGTTTTACAACCTGCGGCAGAGAACCCTCCACCGCAGGAAAAAATTGTTGAGCCAGATTCAGCAGAGAACTCAAGCCAATTGCTACGGGCGCAAATTAAAGCCCGGGAAAGCACGCAAATCTCCAGTGAGATGGCTGGGCTAATTAACCAGCTTAAGATAAGAGATGGTGAAAGGTTTAAAGCCGGTCAAGTGCTTGTGGGTTTCCATTGCAATTTGGAAGAAGCGCAGTTAGCTAAGGCGAGGGCAACTTTAGAAAAGAAGCGTAAGACGCATGAAGTTAACCAAAAACTAGAAAAATTAAAATCTATCAGCTTCTTACAGCTTGATGTCTCTAGAACGGAGCAAGATGAAGCCAATGCCGATGTCCGCGTTGCACAGGCCGTGCTTGAAAAATGTACGATTAGGGCACCTTTTTCTGGAAAAGTGGTTGAAGTTACAGCAAGATCCCATCAGTCGGTAAGACCTGGTGATCCTTTGCTAGAAATTATCAGCGAAAAAGATTTGGAAGTGGAATTTATTGCCCCATCAAAGACCATAGCCCAGCTTAAGCCGGGCAATAACTTTAAAGTGATGCTGACGGAAACCGGAAAGGCTTACAATGCCAAAATTGTTAGGTTAGGTGGCAAAGTTGATCCGGTTAGCCAAACCATCAAAGTGTATGGTCGCATTTCTGACAACGCATCGGAGATACTTCCAGGCATGAGTGGCGCTATTGAACTTCCCACAGTAGAGTGAGTGATCGTTTCAATCAACAATTAATTCGGTTAACGCTACTTCTTCAACTAGAACGTAGGGCAAGACAAGCGTCTGTTAAAGAGCTGCCTTATGTATTAGTTAATGAGACGGCCGAATTGATTCCGTATCGGCAAGCTATCCTGTGGAATAATCAGTTAGTTAGTATTGATGCTGTATCCGGCGTTGCAAAGCCTGAACAAAATAGCCCTTATGCATTGTGGCTTAAATCGGTTCTTAAACACTTAGCAACGAACGCAAACAATCGCGAAATTAGACCGTTTGATGTAAACGATTTGCCAGCGGAACTAGGAAAAGATTGGTTTGAATGGTTGCCAGAACATGCGCTTTGGCTTCCGTTATCAGCGCCTTCTGGTAATCAATACATCTTAGTGCTTTGCCGGGATGAAAATTGGAGTGAGCCAGAAATCCACCTGTTTTCTTATCTGGCTGATGCCTACGGCCACGCGTTAGCTTTAGCAGAAGCAGCAAGTCCAGCTTTAGCTTGGCAGCAGCACTTAAAAGTGCGTAAAAATCAGCTAATAGTTGCTGGCTTGATTATGCTGGCTTTATTTTTTCCCATAAAACAATCAGTTTTAGCCGAGGCGGAGGTCGTTCCTTACCGGCCAAATTTGGTGCGCGCGCCGTTGGAAGGGGTTATAGAAACATTTTATGTTCAGCCAAATGAAGCCGTTAAAGTCGGACAAAAACTGTTTGCCCTAGACAAAGCAGAATTAAAAAGTCGTTTGGAAGTTGCCAAAGAAAAACGTGATAGCGCCCAAACTGAGTATTTACAAACGACCCAGCAAGCCATGTTAGATCCAACAGTTAAGGCTAAACTCGCTGGGTTAAAAAGTAAATGGGAGCAAGAGTCTGCTGAAGTTGACTATGTGCGTACCTTGCTGCAACGTTGTGAGGTAACCGCAACAATTGATGGCGTAACTGTATTTGACGATCCAAATGATTGGCTAGGGCGTCCTGTAAAGCAAGGCGAAAAAATTCTCGCTGTAGCAAATCCCAACGCCGTGGAGCTAGAGGTTCGGCTGCCCATGGAAGATTTAATCGCGTTAGAGGCGGGTTCCGAGGTATTGTTTTTTTCAAACATTAACCCCAATAAGCCTTTAGATGCAAAACTTAACTATTTTAGCTACCGGGCAACACCCACGCCTGCCGATGTGATGGCGTATCGGCTGAAAGCTAGTTTTGCCCAAAATGAAATGCTACCGCGCCTAGGTTATCACGGTACTGCCAAACTATATGGTACTCGTAAGCCTTTAATATTATGGCTGTTACGTAAGCCTATTAGGACATTACGTTTATGGTTGACGCTATAGCGCTAAGTAATAAAAACAAAGTACCCATTTGGTTAACTTTGCGGGAGGAGTTGTCTCTTTTTCAAGGACCCAGAGCGGCTGATGGTTCGCCGACCTGGACGTTATATGATCCTGCCGTACATCGGTATTTTCGTATTGGCTGGCTTGAATTCGAATGCTTACATCGTTGGGATTTATCTAATTCCATACAAATTGCGGAAGCCATACAAAAAGAAACGCCCATAGCGGCCGAAGTATCTGATGTTGAGCAGTTTATAGAATTCCTGAGTAAAAACAGTTTAACCAGACCCTTGGGGCAAGAGGCAACCAAGCGTTTCACGGTGATGCGCCATGCCGCGAAACCTGGTTTTTGGCTTTGGCTACTCCATAACTATCTGTTTTTTCGGGTACCTTTGATCCAGCCAGATCGTTATCTAAAAAAAATGCGGCATTTAATGCGCATATTTTTTACGGGGCGTGCTTTATATATTCTTGGTATTGCCGCTTGCTTTGCTGTGTTTCTTGTTATGCAGCAGTGGAGCCAATTTAGCCATAGTTTTATGTATACCTTAACGCCAGAAGGTTTGTTGGCAACTGTTGGTATGATGTCATTATCGAAAGTTGTGCATGAATTAGGGCATGCTTTCGCTGCAAACCATTTCGGCTGCAGGGTTCCCGCCATGGGGGTTGCATTACTATTAGGTATGCCCGTCTTGTGGACTGATGTAACCGATGCTTGGCGGCTGCCCAAGCGTCAGGATCGTTTAGTAATAGATGCGGCAGGTATGATTGCCGAGCTGACGTTAGCCATAATAGCAACATTCCTATGGTCAGTATTGCCAGATGGTCCGTTGCGCAGTGGGAGTTATTTGTTAGCCAGCACAGCATGGCTAATTACCTTAGCAATTAATCTGAATCCTTTTATGAGGTTCGATGGGTACTATTTGCTTGCTGATACGTTAGATGTGCCTAATTTACAAGATCGTTCATTTGCGTTGGCAAAATGGCAGCTACGGGAGAGCCTGTTTGGATTTGACATAGAACCGCCTGAGCATTGGTTCTCTTTCAGGCGGAGGTTTTTGATTATCTATGCCTATAGTGTATGGATTTACCGGTTAATTTTGTTCACTGGTATCGCTTGGGCGGTTTATTATTTCTTTTTTAAAGCCTTGGGTTTGTTTTTATTTTCAGTGGAAATAGGCTGGTTCATTATCCGTCCAATTTGGGGGGAAGTTATCGTGTGGAAAAATCTTATCACCCTGCATCATGAACCTATTCGCCCACGTTTATCATGGTTAGTGCCAATTTTGTTAATTGCTGCCCTTTTCATTCCCTGGCAATCGTATTTGCTTGTACCGGGCTTATTGCGTGCTGATAGTGAATTTACTTTTTACTGTGTCGAACCGGCAAAAGTGCAAGAAGTTTTAGTTAAAGAAGGTGATGTTGTCACTACAAATCAAATATTGCTAACATTAGCTTCGCCCGATTTAGACTACAAAATCATCGCTGCCAAATTAAAATATAAAGAGTTAAGCGAACGGTTAGCTTCGCAAAGTCTGGAATCAAATTTAGCGCGCAATAACCCGAAAGATTATGAAGAGCTGCAATCTACCCAAGCGGAGTTAGCTGGTTTTCGTGCTATCAAAGACAAGCTGACAGTTCGCGCTACGTTTGATGGCCGGATTCGAGACCTTTCCGATTCGCTAAGGCAAGGAGAATGGTTAGCAAAAGATGAACCAATCGGTAGTGTTGAAGGCACTGCTGATACGGTCATTGGTTATGTTGAAGAAGCAGATTTGTCGAAATTAAAAGTAGAGGGAGACGGTTTGTTTTATCCAGAAGGCGGTGATTTTTCGCCGCTTGATGTTACTGTTAGCACGATTGATGCGACGGGTACGCGAGAGCTTAAGGTTGAGGAATTGGCATCAACCTATGGTGGAGAGCTTGCCGTTAGGCCAGATTCGGAAAAACAGCTTATTCCTGATCAGGGAATATACCGTGTCGCGGCAAAAGTGAACATGGATGGATTTCAACAGCAAAGCACTATCCGAGGAAGACTGGCTTTATCCACTAAACCCGCAAGTGTCATAAGCCGATTGTTTAGGCTCGCAACGATAACTTTAGTCAAAGAAAGCGGTTGGTAGCCATGGGATGATTTGTTCCCCCAGCCAAGCAAAATCTGTGATTTCGCACGAAGCGGCGAGAAAACTTAAAACGTTTGCAGCTCCAGCGCTTAAAAGCTTTCTCCCGAAAGTCGAAATGACAAAAAGCTGGAATGAATGCACAATCTAAAGACAATAAAGTCGTAATAACGGCCAAATCTGTCTTTATGCAACCCATTGGTTAGTATGCAAATGTTATTTTCGTATTATGGAATGAAATTTATTTTCCCAAGCTAACCAGCTTGATGGCTTATATAAAATGGCTTAGAATCTATTTTAAATTAAAAGATTAAGTGATTATGTTAAGCCCATATAAAATAACGTTTTATTTTTAATTTAAAATACTGTAATCGCGTTTTATAGTCAATTCTTAGCGTCATTTGACAGTTTTCAACAAATAATGCTATTCAATAAACAGCTAATTTGGTGCTGCAGTAATGAAGAAACAGCCTGATAAGCCATCAAAAGTAAATAAAAAAGCAGCCACTAGCTCGATTAGATTAGCTTTGGAAAATCGGTTGTTATTTGATGGCGCTGTGGTTGCGGTCGCGACAGAAGTTGCCGTTGATAAAACTGTAGCCGAAGAAAAAACCTTAGAAAGTCCTCAAAAATCGGGAGCGTATTCGGATTCATTCTTCCCATTTAGCTCAACACCTACCGCATTTACTGAAGACGGCGACAGCAAAAATCACGAGGCTCAACCATTAGCCATTACCGCAGCCATATCGGTAAGTTCTGCCCATACGCCTAGTTTAATTATTGTTGATTCAAGGGCTGAGGTCGTTAGCCAACTATTAGCTAGTCCGCCGATTAATGCCGAAATCAAAGTGCTGGATGCAAATCGTGATGGCTATCAACAAATCGCAGAAATACTCCAAGATCGTAATGACACAACTAAACTTCATCTAATAAGTGCTAATTTTCATGGCCAACACTGGTTAGGTGCCAGCTCTATTAGGACAACACTGAACTTTTCAGACGTAGAGTCCCTGAGTGATTGGGGAGATAACTTGGCGGATAATGCCAATATCGTTTTTCATAGTCCTCAAAAATTAGAAGGAAGCCGGTGGCTTACTCAGGTGCAAGCCTTAACAGGCGCAAGGGCAAGCTGGTCGCAAAATGATTTAGCTGAGGTTAATAAGACAAATGCAAATGAAGCCATATTAGTACCAAAAGATACCCCAACAAACACACCAGAAGATAACCTACTCACTGCGCCATCCGTTAAGGGCAGCCAAGCTAATGAGTTAGTGTTTATTGATACTGCTGTGGCGGATTACCAATCTTTGCTAGCAGGCATTAAACCGGACGCGACAGTCATATTGCTCGATTCAAAAACTGACGAAGTCCAACAGATAGCCCAGGTTGTATCCCAATATAACAACATTGATGCTATCCACATTATCTCGCATGGCAGTGCTGGCCGGCTAAACTTGGGTTCATCGGTGCTCAACTTATCGACAATGCAAGGCCAATATACCGATGAGTTGGCGTTGATAGGGCAACACCTCTCAGCCAATGCCGACATCCTGGTTTATGGCTGCAATTTCGGCCAGGGCGAAATTGGTTTGCATGCTTCCACCGAATTAGCTGTGCGCACTGGCGCAGATGTGGCAGATTCAACTGATGGCACAGGTAGTGCTGCATTGAGTGGGGACTGGGTGCTTGAGCGAAAAATCGGCGTTATCGAAACTGATGCTTTCATTATTGATGCTTACAGTGGCATATTGTCGCAAAACAACACCGCTAGTTGGTCAGGGGTGACAGGGGCATCAGTGGCAAATCAAGCAACTTCCGCCACTGCTACGAGTACGGTGGCGGGTGTGACGACAACGGTCGGTTTTTCAAGTTTTTCAAACGGCACGACCAGCGTAAATACCTTCAGTGGTAGCACAATCCTGAACAATATTGCCGCCTTTAATCCGGCAGTCCAGGGAACCGGTAGCTTGCAAATGCAATTCAATTGGGATACGAACCCAGAAGGGCAAACAACTGAAGCATCAATTGATGGTGGCAATGCTGTTATTACTATTTCATTCAGCCAAGCAGTAAAAGATCCCATTCTCCACCTGGATAGGTTGGGTGGCTCAGATGGATCGAAACAAAATGGAATGAGTTTTAGTCTATTGACTTCGGGTATAACACTTAACAGACTCAGTGGTTCTTCTCACTTTCAAGTTAGCGGAGGTGTGATTCAAAATAATCAAATCGATACAACTCACAGTGTTCCTTTTGGAGGAGGCACTATGAGTGCGGCAGGCGGAGAGTCCAGTATGACAGCCACGGCAGGAACTTCCGCAGGCAGTGTTCAGTTGCAAGGCACTTTCACAACTTTAAGTTTCCTCATGTCAGCGGCAGCGAATTCTAATGAAGGTCTGGGTAGTGATGCATTCGAAATGAAGGTCACTTTCGATCCCGCACCTGTTGCAAACAACGATGTGGCCAGCACAAATGAAGATACAACCCTCGCAGGTAACTTATATGCGAATAACGGTTCAGGGACAGATAGTGATGCTAACAATGACACGTTGACAATATCTCAAATTAATGGTGCAAACTATGTGGTTAACTCCCCAATTCCGCTCACGCATGGTAAGTTAACTATTACCAATGCTACAACTGGTGCATTCGCTTTTGCCCCTTTCGTCGATTACAACGGTACTGACTCTTTTAACTATATTATCACTGATGCAAATGGTGGCACATCGTCAGCAACCGCAACAATAACAATAGCAGCGGTAAATGATGCGCCGGTATTATATTTAGATGGCAACAACTCAAGTGGCGCGACAGGCACAAACTATACAACAAGTTACACTGAAAATGCGCCGGGTACTCCCATCGCTGATACCGATATCAGTGTAACGGATATTGATAATGCCAATATTACAAGTGCGACCATTACTATCACCAATAAGTACTCGGGTGATCTGTTAGCCGCATTAAGTTCGTTGCCGATTGGAATTACTGCGAGCAGTTACAGCTCATCAACTGGCGTGCTTACCCTAAGCGGTAGCTCCAGCTTGGCAAATTACCAAACTGCGATTAGAAATATTGGTTTCAGTAGTTCTTCAGAAAACCCAAATACGACTGCACGCTCAATTACCGTTGTATTAAATGACGGTGCGGCAAATAGCAATACGGCAACAACAACGGTGAATGTTACTGCGGTAAATGATGCGCCAACTGTAACTATCGCTGCGCCGCTCACGGGTACAGAGGACACAGCATTAATTCTCAATGGAATAACTCTAGCAGATCCTGATTCAGCATCAAATTCAGTCAACGTAACGATCAGTATCCCTTCGGGAGCAGGCGTTTTGAACTGGGCTGGATACTCTGGAGTTGGCTTAGTCTCTTCTACAGCTACATCATTAACTTTATCGGGTGGCAGGGGTAATATCCAAGGTGCTATAGATAATGGAAGAATAACCTTTGTTCCAGATCAGGATTTCAATACCTCAATAACTGGGGCATTAACATTAAGTGTTTCGTTCAATGATAATGGAAATAATGGCACAGGCGGTGCTCATACGGCTAACGGTTCGACAACATTTACCGTATCAGCTGCGGCAGATGCAACCAACGACGCCATTGCCACTAATGAAGACACGGCCAAGAGCTTCAACGTCTTGACTGGTACCAATGGGGCAACTGCAGACTATTTTGAGAATATCGGCCGTGTAGTTACTTCGGTCACCCAAGGCAGCAATGGCAGTGTAAGCTTTGTCGCCGACGGTACCATCAACTATACGCCCAATGCCAACTTCAGCGGTGTTGATACCTTTACTTACACCATTGTCTCGGGTGGCGTCACTGAGACGGCGACAGTGACCATGACGGTTAACGGTGTCAATGACGTGCCGGTGCTCACCGGCGATCTTAGCGCAACTGTTGCCGAAAGCGGCACTTACGAAATTACCGTTGCCGACCTGGGCTTCACCGACTCTGACAACGTCGCGGCGGAAGAAACCTTCACGGTCAGTGGGCACACCAATGGGATTGTGTTGGTCAACGGTGCGGCGGCGACCAGCTTCACCGGCAGCCAACTGGTGGCCGGGCTGGTCAGCTTCCGGCACGACGGCGGTGAAACTAGTACCGCTTCGTTTCTGGTCAACGTCGAAGACGGTAACCAAGACGGCAGCGCGCCGGTGAACGGCACCTTCAATTTCACCGTCACCCCGGCCAACGACCCGCCATTTGGTTCGAATAAAACCATAACAATTCAAGAAGATAATTTCTATATTCTTAAGGTCGCAGATTTTGGTTTTTCCGATCCGAATGATAGTCCTTCAAATAATTTCGCCAATATTATCGTTACTGGCTTACCTCCTCTCAGTGAGGGTGTTTATAGATTGAATGGGGCAGCTGTTACAGTTGGGGATGTTATTAACGTATCTGACATTAGCCTTGGGCTTTTAGTATTTACTCCGGCATTGAATGTCAATAATGCGACTGCGGGTGGTGATTTTGGTGCATTAGGTTTCCAAGTCCAAGATGATGGTGGAACGTTAAATGGTGGTATAGATACCGACCCAACGCCAAATACACTTGATTTTAATATAACGCCAGTTGGCGATTTGATTACTATTGGCGATTTAAATGACGGCACTGTTGGGAATACGGATGCACAAGTTAAAGAAAGTGACCTGACAGGTGGGACACATGCAAGTGGTAATGGAGAAAATACTGCCGGTACATTCACTATCAGCCCTTCATCTTCACTGGTTTCTTTGACAATCAACGCACAGTCTTTTACAAAAGCGCAATTTTCAGCAAGTGGAACGACCCCTATTTCTGTAACCGGAGCGCATGGTGATTTAACCATTACAGGCTACAACACTGTTACCGGTGTAGTGAGCTATCGCTACACATTGACCAGTCCGGCTAACCATAGTGGAGGGATAGTCAATGATTCGTTCTCAATTACATCAACAGATGTTGACGGTGGTAATGAAAGCGGTCAATTAGCTATTAATATTGTCGATGATATGCCGGTGATTATTGCTGACGTAGATGAGGCTATTAATTTTGCAGGTAGCCCAGACAGTACGGCCTCTGGTAATGTGGTGACGGGCATAGGTGGCGTAGACCCAAATAACGCAGATGGCAATGCCGATCAAGTAGGCGCAGATACCAACGTATCCCCGATTACAGGTGTCGTGGCTGGCACGGGACCTGTTGCTACTGGCGTTGGGGTTGGTGGTGCGGTTGTGGGTGTTAATGGTTATGGTTCACTCACACTGAACAACAACGGCAGCTATGCCTATACACCGAATTACCTAAATGCCACCGTAGCTGCGTTAATGCCTGGACAAACCGTTACAGATACTTATACCTATGAGATTATTGACGGTGATGGCAATATCGCAACTACAACACTTACGATTACCATTGTTGGCGTACCAAATGTGGTTGGCCTAAACGATGGCGGCGAAGTAGGCACGGATGGTAGCGTGCTGGAATCTGATTTAGTGGCTGGTACTAATGCGGTTGGTAATGGTGAAGTGCTCAATGGCAGCTTCCAACTAGTTTCGCCCACCAATGGAGTAACTTCCGTCACTATTGACGGCATTATTATTACGCAAGCAGAGCTTTTAGATTTAGCTACAACAAATAAAACATTTGCCGGCACAAGCGGCACGTTAACACTCAATAGTTATAACTATGATACGGCAAATGGCACAGGTACCCTTGGTTATCAATACGCTTTGATTACACCGCCGACATTAGTAATTGCAGTAACAGATGATTTTACCGTCTTTATGAAAGATGGGGCAGGTGTGAGCACTCCTCCTAAAACCTTAGCTATTGCCATCATTGACGATACGCCAATTACTTCGTTTGACAACGCATCTGTTACAGAAGACGGTGTAAATCCCATTTCAGGTAATGTGTTTGATAATGACAAAATTGGCGCAGATGGTGCGTACACAAGCCCAACGGGTCCAGTAACAGGTATTACTAACAGCGTGTCTATTAGTGGCACAGTAGATGGCGCTACGCCTCTATCTGGGTTTTATGGTGGCCTTACGATAGGTTCTAATGGTGCATATAGTTACCTTGTAGATAATGCAAATCCTGTCGTAAATGCCTTAAAGTCAGGGCAAAGTCTGACAGAAACTTGTACCTATGCGATTACCGATAAAGACGGTGACGTTGCAACAGCTACCCTCACTATCACCATCAATGGCGCTAATGATGCGCCGGTAGCGAACGATGTTTCATACTCCATGCAAGAAGATGGTGCAACGATTGTCTTAACGCCGTTAGCGCTCGATACTGATGGTGATGGCGATAATTTAACTGTTACCCGAATTGGCAATACTGCTTTGACTCCGGGAACGGCACAAGATATTAATGTGACGGGGGGTATCGTTCAGGTTTCTGCTGGTGGAGTGATGACGTTTGCTCCAAGTCCTGATTTTAATGGGATAGTGACAATACCCTACACCATCAGCGATGGACAGGGTGGAACAGCAACCGCGAATATAGTCGTTAGCGTTTCAACCATTGCTGACATTGAGCCAGATACCATGGCTACCAATACAAATACCGCTATTTCGTATAATCCTATTACAGGGACAAATAGCGCCACCGCAGACAGTTTTGAAGATCCATCTGCTTTAATTTCGGGGATTAATGGGTCTCCGATAAACATCGGAGATACGGTCAATGTGGCGAACGGCACCGTTAGCCTTGGATCAAATAATATTTTGACATTTACACCGGCATCAAATTTCACCAGTTCTACAACATACACATATACGGTAACTTCCGGTGGCGCTTCAGAAACGGCTACAGAGACAATTGTTATTCGGCCACAAATTTCTATTAACGACGTAACCGTTGATGAATCCGCAGTCGTAGGTACGGCAACATTTACCGTTACTTTAAGTTCGTCAAGTTCAGAAACTATTGCAGTTGATTTTCAAACAGTCGGGATTACAGCGACACAAGGCACCGATTTTATTGGTGCGAATGGGGCATTAACATTCAATCCTGGAGAGACCAGCAAAACAATTACAGTCGCCATTAACGATGATGTACTTCGGGAAGGCGATGAAACATTTGGTGTAAATTTATCGAACGCTACCAATGCCACCATAGCCGATAATTTAGGGTCAGGAACGATTACCGATAATGAGTCGCCTGTCAGTGTGAGCAGTGTTTCTAATCCATCAGCGGCAGAAGGCGGTAATCTTGATTTTGAAATAACACTTAGCAGTGCTAGCACGACAATTACCTCCGTTACTATCAATCCTGCTTCGGGAAGTGCCATCGTGGGAACTGATACTGGAGCTTTAGAAGTCAGTTTCGATGGAGGTTTAAGTTTTCAACCTGTCGCTGGCTTAACAGTTAACGTGCCTGTTAGTAAGACAAGTTTTATTGTAAGAGTGCCAGCATTAAACGATAGTATTCTAGAGTCGAGCGAAGCGATAACTTTATCTGCGAGCACAGATGAAAATATAACGCCAGTTTTAGGCGCTGGCGTTATCACCGATGGTACTGGATTGACGGTCTCGATCAGCGACGCCCCGACAGTGAATGAAGGCGGCAATTTGGTTTACACGGTAAATCTAAGCGGCACTTCGGGCTCCGGCATCACTATCCCGCTGACCTATGCCGGTACCGTTATTCCGGTATTAGATTACAGTAGTAACCCAATTTTAGTCACCATCCCGGCAGGCAGCATTACTGCCACAGTAATAGTCCCGACTCTGCCAGATAATTTGGTTGAAGGAAATGAGACATTATTAATTAGCCTAGGGATACCCAATAATTCAAATGTTACAGTCGTGGACGGTTTAGGTTCAGGGGTAGTTATTGATGACGATTCTTTTCCAGGTGCCAAGAATGATGGCCCAATTTTTACCCAGCCCAATACATCAGTTGGTGGTAATATTTTAAGTAATGATATTGATGCTGACGGTGGCGTGTTAGCGGTCACCCAATTTACTATTGTTGGTGTGGGTGTTTTTTCCGTGGGGGCTAATGCAGTTATTCCTAGTGTGGGTATTTTGGTAATTAACAGTGCCGGACAGTTTATTTTTACACCATTATCTGGCTATCATGGGTCTGTGCCTCTGGTGACTTATACTGTTACTGATGGAGACAACCTAAGTACGGCTACTTTGTCATTTTCAGATGTGCCTGATACACCTCCGGTTGCTATCGATGACGGTCCTGACAAAGCATCTGCTGACGGTTCGGTTAAAGGAAATCTTTTGAATAATGATTCAGATGCTAATGGAAATGCATTAAAGGTTACTCAATTTACTGTTGCGGGTATTTCTGGTGTTTTTTCTGCGGGTACGTTAGCCAATATTCCCGGAATTGGTGGGTTGTTGATTAATGCGGATGGTAGCTACATTTTTACGCCGAATGCAGGTTATGTAGGCTCTGTTCCACAAGTTACCTACATTATGTCTGACGGCATTACTACGGACACGGCTATTCTGCATTTTGCAGATATCCCTAAAGCAGCTAATCAACCTGTAAACAATGGTTCATTAATTATACTTTCTAATCCAACGCCACCATTATTTTCTCGATTAGATGATGTAGGTTATTCATTATCTCCATTTAGGGAGCCTGATCTCGATCTTAAGTGGAGTAGTGAAAAGCCGTATCATTCATCTGCGTTAAAATTGTATGGTAATTTGCAAGAGTATGAATTGTATTTGACTGGAATGCTCCCTGATCAATTGATTGTTGAATTAAAAAGTTATGTTTTTTATATTCCTTTTAATATATTTCACCACTCAAATCCTAGTGAACAACTAGAATATGAAGCGACGCAGTTTGATGGTTCGCAATTACCTTCGTGGTTGATTTTTGATTCATCGCTCCTTGAGTTTTCGGGAACCCCACCCAAAGGTGCCCCGAATGTAGAGGTTGCTCTCAAAGCATGGGACCGTTACGGTAATGATGCTTATGTTAGTTTTAGGGTCGTCGTTTATAAAGAACATGTTCATAACAGCAAAAGTTCTATAAAAATTGAATATCCAAAAACTAAAGCGGTAGAAACGCAGCATGTATATGGTTCGTCAGGAAAAATTGGATTTATTGAGCAAGTCGGGCGAATGGGCAAGTTGACTCGATTAGTGGAAAGCAGGGCGTTATTGGACAGTTTAAATGAATTAAACCAACGGCCTGACTCATAGTTTTGTTTCGTAACTAGGCTGATTTTTTATGTCATCAGAACCTATGTTTTATATTATTTAATTTTTTGGCCGATTTGCTGATGCAAATTGATATTCAGTTTTACAAATTTTATTTTTATTGATTCTATGGATTCACCTGAAAAAAGTAGTAACACGGTTTGGCATCATTCGACGGTAACTCGAAAACGTCGTGAAGATAAAAATCATCATAAATCGGTTGTCCTTTGGTTCACCGGTTTATCAGGGGCGGGTAAATCTACGCTCGCTCACGCGGTTGAGGAGGAGTTGTTTCAGCGCGGTTTCAATACTTTTGTTCTCGATGGCGACAATATCCGTCATGGTTTGTGTGGTGATTTAAGCTTTAGTGATACGGATAGAAAAGAAAATATCCGTCGCATTGGAGAAACTGCCAAACTTATGTTGGAAGCTGGGGTAATTACGTTAACGGCCTTCATTTCCCCATTCCGTGCCGAAAGGACGATGGTTAGAAGTCTTATGCCCCATGGTGATTTCCTTGAAATTTATTGCCACTGTCCTATTAACGTGTGTGAGCAACGCGATGTTAAAGGGCTTTATAAAAAAGCCAGAAAAGGTGAAATTAAGGACTTTACCGGCATATCATCGCCCTATGAGGAGCCGGAAAAGCCAGAGTTAACAGTAGATACGAGTAAGCTCGATTTAAAAGCGAGCGTACAACAAGTAATTGTGCTATTACGTTCCCGTAGTATTCTGCCAACGGACGAATAGTAAAATGCACTTTGATGTCTTCAATGGTGATGCTGATGGTATTTGTGCATTAATCCAACTTCGTCGTCACCAGCCGATAGCTTCAACTTTAATAACTGGCATTAAACGCGAGATTCAACTCTTGAGTAAAATTGAGGCCAATAAAGGGGATAGCCTTACCGTGTTGGATATTTCGTTGCAAAAAAATAATGCGCGTGTCGTTGAATTTTTAGGGAGAGGGGCGACGATTTTTTATATCGATCATCATATGGCCGGTGATATTCCAAATCATGCGAATTTGACCGCCATTATCGACACGGACAATGCCATATGTACTAGTTTGCTGGTGAATAATTATCTAAACGGAAAATATCCTTTATGGGCAGTAACTGCGGCATATGGAGATAATTTATTCCGTAGTGCCGAAAGTCTGGCATCAACATTATTAATTGATCAAGCCAGTCTGATGCAGCTACAGAATCTTGGCACTTATGTTAACTACAATGGCTATGGAGGCAGTTTAAGTGATTTGCATTTCGCACCGGATTTGTTATACAAGGAAATGGTAAAATACGATTCACCTTTAGATTTTATTGCTGATAATCGGGTTGTTTATGAAAAACTCGCTGATGGATATCAGCAAGATATGGTTGCCGCCAAAACTATAAAACCTGAGTTTGAAGGAAGCGGTACTGCTGTATTTTTGCTTCCAGATGAGGCATGGGCCAGAAGGGTGAGTGGTGTTTTCGGTAATTATTTAGCCAACCAAAATCCGGCAAAAGCCCATGCTGTCCTTTCTTTTAACAGGGAAGGCGGGTATTTAGTGAGTGTTCGTGCGCCTTTGCATAACAAAACAGGTGCAGATGAGTTTTGTTCAACTTTTGAGACGGGCGGCGGGCGGAAATCAGCAGCAGGCATAAACCATTTGCCGAGTGACAATCTGGGTTTATTTGTTAAGGGATTCGCTAAATTTTACCCTTAAAGCCCAATTAATTTGACAAATACGATTGTAATTCTTCCTGGTAAACTTTTAGTGGTTCCGTTGGACGGAGAAGCAAGCTAAGCCTATTAAAGCTTGCTTGTATTCACTATCAGGTAAGACGGCTAATGCTTGCATGGCTTTGTTTGCCTCTTGGTTGGCTTTTTGTTCCGTATATTCAATAGCTTTTGTGCTTTTAACTATTTCAAAAACCTGGTTAAATGCTTCGCGGTTGCCATTTTTAATCGCTTCAATAATAACTTTTTTGTCCGCCTCACAGCTATTTTTGATGGCGTATATTAAGGGTAACGTTGGCTTACCTTCGGCGAGATCGTCACCAAGATTTTTACCTAATTGTTCTTTGTCTGCTTTATAGTCGAGGGCATCGTCTATTAACTGAAACGCGACGCCAAGGTGTTGGCCATAATCGGCTAGTTTTTCTTCGACCGACGGGTCAACTCCAGAAACTATTCCTGCGAGACGGGTTGCGGCACTGAACAAGATGGCGGTTTTCCTAGAAATGACTTCAAGGTATTTTTGTTCAGTCGTTTCCGGATTATTGCAGTTAAGTAGTTGCAATACCTCACCTTCAGCAATTGCAGTCGTGGTCTTGGAGAGCATTTCCATAACCCGCATTTTGTTGGTACGCACCATCATTTCAAAAGCACTGGAATACAGATAGTCGCCTACTAAAACACTGGCTGCATTTCCCCACACGGCATTGGCAGACTCTCTGCCTCGGCGAAGGTCAGATTCATCGACGACATCATCATGTAATAATGTTGCAGTATGAATAAATTCGATAACTGCTGCCAGAACGATATGGTTTTGGTCGATTTGCCCTAATGCTTTGGCGGCAAGGAGTAATAATATAGGCCGAAGACGTTTGCCGCCGTTACTAACAATATAATGTCCCATCTGATTGATAAGCACGACATCAGAACTTAGCTGTTCGATTATCAGCGAGTCAACTGCTTTTACTTCAGCATGGATTAACTGCCTAATTGATTCATAATCGATAGGCGCAGGTGCGGTGGTAAGTAGGGAAGCCATTATTTATTCAGAAGTAAACAAACCGAAGCACATTGTTAAAAAATAAAGCGACAGAAATCAATCAGGCATTATAACTGAAACCCGTAATAATCAACGAATCTTATTGAGATACTGAGCAGATAATAATTAATGGATAGTTTGGAATACCAGTATTTGTTGAAGATAAATTAATATTGATTTGACGTGGAGGCTATTTGAAAATAGAATGTGAAGTTAAATTTTCTTTAGCAAAAGCTTTATGGAGTCATGGCCGATGTATGCGGTTATTCAAACAGGTGGAAAACAGTACCGTGTTGAACAAGGTGCTTTCTTAAAAATAGAGAAGCTGGATCTTGGTGTCGGCGACAGTGTTGAATTTGACAAAGTGTTGATGTACCAATCAGATAACGCGGTCAAAGTCGGTGTGCCTTTTATAGAAGGCGCAAAAGTTATTGGCACCGTAAAGTCTCAAGGTAGGCACGACAAGATCAGGATCATTAAATTCAGAAGACGTAAGCACCATATGAAACAAATGGGGCATCGTCAATATTATACAGAAGTCCAGATTACTGGCATTTCTGCCTAATAAATTAGGAGTAGATAATGGCTCATAAAAAAGCAGGTGGTAGTACCCGAAATGGACGCGATTCTAACTCGAAACGGTTAGGCGTAAAACGTTATGGGGGTGAACAAGTTGCAGCAGGTAATATCATCGTAAGGCAGCGTGGAACCCATTTTCATGCCGGGGATAATGTAGGGTTAGGTAAAGACCATACTATATTTGCGGTTGCAGATGGCAAGGTTGTTTTTGCGGTAAAAGGCCCGAAAGGACGAAAATACGTTAGTGTTGTAGCTGCATAACAATTTTCTGTTGCATTTATTTGCAGCAGAGAAGCCAATTGTAAAAAGCTCCGCGCGTAAAGTGTCGGGGCTTTTTTTATTTATGCGGATAAAACATACCGCAACTACTGAAATATGAAATTTGTTGATGAAGTCGTTGTTAGGGTAGAAGCGGGCGATGGTGGCAATGGCGCTATTGGTTTTCGCCGCGAAAAATACATTCCTATGGGTGGGCCAGATGGTGGCGATGGTGGCGATGGTGGTAATGTTTACCTTGTCGCTGTCGAAAATGTCAATACTCTAGCAGATTTTCGCTTCCACACCACACATCGGGCTGAACGCGGCCAGAACGGCATGAGCCGTAACTGTACGGGTAGAAAAGGCGAAGATTGTTATGTGCAAGTGCCTTTAGGCACTTCAGTTTCCGAAGACGACACTGGCGAACTCATTGGTGACTTGACAAAGCCAGGTGAAATATTGCTGGTCGCTAAAGGTGGTTTTCATGGCTTAGGTAACACTCGGTTTAAAAGCAGTATCAACCGGGCGCCACAGAAAGCAACTAAAGGTACGCCCGGCGAACACCGGATGCTCAGGCTGGAGCTCACCCTAATCGCCGATGTTGGTTTATTGGGCATGCCTAATGCGGGTAAATCAAGCCTTATCCGTGCCGTATCTTCCGCAACGCCTAAAGTTGCGGATTATCCCTTTACTACCTTGCATCCTAACTTAGGGGTCGTTAGGATTGACGATCAGCGTAGCTTTGTAATTGCCGATATACCTGGGGTAATAGAAGGCGCGGCAGAAGGCGCGGGTTTAGGTTTGCAGTTTCTCAAGCATTTGTCACGCACAGGGCTACTGCTTCATATCCTTGATGTCCAGCCTTATGAAAGCACCGACACGCCAGTACAAGCTGCAAAAAAAATCATAAATGAAGTAGAAAAATGGAGTGATGAGTTAGCGTCTAAGCCGAGATGGTTGGTGTTAAATAAGATTGACCGTTTACTTGATGATGAAAAAGAAGGCACTTGTCAGGAAATTATTAAAAACTTGCGCTGGAAAGGGCCCGTATTTGAAATTTCGGCGATTAATGGGGACGGTACAAAGGAACTTATGTTTGCCATCATGAATTTTTTGGAACAACAACGACAAAAAGACCACAGTGGCCAGAGCTAATTTCGCAAACGATAAGCGGATTGTCATAAAAATAGGCAGTTCACTACTTACCAAAGGTGGGAAGGGATTGGATAAAGCCGCCATTGCCTCATGGGTCGGGCAAATGGTTGGCCTTAAACAACAAGGTGCTGATGTTATCCTGGTATCTTCAGGGTCAGTTGCAGAAGGCATGAGCCGGTTAAAACTCAAAGTCCGCCCTAAAACTTTGCACGAATTACAAGCTGCCGCTGCAGTCGGGCAAATGGGTTTAGTACGGATATTTGACGATAACTTTCAACAGCACGGCTTACATGCCGCCCAAGTATTACTGACTCATGAAGATTTATCAGACCGTCAACGCTATCTGAACGCCCGCAGTACACTGTTAACCTTGCTTGATTTTAATGTTGTCCCTGTAATTAACGAGAACGATACGGTAGCCACTGAAGAAATTCGATTTGGCGATAACGACACGTTAGCCGCATTGGTTGCCAACTTGATTGAAGCCGACTTACTGGTTATTTTAACCGACCAAAAAGGTTTGTATACCGGAGATCCAGGCATATATCCCGATGCTGAATTGATCCCACAAATTAGCGTAAATGACAGCCGGTTGGAAAAAATGGCTGGGGAAAGCAGGAGCGGACTGGGGCGGGGTGGCATGTACACCAAAGTTAAGGCGGCGCGCTTGGCCGCCAGATCGGGCGCGTCGACAATCATTGCTCCTGGTGTAGTGCCTGACGTTATCAGCCAAGTAGTATCTGGTGTGGAAATTGGTACGCATTTCTTGCCTGATATTGAACCGCTGCTGGCTAGAAAACGCTGGTTAGTTGGCCAGTTACAAGTTAAAGGCCAATTAGTCCTCGATACAGGTGCGGTGAGGGTGCTAAAAACCGAAGGGAAAAGTTTGTTAGCAGTGGGTGTTAAATCCGTGTCTGGTCGGTTTGAGCGCGGTGAGTTAGTGTCTTGTGTTGATGAAGTGGGCGCGGAAATTGCGCGTGGCTTGACTAATTATGGTATTAGTGATGCAAAACTGATAATCGGCAAAAGCAGTTCCGAGTTTGAGAAAATATTGGGCTATGCTGACGACTCTGCACTTATCCATCGTGATAATATGGTGTTAATTTAATTAAAGTCACCCTTTTATATCGTCTACAAATGACCAAGATAAAGAGGGTCATCTTGCTTTATAAAGTTTCAATTATTATGCGATTTTTTGCATTTCTATTCGGTAAAATCGTGCTATAACACAATAATATACTGTTGAAATCTGAATATTTCTGTGTTTTTTTAGCGCATCATGGAAAGAAATTTTTGTAAGCTCAACGATAATGAATTCGACTTGCTGGTCTGCGGTGGAGGAATTTACGGTGCGTGGACAGCCTATGATGCGGCATTGCGCGGCTTAAAAGTCGCTATTGTCGATAAAGGGGATTGGGCCAGCGGCACGTCTTCGGCTTCCAGCAAATTGATCCACGGTGGCTTACGTTATCTGGAAACTTTTGATTTTAAGTTAGTTAAAAAATCTTTGGCTGAACGGCAAATGCTGTTGCAATCAGCCCCGCATCGGGTGTGGCCATTACGGTTTGGGCTCCCTGTTTACAGCCATAGCCGTTTGAGCCGATTTCTATTAGCCGCTGGTTTGACGCTGTATGACTGGCTCGCAGGTAACATACCTAAAGACCAAAAGCATCAACACCACAATACATCAGAATTTATCCAGCATTTTAATGGTATCAATGAGAATGATTTGCTTGGTGGCTTTACTTACTTTGATGCCCAGACCGACGATGCCCGTTTTGTGTTGGAGTTGGTGGATGGTGCGGATATGGCGGGGGCGGTTTGTGTCAATTACTGCGAAGTTAATAGGTTTATTGAGGAAAATGGTCAAATTATCGCTACACAAGTCTGTGACAAATTTACCGGTGAACGCGCGCAAATAAAAGCTAAACAAATAGTTGATACGACAGGCCGATGGTCGTCGCAATTGCGTAAAGAACCTCAAGATTATCGGTTATCCAAGGGTATACATCTATTACTGCCCAAAATCCTTAACGACGAGGCCTTGTTGTTAACAGCAAAAAGCGATGGTCGGGTATTTTTTGTTATCCCATGGTACGGTTTGACCTTAGTTGGTACGACGGACACCAATTACCAGGGCGATGTTGACAATTTAGCGGTCACTAAAGATGAAGTCGACTACTTGTTAAGTGAAGTTAATCAGGCGCTTGTGGCTAGTAACTGGTCGGCAGATGATATCGTCGGAAGTTATGCAGGACTGCGGGTTCTGCGGAAAAGTGATGTCGATAGTCCAGGTAGTATTAGCCGGGATTGGTCGCTAGAAACCGCAGAAAATGGATTGATATCATCCATCGGAGGCAAATTAACCTCGGCACGGGAAGATGCTGCCTTAATAGTCGATGCCGTATGCCAAAATTTAGCCCAAGATCTGCCTTGCCAAACCTTTGGAAAAGTTTTCCCGTGGCTGGAAGGTAACGATTACTCGTCATTACTTAAGGGCTCTTTAGCTGAAGCTAAAAAACTTGGTATCGATTTTGAATGTGCCTTATGGTTGGTGCGCAGGCATGGGAAACGCTCTGCTGACGTTTTCAGGTTATGTGAGGATTATCCGCAGTTAAGGCGACGAATAAAACCGGGATTGCCTTTTATCTTGGCAGATGTCAGTTTTTGTGCAGCACATGAGATGGTAATTACCCTGGAAGATCTGCTTAGACGACGGTTGCCGTTGACGTTACTTACAAGAATCAGTCTGTCAGAACTTGCCGAGCTTGCTGCCATCGTGGCGATACGTTTAGGTTGGGATGCCAATAAAACCGAGCAAGAAATTTCCCGTTACCTAGCGTCCGTAAACGCCTTATGGTTGGCTTCATAACATGCGAGGGGAATTTTTAAAGCCATAATTAAGTGTTATTTACTTCAAGTTGTCTTGCGCTATATTGACAATAATGAAATGTATGAGGATTTGGGTTTACAATTAAAAACTCTAAGACAAATGCCGACTACGCAAATATTCCAAAAAATCCAAGTAGATTAACGTAACGACAACTTAATTATAAGGTTTTCTTGGCGACAGTTCGGTACATTGAGTATCAGGCTTACGGAGTAAAGGAATGATTAAATAATAACCATGCCTAAAGGAAATTATCCAGAAAATTGGAGCGATATAGACAGGACGTTATATAACCGTTCGGTACGCGTTTTCGATACGGTTAAAAAAGTATTAAGCGTTAAAATTAAGCTCCATGCCGCTACACAGGTACAGCAAGGTGATATTTTTCTTTTTAATCATTTTTCCCGGTTTGAAACCTTTATTCCGCAATTTTTAATCTACGAGGAAACCGGCGCTTATAGTTGCGCCATTGCATCCGGTGAGTTTTTTCAACAAGATACGGTTTTAGCAAGGTATCTTAAGCAAGTGGGTGTATTCCCTCATGATCATCAACGGTTATTTTCTTTATTAGCGTCTCAAATTTTGCGCGGCAGGAAAGTTATTATCTTTCCTGAAGGTAGTATGATTAAAGACCATAAAGTCATTGATGAAAAAGGTAATTACGGGATTTACTCGCGCATGACCGGTCAACGCCGTAAACAACATACTGGCGCTGCTGTTTTGGCGCAAGGTGTGGAAGTTTTAAAAACTATTATACGGAACGCTTATAGCAACAAGGATCACGACCAACTCGTGTGGTGGAAAGAACACCTTAAAGTAGACAGCCTAGATCAATTGCTTACTTCTTCAATTAAGCAAACTTTGATAATTCCTGCCAACATCACCTTTTATCCCATTCATACCTCGGAAAACTTGCTGTTAAACGCGGTCGATTTTTTTAGCGATAGCTTAAGTCTGCGGCAGACTGAGGAACTGCTTATCGAGGGCAATATTGTCTTAAAAAATACCGATATGGATATACGTATGGGGAACCCAATCGGGCCTTTCGACAGGCTTTTTTTTGGAAACGAATATCTGCTTAAGTCTGCTATATCTCGGATTAAATCAGTTGATGATATTTTTACCCTGCAGGCTAAACCTAAAACCTGGCAGGAAAGGGTGTTGGGTTATTATTTTAAAAATGCGGCGAATGCAACCCGTGATAAATACATGGAGGAAATCTACCTTAATGTAACGATAAATTTAAGCCATCTGGCTTCAACCTTGATTATGTCTTTGGCCAGACAGGGTGTATTTCAAATTGAACAAAAACTTTTTTTTACAACAATATATATAAGCGTCAAGCACTTACAGAATAGTACTAAAATTAATTTACACCGTAGCTTACTTAACCCTGTTGATTACAGCGAATTAATTACTGGTACCAACAACCGTTTTGAAACCTTTATTGCCGAGGCAAAAACATCGGGATTGATCTCCGAATACCGTGCTAGCTATCACTTATTGCCGAAATTATTGCAAACGCATGAGTTTGATAGCATTCGATTGGAAAATATTATTGCTGTTTACGATAATGAGGCCAAACCTATAACAGTCGTTAAGGAAGCAGTTTTAAAAGCCTATTCAGAAAGCGATAATGTTGATGAACAGGAGCTTGCGGTGTGGTTTTTTGAAGATGAATGCCGCGATTTGAATTGGGAGCATCATGCCTATAACAAACGTGACTATGATGATATTAACTCCCAGGAAACTGCATCAGAAGATCCAAGCCCATTCTTTTTTGAGCCTCATGAAGGCAATGGACTAGGTGTTTTATTGATTCATGGTTTGCTTGCTAGTCCGGCGGAAGTTAGGGGTTATGGCGAGTATTTAGTCAAAAAAGGCTATACGGTAATGGGTGTTAGGCTCAAAGGTCATGGCTCCTCTCCCTATGCCCTGCAAGATTACACTTGGCAAGACTGGTATCACTCTGTCGAGCGTGGTTATGACATCCTGAAAGCACATTGCAAACAGATTTTTGTAACTGGATTTTCCACCGGCGGCGCATTAGCCCTTAAGCTTGCTGCCCAACAATATCCTGAAATTATTGGCGTGAATGCTGTTGCTGTACCTATAAAATTTATCAACACCGCGTTTATGTTGATCCCTTTGTTGCATGGCACTAACAAGATTGTGGATTGGTTGTCCTCTTATGAAGGGATTAAACCATTTATTGATAACGTCAGCGAACACCCAATGGTTAATTACCGGAATGTCCCAGTAAAAGCATTGTACGAATTAAGGTTACTTATCAATAGTATGGATGATTTTGTACCGCGTTGCCAAGTCCCTGTATTGGTCTTGCAAGGTGATAACGATCCAGTAGTTTCTGCTAAAAGTGCCCCAGAGGTAATGAATAAATTAACATCTAAAAATAAGAAGTTAATCGTAATTAAGTCAACCCGCCACGGTATATTGATGGAAAATATTGGCGGCACTTGGGAACGTATTGATGAATTTATGAATGATTGCCTAAATGAAACGAAAACCAACTAAATAGGTCTTACTAGCAACTTAGTGGAATGCTGAATGTAGCACGTGATGCTGCAATTATTTAGACTTGTGGTAACGAGGTATAACAGGAGAATAAAATGAAAAACGTTGTTATAGCCGGGTATTGCCGTTCCGCCTTCACTCCAGCCCAAAAAGGCGGATTGGCAAAAGTTAGACCTGATGACCTCGCCGCACAAGTAATTAAAGCCTTGGTCAGTAAAACCGGGGTTAATCCAGACGACATCGAAGACCTTATCCTGGGTTGCGCCTTTCCTGAAGGCGAACAAGGGCTTAATGTCGCGCGATTGATCGTCTTTCTGGCGGGATTACCTAACACCATTGCCGCCATGACTCTAAACCGATTCTGCGGCTCGTCCATGCAAGCCATCCACATCGCCGCAGGTGCTATCCAGATGAATGCCGGTGAAGTGTTTATTTGTGCTGGCCTAGAATCCATGAGTAGAATCCCGATGGGCGGCTACAACAACATGCCTAATCCAGCGCTGTACGAAGCTTTTCCCCAAGCTTATATTGGCATGGGCGATACGGCGGAAAACTTAGCCGTCAAATACCAAATCGACCGTAAAACCCAGGAAGCCTTTGCACTAGAAAGCCAGCTTAAGGCGTACACCGCCCAGCAACAGGGACGTTTTGACGATGAAATTATCCCGATTACCAGTAAATACGGCACGGTAGATAAGGACGGTTGCTTGCGTCCTGACTCCACTCCCGAAGGCTTGGCTGGTTTGAATCCTGCTTTCCAAGCCACCGGTACTGTCACCGCAGGTACCTCTTCGCCCTTAACAGACGGCGCAGCCGCCGTGCTGGTGTGCAGTGAAGACTACGCCGATGCTCATAAACTGCCCAAAATGGCACGCATCAAGTCATTTGCGGTATCCGGCTGTGCGCCGGAAATCATGGGCATAGGCCCAGTGGCGGCAACAACCAAAGCGTTGACCCGCGCCGGATTAAAGTTAGAAGATATTGATATTGTTGAATTGAATGAGGCATTTTCCGCACAATCCTTAGCCGTCCTGAAAGAATTGCCGATTCTTTTAAGCAAACTCAACATCGATGGCGGCGCAATTGCCCTAGGTCACCCGCTGGGCGCAACCGGCGCACGGATTACTGGCAAAGCTGCCAGCCTATTGCAACGGGAAAACAAACGCTATGCGTTAGCGACACAATGTATCGGCGGAGGTCAGGGAATAGCCACTATCCTGGAGGCAATCTAATGAACATCCAAAAAGTGGGGGTTATCGGCGCGGGTGTGATGGGTGCAAGTATTGCCGCGCATATCACAAATGCAGGTATTCCTGTTTATTTGCTCGACATTGTACCCAACGATGCTACTAACCGTAACGTCGTCGCCGAAACTGCCGTCAAAAAGCTCTTGGATAGCGACCCAGCACCCTTTATGGACAAAAGAAATGCCCGTCTGATTACAACAGGCAATATTGAAGACCACTTGCAATGGCTAGCCGATGCAGATTGGGTGATTGAAGCCGTCATCGAAAATCCAAAAACAAAACAATCGCTGCACCAAAAGTTGGACGCGGTTTGTAAACAAGACTGCCTGATTTCCTCGAATACATCCACCTTACCTTTAGCCTTATTGGTCAAAGATATGCCGGACGGTTTCAAGCGGCGTTTCATGATTACCCATTTTTTCAATCCGCCCCGCTACATGCGATTGTTGGAGCTGGTCTCTAGTTCTGCAACTGATCCCGCATTTATTGACATAGTCAGCCGATTTGCCGACATAAAACTGGGCAAAAACTGCGTGACTTGTAAAGATACCCCTGGCTTTATTGGCAACCGGATCGGCATTTACTGGCTGTTATACGGCTTATTAGACGCAATAAAAAATGGTATAACCGTTGAACAAGCCGATGCCGTCATGTCCACACCGTTTGGCATTCCCAAAACCGGCATTTTTGGCTTACTCGATTTGGTTGGTCTGGACTTAATCCCGCCGATTTTGAAAGGCATGAAACTCGCGTTGCCCGCACAAGATGCTTTCCATGAAGTCAATCACTTGCCTGACATCGTGCAGAAAATGATTGCCGATGGCTACACAGGCAGGAAAGGCAAAGGCGGATTCTATCGTTTGAATAAGGTGGATGGCGGTCGCATCAAAGAATCGATAAATCTTATTACAGGTGATTACGCCAAAAGTGAAAAAGCCGATTTGTCAGCAATCAAAGATGCCCAAAAAGCGGGGCTTCAAGCGCTGTTATCGCATTCCGACCCCGTCGCTCAATATGCTTGGCGGGTGCTTTCACATACCTTATGTTATGCCGCAAGTTTAGTCCCTGAAATCTCTGATGATATTACTGGCATTGATGCCGCCATGCGCGACGGTTACAACTGGAAATTCGGCCCGTTCGAATTGCTTGACCAGGTCGGTGTGCCTTGGTTTGTGGATAAACTGAAATCAGAAAATCGATCTATCCCACCTTTGTTGGCTAATAATTCCAATCTATATTCAATAGGTTCAGGTGGATTAGCGTTTGCTGACCTTAGTGGCAATTATCATCCTGTGCAACGGGCGGAAGGAGTCTTGCTATTATCCGACATCAAGCAACAAACTAAGCCTTTACTTCAAAATGGTTCTGCCAGCCTATGGGACATCGGTGACGGCGTGGCTTGTCTGGAATTCCATAGCAAAATGAATACCTTGGACATGGATTCGATGGCGATGATTAACCAAAGCATCGACAAGGTTGCCAAGGAATATATGGCGTTGGTTATCCACAACGATGCGGAAAATTTCTCTGCTGGTGCTAACCTTGGCCTGTTGATGAAAGCTATCCATGAAAGCGATTGGTCGACTGTGGAGTTGCTTATAAAGACAGGCCAACAAACTTATCAAGGGCTGAAATATGCGCCTTTCCCTGTGGTTGCAGCACCTTCTGGCCTTGCTTTGGGCGGTGGTTGTGAAATCCTACTGCACTGCGATGCTGTCCAAGCCCATGCCGAGCTTTATATGGGTTTAGTGGAAGTGGGTGTCGGCTTGATTCCTGGATGGGGTGGCTGTAAGGAATACCTACGCCGTTGCCTGCAATTAAAACGCCCGGGCGGACCGATACCGCCGGTAGTCAAAGCATTCCAAACCATCGGTTTGGCGAGCGTTTCGAAATCGGCTTTCGATGCCAAAGAACTACTTTATCTAGGTGCTAACGATAGCATCACCATGAATAAAGACCGACTCTTAGCTGATGCCAAAACCAAAGCATTGGCTTTATCTAAAGACTACACCCCACCTAAACCTTATCTCTATCCAATGCCAGGTAAAACGGCCAAAGTATTGCTGGACATGGGTATCAAAGCCTTCCATCTGATAGGCAAGGCCACAGACTATGATGTGATCGTTTCTGGTCAACTTGCCCATGTGTTAAGTGGTGGTGAGAGTGATTTCACTGCGCCGCTGACAGAAGACGATATTTTGGCGTTGGAATTGGAAGCCTTTCTTGAGCTGGTTAAACAGTCGGGCACATTGGCACGATTGGATCATATGCTGAAAACGGGGAAACCTTTAAGAAATTAACGGTTTTGTTGGCTACATCCTAATCAAATTTTAGCGGATAAATTTGCTTATAAGATATGTTGAACAAAGTAAAACGCATGGCTTATCGCGAACGGTGCGCCTCGTTCACCGTTAGTCCTATAGCTCTTTTTAGTTTGCACTTACTTTTCTTTACATACGAGCGATAAAGCCATGAATGCGAGTTGGAAAAAATTAGCTACTAAAAATCCTGAGCAAATAAAATTTAATTTTGGCTCTTTCTTCGCACGAAGCTGTTTCGTGGCAGTTTTAATGGGCAATACCGTGCTGTTTGCCGATCCCGTTGCTGCACGCAAGGCAGCTAACCCCAGTGACCTAAAAGTTTTTTTTCCGCAAAGACACCGCGCCCTGCATCATTTGACGATGCTTACAAAACCCAGTTAGCACTTGGAGGAGGACGTCTAGTGTTAAAAAATGGCTGCTTAAGAGTAAAGTCAAGCAAAACAGACGAAGGAACTTTACTGATTTGGCCTGGCCTCTATGGATTAGAGGTCAAAAATCGCACTCTCATCATCAAAGATGTGGAGCCGGAAGTCAGGATAAAATTGAATAGCGAAGTTATTTTGACGGGAGGTGGCTTGCCCGATGATTATGCATTCGATGCGAGTACGCTTGTCCAACCACTTCCTAAAGGTTGTAAAGGTCCTTACTGGTCTGTAGGCGGAATTGAACTTGAGCATAAAGGTAAAAACCGATATAAACACTAGACAAAATTCGGCGACTATAGGTCAGGATGCCTTTCGGCAAAGCATTTTGCCATGCTTACACACACAAGGGTGTAAGTATGGCAAATGCCGACAGACACCTAGGTATTATAAATTACCTTAACTTGACCCTTCTACTTTTGGGCACAGGATGGCTATTTAGCTCCAAGGTTCATAAATTAGGCCAACGCCGAGCACAGAAATATAATTGATCGGAATATAGTAGAAAAAAGTATTGTAAACATCATCTCCACCAGACAGTACGCCGACCCCAACCAAGATATTTAATCCTAGTGGCTTAAAATAGAACGGCGCCCCGCTATCGCCTCGTTTAGCGCAAATGGCTCCCGCGTTACAAGTCACACGTATCCAGGTTTTGGGTCCCGTAGGGTGAGGATGAGTCCATGTCATCATCCTATGAACTGAAATAGAAAATTATTGCCTCTATTGGTCAATACCTAAAGACAGGTCATCTATCCGCCAAGGCGCACCATTGGGAAAAGCGGATACGCTAACACCTATCGTATGTATTCCAGAAGTAGGGATCTCAATAAAACATTGAGTTGCCGCACTTACCCAACCATCGTTTTGTGTTGGTGTATGGTTTCCAGAAACAAATACATGATCATCTAATCCTGTAGCCCTACAGACATGATTCCCGTCCAGAAGTATCCTATCAATCAACCCAGTTCTTGGTACCGTGTCGTCAACTCCGCTGGCGACTGATGCTTCTGCATTAAAAATCACTCGAACTAATTTATTTGGCGTTAATGTCCTAAACTGCTTTGTAGATTGGACTCCTGGTTGATTGCCGTCAAGGTCAAGGTTAGTGGTAAATGATTCGCCTCGTTGTTCAGAATAATTAGTCGTGGCGAGTAAGATTTGTGCCGATACACTGTTACACATAAATCCTAATCCCAAGCAAAAAATAAATACAGCGTATAACTTTTTGCAAAATTTAGTAAAAAAAGTTTTCATGTAATTTCCTCTTGGTTATTATGAAATTGTTACATCGAACTAAGTCATTTTCGACAAAGCAGTTAACTTGTAAATAATGAAACCTGACTCAGTCTGCTGTATATTGCAAAAATGTATGTTAAGGTTCAAATTAAAGGCCGCAAGACGTACAAATGTTGGGGAGATTAGCCACTCAAACAGTTGATTTTTTATTTTTTTGACTTTGGGAGCGGCTTAATCCACCGAAGGTGGTGGCTTTTGAAATAACGGATTAAGACGCGCGGAAAATCGTTACATACATAAAATATTGGGTTGCTTGCGCAGCTGATCCACGCTGCCGCACTCGATCTCACGATTCTTTATTTTATTGCAAATCCGAGTAAACTTAAGCAAACCCTCTGGAGAACTATCATGCTCTGGCTCCTCGCCCTCGTCATCCTCGCCAGTATATTTGCTTATTACAAAGCATCAATACACTGGACTACTCTCGCCATCGCCGCATTGCTGGCAGTTTACTTACTGGTGAATGGCGCTTCATCGTCGAGCAATCTCAGCTTGTGGATGACGTATTTGATCGTTTTCATCCCTTTAAATGTCATCCCCTTACGGCAATGGCTTATTAGCCGCTGGGTTTTTAAATTTATGAAGGCCGCTTTGCCCGCCATGTCGCAAACCGAGCGGGAGGCATTAGAAGCGGGTAATACCTGGTGGGATGCGGAATTGTTCTCCGGCAGCCCAAACTGGGATGTCTTACAAAACCTACCGCAAGCAAAATTCACGAAGGAAGAACAGGCGTTTATCGACGGCCCAACAGAAACATTATGCGGGATGCTCAACGACTGGGACATTACCCATAACCGCATGGATTTACCGCCAGAGGTTTGGGATTTCATCAAAAAGCAAAAGTTTTGTGGCATGATGATTCCCAAAAAATATGGTGGGCTTGAGTTCTCCGAATCCGCGCACTCAGAAATCGTCATGAAAATATCCAGCCGCAGCAGCACGGCGGCAGTCACAGTGATGGTGCCTAATTCACTCGGCCCCGGGAAACTGTTGCTGAATTACGGCACGGAAGAACAAAAGAATTATTATCTGCCGCGTTTGGCCAATGGCGAGGATATTCCTGCCTTCGCATTAACCGGCCCACATGCTGGCAGTGATGCCGGTGCAATGCCGGATACGGGTGTGGTCTGCTACGGCAAATTCAGAGGCCAAGATAAAGTATTAGGCGTACGTCTTAATTGGGAAAAACGTTATATAACCTTGGGGCCAATCGCTACCGTATTGGGTCTCGCCTTCAAACTTTACGACCCCGACCACCTGATCGGCGACAAAGAGAATATTGGTATTACAGTTGCACTGATACCCACCAATACCCCCGGCATAAACATTGGGCGGCGGCACTTTCCCCTGGATTCAGCATTCCAAAACGGCCCCAATTGGGGTAAAGATGTGTTTATCCCAATGGACATGATTATAGGCGGCGTAGCCCAAGTCGGTAATGGCTGGAAAATGCTGATGCAATGCCTGACCACCGGACGCGCCATCTCCCTTCCCGCCCTAAGTGTGGGTGCAGCAAAATTCACCAGCCGCAACATCGGCGCTTATGCCCGTATTCGCAAGCAATTCAACATGCCTATCGGGGAATTTGAGGGCATTGAAGAAGCACTGGCGCGAGTGGCAGGGGAAACTTATATCCTCGATGCGGCACGGCAAGTCACAAATGCCGCTTTAGACCAAGGCGAAAAACCCGCTGTAATTTCTGCAATCCTCAAATACGAACTCACCGAACGCATGCGCCGAGTGGTTAATGACGGCATGGATATACTGGGCGGCGCGGGGATTTGTTTAGGCCCGAAAAATTACCTGGGACGCGTATATCAGGTTATTCCGGTCAGTATTACGGTTGAAGGCGCGAACATTCTCACCCGAACCATGATGATCTTCGGGCAAGGCGCAGTCCGTTGCCACCCTTATATTCAGCAGGAAATGGCGGCGATAGCGGAAGGTAACCTTGAGCAATTCGATAAGGTTTTCTTCAAACATATTGGTCATTGGGGGCATAACAAAGTGGCATGTTTATGGCTGGGATTAACCAATGCCCGTTTTCTGGCAACCCCAGGAGATAAACAAACCAAGCGTTATTACCGGCAAGCTGCACGGCTTAGTGTTGGTTTCGCCTTCCTTGCCGATTACGCGTTATTAACCTTGGGCGGCGCATTAAAACGAAAAGAACGATTATCCGGTCGCTTTGCTGATGCCTTATCTAATCTTTACCTATGTTCTTGTGTGCTGAAACACTACGAAAACCAAGGCAAGCAAATAGACGACCTGCCGTTACTGCATTGGGCTTGCCAAGAAAGCATATACCGCACGCAGCAAGCTTTAGCGGATATTTTAACTAAGCTGCCATTCCGCCCTATTACTTACATGTTGCAGGTTTTGCTGTTTCCGCTCGGCAAACCCAATAAACCTGCCAACGATAAGTTGATTCACCAACTTGCTGGTTTATTAACTGTAGATTCTTCTGTGCGGGATCGCTTAACACAGGGGATTTATATAAATAATAAGCCTGACGACAGCACCGGCAGGATTGAAGTGGCGTTTAAGGCCGTATTAGCCTCCGCGCCTGTTGAGGCCAAAATTAAACTAGCGCAAAAACAAAAACAGTTAATGAAGGGTGACGTTTCGGTGGCGGCCGCTGAAGCCTTAAGGCAAGGAATTATTAGTAAGGACGAAGCCGAATTACTTGCTATAGCTGAGCAAGCCAGGCTGGAAGCAATAACTGTCGATGATTTTATCTCATTGAGTTAACAGTTTTTGAAAATAGCCTTGTAAAGGCTATTTTATTCGACAGCACCCAGCATATTCGCATCTAGGGTAATACGCCATCTGCCGTCCTTTTTTTCCAGAATTGACAGGACATTGCCGGTGCGTTTAATTACATTTTGACCAACTTTTGGTTTTAGTGTAACTGACAGATGATTCCAACAGTAAGCCAGGTTTCCTGAGACTTTAATTTCCTGAATACGTGAACTAGTTTCAAGCCGGATATCTTTCATAGTTTCTAAAGCAAGCGCAAAAGTACGTTTGCCTTTAATTACTGGCTGACCAGCGGCTAAAAAAGTTGCATCGTCGTCCATCATTTCCAAAATTTTCTTGTCTTCATGCATCTCAGTCGCCCGTAGCCAGGTATTGACCAAATCGCGGATCTCTAATTCGTCATCATTCATTGTCGTCTCCCCATAATTTTTTCTTACTACCTAAGCATAGACTATTCGGCTACAAACTTTAAAAGTTTGGTTTGCGTTAACTGGCAGATTTTTAACTGAGCCTGAAAGGGTTAAATATGTTCGTTAGCTATGTTTTTATTTAAAAATTGCAGTATTTGTTGATGATTAGAGAAATTACCATAAGCCAGCGCCAATTTGACATAAGCCGCTTCAATTGAGGTATTCCAAATCATTTCCGCACCATCCTCGATAAGTTCGCAAGTGCTTTGGTAAGCGTTTTCGGATTTAATGGCTGGAGCAAGGTAAACCGTCATACCTTCTTGACGGCAGCGTTTTAGGAATTTGACCAGCGAATGATTACTACCCCATTGTTCGGTGGCACAGGCGGTTCCAGAATGGTACAAATCGTGGAGAACTGCACTCACGCCTACCAGATTTAAGTTGTTATAGTCGAGCCCTGGATAGGGTTTCACCATGAGGATCCGGCTGGAGAACTCGGCCTGTAGCGGTATGGGTTTGTAACTGGTCTCTTGCTTTTCTCGTGGCGTGGATTTGTTTAGTAAGAAATTTTGCCCATCAAACTGGCCGTAACTTTTATTTTTCACACTGAAAAAATCACCAGATAATTGTAAAGAACAAGCAAGTCGCGCCCCGTAGTGAACTTGCATCATTTGTTCCGTATTACGGTAAGGCACGAAAATCCCATTGGCTATTTTTTGCCGGATAAACTCAACCGCACAAAGAAAGTTACTTAAACCATTACCTTTAGCATTTTCTAAAGGATAATCACTCGACACTAACAAGATGGGTTTCGCCAAAGCATTAAAATAAAAACTTAATGCTGCGGCAGTATAAGCAAGGGTATCGGTGCCATGCGTAACAATAATGCCATCATATCGATCGGGTTTTGCGGATTCGATAGCCAGAATAATGGTGGTCCAAGCAGCAGGAGCAAGGTTTTCGCTTAAGATTTGGATCGGTTGCAAAGTATCAAATTGCACGGCATCTGGCTCGCGATAAGACTGCTGAAACAATTGTAGTAATTTAAACGGTGCGCTGTTACTGGTATTGATGGTGCCGTCAGTTGCCGCTGAACCTATTGTGCCGCCGGTAAACACAACCAAAATTTTTTTCATGTATGATGTAAATCCAAGTTAACAATTCTGAAAGCATAGCAAAGCCACCATTCCATTCAAATGAAAATATCACTTATTGTCGCCATGGCAAGCAACCGTACCATCGGCCTTAACAACCAAATGCCTTGGCATTTATCAGCGGATCTTAAACGTTTCAAACAAATCACCATGGGTCATCCAATTATCATGGGTCGACTTACCTTCGAAGCCATTGGCAAGCCACTGCCAGGACGGACTAATATTATTGTCAGCCGTAATAAGGCTTATCAACAAGAAGGTTGCTTAATTGCCGATTCTATCGAGTCCGCCAGCTATAACGCTTGCCGTTTGGCAGATGAGGTATTTGTAATTGGTGGCGCTACCTTATATAAAGCGACGTTACCCATTGCTGACAATTTATACATCACACAAATTAACCAGGAATTTGAGGGTGATACTTTTTTTCCGGAATTTGATCGAAGCCAATGGTTTGAGGTCGAACGGGAAGATGTCACCGATGATAAGCAGACTGGGTTTTCTTACAGTTTTTTGAGATTTGCTCGGTCGTTTTAAAGCTAGTTGTAAGTTTTGGTAATCAGTTTCAGTGGGCAAGTCTTTATATACATAAAAAACCTAACAAAAAAGCTTTCCTTAAGGTTGTGCATTTATATTCTGTGTTAAGACTGCCATAGGAAGGCAATACTAATAATAAAAGTTGGAACTGTGTTCATTTGTTGAACAAGCATTAGTCACAAACCATCTTAAAACGATGTAAATCTTGTGCTTAATCTTTTACTTGGGGAAGATTTATATGTTCGGTTTTTTTAGAAAAAATTCAACAGTTACTGCAGTTGAGTCGGTACAACGGCAATATTTCCTTGCATCTGAAATGGCAGATGAGGATTTGATCGACTTTTTCAATAATGTTTTCACCGAAAAGCGGCCGATTGTGAGTACGCTTTTTTTGGTCGCGCTTGAAATATTTCCTGCCCGATATGCAATCTTCAAAAGAGATATGGTTAAATCTAACGCGTATCCAGCGTCTATGGATGGCATGATAAGTTTTATCCTTGATATGCATGGACAATATCAAGGAGATGATTTAGCAAGTGAAATTAATAGCCGTAAGTGGTTTTTTCTCTATGTTGCCGCATTACTGACCATTGCTCAGGAGCGGGCGCGCAACAAGCCTGAATTATGGGATTCTATTGCTAATGTTTGGGTTCGGCTTATGGGTGGTGCTAAATCGTTGCGGACAACGCTATACAATACCTGTATTTGGCAGCCTGATGAAACCTTCTTTTTTAATATTGTAGAGAAAGAGGATGATGGCGTAAGATTTGTTGAGGCCGCCTTGGTGCCTAATGAAATTAGGTATCACCCGATGTTAATCGAATGGCAACAACGCAATTTATTGCTTTCTTAACAGCGTTAAAAAGCCAAGACTAATTTGATAGGGTTAAGAAACCTTCCGTAATTGACCCAAACCGTTTGGTTTTTTGATGAGTTGCAATTGCGCTTTAAAACGTTTTTGCACCACCTCTACATGTGATATTACTCCGACTGTTTTACCATGTGCCCGCAAGCCTTCCAAGGTGTTGATCACGGTATAAAGGGTTTCTGCATCTAAATTGCCAAAGCCTTCGTCCAGGAACAAGGATTCAACCGAGCGGCCATGACTGGCAAGCTCCGATAAACCAAGCGCCAAAGCTAAACTGATAATAAAGCTCTCGCCACCAGACATGGTTTTAGGCATACGCCTAACGTTATTTTGATAAGTGTCTTCGATTTCTAACGCTAAGCCTCGCTCACTTAGCTGTTGACGCAAATAATACCGTCCGCTAATTTTTTCCAATACAGCATTAGTTTTGGATAACAAGTTTTCCACGACTTTATCTTGTACACGGCGGCGAAATGCCATGCCATTTTCTGCTGATAATTTGTCGACTTCAGTTTTTGCAGCTTGTACTAGCAAATGTTGGCTGTCGATTTGTGCTTGGAGCTGTTCATATTTTTGACCCAACTGTTTTTGTTCGCGGACTATGCTTTCCAGGCGTTGTGCTTCAAGAGAGGCAAGTTCGGCTTTTTCTTGGGTGGATTTCAACGCTAAGTCAATGTCTTCAGCTATAGGTTGCGTTTTGTTGTCGGACTCCAACTGAGCTAATTGCTCATGTTTTTTGTCAAGTTCGCTCCCCCATTGCTCGATGTCAGTATCTAGCTGTGCTTTTTGCTGGGCGAATTCAGGTTGATTAACCAGTAACGTCAGCATCTCGCTAATTTCTTCAATAGTAGTAAATGGCGTATCCTGTATTTTGGCGGTAATTGCCCGGTCTTGGGCGTTTGATTCAGCAATTAATTGGTTGGTGCGCTGTTCTTTGTTGGCAATTAATTTTTGTTTTTCAACCAGAGCCAAATGTAAACCGACAATTTCTTCATCACGCAGTTGGCTATTGATGGTATCTAACCTGGTTTTATAGGTGTCAATTTGCGCTTGACCTGTTTCCTGCTTGGAAGCCAGCAAAGAAAGCTCATCGGATAAAACTTGCTTTCGGTCAACATAGCCTCGGTAGTCCAATCGGCGTTGGTTAAGGGCGCTAATTAGTATATCTTCTTTGCCAGCAGAGGGCATAGGCTCACCCAATTTAGCGAGCTGACTAGTGAGCGTAGCGAGGAACTCCAGTTCTTCCTGGATTAGTTTGGCATTTCCGGTTTCGTTTTCTGCTATTCGTTGTGGCTCGGTTTGCCATTCAGTCTCTATCGTCTTAATTGTAGTTTGTAGCTTTTCTATTTCGGTATTGATTTTTTCGATCAAGCCGTTAAGTTTGGCTATCTTTTTTTGCGTAGCTTTGTAGTTGTTCAGTAAATTATTTATGTTGTTTAGATCTAACGTCTCAGCTTTCAATAATTGCTTCATGGCTGATGCGTTACTAATATCCAAATCTTGGCTGGCCGCATTCAATTTATTGCATAAGCTCAGCCATTGGCCTTTTATTTTTTGTAACTCATTTTGGCTAGTATGATTTCTTTCTGACCGCCTTTTGCTATACCTTATTTGATCTTCTAATTCGCCTATCCTAACACTCAGACGTTTTATTTTTATCCGCTGATCAACCAAAGCTTGTTGGGTATTTGCAGGTACTGGAGGAAATTTTAAATAAGGGTGTTCGTTTGCCCCACATAAAGGGCAAGGTTTCCCGTCGACAAGATAGGTGCGGTCATGTGCCATACGCGCAATTAAACTATCGTTAAAAACCGCTCGCTCCAAAGATAGCCTTATATTTTCTTCGTTTTTTGCTTGTTCTTTTAACTGCGCCACTTCGCCTTCCAGTTCGTCGGTATCCCGATTAGGCAGTTCAGTATTGCCTAATAAACGCGCTAAAAATGACGGTTTAGGCATCAGTTTTTCATTGGCAGCGGCCAGGTTTACCAGACCCTGAAAATTATTGACCCGCTCTTTTTGATCGGAGAATAGCTCCTCAAGTTGTTCCAAAGCCATACCCTGGCTGATTTTTTCCAGATTCTGCTCAGCTAACATCAGCCTTTTTTTAAGGCTTAGCAGGGTCTTGTGTTTTGCATCGATATAGCCGGTATTTTTTTGTAACGCGGCGTTAGTTGACTTCGACCATTTCGTCAGTAATTTCTTTTTTTCCTCAAGCTTAATCCGCGACTCATGCAGATTTTTAAGTTTGTCGAAATCAGGGAAACTGTCCAGCAATAGTTGGTCGCTTTGGTGTTCATCAAGCCAGATTTGGATTGTTTCAAGTTCAGCTTGTTTGGCAATAATTTGATCCGCTAAAGATTTTTGCAAAACGATTTCTGATTGCCAGTTAGCGTTAACCAGGCCTACTTGGCTTCGTAAGCCATCAATGGTTTGTTTTTGTCCGGCGAATTCGTCTTCTGTCTTATGGGCTAATTTTTCATTGACAGTCGCTGAGTTGATATCAAAACCGGGTAACGCTAATGTTGCTTCGATTTGTTTTAGTTCGTTGCGCAGCGCGGTTAATTCGGCAGTATTGCGTTCAGTTTCCTGTTTATAGTGGGTAACATCGTCGATATCTTGCTTAAATCCCAGCGCAATTTCTCCAACAGCGAGCTGATCCAGTTTCTTTTGCACAGCCAAACGCTGGACAATTGCCTGTTGTAGCTTAGCTTCCTGCACGTCGATCTGATTTTTAATTTCCGAAACTTGCGTTAAAGCAGATTTTTGTTGTTTTAAGCGGTTAATTTTTTCGCGAAACTCTGCCGTTTGTTCGCTGAAATCAGCTAAATCATGCTCGCAAGCCTCTAATGCTTCAGGGGCAATAAGTGGAACCGCAACTAAATCTTGTTGCAAATAAGCTAGATTCTTTTCGGCTTCTACTAATTTGTCGGTGATTTCCTTTTTATGATCGGAATAAATATCTGAACTGATTATTTTTTCCAAAATATCCATGCGCTCATTATCCAGCGCATTTAAAAAGGCGGCAAAATCGCCTTGGGCAAGCAGTATTGAGCGGGTAAAACTGCGAAAATTCATACCAGTGATTTCGGCAATTTTTGCACAGACTTCCTGGGGTGTTGTGGCAAGAATTTCGCCGGTTTGGCTTAATCGTATCAGCTTCATTTCCGAAGGTAGAATAGCACCGCTTAAGCTATTGGTATCACGTTGCACATGCCAAGTTGAGCGGTATTTATCCGACCCTAAAGAAAACTCAATCTCAGAAAAACAAGTATACGCGTGTTTGGTCATGACGTGTTGGGCGGGTTTATCAAATCGGAACGTTTCGCCATAAAGCGCTAGGGTTATCGCATCCAGAATGCTCGATTTGCCCGAACCGTTTGGTCCGGTAATGGCAAAAACGCCGGTATCGGAAAACGGCGGCTGCTCGAAATCGATGCGGTTTTCGCCTTCCAAAGAATTGATATTATTAAAGTACAGGTTAAGTATTTTCACTGGGCGTCAATTCACAGCACATTCAACGGGATAAGCTAATCAAGTGAGGGCATTATAGCCCTGTGGGATAAATTTTTCCTGCTCTAACATCATCAGAATAAATTGACTGGAATCTATGCAGAGAGATTCTGCTGGTATTCTTGTTTTTAAACGGGTATTTGTGTCCCTTGTCAAATTCGGTAAAGATCGAGAAGATACCTTGCTTTGGTAGGTAGGTATGCAGTGCATACCTACCAGTCTGCGGGTTAGTTAAATAAGCACGCGCCAGGAGTGTCACGTGGACAATTGACAAATTTAATCAGAAAAAAATCATACATGTCTTGCATCAATTGAGCGATGATAGGTACTGATTTTTTGGGTGTGCCGCCCTTGATAGGTGGTTGTGGGTCATATTCCAAGTCAAGCATGACCGCTTGGGTATATTCTTTGCCAAATAAGCGGTTAACCAATGCTAAAGACATATCCAACCCCGCAGTCACACCGGCAGATGTCCAGTATTTGCCGTCTTTTGTCCAACGTTTTCCAGTGTAGTCAGCGCCAAATTTGGTGAGCATTTCGTTGGCACGATACCAATGGGTAGACGCGTCTTTGCCGTCGAGCAAGTTAGCCGCGCCCAGTATCCATGCACCGGTACATACGCTAGTGGTGTAGATAGTGGTTTGGTCGATGCGTTTTATCCAGTCAAGCACTTGGTTATCTATAGTTTGCATTGCCGTAGCGTCTGCACCACCCGGTACCAACAATACATCCAGTTTGGCCACTTCATCAATCGACTTGTTGACGGCAATCGTCAAACCATTGCTCATGGTGATGTTACCTTTTTGCTTAGCAATCAAAAAGGTTTTCAGGCCAGCCGACCTGAATACTTGATAAGGGCCGAGTGCATCTAGTGAAAACATGCCGTTATACACATAGATACCAATCCCATTGGCATTAACATTGGGATTTGGCTGTATGCTCATTAACTCATCCATGGTGGTGATATGGGTGTTGTTACCCATCGCTAGATCGTGTTTCGGCATGGACATCCGTTCACTACCGCCACCGTTGAAGGCGTAAAGGTTAAAAGCAGCGGACGAAATAAAAAACACAATAATTATTTTCAAGATCGCTGAAGGATTTATCTGTTTTCGGTAAAACAACATATTTAACTCCTGTAAAGGGCTATAAATTTTAATTGGTAGTCAAATTGGACGTTAGCCGGAATTAATCCAGTGGCTTAAGGTTGTCTTTGACAAATTACACATAAGCAAAATTCATGCCTTATCTGTAATATGTTGATAGTTAATGGTTATTTATGAGATTGAAATGGGGTGTATAGTTTTTTCAGTCATATGACACACTAAACTGTGTTATATGACCTATTTTTTTATACGTGTTGATTTTCCTATTGATTTTTAAAGGAATAATAGGAATACGTATCGTAAAATAGGTGGGTGATATGACCCAATTTTCTGGATAATACGGATTTGAATAGCCTAGGGCTTTAAAATAGGTGAGTTAATCGAATAATTATGTCTGTGTGGTAAATCCGTTTCTGCCCATCCGAAAATTTTTACTATCCCGCTAATTTTTAACCTCTGCTAAGATAATGCGAGGAGGAATAGTATGTTAAAGAAAGTCTTGCGCTGGGTGGTTGGTTTTATTGTAAAAGTACTCTACCGAATTGAAATCACTGGGTTGGAGAATTACGATAAAGCCGGCAAACGGGTATTGATTATTGCTAATCACACTTCATTTCTTGACCCATTGCTTTTGTGGGTTTTTCTTCCGGCTGAAATTACGTTTGCGATTAATACCCACATATCTCAACGCTGGTGGTTACAGCCCTTTTTGGGGTTATCAAAAGTTTTCCCAATGAACCCGACGCACCCGATTTCTCTGAAAGATTTAATCCATTATTTGCGTACCGATACCCATACCGTCATTTTCCCAGAAGGCCGCATTACGGTGACTGGCGGTTTGATGAAAGTCTACGATGGGACTGGCATGGTGGCGGAAAAATCACAAGCGACTATTCTGCCTATCCGTATTTCGGGCGGGCAATACACGCCTTTTTCAAGGTTGCAAAAGGTCGTCCGTTTACGCTGGTTCCCGAAAATTACCATGCATATCCTGCCGCCCGTCTGTCTGGATGTTCCTGCTCATCTGCGAGGTAAGGCGAGGCGTAAGTTTAGCGGTCATCTGCTCTCCGACATCATGAGTGAAATGATGTTTTCGACTAGTGTCTATCGGCAAACGATTTTTCAGAGTTTATTAGACGCGCGTAAAATTCATGGTGGCAAACACGAAATTGTCGAAGACTTGGAGCGTAAGCCTTTAACGTATAACGACCTCGTTACCCGTACGCTTGTTTTGGGCAATGCTTTGGCAAAGTTGACCCATGACGGTGAAAAAATTGGGATATTTTTACCCAACTCAGCAAAAACTTTGGTGACTATTTTGGCATTGCAAGCGCAAGGCCGTGTACCCGCGATGTTGAATTATTCCACTGGCTCGGTCAACATGCTGTCTGCTTGCCGAACTGCTGAGGTTAAAACCGTTTTAACCTCTCGGCTGTTTATTGAAAAAGGCAAATTAACCGATGAAGCGGAAGCTTTAACTAAGCAAGTAAATTTGGTTTATTTAGAAGATATTGCGCAGACCATTACGAAACAAGACAAACTTAAGGCATTAAGGCAAAGCAAAACAGCGTGTTATTGGTATCCAAAAACTGCCCCAAGCCCTGACAGCACTGCAGTCGTACTTTTTACTTCCGGTTCTGAAGGTACACCTAAGGGTGTTGTACTATCTCACGCCAATATATTAGCGAATCTTAAGCAACTCGAGTCGCGGATTAGTTTTACCCCGCTTGACGTAGTACTTAATTTTCTGCCTATGTTTCATTCCTTCGGTTTTACGGTAGGATCTATGTTGCCTATTTTGAGCGGGATGCGGGCATTCTTCTACCCCACGCCGCTGCATTATGCGGTCATCCCTGAAATGGCCTACGAAATCAAAGCCACCATTATGTTTGGCACCAATACTTTTTTGGCTGCCTATGCCAAAAAAGCCCACCCTTATGATTTTTACAATATGAGGTATGTCGTCGCAGGTGCGGAAAAATTGCAAGAAACGACCCGTCAAACATGGCTGGATAAATTTGGAATCCGCATATTAGAAGGTTACGGTGCTACAGAAACCACGCCGATTACTTCGGTAAATACGCCGATGTATTACAAGGCTGGCACCGTGGGCCGTTTTATGCCGAGCATGGAATATAAGCTCGAACCCATACCGGGCATCCAGGATGCAGGCCAGCTCCACGTAAAAGGCGCTAACATCATGCAGGGTTATTTCCTTAACGATAACCCCGGTAAACTCATCCCGCCCGAATCCATTTACGGTAAAGGTTGGTATAACACCGGCGATATCGTGCATGTAGATGAAGAAGGTTTCATTAGTATCCGAGGGCGTAGCAAACGCTTTGCTAAAGTTAGCGGCGAAATGGTGTCTTTAACTGCAGTAGAGCAACTTGCTGCCAAAGCTTGGCCGAACGCGCTGCACGCCGCTACCAGCATACCCGATGCTAGAAAAGGCGAGCTGGTAGTTTTGCTGACTACCCAAAAAGATGCCACACCTCAGAAACTTACCGCTGCCTCACCCGGTGTTGCTGCCATCAGTTTGCCGAAGAAAATTATCATAGTTGAACACATTCCCATGTTCGCCACCGGCAAAATCAATTACCCAGGTGTTTCTGATTTCGTCTTAAATATGGTTTTTAACACTGAAGAGGCTGACTTAGAAGACGGCAAATCCGATACATCCGGTGATTTATACGAGGATGAGGATGATTAGGTTATTACTAATTCGATAAGGGCTGGGTTAAGGTATATGTTGGGATACAAACGAATTGATCCCGACATATACCGAATTTTTAAATGTGGGATTCGCCACTATTCCGCCCAATCATGAATTTAAAATAAGAACTATCTTAAATCCGAATTGCTCAGCACTCTGCCTTGGGCGTCGCGCATTTCGATAGTGCCCCGGACTTCCTCGCCACTTGGGCTTACGACGACCCTACAAAAGTGCGCCGATGAGTTGACGACATTTGCTGCAAAACCGCATGAACTCCCGGCGGCAAGTACAGCCCCGCAATTATTATAGAATTGCGCAAGAGCTGTCCCTGGCTCGCGAGAGATTGTACGGCTGCTTATGGAGACAGGGCCTGTACCTGCATTGTAAATGTAACATACACCATTTGTTTGAGATAGTCCGCCGTACATTGCGCCTGAAGCTAGCGTATCTGCATGTATAGCTGGGCTTAAGGCTAATACGCTGGCTGCGATTAAAATTTTATTTCGAAACATGATATTCTCCAAGATAGTAAATTATGAATTCTTAATGTTTGCCTTGATGTTTAAATAAAATCAAAGGCTGACAAAAGATTAACTAAAGTTACTATTTGGGTCTTTGTAACTTTTCACTAAAAAAACGGTAATTGTTATCTTGACCTGCACTTACGGCTTAGTGAATAGGGTAGGACATGTGGTCGCAATCATTGATTGCGACATGAAATATTATGGTAACTCTGCATTAGGATTTTAATAGAATGCACCTATAATGCTGTTTTAATTTTCGATTTAGAATGTATCGGCAACATAGATTTATGTCCGATGTTTGGATGTGTGTGGTGTGGATTCTAGACAATCATAGAAGTAACTGGATTTAAATATGATACCCTAGCGTTGCGGCGGCTTCACCGCTTTCGCAAAAGCATTTGCCATGGCGCTTTGCTGTTGAGCTTGAGGCTGTTGCTTCGGCTTATTGGCAGGTTTTGATGATTTCTGTTCTTGTCGATCCTTTCCGGTCTTTAATTCTTCGGGTTCAACACTGGACTTCATCGAAAGGGAAATTCGTTTGCGGGCAACATCGACTTCCAAAACCCGTACCGTAACGAAATCACCAGTTTTGACCGCTTCTCTGGGGTCTTTGACGAAAGTATCGGATATATGTGAGATATGCACCAAGCCATCTTGATGTACGCCGATGTCAACAAAAGCACCGAAGTTAGCGACATTAGTGACTACCCCATTAAGCCGCATACCAGGTTCAAGGTCGGTCATTTTCTCGACACCGGATTTGAACTCAATGCTTTTAAACTCAGGCCGTGGATCACGACCCGGTTTTTCTAGCTCCTTTAAAATATCGGTTACGGTTGGTAAACCGAAGTGGTCGCTGGTGAATTTGACCGGATCAAGTTTGCGGATAATGGCGGATTGTCCAATCAAGTCGCGGATAGGTTTACCGGTATCCTTTAAGATGGCTTCGACCACCGGATACGCTTCAGGATGCACGGACGAAGCATCTAAGGGGTTATCGCCATTTGTAATGCGTAAAAATCCTGCCGCCTGTTCATAGGCTTTGTCACCTAAACGCGGCACTTTTTTAAGTTGCGTGCGGTTAGTGAAAGCCCCGTTATCATTGCGGAAGGCAACGATGTTATCACTTAAAGTCGGCGTTAAGCCTGATACTTGTTTCAGTAGGGCAACCGAAGCAGTATTAACGTCCACACCAACTGCATTAACACAGTCCTCGACGACATTATCCAAACCTCGGGCTAATTGGGTTTGATTGACATCATGTTGGTATTGGCCGACCCCGATGGATTTCGGGTCAATTTTGACCAGTTCTGCCAAAGGGTCTTGCAGTCGTCTGGCAATCGATACGGCTCCACGCAAGGATACATCCAATTCTGGGAACTCCTTGGCGGCAAGTTCGGAGGCAGAATATACTGATGCGCCGGCTTCCGACACCATAATTTTACGGAATATTAAATCTTTATGTTGCTTCATCAGGTCAGCAACTAGCTGGTCGGTTTCGCGGGAGGCGGTGCCGTTTCCGATGCTAACCAGATCAACGTTATATTGCTTGATTAATTGGGCAAGGATGGCAATGGATTGATCCCATTGATTCTTCGGTTGGTGTGGGTAAATGGTTTCGGTTGCTAACAATTTGCCGGTGGCATCGACAATAGCGACTTTAACGCCGGTACGGATGCCAGGATCAAGCCCCATTGTTGTTTTCGCACCGGCCGGCGCGGCGAGCAACAAATCGCGAAGATTGCTGGAAAACACCCGTATGGCTTCGAGTTCGGCATTTTCCCTAAGCCGCATTTTTAAATCCAGGTCGAGCCGGGTAAACAGTTTGATTTTCCAGGCATAACGGGCAGTTTCTGCCAGCCATGCATCCGCAGGCTGGTTAACATGGGTGATGTTCAGGTGGCTAGCCACCCGTTGGCTGCAATAGTCGTGTCCTACTTGCTCATCTTGTTCCGGCAGTAAATTAAGTGCCAGAATGTTCTCATTGCGTCCGCGAAAAAGTGCTAAAGCGCGGTGTGACGGGATTTTGTTGATCGCTTCTTGATAGTCAAAATAGTCTTTAAATTTAATGCCTTCCTGGTCTTTTCCAGGCATCACGCTCGCGTGGATGACACCTTTTTGCCATACCCATTCGCGTAACGCGCTCAGCAATTCGGCATCTTCAGACAAACGCTCCATGATGATTTGACGCGCCCCTTCCAGCGCTTCGGTAGCAGTATTGATGCCTTTCTCGGCTTCCACATAACTTTCAGCCAATTGAGTCGGGTTTACTGTACGGTCAAGTAGGATGGTATCGGCGAGTGGTTCAAGACCGGCTTCCCTGGCAATCTGGGCTTTAGTGCGGCGTTTGGGCTTGTAAGGTAAATAAAGGTCTTCCAACAAGGTTTTGGTGTCTACTGCAAGAATTGCAGCTTCAAGTTCAGGCGTTAATTTTTCTTGTGAGCGGATGCTATTAAGTATGGTTTCACGTCGCTCGTTCAGTTCGCGCAAATAAATTAGACGCTCTTCCAATAAACGCAACTGGCTGTCGTCTAGGCCACCAGTCGCCTCCTTTCGGTAACGAGATATAAAGGGTACGGTTGCACCTTCATCCAATAATTGGACAGCAGCTTGCACCTGCTTTAGGTTAACGGCTAATTCTTCGGCGATACGTTGAATAACATCCATATTTAAGAGCTTTGTAATTGGGTAAGGCTAACATTGTAACAATAGAAAGTGAGTAAAGACGACTTTTCGTGTAAGCTCAAAGGTTGATTTGACTTAACTCGCCAAAAGGGAACACTGTCTTGTTTTGGTATCAATCACGGAAATTTTAATGAAAACGAGAGCAAGGCGGCGTGGCCTGGTGGTGGTCAATACCGGTGAAGGTAAAGGAAAGTCTTCTAGTGCTTTCGGCATGGTATTCCGGGCAGCGGGCTGGGATCTAAAAATCTGTGTCATTCAATATATTAAAGGGCAATGGCAAACGGGGGAACAAAAAGCGGCGATTCATTTTGATAACATCGAATGGCATGCTTTGGGCGATGGTTTTACCTGGGATACCAAAAATCCTGAGCAAGACATAAGAACCAGCCGTGAAATCTGGGAATTCAGTAAGCAAAAAATGCTTTCTGAAGAGTTTGATGTGGTTTTATTGGACGAAATTAATTATTGCTGCGGGTATGGCTGGATTAGCGGCCAAGAAATTGCTGATTTTATCCTTAACCACAAACCACGTTGGCAGCATTTAATTTTAACCGGACGTAATGCACCTGCCGAAGTAATTGAAATTGCCGATACTGTGACGGAAATGGCTAAAGTTAAACATGCTTTTGAACAAGGGGTTATGGCAGAGCAAGGTATTGAGTTTTGATTTATTTTCGGTTTGCCGGATCAATGACGATTATCTCATTGTCGCATAATGTAAATTGCCGGATAGTTTTAATTGGCATACAATCACTAGGCGCTGTCAGATGATTAACTAACACGAGGTAAAACACATGTCAGAAGAACCAGAAAATGAAAAAATGTCGGAATCGACAAAATTGATGATGGCAGTAGTCGGTGCGATTCTTGTTGGTTTTCTTTTAGTTGGATTGAGTAAAAACCAATCTAACGAAGAAAAAGAAAACTCAGCCATGATCCGAAATACTTATAACTTGGTAACCATGGCCTCTGATGTCTGCCCAAAAGCCATAAAGAAAGAAACTAGCGAACAGGTTTATGGTAACTCAGGTATGAAGACCGATGAAAACTCAATTGTTATGACGTGGGACGGTGAAAACAGCCAAAAAGGTGGCTTCAAAAAAGCGTCCTGTAAAGTTGAGTCAGCTAAAGGTGGAATTTCTGAGTTGATTATTGACGGTAAAGTCATTGTCAAACGCTAAGGATGGTTCTAAGGTAACTTTGGTTATTTTCAAATAACTCTGTTACTTACATACAGTAATACCAGCAGGTGTATTTAATTGCTCTGCTGGTAAATCTAAAGTTCAGCTATCAATAAAGTAAAAACTCCTGTCTAGTATCCGCCCACGCTTGCTCATCTGTGGTAGCCAGCTTATCTAAATCTTCTGACAAAGAATGAGCATCATCAACCCATTCCCGCAGTAAGGTCGATCCGTTGATAACATCAATAGCCAGCCGATCCAATTCATATTCATAAGGAAAATCCCGCCAAATCTGGTAATCAGGCTGTAATAGGCGTAATGCTTTGAAAGCTAAGGCTTGTAAGCGCCAAGGGCGAAAGTTCTGATGGTTGTAACTGGCATCTTCAACATGGATTTGAACCCCGGCGCACAGTTTGCCGGCATGTTTGTGAAAAGTCGGTTCAAACCAGCATTCTCGTAACTTGCAGCCCTGAAGCCAGTTCGGTGCAAGCTTATACATGGTATTGATCAAAGCGTGGGCATCAATATCCGGTGCACCAAATATTTCTAGTGGTCGAGTAGTGCCACGACCTTCTGAAAGTGTGGCACCCTCCAGCATAACGGTACCGGAATAACAACGGGTCATCCATAAATTGGGTGCGTTCGGACTGGGGTTTATCCAGGTGCGCTCGCCCAAAGGCCAGCCATAACCTGGAGCAAATTTTGGTTGCCAACCCTGCATCGTGATTGTCTGGCAATCGACATCAAGTTTCAATGTGGCGATAAACCAGCACGCCAGTTCCGCCATGGTCAGGCCGTGGCGCATAGGCATTGCTCCTGCACCGACAAAGCTTTCCCAGCCTTGCCTTAAGGTTAAGCCTTCGGTGGGGCGGCCTGCAGGATTGGGCCGATCTAGTATCCAAACAGATTTGTTGTGCTTGGCGGCGGCTTCCAACACATACCTTAAGGTTGTAATAAAGGTATAAATACGGCAGCCTAGATCTTGCAAGTCGATAAGTATTACATCAAAGCTGTCCATCATTGCATCGGTGGGGCGGCGCACATCACCGTATAAGCTGAATACGGGAATACCATGAGTTGGGTCGATGAAATCCTCGGATTCCATCATATTATCTTGCTTATCTCCGCGTAAGCCGTGTTGTGGGCCAAAGGCAGCGCTTAGTTTAATGTTTGGCAATGCGGCTAAAGCATCCAGGCTATGGGTTAAATTTGAGGTAACTGAGGCGGGATGTGCCAATAGCGCTACGCGTTTTCCTAACAATGGCTTGCGCAGAGATTGGTCTTCAATGAGTCGGTCGATGCCAAATTTCATAACGTATTTCAATTAAATCGGATTCAAAGATAGGGTAAACCCGTTGCGGCGATGAAAATCGGGTTTACCTGCTGGATGAAATAGCGCCCAGTACGACAGGTTATGCGCTTTAGTTTCTACTACGGCACTTAAACCTAAGCGATAGCATCTAGCAAACGGATTTTCGGGTAAGTCTTGATTAGAAATTGTTGCCAATAATGATAAACGTTCAGCACTACGTACACAGGTTATAGTCGGTGGATTACTTATTTTCCAGGCTTTACGGGCGCGATAATCATTGAATGCGTAAGCTGCCCATTTGCCTGAAGGGGAAAAGTTAAATTCGTAATATTCGGGTTCTTCATGCACCGCGATAAATGCCTCAAAACAAGTATGTTGCCAAAGATTATCAGCTTCACTTGGTGGCTTAACATCGGGGATAAATAAACCGCCTATAGTGCCATACAAATCAAAATGGAGCGCAAGGCTATTCTTTTGGTACATTGCCCGCGCTTCGATATGCAATTGCTTAATTGCATCGTCGGCGGTATCTGGGTGATAAAGAAGACAGGATTTAGCGATCAAAATTAATATTATTTTTTAATATGCGCAGTAACAAAATGCTGCTTGTTAGATTTGTGTATTACCCCAAACATCCGGAATTGTCAGTTCTCACTAGTGTGGTTACCTTAGGCGAATACGGGGAGGATTAGTCTATGCCGAACATTACCTCGACATTAACTGTGATTTCTTGTTCCCCTGCTTCAACAGGTGTGGCTGCCCTATCTAGCATAGCTGCTTTCATTGTTCGTGCTTCTGCATAAGGCACAGGCATAGATAATGAATTGGTGCTTTCGCTAATATGTAACGGTGATCCCAGCGACAACCCAGCTAATTTTGCATACTGTTCCGCTTTAGCCTTGGCGTTGGCATAGGCTTTTTCCCGCGCTCCCACCATAGCAAAATCAGGGTCATCCACTGCAAAACCTACGCCCTGTACCCGAACCAGGTTACCACCGGCTTTTACAGCGGAATCTATAATATCGCTGACTTTATTGATATCACGGATGACTACAGCAACCTGATTGGTCAATTGATAGCTGACGATTTTATTACCGCCATCAGGTGAATAATTTGGATAGAGCGACACTGAGCGAGTTTGAATATCTTTGACTTCAATGCCGGATGCCTTGACTGCTTTTAATAGTGCATCCGTTGCCGTCGCGGCTTGTTGTCGCGCAGATTCTGCAGTTTTTGCCTGAACTTCGATGGAAAGCACCAAATCTGCTTTATCGGGTTTTACCGATATTTTGCCAACCCCGGAAACCTGTATCGACTTAGGATAGTGACTTTCTGTCTTGGGTTCGGCGTTTGCTGTGGCCATGAAAGCAGTACCATTGAGTGTAAACAACAATAAAATCAAAAAAGGTCGGAACATACTGATTATCCTTTGGGTTAGGGATTAATGTTCGAATAACATTAACCAGAAGTGATGATTAAAATTCTAAGTTTGCAAAAAAATCAGTTAAATCATCAGCTTTTTTCATTCCCAGCATCTCTAGGGCAAGTAATGCCATGTTTTTGGAGCCGTCACTATTCCCTAGGTGGTTTTTTACCTCAGCCATATTTTGTTTTATTCTTTCTTGATAAAGTTTGTCGCTGAGTATTTTTTTGAGTTCTTTTACTAAGTTTTCGGCAGAAGCATCGCGTTGGATCAGTTCTTTAACTGCTGGTTTGCCCAAGATAATATTGGGTAAGCCTATGTAGGGCGTTTTAATTAATAACCGACCTAGCCAATAGCTTAACGGTGCCAATTTATAGGCGATGACCATGGGTACATTCAGCAGGGCGATTTCCAAGCTTGCTGTGCCTGATGTGGTCATGATGACATCGCAACACTGGATGACATCGTAAGGTTTGTTTTTTATAACCGTAATCATTAAGTGGGCATTGCGTAAATACTTTTCCAACAGGGCATCTGATATGCTATCGGCTTGTGGTAGAAGAAAATGAATTCCCGGATAGTCATTTTGTAATTTGCGTGCGGCATCCAACATCACTGGCAACATGCGTTCGACTTCATTGGCTCGGCTTCCGGGTAAAATGCCGATAATCGGTTGGGCATGGCCTAATCCGAAATTATTGAAAGCTTCATGTCGGGTAAGCTGCGCTTTAGTCTTGCCCACAGAAGGATGGCCTACATAACGGACAGGGACATTTTCCTTTTCATAATAAGGCACTTCAAACGGGAAAATAACCGCCATCATATCGATAACCTTACCGTATTGCTGGACTCGACCTGGCCGCCATGCCCAAACTTGTGGGCTGACATAAAACAGTACTTTAATGCCATGCTGTTTCGCAAATCGGGCTAGTTTGAAATTGAATTCTTTATAATCCACGCAAACCAGGAGATCAGGTTTTTCGTCCAGCAATAGCGTTTGCATGGTTTTATAAGCCCGGATGATATCGATAAAATGTTTGGCGATTTCTACTAAGCCGATAACGCCGATTGCAGATGAATCGTAACAGATATCAATGCCTGCCCGTTCCATTTTTGCACCGCCCATACCAATACCTTTAATGCCGGGCTGATGTCTTTTTAGCTCTAAAAACATATTGGCGGCATGTTGGTCACCGGACGATTCACCTGCACTAAAAGCGATGGTTAAAGGTTTGTGTTGGCTCATTAAGTTAATCAAAAGTTTAAGAATTTACGTTGGTAGCATCTGTTTTAAGGTTTGCTACAACAAATTATTATTGGGTTCATTTTAAAGCAAAATTGTCATCTCTGTTCACGTTTCTAATTGATCATAGTATGGTGCATCAATTACTCGTTGTTTATTTTTATATCTTGAAAACTATAGGATTTTGGTGTCAAGAGGCCATTGCTCTTTGACTCTAACAGAATTACCATTAGAAGCCCCCAGCCCGCTCAACTTTGATTGATCGCAGTTCTATGATTCAGGAGAGTCGCCATGAAAGCCAATTTTTTACAAAGAAGCATAGCTATAAAAGCTTTATTTATCTTTTTTATGTCGGTTTGCTGGCTACAAACCGCTTTGGCACTAGACAGTAAAAATTTTCAAGGCATTAAATTTATTTTGATTCAACCGGGATGTTTTCAAATGGGCAATAACAAGGTACCAACTGAAAGGACTTCAATCGAATCACCCAGTCATCGGGTTTGTATTGAGAAACCGTTTTACTTAAGTGAAACGGAAATTACCCAAAAACAATGGGAAAGCCTCATGGGCAATAATCCAAGCAAGGTGAAAAGTGAAAACCGGCCAGTAGACCGGGTGAGCTGGAATGATGTACAAACGTATATTAGCAACCTGAATAAAAAAGATGGCGCTGATTTGTTCCGTTTGCCAACTGAAGCCGAGTGGGAATATGCCGCAAGATCAGGTAGCACAGATGATTATTCTTTTGGGAATGATGCTAAATCATTAGCGGAATATGCCTGGTTTGGTAATCTCGGATATAAAGGCAGTTCGCACGAAGTCGGTTTAAAGCAACCTAACGATTGGGGCTTATATGACATGCACGGCAATGTTTGGGAGTGGGTACAAGATTGGTATGACCCTGATTATTACAAAAACAGCCCAGAGAAAAACCCCACAGGCTCAGGCACTGGTAAGTACAAGATTTATCGAGGCGGCAGCTGGGTAGGCAAAGCAGATACGCTACGTTCAACAGTGCGATTTAGCGCGTTACCCGTTACCCGTACCCATGATTTAGGTTTCCGTTTGGTAAGGCAAGTAGATTAAGGTTTAGCTAGGGTATTTTGTCACTATTGCCAATCGTCAACCTATGGCAATCCAGGTTATGGATACTCGGAAAATAAGCATCAGCATCATTAATGTCGCCCGGACGATGACAATTAATATTTTCAGATTTAAAAGGCGAAATGATGTTGTGTACTTACCCCATTTTATCTGGAATTACAATACTTATTAGCCCTACGAGGTTTTTGGCGAGCCGTAAAATTGGGCTAGTGGATGGCTTGCATGATTAGAATTTCTAATAGAAAGAAAACCATTTTGAAAATTGAGAACTTGCTTTTGTATGTCTTGAAAAAAAACAGAATCTTTCGGACTTTCAATAAAATAAACCGTACGAAAAATCCAATCTACAGCATTCATAAATGCCTCGCAGCTCAATTTAGGTTCGTTATACTGACAGCCGAACTCTTTATACATAAGGCGCAAATCTGGCGCATCGGCTAAATTGTACAATGATTGTCCTAACATTGGAGGTTGCCGATATGTAATAGCAATTTCGTGAAAGCCAAGATGTTCAAAAATAAGTTCTTGGCCTTTAGGTTCGCACTCTATGAACCATCCATGACAGTTTTTCCCATCTTTGAGTATTTGCTCTTCAAATCTAGCAAGCAAAAAGTCTCATTTGTCGGTTACCATTTAAAAATGGTTTTGAAAGATCGTTACAAACCTACCATAATGACCAAATAGACTTTTTCCTAATTGAATAGGTATTTATTTTGAATAACAAATTAAACCTAAACTCAGAATTTTCAAAATGAAATCCATTAGCTGGCTGCACTTAACCGACCTTCATGCCGGAACACCTGAACATGATCGTTTATGGGGTAATGTACGCGAAAAATTTTTTGCCGACCTAAAGAAACTTTCAAAGCGAACCAAGTCACTAGATCTGGTATTTTTCACTGGCGATTTAGCATTTCAGGGGTCTAAACAAGACTTCGATATTGTGGATAATGTATTACAGGGAGTTTGGAAAGAGCTTGATCAACTTGGACACAATCCAGTCCTCATCGCTGTACCTGGTAATCATGATCTTCAGCGACCTACAAAAAAATCCCGATCAGACTTGTTTGCATTGCGCCAGTGGCATTCAAACAAAGATTTGCAAATAGAGTTCTGGAAAACGGAAAAAAATTCTTGTCGCAAAATGGTCGTGGAAGCATTCAAACCCTATTCTACGTGGTACGGTAATTGGCGAAAAACCCATAAACATGAATGGTACAATTCTTGGCAGGAAGGTATCATGCCCGGCGACTTTTCCATGACAGTTGAAAAAGATTATATTCGCCTTGGTATCGTTGGTCTCAACTCTGCCTTCCTTCAGTTAGAAAACGAAAATTTCCAAGGGAAACCTTGACCTTGACTTAGCTCAGCTAAATAAAGTCTGCAATGGCGATGCAGGAAAATGGTGTAATGCACATCACAGCGCTATCCTCCTTACCCATCACCCATCTAATTGGTTGAATGAAGAAAAGCAAAAGCAATTTTATAAAGAGCTTGCTCAACCAGAACGGTTCTTAATTCACCTGCACGGTCACATGCACGAAAGTGCCTTAGAATATATCCGAACGGGTGGACAAGAAACCATTCGAATGGCTCAAGGGGCAGCTCTTTTTAGTCCTGAAGCATATGATGGAAAAGAAAAACGAATCCACGGTTATTCAGGCGGACGTTTGGAAATTGACATTAGTAATTCTTTGGGGACACTTAATATTTGGCCGAGAATCGTCAAATTTCCCCGTACAATTAAAAGTGGGTATTATCTGGCTCCTGATTGGGATAATTTTGAATTGGATGAAGATGATGCCTCCACTACCAAAAACATTAAAGTCAATTTACCTGACGATACAGTGGAAGCTAAGCTACTCCGCGAATGCTTAAAGCCGTCGCCGCAACAATTAATACAGGAACAGCACCAATGTTCCAGAATTGCTCAATCATATAAACTCGACGATCTAACCATAGCTCGAATCCGAATCGAGGTGTCCCTACTATCCAACTCCTCCAGCGATAAACAACAAGGTGACGAACATTTTTGGAATTACGTTGAATCAATTGCCGCTCGTATCAAAGGAGAAAATACTGAGAAATCGTACCTTAAGATTCAAACTGGCTTTGAACTTCAGCGTACAAAGGATGGAATACTGAACTATTTTCAAGCCTTGAAGAAATTCGAGATTAATGAAAAATCAAACCGTTTTTTAATCCCTGTCCAAATAGCCGAAGGATTTTTAGCCCCAATCCATCTCTTAACTGGTCTCCTTGACCGTTTTGATGAAGACTGGACGACTGTCCTTAAGGCTTTCAGCCAATCCGTGAGCGATGATGCATTACCGTCCTGGCAGGCTCTCCAGAGCTTCATCTTCGACTGTTGGTTACTTTGGGGGCCAAGTATTCCTATTTGTGGTTGCAAATTATGGACGGCATCGAAACCTGAAAATGCTGCCTTGATGCTGCAATACGGCTATGGTGACGAAAATAACTCTCTACCCGTTTACCTAACTTCCGATCAATTACCCGTACTTCGCAATTTAGTTTGGGGGAAAACACCGGTAACTCAGAGAGATGGGCAACATGGAATTGCGAGACGTATGGCACTCATTGGCACGATTGTGTCAGTGGATGAAGTTGCTGATCGACCACTCCCAAGCGCTCAAAAGGCGGCTTTAGAAAGTGGTAAATACGATTACGTTATTGAGTATATCGATGCAGTCCTCCCAATGTTACCTTCACGAGGCGAGTACTATTCAGCTTATGTTTGGATAATGTTCGAAGTTACACTCCCTTCCTCATCTGGCTCAAAGGTTGACCCCGTTTCTTCGTTTAATTCTTTGGATCAACGATGGCTTCGCCTACTACCTTTTTTTGAGCATACCAATATAGCCGATGTCAGTGCTTACGATTTCATGAAGGAGCAGCTAGCACGCAAAGCCCTTAGTTTTATTTCGCGCTACGCAGATGAAAATACAACCTTTCAATACGCCTGCGCTTTCGATGATCCCGGTCATGGTTCAAAAAGTGAACTCAAAACACTATTTGCATTTTCTCAACACTCAATTCAACAAGTTGTTGAAAATCTTCTCGCTAAAGATGAATTTTTAGACATACGCCCATTTGTAATCATCCGCCCCGACCATCCGGTCTTGACGGCTTGTGAGTTACCGACACTTGTTGACAATTTTTATAATTACATCTCCCCTGAAGGAAAAATTGTGCAATGAACATCCCTGATGAGATTTCACTTTACTCGACAATGAAGCCAATTGATGTAATTCAGGGCGCTTCAATTTCTTCTTTACTTAAGCGAATGAGCCAAACCAGTGCACAAGGGAAAACTCTCGGTCAGGCGCTCCACGTTTTAGAGTGTATGTTGGATGATCCCCGCGTGACAATATTTATGGGCTTGGCTGGCTCTCTGGCTGTTGCCGGACAATCACGCTTAGTAGCATGGTTAATTGAAAATGGCCTTATTGATGTGCTCGTATCTACTGGTGCTAACATCTCTGAAGACCTGATTGATGCACTTGGCTATCAAATCCATCAATGTCAACCAGGCATTGATGACCGAACCTTGAGGGATGCCGGATACAATCGCTTCTACGATGTATATTTAGCGGAAAAGGATTACGTCAGCATGACGGAATTGATCGCTGATTTTTTTGCAACCCTGAGTCCGGATGTTCGGCATTCATCAAGAACCTTACTACAAAAGTTTGGTCAGTGGTTGTTAGACAGAGGTGTCAATTGTATTCTGAGTTCCGCGGCCCGTTTGGATGTTCCTGTCTTCAGTCCGGCACTTTTAGATAGTGCATTCGGTGATGCTGTCCTCATATCAAAAAGTCGTGGACAGGATTTGCTTATTGATGCCGTTCAGGATTATGTTGAGTTCATGTCTCTCAAAGTCGATGAAACCGGGGTGATTTATATAGGTGGTGGTGTTCCAAAAGACTTTATTCAAACTTTTGCGGTCAGTGCTGATTTTCTTTTCGGTACCGCTATAGCAAGCCAAAGACGTGTTACGATTCAACGAAACTCACTAAACAGGACATTCTGTCCGCACAAATATACCCTCCAAATCACAGCTGACTCACCACAATGGGGCGGCTCGTCCGGCGCCAGCCTTTCTGAAGGCGTTTCATGGGGGAAGCAAAAAAGCGATGGTTTCTCTGTAGAATGTTATTGCGATGCCACTATTGCATTACCCTTATTAGCTCATGCTATCGCAGAGCGAAGACCGGCAGGTAGAGTCAATCAATGGCTTAGAAAATGATGAATAAAAAATTAACCGAAATAAAAGCAGTTTATCTTTAAACGCATTAATCGCCCTATTAAAGAATCAGATTACGATCTGTATTGGCTTGGAGCAGGCAAAAGTGATCCTAACGATATTGCTGCTTATGCAAAAAATCGCGGTATTACTGATGTTATCAATGCTAACTATTCATCTCCCGACCAACAAAAGACCGTACTTAGTTTTTACCAAGCATTTCCTTATCATCGTGGTCGGGCAGAATTGTATGTCCAGGATGCCTATGCGGATATGAGAGCTAAAATGTCCGCACAAATAAAGAATGAGATATATCCGTTTTACCAGTTATCTGATCAGGACATTGTGGACTTAAGATTAACACGCTGGGGACATCCGCTGCCACTGGCGGCAGTTGGGCTTTTAAACAGGGGAATTGTCGATACGTTAAGAGCACCAATTGACGACCGTATTTATTTCATTGAACAGGATAATTGGGCGTTACCAGCTATTGAAACTGTCGTTGCCGAGGCGGTCTATTGGAGCTCGATGATTCGATAATAACCTTATGATATTTAAGGTTTAGCAATAATCAAACTTGAACGAAAATTTACTCGATGCTTAATAGTGTTGATGTACAAATAAGCGAAATATCCAATATACATGACGGTGTGAAATTGAATTATATTAACTGGGGGTAGGAAGAATTGTGGGCAGCAACTTTAAGGTATTAAAGCGCAAATGAAGGGGAATGAAGCCTGGATTTTTTAGCTGCAAAAAGGGGCGCTGAGTTTGTCAAATAGCTAAATAATCAATGTGTTAACAACAGCGCTTAACTCCGTCCCATAAACCGTCTTGCCAACGTTTAAAAAACTCCACTTTAGTTAATGGTTTTTCGCCAGTATGTCGATGGTGTGTAGCAAAATGTTGCAAATAGCGTTCATAAGCATCATCGCCCGATAACTGGCGAATGCCTTGCCAGAGAAACCGTAATTTTTTGCCTATCAATCCCGTACCCACTCTTCAACCAAACCGCTGGGGCTATGTTCGGTCTCGCTTAATGGCAATACCGGTTTGCCCAATTGAAAGCGTATTACCACACGTAGCATATCTAGCACAATTAACCAAAGCACTGTCACTAAAAACAAAGTGATGTAAGCATCCAAATGTAAGTTGAATATCAGTTTGGGGGCTAATTGCACTTTTTCTGCGGTTAAGCTACCTGCTGCAAGTTTGCTGGTTAAATCATCTGCCGCAGCAAAAAAACCGATACGGATGTCATCGCTAGTGATTTTTTGCCAAGCGGCGGTAGTGGTTATAGTAATTAGCCAAGTGAGAGGTAATGCGGTTACCCAGGCATATTTTAGTTTGCCTGATTTAACCAAGATACCGGTTGCGACGGACAAGGCAATCGCCGCCAACATCTGATTGGCAATGCCGAATAGCGGCCAGAGGATATTGACTCCGCCATTAGGGTCAATGACGCCGATGTAGAGAAAATACCCCCACGCCATAACTACTAAGGCGCTGCTTAAGATAACCGAGGGTGTCCACGAGGTTTCGCCCAACTTGGGGAAAATATTGCCGAGCATATCCTGCAACATAAAGCGTCCCACACGGGTGCCGGCATCTAATGTGGTCAGGATAAAAATGGCTTCAAACATAATGGCGAAGTGATACCACATGGCTAGCAAGCTATCGCCAAAAGCGCTGCCAAATATGCTTGCCATACCCACCGCCAATGAAGGCGCGCCGCCAGTACGGGCAAAAAGGCTTGCTTCGCCCATTTGCTGGGCTAAAACTTGCATTTGTTCTACAGTAACTGGAAAGCCCCAGGCAGAGATGGTAGCAACCGCTTGTGTGGCTTCTGCGCCAACTATTCCGGCCGAGCTGTTGATAGCAAAATAGATTCCGGGATCAAGTACCGTCGCAGCGATCAGTGCCATGACTGCCACCATGGATTCCAACACCATGCCGCCGTAGCCAATCATGCGGATGTCTCGTTCGTTCGCAAGTAATTTTGGTGTCGTGCCGGAAGCGATCAAGGCGTGGAAGCCAGAAATTGCACCACAAGCAATAGTAATGAATACAAAGGGAAATAATTTGCCGCCAAAGATTGGGCCGGTACCGTCGATAAACTGGGTTAACGCGGGCATTTTTACTTCGGGTTGTAATACTACAATGGCCACGGCTAATAAGGTAATAGTGCCGAGCTTCATGTATGTCGATAGATAATCACGCGGTGCAAGCAATAGCCATACCGGTAATATAGCTGCCGCAAAACCGTAAATCATCACGCCGAAGGCCAGAAATAAACCTTCGTGATCAAACCAGACGCGTAGCGTTTCCTGGTGGTCTATCCAACCGCCTGACGCTACGGCCAACAGTAACAAAGCGACTCCAATTCCCGAAGCTTCCAGCACCTGTCCTGGACGCAGGTAGCGCATATAAAATCCGACCACCATTGCTATAGGAATCGTAGCGGCAACAGTAAAAGTTGCCCAGGGGCTGTGCTTCATGGCATTTACCACCACCAAACCCAGCACAGCTATCAAAATAATCATAATCGAAAAAGTGCCGATTAATGCCGCCGTGCCACCCAATGCCCCTAATTCATCACGTGCCATTTGACCTAAACTTTTAGCGTTGCGGCGGGTGGAAAAAAATAAGGTCACCATATCTTGTACACAGCCACCCAATACGGCACCGAACAATAGCCATAGTGTTCCCGGCAAATAGCCAAACTGAGCCGCCAACGTCGGGCCAACTAGGGGGCCAGGGCCAGCAATTGCAGCAAAATGGTGGCCGAAAACAATCCACCGATTGGTTGGGACAAAATCATGGCCGTTATTTAAGCGTTCGGCTGGAGTGGCACGGGTTTCATCGACAGTTAAAACAGTCGCAGCAATCCAGGCCGCATAGAAGCGATAAGCAATAGTGTAAATACACAAGGCGGCGGTTATAAACCACAAAGCGTTGATGGGTTCGCCGCGATTAAGGGCAATACCACCCAGGGCCGATGCGCCCAGTACAGCGATCATAATCCATAGTAGATAGGTTGCTAATTGGTTCATGGTGTTGAGTGGTATGTTAAATTAAAGTATGTTGATTATTCAGTCTTAGCTTTCGGCGAAATATTTATCATCGGAACAGCTGCACCGGGTACCATTGTACTGGGTAATTCACCATTCCAGCGTTCGGCTTGGACTAATCCGATTAAATTTGGGTTATCACGTAATGCTGCGCCTCTAGCTTTAATGGCATCCGCTTCCGCTTCGCCTTTTACCCGGATTGAATCCGCTTCAGCTTCTGCGGCTTCCCTAACTGCTTGAGCATCAGCTTGAGCCTGGGTTATTTTGATTTGCGCTTGCACTTTTTCACGTTCGGCATTTTGCCTTAGCTTTAATACTTCCACTTCAGCCAACATACGTTGTTCGACAGACTCTTCATACGCGCTGGAAAATTTAATATCTTCTAGTTGCACACTTTCCAATACCACAGAGGTTTCCCCCTTAAGTGCCGCAGTAATGGCATTTAAGACATCACTGTTGAGCAGGGCACGTTCTTGGATCGCCCTAACTGCGGTATAGCGGCCAAAGATAATTTTGGCTTGTTGTTTCACTATCGGTTCTATTAGCCTTTTGACCAGCGATTCAAGGCTTTGGAAGCGTTCATAAAGGGAATCGACGTGGTCAGGCGAGACATGTAAAGTCACACTCACATCCACATCTGCCGATTGCTGGTCAGAAGAATACGAGTTCATTTTTAAATGAAAAGTATTCGTTTGCATGGAGACTTTCTCAACCGTATCTATCATTGGCAATTTAAATCCCAAGCCGGGTTTGGCAACATGAGATAGTGCGCCCATCCGCAGTACTACGCCGCGTTCGGTCGCATCAACGGTAAACCAAGTACCGGCAAGAAAGATAAGCAAGAATAGAACGGTTATCCCGAAAGCAGCTTTACGTGTGTAACTAGAAATATCTTGATTTTCCATCGCGTTAATCCGATTAAATAAAATATGAACTATAGCTTACCTACTAGCCTTAGTATTCTGAACAAGTTATCAGCTCTAGGCCTGGATTTGGCAATGTTTGATGATAAACCAGATTTGTTTCAATTCGAAGGATGTCTTGCTCCTTTTCGTATTAGATGAGGGTATCGAACTATAACAAGGATGGTTACCTGTATAAATTGGTGTATTCGGAATGTAGCGGTTCGTTAGGCTTTATTACATTCAGTCCAATGTGGTGCTTCTACAGGCAATAATAATGAGCAAGTTTACAGAGGCATAAGTTAACTCTTCTAAAGAGTTATTTAGAAGAGTAAATCGTCGGGTTCAGGCTATTAGTGATAGTTAACCCTTAAGGCATAACCACTTTTTTAAGAGTGGTTATGCTGAATAGATTTGGCTAAGATTGTTACGTTACAGATGCCGCAACAAAACAGCAGGCGCAAATGGCAAATACCACTAAACTTTGCCAGTCTTTGACGGCGAATACGATGGGGTCGTCGTCGATTTCCCCACGGTGTGTTTTCATCCAGATACGTGATAGCCAATAAAGCAATATCGGGGAAATCAGCCATAGCCAGCGTTTATGTGGATACATGCCATTAACTTCAGGCAAATTAAGGTAAAAGGCAAAAACCAAAACGGCAATCATGCTGGAACTTACACCTATAGCCATTAATACTGGCAAGTCGGTTACCGCATAGCCACGGCCTGGGGCTTCATCTTTATTTTGTTCCAAGGTGACCAGAAGCTCGGAATAGCGTTTTACCAAGGCCAAGCTCAGGAAGATGAACATTGAAAATGCCAATAACCAGAAGGATGGGGTGATATTGGTAGCTGCTGCTCCGGCAATAATCCGCATGGTATACAAGCTTGCCAACATCATGACATCTACAATGACTTGGCGTTTTAACCGCACGGAATAAGCAACCGTCATGGCGAAATAAAGAGCCAGCACCAGGATAAATTGTGGTGGTAATAATAACGATAAGATGACAGATACACCCAGCAGTAACGGTGCCAGGATAACACCATTAACTACAGGTATCGTACAGGCCGCAAAAGGCCGCTTACGTTTGCGGATATGTTGCCGGTCTGATTCCAGGTCAAGCAGGTCGTTTATAATATAAACGACCGACGCACAAGTGCTAAAAGCAAAAAAGGCCAATACCGCTTGCCATAAGCTATTCGGGTTATTCATCTGATGGGCTGCCAACAAGGGTACGAAAATCAGGAAATTTTTCAACCATTGGTGGACGCGTAATGCTTTAATATAGGTTAAAAAGCCTCCTGATTTGCTAGGCACGATTTTGACAATATTAGTGTTGGTCGCTCTTGCTTTTTTAATAAAGCTTTTGCTATTGTTGACGATAATCGCTCCACGCGCTGCTTTCCAGACAGGAAAGTCGGCCGCGGCATTTCCTGCGTAGTCGAAATTGTGTTCGCCATAAAGCTTCACCAATTCCTGCGCTTTGTTTTTCCCCGAAAGGTTAAGTTTGTCGCGCGTTGCCAGCACGTCATCAAAAAATCCCAAGTGTTCTGCAATCCCATCGGCCCATTTTTCTGGCGAAGCGGTCACCAATATTACCGGAGTGCCTTCTTGGCGGGCTTCCTGGATTAGGGCAATTATGTCTTCACGATAAGGCAATACCGCCCAATTGAAGTCGACATGTTCGGCAATCCGGGCTTTTAAGTAAGCCTTACCTTTTAACAACCAGAACGGGAGAAAAAAAATCCCTAATGGATACTGTTTAAGCATCAGCAAGACGGCTTCATGCAATAAATCCGTGCGTATCAGCGTTCCATCGCAATCTATGCACAAAGGTGCAACCGCAGGTTTTGTCATATTAAATTCTCTCTCAAAATAGGGTCGTTAAAAAATGCGATCAACGACAAGGATAAAATTGGCTAGGGATTAATTGTTCCCTAAATATATAGTATTTTAGCCTGTTATTTTCGGTTTTTATAAAACCACAGGCATAGTTGGGAAATAAATTCAGTGCGATAGGAAATGGTAACATGACGATGGCGTGCTACCGTTGTCCCACTAAAATTTGGGAGTTTGCGCTAACTATTTGGCATAAAGCAAAAAACGCGAAGTTTGTAAAATTAGTTTGAAATTATTGGTTTTCAAGGTTTCTACTAATATTGGCCAATTTGAAAAAGCTGTTGTCTTAGGGTTAATAATAATCGTAGCTAAATCTTTTCCAATTATAGTGATTGTTTCTGGCAAGCCATCTGCAGATTCTCCTGAGATATATTGGATAGCTTTAATTTTCTTTTTAGCCTCAATTTTATCTTCGCCAAAACCAGCCGCTAAACTTGAAATCATGTAATAACGAACTGAAACTTGTGGTATTTCGGAGGTGTAAATAGGTATAGTTGCGCTGTAAAGATAAGGCGCTAACATCAAACCCGGCTGGCTCGTTTTGATAATTTGTTGCACATCTGAATTTAATTCTGGATATATTTTGTAATCACCAAATGCAAAATTAATTTTGGAGTAAGTCGCGTAGTCCATTAAATATCGGTTTGGATACGTATTGCCAAGTACGGTAAAGCAAATTGCCCCGAGAAAAGCTGAATATATCCAGGCTGGCTTAGTTGGCAATGAAAATTTATTATCTAAGGCGATTAAGCAAAAACCAACTACAAATGGAAACGGCAATAGATAAAATAAGCGCCAGTAGTTATTTAAAGTGGTGATGTGGCTGCTAATAAAAGGAAATACAAGTGGATTTAAAAGCAGCGCTATTGTTCCAAATAACCAGTAAAGCACAAACCGGCGTTCAAGCGGTTTTGCCAAAATCAGGCCAAGTACGCTAAAAAATATAAATGCAAAGCTGGGCCAACTCCAAATGTCGATAAAAACCATTTTAAATTGGCCAACAAAATCAGTAGGCCAACGTGCTTGCCCGTGAAAAGCAATCGCGTCTTTATTCACCACAGACTTAAAATAAACAGCAACCAGAACCAAGTAAAAATAGCTTGAAAAAAATAAAGCTAGCTGCTTAATTGACTTATCTTTTTGGGTGAGCCAATAACTAACGCCCGCGATACCTAGAAAAGGTAAATAGAAAGCGGACATGGCAGTCAAACCACTTCCGGCAATCATTAGCATAACTAGGCGGAGCCAATGATTTAATGTTGGAAAGCGAAAAAAATCAATGATGAAAGCAATAAATAACGGTGACATGATGGACATTAGCATCGTTTTTCCTTGCCAGATACGGACAAAGGCAAAGTTTCCAAATGAACGATGTGGAGATCCATTAAGGCTTAAAAATACACAAACAGCGGTGGCGGCAAGTACCGCGATGATAGTTTGGCGCGAAAATTTGGTAAAAGCTAAAAACCATGCCAAAGGAATTAATAATCCGCCAAGTACAGGTAATAGATAGTAAAAAACATCAAGAAAAGGGATGTGAAAAATGATGGCGATATAAGCGCACAGCAATTCCAGCGAATAAAAAATATAAATCGGCCAGGAAAAAGGGATATCGATCATCCCGTGATCATGACGTAATAAATCTATTGGGATGTTCGGGTGATTAAAAAAATAGAGGATTTGGGACGTATAATCAACATCATCGGTATCTGGGCGGATAGCACCTAAAGCTAAGGTTGCACCCATAAGCATCAAAACAACTAATGTTATTAAAGTAGGGTTTTCGATGGGGTCGATAATAATGTCAGCGTTCCGGTATCTGGCATAAACCATCTTCCCCAGTAATAAACCAATCAGCAGCAGTAAAACACTGAAAGATAAAACCAGGCTAGATAGCGATAAATTGAAAATTCTTGCGAAATGAGAAAGGATTGTCCACAGGGCAAAAATACTTAGCAAGCATTCAAAAACTGAATTTGCTAAAAATTCGGAGATAAATATTTTGGCAGCCGGTCTAACTTGAAACAGCGACCATTGTTTGATATTTTGCATGCTAACCTTGATTTAAGATGTCTGTTGTTTGATAGGCAAAATAGTTAGTAAGTTTGGCCTATTTAATATTCAACAATTTTTGCCAGTTTCAGGGCGCGAGAGCTGATTTCAAGTCCAGCCCGACGCACGGCAACTAAGTTAATATTCATGTTGATCTTACCGTCCGCCATCTCCAATTGAATCATCCCGCCATTCTTTAAGAAATCCTTATCTTCCCCTATCGTCAACACAGCCATATAGCCAATTTTAGATAGTATTTCCAAACTTGTTTGTGGATCTAGCTGGCTTAAATAAATGATTTGGCATTGCCGAAAATTCTTTAATTGGTTTGGATGCAGAATTTTTATGGCTTTATCGCCTATTGTCTTGCGGTCGATATGCGCAAAAGCTTCCTGGGCAATTTTATTACCTAACACACATACACTGACTGTGCGCTCGCTTGTGTTCAAGGCACTTACAGACCATTGGGTAAAGCGGGCAAAATTTAACGACCTAATTGCTTTAACAGTGTATTCCTGGAGTGTATCGGCTAAAGCTAGGTTGCCGAATCCCATTAATACAATAGTTAAGACTAATAGCACCCGCATTATGGTTTCTTGATATCTATTAATGGCTTGTCGCTATTGACAGCAAAAGTTTTGAGTATTTTTACCGGTAATCATGATAATTTATATATCTATCAATGGTATATAAAAAAACATCCAAAATTAAGCTAAATCATATAAGGATAAAAGTAAGTCTAATTTTAGGTGTTAAATTGTCTATCCCAATTGATATATTGATTGATGGGTAACCTGATGATTAAACTTATTTAGTTAGTGCTAAATTTGTGGTTGCTACATTTAGCAACTATCAATTCTGACGATCAAAATCATATTTCGAATCTTTACAGTCAATATACAACAATAGCCTCTGCAAACACTAATACATGTTTGGTCAATTTTTTGGGGGCTATTTAGTTTTGCTTTGCACACGTTAACAAAGTCCCTAATTATTTTTCTTGCTTTTTTGTTAACGTTCAAATGGCATGAGCAACAAAAAGCTGTATTTTTGACTATTAATCATAAAAAAATTTCTAGCTTAGAAAGCTTTCAACTGTTGAATTTTTTTGAAAAAAAACTGCCGCGTATTCTAACATTTTTTCTTTGTTGATTTTAATGGCGATCGCTACAATCCCTTTTATATCAGTAAATTTGGTTTTAAGCTTACTTTGAATTTATCGATTTTCTTGAAAAAATTCCAAAATTTTTATGGAGCCTAATTAAGAAAGCGTTAAGGATTGGCTGATACTTTTGGCCTTCAGGTGACTTCCTACCAGGTTGTTCCTGATTGAAAAAATTGTTTTTTAATTTTAGAGGATTTTGGTTTTTTAATCTAATTTGTGAAACCGTGAATCAGTTCACATATTTGTGAAACCGTGATTCAGTTCACATAAGTCTTCTTTCTTCTTGACTAATATTGTCTCTGTCAATATCTAAAAAAGTCTAAATAACTAATTGATTTTACGCATATTTCAATAAAATGCAAGAATCACCAGTATCGTCAGCGAGGAAAATAATAATGTATTCCAACACTTTACCACCTCATTTCGCTTCAACATCGAAGCGGTTATTTACAGCTTTAACGGCGGCGCTTGCGTTGACTGCCGTTTCGGCAACAGTGCAAGCACAGCAAGATCCTGCGGTGCGAAATTTACAGACTCAGGCGCAAGAATCCAATGCCGCTTTTGCTAGCGGGAAATGGACGCGGGTTGAGTTCAGTAAATCTTACGACGATCCCGTCGTTGTTGTCGAAACGCTAGTCAACAATAGTGACGTCCCCTACATGGTTGGGGTTCGCAATATAGACCCTATGGGGTTCGAAATCAGTCTTAAAAGCTGTAACGGCTCAGATGCCCCTCTCCAAGAATCCATTAATTTTTCAGTTCTTGAAAACAATCCAGCAGCACAAGATAGCGAGCAAAGCAGGCAGCTTTATGCTTGGGGCGAATGCCCAGCCTGAGTTTTGTAGCGGATTGATATTGACAACACCGTTTTTGGGAGGGAATCTCCCGAAACAAAAATTTTTTAATGAGTTGACTTAACTCATTACCCAGATTCAGAGAGATTGTTATGAAAAAAATTCTAGCCATACCTCTAGCCCTGTCATTGGTTTGCGCCAAAACGGCTATTGCAGCAGATGAAATACATTGGACCATTACTGGCCAAGATTCGGTAACCATCAATTGGCACGGTACCGCAAGTGAAAATGCGCTAAATTATAGATTGGGTTCAGGGGCTAAAATTCGGGTAGCCGCTAAACATCCTACGCCTATGCCTTTTGCGGTGAAAGGTACATTTTGGGAAGCCAAGATCACCGGATTAAAAGAAAATAGCCAGTACGCTTACTCCATAGGTAGTAGTGCTGAACGCAACTTTAAGACACCTCCTCCACGCGGTGCGGCAAATTTCACCGTATACGCGCAAGGTACCATTGGCGATACCGGACGTTATTTTAACACCGGGGTTATCCAAGACATGATTGCCGCAGGTAAACCGTCCGTTGTTATTGGTTTAGGTGATTTAAGCTTAGGCAGTTCAAACGGCCAAGCTTCAGTTCATCAGCATTTTAACGATGTTATGGCATGGTCTAAACAAGCTGCTTACATGCCAGTGTGGGGCGATGTAGATGCGCGTAATACAGCTAAAGATAATTTCAAAAATTACAAAGGCCGTTTTGCTGTACCAAATTCGCAAGCTTCGCCGGGCTCGCCTTTAGCAGGTGGTGAGGATTGGTACTGGTTTGATTACGGTAACACCCGTTTTATCACGTTACCTGAGCCATGGGTCGGTGCCTGGGCAGATTGGAAGACTAAAGCGGATAAATTAATGGCGGAAGCGCAAGCAGCGCCAGGTATTAAATTTATTGTGACTTTCGTACATCGTCCAGCGTATTCATCTGGTCATTACGCGGGTTCTGCTGAACTGAAAGGTATCCTAGATTCGCTAGGTGACCGTTACAATAAGTATGTCTTAAATGTAAATTCGCATAGCACTGATTACGAGCGTAGCAATCCGCAGCATGGCGTCGTTCATGTTACCGCTGGTATTGGTGGTCAAAACCTTATGCAAGATGGTAAATGCTTGTGGTTAACGTGCAATAAACCAGCTTGGTCAGCATTCAGGGCTATGCATCAAGGTGCATTGAAACTATATTTCTCTGATACTGCAATTGCCGGTTCATTTATATGTGGTCCTGCCGGTGGTGGGGTTAATGATGTCAAATGCACTAAAGGTAGTGTAATTGATAAATTTAATATAGCCGCTAAAAGCACTACACCAACCGCAGTGAAAACGACTCAGACTGTCACCGCGGCCACTGTTACAAGCATGCCGTTGACTATGGCTGCCGCAGTTAGCACCGCATCATGTAACAAAATTACGTTTAGCACGTCTTCTCTGATTAAAGAGGGTAGTTATGCTTATCGGATCAATAAATCATTTGGTACACCTGCGGATAGCAAAACCAGTTGGGTGAGATCTCAATTACGTGTGTTTGAGAATGGTGTGGAAATTGGGCCAGGTCATACCGGCCACGCTGCAATTAGGGCGTCAGGTGGTGGACGTTACAGTCATTGGGTTGATAACAATGGCAAAGAGTCGCTGCGTTTCTCGGCAACTAATAATTCAAACCCAGCGACCAATGGCAGAACCTATGCCTATTGTGTTAATGGAACGGCAGCAGTTGCAGGAGATACTCAGGCACCATCTGTGCCAGCAAGTGTTAAGGCTACCGCAGTTTCTGCTAGCCAAATCAATATCAGTTGGGTCAAATCCACCGATAATGCAGGTGTGAGCGGTTACCGTATTTTCCGTAATGGTAGCCAACTTGCTAACACAACTTATTTGTCTTTTCCTAGCACTGGTTTGTCAGCAGGGACAAGCTATTCCTACACCGTTGCGGCTTATGATGCTGCTGGTAATGTTTCAAGCCAATCGGCTACGGTAACCGCTAAAACATCTGGGGGAACGACAACAACAACTCCGCCTCCAGCAACAACAGCAAGTTGTGCACGTACTCCAGGGTCATCCGTGGTGGTTAACGTAAGGGATAAAGGTGCGACACCAAACGATAGTAGTAACGATACTACAGCCATCCAGGCGGCGATAGACCAAGCAGCCAGTACTGGCGGAACGGCTTATGTCCCAGACGGAACTTATATGATTGATACCTTCAAACGGGTCATGATGAAAAGTGGCGTCACCCTAAAAATGTCTTCAGGCGCAGTCCTTAAAGCAATTGGTAGTAACCGGTCAATTTATGATGTCATTCGGGTTGAATATGTGTCCAATGTCAACATTATTGGCGGTACAGTGCAAGGCGACCGCTATTCACATTCAGGCACTGGTGGCGAACATGGTCACGGCATAGAAGTTTGGGGTGGTAAAAACGTGGTTATCGAAGGTCTTACCACTAAGGATGCATGGGGTGACGGTGTTTATGTTGGTGCAGGTGCTGCTAACGTTACGCTTTGCTCTGTGATAGCTGATAATAACCGTCGTCAAGGTCTTACTTTAACTTCTGTTGATGGCGTCCTTGTCAAAAATTCGGTGTTTAAAAATTCGAATGGCACTATTCCTTACGCCGGTATTGATATTGAGCCGAATGTTAGTGAATTTGTAAGGAATGTTAGGATTTTGAACAGCCAGATGTCTTATAATAAAGGGCCGGGGCTTCAATTTGGCTTCTCTTCGTCTCAGGCTGCAGCAACTTCCGGTATTGCTAATGTAACCGTTGATGGTAACACTATCGCTAATAATGGCGTTCCAGGCAGTAATTATTATGCCTCTGGAGTTGTGGTTCATGCGCAAAAAGGAGGAATTGTTTTCTCTAATAACATAGTAAAAAACAGCGCCCAAGACGGGATTATTCTTGTCGGTGGCACTAAAAATGCGCGGATTACCGGAAATACAGTAACTGGAAGCGGTTTTAATAATAATGTCGACCGTAATATAGGTAATGGAATTCTAATTTGGGATCCTGGTACTACGGGTAACGTTGTTATAAACAATACTATTTACGGAAATAGAATTAATCTTTATGACGGTGTAGGTGGTAATACAATTTCACCTAACACAATTAATTAATATCCTATATTAATAAGCCGGGAATTTATTCCGGCTTATTTTTTTCTGCGTATCCCTCACCCCTGTATCACAGCTTAAAACTAATTCTGTCTTAAAGTTTTTTCATTTCGTTAGTTTTCCTAGCCATTACGTAATTTCCTTATGGGGTTTCTTTGTAAGCCATTAGTATTGATTATTAAATTTCTCATCATTTATCTTTCGCGAAACCCATATAAATATCCGTTCCGATAACAGTGCTGCCAATCTAAGGTATACTTTTGCATTAAACAAATTTCCACTTGGCGTTATCAATAACCATAATTTATGTCTAGCCTATCAATAATCGGCACTGGATTCGTTGCCGATTTATACATGCGCTCACTGGAGACTTTTCCCGATATTAAAATCTTGAAAGTTTACGACCGTGATGCTGTCCGCCAAAAAGCCTTTGCCGAATTTTGGAAAGTAAAACCAGCCGAATCGATGGATGATTTATTGGTTACCGGAGAAAATACGGGTGAAGTGCCGGATCTGGTGCTGAATTTAACTAACCCCAGTTCACATTTTGAGGTCAGCAAACGCTGCCTCGAAGCGGGACGGCATGTATACAGTGAAAAACCTTTAGCTATGCAAATGGCGCAAGCTTATGAACTCCATGCCTTAGCCAAGCAAAATGGCCTAATGTTGGCTTCAGCGCCTTGCAGTTATTTAAGCCAAGTTGCCCAAACGCTTTGGCTTGCGGTTAAACAAAATATTATCGGTAAGCCCTTGTTGGTATACGCCGAATTGGATGATGACTTTATTAGCCAAGCGCCTTACCGAAAATGGCTGAGCGAATCGGGCGCGCCCTGGCCGTATCGGGATGAGTTTTTGGTCGGCTGTACTTTGGAACATGCGGGTTATTATTTATGCTGGTTGATGATGATATTCGGCACGGTGGAAAAAGTGGTTGCCGCATCGGCGGAACTGGTTAAAGATAAACTTGATGAGGGTGAAAAAACTGCGCCGGACTATTCGACTGCCATCTTATTTTTTAAGTGCGGTGTGGTTGCCCGGTTGACCTGTGGGATTATCGCCCCCCATAACCACGGATTAAGGATTTTTGGCGAAAAAGGTGCTTTGGAAGTCGATGAATGTTGGAATAATGAAGCCAGCGTCAAATTCCGTAAGCGTTTTGTTATCCGTCGGCGCTTAATGAGCAGTTTTTTTGCTAAAAAAATTAAAATAAGCGGTCAAACCCACCCAAAAGTGCCCAGACGCGGTGCGGCAGCAATGAGTTTTGCCCTGGGGCCTGCAGAAGTCCTGTCGGCAATCCAGGAAGGCCGCGATCCGCGTGCTTCGGCCGATTTTGCCCTACACCTTAATGAAGTTACTTTAGCTATACAAAATTCGCTTGACTCAGCGGGCGTACAAATTATGCAAACGACCTGCCCGGAACAATTGCCAATGACGTGGGCCAATTAAATCACTACCAACATATATAAAAGGATGAACGAGATTAAATTTGGGATTATCGGCACCAGCCGCATGGCCGCAACCATGATGTCCGCATTTGCGCAATTACCTGGTGCTAAGGTTGTCGCCGTAGCGAGTGAGTCTAAAGACCGGGCAGACAATTTTGCCCAGCAGTTTAATATTGCCAAAGGCTATGGCAGGACTGAAGATTTACTTGCGGATAACCAAGTTGAAGCTGTTTATATTGCCAATGCCACGGAAAATCATACTAAAACAACCTTGCTTGCACTAAAAGCAGGCAAAGCCGTATTGTGCGAAAAACCTATCGGGGTATCTGTCGCTGAGGCTGAGGAAATATCGGCAGAAGCCAAACGGGTTGGCAAGCTATGCATGGAAGCGATGTGGACGTTGTTTTTACCGGCATATCAGCGGCTATTTAACCTTGCTGGCGAAAAAAGCTTGGGGATGCCACAGTATCTATATACCGATTTCGGTTATCCCACCACTAAAGAAATCTATCCGCGTTTATTTACGCCATCGCCCGGTAGCGGCGTATTATTGGATCGAGCAGTTTATCCTGCTGCCTTGGCATTAAAACTTTTTGGTTCGGTCGATCAAGTTTCAGGTCAAGTTAAACGCGCTGAGGATGGGGTTGATACCTTGGCAAGTTTGCAGCTACAGCATAGTAATGGATGTTTAACGCAATTGGCCGTTTCAGTCACTGGCTTATTGCAAAATCGGGCGGTTTTATCGCTAGCCCAAGGTAGCATTTCACTAGAGCCACCCGTAATCGGTGCAGAAACCCTTAAGATATGTCGTGCTTACATCGAGACCAAACCCGCGCCAGCGGATATGTCCGCCTTACAGCCCAATCTTAAGGAACGTTTGCGGCAGTCTGGATTGCTGCGCCGTATTAACAGTTGGCGGCAGTCCGGCCGCTGTGAATACCATTCTTACGGCGCTAACCAATACCTGCCTGTGCTTAAGTATTTTTGCGGGTTATACCGTAGTGGAAAATTAGCAAGTGACATCATGCCGCTTGATTTATCGGTTGAAATCTTAAAAGTCATCGAGCAAGCAAAAAAGCTGTAAGCCGTATTTTTGATAACACAGGGTATTTATTTTGAAAATCGCTTATTTGATGAACTCTTATCCCATGACCAGCACGACCTTCATCCGTCGTGAGATTGAGAGCCTTGAGGCGCTTGGCCTTAAAATTAAACGTTATGCCGTGCGGCATTGGGATGATGTCCTTGTCGATCCATTAGATGTCACTGAACAATCACGTACCCATTATTTGTTGACCCAAAATATTCCTGGTCTATTTTTGGCATTTTTTATGGTGCTGATCACTAACCCTGTCGGGTTTGGGCGCACATTGCTGTTATGGCGGAAAGTGTGCAAAAACTCTGGTGGTTTTAGTGTTAAACATTTTGCCTACCTTCTCCAAGCTACTTATTTTTACCGTACAACCCAACGCGATGGTATCCAGCATGTGCATAGTCATTTTTCGACTAATGCGACAACGGTTGCCATGCTAGCTTATGTGATGGGTGGGAGCAGCTACAGCTTTACGGCGCATGGCCCGGATGAGTTTGTCGATCCTACCTTGCTTAGCATGGCGCTTAAAATTCATCATGCCAAATTCGTTGTGGCGATTTCTAATTACTGCCGGGTGCAGCTCATTAGATTTAGTAGTTATGATTATTGGGATAAGATAAAAATTGTCCATTGTGGATTAAAGATTGATGAGTTCATTCCTGACTATAGTTTCGATGCCGCCAACCAAAATCTGGTATGTGTCGGGCGCTTGTGTCCGCAAAAAGGCCAATTGCTGATACCGCAGGCACTCGCCGAACTTAAACAGGAATTCCCTAATTTGAAAGTACATTTCGTCGGTGGTGGCGAATCAAAATCGGCTTTAGAATCCGCGATAGCGAAGTTTGGGGTGTCTGCACAGGTTGAGTTGCATGGCTGGAAATCTAATGCCGAGGTCAGAAAAATGATTACGCAAAGTAGGGCATTTCTCTTGCCTAGCTTTGCTGAAGGCTTGCCAGTGGTGATTATGGAGGCTTTTGCTTTAGGCCGACCGGTGATATCGACCTACATTGCAGGGATTCCCGAGCTGGTTGATAACAAATGTGGTTGGATAATCCCTGCAGGTTCTGTTGAAGATATCGTTAGTGCAATCCGTAGTGCATTACAAGCCTCACCCCAGGATTTAGCAGAAATGGCTAAAGAAGGTCGGAGAAGGGTCGAGCAAGAGCATGATTTAAAAGCCATAGGGCAGCAACTCTTCGGGTTATTTGTTGCTGCAGCGAATATTCAATAAATTGATTGTGCTTGTTGCCCGCGTGAGTTAAGTTGCCTTGACATTTTAATGAGAATTGTTATCATTAACATAACTGAAACGATTTAGGGTTTAATCCATGTATGTTTGTGTCTGCAAAGCGGTGACAGACGGTCAAATTAAACGTGCTATCTGCGATGGTAAACAATCGCGCCGGGATTTGCACAAATGCCTGGGTGTTGGCGGTGAGTGCGGCAAGTGTGTGCGCCACGTAAAAGAAATTCTTAACGATCATAAAAACCAACAACTCTTGATGCAAAACCCATCAGCCACTATACTCGCAGCTCAATTTGCTAGAGTAGGGTAGTGTCATGAAGGGCGACGTTAAAGTTATTGAATACCTCAATAAAGCCTTAACCAACGAGCTGACGGCGATAAACCAGTATTTTCTGCATGCGCGGATGTTCAAAAACTGGGGTTTCAGTAAGCTCAACGAAAAGGAATATCACGAATCCATTGATGAAATGAAGCATGCCGACATGCTTATCGAGCGAATTTTGTTTCTGGAAGGTTTACCTAACGTACAAAGTCTTGGTAAACTCATGATTGGTGAAAACCCTGAAGAAATGCTCAACTGCGACCTAAAGCTTGAGTTAGAAGCCATTCCCTTGCTTAAAGATGCGATTGCTTACTGTGAGCAAGTCATGGATTATGTGTCCCGCGAAATTTTCGAGCATATCCTTGAAAATGAGGAAGAACATGTCGATTGGCTGGAAACCCAATTTGAAATTATCAGTAAAATCGGTATCCAAAGCTACCTGCAATCACAAATTTAAGCGTTTTTAGCGTCAGTATTAACCTTGTATATCTAATATTTTTCTTATGTCACAAATTGTTGTTTGCGCCTTGTATAAATTTGTCAATTTGCTGGATTATCAACAAATACGGCAACCTTTATTTAATGTAATGGAAACTAACCAAATTAAAGGAACGCTATTACTTGCCGTTGAAGGCATTAATGGCACTGTGGCGGGTTCACGTGCTGGGATAGATGCTTTGCTAGCATGGTTAAAATCCGATCCCCGCTTGGCGGAGTTGGATTACAAGGAGTCTTGTACTGACATCATGCCGTTTAACCGGACTAAGGTTAAGCTTAAAAAAGAAATTGTCACCATGGGGATAGAAGGCATAGACCCTAAGCAGGTTGTCGGTACTTACGTTAACCCAAAAGATTGGAACCAGCTTATTTCAGACCCAGAAGTCCTGCTTATTGATACCCGTAATGATTATGAGTTTCAGGTGGGTACATTTAAGAATGCCATTAACCCCAACACGGATTCTTTCCGGGAATTTCCACAGTATGTAAAAGAGCATCTCAATCCTGCCAAACATAAAAAAGTGGCGATGTTCTGCACCGGTGGAATCCGTTGTGAAAAATCGACCGCGTTTTTAAAGGAACAGGGCTTCCAAGAAGTTTATCATCTAAAAGGCGGCATCCTTAAGTATCTTGAAGATGTGCCAGCCCAAGAAACCCTGTGGCAGGGCGAATGTTTCGTATTTGATGAGCGGGTTACTGTGAATCATGGTCTTCAAAAAGGTGATTACGATCAGTGCCATGCCTGTCGGATGCCTATCACCGAGGCTGACAAAGCTAGTGCTAATTACGAAAAAGGCGTGAGTTGTCCGCATTGCTTCGACAAAATAACCCCGGAACAAAAGCACCGTTTTAGTGAGCGTGAAAAACAGATTCAACTGGCAAAACAACGTGGTGAAATCCATATTGGTTCTGAAGCAGCGAAGGTTTTGCTTGCTAAACGCGTTGCCAAGTTGGAACGTAAGCAGCAACAGCCCGTAGAATCATAGGATACTAAGTAGGCTATTTTGACAGCCAAAAAAGCCCGTATAGGTGAGAAGGCGCCATTATTCTCGGTCTCCCACTGGGTGCAAGGCGAGCCGATGAGTTTTGACCAATTAGTCGGTAATGTTGTGTTGGTCGAAGTCTTTCAGGTCAATTGTCCGGCTTGCTTTAAGTATGCATTGCCTGAGGCTATTGGTCTGCATCAGCGTTATTCTGGCCAAGGTTTGTCGGTTATCGGCATTGCTACTGCATTTGAGGATTTTGACAAAAACACCCTGGAAAATCTAACCCGGTTGGTTGAAAGGCGTGAAGTTATTGGCGAGACTTTCCATGCACTAAGCCAACAGGGTATGTTAACTCATGCCCGATTACCCTACGAAATACCTTTTCCTTTGGCGATGGATAGGCTTATCAAGCGTGAGTCCGCAGTTACAGACGGGGAAATTACTCAATTTATTGCTGAACATTTGCCAGAACTTACCAAACAACCTTCTGCACATCAAGATAAAGCTTGGCAGCAGGTTTCCAAATATCTGCAAAAAATGGAATATCGTGCCCAGACTTTCGGCCTATTTAACCTGAAAGGTACACCTTCCCAAATTTTGGTAGATAAACAGGGTGTCCTTAGGGATTGTACTTTTGGTCATTGCCCAAACCTTGAAAAAAAGATACAAAATTTGCTCAGGGTTTAGTTAGTCTCAATAAGTTTTAAATAATTGGTGTTAAATACTTAAAGGACGATTTTTTGCCGGTTGAAATTCCGGCAAAAAACAGAATTAGATGCTCGTATTAATTAAGCTAAAGGAGCAAGCTTATTATAAGCCTAAAAATGCGGAACCTAACGAACTCGCTAAACCACTTCCTCCGCTGTTTTTAACATATTCAACGATGACTGGTATGAACTGCTGAATCATACTTGGAGACATGCCTGATTGCTGAAATGCTGAGGCTAAGCCTAACATATTTCCTGCTGAACCTCCGCCTATCAAGGAAGAAAGCCCAACCAATGGTGATGATTGTTGTAATGCCGGTGCGGCACTTAACATACCACCCATTCCCGGCACGGCTTGGGACAGCTTGGAAAAGGCATTAGCTTGCATTTGGTTCTTGGCAAGTTGAAATAAAGCGCCAGCGCCGCTTTGAGCCTGAACTGGTGATACGCCTAAGCGTTGGCTTAATAAATCTGTCAAGCCAACAGATTGCGGCGCTTGAGCGCCGCCCAATACTCGTGCCCCTTGAGACAGAACTTGACTTGAATCAGCTAAGGTAGGGCTGGGCTGCTCTATTGCTGGTGGGTTAGTTGCACAGCCAGCCAATAAATAAATAACCGGTATTCCGATTAATAAGATAGCTTTCATTTTCATTTTGCCCTCAATGTTCATAAATTACGCAGAATTAAATACTGCCCGTCGAATTTTACTACTAAAGTTACTTTTAAAATTACAAATTGATTAGTAATGAATAACAATAACAATCTGCTTTATATTATATGTCCATATTAGACATTTACTTGGCTATAAGGTTGCAATCTTGTGCCATATCCCCAGCCTATGTGATAATGATATTTCAACAGGAAATTTAACTGTTCCAACCGCAGGTTTGATTATGGATGAGAATAAAAAGAAAGCGCTAGGCGCTGCCCTTATGCAGATAGAACGCCAATTTGGTAAAGGTTCTGTCATGCGTATGGGTGACGTTGCCGCATCCCGTGATATAGATGTGGTTTCTACAGGTTCTTTAGGTTTAGATATCGCGTTAGGCTGCGGTGGCCTTCCGCGTGGCCGGGTGGTCGAAATCTACGGTCCAGAATCCTCCGGTAAAACGACACTCACGTTGCAAGTTATTGCGGAAATGCAAAAGCTGGGCGGCACGGCGGCTTTTGTTGATGCTGAACATGCACTCGACCCAGGGTATGCTGAGAAAATCGGTGTGAATGTCGATGATCTGTTGGTTTCGCAACCGGATACGGGTGAGCAAGCGCTTGAAATTACCGACATGCTGGTGCGCTCTGGCGCGGTCGATATCGTGGTGGTGGATTCAGTTGCTGCATTAACACCGAAAGCCGAAATTGAAGGCGACATGGGTGATTCCCACATGGGTCTGCAAGCACGGTTGATGTCACAGGCATTAAGAAAGCTTACCGGAAACATAAAGCGTTCCAATACCTTGGTTATCTTTATCAATCAAATTCGCATGAAAATTGGGGTTATGTTTGGGAACCCTGAAACCACCACTGGCGGTAATGCGCTTAAGTTTTATGCTTCAGTAAGGTTGGATATCCGGCGTATTGGGTCGGTAAAAAAAGGCGATGAAGTTATCGGTAATGAAACCCGCGTCAAAGTAGTGAAAAACAAGGTTGCGCCGCCGTTCCGGCAAGCCGAATTCGAGATTTTGTATGGCGAAGGCATTTCCTTTTTGGGTGAGATAGTCGATCTCGGCGTTAACTATGGTTTTATCCAGAAAGCAGGTTCCTGGTATAGCTATAGCAATGAGAAAATAGGTCAAGGTAAAGACAATGTCAAAGCCTTCTTGAAGGAGCATCCGGAAAAAGCCAAAGAAATTGAAACAAAGATAAGGGCAGAGGCTTTTAGCAGGGCTGTACCTTTCATAGAGCCAGCGGTCATTGATGAGGAATAAAGATATCCTGCCGAATCCTGGTTCTATTGATGGCGCACAAATTCACCAGGACAGCAAACTAATTAAGAAAGCCTGCTTACGGCTGTTGGCTCGAAGGGAGCATAGCCGCAAAGAAATACAGAATAAATTGGCTGTAAAAGGTTACGAACCTGGCCGAGTCGCTGCGGTTGTAAACGATTTGGCGCAACAAAGCTGGCAAGATGATACGAGATATGCAGAAGGCTATGCCAGAGTCCGAAGCCAAAAGGGTTTTGGCCCTGTTCGTATTGTTTATGAACTTCAGCAACAAGGGATCGATTCAACCAAGGTAATTGATGTATTGCGGACAACAACTGATGATTGGATGAGTCTACTGGCACAAACCTACTATAAAAAATATCCTGATTCAGCTGCAATGGATAACAGCGAACAAGCCAGGCGCAGCCGATTTTTATTACAGCGCGGGTTTTCCAGCACCATGATCCAAAATTTCTTCAAGCATAAAACCACAAAATCAACCTAAGTTTTACCTGATATGAAAAAAATGACTAGCGCTGAATTGCGCTCAGCTTTCCTGGAGTTTTTTCGCCAGCGCGGACATTCAGTGCAGCCTTCCAGCTCGCTGATTCCGGGCAATGACCCTACCTTGTTGTTTACCAATGCGGGTATGGTGCAATTTAAGGATCTGTTCCTTGGCCGTGAGCAACGCGATTACGTTAGGGCTGCGACCAGCCAACGTTGCGTACGCGCTGGTGGCAAACATAACGACCTGGAAAATGTCGGTTACACGGCAAGGCATCACACTTTTTTTGAGATGCTCGGTAATTTCAGTTTTGGCGATTATTTCAAAACGGAAGCCATCCATTTCGCTTGGGATTTTTTGACAAAAGAACTAGGCATTCCTGCTGAAAAATTGTGGGTGACCGTTTTTGAAGAAGACGCGGAAGCTGAAAAAATTTGGTTGGATGATATTGGTGTTGATGCCACGCGGCTTTCAAAAATCGGTGCGAAAGATAATTTTTGGTCGATGGGCGACACGGGGCCTTGTGGGCCTTGCACGGAAATTTTCTACGACCACGGCGAACACATCTTCGGTGGCCCACCAGGAACGCCTGATGAAGACGGCGATAGATACATCGAAATCTGGAATCTCGTGTTCATGCAGTACGACCGTTCTGTTGACGGTACGTTAACGCCGTTACCAAAACCGTCCGTCGATACAGGCATGGGGCTGGAGCGGATTGCGGCGGTTTTGCAAGGAGTCCATAGCAATTACGAAATCGACTTGTTCCAGAAATTGCTAAAAGCCGCTGCCGATTTGGTTGGAACTACAAATCTAGATCAAAGTTCGTTACGTGTTATTGCCGACCATATCCGTTCCTGTGCGTTTCTGGTTGCCGATGGCGTGATGCCATCCAATGAAGGCCGTGGCTATGTGCTACGCCGTATCATTCGCCGCGCAATAAGGCACGGCTATCGTTTAGGCATCCAGGATGTCTTTTTTTATAAGTTGGTTGTGCCTTTGGTTGACGAAATGGGTGGCGCTTATCCTGAACTGAAATCCGCCCAGGCCCAAGTTGAACGCGTCCTTAAGAAAGAAGAAGAACGTTTCGCGGAAACTTTAGGCCAAGGCATGAAAATTCTGGAGGCTTGCGTCGCCAAAATGGAAGGCTCGGTAATACCCGGTGATACCGTTTTCCAGCTTTATGATACTTACGGTTTTCCCGTCGATTTAACTGCCGATTTTGCGCGTGAAAACAATCTGACGGTCGATCATGCTGGCTTTGAAATAGCCATGTCAGCACAACGCGAACGCGCGCGCTCCGCCAGCAGCTTTGGTACGGATTACAGCCAGGAAATCAAACTGGAAGGCCAAACTGAATTTACGGGTTATGGGCATTTGAACGATCAGGCGCACATTGTTGCACTGTACCTGCAAGGCAAAGAGGTCGATAACTTAAATATTGGCGAAGAAGCATTGGTTGTATTGGACAAAACCCCCTTTTATGCCGAATCCGGCGGACAGATAGGTGATAGTGGCCGAATTGTCGCAGATGGCGCGGTATTTGAGGTTAGCGATACCCAAAAACAAGGTGGAAACCTGTTTTTACATAAAGGTAAGTTAGTTTCAGGTACGTTTGCCAAAGGCCAATCCTGTATTGCCCAAGTCAATGCGACTAACAGAAAAGCAACCGAGCTTAATCATTCAGCAACCCACTTGCTACATGCCGCACTTAGACAAATTCTGGGCGATCATGTTACGCAAAAAGGTTCGCTGGTGAATCCCGAACGCTTACGTTTCGATTTTTCGCATTTTGAGCCAATTACCAACGATCAAATTGGTGTGCTTGAGCGTATGGTTAACGAACAAATTCGTCTGAATAACCCCGTTTCCGCAACCGTCATGGCAAAAGACGATGCGGTTAAGACTGGGGCAATGGCCTTGTTTGGCGAAAAATATGGCGATGAAGTCAGGGTCTTAAAAATCGGTGCGTTTTCAACCGAATTGTGCGGAGGTACGCACGTTGACCGTGCGGGCGACATCGGTTGTTTCAAGATCATCAGCGAAACTGGGGTTGCTGCGGGAGTAAGGCGTATTGAAGCCGTCACTGGCAGTGGTGCGATGGAATGGTTAGCCAGTCGCGAAAAAGCGCTCGCTATTATTGCAGGATTGCTGAAAAGCGCACCGGAAAAAGCGCTGGAAAAACTGGAACAATTATTAGATAAAACCCGGAGCCTCGAAAAGCAACTAGATAAACTTCAGTCGCAACTCGCCAGTTCTGCGGGAAGTGAATTAAGTAGCCAAGCTATTGATGTCGCAGGAATCAAGGTATTAGCGGTTAAATTAGATCAGGTTGATCCAAAATCGCTGCGTGACTTGGTCGATCAACTAAAAAACAAATTGGGCAGTTCCGCTATCGTTTTGGCGGTCGTTGAAGGCGATAAAGTTAGCTTAGCCGCTGGTGTATCCAAAGACCAAATTAACAAGATTAAAGCGGGGGATCTAGTCAATCTCGTCGCCACCAAAGTTGGCGGAAAAGGTGGCGGCAGGCCGGATATGGCAATGGCTGGCGGTAACGACCCTTCGGGTTTGGCCGATGCTCTAGCCCAAGTTCCAGCTTGGATACAATCACAATTAACACAATAGGTTTTATCGAGTGGCACTTTTCGTTTATAAATTTGGCGGTACATCGGTCGGTTCAGTTGAACGGATTAAGGCTGTTGCGGAAAAAGTCAAAATTGCGCAAAAAGCGGGTAACCAGATTGTCGTTGTAGTTTCCGCGATGAGCGGTGAAACCAATCGGCTAATTGCTCTGGCAAAAGAAATCCAACAACAGCCGACTGAAAGAGAGTTGGATGTTGTAATCTCCACGGGCGAGCAAGTTACTGTGGCATTGTTAAGCATGGCGCTCCATAATATTGATTGCCAGGCTTGTTCTTATACTGGGGGGCAGGTAAAAATCCTGACTGACAGCAGTCATACCAAAGCCCGTATCCTAAGCATAGAAGACCAGCGTATGCGCTCTGATTTAAATCAAGGTAAGGTGGTTGTGGTCGCTGGTTTTCAGGGTGTTGATGAGGAAGGTAATATCACTACCTTGGGGCGTGGTGGTTCTGATACTACGGCAGTTGCGCTAGCTGCTGCATTAAAAGCCGATGAATGTCATATTTATACCGATGTAGACGGTGTTTATACCACCGACCCGCGCGTCGAACCAAAAGCCCGCCGATTGGATAAAATTACTTTTGAAGAAATGCTGGAGATGGCCAGCCTAGGTTCAAAAGTCTTACAAATTCGTTCGGTAGAATTTGCCGGAAAATACAATGTCCCTTTACGAGTATTATCTTCGTTTGCTGAAGGCACAGGGACGCTTATTACCTACGAGGAATCAGAAGTGGAAAGTGCGTTAATTTCAGGAATTGCATTCAACAGAGATGAAGCAAAATTAACTATCAGCGGGGTTCCCGACCGACCTGGGATCGCTTCCAAAATACTAGGTCCAATCGCAGATGCTAATATTGAAGTCGATATGATCATCCAGAATATTGCCGATGATAAAACTACCGATTTTACTTTTACTGTCCATCGTAATGATTATCAACGCGCTAAAGCTGCGTTGGAACTTACCTGTGTCGAATTGGGTGCTAAAAAAGTGACGGGGGACGACGGCATTGTTAAAGTTTCTATTGTTGGTGTCGGTATGCGATCTCATGCAGGCATTGCTAACACAATGTTTAAGGCTTTAGCTGATGAAGGTATAAATATCAAGATGATTTCTACCTCAGAGATTAAAATTTCGGTAGTTGTCGAAGAAAAATATTTAGAGTTAGCTGTTCGGGCATTACACTCCGTTTTCAAACTAGACCAAAAATCGTGACAAGCATCCGAGTTTCTAAAAGATACTTTAGTTACACTTAGCCTAAACAACTGCGTATAAATTTATAGCAAAGTTTTGAATGGGTAATGTACTACTAAAATAGTGACATAAAAATTTAGCCTATTTTTATGTCACTATAAAATTAAATAAAGAGCCGGATGAGTTGGGCGAATTATTTTATAAATAACACTATATTGTTGATAATAAATTAATTTTTAATTAAAGATTAGTCGTTAAAAATAAGTAATCTTACGTATTTTAAACAATAGCTTAAGCTTCTATGCTATTAGCCTTGCTAAGTTTAGTTGTAACCAAATCCTTTGGGCAAGCAAAGGTAAAATCTATTTAATTAATAACAACAACAGGTTATTATTTATATGTTTTAGGTTATTTAGTTAAGTTCAACGACAAAAGTATTTTATTTTTAAACCATATTTAAAATATGGAAAATTCTCAAATTTTCGAGAGATTATATGCAACGATTTTTTGACATATTATTTTCAGGGTTTGCCTTGTTAATTTTATCTCCTTTACTTATTCCTATTGCCATAGCGCTAAAGTTTTCGGGCGAAGGTGAAGTGTTTTTTGCTCAAAGCCGGGTGGGGTTAAATGGCAAGATGTTTAATTTGCTTAAATTTGCAACTATGTTGAAAGATAGTCCCAACATATCTACTGGCACAGTCACGGTTAAGGACGATCCGCGGATATTGCCATTAGGCAAATTTTTACGGAAATCGAAAATCAACGAATTGCCGCAGTTAATTAATATTTTCTTAGGTGATATGAGTGTCGTCGGTCCTCGGCCACAAACTCTACGTTGTTTCGAGGCATTTTCACCAGAAGTACAAGAACAGGTTAAACAAGTACGTCCTGGGCTTTCCGGCATTGGTTCAATCATTTTTCGCGATGAAGAAAATCTTCTTCATGCAGCAAAAGATCCTGCGGCATTTTATGACAATGTCATCATGCCTTACAAAGGGAATGTTGAAAATTGGTATATTCAGAATCAAAATATAAAAAATTATTTTCTTATTATATTTGCCACAGTTTGGGTTGTATTATTTTCTGGTAGCCGACTAATTTGGAAGTTGTTTCCCGATTTACCTGTGCCGCCCTCTGAATTAAGTGAAATATAAACTAAGATTGCTGGTAACAGATATTTTCTTAAATGAAAGTGCAGCGTTGGTAAAAAGGTATTTACGTTCTTGAAGTGTCTCTTGAGTTTGTCGAAGTTTTAGTAAGTATTTTCTTTGGTTTTAAAAAGCAAAAATTAATACTAAATTTATACAATATGGCTAAATATATTAAACAGTTAGGAAATTAAAGTGCATAAAAATATTGTCGCGGTAGTTGGTTTAGGATATGTCGGATTGCCTTTAGCGGTAGAGTTCGGTAAAAAATTCGAAACTATTGGTTATGATTTGTCCGAAAGCAAAATAGAAAACTATAAGAAGTTTTGCGACCCTACTGGTGAAGTCTCCAAAGAGGATTTACAAGCTGCCAAAGGTTTAACTTATAGCACCGACCCAGCAAATTTAGCCAAGGCCGATTTTATAATTATTGCTGTGCCAACACCTGTTGATAATGCTCACCAGCCTGATTTCTCACCGTTAGTGTCATCGTCAATTACGGTTGGTAAACACATGAAGCGTGGAGCGATAGTTGTTTATGAATCGACAGTTTATCCTGGAGCTACTGAAGAATCCTGTATACCAGTCCTAGAAAGGGAGTCGGGTATGAAATGGAAACAGGATTTTCACGTGGGTTACTCGCCGGAACGGGTAAATCCAGGTGATAAGGAAAGGACCATAACTAAGATAACTAAAGTAGTATCCGGTGATGATGCTGAAACTTTACACAAAGTAGCTCAACTGTATGAAAGTGTAATTACTGCGGGTGTTCATCAGGCTAGTTCAATTAAAGTGGCCGAGGCGGCTAAAGTAATAGAAAACACGCAACGCGACTTAAATATTGCGTTAATGAATGAATTGGCGATTATTTTTGACCGTATAGGCATAGATACCTTGGAAGTGTTAAAAGCCGCAGGTACTAAATGGAATTTTCTGCCTTTTCGTCCAGGTTTGGTAGGTGGCCATTGTATCGGTGTTGATCCCTATTATTTGACTCATAAAGCTGAAATGGTGGGGTATCACCCCGAAGTAATTCTTGCAGGCCGCCGAATTAACGATAGCATGGCGGCGTTTATTGCCCGTCAAACTTCTATGGAATTGGTTAAATCGGGTGCTAGTGTTAAATCTGCCAAAATAATCGTTTTAGGCTTAACCTTCAAAGAAAATTGTCCTGACTTGCGTAATTCGAAAGTTGCTGATGTGGTATACGAACTAAAGAATTTCGGCTGGGATGTGTCTGTTCATGATCCTGTTGCGGAATCGAGTGAGGCTATTCATGAATATGGTATTCCGCTAGAAAATTGGAATGACCTCTCTCAAGCCGATGCTATTGTGGCTGCAGTTGCGCACAACGAATACATGGCTATGCCACTTGACGGTATTTTAGAAAAACTAAAACCAGGTGGAGTTTTTGTCGATGTGAAATCGGCTTACGACCCAGTTTCTATCAAAGCATTAGGCTATAAATTATGGCGGTTATAAAACTGACTTTCAGGACTGTGCTTAGTTAAGCTAAATAATATATTTTTATGTGGGTTCTCAATGTGAACTGTTATATGAAATCTGTTTGAAGCACCGTTTGGCATCAGCCTGCATAATTAAATCCCGTTTGCAGGGCTAGCCTTAAATTACCTACTTTAATAAACCAAGAAATATTATGACTTTTACACATCCAGCACTAGCGTGTTTGAACGAAAGACCCGCCACATGGCTAGTTACCGGCGTTGCTGGTTTTATTGGTTCCAATTTGCTAGAAGCTTTATTAAAAAATGGGCAGCACGTTGTTGGGCTCGATAATTTTGCGACTGGTCACCAACATAATCTAGACCAAGTACAAGAACTGGTTGGTCAGCATTTGTGGCAAAATTTTAAATTCATTAATGGCGACATACGTAATATTGATGATTGTCACAATGCTTGTGAGGGTGTTCAATATGTTCTCCATCAAGCTGCGTTAGGTAGTGTGCCACGCTCGATTGAAGATCCAATCCGCACCAATTCCTCGAATATTGATGGTTTCATTAATATGCTAGTAGCTGCACGTGATGCTAAAGTAAAACGATTTGTTTATGCTGCTTCTTCTTCAACGTATGGCGATCATCCGGGGCTTCCGAAGGTTGAAGATACTATTGGTAAACCGCTTTCGCCATATGCTGTCACCAAATATGTTAATGAACTGTATGCCGACGTGTTTGGCCGTTGTTACGGCTTGAAATCTATGGGTTTACGATATTTCAACGTATTTGGGCCAAGACAAGATCCAAATGGTGCCTATGCAGCTGTTATCCCAAAATGGATAGCTGCATTAGTTAAAAACGAAAATGTACATATAAATGGCGACGGTGAAACCAGTCGTGACTTTTGTTATATAAAAAATGTAGTGCAAGCCAATTTGCTGGCGGCAACCACAGAAAATCCAGCAGCCGTTAACCAAGTCTATAATATTGCTGTTGGAGACCGCACTACCTTAAATGAACTGTTGGAGTATTTAAGGGAAAACTTGGTTAAACATTTCGAAGCGCTGGAGAACTTTAAACCGGTTTATAGGGATTTTCGTAATGGCGATGTTAGGCATTCTTTGGCGGATATAAGTAAAGCGAAGGATTTAATAGGTTATAACCCCAATTATCGGGTTAGGGAAGGTTTAGTCGAAGCATTGGACTGGTATCTTGATAATTTGGAAATACCTACTAATTAAGGGCTACATTGTTAGTCAATAACCTTGTGACACTTTGCATTTAAACTTTAGAAAAAGTTAACCGTAGGTAAGTTGTACACTTAAATTGTTGTAGTTAACTTGCGGAAGCACTGAATAAGTTGTATTTTAATATGTTTATATTACTATATTAATCAGCGCTTTACCGTTCGTATTCATGCCTTTAAGGTATTAAGTCTGTTGAAAATACAGTAAGCTTTAACAGCCTCTATCTGCCATTAACTCTAAGTATGGTGCAACCACTTTTATCAAATTATTACTGGGATCATTTTGTTGATTTTATAAGTTGATAATGGATTGTGTGGTAAATGTTAGTCAGCACTGCGATAGGTATAAAATCCTTGGGGAAATCAGCTTTGTATCTACGTATATTTAGTCAGTCAACAGCTGGGTGCATATTGTTTATAGACTTATTTCTCTGATATCCAATAGCAGTAGAGGGCTTACAGTTTATGCACAAAATACTCTACCGTCCGATTATTGTTATAAGCTTGGTATTGGGGTTGCTAGTCGTCATAGAGTTGCTAGCTTTGGGTAGTATTACTTGGCGTAATCTTAACCGTATTGATAATATTAGGCAGGATATTGTCCAAGGCCATGAAGTGGAGCAACTCACTTTTGACCTTTTGCGGGTACCCGAACAACTCGAGACTAATTCCAGCCAACCTCTGACAACGGAGGATTTTCACAAAAAAATTCGCCATTTAATTTCTAACTTACAAACCAGTGGCAATGGTGCTGATACATTACTCTCACAAATAAAAACGTTATTCATCAATATTGAAGAAGGCAAGCCGCAAGACATTATGCAAGTATTAGCCGTGTCGAGAGCGTTACATTCATTACAACGCGATAATGAGGAAAAGCTTTTGACTCAGGTTTATAAAGACAGTCGCCTGGAGCTTAATTTTGCGGTATTGATCCCTATTGCTTTCTTGTTACCAGCGTTTATCTTAGGCGTATTATTGCTCAGGCGGCAAATCTTAGCGCCACTGAATGCGCTGGAGCAGTTGCTACAGCGGTTAACTGAGGGGGAAATGCAGCCGATAACCGAGCCCCGTAAAGAACCATTAATGCAGCCTTTATTCAATAGCTATAACAGGCTCATTGGTCGCTTAAGGGAATTAGAAGAAGAGCATCTTTCCCATACCCAAACGTTAGAACGAGAAGTTCGTCATGCCACTCATGCTTTACTGGAACAAAGTCATACTTTGGCGCGTTCTGAGCGCCTAGCGGCTGTAGGTGAATTGGCGGCTAGCGCAGCCCATGAATTACGCAATCCATTAGCCGGTATTCAAGCTGCTTTGGAAAATATGCGTAGTGAATGCGACAATCAGGAAATGACTGAGCGTTTACAGCTTGTCGGTGCAGAAGTGAAGCGTTTAACTGGCCATCTAAATGATCTGTTAGCTTATCCCAAACAGCAGCCAGAAGCTGCTAAACAGGTAGATATTCCAAAATTACTCAATGAATTGTTAACCTTATTGAAATATCAGGTGGCTGAAAACATTATTTTTGAGCAAATAGTTCCTTTTGATTTACAAGCTGTTTTGCCGGAAACGGAGTTTCGTCAGGCGATTCTTAATCTTTTGCTAAATTCTGCTCAAGAGTTAGGTGTCGAAGGTGGTAAGGTCAAGCTTGTGGTCAGTCGGCAGGATAATAATTTGGTGATTACAGTAAGCGATACTGGACATGGTTTTCCCCAGGTTATGTTGCAATCGGGCATTCGGCCTTTTGCCAGTTACCATGAACATGGTACTGGATTGGGGTTGGCAATGGTGCAGCGTTTTGTACGTTCGCTGGATGGGCAATTGCTGTTACAAAATGATGTTGATAGCCACGCTTGCGTTACGTTAACTCTGCCGGGTTGTATATGAAAGACCAGCTCTTGATTATTGAAGATGAAGTCCTGTTAGGTAACGAATTAGTTAGGTTTTTCCGCAAGCAAGATTGGGAAGTTGCTTTGGCTGCTGATCTTGTTGCAGCTAAAAAATTATTAAGTAGTGATGAATGTGATCCGATTGTCATATTATCAGATATGAATTTACCCGACGGTAATGCACTTGATTTTCTTGAACTTATGCAGCCGCAATTGTTTCGTTGCGAATGGATTTTATTAACAGGATACGGTAGCGTCACTGATTCTGTGCGGGCATTACGCTTGGGCGCTTATGATTTTCTTGAAAAGCCATGTGATTTAAATAGGTTACTTATGCTGGTGGAAGGCGCTGCTCGAAGTGCCCGGGCACAACGCAAGGTAGACCAGGAAACCCATCAGCTTTTCAACCGTTATAGCCTGGAAACAATAATAGGTCGCAGTCATAAAATTAAGACGTTACGGGACATGGTCAAGCAAGTTTCGCAGGTTCCGTTTTCAAGTGTGGTAATAACAGGCGAAACAGGTACTGGCAAGGGTTTGCTAACCCGTGTTTTGCACTACTGTGGTAGCCGTGCCAGTAAGCCCTTGGTTGAAGTCAATTGTGCCGCCATCCCCAAGGATTTGTTGGAGTCGGAACTCTTCGGCTATGAAGCAGGTGCCTTTACCGGTGCAAAAAAACGCCATCGGGGCTTAATGGAACAAGCCGATACTGGCACCATTTTCCTCGATGAAATTGGTGAAATGGATATTGATTTGCAAGGCAAGCTATTGAAAGCGGTTGAAGAACTGCGTTTTCGTCGTTTGGGTGGTGAGTCCACGATAGAAGTCGATGTACAAATTGTTGCAGCTACTAATCTGGATTTGTTGCAAAAAGTTAAAAGCGGGGAGTTTAGACAGGATTTGTATCATCGTTTAAGCGTAATCAACTTACATATCCCGCCCTTACGTGAGCGGTTGGAAGATTTGGACGACTTGGTTTTGCAATTTATAACGGCTTGTAACCGGAAAATGGTAAAAAATGTAAAAACTATTCCTGATAATGTTTGGGCCCAACTAAAATCTTACAATTGGCCTGGAAATGTCCGCGAATTGCATAATGTTATCGAGCGTTGCGTATTGCTTGCCGACAATGAGGTTTTTCCTGCGCATTGGTTACAATTACCCAATCAGGTTACATCGGTTTCTGCCACCACAAGCAGCGGAATGTTTATTCCCTTAGATGGTAGTCTTTCATTGCAAGATATTGAAAAACATATTTTGCAGGAAGCTTTGCACCGAACGAATAATAATGTTACTGCTGCTGCCCGGATGCTCCGTGCTACTCGTGAAACTATGCGCTACCGGGTGCAGAAGCATCATCTAAAGTATGAAAATGATTAGGGTTTGTTAATAGTGGCTAGGCTAAATTCCCATCGGTGCTTGCTCCCCAAAATATTTGTAAGAAATGGCTTCCGTTTGTTGGTATTTCAAACGGAAATAATTGATAAGATCTTCGCAATTTTCCGCATAAAACTAATATGGGTTCATTAGTGTTTATTGTTATGGATTATAATGCGATCTCAAGTAAACCGCAGTATGTGCTTCAAGATGACGTTGAACTATTAAGATGTAATGTCTCCATTATTGGTTTTAGACGGCTGCTAGAAACTCAACTGGCATGCGTAGTTCCCTCAACTTCACAGAAAATTAGATTATGAGACAAGATCACGGCGTTTTTACCATATCCTTGGACTTCGAGCTTTACTGGGGGGTGCGCGATAAAAGAAGCCTTGAGCAATATGGTGAAAATTTGCGCGGTGTGAGGAATGCAATCCGCGAAATGATAAAAACATTTAGCGCCAATGACATTCATGCCACGTGGGCGACAGTGGGTTTTTTGTTTTTTAAAGATGCTGAAGAATTAAGGGGAAGCATCCCTAATCACATACCAAGCTATATGTTGGACAATTTATCGCCCTACAAATATCTTGAAGTAACCAGCAATCTTGATGCCGAGTGCCATTTCGCGCCAGATATGGTTGATTTGATTTGCCAGCACCAAGGACAGGAGGTGGGTACACATACATTTTCTCATTACTACTGCCTGGAAAATGGGCAATCACTGGCAGAATTTAAGGAAGACTTGGTTGCTGCGGTCAAGGTTGCAAAAAACCGAGGTTTATCGGTAAATAGCTTGGTTTTTCCAAGAAACCAGTGGAATCAAGATTATCTTGCTGTACTGAACGAGTTAGGAGTAAGTTGCTATCGAGGTAATGAATCTAGTTGGATCTATAAGGCTTCCCATAATGAAGGTCAGGGTAAGATCCAACGGCTTGTTCGCCTTTTAGATTCATATATTAATTTAAGTGGACATCACACTTACGAGCTAGACGCGTGTCTAACCAATAAGCCTTACAACATTCCAGCAAGCCGTTTTCTGAGGCCGTATTCAAAAAAGCTGGCAGCTCTGGATGGTTTGCGTTTAAAGCGTATAACCAATGCTATGGAAGATGCCGCTATTAATAAAAGGATTTTTCATTTGTGGTGGCATCCGCATAATTTTGGCAAAAATACTTCACAAAATATCGATTTTCTTAACAGAATAATTGAACACTATAAATTCCTACAGGAGAAATATGCCATGAAATCGTTAAACATGGGTGAGATTGCATTAATGGCAGGAGTTGCTAATGGGTAATCCCCTAAAGACAGTAATACTTTGCAACGGCAAACAATCTTCCCGGATTATGTACCATGGTATAGCTTCTGAGGTGGACATCATTGGTATTATTGTGGAAAACAAACCTGATGCAAAACTAATGCTCAAACGTAGGATAAAAAAGCTGGGTCTTTTTAGGTGTTTTGGACAATTGCTATTTGTACTTTTTAACAGGTTTTTTTATAAGCTTTCCATGTCAAGGGTTCACCAGTTAATTGAGCTCTATCAACTTCAAGATTTGGATTTTCCTAGTGAAATTGTAACGAAAGTGGAAAGCGTAAACAGTGAAGAGACCATTAATCTATTGAAAAAATTAAACCCCGATCTCATCATAGTAAATGGAACCCGCATTATTTCGGCTACAGTGCTGGCATCAATAAAAGCACCATTTATTAACACTCATATGGGGATTACGCCACGTTATCGCGGTGTCCACGGCGGTTATTGGGCGTTAGCGAGTGGGGACAGTGAAAATTGTGGCGTTACTGTGCATATTGTTGATCAGGGAATAGATACTGGAGGTGTTTTATACCAAGATCGGATTCAAATTGAAAAGCAGGATAATTTCAATACGTATCCTATACATCAGATCGCTAAAGCTATTCCGTTAATGAAAGCGGTGTTACGAGATGCCCGCGAGAATAAGCTAACGGTTACTCAAGGCGTACAGCCATCAAATATATGGTTTCATCCGACAATCTGGCAATATGTTGCAAATCGCATTTTTAAAGGCGTGAAGTAGTTCTGTGCGCGGTTTTTGGGTTACATTAACTCCCACAAACCATACGACAAAAAGTTTATATTTAAGCAATAAATTATTGTTGTGAATTGGGAGGATGGAGAGATATAAATTGTTTTTCCATTATCCCGGCTGGCGATTTTAATAACGGAATCGTTACAAAAATTTTTAAGACTTGCTCTAACAATAATGCATCTCCCGCCTGTGCCGTTATGCACTTTCGTCCTTGAACCGGAAGTTCAAGTGGGGGCGGGGCCGATAAATCAGGCTTCTCGTCTTGACGGGCATGCACACCATTAACGGTTTAATGCCCCCGGGGCAAAAATAGGTTCAGGAAACACCCAGTACACTCTCGAACACCGCAGGAGATGCAGTAAAATAGTATAACCTTGCTTTAGCGTTTGTCTAAGACGTTTTCGATTTTAGTTAACATTCCGGACAGGCAGTCTTTCCAGCCTTGGTTGATTACAGGAATTGGGTTTGTTTTTAACGCCTGCAATTCATGGCTCAAATTAAGTGCTGCCATCACGGCAATACGTTCGGGGCCTATGACTTTGCCGGAGTCCCGCATCTTGCACATTTGTTCATTTAAGTCATGAGCTGATTTTAAAAGATTTTCTTGTTCGTGCGGTTCGCAAGCAATCTTATATTCCTTACCCATAATAGTGACAAGAACTGTCTGTAGTCTTTTGTTCATCAGTTTTGCCCCATAGCCCGTAGGCGGGAAATCATGGCTTCCACCCGGTTTCTGGCTAAAGCTGTTTTTTCGACAAGTTGGGCTTTTTCTCGAATTAGGCTATCTTGTTTATTCTTTAATGTTTCGTTTTCACTTTTTACAGCGGTATACAATTCGATTAGTTGGTCCAGCTTGTTTTCCAACTCCTTGAGATCTGGAGCTTGGCAGGATTCGTTTTGAGTCATGGCATCACTATGATAATTTTGAACCAATGTTACGGGCGACAAGCATGTGAGGATTTTTGCCGTTGCCAGACAGTTTTTAGCTAAAACAAACAGCTATCCACTTAAATCATAAATAAATTCATATTAAATGTTAGCATAAGCTAATTATATTTTAGTACAGTTAAATAATTTTGATGACATGCTTTACCACGCTATCGATACAATTGTAACCCGAACCAATTCAGAACTAACTGCAGCAGAAGCACACGGCATGGCAACAGGGATGATTTGCGTCAATAACCGCACAAAAACCGATATTTGGCTTCAAGAAGTTTTACAGGATGCCAAGGTTAGTGATACTAACGACGAGGCCGTTCTGGAGGCCTTGTTTGAACAGACCAGGAATCTGCTTCTCAACGAGGAATTTAGTTTCAACTTATTGTTGCCAGATGAAAATTCTCTGATAAACCTTCAGCTTGAAGGTTTGCGGCAATGGTGCCAAGGTTTTTTGTATGGGTTAGGCGCTAATTCCCTAGGTTCGGATTATCCCGCTGATTTTCTTGAAGTCATAAGGGACATAACCGAATTCACTAGACTGGACACAGAGGTGGTTGGGGAAGACGCTGAAAATGACTTTATGGAAATTACCGAATATATCAGGACTGCAGTTATTTACTTGAATTCTGAACTAAACATCAGTAATAACGATACAATCCATTAACTCATGAGATCTGTATGAAACAAAGCGAATTTAAAAAACGCCGAAAGCAATTGATGCAACGTGTCGGGCAAGGGAATATCGCCTTGCTTATTAGTTCAGACACAAAAATCCGTAATCGTGACGTGCATTATCCATTCCGGCAAGATAGCGACTTTTATTATCTCACCGGTTTTAGCGAACCTGATGCTTTAGCTGTATTTATTCCTGGGCGGGAACAAGGGGAGTACATCTTGTTTTGCCGTGAGTACGATAAAACAAAAGCCTTATGGGAAGGTGCTCATGCAGGCTTAGAAGGTGCTACTGGTCATTTTCAGGCAGATGATGCGTTTCCTATCGATGATATGGATGAAATTTTGCCAGGAATGCTGGAAAATAAGAATAAAGTTTTCTATCCAATGGGTCGTGACTCCGATTTCGACCATCGTTTACTCGACTGGATCAATCATCTCAAAAGCCAGTCGAGATCGGGTCTAGTTGCGCCTGGTGAACTGGTTTCTTTGGAGCATGTTCTCCATGAGATGCGCTTATTCAAAAGCGCGGAAGAAATCAAGCTAATGCGTCGTGCTGCTGAAGTATCTGCCTTAGGCCATGTCAGGGCGATGCAAATTTGCAAGGCCGGATTATACGAATATCAGATTGAAGCTGAGCTAATTCATTACTTTATGTCTGAGGGGCTTAGGTCGGTGGCCTACCCATCTATAGTTGCGGGTGGTAAAAATGCTTGTGTACTTCATTACACCCAAAACAAAGATAAACTTAAAAATGGCGACCTTCTACTGATCGACGCGGGTGCTGAATGCGACCATTATGCTGCTGACATTACTAGGACTTTCCCCGTATCAGGACGATTCACCGAACCGCAAAAACAGCTTTACCAACTAGTGTTGGATGCGCAATTGGCCGCTATGGAAGAAATCAAACCAGGAAAACCTTGGCATAACTCGCACGATGCTTCGGTTGAAGTGTTAACTAAAGGTTTGGTAGCGTTAGGTTTGCTTAGCGGTAAAGTTAAAGCACTTATCAAAAAAGAAAAATTCAAACAGTTTTACATGCACCGTATTGGGCATTGGTTAGGGATGGATGTCCACGATGTTGGCGATTATAAAGTTGAGCAAAAATGGCGTTTGCTGGAACCCGGCATGGTACTTACTGTTGAACCCGGGCTATACATACCACCTGATTGTAAAACAGTAGAGGAAAAATGGCGGGGTATCGGCATTCGTATTGAAGACGATCTTCTGGTTACTGAACAGGGCTATGACATTTTAACAACTGGTGTACCGAAAACTATTTCAGAAATTGAAGCCTTAATGCAAGCTACTTGATGGACATTGAAAGCACTATATTCGATATCATTATTGTTGGCGGTGGCTTAGTCGGAAATTCACTGGCGCTGGCTTTACGCAGTAGCGGTTTGAAGATTGCCCTTATTGAAGCCAATACGCGGGAACAACTATTCGACTCACCTGCGGGTGACCGCGCGTTAGCCTTATCTGCGGGGACTGTTGATGCTTTGGAGCGTTTGAATATTTGGCAACGTATTGCCGCAAAAGCGACACCGATCACGGAAATTCATGTGTCAGACCGCGGGCATTTCGGTAAGGTAAGGATTTCAGCTAGAAAAGAAAATGTTGCAGCGTTGGGCTACGTCATCAATGCCCGTGACATTGAAAATCACGTTGCCATATTGCTTGAAGCCACTGACTTCGAGCTTCTTTGTCCTGCCCGTATTGTCGGCCTGTCTTCGGACGGAGAATATGCCAATGTAAGCGTCAAATTTCAAGATCAGTCTCTTTGTTTAAGATCAAAACTATTGGTCGGAGCCGATGGTGGCAACTCCTCGGTGCGAAAGTTACTTGATATACCATTGGAGATTACCGAATATAATCAAACCGCTTTAGTGACAACGGTAAAAACCGAATTACCACACCATAACACCGCGTATGAACGCTTTACTGAGTCAGGGCCGTTGGCGTTATTGCCGATAGATAAAAATCATTGTGCTGTGGTTTGGGCGCGCACAAAAGAGGCTGCTGATACGCTAATGGCTGTCAGTGATGAGGCGTTTATTGCTGAACTTCAACATTGTTTTGGTTATCGGCTTGGGCAATTAGCTTTAACAGCCGCGCGCCGGGCATTTTCCGGTTTCTCTTATTCGAAGTCGGCGTATGCACTTGGGTAGGGCGTTAATTATCGGAAATGCTGCGCACCAACTACACCCCGTGGCTGGACAAGGCTTTAATTTGGGGTTACGTGATGTTATTCACTTGGCTGATATGCTTATAGATCAGCACCATTCTGGTGAGGATATAGGCGCATCGAATTTTTTGGATGCTTATGCTAATGCCCGTCTACAAGATCACAATAGGACGATTACCTTTACTGATACTTTGGTGAGATTGTTTTCGAATGATACCTTAGCGCTAGCGGCAGTACGGAATGTCGGCTTGACGATACTTGACCGCTTACCGCTAGTAAAAAATATATTATCCAGACATTCTATGGGGTTAGCGCAATCAGTTTCAAAGATCAATAAGCGAACTGAAAAAGCACCTATAATTAGATAGGGTGCTAAACCTTACATAACGTTAAAACCCAAGTTGATGTTGTATGGGATACAAAAAAGTGTGGATAGCCAAGAATTTATGGCTATTAGAGGTTACCAAACTAGCTAGCATCTGGTATATTCCGCACTGTAAAAGAATTTGCTAACTGTGCTGTATTAGTTCAAAAAAGCTAGCAAAATAATAATTTATCTACAAGGTGAGGATTTGTTATGACAGAGGGGTTGTTTTTAATAACTACGTTATTTGTGGCTTATGTTGTTTATGTCATCGTCAACGAAAAAAAGACTGAAGGCAGTGCTAAGAAACCCGCTGTTACAGTCAAGCAACCTGAGCCGGTTGCTGCGGCTGTGGAAAAGCCTAAAATGGCCGTATCTACTGAAAATGCTAAGATTGAACCCGCAAAAACTAATGCTGCAAAATCTGCAGCTGCCGGAAAGTCAGTGGTATCCCCTAAGCCAGCAGCGGCTGAAAAGCCCGCCACCTCATCAAAGCCTGTTGCAGCCACGAAAGAGGTTGCAGCTCCAAAACCTGCTGCAATTAAAAAGAAAGAAGTAATTCCAGCGGTAGTTAAAGGCAGTGGCTTAAAAAATCCTATCAATGGCGAGGTTGCAACCACGTATGGTAATTATCGTTTTACCAAACGTTGGATTAAAGATGCACTCGTCGCTGAAGGCTTAGTAGATAAAGTTTATAAGAATGACGAACTGAACGCTGATGTCGAAGCAAAAATAAAAGAAGCTATTGCTAAATTAGAAGGTAATAAAAAATATCAACCTTGATTATATTAAATGTTACCAACCTAATTCTGCACAAAATTTAGGTTGGTAACATAAAATTTCGGCTTAATCTTCCATACTGAGCTTTTTCAATCTGTAGCGAAACGACCTGAAAGTTAGGCCGAGTTGCTTGGCTGCTGCAGTTTTGTTCCATCTGTTTTCTTCAAGTGCCGTGGTAATAGCTTTGCGTTCGATAGCTTCAAGATAATCCTCCAAGCTTTCCTGTGCAGGGTCATAGTCGGGTAGCTCTGATTCGTTGCTAACCATTAGCGGTAGATTCAAATCATCTACTTCAATAATATTGCCATCGTATAAGGCAAGTGCCCGTTCCAAAGTATTCTCAAGTTCCCTGACATTTCCCGGAAAGCGATATTTTTGTAATGCAGCCAATGCATTATCCGATAGGCTAGGCTTGTTATCGCTAGCCAATTTTGTCAGTATATGATCAGTTAGCAGGGGGATATCTGCCGCCCGTTCCCTTAGCGGCGGTAGTACCAAGTCAATAACATTGATCCGGTAGTATAAATCTTGTCTAAACACACCGGCTTTTACCATGTCCGCGAGATTGCGGTGCGTGGCGCTTAGCAAACGGATATCAACTGGGATTTCAAGTTGTTCCCCCACGGGACGGATTTTTTTTTCTTGAATTGCCCGCAATAATTTTCACCTGCAGGGGTTGCGGTATGGTCTGCAACTTCATCAAGGAATAATGTGCCGCCGTCAGCAGCCTGGAAAAAACCTTTCTTGTCGCTAAGTGCGCCGGTAAAACTGCCCTTTTTGTGGCCAAAAAACTCACTTTCCATAAGTTCAGGAGGGATAGCGCCACAGTTAATGGCAACAAAAGGCTTGTCACTTCGGGAGCTTTGCTGATGTATTAGGCGGGCGACCAATTCTTTACCCGAACCGGATTCCCCGCTGATGTACACAGGTGCCTGACTCCGTGCGAGTTTGTCAATTTTTGAGCGAATTTCCCGCATTACTCCTGAATTACCTAACAAACTATGTCGAGTGCGTCTCTCTTTCGGCGTATCATAATTCGAAAGTTTTAAGGCGTTATTGACCAACTGCCTAAGCCCAACCAAGTCAATTGGTTTGGAAACGAAGTCGAAAGCACCTTTTTTCATCGCCTGAATAGCTGTATCCATGCTGCCGTGTGCGGTAATAACAGCAACTGGGATAGGCCGAGATAATTTCTGGATGACATCAACCAATTCCAAGCCGTTACCGTCCGGTAGCCGCATATCTGTTAAGCAAAGATCAAATGGCTTGTGTTGTAGTAATGATTTTGCTTCGCTAATAGTTTCGGCCGATGCGGTATCAATATCCATCCTATCAAGAGTCATTTCTAATAACTCCCGAATATCGGGTTCATCATCAACAATTAACGCTAGAGGTTTTCTCATATTTCAATGGTGGTAAGATTTGCATCCTGTAAGCATAGCCTAAAGCAACTATGGTTTTCTTCAGTTAAGTAATAGCTTAGTTTTGCTTGGTTTAACTCCGCTAACTCCCTTGATATATAAAGGCCTAAGCCCGTTCCGCTTGGTGACGTAGTAAAAAACGGTTCAAATAACTGTTTAAGGTTTTTGCCGCTTATACCAGGGCCATTATCGATAACTTCTATACAAGGGCCATAGGTACTATGCTGAGTTGTTATTATTATTTTACCTGATTCTGGCTTACCGTAACGTAAAGCATTGTGGCATAAATTATCCATAATTTGTTTTAAATGCCCAGGGTCAATAAATCCCCATAATGTCGTTTCAGTTGGGGTGAGGCTGAAGGCGAATGCAGCTTCTGGACATTCAATTGCAAAATTTTCCAGGTACTCGACTAACCATTGTTGCATCGAAATTTTTTGTCGTACTGAATCAGTCCTCCTGGACAAATTTAAGATGTCTTCAATGATCTGGTTTACGCGGCCAGAATTGGTTTGGATTATTTTAATTAAACGCTGATCTTGGGCTTTTAATTGGGGGCTTTCTGATAATAGCTGCCCAGCATGGCTGATAGCACCCAGTGGATTACGGATTTCATGGGCAATACTCGCGGTTAATCGGCCTAATGACGCTAGTTTACTTTGTTGTAAGCGCTGGTTATAAAGCGTTGTATCTTCCAGAATAATTAAGAAATATTTCTGGTGTTGTGCAGGCATTACCATAAATCGGCATTGTATTTCAGTGTCCTGGGTTAAATGGAGCATCATCACATTTTGTTCGGATAAATTAAGCCAATTTTGAAAGGCTTCCGATAAGTGTCCAGAAAAATCACTTAACATTACAGGTTGATTCGCGGCGCTTGTTAAACGCAGCGCCGCGTGGTTTGTCATGATGATAGCTTGTTTATCGTCGGTAATAATCAAGCCAGATTGTAAGTGTTGAATGATGTATTGGTTTAGCTCTTCAAGCTGAATGATGGTTTGCTGTTGCTGGCCGGTTAGCGCAAGCATCTGTTCGGAACGCCTTGCCATAATCATAGACAACAAGGCAATAGCAAAATATGAAGCGCCTAACATTCCTGTATAGGTATAGTTCGCTTGATGCGTCAACCCTTTATGATTGGCATAAAGTTCTGCCGACAACACCGATAAACTGGCTATAGCGGCTAAAACTACGGCGCACCGGCCGCCAATAAGTAAACCACCTGCGGCTATTGAGACAGCTACGAGGATCCCTAGGCCGCTAGCTATGCCGCCGGAAGCATGCATTAAAAAAGTTAAGGTGATGATGTCGGTAAAGATCAACAGCTGAGCTAGGCTTGTGTAGCTCAGCCAGCGCAGAAAAATACAAAACCCTAACCATAGGGTAAGTATCAGATAAGCTAAACTGGTTGAAAGATAAAGATTACTGTCTTGTGACCCTAAAAAAGACGGCCCATAACGAAAATAAAATAGTAAGAAAAATGAACATGATTGGATAAACCGATAAACATAATAGACTTGCAACAACTGCCAAGCTTGCCCCACTGGCATGCCGTAGCCTTTAGAAAATGGGCAAGGAAAAATAATGTCGGAATTGGTTGTAGCCATCGTATCTTTAAACTGGATCATGTTTTTACAGGGACTAACCGAGAATTGTCGGTTATCATAACTATAGTTGAAACTAACGCAATCACGCATTCTATAAACCTGCCGATATTACCGGTTTCAAAAAGGAGTGAGCAATGAACATTCATGAATACCAGGCAAAGCAATTATTTAGGGCATATGGCATTCCAGTGCCTGATGGTGTTGCTATAGAAATCGGTGCAGATATTCCGGTATTGACTGCCAAGTTGGGTGGTGAAACTTGGGTAGTTAAAGCACAAGTTCACGCCGGAGGTCGCGGTAAAGCCGGTGGGGTTAAAATAGCCAAAACCGCAGGTGAAGTCGCTGAAATAGCCCACGACCTGATAGGTAAACGCTTGGTTACTCACCAAACCGATACCGCTGGATTGCCAATTAATGAAGTGTTGGTCGAGAAAACTTACCCGATAAATCAGGAGCTTTATCTTAGTCTGGTTGTGGACAGAAGTAGCGAATGCTTGATTTTTGTTGGTTCTGCCGCAGGCGGTATGGATATCGAGGCCGTTGCCGAGCAAAATCCCGAACGGATCCATGGGGTAAAAATAAATCCCATTACTGGATTGCAAGCCTACCAATGTCGTAGCATGGGTTATCGGCTTGGACTTAAAGGTGGGCAACTTAAAGCGCTGACTAAAATCATGGAAGGTATGTATGCATTATTCATAGCCAAAGATGCTAGCCAGATAGAAATAAACCCGCTTATTGTTACTGATGCGGGGGAGTTAATTGCTTTGGATGCAAAAATCAATTTTGATGATAATGCTTTATCATTGCACCCGGAAATAATGGCCTTTCAAGATCCTTCCCAGGAAGATGCGCGGGAAAATGCCGCCCAGAAATTCGGGCTAAATTTTATTAGCTTGGACGGTACTATTGGTTGTATGGTCAATGGTGCAGGGTTGGCGATGGCTACAATGGATTTGGTTAAATTAAAAGGTGGGCGGCCAGCAAATTTTTTGGATGTTGGTGGTGGTACTAATGTCGAAAAAGTGGCCGAAGCGTTTAAGCTTATTTTGTCCGATAGTAATGTTAAAGCTGTGCTTGTAAATATCTTTGGTGGAATAGTCAAATGCGACGTGATTGCCCAAGGGATTTTGGCGGCAGTCAACGAAGTCCATGTGACTTTGCCGGTGGTCGTCCGATTGGAAGGTACAAATGCTGAGGAAGGCCGTGCGTTATTAAACAATACCGGGCTAAATCTCCATGCTGCCAATGATTTGGCGCAAGCGGCAGAACAGGTCGTTGCTTTGGCGGAGGCACAAGTATGAGTATATTAATCGACAAAAATACCAAAGTCATTTGCCAAGGCTTTACCGGTAAACAAGGTACGTTCCATTCTCAAGGTGCATTAGAATACGGCACCAAATTAGTCGGCGGCATTACCCCTGATAAAGGCGGCGAAACGCACTTGGGGTTGCCCGTATTCAATACCGTTGAGGATGCGGTTAAGGCAACTGGCGCGACTGCCAGCATGATTTATGTGCCTCCGTTTTATGCAGCTGACGCTATCCTGGAAGCGATGGATGCCGGTATTAAAGTCATCGTGTGTATTACCGAAGGCATTCCTATATTGCAAATGCTCAAGGTGAAAGCTGCTGTCGCCAGTTCCGATGCGTTATTAATCGGACCTAACTGTCCTGGCATCATTACCCCCGGCGAATGTAAAATTGGTATTATGCCGGGTAAAATTCATCTCCCAGGTTCAATCGGTATTGTGTCGCGCTCCGGAACGTTAACCTACGAATCAGTACATCAAACTACGCGCGAAGGCTTAGGGCAAAGTACTTGTGTGGGTATTGGTGGTGACCCTATTCGTGGAATGAACTTTATTGACGTACTCAGCCGGTTCCAAGACGATCCCCAAACCAAAGGCATCATCATGGTGGGTGAAATTGGTGGCAGTGATGAAGAAACGGCTGCTGACTATATTAAAGCCCATGTCACCAAACCAGTCGTTGCTTATATTGCCGGACAAACCGCGCCGCCTGGCAAACGAATGGGGCATGCGGGAGCAATCGTTACCGGTGGTAAAGGTACCGCCGCCAGTAAAGTTGCCGCTCTTAAAGCGGCTGGCGTTGAAGTTGTAAATTCGCCGACAGATATTGGGGCAGCAATTAAGGCGTGTTGCAAATAAAGGATTTTTTGATTCAAATTTACCAATCAATATTCTTTCCTACGTTCCGACTGGGCAAGGCGCGCAGCGTAGGGAAAACAAAACATGGGATGTTGTTTTTCTATTAGTGGCAAAGAAAAACAAGTCGAAGAAATAACTTTCAATAACTCGCAAAATTCCTGTCATTGCGGCTTTCAGAAAGCTGACCTTCAACGCCATCTTACCTCAGTCTTTAATAAAATATTGTGATGATATGAAGGCATCAAGTCTAAAACTAGGAGCTTTTAAAGAAATCAATTGATTTTTATTCTTCTTGATTGATCACTATTTCTTTGTATTTAGTCTGTTACGAACCCACAACTTCCAGTGTAGAAATATTTAATAGAAGTAAAACTGCCAGATAATTATAAAAATAGAGATTTAGGCTACAATTAGCATACTTGTTCTAAAAATGCTATAAGTGCAACCACTTACAAATATCATTTTTTAAATATCTTCAGGATTGATAGGTATTCGATCCTGAAACACATGACAGCTAAATAAGAAAAGTTGAGCAAATACCCATTTTTTTTTCTTCTAATTACTAGAAATACTGAAAAGGTAATATTCATAACTCCTGAAAACCCAGGAACTGGAAAGTTACATTCCAGTTAACTGTGCTGACAGCCTTAGTAATGCCGATTTAACAAAGTATCCCGACATTGGGGTGATATTTGAACAGTTTTAATATAAATCAATTATGGCAACCTTAAAATATACTGAATCTGCTTCAGAAAGCAGGGAGCTTCTCAAACAAAGTATAGCGTTTATTGGCAACCATCAGTTATCCGCCAATCCCATGAACTATACGGTGTGTTATGAGTATTTGCTAGGAACCCGACCCTTATTGAAACAGGCGATTGACCAAGCTATCTCGGACAATACCTCGCTAACAGACCTGATGATGGGGCATTGGTTTGAAACTTTTTTATCAGAGTATGACCTCGGTAGTTTGAGGCAAACACAAGCCGACCTAATTGAGGTCATTAATGCATTGGTTGAGTCAACAACTCAAGCAGAAGAAAATGTGAGTCAATTCGGCCAAACGTTATCACGGAGTGAAAAAGAGCTGGTAGCCCCTAACCTCACCTTGGAATCAATCGTAGCGCATTTAATGGCCAGCACAAAATCAACTAAAGTCTCAATGGAGCTGATGAGTCAGCAGATCCAGGAAAGTCGTCAGGAAATTAGGGCACTGAAAACCCGCCTGGAAAAGGTCACTGAAGAAGCGCTAACTGATCCACTAACCGGATTAGTCAACCGTAAGGGATTGCATAAAGCAATCGAAGCCGCTGTGTCGCCAATTGCGGAAGCAAAATCATATCCTTCATTATTAATGATAGACATTGACCACTTCAAAAAAATCAATGATACCCATGGCCATTTACTTGGCGACAAAGTCATTAAAATCGTTAGCGAAACCATAACAAGGCAAATTAAAGGCAAAGATACAGCCGCTCGATATGGTGGTGAAGAATTTTGCGTTTTACTCCCGGAAACGAAATTACAGGATGCTACAAAGGTGGCTGAGAATATCCGCTTAACTGTTGAAAACACCCGGATAAAACGAGCCAGTGACCAGCAAGAAATCGCCCGGGTGACCATTTCCATCGGTGTTGCACTTTATGAGCCTGAAGAGCCCATAGAGGTTTTGTTTGAACGGGCTGATAGCGCATTGTATCGATCAAAAAATGAAGGAAGGAATCGTGTCTCGTTTATTGAGGTTGAAAATATAGTTGCTTAAAAAACATCCATATTGCTAAAAAATTGAGTTTCGGCTTTTAGTTAGAATGAGCATTATCAATTAAAAGCCTGTTTGGGTCGATTAGATCCTTTCAATTTTTAACTAAAGGTTAATCCTAAAAGACGGTCTTAGCGAATGACACAGAAATTGTTGGTTTACTATTGTTGCTTATTGCCTTCAAATTGATGAGGTATTTTTTAAACTTTGGTGTGATAATTTTAGGTAATTCAACCTAATGATATTTTATTTTTAAGCACACCGCGATAAATTATGGTCAGTATTAAGGAACAGGGTGGGCTTAAAATCGCCCTCGCCCAAATCAATTTCCAAGTTGGCAACATAGCTGCCAATATTGGTAACATCATCAAGGCAGCAAACACTGCCCGTGATGAATTTGCTGCGGATATGATCGTGTTTCCAGAGCTTATCGTCACGGGTTACCCCGCTGAGGATCTGTTGTTGCGCGCAGATTTTATTGAAGAGGCCAATAACGCTATCCATTATCTTGCCGAGGTCGTCAACGACATTGCTTTAGTGGTTGGGTTTCCTGAATTGGCGGATGGCAAGCTGTATAACAGTGCGGTAGTGCTGCATCAAGGCGTTATCCTTGCGTGTTACCGCAAACAGGCATTACCCAATTATGGCGTATTTGACGAAAGACGTTATTTTACACCGGGTAACCAGCCTTGCGTGTTTGAGTTTAATGGTGTATTTACTGGTTTAACTATTTGCGAAGATGTTTGGCAAAAAGGCATTATTGATGCGAATAAACTAGCTGGTGCAGAAATTTTACTTACCTTGAATGCTTCACCGTTCAACTTAGGGAAAATCTATCAACGCGAAGCTGTAATCTGCTCCCAAGTTAAAGCGTCGCAAATCCCTTTGATTTATGTCAACCAAATTGGCGGACAGGATGAATTGATATTTGATGGTGCATCGTTTGTTGCCAACGGGCAGGGCGAAATTATCTACCGTGCTGAAGAATTTAAGGAACACATCGGTATTGTTCAATTTATAGGCAACCAGCCGACAAAAGGCGAGTGCGTGCCCTTATACGACAAAATCGCCAGTGCTTACCATGCCTTAGTGTTGGGCGTTAGAGATTATGTCCGCAAAAACGGTTTTGGTGGGGCAATCTTAGGGTTATCCGGCGGTATTGATTCAGCCTTGGTTTTGGCGTTGGCGGTTGATGCTTTAGGGTGCGATAAGGTTGAAGCCGTATTAATGCCATCCCGTTATACCCAAGATATGAGCAATGAAGATGCCGTGCTTGAAGCTGATGTATTAGGGGTTAAATACCATATCATTCCCATAGAACCGGCTGTGAATGCGTTTACTGGCATGTTATCCGAGATTTTTGCAGGGTCAGCCAAAGACACCACCGAAGAAAACATTCAGGCACGCTGTCGTGGGGTTATATTAATGGCGATGTCCAACAAGCAAGGCAAATTACTGCTGACCACCGGCAACAAAAGCGAGATGAGTGTCGGTTATGCTACATTGTATGGTGATATGGCGGGTGGTTTCGCTCCGATCAAAGATGTACCTAAGATGCTAGTCTATCAACTGGCACGCTATCGCAATGGGTTATCGCCTGCCATTCCTGAACGCGTCCTTACCCGTCCACCGTCGGCAGAACTTGCGCCCGACCAAGTCGATGAGGATTCCTTGCCGCCTTATGACATCCTGGATGCTATTCTCGAAAGATATGTCGAAAAAGACCAGTCTGCCGAAGAAATTATCGCGGCCGGTTTCAGCAGGGAATATGTCATCCGGGCGGTTAGCTTGGTTGACAGGAACGAATACAAGCGCAGGCAGTCCCCGCCGGGTATCCGGATTACATCAAGGGCATTTGGTAGGGATCGGCGTTATCCAATAACTTCAGGTTATCGTGGTATCAAAATTACATAAAGGGGCATCCCTCTCGCGCGTTTAGAAAATCAGTTGCATAAAAATGTAACTTAAATATGCGGTGTAAAAAAAGCATTCTGTATTGATATTAAAAAATACGGCTTATCATTTTCAATTTATTAAGATTAATTAAATGAGAACTGATTCAAAACTCATCCGTTGGGGTTTTATCGGTTGCGGCAATGTTACCGAAATTAAAAGTGGCCCTGCCTACCAGAAAACAGAGGGCTTTGAAGTCGTTGCGGTAATGCGTAGAGATTTAGCTAAAGCTGAGGATTATGCAAAACGGCATCATATCACTAAGTTTTACGGCGATGCCCAGCAATTAATTGATGATACTGAAGTTGATGCAGTTTATATTGCCACTCCGCCCGACAGCCATAAAGACTATGCTTTAAAGGTAGCCAAAGTGGGTAAACCTTGCTGTATCGAAAAGCCGATGGCGCCAAATTATGCCGATTGTCTTGAAATATTGGATGCTTTCGATAAAAACGATATTCCTCTTTTCGTTGCTTATTATCGCCGCTCATTACCTCGGTTCAATCAGATTAGGCAGTGGCTTGACGATGGCTTAATTGGGGTAGTCAGGCATGTTGAATGGCATTTAGTACGGCCACCTTCGGTGACTGATATCGCTAAAACATACCGTTGGCGTACCGATCCTGAGATTGCTTACGGCGGCTATTTTGATGACCTGGCTGTGCATGGTTTGGATTTAATCATTTACCTGCTTGGCAACATCGACTCAGCTAGTGGGTACTCAACTAACCAACAAGGTTTTTATAAAGCAAAAGATGCGGTTTCCGGAAGCTGGTTACACAGTAACGGAGTAACCGGTTGCGGCTATTGGAATTTTGGCGGTTTCTCGGATGAGGATAAAACCAGCATTTATGGCAGTGCAGGCAAAATCGAATTTTCTATGTTCAAGAATGAAACTTTGGTATTGGTTAACCAGTCAGGCAGAAACGAAGTGTTTATCGAGAATCCTGGAAATATCCAGCTCTACCATGTGCAGAATATGCGCGATCATTTATTTGGCATCTCCCAACATCCTTCTACCGGCTTAACTGCCAGCCATACCAGTTGGGTGATGGAAAAGATATTGAGTAAGTAGTAAAGGGAGTTAGCTGCAATAATTGAAGGTTATTACACTGAATGTTTACATTTTATGCCGCTTGATATGCCACGGTATTCGGTGACTAAGACGTTATCCGATATGGGTTATCGTGGTATCAAGCCCCAAGAATTGTAACGGTTAAGTTAAGCGTGGATCAAAAACAGCTTCGCCAAACCTAAAAAGATAAAAAACCCCATTGAATCTGTAATTGCGGTCAGCATAATGCTGGCTCCGCTTGCGGGATCCTTACCTAATCGATGCCGGCTAAGCGGAATAATGAGGCCCACTACAACTGCGACGAATAAGTTGATCAACATTGCTAGTGCCATCACGATAGACAGGTGCAAATCTTTATAAAGCAGCCAGCTGAGCATGCCAATTAAAATCCCGATACATGTACCGTTCAAGACCGCCAAGGTTAATTCTTTTTTGATTAACCGCCGTACATTTGACGGGGTAATGTGGCCTAATGCCAGAGATCGAATAATCAACATACTGGTCTGATTGCCCATATTGCCGCCCATTGCCGCTACGATTGGCATTAATGAGGCAAGCGCAACGAGCTGGATAATAATATCCTGGAAAAAATCAATAATCCGTGTTGAAGCGAAGGCGGTACCAATGTTTATTAATAGCCAACCCCAACGGTTTTTTGCTGACCGCCACACACCGGAAAATAAATCTTCGTCTTCTTCAAAGCCTGCTTGCAATAGCATATCGTCGTTACTTTTTTCTCTGATGAAGTCGACGATACTATCGATACATAACCGTCCCAGCAGCTTGCCATGGCTATCGACCACAGGTGCGGATACTAGGTCGTAGCGCTCGAAAGCTCGGGAGGCATCTGCCGTTTCATGGTCAGCCTGGAATTGGACAAAATCAGTAACCATGACCTCACCGACCATGAGCATAGGTGAATGGGTCAGCAAGCGTTGTAAAGGTAAAACGCCTTTAACAATATTGTCTTGATCAACCACAAATAGCTTATCAGTTTGTCCAGGCAATTTACCTAGTTTGCGGATGTAATCTATGATAGCTTCCAAGTTGAGGTCGTCACGGATAGCGATCATGCCGAAATCCATTAATGCCCCAACTTGATTATCTTGATAGGATAAAATTTCTTTAAGATGGCTACGTTCGAGGTTGTTAAGTGACCTCAAAATCCTGAGCATTGCCGGTTTAGGCATATTTGCAGCTAAATCGGCAATTTCATCGGCATCCAGGGAATTTGCTACATTTGCCAGTTCTTCTGTTTCCATACCGGAGATCAAGGTTTCCCTTACCGCGTCTGATACTTCCAGTAAGATGGGGCCATCATGCTCGGCCTTTATGGAGTTCCATACTGTCTGCCGTTGATCTAGGGGCAGCGATTCTAATATGAACGCGATATCCGCGTGGTGTAAGTTTTCTAGACGCTCCTGGATTTTTGTTTGTTGCTGTGCTAACAATTGCACTGAATCCAAATCCCCTGGGCTGGGTGGAGTTTGCAATGCCAGCAAATTTTCCTGTTCCTGCTTTTCAAGCAAATTGACAATTTCTGCCAATTGTTGCCGGAGGAAATTTGTAGTATCGAGCGAGTTAGGGGAATCCATATTTTTTGAAACTTAGGGAAAAATTGACTCTGTAACCGTTTCTGAAGTGAGAAGAAGAAACTCGGTTTTAGGTCAAAACAAATCGTAATTAGTCGACAAAGGCCACACTAAAAAGACGCTATTATAACCAAGGCAAACAGTTTTGTCGGCGTTGATGGCTTAATGTAGGGGAGTTTAGCGGATTTTAAACTGTATTTGCTTAAGGAAACCTGTCCATGGAAGTAAAATCGTCTTAATATTTTTTCGTCTAAGTGGTAGCTAATTATTTAGCTTTCTTAAACAAGTTTTCAAAAGTAGATTTGTTTTCGTCTTTATTAAATTTTGCAAATTGTGAGGTAAACCGGTCTCTCGTTTTGCGTTTATGGATATCAAAATCTTTAATGAGCACCCCCATTGCCATAAAAGTTTTGCTCGGGATATTAACAGTCTGCATTTCTTCGCAGAATTGCTGCAGCCGCCCTTGCTGCATGGCAGAGTCTTGATAATCGCCCAAGACATCTTGTAGTTCTTTTAGCTGATCCAGGCCTTTCTCAAGTTTTTTAGTAGGGTATAAGCATTGAAAGAACTCCAATAAATAACGTAACTTTTTTCCTGTTTTGCGAAGTTTATGCAGTACCTCTGGTGATGAGTGCCGGTCAATTGCCTCACCTTGCTTGATTAAACGCTTATAGAGTTGCCATATTTTTTGATCGGCAAATACTTTAATTTCTGGACTGGCATGGTTTTCGTCAATTTTTACGATAGCTGCTGATGCCAGAAATTCCTGCCATTTTGTTAGTCCGGTTTTATATTTGGTCGATCGGAGTTTTTGCGCTAATTGTTTATGTAATTTGCGTTTTTTTGCCAATAAAAAGTGTTGTAAAGGATTAATGCTTTGCCGGATATTCTTCGGTAGTTGTTTTTTGTATTGTTCAAAATTCAGCAGGTAAACATCGAGGTCGCGTGTGTCCCCAGAACTTTGCCCTAACCAGTTAAAAAACTCCTTGTGCTCAATAAGTCTGTCATCTGGAAAAATACCTTTTAGAAGTCCCAGCCCAACTCGGGTTTTCCTAACCGCAACCCTAAAATCATGCAGAAACTCGCTATCGGTGTCGGCAATTACACCTTGTTCATTTAGTTTCAGTACCCGTAACAACTCAAGAAAAATAGTTTTGCAGGCAGCATCAGCGCCTAAATCTGGTGATAAAGCAATATTCAGTTTGGAGGAATAATCTTTAGGATGCCTGCCCTGTAATTGTAATATATCTAATAACAAAGGCTTATCGGTTGGTGTTAAAGCGAATTGGTTGCTAATAGTTTCCGCAAAGTCTTTGGCAAATTTATCGTGGCCTTTGACTGGTGAGATAGTTAGCCGATTTTTGAGTAACTCAAATTCTTCAATGATTAATCGTAAGGCCATGCAGCCATCTTTATCAAGAATATTAAGTTGGCTGGTTTCACATTCCACCGTACCTAATGCTATTAATGACCTTATATCTAGCCGAGCTTCAAGAATTTGTTTAACTTTACCAGGATTAAATTGGTTGGCGAACGCAGGGACGTCAAAAAGCGCTGTGCTGGCCACAGAATCAAGATTTTTTCTGTCAACTAAACTGAGTGTTGATGTGGTTTTTGATCGGGTGAATTCACAAGTTAAATCATGTCGCCACAGACGCCAATCGAAACTATCATAAAAAGTTTTAAGCGTATATTGCTTAGTTACTCGTTCAATAGTGTACTTGTCGGTCAAATCAGCAATGAGTTTATCAACAGTTAGACTTGCCGGAATTTCAAAATAAGAAACCATAGTTATAGTTGTGCCTTTTTGTAGAATTTTTCGCATAACTGTAATATTTAAGTATTACAGTTTAATGACGGTTAGGCAATTTGCTTTGATATTGCGATAATCGCAGACATACACTAAAAATTAAACCGTTCGCGGTTTTCGGCATTAAATAAATTTAGTGTCGCATAAATTAACTACGAGGAGTGGCATGACAAGAGAGTTATGGCTAATGCGGCATGGCAAGGCCGAGCGGTACGATGGTATTGAAGATTACGACCGTGTGCTCAAAAAGCGCGGGAAACAAGATACGAAGGCTATGGGGCAGTGGCTTGAAAATCAGCGGCTTAAGCCAGAATTGGTAGTTGCTTCACCGGCTACGCGAGCTATCGCCACCGCTAAAATTATTTGCAATCAAGTTGGTATCGATAACCAACAAATTTGGCAAGATAAAAGGTTATATGATGAAGGTTTAGTCAGGATGAAATCTGTGCTTGCCGACTGTGCCGAAGCTTGCCAACGCGTGTTGGTGGTGGCGCACAACCCTGAGCTGGAAGAGTTGCTAACTTATTTAGTGGGAGCTGCAAATCTTCCCGTTACAAAGAAGTTATTACCCACGGCCGCCATAATAAGATTGGCATTACCTGATGATTGGTCGCAATTGGAACGGGGCTGTGCTGAGCTGATATCAATAACTTCTCCAAATTCTTTAAAAGAGCAGAACGGTGCAGATTGATGCTGCTAAGCGTTGACTGTCATATTACTGTCACAATTAATTATTATCCTTTCTTTGGTCTCCAACGCTGGTTGGAACTATTGATTATTAATTTGAGAGTGGGCAATGAAATCATACTTAAAAACTAAACTTGCACTGGCTGCGATAACTTTGGCTTCAGCTGGCGTTTTAAACGCTGCTGCCACAGTTGATCCAAGTATCCCAGAATATCAGCCTGCCAGCGGCATTTCGGGAAATTTATCCAGCGTCGGCTCTGATACCCTGGCAAACTTAATGACGCTTTGGGTGGAAGATTTCAATCGTGCGTACCCTAATGTCAATGTCCAAGTACAAGCGGCGGGTTCATCAACTGCACCTCCGGCTTTAACCGAAGGTACGTCTAACCTCGGCCCGATGAGTCGGGAAATGAAAGATGACGAGATTGAGTCGTTTGAGGGGAAGCATGGTTATAAGCCTACTGCTATTCCAGTGGCAGTGGATGCATTGGCCGTTTTGGTCAATAAAGACAATCCTGTCAAAGGTTTAAGCATGGAACAAGTCGATAGTATTTTTTCTTCAACGAACAAATGTGGTGGCGCAAAAAGTATCGAAACCTGGGGAGATGCAGGTGTTGCCGCATGGGGTGCAAAAAGTATCCAGCTATACGGGCGTAATTCGGTATCCGGTACTTATGGCTATTTTAAAGAACATGCCTTATGTAAAGGTGATTTCAAAAGTAATGTAAATGAGCAGCCGGGTTCTGCTTCGGTAGTGCAATCGGTTACCGAGTCTGTTAATGGTATCGGTTATTCAGGCATGGGCTATTCAACATCAGGCGTAAAAATGGTGTCGTTAGCAAAAAAAGGCAGCACAACCTTTGTTGAAGCAACACCTGAGAACGCACTTAATGGGACTTATCCTTTGACCCGTTACTTGTTTATCTATGTCAACAAAAAGCCTAATCAACCATTAGCACCTCTGGAAAATGAGTTTATCAAGATGGTTTTGTCAAAAACCGGACAACAATCGGTTATCAAAGATGGCTATATCCCATTGCCTACTAAGATCGTTGAGAAAGCTTTAGCAGCAATTAAGTAGTCCGCCCAAAAGCATTGTATGGACTAAGTGTAAAAGGACGTTAAGGCAACTCTGACTAAATGCTTCAGCTTGTGGCATGTATGCCACAAGCTGAAGTACCTTATCACCTATGTCTCCATCAAAAATAAATGGTTGATCAAGGCGGGTAACAAGCTTCATGAAGTTCAATCACATTTTTGTACTGCCTGATTAGTAATGCGTTTAAACTTGTGTTTTATATTTTTAGTGTTTAAACCCACCCAATACATGAAATTGTCATTTTTTGATTTTACACTAGCGGCATGTCTGAAAATTTAACCAATAACTCACAACCCTCAGCGGTAACGCTTGCAGCCAGCAAACCTTATCAAAAATGGCGGTTAATAAAGGATGCCTTGGCACGCTACGGCGTTGTCATCGGCGGACTTGGTGTTATTGTCGCTATCGTATTGATTTTCTTTTACCTGCTGTATGTGGTTTTGCCCTTGTTTGGATCGGCTACGGCTGCTTCAATCGCTGAATACGAAGTCCCTGAAAATGCATTAGGTAAGACAGTGTTGTTGGAAACTGAAGAGCAGAACGAAGTGGCAGTTCGGTTTACTGACAGTGGGCACGTCGTTTTTTTTGATGTTACAACTGGGGAAACCTTATTAACTCAGGTAGTAATGGTTCCTGAGGGAGTTCATATCACTAGCTTTGCCCAAAGTAGCCTTATTAGCCAGGGAGCAATCGCATACGGGTTATCAGATGGTAAAGTCATTGTCGTAAAGCAAAAATATTTGGTGACTTACCCCAATAACAAACGCCAAATTACACCATCGATCGAATATCCTTTAGGTAAGCAACCACTGGTAATCGACGAAACCAATGCCGCATTGGAAAAAATTGCGGTGAAGGTTGAAGATGACAAGACCATCGTCGTGGCGAAAGCAGCCAATAAAGTCCATCTGGTCAGTTTTGTCAAAGAACAGTCATTGTTTTCGGATACTGCAACTATGACCCGAACGGCTGCCGTGCTGGAGGCTTCCGGTAAAACAATTGTTGACCTGTTAATTGATAAGGAAGATAGCCAGCTATACCTTGTAGATGACGAAGGCCTATTAAGCGCTTATGACATCAACGACAAAGCGGCGCCTAAATTAAAACATCAACAAAATGTAGTGGAAGCAGGAAAAAAAATTACCAGCCTGACTTTTTTAAATGGTGACCTTTCTTTGTTAGTAGGTGACTCAGCTGGTCTGGTTTCGCAATGGACACAAGTTAAAAACGAGCTGAATAACCTCGTTTTTAAAAATATACGCTCTTTTAAAGTATCCAACGAAGCGATTATTGCAGTTGAATCTGAGCAACGGCGCAAAGGTTTTATGGCGGTCGATGCCAGCGGTCACGTTGGCATTTATCATACTACGGCTGAACGGGAACTCATCAAGGAACAGGTCAGCACCTCACCTCCGGTCGCCGCTTTATTATCACCGAGGGCGAACAGGTTATTGCTCGAATCGCAGGATGGCAAGATTTATCTTTGGGGCATAGACAACGAACACCCAGAGGTTTCCATAAAGTCGTTGTGGCAACAAGTCTGGTATGAAAGCTATCCGAAACCTGACTATATTTGGCAATCCTCCTCGGCCAGCAACGATTTTGAACCTAAATACAGCCTAGTACCTTTGGTGTTCGGTACATTGAAAGCCGCTTTTTATGCGATGTTAGTCGCAATGCCGCTGGCATTGATGGGGGCTATGTATACGGCCTATTTCATGTCCCCTAAAATGCGCCAAGTGGTAAAGCCGTCAATTGAGCTTATGGGCGCGCTTCCGACAGTCATATTAGGTTTTCTCGCAGGACTTTGGTTAGCGCCGTTTATAGAAAAACACTTGGCGGGTTTGTTTTTGTCGCTGCTCTCCCTGCCGATAGCTATTATGTTATTCGCTTTTTTCTGGGAATATTTACCGAAAACCCTGCGACAAAAGATACCTGAAGGTTGGGATGCCGCAATTTTAATACCCGTTATCATACTAAGTACCTGGTTAGCCTTTTCAGTAAGCGTGCCTTTGGAAACTTTATTGTTCAATGGCTCATTACGTGACTGGTTTAGCCAAAAATACGGTATCGGCTATGACCAACGCAATGCCTTGGTTGTCGGTATTGCCATGGGTTTTGCAGTGATCCCGACGATATTTTCGATCGCTGAAGATGCCATATTCAGTGTCCCAAAGCATTTGACTGTGGGTTCTTTAGCATTAGGTGCAACCACTTGGCAAACGATGATGCGAGTGGTTCTATTGACGGCCAGTCCCGGTATTTTTTCTGCGGTCATGATTGGCTTGGGACGCGCTATCGGTGAAACCATGATCGTGCTAATGGCGACTGGCAACACGCCAGTTATGGACTTTAGTGTATTCCAAGGTTTACGCACCCTTGCGGCTAATGTTGCGGTGGAAATGCCCGAATCGGAAGTCGATAGCAGCCATTACCGGGTGTTGTTTCTAGCGGCGTTAGTACTATTTGTTTTCACGTTCGTATTCAACACATTGGCAGAAATTATCCGCCAACGCTTACGGGAAAAATACAGCTCATTATGATAACTACATGGTTTAAAAGTGGATCACCTTGGATTTGGCTAAATGCGGCGGCAGTCAGTGCTTGTCTTATTATGATTGTCGGGGTGTTGGCTTTAATAGTTTTGCGCGGAATTGGCCATTTCTGGCCTGCCGAAGTTGTCCGTTTCAGTTATCAAGAAAATAACGCCCAAGCAAAAACCATTTTTGCAGAGATTGTTGACACCAGCGTTACCCCGGCGACGGCGGCTAAAATCTCCGGATATAAAATGGCCGATAATGAAGAAGACTTGGTGCAGTACCAGATTAAAACCGGCAACCGTGACCTGACCGGCGCGGATTTCCGTTGGTTACAAGTGCGTAATATCAAAAACCAGGATGCACCTGATGACCTTATGGTGGTTGAACGTCGGGAGTGGGGTAATTTTTACGGTCAACTGGTCGCAGTCAAAGAAAACGGTAAAACTCTTGCCAGAGATGGACAAGCGTGGCCTGAAGCACAAACAAAAATTGACGAAGCCTTGGCATTGTATGACGAAATCGCCCATCTCGAAAAAAAGGAAATCGGTTCGATTAACTATAGCTTGGAGCAGTTAAGGCTGAAAGGAAGAAAGCTGGAACTAAAAGACCAACTTGATGAAACGGCTAAAACGGCCATAGAAACCGAAAAAACCGAACTCAAGAAACAATACGACCAATACCAAACACAGTTAAGAAGCCTGTATCAAAAAATCAGGAGTGCCAGCCTTGTGGCAAAAGCCGACAGTGGTACCGAAGTTGAAATTCCTCTTGCTAAAGTCGTCAGGATTTACCAACCTAATAATATGAACCTGTTCCAAAAAATAGGGCATTACTTTAGTAAGTTGGGCGAATTCCTGGCGGATGACCCACGCGAAGCCAATACCGAAGGCGGTATCTTCCCAGCCATATTCGGAACCATCATGATGGTGTTGATTATGTCGGTCATTGTTACCCCTTTTGGTGTTATCGCGGCGGTTTATTTGCGGGAATATGCCAAGCAAGGGTTTACCACGCGCTTGATCAGGATTGCGGTAAACAACCTTGCCGGTGTACCTTCCGTTGTCTATGGTGTGTTTGGCCTGGGATTTTTTGTTTACATACTGGGCGGCAATATCGACCGCTTATTTTACCCAGAATCAGCCCCTGCACCTGTATTCGGTACACCGGGTTTATTGTGGGCATCCATTACCTTAGCGTTACTTACCCTGCCCGTTGTGATTGTTGCCACTGAAGAAGGCTTGGCGCGTATCCCTAAATCCATACGCGAAGGTAGCCTTGCGCTTGGCGCTACCAAACTTGAAACTTTGTGGAACACGGTTTTACCTATGGCAAGCCCTGCCATCATGACCGGATTGATCCTGGCGGTTGCCAGGGCAGCTGGTGAAGTTGCACCGTTGATGCTGGTTGGCGTGGTTAAATTGGCGCCAACATTACCCTTGGACGGCAATTATCCCTTTGCACATTTAGACCGAAAATTCATGCATTTGGGGTTTCATATTTATGATGTCGGTTTCCAAAGCCCTAATGTCGAGGCGGCACGGCCTTTGGTGTATGCAACGGCATTATTGTTGGTCTTGGTAATTATCGGACTTAATTTATCTGCGATTGTTATTAGGAACAATTTGCGGGAAAAATATCGGGCATTGGAAGGTTAATAAATCATGGCAGAACAAACACGTACTCACGCAATCGACATGAATTCAATTTTGCGCGGCCGCGAAGAGACTCCCGAACAGCTTGAGATAACCATCAAGGTAGAAAACCTCAACCTGTTTTATGGACAAAAGCAGGCGCTGCACAATATCAGTATGGAAATACCCAAACGTAGGGTAACGGCATACATAGGACCAAGCGGCTGTGGTAAATCTACTTTGTTGCGTTGTATCAACCGCATGAATGACTTGGTCGATAGTGCGAGGATCGACGGCAAAATTTTGCTGGATGACGAGAACATCTACGATAAATCGGTCAATGTGGCCGCCTTGCGGCGGCGCGTGGGCATGGTATTTCAAAAGCCCAATCCTTTCCCCAAATCAATATACGAGAATGTAGCTTATGGCTTGCGTATTCAGGGCATCAACGACAAACGCACCCTGGATGAAACGGTTGAAAATGCCTTGCGTGGTGCGGCATTGTGGGATGAGGTGAAAGACCGGTTGAATGACAATGCGCTAGGATTGTCAGGCGGTCAGCAACAACGGCTGGTGATTGCCCGGGCGATTGCCATAGAGCCAGAAGTGTTGTTGCTCGATGAGCCGGCATCAGCGCTCGACCCCATTTCAACACTTAAAATTGAAGAGTTGATTAACGAGCTAAAAGAAAAATATACCATCGTCATCGTGACGCATAACATGCAACAGGCCGCGCGAGTTTCTGACTATACTGCGTTTATGTACATGGGTGATTTAATTGAAATAGGCAATACCAGCCAAATCTTTACCAAACCGAAAAAGAAGCAGACCGAAGATTATATTACCGGTCGCTATGGTTAATCAGGAGCGCAACAATGGATAACAGTAATATTGGCCATCATATTTCCGGGCAATTTAACAAAGAAATCGAAGACATCCGCAACCATGTGCTTACTATGGGTGGCTTGGTGGAAGAACAGCTGGAGCTGGCGATAAAGGCTTTTACCACGATTAATCTGGAAATAGCCGACCAAGTCATCAAGCAAGAAAATACGATTGATGCTTTGGAAGTCGCCCTTGACCGGGAATGCACACAGATAATGGCCTTACGCCAACCTACCGCTTTCGATTTGCGTTTGTTGATTACTGTGTTAAGGGTAATCAATGAGTTAGAGCGGGTTGGCGACTTGGCAGAACACATTGCTAAAATGACTATCCATCTTGCCGATGTGGAAGGCCACAAAGCCACTGCCTACCACGAAATTACCCATATGACCGAATTAGTCCAAGGTATGCTGCATGATGCATTAGATGCTTTCGCTCGCATGAGTGTGGATCAAGTCCATGCAATTACTATTAGGGATGAAAATGTCGACCGGGAGTATAGCAGTATCATCCGGCAGCAAATAACTTACATGATGGAGGATCCCCGGAATATCAGGCGGACTTTCGATGTACTTTGGGCTGTGCGTTCGCTGGAGCGGATTGGGGATCATGCCTGTAATATCTGTGAACATTTGGTTTATATGATTAAAGGCGAAGATGTGCGCCATATCAGCCGTGAAGAATTGGAACGCAAGGTTAAAGGTGAGTAATTGGATTTAACGACGATCGCCCACATCCAAACGCTAAGAATTGTTGGCCATTAAGGGAAAAGGCCAATCATACCAAGGCATATTGCCGAGGCCAATCGCGAAAGTTAAACACTTGCCCCTGTTCGCGTACCACGGCGCATTCCGGTAAAGACACTTCACCGAATACCCAGCGCACTGTATTCAATTCGCCCGCAACTAAAATACCATTGTCAGGAAAGCCACGGTCCACCGGCGTGTAAATGCCTGCCGCGCCAATGTTAACGTCAACAGCTTCCGACCACTCGGCATTACCCACCAAACAAGCTTGTGCAACATAGCACTGGTTTTCCAGTGCCCTGGCTTGACAACCAATTTTAACACGGTGAAAACCTGCCAAGGTATCGGTGCAACTGGGTACCAGGATAAGGTTTGCCCCCATTTCTACTTGTTTTCTGGCGATTAATGGAAATTCGCTATCGTAACAGATGTTAATCGCTATGCTGCCATACTCAGTCTCGAAAATTTTTAATTCCTTGCCAGCTGTAATTAACCATTGCTCGTTTTCAAAGCGGGTCATGACCAGCTTGTCTTGATAGCCTGTTTTTCCGTCTGGAAAAAATAAATAAGCCCGGTTACGGTAAACCCCTGGCTCGACAGCAACAGGAAATGTACCGGATTGAATATAACACCCGTTGCTTTGTGCCAATTGTTTGAATAGGCCAAGAAAGTCGTCAAGCACAGATTGTATCGTTGCAAGCTGCTTGCTTAGCGAGGAATAAATTTCTTTGCCGAACAACGAGGTCAACTCCAAACTGGCATATTCGGGGAATAGTAGGATTTTAGAGTCTTGCTGCACAGCTTCAGTTACCCAGCGGTTAACCTTGGCTTGGTAATCTTGCCAGCTTTCCAGAAAAGTAATGTCGTACTGCGCCGTGGCGATTTTAACTTTCATGTTTCAACCAAAAAGTCATCGGTTTCGCTGTTTCTTCAATATCATCCAAGTCGCGCCATACATAGGTGGTTTTCAACTCAGGATGTTTAAAATACCCCCGTTTGTTCCAGAACTTATCTAAGGGAAGGTAATCTTTGGGACGGCGGGGATGGTCTGCGGGGCGTTCCACGCAACAAAAGGTAAGATGCTTGAATCCGCCCAATTCCGCTGCATGGGCTTCCCGTTCTTCAAAGAAGCGTACACCCAAGCCCAGGCCGCGATAATCCTTGTTGAGCACCGATTCACTGCAATAAAATACGTCGTCCAGGTTATAACCATGATCCATAAAAGGCCTTTTAAGTTCTTCAGTTTCGTGTTTCATCGGAATGGCGGTTGACGCACCAACAATTTTACTCCCATCAAACGCCAGCACAATCACGCTATCAGGATGGTCAATGTACATCTGCAAATATTTTTCTTCGTATTCCAGTGTGCCGTCATAAAGATATGGAAAATCCCGGAACACTTCAATCCGTAACCGGGCAAGGTCGGGAATGTAATCCAGCAACGCTTGCCCGCTTTTCCGTAGGACTTGGATAGTTTTGGTCATGGTCAATGGCTTCAAGTAAATGAGGCTATTTTACCTGAATTTAAGCTCAACTGGGTGGCATCAAAAAGTCCATCCAACTATTTTTGAATTAAATAAATAAACCGTAAGCAGGGTTGGTAACTCCATCAAGGCAGTTATATATAGCTTTTCCTGGATGTTATTTATCAAATTGTTCTAGCCGTTTTAACAACACGTAACCCTTGTCATCTTTCCCAAACAAATTGCCTTTTTTATTCATGTCCCTGATGGTGTATTTTTTGTTATGGCCAACCGGCAAGTTAACCACTAAATTTGCCAAATTCAGCCTTATCCAGGTTTTTGCACTACATAGCTCAATCCCTTTTCAGCTTCTTGGGCTGACACGGCGGTAATCACTATCAAGCCCTCGTCATTAAAAAGTAAGTTATTGCTGATAGTAGGAAATTCCGGCGTGCCTTCAACGAAGTAGGTTTTAAACTGGCCGGTTTTATCCCACACACCAATACGTTCCGTGCCACCGAAGAAAAATGAATAACCCAACACATCACCTTTGTCGTTTAAGTCCATTGCCCAAGCAAGCGGTTCTGTTGGTTGGGGATTTAGGATTGTTGTGGTATCAGTATCCGGATTGTAACGGAAGCCCTTATAGTATAATTAGGGGGGGTTATAAAGTAATGCAGTGCCCGCTAAAACATCATGATTATTTAGTGTAAATCGACTAAAGCCAAATAATTCCGGATCTAAATTTAAGGGGGTGGTTTGGCCATTTTTTAAATACGAACGGACAGTAGTTTCTATACCAGTATTTAAATTGTATCCCAACGATTCAAGGAAAACCGTGCCTTTGTCATTTATAGCTTTAGCTTCCCCTGCGTATTCATCAGGTATGGGTGCTATAAGTTTGACGGCATTATGCCGAAACAAGGCGGCTTGCTTTAGGTCTACGCCAAGATTTTCATCAAAACCCAAGGACACAAAACCTGCTACAGTTCCTCTGTTATTGACAGCATTACCCTGCATAATGGAATTGCTGACGGTCAATTTGCCTTGTGTATAGCTGGCAATATGGGCTGATCCGAATCCGGTGCTGCAATTGACATCAGCGCATTCAAACGCATTACCGTATATTTTGCCATTATCGGTAAGCCATCGTAGCTCTAGCCTGACAATATTAGATGGTGTAATGACAGCTCCCAAAGAAACATAGCGATAGCGTATTTCATCCTTCTCATGCGCCAACGCAGAACCAGTCGTCAAAACAGATAGCAGACTCAACGAAACCAGTGTTTTTTGCAATAAATTTTTGTATTTAGCTTTCATTTTATTCACCTTAATTTTTGTCGTTAGTGGATAAACCAGATTAGGATAATAGTTTAAGGAATTCGCCCTAACGATTACTTTATCGTTAACCTAGCACATCGATCCCAAAAAGCTGGGCTGTCAAACCAGCGCAAACCAACCTACTATCAGACTATGCAGCAATACAAGGCCACTGGAAATAGCGCAATAACACAGAACCCGCTGGATTATTTGCAGGACTAAAGCTGATAAAAGAATCACCCTCAAGCTGGATATCGAATCTCACTTCGAGATCAATTAGTATGGAGCGATCTGGCCGCAACAAGCCAAACTGTAGGGGCGGCATAGGCAGAAATCCGGGCAGCGGCGCATTAACACTGGTACCGTTACCTTCTTCATCGATCAGCGTCCGCCACGATGTATTTTCACCACACAGGCGCCAAGTGCCAATGTCGTCAACGAATTGAATGGCTGATTGACGCAAATAAAGAAAGCATTTGCACCATTTGTCGTCGCAAGCCCACGGACAATGTTGTAAGTTAGTCCATCCTGTGATGTTTCCAAACAGCTCCACAAACGGGGACGAATTATAGCGACCCGATGCTGACGGTGGTCGACGCTCGGGTTGTAGCTCAAAAGTTGCCCACGCCCCAGTGCTAAACGGAAAAAGCGGGTCGCTGTCGTAACTGACTTGGCCGAAGAAATGCAGGCCATCTGTCAGAAATTCTGGCGTAATCCCGCCACCACCGAACCATTGTGTCCTTGCCCACCAGAAGTCGGCCATATTCACAACTGGCGCGGGATCTATAGGTAGGAAAGGCGGGATGAAATCAGCCCATTCGATAGATCGAATGCGGTCTTGATAGCTTTTCTTAAGCTTTTTTGCTGCCGATTCGTCGACTTGTAACGTTTTTTCATTGCCGATAAGTGTTTTAAGCTGCTGGCGGTCTTCTTCTGAAGGACGAGACAAGATGGCTGCCCGATGCCGACTCGCCAGTGCTTCCATGCGTTTCAACCGCATATCATCGAGTGCATGCTGGACATATTCAGGAAATTGATGTTTCTGATTGTGGATAGCGTCTTGTTTCATCATAACCTCCAAAGGAATAATCGAGAATTTGGTTACAAATTAAATTTTTGGACGTAGGTTGGGCTGAACTTGTTAACCCCAACCTACCGTGCTGGAGCATCCCGGCCTAAGCTCACCCAAATCTACCACCGTTCTACTGCTTTGCGTCTGCCACGCGCAGGGTTGCCGGGGTTTTTTCCAGGCGCTCAAGATGGACTGCCAGGGTATCCAGGCGTTGGGCTTGGGTTTGCATGGCCTGCATTTGTTGTTTTAGCGCCGCAATTTCTTCGGCTTGTGCGGCATTTTTCCTTTGCAGACGCTGCACTTCGTTAAGTAGCATAGGAGTCAGCTTGTGGTATTGCACGGTCTCGACCTCGCCCTTGCTGTTGTGGGCAACTAAATCCGGATACACTTTTTGCACCTCTTCGGCAATCAGGCCGTACTCCAAGGGCTTAAGGCCGTCCTCTGCGGCTTGCTTGTATTGGTAGGTAACCGGGCGCAGTTGCAACAAACTCTGGCTGGCTTCGCCCATGTCCTTGATATTTTCCTTGAACCGCGCCGAGGAGTTGATCGTGCCTAACTGGCCGTTGCTGTCGATGTACACAGGCACGCCATTAGCCAAGCCTGTCTTCACGCCCCGAACCCCCTCTATGAAGGCTCGTTTCTGTACATCACCAATGCGGATGGTCGCGCTTTCGTTCGATTTACCACGGCTGGCTAGGTAAATATTGTTGCTACCCCTAACTAGGCTAAGACCCGACGCCGCGCCAAGAGCCAGATTGCCATTGCCGGTTTTGTTAGAACCCAGAGCATAATGGCCTATGGCAGTGTTGTAGCTGCCAGAGGTATTGCTAAGTTCCGCAAAAATCCCCATAGCTGTATTGAAATTACCGCTAACGCTGTAAGCCATGGCATCGAAACCTGAGGCCGTGTTATTACTGCCCGTCTTGTTACTACCCAGGACGTTAAAGCCAGTGGCAGTATTGCCTTCGCCTGTCGTGTTGTTGGCCAGTGCGGGATAACCAAAGGCTGTGTTCCTTCCGCCTGTGGTGTTTCTGAATAACGCCAGCGAACCAAAGCCGGTGTTTTGGATGCCGGTATTGACGTTGAGAACGCCCGAACCGCCCGCCGTGTTGTGCTTGAGGTCGCTTTGCGTAGGGTTGGGCGGCGGCCCGCCCCAGGCGGGCATCAAGGCACACGGCAACAATAAGCTTAACGTAACGGCGATAATATGTGTGTTTTTCATGACAAGACTCCAATAAATATTTAAAGAAGATGCAGGGTGGGCAACCCGTAATATGCGCCAAATGTAGGACGTAGGGCGGATTAGGCGCACAAACACCTCAACATTTGGATATGTAGGAAGTTACCGTGCGGCGTAATCCGCCGCATGGTAAGGGTATACCTCACATTCGGCGGATTACGCCGCGCCCAAACAAAAGTGGCAACCCAAAAACCTACCACGTTGCGCGGCTAATCCGCCCTACAAAATGCGCCTTACGGCCTTAAAAATCGGTCACGTAAACCCCGATAATTTTGGGAACACCTGCATAACAACCTTCCAAAATTAATTGAACCCATTTTTTGTTTTGATATGCCATCAAGAGAGCAGCTTGATGAGTTGCGTTTCCTGATTGTGCGGGGTCGGTATGATATCCATCCGTACGTATACCGCAGGATTGACCCACAAAGGGTGCAGTTGTTTGTACCCTGACGGTATTAACTTTCCATCCCGTCCCATAAAATGTAATTTTGCCTTTGGCTGTATTTGCCGCATTTATTGAACCTGATAAGCAAATAATCAGAATAGCTACAATTGTTAAGGTCATGTTTTTTATGTTGTATTTGTTCATTATATTTTCCTCAGTATTGATTGATGTATTGTTGAGACCCGCCTTTCAAGTCACCCGCTGTACGCGGTTGCTATCTAGCCACTACCAAAATTAATCCAGCAAGTAGGATGGATGCGCTGCGCTTATCCATCCTACTTGCTACTTGTCGAATGAAAGTCGGCTTTGGCTTTCAGCAAAAACCGCCCTTCGTTCCGACGGTTTTAGGCTAACAGTTAACCTGGGTATAAATACCCTGCTCGAGTAGGGTATTTGTACCCCTTTATTCAAGTTTTTTTGGTTATTGCCAAGGATTTGTCAGGTTGATCAGATTTTTTGCGAATTGTCTGTGAACAATTCCACTTGAAACTTGTGAAGTATTACCTTTTTTCATATAGCCACTAATGACAGAATCCAGTAGGGTTGCTGTTTAGCACAATAACAACAAGGGGAGAATTTCATGAAGTACTACCCTAAACGCAATAACGCCATCGCTTATCTTCGTCAACTATGTTGTTCTGGGTTGGATAAGGAAACCGTCATACTGGAATTTCTACGCGCCGTGCAGGCTGTTATTCCATCTGGTAGCAATGTATTTACTAGATTTGATGAGCAATTCGAAAACTTATCTTATATGATTGAGTTTTCAATTCCCGATTTAGCTGAAGCCACCCCTGAAATTCTTGCTGACTTTTTTACACCAGAATGCAAAAGCAGATTCATGGGTTGGCTTGGTCAGCATGCTGTTTTAGCGGACGCGACCCTGCTTGATGCGTCGTTCTACCAATCAGATATGTACAACATGCTCTACCGTCCCTACAATCAACATCATGGACTTTGGGGGCTTGTGGTACAGCACGCTAAGCCGGTTGGTTTGCTGAACTTGTTTCGCCCACGCCAGCAAAAACCGTTCGACAGCCACGAGCAGGCACTTTGTATACGATTATTACCTTATTTGGCGCATGCACTTTGTGCACCCGACAACAGTGATATTCAATACAGCGAAAACGGAGGGTCGGGCATGATGGTGATGGATTTGCAAGGACAAATCCAATATATAAGCCCAGAGGCCAAATGGTTGTTGGCTCTCGCTTGCCAGCCGGTATTATCGTTGTCCGCACAGAACCAAGAAGAAGCGTTGTTGGCTAAACTGGCACAACTGTGCCGAAATCTGCAAACCGTGTTTCAAGGTAAAAATGTCTCTCCGCCATTCTGGAGTATGTGTAATGGCAGGGGGCGTTTTTGTTTTCATACGTGCTGGTTGAATAAACAAAACAACGGGCCTGGAGCGATGATCGGCATAACTGTGGAGCATCAAGAACCCTTGGTGTTGAAGATTTTACGCGGACTGCAAAATTTGCCTTTATCCCCCGTACAAAAACAAGTCGCCTTGTTGCTGGCACAGGGAATCTCAAATGATAAAATCGGGGAACATCTAAATATCAAGCTGTCTACAGTGAAAGACCATGTCCGCAAAACTTTCGACAAGCTAGGAATTAACCGCCGGGCAGAATTGCTGCCCATGTTGCTGGCTTTGGATAAAAAGGTCTTTCATTGAATCAGGCCGAGTGTCGCTGAAAAGCGTTGTTGAGGGTCGGCATGTTTAACTGAAAACTATGCCAATCTGGTTTTCGTAAGTAATGGATAACTTTATAAAGCCAGTTATTAATTCGTTTTCAAAGACAATAAGCTAACAATATCTTTACCATCACGTTTAGGGTCGATAGCTGAATCCAGGATAAAGATCCGGCTATTGGCGATACCGGCTTTCTGGACGAGGTATTTGGCGACAGCTTTCGCCCGGTCGTTGGCAAGATGTTTAAGGCGGTCTGGTTCCGGTTTGATAATTTCTGACATTTTTTGGTAGGCAACCTTATAAAAGTCACCTGCATCGGGATTAATCAGCTTTGGTGTACCCAAAATATTTTTTTCTGCCATGGTGGGGAATTTTTCGATAAAAGCATCGGCAAGCACGTCGTTATAGTCATCATCTTCCAACTTGACATATTCTGCCCTGACTTTTTTGCCCTCTTCTTTGGTCAGTTCTGCTGCCTTGCGGTTTTTAAGTTGATCGAACAAAGCTTCGTCTTGCAATGCTGACCAGTCTTGATCTTCATATGCCGCGCCTTTGATTTCTATATTAAGGTCGGTTTTTTCTTTTAAGGCTTTGGCAACGCCGTCAAGTTTGCCCATTTCTTTGCCTTCAAGCACATCGCTGCCCGCTGCAAATTTGACCATGCTTAAATCTTCATCGCTACCCGCAAGCGAAGCCAAGGCGCTGAAGGGTGCAGTCACAATTTTGGTCAAGACATTCAACAAGGCATCCCAGATAATTCCACCAACACTGAATTGAGGATCTTCCAAACTACCGGTTAACGGGACATCGAGTTTTATTTTCCCTTCGGAATCTTTTAACAAGGTAATCGCCAAGGAAAGCGGTATGGAGACCGCGTCTGGATTATCCACCTTATCGCCTAGCTCTAGTTGGTCAATAAGGATTTTGTTGGACGCATTCAGTTTGTGTTGTTCAACCTGATATTTCAAGCCTAAAGTCAGCTTGCCTTTTTCGATTTTATAGCCGGCAAATTGCACCATGTAAGGCGTAACGAGCGGCATAGGCAAGCCGTCAAAATCAAGCTCAATATCATATTTCCCCATATAAGGGCTGATTTCGCCTTTAATGTCGACCGGTGCCAAATCGTAGGCGCTCCCTTTTAAGGCGACTTTGACAGTGGATTTTTTGTCGGATGAAATCCCGTCGGCACCACCATCCAGGCTTTTGATCTGGGCGGCAAAAGGCAGGAGTAAAGAAAGGTCGGCAAAGTCTGACGAACCATCTACGATTTTGACTTTAGCCAACTTAAATATCGGCGACGCTGTTGCTGTGCCATGGGTTGTTTTGGTATTAGCCGCAATGGTCTTGGCAGGTTTGGCGGTTTGCTTTGCGGCATTTTTATCCGATACGACAAGGTCGGAATAATTTATGGTTTTATCTTTCCTGATGGTAACCCGTGCATAAGGCTTTTCTATCAATAAGGTATCGGCGCTAAAGCGGTTTGCCAGCAGGTCAACATTTATGGCTTTAAGGGTCAGGTTTTTCCATTTTATCAAGTCCTTATTGGCGATTTGGTCACGGGTCACAAGTTCGGCAATATTGGTGTTGCCTTTGAATTTGACATCTATCGGCTTATCAGGCGGCTGTTTCAGGTCAACATGGCCTTTAAGGTTGAAATTGCCGTCAATTAAATCAACTTTGGCGAATTTATCGATGTAAGGTTGAAATTGTGCAAGGTCGATATTTTTAATGTCCACATCGGCTTGCGTTGCCAGCGGTGCAATCACTGTTTGCCCTTTAACCTTTAACGCGCCGGTTTTGTTAAGCCCCACATCCAGTTGGAATGGAAATTTGGCTTCGGGTTTGTTGACGATATTATCTACCTTAAGGTTGATAGGTTTTGCCGTGATTACTACCGGTTTTTTATGGGTTTTATCGGTGAAAGTCACGCCGAAATTAGATAAAGATAAGGTTTTAATTGTTACTAGCCAGTCTTTCTTGGGGGTAATGGGAACTGCTGCGGTTTTCGCGACAGTCTTAGTGGTTTTCACATCTTCCTTAAAATCTACCGTTCTTGCCGTGGCATAGTCAGGTCGGGTCGTATCGACTTTTTTGCCATGTGGTGTTTCTACGAGTTTTTGGTAATTGAAGCTGCCGTCAGGATTAAGCCAAGTTTGGAATTCCGCGTCTTTTGCCGTGACCGATTCAACCTTGACTTCCTGGTTTTTTAGGTCAACGTTTGCTTCCGTGACCCCAAAAGCGGGGATTTTTATCAAAGTTGTGTTGTTGCCAACTTCGGATAGCGCTAAATCGTGGAAATCAAACTTGCCGTGTTTAAGGTAAATGTCTGCGGCATTTGGGGTTTTGTCGAACTGATAGGCGGTTTCCAGCAAAATTTCAGGAATTTTGGCTTCCACTTTGCGTTGGTTGATGCCGTTAAATTTGAACTCGTTAATGGCGACAACGCCTTTATTGACGATGACGTTGATAACGTCTTTCGCCTGCGTCATTTTAAGGTCGGTTTCGTGGCTAAAACTTGCGATCTCAGCACTGACGGGATCGACGGCCTGGTTAGAAAATTGCAGGTTTTGGCTGGTGAATTTTGCTTTGTTGATGGTGACTTCAAGGGTATCTTTGCCAACAGTGGCAACACAATCGGTATCAATAGCAAAACTGGGGGTTTTTAACAGGTTTTTATCAGGGCTTTGGTCGGCAAATTGAAGATCCTTAAGCTCAAACCGGCTTTGTTTAACGGTAACCTTAAGATTTTTGTTGTCCATCCCGACTTCGTAATCAAGGTTGAAAAGCTCTTGGCCTTGTAGTTGGAAAGGTGCGGTATCAGATAAGGCTAAAGCCACTAATTTTGGTAGTTGGGCTTGGTCGAACTTGATAGCGCCAGCGGATGAAACTGGATTAACGCCCAAATCAGCTTTCCAATCCAGTTTGCCGCCAGATTTTATCGCCAATCCGAAGTCTAGCTGGGCTTTGGTTTTTGGTTCGGTGCTTAAGTTAACCAGTTTCAAGTTAACCGCATTAATTTCTTCGGAAACAAGTTGATTGAAATGTTGGTCGTCCCAGCCAATCTTACCGTCTTTAATTGCCAAGGTTTTGATGGTAAGCGGAAAGAGTTTGCCATCATCCGGTTTTTTTTCTTCCTGTTTCTTCTTAGGCTTAATCATGTCCTCGAAGTTGAGTTTGCCGTCTTTATTCTTTATAAGCTGAACTGTTGGTTTGGTTAAGGCAATTTCATCGACCATCAGTGATAAATGCCTGATTGAACCTAAGCCATTCAGTTTTATACTCAAATCATCAAAGCCAACAAAAGGCTTACCATTCTTTTCAAGAATTTTAAACCCCTGAAGGCTAAAAAACAGTTTGAATGGGTTGAATTTAACTTGAGCAACTTCAGCTATACGTCCGGTTTCTTGCTGGATTATGTCAGGTAATTTGGTTTTTATTAGGGCAGGTAGCGCATAGAAGCCTAAGAGGGCATAAATTCCTATAACCAGCACCAAGATAATTGAATATTTTACCAAGCGCGGCATTAGCGGGGTTGCTTCATTGCCGAGTCCAGGATCAAGGATGTTACTATCCGAATTTAACTTATTATCTGATTGGGCTAAGTCATGGATATTATCAGTAGTCGATTTTGACGGTATAGCTTTGCCATCCCGCTTAAAATCGAGCTTTTCCATAAGCTCACGGCTAGTTTTAGAGATCCAGGTAGCCAGTTTCTTCATGTAACACCTGATCCAGTCCTTGGACTTCCTCGTCTGAGCTGACCCGTAAGCCTAATAATTTATCTATTACTTTGAGTATTAGATAGCTGAATAAACCGCTCCAAGCGATTGTGACTAAGACAGCCAGTAGTTGTATGCCAACCTGATGCCCAATTGTTACGCCTTCGGAAAGGCCAAGGCCACCGAATTGGCTATCCGCGAATACGCCGGTCATTACCGAACCTGTGATACCACCAATGCCATGGACTGGGAAAACGTCTAATGAGTCATCTATGATCAGTTTACGTTTGACGAATTGTGTCCCGTAGAAGCATACAATGCCGGCAGTTACACCAATCACTAAAGCACCAAATGGCCCGACAAAGCCCGATGCAGGCGTAATCGTGCCCAAACCTGCTACCATGCCAGTAACGATACCCAAAACACTGGGTTTACCAAATTTTAGCCACTCAATTACCATCCAGGTCAAAGCACCAGCTGATGCCCCGATATGTGTGACCAACATCGCCATGCCTGCGCGACCATCTGCCGTTAAAGCACTACCCGCATTAAACCCATACCAACCTACCCATAACATTCCCGCACCGGTAACAACCATTGTCATGTTATGGGGTGGCATGGCTGTGGTAGGGAAACCTTTACGTTTGCCGATGACTATGGCGGAAACTAATGCGGCAACGCCAGCATTAACATGGATAACAATGCCGCCAGCAAAGTCCATTGCGCCTAATCCGGCGAGCCAACCGCTGCCCCAGATCCAATGGCAAATGGGTATATAAACTAAACATAACCAAAGTCCACTGAACCAGAGCATCGCGGAAAACTTCATGCGTTCTGCAAAAGCACCGACGATAAGTGCAGGGGTAATGATGGCGAATGTCATCTGAAACATAAAATAAACTGTTTCCGGAATGTCACCAATTAAATTGCCCGTGCTGATTCCTGATAAGAATACTTTGGACGTGCCGCCCAGATAGTTTTGCAATTCTCCGCCGTTGGCAAAAATCAGGCTATAAGCGCCAGCCAGCCAAAGGATTGATACCAGGCATGTGATCGCAAAACACTGCATCAACACCGATAATACGTTTTTACTTCGGACTAATCCCGCATAAAACAAAGATAATCCTGGGATAGTCATGAACAGCACCAAGGCTGTGGATGTCAAAATCCAAGCAGTATTTGCCTGATTCATTTCAGCAGCATTAGCCGCGCCGGAAATTATCAGTAAAGCCAAAAAGGGAATTATAGTTTTTATTTTTGTAAGCATCATTCGTCCTGATGACTGCCATTTTAAATGGCATCTTCCCCGGTTTCGCCAGTTCTTATCCTTATCACTTGGAGTAGGTCGGTGACAAAAATTTTACCGTCGCCAATTTTACCCGTATTTGCTGCATTGACGATGGTCTCAACTGCTTTCTCAAGAATCTCGTCACTGACTGCAATTTCGAGTTTTACCTTTGGCAGGAAGTCCACAACATATTCTGCTCCCCGATATAATTCCGTATGACCTTTTTGCCGGCCAAATCCTTTAACTTCGGTTGCTGTAACGCCTGCGACACCAATTTCCGACAAGGCTTCGCGTACATCGTCCAGTTTGAATGGTTTAATAACTGCGGTAATCAGTTTCATAATAGTTCTCGTTGTTGTTGCTTTAATTAAACAATTCCACAGTGGGGAATAATACACATTATTTATTATCATACAATCTTAACGTCAATGCGGTATTAAAAAATATGTAAATTGTTCGAGTAAGAAGTGTTATGGCTTAATAGGAGCGTATCGAAACTATGATCGGGTTAAGCAGGCTTATTGCTACAATTCATAGGGTTTGTGTTGCCTATACTATGACGGGGAGATCAAGATGGAAACCATACTCAACAAATTATTGGGGTCAAAGGCAGGCTTTGAATCGATTGTGTTACAGATCCCCTATAGGCCTGATTTTAGCGGCACACGGTGGCCAGAAATTATTCGGATGGTTTGGTGGTTTTGGACTTGAAGGCACTGGGCAATTTATGGATGCTATGGGCTTGCATCCCGGTTATCTGATGGGTTTATTTGCTGGTAGCGCGGAGTTTTTCGGCGGGTTAGGACTTGTGCTAGGTTTGTTTACCCGGATTGCTGCTGGGGTAAATGCGATTACTATGATAATAGCTTTATGTGTAGTGCATTGGGGTAAAGGTTTTTTTATGGGTACGCACGGTATCGAATATGCGTTAGCATTGTCGGCGGCAACAACCGCTTTGTTTATAATGGGCGGCGGTAGCATTTCACTTGACCGTTCTTTAGAACGGCGCTTTTTAATTGAACCTTTATAAATATTTCGCCGGGAATTATGATTAATTTATTTACACCTATCACACTTGGCAATCTCGAATTCGCTAACCGTATCATAATGGCACCATTAACCCGCAATAGGGCTGGTGAGGGAAATGTGCCGCAAGCTATGAATGTTGAATACTATAGGCAACGTGCCAGCGCAGGTTTAATTATCAGCGAAGGCAGCCAAATATCGCCGCAAGGTTTAGGTTATCCTGGTACGCCAGGTATCTATTCGGATGCGCAGATTGAAGGCTGGAAGCATGTCACGGAAGCCGTACATAAGGAAGGCGGTAAGATTTTTCTCCAACTTTGGCATGTAGGGCGTATTTCCCATACCTCCATGCAACCTGATGGCGCGCTACCCGTTGCGCCGTCTGCCATCAAAGCGGCAGGGCAGCTATTTACTTACCAGGGTTTACAGGAATTTGAAATACCGAAAGCTTTAGGGGTTGAAGAAATCCAAGGCATCATCGCCGATTATGGGCGCGCTGCAGCTAATGCCAAAAATGCCGGTTTCGATGGCGTAGAAATTCACGCAGCTAACGGCTATTTGCTCGACCAATTCTTAAGGGATAGCACAAACCAGCGCACGGACGAATATGGTGGCACAATCCATAACAGAATGCGTTTGTTACTGGAAGTGACCGAGCAAGTTGGTAAAGTCTGGGGTGAGCAGCGCGTTGGCGTGCGCTTGTCACCGGAAAATTCTTTTAATGATATTAAAGATAGTACACCGCAAGTTACTTTTAACGCGGTTGCCGAACAACTATCCAGATTTCCCTTAGCCTATTTGCATGTGTTGGAAGGCGATATGATGACTGGTGAGCGAAAACTAGATTATCTCGCATTAAGGAGATGTTGTAATGCGTTATACCTGGCAAATAATGGCTATGACTTCCAAACAGCGACAGCGGCGATTGAGGAAAATCGCGTCGACATGATCGCTTTCGGCAAGCTATTTATAGCCAATCCCGATTTACCCAAACGTTTTGCCGAACAACTCGCCTTAAATACGCCTGACAGTTCAACTTTTTACGGTGGTGATGAAAAAGGATATACCGATTATCCGGCGATAAGCGAGTGATAAAAGCTAAATGATCTTACAGCGCTAAAATTAAGATAGCATTTGATATTCCAAATTTAAAACCGCACATTAAAGTGGTAAAAAAATCGCTGAGGAAAACTAGGTATTAGGTTATTATCGCGGTTTATTGAGAAGGGATTTTTACTTAAATCCGACGATAATCTCAGAATAAAAATTAGCTTTAATCTTAACCACAACTACGGTAAACACATGACACAAGACGAATTAAAACAAAAAGCCGCCCATGCCGCATTAAAGTACATAAAAGATGTGCCAGTCATAGGAGTTGGCACAGGATCGACGGTAAAGCATTTCATTAACTATCTAGCCGATATGAAAGGCGAGTTTGATGGTGCGGTATCCAGTTCTGAAGCAACAACAACATTACTAAAACAAGTCGGTATTCCAGTATTGGATTTGAATACAGTCGGTACAATCGAAGTTTATGTTGATGGTGCTGATGAAATCAATCCCAATAAACAACTCATTAAAGGTGGTGGCGCGGCATTGACCCGGGAAAAAATTATTGCAGCAGCCAGCAAAAAATTTGTATGTATTGCTGATGGTTCTAAACGGGTTGATATATTAGGTGGCTTTCCATTGCCGATTGAGGTGATTCCGATGGCACGTAGTTATGTGGCGCGGGAAATGGTTAAATTGGGTGGACAGCCGGTGTGGCGCGAAAATTGTATTACTGATAATGGTAATCAGATTATTGATGTCCATAATTTATCTATTATGGAACCTATTAAGATGGAGCAAGCCATCAATAATATTACCGGGGTAGTTGCCGTGGGTATTTTTGCCATGCGTCCAGCGGATATTTGCTTGGTGACTGATGGCGAAGAAATTATTACGTTTTGATAATCGGTTGATACGGTCTGGAATAAAGGCCTTAGCCTTGTTATGGGAATAACGTAGACGGGATTTGTAATCCCGTCTTAATTTTTTCTCATTCTTCCACAAATTTATATCGATTAGCATATTTTCTATATGAAAAAATTACTCCTTACCCTGGCTACATTTGGCGCGCTCCCGCTCCCAGCGTCAGACGTTGCTGGTGATATTATTAAACCACGCAGCAGGAATGTGGGAGCAGACCACGCTTGTATCCCCGGATGGAAAGTCCTGGCAGCCTGGAGTTAAGAACAAAGGATGTCTTTCAGAAGATCAAGCTTCCAATTGGGGTAGTCAGGTACGCCAACAAATTGCTACAGCCAGTTGCACTATCAATACTTTGTCGGTTGTGGATGGCAAGATAGCTGGAGTCATTTCATGTAGCAGTATTAATCAGCCTGTTGTTACTATTAGCGGTAAATATACGCGTAGTACTTACTCGGTAGATTTGGCATCTTCTGGTGTTGTTGATCTTACTCCGTTGGGTGGTTCTGCTAAAGCACCGTTAAATGCGTTTGCCAAGTGGGCAGGACGGCATCTGGGTGCGTGTTGAAATAATTCAATTGTCAGATAATATGCGTGATCTGGACGCTAAGATTTAGTTGCCAATTTTATTGCTGATCTCCTGAAAAAAACATTGCGGACGGCAGCAATATGCTGCGTCCTTTCTCCTCAGAAAGGTGTCCTTATCTTACCAATCCCTTGCCCGCCACCAATCGCCTTTTTTGCGTGGTTTAGTGGGGTCGTAGTAAATATTCGAAAGTTTTCTTTTGAACTCATCAGTGACGACACGAACATCTTGTTTTGTTTTAACAACGCGAGGGGTAAGTAAAACGACCAGCTCTTGTTTATTATCTTTATTATCGGTAGAACCAAACAAAGGGCCAATGAGGGGTATTTCATGTAAAAAAGGAATCCCGCTTTTGTTATTTTGATTCGTTGATTGTATAAGACCACCCAAAGCAAGGCTTTCACCATCTTTTACGGCCACTGTGCTTTCAATTTCTTCCTTGTTTATAGTGGGGGAAGTTGTGACGCCAGTTTTGGTTTCTTTTGCAACACTGACAATTTGTTTAATATCCAGTATTACCATACCATTAGAATTAACTCTCGGCGTTACCTCCAGGGTGACACCAGTATCTTTATATTGAATTTGGTTAGCCTGGGCAAAACCGGTATTGTTATTGTCTGTACTAGTTGAGGCAATAGCATTAGAAAGCGTGCTGGTTTGTATAGGAACTTGATCGCCTACGTTAATTTTAGCTTCCTGGTTATTTAAAACCATGAGTGAAGGTGATGAAATTATCTTGACATTATTTAAGTCGGCCTGCGCTGTTAGTAATACCTTAAGGTCGCCAGCATCGTAAAGAGTACTCAAACCACCAGTTGCGCCTGCAGCGGCACTGCTAAATAAAGCTTTGCCTGCACTGAGCGGGCTACCTGCACTGCTACCAACGGCAAAGTTTCTGCTCTCAGATAAATACCATTTAATACCATATTTGAGCTCATCTTTTAAATCAACTTGTGCAATAGTGGCATCGATTAATACCTGTAACGGCATGATATCCAATTGCTTGATTACCGGCATAATTTTCGCGTATTCTTGTGGCGTTGCCATGATGATAATCGAGTTATTGGCAACATCGGCGACGATATTAATATCATTGTCCTTTGTTCCCCCTCCGCTACTACGCGATTTGGAACTCTTATCGGTTTTGGATTTTTTCTTGCTTGAAGAGGATGCTCCAGTTGATGCATTCGAATCAGATGGATTGTCCGATGATGATTTATTACTGGCTTCACCTGATTTTCTGCCTGCCGCCACTTTGGCGGATTTATCTCGTGAGCCACCGCCGCCAGTAAAAATGTCGTTTAGGGTATCTGCCAGTTCCTCGGCATCCATATGCTGCACCCGGTAGACGTTTACACCGCCTGATGTTTCGGTATTAGCCCTATCTAAACGGTAAATCCAGTTTTGGATATCATTGAGGTAACTAGCTTGATGGGTTACCGCCAATACGGCGTTCATGCGCTCTATAGGCAAAAACTGAAAGAATTCGTTGGCATCTTTGCCGGACGATACATTAAATACCGTTTCCAGTTCTTCAATAACTTTGTCTGGTTCAACGTGGGTTAGGGGGAATAAGGCAAACGAGCGTCCACGCAGTACATCAATATCAAAAGTGCTGACAATATCCATAACCCGCGCCAGTTCATCGACAGTGCCTTGCGCCATGATGGTGTTACGGTTGCCATCGACGTTAAGGATGGTTTTTTCGTGAACTAAAGGTTTTAATATGTCGGCGATTTCCTGGGCGGCAACATTGCGGATAGGAATTACCCGGCTTTGGTAACCCGTGTTACCTCCCGCAACCGTGGAGCCATAAAGCGCCTCGGAAATCGGTTCAATATGGTAGATTTTGCCATCTTTGACTAATGCCGCATTATTCATGCGTAGCACCATTTCCAGTGTGGGTAAAAGTTCGTCTTTTCTGAGCGGTTCAGTGGTATTAAGCGTGACTTTCCCCATTACTTTGGGGCTTAGCACGTAATTTTGTCCCATAATATCGCTGAGAATTACTTTGGCGACTTCGCTCAGGTCGGCATCGTCAAAATTCAGGCTATATGTCCCTGACCCAGCACTTTTGCCGCCATCGCTACCAGAGCGACGATGCGATTCCGTCTTTGGGGTAAAGCCATCGCGTGCAGGGATCATCTCAATTTTGGAATTTAAGGCATCATTCACCGGTTTTTTGTTTCCCAGCTCTTGAAAGACAATACTGTCTTCGAGACTCCTGCCTGGCTGGTCTTTAAGTACGGGTGAGAGCGGTATCTTCTTGGCGCGCTTGGGGCCAAGCAGTTCACAGCTCGACAGCGTTAAGCCCAAGGCGATTATGCCTCCAGCCTTGATTAGATCATTGAACTTGTACATTCTCGCTATTCTCTAGGTAAATTTCACTGGAATCTTCAGGGGGGATCATTTCGGGATCCATTATGGGTTCTTCAGGTACTGGCTCGGGTATAGGTTCCACCATAGTACCGTCCGGCATCTGTTCTGGTGCGACACCCGGTACTTGACCCGGTATCATTCCTGGTATTTGTTCAGGGTTTGGCGGCACTTGGCCTGGGAGGTTAGGTGGCATCACCCCATTTTGCATACCCGCTTGCGGGTTAGGGTTGTTATTTGTCCCTTTGAGTTTAGGTTTGCGTAAGGGTAGATCTTTTTGTTTCCCTCCCAAGCTAACTACAACACCGTCTTTATGAATTTCTGTGAGTTGCCATCCGTCGATCTCATTGTTTTTGGTAACTTTCCGGTAGTTGTCTTTCGCAACTTTTGCACCACTGCGGGTCAATAGTGCAAATAGTGTCCCTTTATGGGTGTATATTCCGTTAAGTGACCAATTAAAGTTTTCTGTGGCGGCAGATACTGGTGTGGTTGCAGCAGGTGCTTCGTTAACTGGCCGTCTGCCAGCAATAAATAAAGGGCGGCTAACTAGGTTAACGTAATTGCCTTCGGGTTGTTTGGTTAATTCCAACGCAGGTAATTGGGCAACAGATTTTTGTTGTTTGCCAACCGTCTCAATCGAGGACATCAATTGTTTCTGGGCGTACATGGCGTAAAGCCACTCGCCAATAATAATTGCGAACAATATGGCGCAGAGAATTAGTAGTGACTTGATCAGTTTTATGTTCATTGCGGCTCACCTTGCATGAAGCCGATAGCCTGAAAATTAATATTCAGTCCATTACTGGGCTCGATCTGGCGGGTGATACGGTTTCTGACACTGCGCATTGGCCTGATATCGAGTTGGTCGATAACTATTAACGGTGTGGAAGTCTCCAACTTATAGAGTACTGCCCGCAGGACTTCGATATTGCCGGTCATTCTTACGCTTACTGTAATACGGTTGAATTTGTCTTTTTCAGCGGTAGGTAAAACTTGGGTGCTACTTAATTGGCCACCCGCTTGGACGATAGCTTGCTTAATAAATTCCTGCATTTCCGCAGAGGCGAGGGCGCTTGTCCCTTGGCTGTGAAAATAGCCTTTTTCTTGATTTTGTTGGTTTATCGAATCTATGCTTTTTAGCACAGCGTCTTTGCCCGCGAGGATCCGCTCGTATTTTCTAAGTGTAAATGCTAAGTTTTCCTTATTTTCGTTAAGCTCCAGGCCTTTGTTTATAATCGGCAAAATAACAATAAGAAAAACTAATAGAAGGACAAAACCAAGCAAGCCGACAGCCAACCAGCGTTGGGTTTGGTTATTATTGGCCAGATCCATTTTTATCTCCTGCTTTGGTAACATCAACGCTGATCTGGAACCGTTCTAATTTGGTGACGTTGTCCCGGGTAACCGGCGAAACGAATTTGGCGTTGGCGAAATAATCTGAGGCTTCTAAAACCGAGATTAAGGTTGATGCCGCGGGTGACTCTCCCTGGATTTGCAGTTGCCCGTTGGCGTATTGGGCATAAGCCAGCCAAGTATCGTCTTTAATGAGCCGACTTAGGGTATCTAAGACTTCAATTACCATCGGTTTTTCGGTTTTTCTGTCGATTAATTGTTTAGTGTTGTCAATTGAACTATCCAGTTTTGCTTGCAGGGCTTTAATATTTTTTGCTTCTTTTTCGATAATATCGGTTTTTGACTGTAAGGTATCCACAGTCCGAGATTCAAGCCAGACAGGTAACGCCAATGCAGATAAGAAAAGTAAACTAGCCAACCCCATTAAAGCATAGTGCACTATTTCGGCAGTACGGTCATTTTTGCCGCGCAACTCAGTCGGTAGCAGGTTGTAATGGCTACCGTAGTCGCTTAAGTCATTCGGAAAGTCTTCATAATCGACGATTTTGGGCGACATCCCGAACGTCTTTATCTCACTAAAGAAGGTGTCTAGGACATGATGGGCGGTAATAATGAGCATTACCCTAATTTGCCCAGGCTCGTTGGCGGCAGTATCAAGTGTTTTGACCGCGAAGTAGGCTTGGTCGGCTTTGAACGGCGAATATCTCGAAAGTTCGTAGGAAACCACTTGGTTAAGGTTTTCCTTGGCTGCTGCTGGCAGCGCTAATTCTTTTTGCAGCGCATATTTTTTCGAAAGCCGTAAGATCAAGTCGGCCTTTTGCATGCGTTCATCGGTAGCTAGCAGTTTTCTGTATTTGGCGATGCCATGTTCATCACGTTCAAGCGTAATTAACGGCTCTTCGTGATCGTCTAGCCAATAACTTAAGGCAAGTTGATTTCCTTGTGGCCTTACAATGACAATGCCATGCTGGTCGGTAACAAGTTGTTTAATATTTTCCGGGATGAGGAAGCTGAGTTCACGCTTCCACCAGCGGAAAAATTTTTTATAATCCAGCTCAATCGCTGAGTTCAGGTTCAGCATATTCTTTTACTAATAATTGATCCATTTGCTCGCTGAATAATCCTTGCACATTACCCGGATTACGCTGCCATTTTAGGGTTTTAAATTGACTGCCTTGGCTGAAAACATTTTCAGATTTGCCTATAGTTGCCGAAACCAAGGCGCTTGATTCATCTGGCATTTGCGCTTCCGCTACAATAGTGACGGTTTCGTTAGGATTCGCTGCATTTGCGGTAATGCCGCCGGCCGATGGTGGCTCTGGGGCTGGCATATCATTTTTGGCGCTGTCTAGTCGGCTTATTACAAAATTATCAATCAAGTCGGAATCCTGGTTAGGTAACATCTTCAGAATTTTAGCTGTTGCCAGCTTAAGATTTACTTGCGGCTGGTGCGAATAGACGGTGACCATCGGTTCAAGCCAACTGTATACGTGTTCATCGATTCCCAGTACCATTTGCAATTCTTCCACTGTCTGAAAGGGTTTGTTCCTTGGGCCGTATTTTAAACCAGCGTCCCGATATTCTTTTTTCTCAGCGCCTTCAAGGCTAAGCAAATCGTCTGGATCGCGCCAGTCAAGAATAGCACCGATCAGTTTTTTTTGCCGGTCTTCGTCCACCGGAGCGCTAGTAAATATTGCTTCCAGTAGGGGCGCATTCGCTTTATTTATGTCAATTTTACCGGACTCTGATAACAGCCGAAGTCGCACTTTAGCATCGCCGAAGTTAATTTGGTATATATTGCCATCGCTGCGCCAGCGTTTAATTTGATCCGGGTTGAGCAACATCACTTGAGCCACTGCGACACCTGCTTCCGCCATAGCAATTGCGGCAGCGTTGTCTTTTGCGATGCTGACAACCGTTGATTCGCGTCGCATAGTTAGGGCAAAACTACCTGCCATGATCGTTAACAGGCTAATAATCCAAAGAACTAAAACTAAAGCAAATCCTGCGGATGTGGATTTTAACCCAGACCGCCGGATTTGCCTATTCAGCGACCATATCGACGATTTTTGCATTATTGTCCGTCGATCAACGTAGTTTCGCCCGCCGGAATTTGCCCGTCAGACGTCAGGTCTTGTCCAGTAGTTTCTTGGGGCGTGCTAGTAGATTTAATTTCGAAGATCATTTCTGGCCAAAAATTGCCATTGTCCAGTTCAATTTTAATCTTAACTAGACGCGGCATGGTTTCCATATTAAACCATTCATCTTGCCATGTGCCTTCAGGCTGCATTTCGTCAATGGCAAAGTAACTAAGTGAAAAGTCTTTGACATGATTCAGTAAGGTAACTTCCTCAACTTGCCATTCTTCACCTTTGGCGATAGGGAAAAATGGTTTAATCGATACTTGGATATAATTTTGATCACCTTCATTCATTAACTTAAGGGAAAACAATTGCAAACCAGATTTTTTGGCACTCGCAGGAAAAGCTGAGACAAACTGCAAGGATTGTTGGTGTCCCTGGAAGGCGAGGGTTCTGTTTTCTTCAGAAAAATCATCCCACAACGGGTTTGCAGTGGTCAGGTGATGTTGGAAAAACTGATAAACAACTGCAACATCGTTCACGTCAGCAATTTTCGCTTCGCCTTTTTGCCAACTATCTGCACATAATTTCATGCTGCCAAATAGCAACGCAACCATAACGCTCAGTAAAGTCATGGCGATCAGTACTTCAATTAAAGTAAAGCCGGTTGCGTTTTTACGGTTGTACATTATTAGTTTGAGCTAAAGCTTTTAAGGTAGCTAATTGTATTTTTCGGTTATCGCCATCGCCGCCTTCATCGCCCCAATCTACGATTACATTTATTTTATAAAGTTCGATGCCTAAAGTTTTAGCATCCATAGTCGTTGCGCTTAGTTTGTAGGGGCTGATGTCTACTAGCCAATGATATTTTTCATCTTCAACGCCAGATTTGTGTTGGGTTCGTAAAGGTATCTCTGTCCCTGTTTTAGCCATTAGGGTTTCGGCAATTTGTACGGCAGTGGTATATTCTTCGGCAACTGTTGCTGTATTGACGCCACCGGAAAATATTCGCAACAAAATACCCAGAGATAACGCCATAATCGAAAAAGCAATCAGTATTTCGAGTAGTGAAAAGCCGTTTTGGCCGGTTAGCTTACTTGTTTTCAAGTACGGTCTGCCCGGTTAACCAATTAATATCAATTTGCCAATTAACGCCGTCCCGTTCCAATTTAATCCGCCCGCCCGTTGAAGAGCCATCAGGGAAAAACCGGATGTTTGCCTGTCCCTTCCCGCTTAATTCTTCTTGCGCTGTGACTACTGTAATTTCAATTGTTTCTGGAATAGTAAATACTTTGTCTTTACCACTTACAGTGTAACTATTTTCGTTAAGATCCATCTCAATTGTGGCTTGTTTTCGGGATATTAAGGCTTGGCCACGGGCATAACGTAATGCAGAAACCATATCCCTGGCAGCCGCTTGATGAATGGCACTGTCGCTACCGGAAGAAATTTGGCTACCAATAACACCGAAACCTAACAGGACTATGAATAACACCAGCATGATTTCCAGCAAAGTAAATCCTTGGCTGGTGGTCAAAGTGACACCTCCACTATAGCGGCGGTTAGTTAGGTGGCGGTTAATGATGGACTCGGAGTTTAGGTGGGTTAGCGGCGCTCGTGTCGATCAATTCGGCATAGTAAATACGCGATTATTCCCAGCTAGTGAGGTCTTGGTCTTCAGCTTCGCCGCCTTCCTTGCCGTCTGCGCCCATTGAGTAGAGGTCGAATTTGCCATGTTCGCCTGGGGAAGCATATTTATACTCGTTATTCCACGGGTCTAAAGGTACTTTATTTTTACGCAAATAGGGGCCATTCCAGCGTTGGGCGCCATCAGGGGCGGTTATCAAGGCTTCCAAGCCTTGGTCAGATGTGGGGTAGCCGCCGACATCAAGCTTATACATGTCCAGGGTTTGGGCAAGATCTTCGATCTGCACTTTAGCGGCTTTAACTTTGGCTTCCACCATGTGTTTCATGACCTGCGGGCCGACCAAACCGGCCAGCATTGCAATAATACCCAGGACGACTAAAAGCTCCAGTAATGTAAAACCGGCTTGCTTTAAATGTTTATATTTTTTCATGTTGTCTTTCCGTAAAAACTAAAATGCTAAATCGTTAACGCTAAGGATTGCCATTAGAATTGACACGATAATGCCTGCAATCATTAAACCTAGGGTAATAATCAGCGCAGGTTCCAATAAGGCAAGCAACCGCGTTATTGATGTGCGTAACTGTTTATCGTAAATATTAGCGACACGCAGCAACATTTCTTCCAATCGGCCAGTTTCCTCGCCCATTTTAATCATTTGGGTCGCCATCTTGGGAAATATTGCTTTGTCTTGCAAGGCATCCGACATATGTCGGCCTTCTTTCAGTTGCATCTCGGTATCTTGAATGGCATCGGCTAATACCAAGTTATCCATAGTTTCCCTAACAATCGCCATCGCTGAGAGTATTGAAACCCCATTGCCTAATAAAGTTCCCAACGTGCGGCTCATATTGGCAGTTTCTTTATTAAGAGTGATTGTGCCTACAAGGGGCAGTTTTAATATAAAGCCATCAAGCACCTTTTTGCGGACAGGATCTGCTAGCTGATAGCTAATAAAACTGGAGATGAATAGTACGCCTAAAATTAATAGCCACCAATAATTCTGTAACCATTCGGCCAACCCGACAACGATTTGGGTAGATACGGGCAATGCTTTGCCCGCGCTTTGGAACATTTCGGTAAACTGCGGTACGACAAAAGTCAGCATGACAAACAATGATGCTAGCGACATCACTAATAAAATTGCCGGATAGATTAATGCCGTGCTGACAGTGTCTTTTAGCTCTTTAGATCGTTCCAAATACTCTGCCAGGCGGTTTAAGACTTCACCTAAATTTCCGCCTGCTTCACCCGCACGGAGCATATTCAAGTAAAAACGCGAAAAAATCCCCGATTGTTTCTCCAATGCATCCGCCAGCGACGAACCAGCTTTGACTTTTTCCAGGATTTTGCCGATCAGCTTGCTTAACCGTTCGCTATCGTTGGTTAGGTCAATTAATACCGTAAGTGAACGGTCTAGAGGTAAACCAGAATCTAATAATGTAGCCAGTTCGCTGGTAAATAAACCAATTTCTTTTTGTGATAATTTATTCTTTTTGTTACTTGAACCCAGTCCAAAAAAAGATTTAGTTGAAGCAGGGCTAACGCTTATTGGGATATAACCCTCTGACTGTAAGGCGGCAACCACCGCAAACTCATCATTAGCATCACGCATACCGTCTTCAGTTTCGCCAGAGTTATTGATGGCTCGATAATTGAACAGCGGCATGTTAAGATTCCGAAGTAACCCGCATCACCTCTTCCAAGGTGGTAACGCCCTGCACGACTTTACTTAAGCCATTATCGAACATAGTAGTCATGCCCTCTTCAACGGCTTGTTTTTGGATTAAGCCGACTTCTTCACGAGCCATGATGAGCTTGCGGAGCGAATCGGTCATTTGCAGAAATTCGATAATAGCCATCCGGCCACGGTAGCCCATGCCGCCGCAAGCTGGGCAACCCACCGGTTTATAAATAGTAATATTATCACCGGGTGCAAAACGCCGTAACCTTAGCTCATCTACCAAGCTATTGGGAGCCTGGTAAGGTGCTTTACATTCTACACAAAGCTTTCTAACTAAACGTTGCGCCAAAATTCCATTGACTGTTGATGCCAGAAGATATTCTTCTAAGCCCATATCCAGTAAGCGGGTAACACCGCCGGCAGCATCGTTAGTATGTAAGGTAGATAATACCAAGTGACCGGTCAATGCCGATTGCACCGCAATCCGTGCGGTTTCCAAGTCTCGCATTTCCCCGATCATAATGACATCAGGGTCTTGCCGTACGATAGAACGCAAAGCTGAGGCAAAGGTAAGGCCGATTTGAGGTTTAGCCTGAATCTGATTAACACCTTCCATTTGGTATTCAACCGGATCTTCGACGGTAATAATTTTTCGTTCTGAGGTATTTAATTGTTTGAGCGCAGCATACATCGTTGTCGATTTACCGCTACCGGTCGGGCCAGTGATCAGGATGATGCCATGCGGTTGCGCCAGCACATCGGTAAAACGCTCCAGATTAAGGCCGTTAAAGCCCAGCTCAATAAAGTCCAGCACGGTATTTTCTTTATCCAGCAACCGGATAACCACGCTCTCGCCATACATGGTCGGAATGGTGGAGACCCGCAAATCTAACTCTTTACCCAGCATTTGGATTTTTATTCGGCCATCTTGCGGTAAGCGTCGCTCGGCGATATTGAGTTTTGCCATAATTTTGATACGGGAAATTACAGCGGCGGTCGATTTTACCGAAGGTGCGTCGATTTCTTTAAGTACGCCATCAACCCGTAACCTCACTTTTAATGTTTGTTCAAACGGTTCGATATGAATATCTGAAGCCCGGGTTTCAATTGCCCGTTGCATAATCAGGTTAACCATTTTGATCACTGGTGCTTCACTGGCGAGATCTTTTAGATGTTCTAGGTCTTCTTCACCGATGTCGTCAACATTCAGGTCGTCGATGGTTTTTTCCATCGCTGAGCGGCCTTCGCCATACTGTATCTCAAGGGCAGAATCAATTTCGGAAAGTAAACCAACTTTGGGGGTGATAAGTTTACCTGTTACTAAATGTAACGAATCAATTACAAATTCGTCTTCAGGATCCATCATGGCAACGGTGATGGTTTCATCATCCTGGCTTAAACCAATGACATGATATTGCTTAAGGAAACGCACTGAAACGCTTTCTGGAAGCTGGGGTTCCAATGGGTATTGTTCAGGTTTGATTTTCTCATATTCACCGGCTTCAACAAAGGCATCGGCAACATCGGCTTCTGAACACAAGCCGAGTTTAACCAATAACTGAGGCAAGCTTTCCGCGACCGAAGTTTTTTTAACCCGTTCAACTTTTTTCAACTCTGAGGTGGACAGTTTGTCCCTCTGCTTAAGAATTGTCAGCAAAGCATGGTAAGGTTCGGCGTGCGTTGTCATGTCCATTGCGTTTATTATATTTTTCGGCGGTTAAATAAGTAAATTTTTTGCCTGGTCGATAATATCTTGGGGATTGATGTCCCTGATCGAATAATCCTGTTTGTTGAGTTTATATGGATTAATAGTGGATAGAGATTTTATCACTTTATTTATTTTAGTTTGATAGACACGACTAACCGGCGTTGGGCCAAAAATTGTAATAGATGGTGTATTTAATGCCCAAGCCATATGGGTTGGGCCGGTATCGTTGCCTATTACTAAATCGGATTTGGCGATGGCCACTTTTAAGCCGTCAAAGTTTAATTTTGGCAACACTTTTATATTATCACATTGCTGAGCCATCCAGTCTGCTTTGATTTTTTCCTGTACGTTTCCCCAAATTACCAGACAATTCTCTTGAATGCCTTCTGCTACTTTTAAAAATTTTTCCGGTGGGTAATTTCGGCTTTCCCAGGTGGAGCCAATCACAAACAGCACAGTTTTGCACCCGCTCGGGAAAAGTTCATCAAGTTTTGGGTAGGTATAACTAGTAAATAAAAAAGCCTTTTTGCCCAAAATCTGGTCAGTTGAAATAGTAAAACCCAGTGGTGTGGATAATATCCGCGCATTCCGGTCGATCGTGTTTTCGTGATAGGGGCAAGTTACCTTAACATTATAAAACCAGGAAGCTGCCCGTTCCCGGATCGAATTTTTATCGAATCCAGCAATGTTTTGGCCAATTAAACGGGCAGTTATTGCCGATTTAATCAAGCCTTGTGCGTCAATAACTAGATCATATTGATTATTTGCATATCGACGAATTTTTATAAGTTCCTTAAATATTTTTAATTTATCAGATTTAAGGGCTTTAAGGTTCACGGTCAAAACACGCGAAATATCTGGGTTATCAGCCAAAATACCGGCAAATTGCTCTTCAACTATCCAATCAATTTCAGTGTCCGGCAAATGCGCCTTTATAAACTGTAACGCAACCATGGCATGGACAATATCCCCCAACGCTGACAGTTTGACGATGGCTATGCGCATGGATTATTTAATCGGCAATAAGTTCAAGGATATGTTCTGGCTTAATGCTAGCAAGGCATTGGATGTGATCCGGATGCCCGACCGGATATAAAGGGCATACCCTTTTACGGCAAGGAGCGCAGGGTAGGTTTAGATATAAGGTTTTAGCTTGGCTACACAACGGCGGTGCGAATTCAGGTGGGGTGGAGCCATAAATGGCTATGACCTTTCTATCTAATGCGGCTGCCAGATGCATCAGGCCTGAATCATTGGCTATTACAGTATCGGTTAATAACAACAGATCTACCGCTTCGGTCAATGAGGTTTTACCGATGAAATCAAGGCATTTTTGTTGGGTAAGTTGATTGATTATTTCTGCCGCTTCTTTATCTTTTTCAGAGCCCAGCAACCAGATTTGCCAGCCTTGTTGCAGTTTAGCGTTGGCGACTTCGGCAAAATAGTTGGCCGGCCAACGCTTGGACGGGCCGTATTCGGCACCAGGGCACAAAGCTAGGGTTTTAGGGTTTAACGTTAAGCTAAATTTTTGGATAACTGCACTTTGGCTAATCTTGTTTGTTGAAAAGCTGGGGTTGACGTACTCAGGAGGAAGTTTTGCATTTTTTGGAAAACCTAATGCAACAAAGCGCTGTACAGTCATCGTTAAACGATTTTTGTCCATTAACCGTATATCATTGACCAATCCCCAGCGACATTCGCCACGATAACCAGTGCGTTTTGGGATGTTGGCAAAAAAAGGGATGAGTGCTGATTTCCAGGAATTGGGCAGAATGATCGCTTGGTCATATCTGCGTGGTTTTAGATGTAGTCCCAGTTTATAACGCGCAGCTAGGTTGAATTCCCCATGCTGTAAAGGATTACAAATAGCCTCATTAATTTCCGGCATGCGCGCCAGCAACGGCAGTGACCATGCTGGCGCTAGCACATCAATCAGGCAAGTTGCGTCAGAAGCTTTTAGGGACATGAACAGGCTCTGCGCCATGACCATGTCCCCGACCCAAGAAGGTCCGACAATTAGTATTTTCGCCGGGTTAGCCAAGTGGTTACGCGACGTAAGTCAGCCATTCGCCGTGATCTCCACGGCGGCCATGGACATAGTCAAAATAGAGGGTTTGCAGCTTTTCGGTGATCGGGCCACGGCTACCATTACCAATTTTGCGGTTATCGTATTCGCGGATCGGTGTGACTTCTGCTGCCGATCCAGTAAAGAACGCTTCATCAGCGACATAGACATCATCACGGGTAAGCCGTTTTACGGTTACTGATAAACCTTGTTCTTCAGCAATCGTCATTATCGTATCGCGGGTAATACCTTCTAAGGCTGAGGTGGTTTCTGGGGTGTATAACTTACCGTTTCTGACGATGAACAGGTTTTCGCCACTGCCTTCGGCGGCAAAACCTTCATGGTCAAGTAACAGCGCTTCGTCATAACCAGTAGATAAGGCTTCCTGTAAGGCTAGTATTGAATTGATGTAATTACCATTGGCCTTAGCTTTGCACATGGTGCTGTTGACGTGGTTACGGGTATATGAAGACGTGCGGATCCGGATGCCTTTTTCCATGTTTTCAGCGCCTAGATAAGCCCCCCATGTCCAAGCAGCGACCATGACATGGACTTTCAGGTTGTCAGCTCTAAGTCCCATGCCTTCCGAACCGTAAAAACACATAGTACGGATATAAGCACTATCCAGTTTGTTTTTGGCGATGGCATCGCGTTGCGCTTGATTGATTTCATCCTTGCTGAAGGGCATGGTCATATTCATGATGTGAGCAGACCGGTACAGTCGGTCAGTGTGATCCTGCATTTTAAATATGGCGGTACCTTTTTCCGCATGATAAGCACGCAAACCTTCAAACACGCCGCAGCCGTAGTGCAGGGTATGCGTTAACACATGGACTTTAGCATCTCGCCAGTCAACCCATTTTCCATCCAGCCAAATAAAGCCGTCTCTATCGTCCATCGTCATCATTCATTCTCCAACCGGTGTTAATACTATGCTTAATTAATTTCCATGACTTGCTGCCAGATCAACTCCACTTGCTCACGCATGTTTTTGACTTCGCTTTCATCAATGATTGCGCGGTCACCTTGCAGCACTTGTTTGTGGCCGTAATCGCGATACGCGCAATAAGCGTTTTTTAAGAAGGTGGCTTCGGCCTCGGTGAAAAACCCGTATTTGGCTAAACCTTCCAGTAACCTGACATTATCAGTATAAGTCGTCAATGCCGCGTGTTTTGCAGCATTGGCTAGAACGCCAAATTGTACTATAAACTCAATGTCGGCAATACCGCCTTTACTTTGTTTAAGGTCAAATTTGTCATTTTCTGTCGTGTCATGGGCGACACGCATTTTTTCGCGCATATTCCGCACTTCAGTCCGAAGCTGCTGTTCATCTCTAGGTAATCTTAAGATTCGGCGACGGATGGCTTCAAACTTTTCTTTGATGCGTAAATCGCCCGCAACAAATCGTCCTCTGACCAACGCTTGATGTTCCCATGTCCAGGCTTGGTTGCTCTGATAGTCCTCATATCCGTTGATATGGGCTACCAGTAAACCGGAGTTACCATTTGGCCTTAAGCGCATATCGACTTCGTACAGTACGCCGGATAGCAATTTGGTGTCCAAAATATGCCGTATTTTTAAACCCAACCTACCATAAAACTGCGAACACGAAATAGGGTTAGCCCCATCGGTCATGGCATTACCATCATCACAATCGTATAAAAACACCAGGTCGAGGTCGGAGCCATAACCCAATTCAATACCGCCCAATTTGCCAAAACCGATGATGGAAAAATTAATATTGTGGTTATTGGTATCGGGTGGTAACCCATGTTTTTCGGTGAAAATTGCCCAAGTTATGGCAACAACATGTTCAACAATGCATTCGGCAATGTATGTTAAATAATCGCTGACCACCATAAGCGGGATGGCACCCATAATATCTGCTGCCGCAACCCTGAGCACATTCAAATGTTTAAATTGTCGCAGGGAAGTCATGAATTGCTCTAGATCTTGGGTGTCAATGGGTTTTAGCAATTCACTAAGTTCAGCGTTGAGGTTCGCCTTGCTCAAGGGTTTGTATAATTTGCGGGTATCTAGCAGCTCATCAAACAATACTGGATAACGCGATAGATATTCATTAATCCATGGGCTGGCGGAAGATAATGTGACAAGTTGGTTTAATGCCCCTGGGTTTTCCGCTAGCAAAGACAAATAAACGTTCCGTCCTGCGACAGCTTCGAACAGCTTGATAAGCCGTGCCAAGGTTTCATCCGGATTTTCGATTTCCTGGAGTGCTTCGATAAGTTGCGGCATTAACCGATCTACCGTTCCGGCACCTTTTGTGGTCATCCGCCTTAATGTAGGGGAGTTTTTGAAATCCCTAATTGTTATTAAAGCAACTTCACTTTGCTGAAAATCGTATGAATTTAAATAACTTATTAATTCAGCATCATCAGCGACACAAGCCCAGATTTTTTGGCTGAGTTTGCTATTGTCTTCTTGTTTTGACGTGGAGAACACTTGGTCAAATATGAAATGTACCGAATTTCTAACCTGGTCTAACTCGGCTTTAAAGCTTTGCCAATCCTCATATCCCAATGAATAGGCTAAAATTAACCTTGTCTGGTCAGTGCTCGGTAAATCGTGGGTTTGCCTATCTTGATATTGCTGGATGTGGTTTTCAACCCGACGTAAAAAGTGGTAAGACCGGGTTAATTGATCCACATCCGTTTGGGGCAGCAGATTTAAATTTTCGAGTATTGCTAAAACATCCAGAATGCCACGGGTTTGCAGAGATTTTTCTGTGCCGCCGCGAATCAATTGAAATGCCTGACCGATAAATTCGATTTCCCGGATGCCGCCCGGCCCTAGCTTTATGTTCTCCAGGCGATCTTTGCGCTTCAATTCCTGGGTGATTTGGGATTTAAGGGAGCGTAATTCCTCGAATGCGCCATAATCCAGATAGCGCCGGTAAACAAAAGGCTTCAATATCGCCATCAACTGGATGCCAGTGTTGAAATCTCCGGCGACCTGGCGGGCTTTAATCATCGCGTAGCGCTCCCATTCGCGAGCTTGCGTTAGGTAATAATTTTCCATGCCGTCGAAGGTCATGATAATTGGGCCGCTATCGCCAAAGGGGCGTAGCCGGATGTCGGTGCGGAACACAAAACCATCCACAGTAATCTCGTCCAGAACTCGGACAAGTTTTTGGCAAAGGCGTGTAAAAAACTCACCATAGCTGGTTTCTTTGCGGTCTGACAAAACACCATCTTCAGGGTAGGCAAAAATCAGGTCGATATCCGAAGAATAATTTAATTCGTAAGCTCCCAGTTTACCCATACCCAGCACAATAATCTGCTGTGGACTGCCATCTGCAAGCACTGGTGTGCCGCGTAGGTCACTGGCTTGTTTATATAAAAAAGCCAAAGCAAATTGGAGGCAAGTATCGGCTAGGTGCGATAAATCAAGTAAAGTTTCAGATAAATCAGCCCAACCTGCCAGATCCCGCCAGGCTATTCTGACCATTTCCCGGCGACGAAATAGTCGGAGTTGGCACATTAGTTCCGATTCATCGGTAATTTCAAGTTTGGCTAGTTTGCCATGGTAATTTACTTCTGGACATACGTTTTCCAAATCTCCTGAATTTATCAGATTAACCAGAAGTTCAGGATTCCGTTGGCAGCTTTCTGCAACAAACTCACTAGCACACCAAACGTTTACCAGGGAATCCATAAATTGGGCTGATGGTTGGAAGTCAGGATAAATATCATTAAGCTGACCGATAAGTTGTTCCAATCCAGATTCAACTGGATCTCGTAACTCTGGTGGTAAATCTTGTAGTTTAAAAATAATCTGTGTCTTGTTAAGCATATGGGCTAATCGGTTAACTTTTTAACCGCAAGATAATGGGTTGATCGCATTTATACAAGTAGCCGTTTGACTAATTAGAGTATAAACGGGTGGCAGAATTTGCCATTTCCACAGCCAAACTAAACGCCTAGTATATAATCATTGTTAACTAGCAAATGCTACATACACTTGCAGACAATTCACTTATTCTTCGAGCAAATAATTAGATTACTTGGCGAGAGTAAAAACCAGCATTTAATTTTTGACAATCACCGGAGTATCAAACTCATGGAAAAGCAAAAAAAAATTCGGATAACTGCGAAACTAGGCGCTGGCTCAGCGCATGCTCAATCAGTCCGCCCTGTAGAAAGCGGCGATACTGCCCCAGACTTCAGTAATCTAGGGATAGAAGATTTTGAGGTTGATCAGGCGATTGAAGGTGCTCTGATCTCCAAAGAAACGGCCTTACAGGATGTCGTCGCTAATATAAAGTCGGGTGATACAGGTACTTTAGCACAAACTTTAGAAGCGATATTGGCGGGTGCCGCGCCGGATGATGCCATCAAATTGCGCCGTGAACTACTCAGGCAAATCCCAGTAATTACTAAGAAAAAAACCAATCCGGATGACGAGTTAGCTAAAGATTGGCGGGAAGGAGGTTATCCTTACAAAAACCTCATGTTGCGGAAAAACTATGAAAAGTCTAAGTACCAGTTACAGGTTGAATTGTTAAAGCTCCAGGCATGGGTTAAAGAAAACCAACAACGGGTCATTATTCTTTTTGAAGGTCGTGATGCAGCAGGAAAGGGAGGTGCGATTAAGCGCTTTATGGAGCATCTTAACCCGCGGGGTGCGAGGGTAGTGGCATTGGAAAAGCCGTCGGAAGTGGAGCGTGGCCAGTGGTATTTTCAGCGTTATATCCAACATTTGCCGACAGCGGGCGAAATCGTTCTATTCGACCGGTCTTGGTATAACCGTGCCGGAGTGGAAAGGGTAATGGGGTTTTGCGATAACGATAACTACAACGAATTTATGCGCCAAGTTCCTGAGTTTGAGAAAAACTTGGCACGAAGCGGAATTCACTTGATCAAATTCTGGTTTTCGGTAAGCCGTAAAGAACAGCGTCGGCGGTTTAAGGAAAGGGAAGCGCATCCGTTGAAACAATGGAAATTGTCACCGATTGATTTGGCATCGCTCGATAAATGGGATGAATACACCAAGGCTAAAGAAGCCATGTTTTTTTACACCGATACCGCCGATGCGCCATGGACGGTGATTAAATCCGACTGTAAAAAACGCGCCCGGCTAAACGCCATGCGTTACGTGCTGCACAAATTGCCTTATACCAACAAAGACTTGCAACACATTGGCGCAATGGATCCATTGTTAGTGGGTCGGGCGCATGTGGTTTATGAGCAGGGAGAGAAGGATATGGCAATTTTGTAAGGGTTGGGAAATAAATAATTTCAAGAGAATATTTTCACAGTAAGTATATTTTAAAATTATGCTCTTAATTTTAATCAAAAAATTAAGTAGAGCTTTTACAGTAGTGCCGTTTAAGAAAGTTGGGTTAGTTAGTTGGTCAAATTGATCTGGAAACAAGCTAGTCTGAGGTCGTTTTTACTTTACCAGTGTTTAATTATGGGTGAATGGATAATATCAGGGGCAGCTGCATTAAGCATTTTAGCGTGTCTGATAGCTTTTATTAAAACACCGTCAGATCAACGTTATCGTTTTTTGCCGCTTACATTGGAAGAGCGTTTAGCTTCCTATCAAGCAAAAGCTCAAGCAGTAATCATTAAGGCAAATAAAAAACAGGCAATAATAAACGCACTGCCTGCATTATGTCTTGCCCTAACGTTAATAGCATTTGATTTGTGGAGTAAGTCTTTACCAAATTGGTGATGCGAAAGAATTTTCGGGTTTAATTTGGTATACCTCCATTTTGTAGGGCTATGTTATTTAATTCCGGTTTCATGTTTTATCATTAGCCAGATTGTTTTCAGGCGGGTTTTATCAATGCTTAAAATTGGCTATTCGCCACCACTCGAAAGTATTGTATTTACAGATAAGATTGCCAGGAAAGGCAGGTTGGCTATATTTCATGGAATTATAGGTGGGCTTATGCCTTTATTAAGCGCATATGGAGTTTATTTGGGACACGATCTACATCAATTATTTACTAAAGGTGATATTCAGTCTTTTCAGGCGTAAATGGATTCCAAATGTTTAAAAAAGGTTGATCAGTGATTATGCTGACCGTACTAAATTAATAATCTTAAGTATGAACAATAACTCTTACTCCCAACGTGACCTAAGCGTACTCTGGCATCCTTGCAGTCAGATGAAAGACCATGAAACCTTTCCGATAATCCCGATAAAAAAAGGGCAGGGTGTTTGGTTGGAGGATTTTGACGGGAACCGCTATCTTGATGCGATAAGTTCCTGGTGGGTTAACCTCTTCGGTCATGCCAATCCGGTCATCAATGCTGCCCTTAAAGATCAGCTAGACTCGCTCGAACATGTTATTTTTGCTGGCTTCACCCATGAACCGGCGATCAAATTGGCAGAACAATTGGTTGCTGTCACCCCCCATGGTTTGGATCGTGTTTTTTTTGCGGATAATGGCTCGGCGGCGGTGGAAGTGGCGCTTAAGATGAGTTTTCATTACTGGCTGAATTTAGGGCAAAAGAAAAAAACCAAATTCATCACACTGGAAAACAGTTATCACGGTGAAACCTTGGGCGCGTTAGCACTAGGTAATGTGCCATTGTACAAAGAGACTTATGCGCCATTGCTAATGGACGTCATTTCCGTACCAGGGCCGGACTGTTACAACAGGGAAGTTGGTGAATCCTGGTCAGAATATTCAACGCGCCGCTTTAAGCTAATGGACAATACGCTACGAGATCATGCTGACAGTGTTTGCGCCGTTATCATCGAGCCTTTAGTGCAATGTGCCGGTAATATGCGTATGTACGATCCGGTCTACCTTAAGTTATTGCGCGAGGCATGCGACAAGTACCACGTACATTTGATTGCCGATGAAATCGCAGTCGGTTTTGGACGCACGGGAACCTTATTTGCTTGTGAGCAAGCTGCAATAACGCCAGATTTTATGTGTTTATCCAAAGGCTTAACAGGTGGTTATTTACCGTTGTCTGCGGTGTTGACTACCCACGATATTTATCAGGCTTTTTATAATGATTACCAAAAGCTGACTGCATTTTTGCATTCGCATAGTTATACCGGTAATGCCCTAGCATGTCGGGCAGCGTTGGCTACACTCGGTCTTTTTCAAGAGCAGGATGTTATCACTGCAAATAAGCGATTGGCTCAAGCTATGGCTAAAGCAGTTGAGCGATTTCATGGTCATCCCCATGTTGCGGAAGTCCGCCAGACCGGTATGATTGTCGCTATTGAATTGGTCAAGAACAAAGCCACACGTGAACCTTTTCCCTGGCAAGAGCGGCGTGGGCTTAGGGTTTATCAATACGCCTTAACTAATAGAGTGTTATTGCGCCCGTTAGGCAATGTAATTTATTTTATGCCGCCATACATTATTACTGAAGATGAGATTAGGTTAATGGTGGATGTCGCTTGGCAAGGTATTCAAGTGGCAACTAAAGATTAATATGCGAATTTCCAGGTTATATGTCAATCAACCCCTTACATCTAACCAGTCAATAGAGCTGGATGATGATAACGGGCATTATGTCAGGACGGTATTGCGCTTAAAAATGGGTGATGCCATCATCTTATTTAATGGCAACGGTGGTGAATATATCGGTGAACTTGGGGAAGTTAGCCGTAAAAGTGTGTGGGTGGGGATTAAATCCAAGTCGGAACGTAGTGTTGAATCGCCCTTGCACATTAATCTTGGCTTAGGTATATCACGTGGTGACCGTATGGATTTAACGGTGCAAAAGGCTGTGGAATTAGGGGTAAACCGGATAACGCCATTGATGACCGAACGTTGCGTGGTGCAATTAAAGGGCGATAAACAGCAACAACGCCTACAGCATTGGCAAAAAATCGTCCAACATGCGGCTGAACAAACTGGACGTACTGTATTGCCTAATTTGGCGGAAGTTGTGTTGTTACCAAATTGGGTGGCTAACGAGCTTGGCTTAAAAGTCTTTCTTGATCCATACGCGGATACCAGCTTGGCGCAATTGCAGCCAGATGAAATGACGGTGACATTATTAACCGGGCCGGAAGGTGGCTTTAGCGACAAGGAGCGGATAATCGCCAAAGCTGCTGGATTTATTCCAGTGCGCTTAGGTAGCCGTATCTTACGTACAGAAACCGCGTCGATTGCTGCGTTAGCCGCTGTGCAAATGCTGTGGGGGGATTTTCGTACATGAAGCGGGTTGGCTATGCCTTAGTACCACTAGCGGTGTTACTGGCAGCAACTTTTCTGGCCTGCATCTTGGCGTATGGTGTGGTGTTGGTTTGGGATGGTGATGTCCCGTTCCGCAAAATCATCAAAAAATCGTCCCAACTGTTTTTGGTGCTGAGCATTTTTCCCGTCATGCGCTATTTGCAGTTGAATCGGTTCGATTTAGGTTTTGCGCCACGACCGGTTTTTTTCAAGCAGATTGGCCTAGGTTTTAGTTTGGGGTTTATTACCTTGTTGCCGGTATTCTTGACGCTTTATCTTTTAGGTGTGGATATTGCGGATCCATCCCAACCTTGGACATTTGTCTGGCTTAGCAAAAAAATGGTTATCGAATTGTTGCTCGCTTTGCTCATTTCCTTGTTTGAAGAGCCGCTGTTTAGAGGGCTAATGCTCGTTGGTTTACACCGGAAAATGTCAACAATGGCGGCTATTGGTATCAGCGCATTTTATTATGCTATCCTGCATTTTTTAGACACAAAAAGCCAAATCCCCGTGCAAGATATTCATTTGTTGAGCGGGTTTAGCTTATTGGGCGAAGCCTTTGCCCATGTCTTGAATCCTGAAATTTTCTCGGCATTCTTAGCCTTATTTGCCGTTGGACTATTTTTGGGGATTCTCCGGACCCAAGTGCCGTTTAGCTTGGGCTTGTGCATAGGTTGTCATGCCTGTTGGGTATGGCAAATTAAGCTGAGCAAAACCTTGTTCAACACCAATCCCAATTCGGATTATCTGTATCTGGTTAGTAGTTACGACGGTGTCATTGGGCCTTTGGTAACGGCGTGGTTAATGTTGGCGATTCTTGTTTACTGGTTTTATGGGCGAAAGCGCCAATGTTGGCAAAATTGATTTGTGTGGCCAATAATAAAAACATAGCTAAATAAAAAAAGCCGTGTAACCGATGTCGGCTTACTAACTTGCTATGTGGGTGATGGGAAATAATGAATGGTCGTCTATCCTGCGGTTTGCTGATGGTGTGTAGTGGTTCAAAGCTTATTTTAGTTTGATTTTTTACCTCGCGCTGGGCTTGTAAACGAATCAGTTCCATTTCTTTTAAGCTAATGGCACCATCATTATCCAAGTCAAAGCGTTGTTTTAAAGTGGTTTGATCGGATTTCCAATCGTTTATCAATTGGGCTACTTCCCGATTAAATTTAACTTTGGCAAATTCTTCGCCTTGGGTTGTAAAGTTGCCCAAGACAAAAACATCTTTTTCGGTAAGTAAAAGCAGTTCTTTATAGCGTCGATCCCCTTCGTACCATACCGTGTAATCTAGTTCACTCATTTGGGCGCCGGCAGGATTAACCTGGCATGTGGCTGTGCCATCGTTAATCACAAAGGGTTCTTCGCTTTTACCGGAAGAAATTAATTCCCAATCATCGGAATCGAAAGTCATCCAATTAGGCCAAATACTTTTGTTTTTATGCTCGGTATAATCGTACCAAAGGCAAGTGATGCCACTTAATGGTGCGGTAATAGAGATATCCGGCTTACCTTTGCCGATGATTTCCACATAGCCTTGTGCAGCAGAAGCGATGCGTGAAGTGACGGTGTCTTTGATTGCAAGAGAGGCTTTTAGCTCATAAATAAAAAAGTAAAAACAATAAGCGACCATGCCAATTAAGCCGAAGACATACGCTGCCGCTAAAAAAATAAGCCAACGATAGGTGTAGGTTTGAAAATATTTAATGCCACGGTACTGAATCAGCCCCAATATGGCTATGGCCAAAACCATAAGGCCATAAATGACGAACTTGAGATATTCGGTGTGCAGCATTACTTGGCAAATTGTGCATCAATATCAATATCGTTTAGTTCTTCGGCATCAAATTCCAAAGATCTTAAGGGTTGAAAATTCAGCAACCTTGCTAAAATGACTTCGGGGATTTGTTCAATACGAATATTGTAGACATTTACCGCTTCGTTATAAAACTCCCGTCGATCTGCAATTGAGTTTTCCAAGCCGGAAACTCTAGATTGTATATGCTTAAATTGCTGATCCGCTTTCAAATCGGGGTAAGCCTCGCTGAGTGCGAACAATCGGTCTAGCCCGTTCCTTAAATGTCCCTCTGCTTTACCAAGTGCCTCAATATCTTTGGATTGGCTGGCTTTTTCAACCCGGCTACGGGAGATGATGACTTGCTCCAACGTTTGTTTTTCATGCACCATGTATTGTTTACAGGTAGCAATTAATTTGGGCAGCTCGTCATGCCTCTGTTTGAGTAGCACATCAATATTGGCAAAAGCCTTAGTCGCATTATGTCTGACAGTGACCAAACTATTGTAAAGCATTGCCGAATAAAAAAGTGCAGGGATTAAAAACCAAAGAATATGAGTAGTGCCAAATAGGCTTTCTAGAAACTCAAAAAACATGGGTAGCTTCCAAACGTTGAAGTGTTAGCGTTTACCGTTCATATAGAAGCATCGCTTTAAGGCTTTTGACTTATTGTGCGTCAAGAGGATATTACGGGCTAGTGAAACGGTCGGTTTATTGCATTGAAATCATATGGGTATATTTATAACTAAGCATAAAATTACCTCATTATAAACGTCCCTGATGCAGGATGAAGTATAGACTATTAGTTATTTAAGGCGTTTTGCGTGCCTTGGCACCATTTCATATTGAGCGTTCGCCGACACATAACAAGAGGGTTTTAGCGGTTATGTAAATTACAAGGCATGTTTTCGTTTGATGTCAGCGGGATTTTATTCTACAGGCTTGGAGATCAAATCTGTTGTGATCGGTTAATACGACGATTATTTCAATTTCCGGTACAGTATTGTGCTGAATTAGTAGTACTTAAAGTTGAAGCATACGATGGTTAATATACGTTACTCCTCAATGTTTAAGTCTTTGATTTTTCTTGTTAACGTATTGCGGCCATAACCGAGTAAAATGGCGGCTTCATGACGGCGGCCACGCGTAAAATCCAAAGCAGCTTTGATCAAAATCGTTTCGACGATAGGAATGGTGTGTTTAGCGACATCGCTATGATTGGTAGTGCCAGATTGGGCTCGGTTGATTAATTGTTGGTCAATCCAGTTTCTTAGCGACTTTTCCCAATCCGTGCTGGATTGTTCTTTATCTTGCGATACCGCCAGTAATTCTGGGGGCAAGTCATCAAACTGAATTTCCCGGCCAGATGCCATTACTGTCAACCAGCGGCAACTATTTTCCAGTTGCCTGACGTTTCCTGGCCATTCTAGGTTACTTAAAAATGACTCCGCTTCCGGCGTAAGGATTTTATATTCCGTGTTTAATTCCTTTGCAGCTTGGGTTAAAAAATGTTTTAGTAACAATGGGATGTCTTGTTTACGCTCCCGTAACGGCGGGATGTGGATGCGGATAACGTTTAAGCGGTGAAATAAGTCTTCGCGGAAGCGACCTTGTTCTACCAATGTTTCAAGGTTTTGGTGGGTTGCGGCAATAATGCGGACATCGACTTTTACAGGCGTATGGCCGCCGACTGGATAAAATTCGCCATCAGCTAGCACTCTAAGTAAGCGGGTTTGCAGTTCCGCAGGCATGTCGCCAATTTCATCCAGAAATAAAGTTCCCCCGTTAGCTTGTTCAAAGCGTCCGGTACGGCGCGCTTGGGCACCAGTGAATGAGCCTTTCTCATGGCCGAAGAGTTCAGACTCCATCAAATCTTTAGGGATAGCTGCCATATTAAGGGCGATAAACGGTTTTTGTGACCTTGGGCTATGTCGGTGTAAGGCTTTGGCGACCAGTTCTTTACCTGTGCCCGACTCGCCATTTATAAGCACGGTAATATGCGATTTAGCCAGTCGGCCAATGGCACGGAATACTTCCTGCATAGCAGGCGCAGCACCGATAATTTCTGGGGTAACAGAGAGTGCAACAGGTTCTGTTTGCTCAGCAGATTTTAGTCGGCGGCCATGCTGACAAGCACGATGAGCAAGTTCCACAACCTCTTTGATGTCAAAAGGTTTGGGTAGGTATTCGAACGCACCGCCATGAAATGCAGACACCGCGCTTTCCAGGTCGGAATGTGCGGTCATTATGATGACCGGTAGCTCAGGATAGCTTAACTGAATTTTGTCCAAGAGCTGCAAGCCATCCATCCCGGGCATCCTTATGTCGGTTATTAGGGCATCAGGTGCATCTGTTTTTAACGCATCCAGCAAATCTTTTGCGGCCGAAAAATTCCGGGTACGGATTTCAGCTTTTTGCAAAGCCCGTTCTACCACAAAGCGAATAGACTTATCGTCATCAACAATCCAAACCGTCTCAGGGCGCAGCATAACGTTTTCCTCGCGTTTAAATGGGTAAAATAATTGAAAATACCGTGTTGCCAGGTTCGCTATGGCATTCAATCAGGCCATTATGCTGATTGATTAACGATTGTGCGATAGATAACCCCAAGCCGGTGCCTTCAGCGCGTCCGGTAATCATAGGGTAGAAAATTCGATCCATAATGTCAGGATTAATGCCGGAGCCATTGTCAATCACGTCGATCTTGACCGCTAGTTTGTGATGCTGGCGCCCCATTGTGATATTCCGTTGAATCCGGGTTTTTAATATGATGGTACCGTTCTCAACGATAGCCTGCACTGCGTTTTTGACAATATTTAATGTCGCCTGAATTAACAGGTCGCGGTCAGCACGGATATCAGGAATACTAGGGTCGTAATCACAGTTAATCGTCAGGCTACCTGAAGCTTCTGCTTCTACCAATTGTCGGACGCGCTCAATGACTTCATGAATATTAATCATCTTAAAAGTTGGCGGTTTATTTGGGCCTAAGAGCTTATCCATCAAGCCCTGTAAGCGGTCGGATTCAGCAATAATAATCTGGGTATATTCTTTAAGTTCAGGGTCGGCAACTTCAAGGTTTAGCAATTGCGCCGCACCGCGTAATCCGCCTAACGGATTTTTTATTTCGTGGGCAAGGCCGCGCACCAATAGGCGTGCTGTATTTTGTTGGCTTAATAATTGTTCCTCTTTTGAAATTCGCAGATGGTTATCTACCCTTTGCATTTCTAGCAGTATTTCATGTACTTGGTTATCCTGGATTAATGGGGTAACGCTAAGGTTAATCGTAAAGCTTTGGGACAAACGATCAAGCACTAACTCACGGTCAACTAGGGCTTCTGCCATCGTTAGGCACTGTTGCAAATTAATTAACAGTGCTGGATCGGAGTATTTAAATATCTCCACCGCATTAATACCGACTAGATGGCGCGCACTATCGGCAAGCAAGATTTCGCCAGCGGTGTTGACATAGGTTAAATTCAAATTACTGTTGAATAACAAAACAGCTGTGGTGAGATGGTCAAGGATATCTTTGGGCATGAAATTGAGTTGTCTGTATCGCCGTATTAGTGTTTATTGATATAAAGCAATTTATATGCCATGACATACAAATATATATTCTCAGTATGTATTGGCTTTTAATTTGTAACGCATTGATTACAATTACAAAATATTAAGTAAATAAAGCAAATGAAAAGTGTTGGTGCGGAGCTGATTAAATTGGCTGCATATTCGCACCATTGTAGTGCAAAAGTAGGGTGCGCGTATACTTAAGTGGTTAGGGATTGTTGGCGAAAAGTTGGTTTAGGGTGGTTTTGGTGCAAAAATATGAGACGTTTAGCTGTTGGTGTCAGCACTATTTAACCAATAGTACGCCGAGTTCTTGTCTTAAGGTCATGTCGGGAAAAACTAAGCTAGAACGACCATACCAATATCGGGCGTTTGCTAAATCACCTTCAGTGCGGTGCAAATAAGCGTGGCTATGGCAGGATAACGGATCGGAATTATGCTGGATAAGACGATGAGCGGCCACCCAATCGTCATTTTGGATATGCTGTAAGGCGAGATGATGGTGGTTAATTAATATAACTGTAACGAGACTGTAACTTTTTTATTTCTAGTAATAACCTATCTATTTTTCAATAGCACCTAAATATAAGCTTAAAAAGCCCTCACTTTTTTGGTCATGGCTAAATAAGACTAGGGTTACGCTGTTAAAGCCAACCCTGATGCCTGCGATTAGCTGATGGCCGCCTACCTCATTAAACTGCTTGAAGTAGATACACCATTAAATCCTGGGGGTTTAAGCTATAACTATCTGTTTTTAGCTGAAAAATTTAAATAGTGCAGTAAGATATTTGATCAATCTAGGTCTAGCTTAGGTTAGTAGCAAACTGAACGGCTCAACCAAGACTGTTTCATTCACCTTAACTCCATTGCTTTCAGCAGGCAGAATAATGTAGCAATTACTCCGGCTCATTGTGCTTAGTATGTGCGAACCTTGGTGCCCCGAAGAGGTGACGTAAAACTCGCCTTCGTCATTCCGGGAAAGAATGCCACGTTGAAACTCCATTCTGCCCGGCGATTTTTTTAGATTAGTTTTACAAACAGCCTTGAATCGCAAAGGTTTATATCCATCAGTGCCGGAAAGTCGCGACAGCATTGGTGCGACTATTTGCTGAAAAGTGACCATCATTGAGATTGGGTTGCCGGGCAACCCAAAAAAATAGCACTTGCCAATAGTGCCAAAAATTAGAGGTTTGCCTGGTTTTATGGCGATTTTCCAGATAGCAACTTCACCACATTCGGCAAGTATTTCTTGTACATAATCAGCATCACCTACTGAAGCACCGCCAGTACTGATGATGACGTCATGTGTATCTGCGGCTTGCAGTAAGTGTTGCTTTAACAAGGCTTTATTATCTGCAATTACCCCTAGATCTGATGCCACAAAACAAGGGTCATGAAGTAAGCCGGTTAAAATATAACGGTTGCTATCGTATATTTTTCCGGTTTGCAGGGGTTGTTCAAGCCCGACCAACTCGTCGCCAGTAGTAAAAAAAGCGATGTTGATTTGGCGGTTTACGGGCACTTCAGCTTTTCCGGTTGCCGCTAATAAGCCAATATCAGCCGAGGTCAATTTTTTCCCGCTGTCGCAAAGCGGGCTACCTTGTGTTATGTCTTCCCCCACTTGGCGTACATTCTCGAAGGCGCTTGTGTTTGCAGGAAAAATAATTGAAGTTTTTTCTATTTCGACGCGTTCCTGCATGACGACTGAGTCTGCATTATATGGAATAACTGCGCCGGTAAAAACGCGTATGCATTCGCCTCGATTTAGTTCGCTACCATAAGGTTTTCCTGCCCACGATGTGCCTACTATGTTGAGCCGAAAGGTCTGGTCGGCTAGAACGTCGTGGCTACTCAAAGCGTAGCCATCCATCGCTGCATTGCGTTCCGGTGGTAAATTAATAGTTGATAGCACGGTTTCGGCCAGCACCCTCCCGTAAGCACAAGACAAGCTAATTTTTTCTTTTTCTACAATGGGTTGGATTGAAGTACTAATCCGCGCCAAGGCTTGCTCTAGGGTTAGCAAAGGTATCGATGCTATGCCGCAAGGATCAATCATCTGGGTTCCATGACATTTTGGATAATAAATTGAGCAATGTTTCCTGGTTGGTTTAAGTCGAGTTGGGTTAAGTTTTCTGGAATTTTGATTTGAGCATCAGAAGCTACCGCAATAATGTCAGGGTCTTGCGGATAGAGCAAAGATTTGCCAAGTGACGGCCTATGGAGTTCAATCTTGGGGAAATTAGCCATTTTAAATCCTTCCACCAGAATTAAATCTAAATCTGTTTGGTCGAAAGCTAAAAGTTGCTCATCAAGCGTCGGCTCTTTGGCCGTTTGAAATTCCGTGATTATAGCCCGCCTATGTGATGATACGAGCATCACAGGGGATGCACCGGCTTCGCGCAAACGATAGCTATCTTTACCGGGCTGGTCTATTTGTATGTTGTGATGGCTGTGCTTAATCAGTCCGATTCGTAAGCCGTTTTGCTTTAATAACGGTATTAAGTGCTCCAGTAACGTGGTTTTCCCTGTACCGCTAAAGGCGGCAAAGCCCAAGATAGGGATCCTGGCGTTCAGCATCTTCATTAATTACCTGTGTTAACTATCGTTAGAAAATGTGTTCTAAGGTATCATCTTAGATAAAGTTAAGAAACAGCAGCAACTACCCGTATCAGCATTAGCAAAATCAGTGATCATCCGAATTCTCTTGTTTTTAATATTAGTCGGTATGGCTTGGTATGCGTTACGCTATTTTATGACGACTTCGCCGAAAAAATTAGCGCAATTAATCAAAAACCTGTTTTTTGGGCTTGCTGGGTTATTAATTGTTTATTTAGCGTTAACAGGTCGGCTAAATTGGTTATTTGCGTTGGTGGGTGTTTTGGTTGCTTTTATGGTTCGGATGTTGCCACTCTTAATAAGATATGTGCCCTATCTCCATCGATTGTGGTATCAATATTCAGCAACTAAGCAGCAAGAAAGTTCTGGTTCAAACAAAAGCGATATGAGTATTCAGGAGGCTTACGAAGTCCTTGGCTTAAAACCTGATGCGTCGCAACAGGAAATTATCGCAGCACACCGTAAACTGATGCAAAAAATCCACCCCGACCGTGGTGGTTCAGATTATTTAGCCGCCAAAATCAATAGGGCAAAAAAAATCTTGTTAAAAAAATAATGTCACACTTAGCTTTAACATTCAGCAAAGACTCAAGATTTACTATTTTATACATAATTTTAGTATTGGCTGGATGTAGCCAGCCTGCCAATTACGCGCCGGTAAAAACCGTAAATGAAGCAATTTTACCTGATGGGGCGATTCGGCCTCGATCTGTAGGAAAGCTTAAAAAGGCAAAAAATATTCGTCATGGATCTGTCAAGGAAACTAATGATAAAAACCCGTCTGATAGAGCGCCACTAAAGTCTTATGTTAAAGGGTCTGGCGGGGTTTTTCAGCGTCAGCGGACAAGCTCAACCACCAGCAAAATAAAACAGATACAGGTAGCTAATGAAGAGGTTGTACAGTTACCTCAAGATCTCGAAGGGGACATCAAAGAAGTAGTTGTAGATAATAAAAAACAGGAAAAACAAGGGGTTAATAGATCAGCAACTGGTGATCTGGAGCAAGGTGAGGAAACGGTAATAGCTAAATCCGACCAAGCAGTTGCCGCAACTGTAAATTCGCAAAATAAGCTTCCCAATAATCCAAAAGAAAAGAATGTTGGCGAGCGGCATGAAAAAAATAATGATGAAAAAAAATCAATTATTTCAATTAATAATAAAAAAGTGTTAAAGTTAAACTTTGTATGGCCTATTCGCGGGAAAGTGGTTAAAAATTTCGCCCAGTCGGATAATAAAGGCATTGATATAGCAGGAAAAACGAGCCAACAAGTGCTGGCTGCGGAGGCCGGCAAAGCAGTTTATTGCGGTTCTGGGTTAACAGGCTATGGAAACCTGATCATCATCAAACACAATCAAACTTATTTAACGGCCTACGCTCACAACAAACGGCTAAGTGTGAAGGAAGGCCAATCTGTAGACAAAGGCCAGCCTATTGGTGAAGTAGGTTTGACCGGATTTAAAAAACAAATTTTACATTTTGAAATAAGAAAAAACGGTAAATCAATTAATCCGTTAACCTTATTGCCAAAGTATTGAAACTTCTTACGGTTAGGTAGGCCAATTTGGGAGTTAAAATGAACGAAGAAATATTTGAACCCACCGACGAAGACTTATGCGTGTCTTTTGATGATGAGTTGGCTTTAGATGAAGAATTAGAAGAAGAGATCGATAGCGATAAAATTGAGGTTGAGCCTCAAGCTGAAGTTGATGACAGCACGCTTTTACAAACCCGTGCTGACAGCGGTTTTGATGCTACCAGGGTTTATTTGAATGAATTGAGCCGTTCACAGTTGCTCACTGCTGATCAAGAAAAAATATACGGCAAGCGTGCAATTTCGGGTGATAAGGATGCACGCCGGATAATGATCGAAAGCAATTTGCGCTTGGTAGTAAAAATTTCCCGTCGTTATCTCAACCGTGGTTTGCCATTACTGGATTTGATTGAGGAAGGGAATTTAGGGTTAATCCGCGCGGTTGAAAAATTCGATCCGGATCGTGGTTTTCGTTTTTCGACTTATGCCACATGGTGGATACGCCAAACTATTGAACGCGCTATTATGAATCAGACGCGGACAATAAGGTTGCCTATCCATATCGTGAAAGAAATGAATATTTACTTGAAGGCGCAAAGGCATTTAGCGCAATTACTAGATTATGAGCCTAGTGCAGAGGATGTTGCCCGACATTTGGATAAACCAGTCAGTAAAGTTGAGAAAATGCTCAAACTCAACGAAAGGGTAACTTCAATCGATATTCCAGGGGGTAAAGATTTCGACCAGCCCTTGGTAGAGTCATTGTCCGATCATGATCGTCCTTCCCCAGCTGAGCAATTACAAGAAGATGGCATGCGGCAAAATGTCGCTACTTGGGTTTTCCAGTTGCCGGAAAAACAGCGTGAAGTGATTTGCCGTCGCTATGGGCTTTGCGGCTATGAGGATTCAACTTTAGAAGAAGTCGCCCAAGAGCTTAATGTTACCCGCGAACGTGTAAGGCAAATTCAAATGGATGGATTAAAGCGGCTAAAAGAAATTTTGGAAGTCAGTGGCTATTCTTTTGAGTCTATTTTTAATTAATGAGCTTGCCTGGTATAGTTCTTAACACAAATATCTGCCGAAAAATTCAAGCCTGAAATAGCATAGTCAAATTGGTTTTGCTTAGAGTTTAGAAGGGCAGAATCTATATTTTATCAATGTTAAAATACTGTTGGTTTTCAGTAAATAATGCTTTTCCCCTAAACTATTTATTCTGTGGCTTATTTTTTGGATTTATTTGATCCAATTTTTATAGCTGTGCCACGCCGTTTTTACTAAGTTTTCTTTGTGGGGGGGGCTCCGAAATGATTCCCAAAATCTTCATTATTAGAATTGACTAAGCCCAGCTAAATGGTTTAAGTGTTGGTCTGCTATAAAATCCAGGAGGGGTGTCTTGCATAAAGCTCGGGCGAAGTATTTTCAACACTTCCGCGTCAACGGGAAATAACAGCTAAAGGTGCTGCCTTTTTGCAGTTGGCTAACCACACTCAAGCGTGCATCATGCCTAATCAATACATGTTTAACGATAGCAAGGCCCAATCCCGTTCCTGGTATTTTTTCTTGGCGATTTACATCGATACGATAAAATCGCTCAGTAATTCTAGGGATTTCTGGTTCAATAATCCCCTCACCTTGGTCGGTAACCGTAAAAATTAATTCTTGCCCGGATTGGTGCCATCGCATTTGCACGGTAGAGTTGTGCGGTGAATATTTTAGGGCATTACTTAACAGATTTGAGAAGGCGCTACGTAATTCCTGCTCATCGCCAAAAAGGTGGGCAGTAGTATCTAATTTTAAGTCAATACGCTCAGGCCTTGTATTAAACGCTTCATTCTCTTTGCATATTTTGCCTAATAGCATAGGGATATCGACGCAATCGCTTTTTCTTGGTTGGGTTTCCAGGTTTGATAGTAGCAATAAATCGTCCACCAAATACTGCATCCGTTCGGTTTGTTCTTGCATTTGCTGTAGGGAATGCTTAAGGATTTGAGTGTTAGGCGTTTCAATTTCTTGCAACGTCTCAACGTAACCTTTCAATACTGTCAACGGTGTTCTCAGTTCGTGCGAAACGTTAGCTACAAAATCTTTGCGCATCTGTTCCATTTTTCTAAGTTGAGTGACATCTTGGGCAATTAACAAACGTAAGCCGGCAGCATAATTGATAATTCTTAGTGACAGTATTATCTGAGAGTTCGTTGGGCAGGGTATAGATATGCTTTCGCTGAAATCTCCATCCTTTAGATAGCGGACAAATACAGGTAGACGGATAAGGTTGGGAATGCGCTGGCCTTTATCTGCGGGTTGAAGGCCTAATAGTGATCTGGCAGTCGAGTTTGTCCATTCTATTTCGTCATCTTTGCCTAAAACTACAGCAGCATCCGGCAAAGCATCAGTCGATCGCCTGAATTGGTCGATGATTTTCCCCAGCTTTTTTTTGCGGCGTTTTTCCTGCTTTTTTAACAAATAAACATGGTAGTAAATATATTCCCAAATTCCTTTTGCTTTGAGGTGCTTATCTTTTGCGCCTTGGTTTAGCCATCTTTCAAACCGATTAATATCAAGGCTTTGCTTGATGAGTAAGCTGAGGAGCATTAATATCAACAAGGGTACGAACCAGCCGGTGATACTGCCGAGAATCGTAATCGCTAATAGCAGGAAAAAAACAATTCCTAGTTCTCGTTTCCAGGCTCCCATAAAAATCAGGTCGACAATGAAAACCGATAGCCAAAACCCCGTACCGTTTGCAGCAAGTCCTCCCTGCCAAAATCGCCGAGAATTTTGCGCAAGCGACGGATATGTACATCCACAGTGCGTTCTTCAATATAAACGCTACGCCCCCAAATCTGGTCGAGTAATTGGGTGCGGGAAAAAACCTTGTCTGGATGGGTCATAAAAAAGTGCATTAATTTGAATTCGGTAGGGCTAACATCTAGCAACCTAGTGCCAATACTTAATCGGTGTTGTGCCATATCCAGGGTTAAATCGCCTAAAACAATTTGTGACACGCCCTGCAATGTTCCTGAACGTCTGAGTACGGCGCGCACTCTTGCCACTAATTCCTTAGGCGAAAAAGGTTTGGTGAGATAATCGTCCGCACCAATTTCCAGTCCTCTGACTTTGTCTTCTTCTTCACCCCGTGCTGTCACCAGGATAATCGGTAAATCCCTGTAGCTAGGGTCTTTTTTCAGCCGTCTAGCCCATTCCACGCCACTAATGCCGGGTAACATCCAATCCAGCAAAATTAAGTCGGGGCAACGATCAGCAAGAATTTTTTGAGCAGATTCACAATCGCTCGCTGCTATGGTCGAAAAATCAGCTTGTTGGAGAATAAAAGTTAGCATATCCCGAATTGCGCTTTCGTCTTCGACGATTAAAATAGTATTAGTGCTCATATCGTGCGATTTTATGATGACAGAGTATATTAACCTTTCAGTATGACAAATTTATGACAAATTAGCCGTGGCACCAGGACTAAGGTTAACGCCCAAAAAGACTATACATTTCAATGAAATCAGTCGATAATTGAGCACTTGGTGTTAATAAGTGGTTATTGTTTAGCCCATGCGGTAATAGCGATTAATACGTTTAATACGTTCGTAAATTTTTTAGTCATAACAATGAGGGATACAAATTATGAGTATGTTACAAGAGTTCAAAGAATTTGCTATGAAGGGCAATGTGGTTGATTTAGCGGTCGGTGTAATTATCGGCGGCGCATTCGGCAAAATAGTTTCCTCTTTAGTGGCGGATGTCATCATGCCGCCAATCGGGGTTCTAATGGGTGGTGTAGACTTCACCAAACTTGGGGTAACGCTAAAGGAAGCTGTTGATGATAAAACACCTGCCGTCATGCTGAATTATGGTAACTTCGTTCAATCAATTGTTGACTTCACTATAGTGGCATTCGCTATATTTATGGCTATTAAGTTGATGAATAAGTTAAAGAAAACAGAGCCGCCAGCACCTGAGGCAGCGCCAGCACCTACCAAAGAAGAGTTGTTGTTGACGGAAATTCGCGACATCCTGAAAGCCAAGAATTAATAAGCCCGATTTAACGTTATAACCAAAGTTTTGGGAACTCCAAGCCGTATGGCTAAGTGGAGTTTCCATTCAAACTACTGGAAATGCCTTTAAAATATTAAGATTCCGCCTTTTGGTCGCGGGCAAGTAAATTTTCTACGGCATGCAACGGCACCAAATTTTCGTACAACACTTTGTAAGTTTGTTCAGTAATTGGCATGTCTACTCCATATTTTTTCGCCAGTGCGAAAGTTTCTCGCGCTGCACTAATGCCTTCAACTTCCTGTCCTATTTCGGTAAGGATGCTTGCCTTATCTCTTCCCTCTCCTAAGGCTAAACCAAAGCGACGGTTTCTGGATTGGTTATCAGTGCAGGTTAATACCAAATCCCCCAGTCCAGTAAGTCCGGTAAATGTTTCCTTTTTGCCGCCTAATTTCATTCCTAACCGCATGATTTCGCTAAGCCCTCGGGTAATTAATGCAGCCCTGGTATTGGCACCGAAGCCTAGGCCGTCGGCAACGCCTGCTGCGATAGCTAAAACGTTTTTTACTGCACCACCTACTTCTACGCCTATGACATCAGTACTGGTATAAGCGCGAAACCGGTCGCTATGAAAAATCGTCGTTAGGTGGTTGGCGAAACCAAGGTTAGTCGAGGCTATAGTAACTGCGGTTGGCAGTTGCAAAGCAACTTCACGCGCAAATGTAGGGCCAGATAAAATTGCAGCCGGGGTCTCGGCTGAAAAAACATCAGCAACAACTTGGTGTAATAAGGAGCCATCCTCAGCGTTAAACCCTTTTGTTGCCCAGGCAATTTTTAGATGCTGTTCTGAAACATGAGGATAAAAGTTAGTTAGAGTTTGCTTAAAAGCATGGCTTGGTATGGCCACCAAAACTAAATTGCTGAAAGCCGCCGCTTCTTGGAGGCTTGAGGTGACCGTTATTTCTTTCGGGAACTTGAATCCGGGTAAATAGCGCTGGTTTGTTCCTGTCTTGCCTAGTGTTTTGATATGGTCACTATCATGCCCCCACAACATTACGTGGTAATTATTTTTAGCGGCTAATAATGCGAGCGCGGTACCCCAGGAGCCAGCGCCAAGCAGGGTGATATTCTGGGGCATTAAAACGCTTAGTTGATAGTGTTAGAGCTTGCGGATTGTTGCAATTGCTGCATATGTTGGCTATACAAAGCGTCAAAATTGACCGGTGCCAACAGAAGCTGGGGGAAGCCGCCCTTTGCGACCAAATCGGAGACGACTTCACGCGCGTATGGGAACAGGATATTAGGGCAAAAACTACCGAGCATAGGTCCTAATTCTTGTTCGTTGAAATTGTCCAGCGTAAAAATACCGGCTTGGTTGACCTCAACCAAATAGGCTGTGGTTTGTAAACTTTTTACCGTAATGGTTACTGTTAGCGTAACTTCAAAAATCGCATCATCCAGCTTCTCCACGTGTGTACCCAAATTAAAATCAACTTCAGGCTCCCATTTTTCTCTAAAAATTTTTGGTGCATTGGGTGTCTCGTAGGAGATATCTTTGGTGTAAATTTTCTGGATGGAAAATTGCTTCTCCTGGTTGTTATTGTCTTCAGCCATGACCTTTAAGTTGTTGGGTGTGTAATAAAGTATTTTGTTGCAATAGAGTGTGGGTTACTGGTTGCCTGCACCAAGATTATTTTTTGCGGCTAATTTTAATGGGTAATTTGTAATCTTCTTGCCAAGATTGCATTCCACCTGAAATCACAAAAAGATCGTTTATCCCCACTTTGCTGACAATTTTTCCTGCAGTAGACGAACGGGTGCCGTCCTGGCAAACGAGGAGAACCTCGCTATTTTTGTAATTATCCAAACTGGAAGCGTGGTCCTTTATTTTGCTTAGCGGGATATTTGTCGCAGTTTCAATATGGCCATTGATGAATTCATCATACTCCCGGACATCGATAACTGCGGTATTGCCATTATTCATCTTGGTGACAGCAATCATTGGCGAGACATAACCAAATTTTTTAAATGCGGTATCAAAAAACTCCTGAATAAGTAAGTAAGTCACGGCAAGGAGAGCCAACACAAGAATGTAATGATTTAAAACAAATTCAATATAACGATCCATGATGAGTCTAATAAAAATTTTAAGATTAAGGAAACAGTGTTTGTATCAGTTTGGCAACATGAAATTATGCGGATTGTGCGGCTATTTTAGCCACCCAAACTAACGCTTATTTAGTATAATATTTCGCATTTATGTGATTTTGCTTGGCATTAGCCTAGTTAAACCCAAAAATCCCGCCGAATCATACCCTATTTTCGGTGATTTCGGGTAATTGATAATATTTAAGCCTTGCGAAAGTTCAAACACCCTAAAGTATCGGGTGAATAATTTTACATTTCTGGAGTTAAATTAAAAAATGTCGAATCGGCCAAAACCTGTAGTGTTGTTAATCCTAGATGGCTTTGGGTATACCAAAGAGCAAAAAAATAATGCTATCGCCATGGCACATATGCCCTGCTGGAATAAGTTGCAAAATGATTTTCCGATGGCTTTGCTAAAGTGCTCGGGCGATGTAGTCGGTTTGCCCGATGGGCAAATGGGTAACTCAGAGGTTGGGCATATTCACATCGGTACCGGACGGTATGTGCCGCAAGATTTCTCCAAAGTTAATAACGCAATTAAAGATGGCAGTTTTTATAGTAATCCTGTGTTATGTCAGGCAGTTGATGTCGCCAAGAGCAAAGGAAAGGCATTACATGTTTTAGGATTGTTGTCGCCGGGCGGAGTGCATAGCCATGAAAGCCAAATTGTTGCGATGATTGAGTTGGCAGCAAAACGAGGCCTTAAGCATATTTATTTTCATGCATTTTTGGATGGGCGCGATGTGCCACCAAAAAGTGCGAAGGATTCGATTGAATTGCTGGAAACAGCATTTAAAGCATTGGGTGTAGGTCGTATCGCTTCGATTACTGGTCGCTTTTATGCAATGGATCGGGATAATCGCTGGGATCGCGTTAAACAAGCCTATGACATGCTTGTCAAAGGCGAAACAGGGCAACGGTATGATTCGGCGTTGGCTGGCCTGAAAGCAGCTTATGAGCGCGGCGAAACTGATGAGTTTGTCCTGCCTACGCTAATTGCCGATGCGCAAGGGCAGGTTGCCATAATCAATCCTGAAGATTCCGTGGTATTTATGAATTTTCGGGCAGATCGGGCGCGGGAAATATCTCAAGCGATTACTGCTAGTGATTTTGCCGGTTTCGATCGGGAGCATACGCCGCACACAGGTTGTTTTTCAACTTTAACTGAATACCATCAGGACTTTGATTACCCGGTTGCTTTTCCATCGGTTGATATCAAAAATGGGCTTGGGGAGTATCTATCAAAACTTGGAATGACACAGTTGCGATTAGCGGAAACTGAAAAATATGCGCATGTTACTTTCTTTTTTAATGGTGGTGTGGATGCCAGTTTTCCCGGAGAAGACAGGATTTTGATACCTTCGCCGAAAGTTAGGACGTATGACTTGCAGCCAGAAATGAGCTTGCCTGAAGTTACTGATCGGCTAGTTGAAGCGATTAAGGGTAGTAAATACGATGTGATTATCTGCAATTTTGCAAATGGCGATATGGTCGGGCATACAGGAATTATTCCGGCGGCGATCAAGGCGGCAGAGGCGATTGATGTTGCCTTGCAACGCGTTGTTGATGCGCTAGAGATTGTGGGTGGAAAAATGCTGATCACGGCGGATCACGGCAATATCGAGCAAATGACCGATGAGGAAACTGGGCAGCCACATACCGCACATACCACCAACCCTGTACCGTTAATATACGTTGGTGGCGTTGGTAAACTTAGTGCTGACGGCAGTTTGTCAGACTTGGCTCCTACTATCCTGGATATCCTGGGTGTCGATCAACCATCTGAAATGACGGGTAGGTCATTGATTAACGCTACTTAAAGGCGCTATGCGGAAGTATTGGTTTGACGCTGTCCTGCTAGGGTTAATTGCTCTCGCTGCTGCAAATGTTGGGTTAGCCGAAGAGCAAGCAGACGCGAGCCAATCAGTAACAGCTACTGATATTGCTGATGTGCCAGATCTGGAGGCCAAAAAAGACGAATTACTGGGTTTATTGGCTCAAGTTGACGAGCGCTATGGCGATGTTGCTGCAACGTTAAAATCCATCGAGATAGAAATTGCTCACAGTAACCAAAGTTTGGATAAACTTAGAAAGGAAGTAACTGGTTGTAAGTTTGAAATTAATCAATTGAATCATGAGCTTGCTGGTCAGGTTAAAGCGGCTTATGCAATGGGGCAGCAAGAAAAACTTAAATTACTGTTGAATCAGAAGGACACGGCTTTATCGAGCCGAATGATGATGTATTACGACTATATCAACAGGGCTCGGATAGGGAAGTTAGCTAATTTGCAGAATACAGTCAAATATCTGGATAATCTGGATAAAGATAAACAAATTGAATCTGACCAATTAGCAAAAATGTTAGCGCAGAAAAAGATCGAACAATCTGCGTTAGATGAGGTAAAGAAGCAACGCAACCAACTGGTTGCAAGATTGAATAGCGGTTCATTTTCGGAAGAAGAACAGCTAAGTTTTTTACGGCTAAGCGAAAGTAAGTTAATTGATTTGCTGAAAACGCTTGAACACGAAGAAGTGCAGGAAGTTGGGCAATTAAGTGGGCAAGATACTAGTGTTGATACGAATCAGGATGATAAAAGTTTTCCACGATTAACAGGCGATTTTCTCAGCTTGAAGGGTAAGTTGCCCCTGCCGGTCAGGGGTAAATTAGGTAGTATGATTGATGATATATCCGCCTCCGAAAATACTTGGAAAGGTGTGCTTATCAATGCTAGAGAAGGCTCAGAGATACGAGCGATTACGGCTGGCAAAGTAGTTTATGCCGGCATGTTAAAAGGATATGGGTTGTTGGTTATTATTGAACATGACAATGAATTCATGACTTTATACGCATTTAATCAGAGCTTGACGGCGCATAAAGGCGATAAAGTGGATGCTGGGGATGTTATCTCAACTGTTGGGCAAAGTGGCGGACGTAAAAAACCGGCGCTATACTTCGAGATCCGTCATAACGGTAAGCCAGTTGACCCGCTGTTGTGGTGCCGTAATTAAGTGTTTAAAAATTAACAATGAACTAAATCCATAAATTTTGGTATTTACTTTGCGTAATTTGCATAAACAGAGTGTTTAGCTTAAGCTTTAAGGATAAAGCTTAATTAATTGAATATATTGAGTAGTTGGAGTTTAAAGGCACATGCTTAAAAAGAACGGTTTATTTATTTTGTCCTTAGGTGTAATGCTAGGTGTTTTTATTGGCATCTGTGGAAGTGTCATTGCTGAAAAGGATAAAAATCAATCCGCGGTAGAAAATGAGGCATTGCCGTATGAGGATCTTAGGACTTTTACCGAGATTTTCGGGAGAATTAAACGAGACTATGTTGAGCCCGTGTCTGACAAAAAGTTACTGGAAGATGCTATTCGTGGGATGTTGTCAGGTCTTGACCCTCATTCTGCGTATTTGGTGTCTGAGGAGTATCAGGAGTTAAAAGAAGGTACAACCGGTCAATTTGGAGGCCTTGGTATTGAAGTGACGATGGAGAACGGTTTTATCAAAGTGGTATCGCCAATAGATGATACGCCAGCTCAAAAGGCAGGGATAAAAACAGGTGACCTTATTGTCAGGTTAGATGACCAGCCGGTTAAAGGTATGTCGTTAACCGACGCTGTGAAAACCATGCGTGGTGAGCCTGGCAGTAAAATCGTGCTAACAGTTGTCCGTGAAGGCGCAGAAGCACCGCTTAAAATTACTCTGATACGTGCGGTAGTCAAAGTTCAAAGCGTAAAAAGCCGGATGTTGGAAAAAAATTATGGTTATTTGCGTATCAGTAGCTTCCAATCAGGCACTGGTGAAAGCGTTAAAGAGGCGTTAGCCAAGTTGAAAAAAGAAAATAACGCCAACCTTAAAGGCATGGTTCTGGACTTAAGGAATAACCCAGGTGGTGTCCTTAATGCCGCTGTTGATGTTAGTGATGCGTTCCTAAAAAGTGGGTTGATTGTCTATACCGAAGGTCGAATAGAAAATTCGGAAATGCGCTTCAACGCATCACCAGATGATCTTCTTGATAGTGCGCCAATAGTTGTACTGATTAACGCAGGGTCTGCCTCTGCTTCAGAAATTGTTGCAGGGGCGTTGCAAGATCATAAGCGTGCAGTAATAATGGGCGAAAAATCGTTTGGTAAAGGGTCTGTGCAAACTATTTTGCCAACTAGTAATGGTGCGGCTGTCAAATTGACTACAGCGCGTTACTATACGCCTTCTGGTCGTTCGATTCAGGCTGAGGGTATTGAGCCTGATATTGCATTGGCAAACGTAAAGCTTGAATCGTTGGATAAATCTGAATTTGACCCAGTAAAAGAAGCTAATCTTTCGCATCACCTACAAAATGGTAACTTAAAGCCCAAAATGCCTGAGCCTTCAGTTAACGGTGATTCAGAAAAGCCGAAAGATGGTAATGGAAATGCCGATGCAGATTACTATAAAGACTATCCGCTGTATCAGGCGTTAACCTTGTTAAAAGGTATTAGTATTGTAAATAAGTAAAATCTGCTGTGCATGCGCTGTTGCTCTAAAATTTAGAGCATAAACTTGCGTATTGTAAGTGGGTTGGCAGTACTTGCATGTTAATAAAAAAAGCCGGATGTCCGGCTTTTTTGCATTTGGTATTTAAGCTATCAATAGTTGCTTTGATAGTTTGCTGAAGTTATCGCTTTTCAATTAACTGATGGTTGATATTTGACCGTAAAGTCATGCAAATTTGTCAACGTTACGTCAAGGTCTTCGATTTTATCCGGATAAAAAGCATTTACGCCAACACGTGATAAATAAAACACCTGTTCAGGCATGTAATGTCCGATTGCCCTGATTTCGCCTTTGTAGCCATAGCGGTTTCTTAATAGCCAAGCATGGGAAAATAACCTGCCATCAGATAGTTCTGAGAAATGAAGCTCGATAAGTGCTAGTTTAGGTAAAAAAGCCGCTATGGATTCTATAGAGCTTGAAGGCTCAATGCGTATACCTAGCTTCCCTTGGTGCTTACTTACTTCGGAGACGTTTTCAAGAAACCTTTTTACAGATATCGTTACATCACCTTCTTCCAGGTGAGTGTCATCGGGGGCGTAGCGCCAATTATCCGAAACTATCTTATTGTCTTTAATTATTTGCATACACTTCGTTTTTAAATGGGTCTATCCCGACGCGTTTAACCATATTCAGAAAAGATTCTTCCTCAAGCCGGTATTTGATATAAACATCCAGAATAGTGGTAATCGCTTTGGTTACTTCATCTTTCGCGACAGCAGGCCCAAGGCGTTCGCCAATTACTGCTTCATTTTCTGATGATCCCCCTAGCGTAAGTTGGTACCATTCCGAGCCTTTTTTATCGACACCCAAAATACCAATATGGCCAACGCTTTGATGTGCACAACCATTCATGCAGCCAGACATATTTATTTTTACATCGCCAATATCATGGATATAGTCCATGTTATCCAAAACTTGATTGATTTCTCTGGCGATGCCAATGGAGCCGGCATTTGCTAGTGAACAAAAATCCAGTCCTGGACAGCAAATCATATCCGTGACAGTGCCTATGTTAGGGGTGGCGAGCCTAAGTGTTGATAATTTCTCCCACAGCTGAAATAAATCACTTTGTTTGACATCCGCGAAGACTAGATTCTGTCGGTGAGTAGCCCTGATTTCACCAAAGGTGTAGCGGTCAGCAAGGTCGGCTACTGCGTCAAGTTGGCTGTCTGTCATATCGCCTGGGGGTGACTTTGGCGCTTTAAGCGATAAAAATACAGCACGATAACCAGAAATTTTATGAGATGCCGTGTTGAATTTATACCAGATCGCAAAATCCGGATTTTGTGTGAGCTGTGTTTCCAAGCTTTGGTCTTGTGCCGTGTTCGGTTCGTAAACAGGTGGCGCAAAATGCGCCTTTACCTCAAAAATGCGGCCATCGCTGAGTTCCAAGTTACCTTTAATTAATTGCCATTCTTCTTCGACTTGCCGGCTAAATTCTTCCATGCCGGTTTCCTTTACAAGGATTTTGATCCTGGCTTTGTACTTGTTGTCGCGGCGACCATAAAGGTTATAAATTCGAAGGATTGCTTCAAGATAGGAAAGCAAATGCTTCTTTTCCAAGAATGGGCGTATTACATGGCCAATGATCGGGGTACGTCCTAAACCTCCGCCGACTAAAACGCGAAAACCAATTTCGCCAGATTGATTCTTTACCAAATGTAAGCCGATGTCATGGAGTTGCGTCGCTGCACGATCAGTCTTTGCGCCACTGACGGCGATTTTGAATTTACGGGGCAAATAGTCAAATTCAGGGTGCAAGGTAGTCCATTGGCGGATGATCTCGCAATAGGGCCGCGGGTCTTCTATTTCATCAAGACAAACACCGGCTAGGTGATCACTAGTCGTATTGCGCATGCAATTGCCACTAGTTTGGATGGCATGCATTTGTACGCTAGCGAGTTCGCCAAGAATATCAGGGATTTCTTCTAGCTTAGGCCAGTTGAATTGGATGTTTTGTCGGGTAGTAAAATGGCAGTAACCTTTGTCATAGGTGCGTGCAATATGTGCCAGTTTTCTTACCTGATTGGAGTTCAGTAGGCCATACGGTCCAGCGACACGTAGCATAGGCGCATGCGTTTGAATATAAACGCCGTTTCTTAGCCTTAAATGTCTATATTGGTCTTCACTTAATTCGCCTTTTAAAAACCGCTCGGTTTGCCGCCGGAATTGGTCGACACGCTCGTCGACAAGTTTTTGGTCAATTTTGTTATATTGGTACATATTTTAGGAGCGGTATCAGCCTGTTTTTTAGCTGACCAATCATATACTGTACGACTTAAAATGACAAAATAAATTAGATTAATGATACTATTAAGCGTTTGAATTTGTAGTTCTTCCATTTTAATTATAACAACGATAGGTAGGGGATTGTGGTGCGATTTATATTCGTATTGTTATTTGCGCTGTTATTGCCAGAGTTGGCAATGGCGGCTGATTTTGAAACGCTTGGACTGACCGGAACACAACGGGGAATTTATACGGTCTTAATTTTCCTTATCGCGTATGGATTCGTGATGACAGAGGAATTTACCCATCTTAGTAAATCGAAGCCGGTAATTCTTGCTGCCGGTATTATCTGGGCGCATGCGGCAATTCTGGCGAAAGATGCTGGGGTTCCTTCAGAGGAAATGCATAAGGCATTCGAGTACAACCTAAAAGAATACGCCGAGCTGATGCTATTCTTGTTGGTTGCAATGACTTACATTAATTCCATGGCAGAACGAAATGTGTTTGAGGCGTTACGTTCATGGTTGGTTAGAAAACAGTTTGGTTACCGCAAATTATTTTTAATCACCGGCGTGATTACATTCTTCTTGTCATCTGTTGCGGATAACTTGACTGCCGCATTGCTGGTCGGGGCGGTTGTATCTGCGGTGGGTTCGGATAACGAAAAATTCCTGAGCATGGGTTTTGTTAACCTGGTTATTGCGGCAAATGCGGGCGGGGCGTTTTGTCCGTTTGGTGACATTACCACGTTAATGGTATGGCAGGCTGAATATGCAGAGTTTTTTGATTTCTTTAAGCTATTCCTTCCTTCTGTGGTGAATTACGCAGTTCCTGCGACAATTATGTATTTTGCCTTGCCAGACGAACAGCCTAAAGTGACCAGCGAAGAAGCCGTAATGCTTAAACCTGGTGCAATTACTATTTGCTTGATGTTCCTGGCGACTATTGCCAGTGCAGTAAGTTTTAAACAAGTCTTACATTTGCCACCGTTTATGGGGATGATGGTGGGTTTATCAGTATTGATGCTTTATGGTTACTACCTAAAGACTAAAGTAATTATTGAAGGCGATGAGCCATTCAATATTTTTGATAAAGTCCGGCACGCAGAATGGGATACTTTATTGTTTTTCTTTGGTGTGGTTTTTGCGGTAGGTGGGTTAGGCTATATAGGTTACCTGGAGTTGTTATCAAAAGGTATGTACGACACACTTGGGCCAACTACGGCAAATATCCTGGTGGGTTTGATATCGGCGATTGTTGATAATATTCCGGTAATGTTCGCGGTATTAAATATGAATCTTGATATGGATTTGTATCAATGGTTGTTAGTAACCTTGACCGCAGGTGTAGGTGGCTCATTGTTGTCAGTGGGTTCAGCTGCAGGTGTAGCGTTAATGGGTCAATCTAACCATAAATACACTTTTTTTAGTCACTTGAAATGGACACCTGCTATCGCCGCCGGCTATGCGGGCAGTATTTTGGTGCACTATTTGCTTAATGGCTAGGCTAGTAATTCGGAGTAGTCAATTAAGTAATTAGTTGCTAATAAAGCCAGGCGTATTATCGAACGTCTGGCTTTATGTTTTTAAGGGTTGGCCTTTCTTCCAGTTAGGCTTAAGTCTCTTGCTATTTAAGTTATATGGCGTTTTTCATAAGTCAGCAATTTGGCTGGTAAGCCATTATTTTTACCAAATTCCTATGAGCGAGCAGATAACTTTTAAACACGCCTTACTCAATCAGCGGATGCTGATTTGTGTTTTTACTGGGTTCAGCTCAGGATTGCCGCTATTTATTCTGATCACCTTAATACCTGCTTGGCTAAGGCAAGACGGGATCGATTTAAAATCAATTGGCTTACTAGCGTTAATACAATTGCCCTATACTTGGAAGTTTATCTGGGCGCCAATCTTTGACCGTTATGTTTTGCCGTTAGGCCGACGACGTGGCTGGTTATTGCTTTCTCAAGTAGCGCTTTTGGCCAGTATTCCTTTCTTCGGTTATTTGCAACCAAAGGCCGATATTTCTTTGATTGCTGCGTTAGCGGCTATAGTTGCTTTATTTAGTGCCTCTCAGGATATTGTTTTAGATGCTTACCGGCGTGAATTGTTGCCCGATGCTGAGTTGGGTATAGGTAATGCTATTCATGTAAATGCATATAAGATTGCCGGTTTAGTTCCAGGTGCGCTGTCCTTGATTTTAGCGGATCATCTTCCATGGCAAGTGGTCTATCTCATTACATCTTTATTTATGTTGCCTGGGATCATTATGACCTTGTTGGTTAGTGAGCCAGAGTTGAATGGCATGCCAAAGACTTTAAAGGCGGCGGTCATAGAGCCATTTCACGAGTTTATAGGGCGTGGATTAAGTTCTTCGCTTTTAATCCTTGCTTTTATTTTTTTCTATAAGTTGGGCGATAGCATGGCGACCTCATTGGCAACGCCATTTTATTTGGACATGGGATTCAGTAAGACCGAGATTGGTCTGATCGCGAAAAATGCAGGATTATGGCCCAGTGTAGTGGGTGGCCTGCTTGGTGGTATTTGGATGATAAGGCTTGGTGTTAACCGTTCTTTGTGGGTTTTTGGAATAATCCAGATGATTGCTATCCTTGGTTTTGCTTGGCTAGCTCAAGTAGGTCATGACAAGTTATGGCTGGCTATGGTCATCGGGTTTGAAGCCTTGGGTGTGGGATTAGGCACGGCGGCTTTTGTGGCTTTTATCGCGCGTACTACCCATCCATTGTATACCGCAACTCAATTTGCCTTGTTTACCAGTCTTGCTGCCGTACCCAGGACATTCGTCAATGCGGCTACAGGATATATAGTTGATTATGTTGGTTGGCAAACGTTTTTCTTGATTTGTTTTTTTGCGGCAATACCAGGAATGCTGCTTTTGTTAAAAGTGGCACCGTGGTTTGGAGGTGATCCTAAAATAAAGGCTTAAGCCCATTAGGCTTATTAGCTACAGTTTATAAGTTTTTCCTCAGATTTCGGCAGGGTATATATGCAAAGGAAAAACTAAATTGATAAGGGTAACCCTGAACATGGAGAGTTTGGTCTAGGCTTTCTATAAAACCTTTTTGATCTGAATAGGATGATAGAAATAGCAGAGTGGCAATTCGCAAAGCATTTATAAGTCTTGCGGTTAGCTATAAGAATAAAGTATCATACTGGGTTAATTAAATCTAAGTTATCTATTGCGGAATTGATTATGAAACCTGATACCCATCCAGAATACAAACAAATTACAGTAACCTGCGGTTGCGGTAATACCTTTATGACCGGTTCAGTTATTACTAAGGATTTGCATATTGAGGTTTGCTCAGCGTGCCATCCTTTTTACACCGGTAAACAACGTGTGGTAGATACTGCTGGCCGCGTCGATAAATTCCGTAAGAAATACGGCAAATAACCCCCCCCCCCTTAATTTTTAAGGGATTTTTTGTGTTTATTTCATTGTTTTAATTAAATTATACGCACCGGGCAAAAAATTAACAGTTGTGCTCCGGTGGGTTTGGTTTATTTTCTTTTCTTTTAAGTTAATGAGTTCCTAAGGTTAAAGATCTGAATAACTTGAGTTCTAGCATAATCGAAACATTTTCATCGTGAGCCACCACAAAATCATTGTGGTTTTGGGTGGCTCTAAATAAGTTTTGCGGTTATGTTGAAAGCTTTGTTTAACGATTGCTTTTGTTAAATATTATTTAAGCTTAATAGTCGGGCTAGATCGTTGCTATTTAGAATAGCGCTTCAACTGGTTTTTCCTTAATTAACCGTTTGTTATTCGAGCTCTCGATTTCGGATTTAGATTTTTTGGCTGGTATGGGAGCTAGTTTTTTCAATGTTACGCCTTTTTGAATGTAGTCTGTAACTCCCCCAATCTTTTTCTCGTAAACGTCATTTGGTGGGATAAATTTAGCGATAGGTTCATTTTTAAGGGCTACGCGCATATAGTCTATCCACATTGGTAATGCTGCTACACCGCCAGTCTCGTAATGTCCTAGTGGGGTATAATTGTCGAAACCAACCCACGCCGAAGCGACATGGGTTGGCGTAAAGCCATTGAACCAAGCATCGCGTTGGTCGTTAGTTGTACCCGTTTTACCCGCAATATCACTTCTGCCCAAAACTCTGGCATCGGTTGCAGTGCCCGATTTAATGACGTCCCTCATCATTGAGTTCATAATAAAGCTAATTCCGGAAGTAATGATCCTGGGTGCTGGATTAATTTGTCCTGCTTCTTGTTTTTTGCATTTTGTACAAACCCTTTTAGGATTTGCCTGGTAAATTATTTTACCTTCGTTGTTTTCTATGCGTTCTATAAAATAAGGGTCGATAAGAAAGCCGCCGTTTGCAAAAACGGCATACATCCTCGACATCTGTAATGGGGTTGCGTAACCGCTGCCCAATGCTAATGATAAGCCGGGTGGTAATTGTTCCTTAGTAAAGCCGAAGCGTAAACCGGTGTCGATGCCTTTGTTGATGCCTACGTCTTTTAGTAGTTGAACTGCAATAATATTTCTTGAATACGTGAGTGCTTTTCTAAGGCTGGTAGGGCCGTAAAATTTTTTGGTTGAATTTTCTGGCTTCCAGTTTTTGCCTTGGCTTGGGTCAAATACCGCAATCGGTGCATCGTTTATCATGCTGGCAGCGGTATAGCCTTCCTCCAGTGCGGTTGTATAAATTACAGGTTTGAAGCCAGAGCCGGGTTGGCGCTTTGCTTGGGTAGCACGATTAAATTTATTTTGGGTAAACTCAAATCCGCCGACTAGCGACAATATTGCGCCATTTTCAGGATTAAGTGAGACGAATGCGCCTTCTACCTGGGGTACTTGAGTGAGTGCCCATGCATTATTTTTTATCTGACGAGCTCGAATAGCGGCGCCAGTTTTCAAGTAATTTTTAGCTTTAGTTCCCGCCCAGCTAATTTTGTCCCATGTGATCTGGATTTCTTTGCCATTATAGAGATGTGCTTTGACCCCGCTGTTACCAATGCTGATTACTTTTGCGAGTAAAGTGTCGCCAATGACAGGAGCGTTTTGGTTTTTTGCGTTAAGCTCTGTATCCTTTACTGGCAGCCGATAGCCGTGCCGGTTATCGTAAGTATGTAATGCGTTTCTAAGGGCTTGTTCGGCAGTTTTTTGAAGTTTAGGGTCAATGGTTGTATAGACTTTAAGGCCCAATGTATAGGCGCGCTCACCGTACTTCTCGTACATATAGTGCCTGACCATTTCGGCAATGAATGGCGCTGAAAAATTTGAGGAATGATACTGAAGTTTAGCGGTTGATTGCTGGTGGGTTGCTGTTTCTAGTTCTTCCGATGAAATATAGTTGAGTTCAACCATTCTTTGCAGGACATAATTACGCCGTTCTATTGCGCGTTCTACATTAGTAATAGGGTTATAAGATGATGGCGCTTTAGGTAAGCCAGCGATCATGGCTTGTTCGGCTAGGTTTAAGTCATTTAAACTTTTGCCGTAATAGGTCTGGGCGGCCGCAACGATACCATATGCGCTATGCCCCATATAAATTTGGTTAAGGTATAGTTCGAGTATCTGCTCTTTGGAATACTCACGTTCTATTTTTAAAGCAAGTATGATTTCTTTAAGCTTTCGGGTGAAAGTCTTTTCACTCGATAGTAAAAAATTACGGGTGACTTGCATGGTAATAGTGCTGCCCCCCTGTCTTTTTTTACCGGTAGAGACGAGTTGCAGTGCCGCTCGCATGAGGCCTTTGTAATCAACCCCCGGATGTTCGAAGAAATTATCATCTTCGGCAGAGAGGAATGCATTAATCAATTGTTTTGGGACGGCTTGGATTTTGACGGGGATACGCTTGTTCCCGCCAAACTCGGCAATCAACTGATTGTCTTTACTAAATACGCTCAATGGTATTTCGTAGCGGACATTATGCAAGGTCTTAACATCAGGCAAATCGGTGGACAAGTGGCGGTAAATCAAATATATAGCCGCAAAGCCAACAACTAAAGATGCCGCAAAAAATAATGCTAGCCATTTAAAAATATTACCTTTTTTATACTTTTTTGGCACAAATAGTCCTAGTCAATTTGGTAATTATTTATTTAAAAAATTAAATGCAGTCAATGGCTTGTTGGCTTCAATGCCGCTTCGGAAAATTGCGTGCGAGTATAGAGCAAGACAAGAAACAAATAAATTGAATATTTTTACTAATAAAATAGAAAAGGCTACTATACTTTGGCCAGTGAATTTAGGTTTAGTGATAAACTCCCGTAAAAACAATGGCGTCACCATCTTTTCTAAATATTAATGTATAAGGGCGTTTGATGAGCTGGTTTAATCAGAAACAGAATGCGGTAATAGGCATTGACATTAGTACGGCCGCAGTCAAGTTACTGGAGATGAGCAAAGTAGGTACCCGTTATCGTGTGGAAAGCTATGCCGTCGCACCATTGCCACAAGATGCTTTTGTCGATAAAAATATTGCCAACGTCGATATTATTGCAGAAGCAGTAAAATCAGCCGTAAAGCAATCTGGCACTAAACTGAAGCAGGCGTGTGTTGCTGTTTCTGGCTCGACGGTCATGTCGAAGGTTATCACCGTACCGGTTTCTCTGTCCGAAATAGAAATTGAAGAGCAGGTGATGGATGAAGCCACACAATACGTACCGTATGCGTTAGACGAAGTAAGCTTAGATTTTGAAGTGCAGCGAGTTAATGAAGCCAATCCTGAGTTATTGGATGTACTCTTGGTGGCATCCCGTAAAGAAAATGTTAATGATCGGGTTGAAGTGCTCACCAAAGCTGGATTAAAGGCCAGAATTGTCGATGTTGAAGCGTTTGCAATGGAAAATGCTTTCATGCTGGTTACTGACCAAATCGAGGGAAGCTCGTCAGGTAAAACATATGCAGTAGCTGATGTTGGTGCCACTATGACGACACTAAATGTTATCCATGATGGCCATACTATTTATACCAGGGAACAAGGTTTCGGTGGTAAGCAACTTACTGAAGAAATTCAGCGGCGGTATGGTTTTTCTTACGAAGAAGCCGGCTTGGCAAAAAAACGGGGTGGCTTACCTGAGCGATATGCTGTTGATGTGTTGGATCCTTTTAAAAAGGCAATGGCACAACAAGTTTCGAGGGCGATGCAGTTTTTTATATCGTCAAGTGCCAATAGGTCGGTAGAAGGCATCATTTTAGCAGGAGGATGTGCATCTATTCCGGGGATTGCTTCTTTAGTAGAGCAAACTGTGGGAATTACGACGTATATGGCGAATCCTTTTATCAACATGGCTTTATCAAACAAAGTTAAACCTCAGAACTTAAGTGCTGATGCGCCAGCGTTAATGTTGGCTTGTGGACTGGCGTTAAGGAGTTTCGATTAATGGCTAGAATAAATCTTCTCCCTTGGCGAGAAGAGCTAAGACAGCAAAAGAAAAAAGAATTTCTGTCATTGCTTGGCTTGGGGGCGTTAGTTGCTGTTCTAATACTTGGAGCAATTCACCTCTATATTAGCGGTTTGCAAACGTATCAAGATGAACGCAATAAAATGCTCCAAAATGAAATCTCAGTGTTAGATACTAAGATTGTCGAAGTTAAAAAAATCGGCGAAATGAAAAGCAAATTATTATCAAAGATTGAATTGGTTCAGCGATTGCAGGAAAGCCGACCTGAGATCGTCCATTTATTTGATGAGATCCCAAGGACAACGCCTGATGGCGTATTCTTGACTAGGTTTTCTCAATTAGGCAATGACTTAACCTTTGAAGGCAAAACGCAGTCAAATGCCCGGGTCTCCGCTTTTATGCGGACAATAGAAGCGTCATCCTGGTTACAAACTCCTAAGCTTGATGTCATCCAATCACCCGACAAAAGTAATGTTGAGCAGACAAGTGATTTTATTATGCGTGCCAAATTAGGTAAAAAGGAGATTGAGTCTAAGAATGGAGGGAAACCATGAACTTTTCTGAACTCAACGAACTTGATTGGGACATAAATAACTCAGGGTCATGGCCTGTTCCCGTTAAGGCTTTCATGATCGGTTTGGTTTTTTTGTTGGCCGCTGCCGCCGGTTATTACTTTGATACCATGGGGCAACTTGAAGGGCTTGCAGATCTTGAAAAAAAGGAAGTGGATTTAAAGGCGGAATTTGAAGGCAAACAAAGAAAATCAGTAAACCTCCAGGATTACCGCGACCAGCTAGCGCAGATTGAAACCTCGCTAGCCATCATGATCAAACAAATGCCTACGCAAGAAGAAGTGGCTAGTTTGTTAGTTGATATTTCCCAAACCGGTTTGGCAAGCGGCTTAGAGTTCAGGTTGTTTAAGCCTGGCGCACCAGTTAATAAAGATTTTTATTCCGAGCTGCCCATAAGTATTCAAGTGATTGGTAAATATGAGGAGCTTAGTTTATTCATTAGCGGTTTGGCGGCATTGCCCCGCATTGTTACTGTTCACGATGTAAAAATTACGCCCGTAGCAAGTAATGTTGGCGCAGTAGGTACGGCTAAAGACGAAACTATGGTTATGGATGCAATCGTTAAAACCTATAACGAAAAAGTTGCAGATACTAAAGCCACGGCTGGTAAAAGAGGAAATTAGCCATGGTTAAAACAGCAATATTTTTAATTAGTCTTAGGCAGATATCATTTTATTTGCTTAGTTTGATATGCGTGACGTTAATTACGGCTTGTGGCGATAGTGGCTTTGCAGATTTGCAACAGTACATTGCTGAAGTAAAAGCAAGGCCTAAAGGCACAATAGAAGGCTTGCCGGAAGTTAAGCCTGTTGAGCCGTTTGTGTTTAAACCTGAAGGCCTGCGTGACCCTTTTAAACCGATTGCTGAAACCCAGGATGCTGAAGAAGCTGAGGTTGCCATAGGGGGTGGGGTTAGGCCTGATACCACTCGACGTAAGGAAGAGTTGGAAGCGTTTCCTCTAGATAGCTTGCGAATGGTCGGCACGGTTGTCAAGCAAGGTAATTTGTGGGGCTTGGTCAAAGCGAGTGACAAAACCGTTTACCGTGTGCAAGTAGGTAATTATCTAGGTAAAAATTATGGAAAAATTATTCGGATATTATCCGACAAGATTGAAATAATGGAGATTGTTCCCGATAAGCCAGGCACTTGGCGCGAACAGCAAACTTCATTAGCTTTAGCAGAGTGATTTTGAGGGTAATATGAATAACAGACAGGATAATGCAATGAGGAACAGATTAGGGCGGTCGTTCGTTAAGCACATAAGCTTGGGCGTATTGTTGATATTCCAAATTGCGATTGTTAAAGCTGCCGATCTTGCCATATCAAACCTTGATGTAGCTTCTTTGGCGGGTGATAAAATTCAAGTCCAGTTGGAAATGACTGGGCCTGCCGTAGCGCCAAAAGTTTTCCAAACCGATAATCCTGCGCGGATTGCCCTGGACTTTCCTGGAGTTGCAAATGGGCTAGATAAAAAAATGTACCCTATCAATCAGGGTGCAGTAAGTAGTGTGTACATTGCTGAAGCGGCGGATAGGGTAAGGGTAGTTATCAACTTGATTGAATCAACACCGTTCGATACCAAAATTGAAGGGAACAAAGTATTGCTGTCATTAACAAACAGCGCCGTTGCAGGGGTAATGCCAACCAAGGCGAACATGCCTCGCTCATCTGTTACTAAACCCTTCATTAGGAAGTCCACGCCGTCTTCGGTGGCAGCCGGTTTAATGCCTGAGCAAGTTATCCGAGGCATTGATTTTAAGCGTGGCGACAACGGTGAAGGCCGTATTATGGTGTCATTAACTAACCCCGATACGATAGTTAATACCAAAGAAGAAGGTGGTAACCTTGTTTTAAGTTTCGTTAATACCCGGTTACCCGATAACCTTGCAAAACGTCTGGATGTTTCCGAATTTGCCACGCCAGTAAAAACCGTAGCCACATCATCGTCTAGCCGCGAAGCGACAATGACCGTGGGTATGCAGAACAACCTGTATGATTACTCGTTGTTCCAGTCCGAAGGCTTGCTGACCGTCGAGTTCCGGCCATTGACCAACGAAGAAAAAGAAGTGCTGGACAGTAAACGGGAAAAGTATAAAGGTGACCGATTATCCTTAAATTTTCAGGATATTGACATTCGCAGTGTCATTGCAATTTTAGCTGAATTTACCGGACAAAATGTAGTTGCCGGTGATGAAGTGGCAGGCACGATTACCCTTAAAATGGATGATGTGCCTTGGGATGAAGCTTTGGATTTCATCATGATGACCAAAGGCTTAGAAAAATTTGAATCCGGCAATGTAATCCTTATTGCACCGGTAGGAAAAATAAAGGAATACAAAGAAAAACAAGAGGCTACTGAAAAAGTTGTTGAACAGTTAGAGCCTTTAGTGACTGAATACATCAAGATTAACTATGCCCGGGCTGAGAATTTCCGTAACTTATTAAATGGTTTAGATACGGGCGCTTTCGGGAGTTGTGGTTCTAACAAATCAGCAGGTAGTTCAAGTTCAGGTGGTAGCAGTTCCGGCGGCTCGACATTTCCGGGCTCGACTTTGTCAACCCAAGGGCAGAATGGCAATCAAAGTGGTGGGCAAGATGGTAACCAAAATAGTCAAAATGACCAATTCCGGATTTTGTCTCCTCGTGGCTCAGCAGTCGTTGATGCTAGGACGAACACGTTAATTATCAGAGAAACCACCAAGCGTCTTGAAGAAGCTAAAAAACTGATTCGTCGTTTGGATTTGCCTGTAAAGCAGGTGATGATCGAAGTGCGTATCGTTACAGCAAGCAATAAGTTCTTGAAAGATTTAGGCGCAAGATTTGGTGTTGGCAAAATAGCAGATGCTGGAAGTAATAAAAAATTTGCTGTAGGTGGACGACTTGATGATGAGTCCATAGGTACAAATCCAGGTGGCGCAACAGTAAATCCTAGGTCACCTACCGACCTGTTAGTAGACCTTGCTGCAACTAATCCATACGGTAGTTTGGGGATGACTTTGGCAAGAGCGGCAGACTATGTGTTGAATTTGGAGTTGACAGCACTACAGGATCAGAACATGGGTGAATTATTGTCCAATCCGCGGGTGATGACCTCCGACCGTTGCCAAGCTACAATTAAACAAGGTACCCAGATACCGTATCGTGTTGCGCAACCCGGTGGTAATGCATATACAACAGAATTTAAGGATGCTACCCTAACCTTGGATGTTATTCCGCAAATAACACCAAGTGGTAGTGTGGTTATGGCATTAAAGATTAACAAAGATGCACCGGGTGTTGGTGATTTGGGGAGTGGTGTAGGTATTGATACTCGGCAATTGGAAACCAATGTCCATGTTATGGATGGAGAAACGGTAGTACTTGGTGGAATTTTTGAAGACAAGATAGAGAATAATACCAACAAAGTCCCCTTTTTTGGCGACTTACCTGGGGTGGGTTTCTTATTTAAGCGGACGCATAACCTTGAAGATAAACAAGAGCTATTGATTTTTGTTACCCCTAAAATTGTTAAGGATAATGTAAAAGCAAGTAACTGACCCTTCTACTTAAGGCGAAAAGGGGGCATAATGCCCCCTTTTTAATGCGTATAAATTAGCGCGGTATATGATAGCGCAGAATATTTATTTAATTGGATTGATGGGTGCCGGTAAAACTACAATAGGTAGACAGCTGGCTAAATCTTTAAAAATACCGTTTTATGACAGCGATAAAGCGATTGAGGAAAATACCGGGGTTGATATCCCAACAATTTTTGAATTCGAGGGTGAGCAGGGATTCAGGGATAGGGAGCAGAAAATGATTCAGCAATTAACCCAATTGCAAGGTATCGTGCTGGCGACTGGCGGTGGTGCGGTTTTGCGTCAAGAAAACAGGGAGTTATTGAAAAATAACGGTTTTATAGTTTACTTGCAGTGTTCAATTGACCGCATTATGGAGCGTACCCGTCGAGATACCCAACGGCCACTGCTAAAAACAGATAATCCTAAGGAACGGTTACAACTGCTACTGGAGCAGCGTGAATCGTTATATCTGTCTTGTGCTGATTTTATGATTGATACTGGCATCCACAAGAGCAAAGCTGTTGTTAGCGACATTCTTGATGCTTATTATGCAGTTGATAACCAATGAAAACATTAAAGGTTGAACTGGGTGGACGTAGTTACCCGATTTATATCGGATCGGGGATCGTTCAACAAGTTGAGCTTTACACATCACATATTAAATCAAGCCATGTTTTAGTTGTGACTAATGAAACGGTTGCTGGCTTGTATTTAGGTCATGTCCTGACATGTCTTACCGGTTATAGAACAGCCACAGTGGTTTTGCCAGATGGCGAACAGTATAAAAACCTGGACGTACTCAACCAGGTGTTCGATGGATTACTCCACAATAAATTCGGCAGAGGCACCACATTAATGGCATTGGGCGGCGGCGTTATCGGCGATATGGGTGGTTTTGCTGCGGCATGTTATCAACGAGGAATACCTTTTATTCAAATTCCGACCACCTTACTGGCGCAAGTGGATTCATCTGTTGGTGGTAAAACCGGCGTTAACCACGCGTTGGGTAAAAATATGATCGGTGCTTTTTATCAGCCGCAATGCGTTATCGCAGACACCCAAACCCTTAACACGCTTGATGATAGGCAATTATCAGCAGGATTGGCTGAGGTAATTAAATATGGGTTGATTAGGGATAAAGCGTTTTTTGATTGGCTTGAGGGGAATGTTGAAAACTTAGTCGCGAGGGATGAAGCTGCACTAATCTACGCGATCGAGCGATCTTGTCAGAATAAAGCAGAAGTTGTGGCAGAGGATGAAACCGAATCCGGCGTTAGAGCCACTTTAAATCTAGGGCATACTTTTGGGCACGCTATAGAAACCGGTGTCGGTTACGGGAAAGTTTTGCACGGAGAAGCCGTGGCTATTGGTATGTGTTTAGCGGCTGATTTGTCGAGAAGGTTGGGTTGGCTGGATGAGCAGGCCGTGGAACGAATTATTTCATTATTGGAACGGGCAAAATTGCCCATTATCCCGCCTACGGGTTTAGGTATTGAGGACTTCATGCAATTGATGTCGGTAGATAAAAAAAATGTAGATGGTGAAATCCGGTTGATTTTGTTGAAAGCCATCGGTGAAGCAACCTTGCCGGTTGCAGTTGCTGATAAAGTTTTACGGCAAACCCTTGAGCCATACTTGGGCTAATTCGGTTTTGAAGTGGTGGATATTCAGATGGATACGAGACCCAGTAAAAGCTCTTCCAATAATCCATTGATTAGCAGGGAGCGTTCCCAAAAGCTCGATTTGCTTAACCATCTCATTGCCAATTTAACCCAAACCATAGTGGTTTGTGGACCTAAAGGTATTGGTAAAAGCCGATTACTCAGAGTTTTTCAAGATAGTAAAACGCAATCATCTATGGTTTGTTATGTGATTGCTGACAGCAACCTTACGCTTGAAAAAATCGAAAATGCTATTGGCGATACATTTGCAGAAACTTTACCGGACTTAAAGTCGCAATCGATCACGGTGGCTCTGGACAGAATTAATAGCCGAGGCGCTAAAATTGTTTTAGTTGTTGATGATGCCGGATTATTGGTTCCTGGCTTGATTGAAAAAATTATTGCCTACGTAAATAGCAAGCCAGCATTGAGAGTGGTATTGGCGTTAACGCACTGCGAACTTTATTTAAAAAATATTACCGATCCTATTATTGATGATTGTTACTTGGTTGAAATTCCGCCGCTCTCGCCGCCTCAATGTGAGGATTATCTGGAATATCTTTCAACCATGCCGACACCACGTATTGAATTTAACCGAATTAATGAAGATAAAGTAGCCGAATTGTTCCGTGAAACCCACGGCATACCAGGGAAAATTTTAGAGCTATTGCCTAAGCCAGATAACCAAAAGCCAACAGACTATTCCAAACCCGCTTTAATATCAGCAGTTGTAGGCCTCGTACTCATTGCCCTAGGTGTCCAGTGGTGGAGTAATAATAAATCAGTCGTTGATAGGGCGGCGGTTCCTAAACAAAATCAAACAGCCAGTAGTAATAATTCGCCGTTGGCCGATCAACGCAGCGTTGATGGCCAAAATAAGGCACCAATAGCCGGCCCATTAAATGATATCAATAAGATATTACCTAATAAGATTATCGAAGCAAAAAATACCGCAGCACAAAGTTCAGAACAAAAACCGGAACTAACAACTCCAGTAGCCCAGATTGCCAGCAAATCGGCAGATAATAGCGTGGTTCAAACTTTACCGCTGCCAGTACAGGAAACCAGCCAGAGTAATACGGAAGCGGGGATTAATCTTGGTAAGGGCGATCATTGGTTAATGGCGCAGCCAGGGGTGAATTACACTTTACAATTGATGGCATTATCCAAAGAACAAGATATGCTAGAGGTATTGCAACGTCATCCCGAATTAGGTGATGAATTACGTTATCTCAAGACCAAGACGCAGCGGGGTAATGACAGGTTTGTTTTGTTCTACGGGTCATTCACAAACCCTGAACAAATTAAATCCGAAAAACAAAAGTTGCCCAAAGAATTCCAAAAAATCTGGGTACGTAAAATTGCAGATTTCCAGAAAGAGATAGAAATGAAAGAACAAACCTTGTCCCCGACTCCAGCCGAGTGATATGACCACACTAACTAATGATCTAATACTCAGGGCTTTATTAAGGCAACCTGTTGAACGTACGCCGGTGTGGATGATGCGTCAAGCGGGCAGGTATTTACCCGAGTACCGGGAGATCAGGGCGCAGGCAGGGAGTTTTATGAACTTATGTACCAACCCGGCGTTAGCTTGTGAGGTCACGTTACAACCATTACGTCGTTTTAAATTTGATGCAGCCATCCTATTTTCGGATATTTTAACTATTCCCGATGCGATGGGATTGGGCTTGAGTTTTACAGAAGGGGAAGGGCCGACGTTTAAAAATCCTATAAAATCTGCCGCCGATATTGAGAAACTACTTATTCCTGATCCTGATAGCGAGTTACGGTACGTTATTGACGCCGTAAGTCTGATTAAAAAAGAACTGCGGGGGAGTGTGCCCTTACTTGGTTTCTCTGGCAGTCCCTGGACATTAGCTACCTACATGATTGAGGGCGGTAGTAGTAAAAGCTTCCAAAAAGCTAAAAGTTTGATGTACGACCAGCCTGCTCAAATGCACACGTTGCTTGATAAATTGGCTGTTTCAGTGGCGGCTTACCTGAATGCGCAAATAGCGGCAGGTGCTGATGCAGTTATGTTATTTGATACGTGGGGTGGGGCGCTGACTACTGAAGACTATTGTGAGTTTTCATTAGCATACGCCCAACAGGTAAGAAGTATGTTAAAAACCGAACGTGATGGCCGAAAAATACCTACTATTCTTTTTACTAAAGGTGGTGGGCAATGGCTGGAAACAATGGCTAAAGCAGGTTATGACGCGTTGGGATTGGATTGGCAAACTGATATCAAGCAAGCCAGGGACAGGGTAGGGCATCAAGTTGCCCTGCAAGGTAATATGGATCCAGTCACACTTTACGCACAACCTGAATTTATCAAAGCCAAAGTTAAAACTATTTTAGAAAATTATGGTCAAGGGACAGGGCATGTATTTAATCTAGGTCATGGTATTTTGCCTGACATAAATCCGGATCATGTTAAGGCAATGGTGGACGCTGTTCACTTGTACAGCCCCGAATATCACAATAACTGATCAATTAGTCATGAGGTTACGGTTATGAATAAAATAAATAGCTTTTTGTCAATGACATTAGTGGCGTTGACAGCGAATGCTTGGGCGGCAAGAGACCAACCTACTGAAATCACAGTACATCGAAGCCCTACCTGCAGTTGTTGCGAAAAATGGGTGGCGCATTTGAAGGCAAATAATTTTAATGTCACTGATATTGTTACCGATGATGTACAAGCAATAAAAACCAAATTTGGCGTAACTGCGGAAATGGCATCGTGCCACACAGCACTTGTAAATGGCTATGTTGTCGAAGGGCATGTACCAGCTAGCGATATCAGGCAGTTGCTTAAAACAAAACCAAGCGTAATCGGTATTGCTGCGCCTGGGATGCCTATGGGTACGCCAGGCATGGAAATGGGTGATAGAAAAGATGCCTATCAAGTATTAAGTTTCGATGACAAAAAGCAAGCTAAGGTCTTCAATAGTCATCCTGCAAATTAATAATGCTGATCTTTAGTGAAGTACGAACTGGCTACGAAATGCAGAAGTTGCCTTGAGCGTTCGCTTTATCAATTAATTTAAAATATCCCATCATTTTCTATTGAGATGAGTGCAGTGATGCACTCATCTTTGATTCTTTAAAGCATAAAGCTTGTTCTCGTGTTTAGTTTCAGAATGCATTGAAGCGGCTTGTTTTCATGTGCGATTTAACACACTGATTTTTCATGCCATGGCATATCTCTTAAAGCTGGATTTTGCCTAGTTGACGTTAATAAATAGTGTTCATTTTTTCTGGACTATACTCAAGTTTTGTTTCGAACTTAGAAGTCACCCAGCAATGACACCAGAATTATTAATTTCTGAAGTTAAAGGGCTTTTTTCGCTGCCTAAAGTTTATTTGAAGGTTAAAGAGTCCATAAATGATCCGAAGGTAACCATTGATAATGTGGCGCTTATTATTAGTCAGGATCCTAATATTGCCGCACAAATCTTAAGAATTGCAAATAGCGCATTTTTTGGTTTTGCAACAAAAATAGAATCAATTTCACGGGCTATCTTTATTATGGGGTTGGCTCAATTACACGATATTGTTTTAGCAACCTCTGCCGTCACAGCTTTCAAAGGTATTTCCAGCGACCTGATTAATATGAAAGACTTTTGGATGCATAGCGTTTATTGCGCAACCATTGCGCGGCTGCTTGCTCAAAAAAGCAATGTGATCGACAGCGAACGGCTTTTTGTCTGCGGAATATTACATGACTTGGGACATTTGGTTATTTATGTCAAATGCCCCAACCAAGCCAGCAAAATATTATCTCAGGCCAAACAGGGGGTTACCCCCGTCGTTATTCTAGAAAAAGAAATATTAGGTTTCGATTATGCCGAGGTTAGCGGTGAGCTGCTTAAAACCTGGAAGTTGCCAGCCAGCATATATGAGACCGTAGCAAACCATGTCCACCTTAAGGGTGACGAACGGTTTAGCCTAGATTCGGCTATTATTCATATTGCTAATATTCTTGTTTTACAAGAAGAAAGCCCAAAAACCGGCATAGCGGCTCCAAGCCTTGATTTAAATGCACTGCAGTTGATTGGATTGACTGAAGAAGATCTTGACGTAATCAAGTTGGAAGCTAAAAGAAGCTTGACTGAAATATTAAAACTATTTTTTACCTAAATCTGAGAACACAAATAGATTCATGAAAAAAATAACAGAAGAACGCTTTGGTTTAGTGATGATTATAGCGACCTTAGTTGTTATTACCCTAATAGCCGGTCAGTTTCTGATTTACCGCCAAAAAACCAGGGATAAAGCCGTTAGAATTGAAGGCAGAGATGTTGTTCATCTGTTAACCAATTTATCTTATGAACAATTAGTTCCAACCCAAAGACAAAATAGCATTCTCGATTTGCTTAATAGCCGGCAAATCGATTCTGGATTTGCCTATGCTGCCGTAGTAGACGCATCCGGACAACCCCTTGCCGCTAGTGTTTCAGGTGCTGCAATTATTCCTCCTGTAGATTTGAAGGATGAGAAAACGCTCTGGGCGACGGAGCAAGAATTCAAAATTCAGCCTGACCAACAAACAGTACTTGAGTTTAGGGCACCCGTTCTCCGTCAAGGCGATTTGGTTGGCTATGTTAGGGTTGGTTATTTCAAACCAGAGCTTGAGTTGCACGAGTTGCCTTTTATCGCCCAGCTGGCCTTACCCATATTTTTGCTAGTTCCCTTTACGTATATTCTCCTTCGGCGAGAACTGAAGCCTATTAAAGAGGCAAACAAAGAAATCAACCAAGCTATGCAACGCCAGCAAATTACAACGGTGTCCGGTTCATCTGATAATTTTCAGGATTTCATGCAGAATTTCAAACTTTTTGTGGATGAGATTGACCGGCGTTTTAGTGAAATCAACAATCAAAACTTTAAAACTAAAGCGACAACACTGGCGCTAAATTACAATCGTCAGCGTATAGAGTCCGCTTTGCAATCCATGCCCGACGCAGTTTTAGTTATGGACGAAACCGGCAAAGCGACATTTGCTAACTCCAAACTTAAAACGGTGATTGGCGACTCGCTCACCACTATTATTGGGGCAAAACCTCATGAATGGTGTGATGATAAAGCTATCAGTGCACTCTTAGCCAAATATTACAGTACTCAAAATCGTTTGCATCGGTCAGAATCAGTTGAGTTCAAACCGTCCCATAATCCGGAAAAAACGTTTTCGGTCAGCGCTTATCCTTTATTTACACCTAAAGATACCGAAACAGTATTCGGCACTTTAGTCATATTTCATGATAAGACGCCTGACATATTAGCTAAATCAGCGAGAGACCAGTTTATCAGCAGTGTTGCCCACGAATTAAAATCGCCGCTTAATGTGATTCATATGTCGGCCGAAAATTTGCTTGATGAACAGAACCTTTCTGCTGATGAACGCATCCATTCCATCAATATCATTAATGATGAAGTTGAACGTTTAAGTTCACTCATTACTAACCTGCTCAATATCACCATGATGGAGTCGGGAAACATGGTGCTTGATTTTAAACGGGTTAAAGTTTTAGATTTCCTACAAGATATATTGACTAGTGTTACTCGAGGTAATAACCAAGATGCAACTCAATTCGATATCCAGCTCTCCAATAACCTATCAACTACTGAAGTGGATAAAAATTTATTAAGAATTGCGCTCAACAATTTACTGACTAATGCCATCAAGTACAACAAACCTAACGGCAAAGTCACCGTAAATGCTGACGAAATTGATGATCAACTCATCATCAAAATTAGTGATACCGGCATTGGTATATCCGAGCAAGATCAGGGGCGTATCTTTGAAAAGTTTTACCGTTCAGAAAGTGATAACGTCAGACAAAAATCAGGTCACGGCCTAGGGTTAGCCTTGGCAAAGGAAATTATTGAATTACATGGCGGTAAGTTAGCGTTACAAAGCGCCGTTGGTGAAGGCAGCACTTTTACCGTTACCCTTAAAAAAACATCGTCATTATTAAAAGCGGGTTAGTATGAAAAAAATCCTGATCGTTGACGACGAGCCTCATGTGTCATTATTGCTCAAGCAATTTCTTGAGCGAGCCGGTTATAGCGTAAACACCGCTGCAAATGGTGAGGAAGGGCTTGCCCGTCTAGTCGAACACACACCTGATGTGTTGATCACAGATGTGCAAATGCCAAAAATGAGTGGCATAGAATTATGTGAAACCATTGCAAAGCGCCATCCTGAACTTGGCCTATTCATTATTTTGATGACATCCAGAACCGACCGTGAAATCCGTCTTTGGGTTGAGCAACAGGGGCAAATTGTCATGATGGAAAAACCGCTCAGCATGCGCCGGTTAGCTATTCAATTGAGTCAGCACTTTGAGTCGCTTGATAGTTAGTTTATGGTAATTATTTAGTTTTTGTTAATGCACACAGGCTTTAGATTCCTCGTGGTACTCGGAATGACAAGGAAACTGGGGAAGATGTGGCCTATAAATCTAAACTTGAATTGCACTGTCATTTCGGCCAACGGGAGAAATCTTGGTCGTTGGTTTATGCACACAGGTTTTAGATTCCTCGTGGTACTCGGAATGACAAGGAAACTGGAAAAGATGTGGCTTATAAATCTAAACTTGAAGTGTACTGTCATTTCGACCAACGGGAGAAATCTTGGTTGTTGGTTTATGAACAAAGGCTTTAGATGCCTCGTGGCATTCGGAAAAGCAAAGGAATCACTCGGAATGACAAAGCACTCGCAGCGACAAGATGGCCTGAATGGTTATAGCTCATGAATTTAAAACTTAATCCAGTCAATTTAAAAAAATATTTACCATTTTTCCAGCATAGCGTTGGGCAGCCGTGCGCACTTTGCTTGCTAGGATATGACGGTACTCTAAGCCAATTATCGCATGAAGGTAATCTCGATGAGTTTGCTGTACTAGTTAATCTCATCGAACAGTATGATTTTAAAAATACCAGTGGCTCGCCTAACCCAAACATGATCGGTTTTGGTGCAGATGGCGTATTTTCAAAGACACGCATCATGTTACCAAACGCTCAACAACACTACTGGCTAGCTGGGTTGGTAAAGTCGCCTGCGAGTGAAATAGAGGATGCCCAACAGATTACAATAACCGATACACTCATCAATATCGCAAACTGCATCGTTGATGATTACACGCTGCAATCAACCCTAACCGGCATGGTCGACGAGTTAACCGTGCGTTATGAAGAATTAAACCTGCTTTATGGTTTAGATGATAACGATAGCCAGCAGCTTTCAATGGATGAAAAACAAGCCATTACGCATTTGATTAGCAATTGCATTGAGTATATGAATGTTGATCTGGCTGTTTTTTATGCACCTAATCTGGATCTTTGCCTACACAAGCTCAATACAATTGATCCCGATTTTGATCTCGATTCAACACTGGAAATCATCCAAAATTCACTCTATCGTTACATGGGGTCAACAAAGAAAACCTTGGTTATTAACCAAAATCGAGATATTGACTGGACTGATGCGAACCTAAATACGGTGAATAAAATTCTTGCTGCACCTATCATGCTGACAAAGCAGCATATGGTGGGAGTATTAGTTTTGATTCACACCCCCTATAAACCTGACTTCAGTAACAGCGACCGAAAATTATGTGATGTTTTGGCATCAGAAGCCGTAAAACTAATTCAAGCCAGACGGGATAACGTTACAGGCCTAATTAATCGGCGAGGATTTACCGAAAAACTGCAACAAGCTCAAACCGCTGCTAAAACATCACAAACAAAATACAGCGTACTCTTTATTGACATTGACCTGTTTAAAATAATCAATGAGACATCTGGACAGAAAGCAGGAGACCAGTTACTTAATGATATCGCTAGCTTTCTTACCCGTGAATTAAGCCAAGACCATGTGGTTGGACGCCTTGGTGCTGATGAATTTGGTGTCTTATTAGACAACACTGCGCTTGATAAAGCAGAGCAAACGGCGGAGAGCTTACGGCAAATGATTAACCAATTCCGTTTTGCTTACAAAGATAAGTTATTTGATATTTCAGTCAGTATTGGTGTGGCGGAACTGATCCCTGAGGCTGATGATTTCTTAGCTGCGCTGAGTTCAGCCGAATTAGCGTGCAATGTTGCCAGGCAGCAAGGGCGAAATAGGGTGCATATCTATCAGCCGTCTGACCAGGAAATGATCAAGCACGAAAGTGAAATGCACTGGGTTAGCCGTATTAACTTAGCACTTGAGCAAGAGCGATTTCAGTTGTATAGGCAAAAAATTCTACCCTTAACTACCGATCCAGCCGCAGAAGAGCATTACGAAATTTTATTGCGCCTTAAAGATGAAAACGGCAATCTGGTGCCACCATTCAACTTTATCCCAGCGGCAGAACGTTATAATTTAATGTCTAAGCTAGATCGTTGGGTGGTTAAAAGTACGTTGGCCAAAATAGCGGATGTTATCGGGAAGGATCCGCAGTCAAAACTATCCTGTTCCATAAACCTTTCCGGGCAGTCTTTTTGCGAGCCTGGATTTGTTGAATTTGTGGCTGAACAAATCCATGAGTCAGGCGTACCCTCTCAACGCCTTTGTTTTGAGATTACCGAAACCGCTGCGGTATCTAACTTGGCTCAAACGGTCAAGTTTATGGAGACATTAAAAGCTATCGGTTGTTCTTTTTCGTTGGATGATTTCGGTAGTGGCATGAGTTCCTTCACCTATTTAAAAAATATGCCAGTGGATTATCTAAAAATCGACGGCTATTTTGTCAAAACCATGTTAACTAACCCAGTTGACTACGCTATGGTGAAATCAATCCACGAAATTGGAAAGGTCATGGGTTTAAAGACCATTGCAGAATTTGTTGAAAATGATCAAATTTTGGAAGCATTGGTAGAGTTGGAAGTCGATTATGGTCAAGGCTATGGCATAGGAAAGCCGGAGCCTTTTGAATGAATTATCTGAAAGCCCCGTCAGAATGACAAGCGTCTGTCATCTCGACGATAGGAGAGATCTTGCATGGCTAAGCCTGATAAGATTTCTCCCTCTGGTCGAAATGACAAACGCATACATCGGAACGACAATTTCTCGCCAGAAAGATAAAGGTATTGGTCGAAAAACAAATGTGAGGATATTTCTAAACCCTTTGTCATTCCGAAGAAGCAAAGCGACTGAGAGGAATCCCAACATCCCCCAATAACAGAATAGCAGCCTACCCTATTATTTTTTGTTAGATATTAAAAATACCGCTTTAAACCCACTACACTTAATGCATATCAAACCAAATAATTACCTATTCATTTTAACTAACATGATGTCTCCTGGATAAAACAATGACGGAGGTTGTTCGCAGTAGAATCGGCATAAACACCTATCTTGCCCCCCAAGGTTCGCTGGTTGATTCCATTACGCTTGAGTCGTTACAAAATGTTGTCAGCCAGTCTATTCAAGTTGGCGAAATTCAGCTTATTCTCGATCTTATTAAAGTCCCCAGTATTAATAGCCGGGTTTTAGAGCTGCTAGTCGAATGGCGTGACCAGTTATTGCCAAAAGGCGGCTCGCTAACCGTCGTTAATGCTAATCCGGTTATTCTTGATATTCTTTACATAACTGAAGTTGATAAGTATATCAAAGTATTATCACGAGAAACGCAAGATGAAAAAATACCTTCGGATCCTTCGCGTTACCTAAACCAGCGGTTAGGTAACTTGTTAATTCAAGAAGAGCTCGTTACTGCTGAAAATATCGATAAGGCCTTGCAATTACAAGCCGCTACGGGCAAACGGTTGGGGACGATACTGGTTGAAAAAGGCTGGGTATCTGAAACTAACTTATTACGGATTCTTGGTAAACAGTTGGGCATCCCTTACATCAACCTCAGGCCGGGGCTTTGGGATCCTTCTATCCATACCATCTTGAATTCGGAAATCTGCCAGCGCTTTATGGTATTTCCTTTATTCAAAGTCCATAAAAAACTAATACTGGCAACCAGTGACCCACAAGATCTTCATGCGTTTGATGAGGTCAGAAAACTGACCGGATGCGCCATTAAACCCGTATTGGCTAAAAGCGAGGAAATTGCCCGCCAATTTAAAGAATCGATTGACTCTGACATCAATATTTCAGAATACCTGACCGATCTGGAAGAAGACTTCGAGGTGGTGGACAGCACCTTGCCGAATGATTACGCCACTATTGATGAAATATCCAGTGGCAGTCCGGTCATTAACTTGATTAACGCGTTAATACAGCGAGCTATCCGGGATGGTGCCAGTGACATCCATCTTGAACCTTCGCGCACCAAATGCCGCGTGCGATTTAGACTGGATGGCATACTCTACGAGGTCATGAATCCGGCCGCAGATTTGCATCCGGCGCTGGTGTCCAGACTTAAGGTGATGGCCAACCTGGACATCGCTGAACGCCGCTTACCTCAAGATGGGCGCATCCAAGTGACTACCCAAGGTCGGGCTGTCGATCTCCGGTTAAGCACATTGCCCGGAATTTTCGGGGAAAAGATTGTGCTTCGGGTGCTGGATAAAAACCGGAGTTTGTTGGACATCGACAAACTGTCCATGACCCAGCAAAACCAAAGCACCTTTATCAAGCTGCTTAAACGCAGCCACGGATTAATTTTGGTTACCGGCCCAACTGGTAGTGGTAAAACCACGACATTATATGCAGCTCTCAATTATTTAAATTCCATCGAAAAAAGCATCGTTACCATTGAAGATCCTGTGGAATACCAGGTTGACATCATTAACCAAAACCAGGTTAAAGAAATGATTGGCCTGTCGTTTGCCAAAATCCTCAAGCACGTATTACGGCAGGATCCCGACATCATCATGGTCGGTGAAATTCGGGAAAAAGAAACCGCAGAAATTGCCGTGCAAGCGGCATTAACCGGACATTTGGTGCTTTCCACGTTGCATACCAATGAAAGTACCGGAGCGGTTGCCCGCTTGATCGAAATGGGTATCGAGCCTTACCTGCTTTCTTCTGCACTAATCGGCGTAATTGCCCAACGCTTAATCCGTACCGTATGCCCCGAATGCAAAACCACTTACATAGCCAGTCCTGAAGAAATTGAACGCTTTCACTGGCAACAAGAAGGTGTTGTTAGGCTTAGCAAAGGACGTGGTTGTCCATTGTGTTATGACTCAGGCTATAAAGGCCGTATTGCTTGCCATGAGATTCTTACTGTTAACCCTAAACTGCAACGCTTGATTGTGAAAAACCCAACGCAGGATGACCTGAATGGGTTTGTTAAAGAATCCGGCATGAAGACCCTCTATGATGATGGTATCGAACGTGCTCTCGTGGGCAAAACAACCCTCGAAGAAGTCACCCGTGTTGTTTCATACGAATAAGGTATCTCGATATGGCACTGGAACTTAATACCAAACTTAGCACAAACGCCGCTAAATCGGACTCAGGTAAATTCAACTTTTCCTTGGGTGGCGCTAAAAAAGTAGCCAATAAAGATCGGATGTTCTTTATCGAACAGCTTGCCCTTATGCTGGAAACCGGCAGCGACTTACACACCAGCTTAAATGTCCTGTCGAAACAAACTGACAATGCTGAATTGGCGCGTGTTATAAAAGCTTTAAGTGATGACATCAGCGAAGGTAAAACCTTTTCCTCTGCACTCGCCAAACATCCCCAGATTTTTTCTAGTACCTACACCAGCCTGATTGCAGCCAGTGAAAGCGGGGGCTATATCCGCCGTATACTCGAACACCTCCTGATTATGGAAAAACAGCGTGAGGAATTACGCAATACCTTAATTTCAGCGATGTCTTACCCGGCTTTTCTTATGATTTTTTCATTGGGCATGGTGATATTCATACTCGCCGTGGTTTTCCCCAAGTTTGGTGCCTTGTTCACATCAATTCAGGATCAACTGCCGATCACAACGATTTACTTAATGGCAGCTAGCCGGATTATCACCCAATATTGGTGGGCGCTTGGCATTGGCCTTGTCGGTTTAATTGTATTGTTCTCTGTCCTGATTAAAAGCGAAAAGGGCAGGGTATTGATTGATGACCTCAAATTAACCACGCCGGTTATTAAACATATTTTTCTAAAAATTTATTTAATTCAGATGATGCGCATATTGGGGCTATCCTTAAAAAGCGGCGTTAACCTAATGGATGCACTGGTACTGACCAAGGATGTCGTCCAGAACGTCGGCTTTATCCGTTTTGTGGAAACACTGATTAAGGATGTGACAGAAGGTCGCAAATTAGCTTATGGATTCAACAATTCAGACATTATCCCGCCTATCGTTAAACAAATGATTACCACCGGCGAAGAAACTGGAAATTTAGCCTTAGTAAGCGACCGCATAGCCGATTATTTTCAGCAAGATTTGGAGAAACTACTAAAATTAGTGACTAAAGCGATTGAGCCGATTATGTTGCTGGTGATGGGCGTTGTGGTGGGTGTGCTGGTCAGTTCGTTAATATTGCCGATTTTTAAACTGTCTCATGCCGTGCATTAAAAAGGTAAAAAATGGTTTTAGGTGAGAAAAATTATCTAGATAAGTTTTTTAAAAAAGCAGTTTTCGGCTTTAATGCATATTAAGAAATTACATCTCGATCAACTTACTGTCATTCCGACCAAAGGGAGGAATCTTCCTGAATTTTAATAGGTAAGATCTCTCCTGTCGTCGAGATGACAGAAGCCTTTGCCATTCCGACTAGAGGAGGAATCTTATTGCTTATAGGCACTTTAGATTTGCCCTTACGTCGAGATGATAACGGGTTGGCGTTTGAAATGAAGATTTTACAGAGTATTCTTAACTTGGATTAAATAAAAAACTTAGATTGCTTCACAAAATACATCAAATTAACTGTAATATTTTGTAAAGCTTTTATAATCAACTCATATAGTTCTGTAGGAATCACGGCATGAAATACGACTTGTCATTTAAAAAACAACTACAAAAAGGTTTTACCTTAGTAGAGCTGTTAATTGTTGTCATCATATTGGCAATTTTGGCAGCGATTATCGTACCGCAGTTTGCTTCCACGACAGATGATGCCAAAATTTCATCATTGGACTCGACGCTTGCTAATATGCGTTCTGCTATTGACCTTTATTATCAACAGCATAGTGCCTATCCTGGTTCAGCCGCATCTTCAGGAGCAACAGCAGTTTGTACATCGGCAGTGACAGGTGGCGCCGCAGGTAGCCAACAGGCAATTCTAGAACAGCTCGCTTATTACACTGATGCGTCAGGTAAGGCCTGTAAAATGAAAGGCACCGGAGGTGAATTTAAATTTGGCCCTTATCTCAAAAAAGATACTTTGCCAAAGAACCCAGTCACTGATTCAAGTGTCCTTGCAATTTCTACCGCCGGTATTCTTGGATTAGCTGGTGACGCAGTGAACCTGGGTTGGAAATATGACACTAAGAGCGGTCAATTTATTGCAAATGACACCACTGCTGATCCAAGCGGCAAAAAATACGATACACATTAAAAATTGACCTTTGATTGGTTAGGTGTTTAGAAACCCAGCCAAATTTAAAATTGTTGGATGATTAAGTCCTTTAAGATTCCTCCCTGTAGTCGGAATGACAAATCCTCTGTCATCTCGACGATAGGAGAGATCTTATATGCCCAAGCCCGTTTAGATTCCTCCTTCGGGTTGGAATGACAGCGAAAATGTCATTTCGACCAACGGGAGAAATCTTTTAAGGTTAAGGAAAATACCGCCAAAGATTCCTCGCTCTGCTCGGAATGACAATGGGTTGATTAGGCTGCGGGTGAAATAATGCCAATCGCTTGTAACAATAACTAAAGCAAATTATTCGGATTTTCCTTAAGTAAACAGGCATTACAACGGATACAAACTTGCAATTCCCTAAAACCCAATATGGCCTCAGCTATATTGAAATAGTAATAGTCGTCATCATCCTGGGCGTTGTCGCCGCAGTAGCAATACCCAATCTATCTTCTACCGATCCAATAAAGCTTGATAATGCCGCCAATGAAGTTTCAGCGGCTATTCAATTTGCCCAAGCAGAAGCGATCAGAACCAAAATTCCTCGCGGCATAAGCATTGATGCCGCAAACGAACGAATTCGGGTTTATAGCTTGTCTGGGGCTACGCCTACTTATGATATTTACCACCCCATCGATAAAAAACTCTACGATATTCAGCTAAAAACCGATGCTTTTATCGGCGGAATAGATCTGGTTAGTGCCAGTTTTGCTTTCACTAGTGCATCCAGCAGCTCAACAAATTTGGATTTTAGTGCTGATGGGATCCCCAAAGTGACCAGTGCGGGTGCTGATTATATGCTCACAAGCGGGACTATCACCCTCAGTTATCGTGGCCAACAGCGTATTATCTCGATTGCTCCCATGACCGGTCGGGTGACTGTTCAGTGAATCACGTTTTGGTATTTGTTTCCCCAAGTATTACCCCTGCCAATGGCAGAGACTTTGAGGGCTTATAGATTTCTCACTATCGTTCGAAATGACAAAATACTTGATTAGCCTCAAAAATAAGCTGTCATCTCTCCCGTTGGTCGAGATGACAGCATAAGTCTAGACGACAAAATTGACGATGAAGCATTCTTACAATAACCTGCAACAAAAAGGCTTCTCTTATGTAGAAGTGCTAGTAGCCACGACACTTATAGCTATTGCCTTAGTACCGGCGATGAATGCCCTGCAAACAGGAATTTTAAGTGCCGATGTTCACCAGTCATTAACTGCTGAGTACTATTCCCAGCTACAAAAAATGGAAGAACTTCAGGCAACGCCTTTTACCAGCCTATTAAATGCGGCTAAAGTGGCAACAAACAATACTACCGCCACCAGCTTTTCCGATGCGACAGGCGCAGCCAATCGCAATCTGGTCTATATCGCCCTATATGATGCCGATGCCGCCCCATTTACGATCACGGACACCAATGTGGATGGCGATAACGACTCCTATACCGGCAATACAGCCAATCTGCTCTGGGTAAAAGTAATTACCGAAGGTAGTGCTCAAGGTTTGGAAACGCTGATTAGTCGCTAATATTTTTCGTGGCATAGAAACAAGAATGCTACGGCTATTCAAAATCCATTATCACTCCAGGCAAAGCAAAACTGTCATTCCGGGCTGAACGCCGCAATAAGTATTCTCGGATTCTAAAGATTTCTCACTGCCGTTCGAAATGACAGTGGTACGGTTTAACCACACAAACAAATTGTTATTCCGACCAGAGCGAGGAATCATTGGGGCTATACTTATTTCCAATGCTTAAGATTTCTCCCTGTGGTCGAAATGACAAGGTGGCTGGCAAATTCGAAATAACAAATTAGCCGATAAGTTTAAAATGGCAGAAGCATAGTTTATGCTTCATAAGCCAACCGTCATAAGTCAACTGTCATTTCGACCACAGGGAGAAATCTTATACCACCCAACATTTATATTTCTCACTACTGCCCGAAATGCCGAAAAACACCCAAACAGGCTTAACCCTGTTAGAAACCCTTATCACCGTTGCCATAGCCGGCATTCTGATTGCCGCTATTAGCGGCTTTATCAATGCTGCGTTAAATGCAGGGCAATCAACCCACATGCAGAATGACACCCTACAACAAGCACGCTTCGCTATGCAACGCATGAGTCGTGCGGTCAGTAAATCCAGGCAACTGCGGATACCTTTGGGTGAAAATACTACGACCGCCTGGAGCGAATCGGTGCGCAATGTACTGGCGGTATCACTTGATCCCACATTGGATCGGAACAAAGACGGCTGGGCTGATGCCAATAACGACCGGGATTATCTGGATGTCAACAAAAGTGGCTCTCGTGATGCCGGTGAACCGGAACGTATCGACGAGGATTTCGATCTGGATTCAAATAGCGACGGCAAGCCCGGCATTATTAATATTGATGATGATGGCGATGGCACTATTGATGAAGGGAATGGCGCTATGGCGCGCCATGATGATGATGAGGATGGCAACGCCGATGAAGACCCAATAAATGGCCTGGATGATGATAATGACGGCGCTATAGACGAAGATCCTCATACTGATATGAATGGCGATGGCAAAGCAGGCATTATTAGCGTAGATGACGATTTTGATACGGTTATCGATGAAGGCAATAACGATGACGACGATGAGGATAGCTCCGTGATTGAGGATTGGGCGGATGACCAGGTTTTCTATCTTAGCGGTACGAAATTAATGGAGCGACTACCCAATATTAATGCCGCCGATGGAACGGCTTATACAGAATATCCCATCGCCGAGAATGTTAGCCAGTTTCGCGTAGAACGGATTTTGGGTGCAAATGGCAGCACGGTGCTGGTGGATATTACCCTGACCCTATCGCCGTCGGGTGGTAAGCCTGTAAGCCTGAATACTAGGGTTGGAATCGGTAGCGGTTTGTAGGCGGGATGGGTGTAAGATTCCTCGCTATGCTCGTAATGACAGTTGACTTATGAACATATAATCAATACTTATGTCATTTTGACTATAGGGAGAAATCTTATGCCACACCAAAAAAGCTATTATGTTTATCTCCTCAGCAATTGGAACAATAACGTGCTTTACATTGGTGTGACCAACGATTTAGAACGCCGCATCCATGAACATCGGCACAAATTAGTCCCCGGCTTTACCGAAAAATACAATGTTAATAAACTGGTCTATTATGAACAGACGAGTGATGTGATTTCTGCGATTAGCCGGGAAAAAGAGCTTAAAAAATGGCGGCGGGAGAAGAAGAATGCGTTGGTTAATGGGGTAAATCCGGAGTGGAAGGATTTGAGTTTGGATTGGCATAAGTAGATTGTGCCATCTCGACAGTAGGGATGACTGCAATTGCTGGGAGATCTCTAAGCACTTAAGATTCCTCCCTGCGGTCGGAATGACATGCATTTGCATTTTTACATTATCCAAACAGCAAACAATAAATAGCAAATAGCAAATAGCAAATAGCAAATAGCAAATAGCAAATAGCTGGATAACAAACTAAACCTTGTCATTCCGACCGCAGGGAGGAATCTTAAAAAGCTCAACTTAGAACAATGCCGAGAACCCGCCAGGAACTTAACTACCTGGTAACTAAGGTTGGAATATAAGTAAACACCTATGATTTAACAAAATAATGAAAGACCAGAAGTATCCCCACCTAATCAACCCCAACAAAGCTGCAAAACATCAACACATCCAGCGCAAACTTCAAAACGGCTTCATCCTGTTACCCGTGGTTATGGCGATTACCCTTGTAGCTGCCATCGCCTTTTTGATGAGCCGCGAAGGGGCGATGGCGGTTAATGCATTGGGGGGTGAGATGCAATCGACCCAAGCCAGCATGGCTGCCAAAGCGGGTATGAACCACATGCTTTGGCAGGCCACCAATGCCAATTGCTCAGGCTATACCAACCTAGCCACGACTAATCTCGGCAATAGCAGTTATAGCGCGACGATTACCCCGACCAGTAACTCGCCTGTGAGCTTCAAAGCAACTGGCACAGATGCTGGAGGTGCTACGCATACGATAAATCGTGATCGGGTCACCATATATCAGCCCTATAAAACTGTAACCTTACAGCTTGGCACTGATCCGGGCAAGGATGCCTTGTTGTCAAGCCTACAAGCCAATATCAATTTTGGTGGCGGGGGTGATAACGTAACAAAAAGTTGGTTTTTTTTCATCTTGGCCTACGCGAACCAACTGCTCCAATTTGATCTGCCCAGCGCTATTCCCACCACCGCCCATATTGTCTCTGCTCAATTGCAAATGTACCAAGCAAACGGCTCAGGCAGCGGGACGATAAGCGCACACAAGTTAACCCGCAGTTGGACAGAAGGCACCAAGAACGGCAGCGGCACGGCCGATGGCGCGACCTGGAAAACCTATGACGGCACCAATGCCTGGACTACCAATGGTGGCGACTATGAAGCGACTCCGGTAAGCACCAGCGAGGTAACGGCTGGAAGCGATGTCCTGGTCAGTTGGGAAATCGCGCCGCTGGTGCAAGCATGGCTGGCCGATAGCAACAGCAATTATGGTGTGTTGCTGAAAGCTAACGACCTTTTATCGCACACTTTCGGTTCTAAGGAAGACAGCACAATAAGCAAACGCCCAAAACTGCTTATAACCTGGACCTGTGAATGCGGCCAGGCTTGCGATGCGTCATGCGATGCTGAATACTCATCCGTGGTTAAAAAGAGTGAGTTTTCAACGCTTAGTTATAGCTCAAGCAATATCAAGGGCTTAACTTTTCTTCCGGCAGGAAATAAGTTCAATGGCATTACTGCTGACACAGGCGGTGCTTGGGTCAGCGTTGATTCCGGTCTGGATAAAATCATCATGACCGACAGCTCAGGCACATTTAAAACGCAAGTCGCCAGCCCCGGTGTTACACCGACAGGCATTGCCTACATTCCCAGTGGCAGCCATGCCGGACAATTTGCGGTAACTGACTTTGCTTATAACGGGATCACTTGGGTTAATTCGACTGGCGCCGTCGTTTCTACCACTGTGTTGTCCGGGGTAACGAACCCTGTAGGCGTTACTTTTCTTGAAAAAACCATGACGGGTAGCTATGACGGTACGATTGCCGTGATTGATAATGCAAAAAAAATATCGATATTTGACCAATCCGGTGTGTCCAGGAAATCGTTTTCCATTTCAGGATTTATCAACCAACCGGAAGATTTAGCCCATATTCCCGGAAAGGATCGTTTACTGGCGCTAGATCGTGCGGCGCAAAAAGCGTTTATCGTCGATTTTAACGGCAAGCACATAGCGAGTTATTTGCTTTCCAGCTATGGTTTGGCAAGCGCTTATGGGATCGCAATTAATCCCAAGACTTGTCATCACGTTTTTGGCGATATAGGCAGTGATTTGGTGGCTTTGCTAAGCAAGGATTCTGCCAAACCTGCAAACAGTATGACCCAAATTTTGGATACCGTAGCCGATACCGACATCTATGAGGGCACCACCGGCATAAACTACGGAACAAGCATAGACATTGTCGCAGGACGGGATAATGCTGGCAAACAAGACAAAATCCTCATCAAGTTTGATCTTTCAGGGCTCCCTGCTGGCGCCACTCTCACCTCGGCAACATTAAGGCTAAATTTGGTCGGTACCTCGGGCACGGGTACTTTTAACATCGGGCTATACAAAATTATAAAAACGTGGATTGAAACCACGGCGACTTGGTCGAATTTTAGCAGTGGCGGTAATTACGATTCAACCCAGCAAGCGGTCACCTCGGTTGCACTAGGCAGCACAGGGTTTAAAGAATGGGCAGTGCCCGTGGTCATGGTCAATGGCTGGATTGCTGCGCCATCCACAAACTACGGCTTAGCACTGGTCTTTGAAAGCTCAACCAAAGGGCCGGATTACCAGTTTGCCTCAAAGGAAAATACGACAGTAGCAAATCGTCCGCAGTTGGTGATTAACTACACCATGCCTTAGACCTAAAATGATCAATAGCACTATTTATGGTCATTCCGAGCATAGCGAGGAATCTTTGGGGCTTATAAGATTCCTCGCTATGCTCGGAATGACAAAGGGGCTATGTTCGGAATGATAAAGGAGGTCGTGCTCAAAATGACAAAGGGGAAGTTTTTGGAATGACGGCTTGAATCCATGGAAAATCAGCTTATTTGTGACGCAAACCTTCGGGTTTTGTCATGCTCCAAAGTTTTTTCATTCTCCCAGATTTTGTTATTCCCCTAGATGTTGTCATTTTTTCAGACTTCGTCATTTCGAACGTAGTGAGAAATCTTCAACAGTTGGAGTAAGGACTGCTCATAAGATTCCTCGCGCTGCTCGGAATGACAAAAAACTTGTAGTCGAAAGCACAAATAGGAAATGCCTGAAAAAACATTAAATTTATGGAATAGTCTATGGAATTGTCATTTCGGTGGGACAACGGTGTCATTTCGACCATAGGGAGAAATCTTAAAAGTTTAATCATGAATTAAACCCCAAGATTCCTCGTGCTGCTCGGAATGACTAAAGGTCGAAATAACAAAAAGGCTTCAATCAAAATGACAAGGAGGTTGTGTCCACGGAATATCAAAGAGGTTATATACGGAGTTAGGGAGCAGCCGTCATGCTCTAAAATGGCAACCAGAGTTGGTTTATTACAAATAATCTCTCCACCCTTAGCATTTTTTCACACTAGGCTATACTTTAAAGCAAGTACTTAAAAGGTAAAAATATCATTGTTATTTCGAATGATAGAGAGGAATCTTAAACCATCGATATAGGATTTTAGGTGATTGAAGAAGGGGCTTATCGGTTAGTCATTTCGCTGCCTATTTTATCTTTAGGCTCCTCCTATTTGGCCGGTATGACAAATGGAATCTTATAGCCATAGATTAATCAGGGAATAATTAACCGTTGATTTCTGTATGTCTGTAACTTTTGCCACAAGAGCCTAGCAGCTAGTATGTAACCTGAAAAGGGGTTGCTAAATACTTTTAGGGCACTGTGTGAAGATAAACAGGCTTTTTAAAAAACACCAAAGAAAAATTGATTAATGAAGTTTACAAAAGTCTCATCTGACTCTTTTTTTTCATCGATTCTTAGCCAAATTGCTAATCGGTTTAAACCCGATTCTATGATCGGTTTTGATTTGGGTTTGGAAAAGTTGAATATGGTGCAAGTTGTTTTTCGTTCTGGCCAACCGTTTGTTCATGCGGCAACCTCTGATTATCATAATTGCGATCTTGATGAACTATTTAAAACCCCTGATTCTTTTAAGAAACTTGTTAAAAGTAGTTTGAAAAGCCGTAGTTTTACCGGTCGAAAAGTAGTTTCATCGGTGCCATCCCATTACTTAAGGCTGTTATTTCTTAATTATCAACTTGGTAAAAATGAAAGCGATGTTGAGTCATTATTGTCAGCCTTAAAAAGGCGGGTAAACACTGACCTTAATGATTATGTGATTGATTATTTGCCGATTAAGCCTGACGCTACCGAACGGAATGACCGAATGGCATTGGTTGCTATGGTTAAACAGGATGTTGTCGAGCAATATCTTGATTTGTTAACGGACTGTGGTTTAGAAGTCGTTGCCCTAGAAATTGGCCCTGTTGCTATAAGGCGGCTTATTAATACGATGGCTTCGACTCAACAGTTACAAAAAGTGTTGACGATTAACTTTGGTACGAATAGAAGTTATCTGACGGTCATTTGGAATAACGAGCTGTTATTCGATCGGAAAATTGATTTTGGTATGGATAATATTATTGCTGTGGTGGCTCGCGCATTTGATGTCCCGGTTAGGACGGCGTTGGAAGTATTGCACAAATATGGCTTGGATGAGCCTAACCGTCCGGCATTCTCTGAAACCACTGATCTTATTGATGTTGAGGACGATGAAAATGACAATGATAGCAGCATCAAAAATACGATTTATGACATTCTAAACCCTTCCTTTGTTAGTTTGGCGGCCGAAATCAGGGATATTATGGTGTATATTGCATCGGAAACCCGCGGAGGTGCTGTTGAACAAATATTTCTAATGGGCAGCTTGGCACGTTTGTCTGGTATTGATAATGTCATCGATAAGTTGATCACTATTCCTGTTAAAACGATCAATCCTTTCTACGGTATTAAAGTCGAGGATGTATCTAACACGTTATACGATCTAGGCCCTGTTGCAGGGGTAGCGGTTGCGACTGGTTTGGCGCTTCGTGGGCAGCAGGCATGAGATCAACCCTTATAGTTCAATGTCTAGCGACGACCTTCTTACATGACAAAAAATCTAAAAGCATTGCATCGCTTGTGTTGCTGTCATTTCGACCATCGGGAGAAATCTTAAATTTCAGTGGGTTAAGATTTCTCGCTATCGTTCGAAATGACACTGGTACTTTTTTTCTTGTACAGAGAGCTACGACTTAGCATGCATGAGTTAGATCTGATTCCTGCAAGTTATAAGGAACGGCTTAAAATTAAGCGTTGGTGTCGCCAGTTTGGGTTAGCGTTTGTGAGTGTGTTAGTCATTTTGTTTGGCTTAAAGTTTGCCATTGCTAACAAAACAATGGCTCTCACTTCAAAAATTGAAGTCTTGCAAAAAGAGAAGCAAACCAGCATCGAACAGCAACAAAAATACAATGATTTGGTAACTAAAGAAACAAAGCTAACCAAAGAGCTGGAAATACTTAACGGCTTGCGGGGCGGGCCTTCCGCTAAACAAATTTTGTTGGCCGTTGACCGGGTGATGCAGGATGATGTTTGGTTTACCCAATGGTCATATCACCGGGCAGGTGAAATAACCCCCGTGCAACCCGCTACGGTTCAAACAGGTTACTTTATTGTCATTCCAGAAGGAGCCAGCGGTTCGCCTAATCAGCAAACTTGGAAGTTGAATACACATATGGAGATTAATGGTCAGGCATTGAACCACTCCAGTCTATCTGGCTTTATCAGAAATCTGATCAAGCAGCCGGAAATAGAAGACGTTAAAGTGATTAACACCAGTTTACGCAGTGATATCAACAGTCAGGTTGTTGAATTTAATCTGGTTGTGATTATCAATAATCAATTTAAGAATGACCATGTATAAAACGCTGCAACAACAGGTTAAACCCCAGATGTTAGCGCTTTTGTTAGTGTCTGTACTTTGTTTAATGATAATTGCCGGCTATTTGTATGTATTAAAACGCCCTATTCAGGATTTCCGTCAGGCACGTCAAACGCTCGGATTATTGGAAACCGAGCTGAAATCCGGTATCTCTGTGGACGGTCAGATCAAGGTATTTCAAGATCATATCACCCAACTCAACCAACAACTTCATGGCGACGACCAGGAGTTACCGCTAAATCAGATGATAGCTTCGGTAATCGGCCAAATGGATAAGATTGCCGCGACCCATAATGTTAAGTTGGTCAGTGTAGAGCCTGGCAATATTGAAAAAATATTCATATTTAATGAGTTACCGTTTCATGTGGTCGTGACGGGGAGTTACATCAGTTTATTCGATTGGCTCAATCAAGTTGAGCATAATCTCGGCCCGATTGTTATCAAGGAGTTTGATTTAACGCCTGAACCCGACTCTACCGTACGGCGATTTACTTTGACTTTAGTGTCTTACCAGTTTGCAGAAGGTTTATGAGGAAAAAGTATGTTTGGTTATTTTGCGCGTGGTTATTGCCTTTCTCCATAATGGGTGAAGGATATCCTCCAGTATTGCGCGTATTGCATGATCCTTTCCGGAAACCTGTTATCCCACAAGAAAAGGTTGTTGAATCAGGCGTTTCCAAGCCATCAACACAACAGCAGGACGTGATGCCTAAACTGACAGCGACATTACGTGCGGGACAACGTTCTATGGCCAATGTGAGCGGTAGGATTATCAAGCTGGGCGAAACTATCAATGGCTATAAGCTAGTTAAAGTGGATGAGCGGTCAGCCGTATTCGTCAAAAACAAGCAACGCAGACAATTAACAATTGACGATGAAACGCAAAAGTAAAATAAAATTAATGAACCTAAAAGGCTTTATAGTTGCTGTGATGTGGCTGGTTTTTACCGCAGTTCAGATGCCGCTGTGCAATGCGGCGAAACCCAATAATTCCAGATCTGATCTTATTTCCATATCATTAAAAGAAACGGATATTGCTGAACTGTTTGAAATGCTATCGCAGCAGAATAAAGTAAATATTCTGCTGGCAAAAGGTGTTGAAGGCGCTATTTCTGTCAATCTTTATGATATTACTGTTGATGAAGCAATCTACGCCATAGCCGAAGCCGCCGGCTACGCGGTAGAACGGGTAAAAAACGGTTATCTTATTGCTCTTCGCGATACCGCAGGTAAAACCATTGCTAGTGGCTTTAAAGAAGTACGGACATACAAGATCCAATATTCTGATGCCAAAAACGTATCCGCTATTTTAAAAAACTACCTTTCCCGTTACGGGAGAATCGACCTTCTTGAAGACCGTAAAATTTTGGTTGTGGAGGATTTGCCTGAGTTTGTTACCCATATTGACCAGATCTTAACTCAGCTTGATCAAGAGCCAGCGCAAATACTGATTGAAGCGAAGATTTTTACTATTACACTGGATGATAGCCAAAAATTCGGTTTGGACTGGACTAAAACTTTTACAGGTGGTGGCGGAGAAGGTAATGTTGGATCAGATCATGAGCTCACTAGGAAAGCACTGAATTTAGGTCTTGGTGCAGCCGCAGGGCCTCCAGGCCTGTTTTTTAATTACTTCAATAAAAATCTTGAGGTTCAATTAAATCTACTTAGTAAAAAAGGCAAAGTCAGGGCATTATCAACTCCAAAATTGCTTGCCCTTGAACACCAGGAAGCGCAAGTGATTATCGGTGACCGAACTGGTTACAAAGTAACCACAACAATTAATCAGGTGACAACTGAAAGTGTCCAATTCCTTGAGTCTGGCGTTATTTTAAACGTAACACCGAATATCGATCGATTTGGCCGTATTATGATGGACGTTCATCCTGAGGTGAGTAAAGCCACTATTAATGATGGTGTCCCCAGCTTAAACACTTCTGAAGTGAATACGCGTTTACTGGTTGAAGATGGTCAGACTGTATTTATCGGTGGTCTGATGAAAAATGATTTAAGTAACAGTCATCAAGGTGTGCCTTTTCTGGAAGATATTCCTTTTCTAGGGTATCTATTCACCAAAGACGATAATACGTCGGCCAATACTGAAACAATAGTTCTGATTAAACCCCAAATTATCAAGCCTAATAATAAAGGGTTAATTACCTCACCTGCCAACAAAGTCGATAGCTTTATTGGTACGACTAAAGAAAAATCTAACAAGATTGATAATTTTTTTAAGAAGAATTATTTGTTACGTTCCCAATAAGCCTCTTTTGATGAGGGTTTGAGAAAATCGCGACAATTAAAAATATAACGGTACTTGAGGTTTTAAAGTGTTTTAGTTTATAAAACCAAAAGCGGTGTACCATTGTCCAAAAATTATGGTAAATATCGCTAATAAAATTTCAATACTGCTTCTATGAAAATTGCCCGTTATCTCCTGCCATTATTAATCGCTGTTTCTGCGTGTACCCAAAAAGGGGCTGATGCACCACGTTCTAATACGGCTGTCCCTTCCCAAACCAAAATCAATATTGAAACATTAGCGAAAGGGCTTGAATATCCCTGGGGTATCACTATTTTGCCTAATGGTTCAGCACTAGTGACGGAAAAGGCCGGGCGCTTGCGTTTGCTAAAAGACGGTAGTTTATCGGCACCCATTAACGGCGTGCCACCTGTCCTTTATGAAGGGCAGGCGGGTTTGTTTGATGTAGCGTTACACCCCGATTTTGCGGTTAATAATTATGTTTATCTTAGCTTTGCCAAAGGCACAGAAAAAGATAATGCCACAACATTAATCCGCGCAAAATTTGATGGCAAAAACCTAAGCGACGTGACTCAAATTTTTGAAGCCCAGCCGCATAAAAAAGGCTCAGCTCATTTTGGCGGCCGTATTTTATTTTTGCCGGATAAAACGCTACTGCTAACCTTGGGTGAGGGTTTTGATTATAAGGAAGAGGCACAAAATCTGATGAGCTATCTCGGTAAGATTGTGCATTTAGGTGATGATGGGCGTCTGATCGGAAACCAATTTGCCATGCCAAATCCCACAGGATCAACCCGAAATTTGAAGTTTTTCACCTATGGTCACCGTAATCCCCAAGGGCTTGCGTTTGATAAAGCTACAAACACAATCTACGAACATGAACATGGCCCCAAAGGCGGTGATGAAATCAATGTGTTGGTAGAAGGCCGTAATTATGGCTGGCCTAAAATTACTTATGGTGTGGACTACACGGGTTTGCCAATTTCCGACAAAGTGGCCATGGAAGGTATGGAACAGCCACTCGTTTATTGGGTGCCGTCTATCGCGCCGTCGGGAATGACTTTTTACGATAAGGACTTATTTAGAGATTGGAAAGGCGATTTATTGGTTTCCGCCATGGCGGGACAACAATTGCGGCGTGTCGACTTGGAAGAAGGAAAAGTTGTGAAACAAGAAACAATTTTAACCGAACTTAAAACCCGTTTCCGTAACATCGTTACTGCCCCTGATGGCTCAATTTGGGTCTTAACCGATGAGCTAGAGGGTAAAGTGCTTAGGTTAACGCCCAAAGGCTAAGCTTCCGGTGATTGTTGTTTTTATCAGAAAAAATTAATAGTAAATTATGAGTAAGAATAGCTACCAGCAACCTTCGCCGCAAACTCAAGAAGAAGCGATGAAGCTTGCCAAAGCAACGCAACGTCCAGCGCAAACGAAAGAGCAAACCAAGTTGATTGCTCAAGGTATTCAAAAAGGTATTGAGCTGTACAAAAAACAGCAAAAAGAAAAAGCGAGAGAGCTGAACAAAAGGCTTAAAAAAGCTTCAAAAACAAAAGAAGAACCGGTTGATTTAGCTGATTTTAACGAGGAACAGATAATTATCTATCGTCAACATTGGTTGCCTTGGCTTCTGCTGATAGTGTCATGGCTAGGAATAGTTGTTTATCTTTTTCGTTGATTTAATTTTGATCCAATCAATTAAAAATTCTCTCATTGATTAATGGAGCAACGTTCATAAGTTGTTCCCGATATTGTCCAAGGCTCGGCTAATTTCTTTTGGTGTCATACTTTCAATTGGCATCGTTACCATTTGCTTGATACGCGCCGATAAGGCTTTATAAGTGGCTTGAAAAGCTTTTTCAATATCTACATCAGAACCTGAAACAAGCGCGGGATTGGCTAAATCCCAATGGACGCGAGTGGAATTGTCTAAGTACCCGAAATAAGTTTCTTTTGTTGTAGAATCGCCAACGGAAATGACGATATCAAAATATTCATCGGCAAATTCGGTTGAGGACTGACTTTTGTAATCATCCATCGACAAACCATTGCTTTCTAAGACAGCCAAGGCAGCAGGGTTAAGCTTGCCGATTGGAGGGCTACCTGCTGAAAAGGCGCTAAAGCGGCCTTTGCCTAGGTAATTGATTAAGGCTTCGGCAAAAACACTATAATGTGCGTCCGTGTTGCTGACAACCAGGACTCGGAGTGGTGGTTTAAGTTTTGGTTTTAGATACTCAACCAATTCGATAAAGGTATAGTTTCCTTTGTATTCTTCCAAAACGCTCACGTTGATATTTAATTTGGCTATAAGTTTTTTCCAAAACGTTTTGCCATATTCTTTATGCGAAGAGAAGTCAAATTCAACGTCAGGGTTATTGATAAAATAGTTTTCAGAAAAAGAAGGCACCCTACTATAACTATAAGGAACTGCAAAATAATAATCATTTAAGTATGCCAAAAGCTCAGACCAAATGGCTTCGACTAGATAGAAAGGCGTTTCTGAATCTGAAAAATATTGCCTGTAATAGGTTCTAACTTTTGATTCGTCTGAAGGAAACAGCTCATTTGGCTCATTATTGACATAAGCTTTTATAGATATGACTAAAGGAGAAATAACATAAGCGAAAACTAAAATTACTAACACAAAAATCACAAAAAATATAAAAAGCCCTACATAGCGGTTAATTTCTGCTCCTAAATTAATATTAGGCATACTTAATTTCCTTATTGAAAATATTTATTGAGAATCCACTTAACATCTGCGACCCTTGAAATTTGAATATTTACTTTTAAAATCCAAATTAGCATTAAAATGTGACCACATACATTCAAAGCTAATTTGTCAATTTAATGGGGAAATAAGATCGTTTATTTGTTACCGCAAACCAAGGTAATTTTCACTGCATTCCTTAAATTACTTACTGACCCTATGTGCAATAATATCTTCCACCACAGACGGATCAGCCAAGGTTGAAGTATCCCCCAAATTATCCAACTCATTCGCTGCGACTTTACGCAAGATACGGCGCATGATTTTGCCGGAGCGGGTTTTGGGCAAGCCTTTGGCCCATTGGATAGCATCGGGGCTGGCAATCGCGCCGATCTCTTTCCTGACCAGTTGAATCAATTCCTGCCGCAAGGCTTCTGTCGGTTCGATGCCTTCATTCAAGGTTACGTATGCATAAATTCCCTGGCCTTTAATGTCATGTGGAAAGCCGACCACCGCTGCTTCCGCGACATGCTCGTGCAATACCAGCGCACTTTCAACTTCCGCCGTACCCATCCGGTGTCCCGAGACATTGATCACATCATCCACGCGACCGGTAATCCAGTAATAACCGTCTTCATCGCGTCGCGCTCCGTCTCCGGCAAAATAATAGCCGGGATAGGCTTTAAAATAAGTATCGACAAAACGCTGATGATCGCCGTATATCGTGCGTGCCTGCCCAGGCCAAGGTTTACTGATAACCAGAATACCGCTGGCTTCGCCGGTAAGCACTTTCCCCTCGTTATCGACAATTTTCGGCTGTACACCAAAAAACGGCAAGGTCGCCGAACCGGGTTTTAAATCTGTCACGCCAGGCAACGGCGTAATTAAAATGCCGCCGGTTTCGGTTTGCCACCAGGTATCCATAATGGGGCAACGCGCGTCGCCCACCACATGGTAATACCATTCCCATGCCTCTGGATTTATCGGCTCGCCAACGCTTGCCAGAATCCTCAGGCTGCTCCGGTTAGTGCGTTTGACGAAGCTATCGCCCTGCGCCATCAAAGCGCGAATGGCCGTAGGCGCGGTATAAAAAATGTTAACCTGATGCTTATCGACTACTTGCCAAAATCGGCTGGCATCGGGATAAGTCGGTACGCCTTCAAACATCAAGGTTGTCGCGCCATTGCACAATGGTCCATAAACAACGTAAGAATGTCCCGTTACCCAGCCAATATCCGCCGTGCACCAATAAACATCGCCATCGTGGTAGTCGAACACATATTTATGCGTCATCGCGGCAAACAGCAAATAGCCTCCTGTGGTATGCAACACGCCTTTGGGTTTTCCGGTTGAACCGGAGGTATACAGAATAAATAAGGGATCTTCCGCATCCATCGCTTCCGGCGGACAAACCTCTGAGGCTTGCGCCAAAGCTTCGTGATACCAAAGATCACGTCCTTTAACCCAATTAACCGGCTGTCCACTATTTTTAACCACAATAACCTTTTGCACATTCGGGCATTCAATTAACGCTGTATCAACACAAGATTTCAGAGGAATCGTCTTGCCGCTGCGCTTACCTTCGTCCGCGCAGACAACGACTTTGCAATCAGCATCCTGAATACGGTCTTTCAGCGCTTCCGCTGAAAACCCACCGAATACGATGGAATGCACCGCGCCGATACGGGTACAAGCCAGCATCACAACGGCCGCTTCGGCAATCATCGGTAAGTAAATACAGACGCGGTCACCTTTGTTAACACCCTGGGCTTTCAGGACGTTCGCAAATTTGCATACTTCCTGATGTAATTCGTTATAAGTAATTTTTTTGTCATGGTCAGGATTATCGCCCTCCCAGATAATGGCGACTTGATCGCCGCGCGTTGCCAAATGTCGATCAAGACAATTGACGCTAACATTTAACTTGCCGCCTTCAAACCAGCGAATATCGCCTTTGGGATAATCATAAGCCATCACGTTATGCCAGGGCTGGCTCCAATCCAGAAATTTTTCCGCCTGCTGCGCCCAGAATTGCTCTGGCTGCTCAATAGATTGACGATATAAGGCTTCATACTGCGCCTTATTGATATGGGCGCGGGCGGCGATTTCGGGTTTAATAGGGTAGAGCTTGGTTTCTGACATGTTAGTTACTCAGTTTTTCTAGGTATTTTAGGTAAGCTTAATTATCCCAGACGATTATGTAATATCGAAATTTTGTCGGCTCATAGTAAGGGTGTCATAATCGAAAATTTTCAGGCCACAAAAAATAAGGGCCATATTTTGGGCTCATCTTAAATTCGCCGCCTGCTTCTTTTCCTTTTGTCGTTAAATAAGGTTTTCCATCTTTTAGCTCTAGGATGCCGGAGGCGATTAATTTTTCCATTAGCTCGTTAGTTTTAATGCCTAATTTTTGGGCAAATTTTGATGTTGTCAGTTTGTCTGATTTTTCATCAGCATCAGTTTTGCCCTCTGGTTCAGTTTTGACTCTCTCTAAGGTAATACGAACTTCTTCACTAATGCGAATAATCCGTTGAGCCTCTTCATAGGCATCTTTATAAAGGTCTGTATCATCTGAACGTCTTATTAAGATTCCCATTTCATTATTATTGATTTGGCTGAATTCATATAGATTTAGACTGGTAACTATGCAAAGTTCTTCATTTAAATAGCATTTGGCATGCAAATTTTTACAAAAGCTGGTGCGAATGTAAGTTAGCTCTTTTAGCCAATTGATTTCTTCTGGTTGCAGTTCGCTTTTGCCATAAACAATCCTCACATCAATTTTTAGCCGATTTTTATCGGCCAAAAGTTCTTTCATTCGATCATTTAACTTTAAGAACGGGCTAATTAAGATAAGCCTGTCTTTTGCTTCTTTAATGAGTTCTTCGAGAAAGTAGTTTGTAGCGCTTGTGTTTAAGAATTTAGCCATATTAGTTAGGGTATCAGTGGGAATGATGAGTTTTATGTGCTAAGTGTAGAACACAACCACAAAGCTTCCGGTCGCCAATGGCTAATCCCCCAATCTAGCAACTCATCTACCGCAGCACCCGCCAATTCATTAGGTGGATTTTGCTTTAATAGCATCAGCAGATCAAAGAGAGTCTTGTTAGGTAATTGGGTATCCACGGCAGTAGCCAAGGTTTGCTTGCTGAGCTTGTAACCCTTTCCGCCAATAATAACGGGTACATGTAGATAATGAGGCATCTCTAAGCCTAATAAGCGCTGTAAATAGATCTGCTTGGGGGTTTCTTGCAGTAGATCGCAACCGCGCACGACATGGTTAACCTGTTGCAGGTTGTCATCTATGACAACAGCCAGTTGATAGGCAATAATGCCGTCTTTGCGTCTCAGGATGAAATCGCCATATTGCTTAGCTAAATTGCTAACAACTTCGCTTTGCAAGCCGTCCAGAAAAGCAATGTCGTTATCTTCAGTTTTAACTCGAATGGCGTGGGAAACTTCCGCAGAGAGCGATTTGTCACGGCAAATGCCAGGATAGCAGGTTGGCTGGCTGGTGAACTCAACCGGTAGCAGTTCTGCCAAACTTTTTCGGCTACATTCGCAACGATAAGTTAAGTGGTCATTAGTTAGCATATCCAGGTATGCTTGGTAATCGGCAAGATGCTGGCTTTGGTAATAGACCTCGCCATCCCAATGAAGTCCAAAACTATCAAGACAAGATAAAATGGACGACACTGAACCGGCTTGGTTGCGAGGTGTATCGAGGTCATCAATCCTAAGCAGCCATTTTCCATCATGGCATCTGGCATCAAGGAAGCTAGCAATCGCAGTAAACAGCGATCCTACATGAAGGGAGCCGGTGGGCGATGGGGCAAATCGCCCGACATATGGTGCAAGATTGGAATCAGGCAGAATTGGTATGGATCTTAACCCATTTGTTTTTCGCGAATTTCATCCAAAGTTTTACAATCGATACACAACGTAGCTGTTGGTCTAGCTTCCAGACGGCGTATGCCAATTTCTATTCCGCACGACTCACAAAAACCGTAACTGCCAGACTCAATTTCTTTAAGCGCTTCATCAATTTTTTTGATGAGTTTGCGCTCACGGTCACGTGCCCTTAATTCCAAGCTGAATTCAGACTCCTGAGTGGCCCGGTCATTCGGATCTGGGAAATTAGCGGCATCGTCTTGCATATGATGAACAGTGCGGTCGACTTCCTTCATTAATTCCACTTTCCAATTATTTAAAATGGTATCAAAGTGCTTTAATTGAGGCTCGTTCATGTATTCTTCGCCTTCCTGTTCCACATATGGCTTAAAACTGAAAGGTGACATACCCACATTAGGACTTTCGGCCATTTACAAACTCCTTAACTGAGAAAAAAATACCGCGCATTTTTAGCAGAATAGTCACCCGTTAGCAAGGATTATTGTTATGATTTTACCTTAACTCACAAACACGGCAGTTATGACCGGGCAACTTGCAGGCAGAATAAAGAATATTACGTCATTTTATGTTATGGAATTGTTACGGCGTGCCAAGCAGTTAGAATCAGAGGGACGTGATATTATCCACATGGAAATCGGTGAACCTGATTTCGATACCCCACAAACCATCATTGTTGCTGGGATACAGCACTTGCAAACCTGTAGCGTTAAATATACGCCAGCGGCTGGGTTACCTGAGTTACGGGAGAAAATTGCGGATTATTATCAATTTCGCTACTCAGTAGCTGTCGATAAAGAACGAATTTTCGTAACGCCCGGCGCATCTGGTGCTTTTTTGCTTGCATTTGGCATTACGCTTAATCCCAGCCAAGAAGTCATTATGGCAGACCCTTGTTATCCATGTAATAGTAATTTTGCTAGCTTGTTTGAAGGCAAATCCAAGACATTAGCTGTTGGTGCGGATTCAAATTATCAATTAACCCCTAATCACCTTAAGCAGCACTGGTCTTCCGCATGCAAAGGCGTGTTGATTGCATCGCCCTCCAATCCAACTGGAACGCTGATTGAGCCAGAAGTGTTTAAGCAATGTATTAAGCTGGTTAATGACAATGGCGGTTGTTTTTATTCAGATGAAATTTATCATGGTTTAGTCTATGGCAAGGATGCGGCCAGTGCTTTGCAATTCAGCGATGATGTATTTGTGATTAATAGCTTTTCCAAATATTTTGGCATGACGGGTTGGCGCTTGGGTTGGTTAATTGTCCCTGAAAGTTTTATTGGTGCTGCCGAGAAGTTGGCACAAAATATATTTATTTCAGCGCCAACATTATCCCAATATAGCGCACTTGCGGCTTTTGATTCTGAGACAATTTATGCGCTTGAGTCCAGACGGGAAGCATTTGCCGGACGCCGCGATTATTTGTATAGCGCATTGGTAAAGCTGGGATTTGACATTCCGGTGAAACCGGACGGCGCTTTTTATATCTATGCCAATTGTGCAAAGTTTACGGACGACAGTTATAGATTCGCCTTTGAGTTATTAGAAACCGAGGGAGTAGCTGTTACCCCTGGGATCGATTTTGGCAGTTTTAATGCCAGTCATCATTTACGTTTTGCTTACACCACGACTATTGACCGGATGGCTGAAGCTATCCAGCGCTTGGAACGATTCATCAACAAAAAGAGTTAAATATGGCAATCAAACCCCTAACTGTCGTCGAACTGAAGGCTAAAATCGATAATCAAGATGACTTTATATTGCTGGATGTGCGGGAAGAAGCTGAATATACTTTCGCGCATATTACTAATAGTTTATTGATTCCATTAAATAAGATTCCGGCAAACCTCGATGCATTAGACGCTAAGAAAGAAATCGTGGTGCTTTGCCATCACGGTGTGCGTAGTATGCAGGCGGCTAATTTTTTGACGCAGGTGGGGTTTAGTAATGTCAGCAATGTAACGGGAGGCATTGATGCCTGGTCGCTTCAGTGCGATAGTTCGGTAGCGAGATATTAACGGCTGTGGCGAGAGCGGATGCTATTAAATAAAAAACCCTGCAAGTTATTGTTTAACTTGCAGGGTTTTATGTTTTTTAAACTACGTTATTATTACAAGCTGTAATACATATCGTATTCGACCGGATGGGTACTCATACGGATACGGGTTACTTCAGCCATTTTCAGCTCGATGTAGCCATCAATCGCATCGTTGGTGAATACGCCGCCACGGGTCAAGAACTCGCGGTCTTTGTCCAATGCATCTAACGCTTGGTCGAAGGCGTGGCAAACTTGTGGGATTGCTTTTTCTTCTTCTGGCGGTAAGTCGTATAAATCTTTATCCATAGCTTCGCCAGGATGTATTTTATTTTGAATACCATCCAAGCCTGCCATCATCATGGCAGCAAACGCCAAATAAGGGTTGGCAGTTGAATCAGGGAAGCGTACTTCAATCCGGCGGCCTTTTGGGTTGTTGACGAAAGGTATGCGGATAGAGGCTGAACGGTTACGTGCAGAATAAGCCAGCATGACGGGAGCTTCAAAGCCAGGGACTAAGCGTTTGTAACTGTTGGTAGATGCGTTGGTAAAAGCATTTAATGCTTTAGCATGCTTAATGATACCGCCAATGTAGAACAAAGCTAGTTCAGACAAGCCACCGTACAGGTCGCCGGTAAATAGATTCTTGCCATCTTTAGCGAGAGATTGATGGACGTGCATACCGCTGCCATTGTCACCTACCAGTGGTTTTGGCATGAAAGTCGCGGTCTTGCCATAAGCATGGGCAATGTTAGCCACCACATATTTCAGGGTTAACACTTCATCGGCTTTTTTAACTAAGGTATTGAATCTAACCCCGATTTCGCATTGGCCTGCAGTTGCCACTTCGTGGTGATGAACTTCAGTGACCTGACCCATTTCTTCCAGGGTTGAACACATTGCAGAACGTAAATCTTGGAAGGAATCAACCGGTGGTACAGGAAAATAACCACCTTTAACGCCTGGGCGGTGACCAATGTTACCATCGGCATACACTTTTTCAGAGTTCCAGCCTGCTTCTTCTGAGTCGACTTTGTAGAAAGAGCCGCTCATGTCAGTGCCCCAACGGACATCATCGAATACGAAAAATTCGTTTTCAGGGCCAAAGAATGCAGTATCAGCAATACCGGTTGACTTTAGGTAAGCTTCTGCGCGTTTTGCAATAGAGCGGGGATCACGCTCGTAACCTTGCATGTTTTTAGGTTCGATAATATCGCAGCGTAGAATTAGGGTTTTGTCGTCATAGAAAGGGTCTACGACTGCGGTTGATGGGTCAGGCATCAAAATCATGTCTGACTCATTTATGTGTTTCCAGCCTGCGATGGAAGAGCCGTCGAACATGTTGCCTTCTTCGAAGGTATCTTCATCGATACTATGTGCAGGGAAAGTAACGTGCTGTTCTTTGCCGCGGGTATCGCAAAAACGAAAATCGACATACTTGATGTCATTTTCTTTGATCATTTTGAGTACATTTGCTGCTGACATTTTAGATCGTCTCCAAGGATAGGTATAAGGTTCAGGCTTAATAAGCCAAACGCGTAAACAATAACATTTTTTTTTGCTGTTTAGCCACAAAAAAAAATGATGACTCCTATGCACTTTAAAGAATTGTTATTGCCAGCAAAGTCATCCCATAAGAGTGCAAAAAAAATGTAAAAAGCACCATAGTAGTGCAGTATTTTTGGTGTGGTTGTTGTAAACACGCATATAAATTGGTTTTTTTGCAACTGGCATGCCCTGTGCTATATTTATTTCCGAGAGAAAGTTTTTTGACACAAATACATGAGGAAATACTATGAAAAACCATCTTGGCAAACATCTTTTGCTGAAACCACTAGTTATTGCTCTGGTCGCACTTCCTGCGCTTGCCTTAGCGGAAGCAAAAAGCCTGAGTGAAGCTAATACACTCCTTGAAGCTATGGGCGACCCCAATGAAGCATCTTTTATGAAGGATAATGCGTTGAAAGTCGGCGGCTGGTTGAATGCTGGCGTCACCTATAATGCAACATCGCCTGCTAATGGTTTTAACGGCCCTATCACTTTTGGTGATCGTGCTGAAGAATTGCAGATTAACCAACTAAATTTATTTTTCCAACGCGCTGTGGCTACAGAAGGTGATTCCTTCGATATTGGTGGTCGGGTAGATGTCATGTTTGGTACCGATGCTTTTTTTACCCAGGCTTACGGGGTTCCACCAACAGAGTTAGGGACTGGACAGCCATTAGATCGTGGATCTTGGGATTTAAATCTTATTAATAACAGATTCTATGAGCTTGCAATTCCTCAAGCTTATTTGGAAATGTACATACCCGTCGGTAATGGCATAAATGTTAAGGCCGGTCATTTTTATACGCCGATTGGTTACGAAACTGTGCCTGCGCCTGATAATTTTTTCTATACGCATGCTTACACTATGCAATTTGGCGAACCTTTTACCCATACTGGGATCATGGCTAACTATGCTGTAGATGATAACTGGGCAGTGATGGGTGGTGCAATTACTGGCAGTGCTACGGGTGGTTGGGATGGAAGTTTTGATCAGCAATTGGGTAATTGGTCGGGTTTGATGGGCGCGACGTGGACAAGTGATAGCAAGGCTACTTCACTTAATATCAGCGGTACTTATGGTGGTAGGTCGGAGATAAGCAGCGATGATTGGAGTATGTATAGCGTTGTATTAAAACATAACATTACTGATAAAGCGCATCTGGTTTTGCAACATGACCACGGATTTGCCGATGGCATTATTGCATCCAATGGTCAACTGGCCGATACCGAATGGTATGGGGTTAACACTCACTTTACTTATGATGTGTTAGATAATTTAGTCGCAGGCGTAAGGGGAGAATGGTTCCGTGATCAAAATGGAGTGAGGGTGTTTTCTTCCGCGCGTGAAGGCACTTCAGCGCCAGGTACTTATTATGCAGTTACGGCAGGTGTCACCTGGAAACCTTTAAAATGGATAAATGTTCGACCTAATGTGCGTTACGATTGGGCGGATGGTACACGTCCTTTTGGTAACAACAAGCAAGACCAGTTATTATTTTCAACTGATATGACGTTAACTTTTTAAGTATTGACTCACCTTTCATCTTGGCATTAACTAAATGCGCCTCCGGGCGCATTTTTTGTTTTTTGTATTCGGTTTTTGTTAGCCGAATTTAATTGGGGAGTGATTAATATAAACGATGTGCCAACCAGTTTTTGGGGGTGAACTGTTCGTCATTGGCTTCTTTTCAAGAATTTTGGCACTGATAAGTCTTAGCCACGGATGTGTTCAACGCACCAACAGGAATAATTTGTTCCTACACTAGGGATAGTACCCAGTTTGTCAGCTTTTGCTAAGGCAACGTACTTTACAGGTTTTGCCAAATTGCCCCCTTTTCCTCAACCGGAATTGCTTCAATAGTATCTATGTACCGGCAATCTGTTATGTCTTCAATTGAGATTGCCTGGATGTTAGGTCCAGCTTTTATATGTAGGCATGCGGATAGCAAAATAATTACAATAGACATTCTTCTTGTACAGGTGGAGAGTTGGTTTGATTGGCCTGGATGAAATTAAGTATACGATCCCCTCTTTCTCATAAAAATTTTTATAACCCATATGTTTCCGAATCGAAACCAAATGCCTGCCTAATAAAGACGCACCAAAAAAGAGCTGGCATTTTTTCTTCGCACCAAATATGTGCATTGATATGTCGAATAATTTCCAATTCGTGCAATTTCAGTTGTTTTCTAGGCTTAATTAAATTGGCACACTCTATGCTTAACATTTATTAAGCGAACCCCTTGAAGGCAAAATTTCTCTCTTGCCTAAAAAAAACCACCAGGTTCTCTTGGTAAATTAATTTGATTAAGGAGTATTTATGAAACTGATAACTGCAATAGTTAAGCCGTTTAAACTCGATGACGTTAGGGAGGCGCTTTCCGAATTGGGAGTGTCTGGCGTAACTGTTACCGAGGTTAAAGGCTTTGGTCGGCAAAAAGGCCATACTGAGCTTTACCGTGGCGCTGAATATGTCGTCGATTTTTTACCTAAAGCCAAGGTTGAAGTTGCCGTTGCCGAAGCGCTGGTCGACCAATCGGTCCAAGCCATTAGTAAGGCGGCCAATACCGGCAAGATCGGCGATGGCAAGATTTTTGTCACCAATTTAGATCAAGTTGTCCGTATCCGTACCGGAGAAACCGGTGAAGAAGCACTTTAAGGGGGAATGAAATGAAACTTAGATTTTCGTATTTAACAAGCTTGGCAGGATTATGTCTGCTTTTGGGTTTTAGCGGCTATAGTTGGGCAGAAGGTGCCGCTGTAATCACGCCAACTGTAAATAAAGGCGATACCGCCTGGATGATTATGGCGACAGTGTTGGTTATTCTAATGGTTATACCAGGATTAGCATTGTTTTACGGTGGTATGGTGCGTGCTAAAAACATGTTGTCGGTGTTGATGCAGGTTTTTATTATTTTTTCAATGATGGCGGTACTTTGGGCTATCTATGGATACAGCGTTGCATTTACTGAAGGCAATCCATTCTTTGGTGGTTTGAGCAAAATGTTCTTGCTAGGTATTACTCCTGATTCTATGGCGGCTACCTTCAGCAAAGGTATTTACATCCCTGAATACATCTACGTGGCATTTCAGTTAACCTTCGCTGGTATTACGCCTGCCCTGATAATCGGTGCATTTGCCGAACGGGTTAAATTCTCGGCAGTGCTATTGTTTATGTTGATCTGGTTTACGTTTGCTTATTTACCGATGGCGCACATGGTATGGTACTGGGCGGGTCCTGATGCTTATCCCGATGCTAAAGCGGCGGAAGCTGCTGGTGCAACCGCAGGCTTCTTGTTCCAAAAAGGTGCATTAGATTTTGCGGGCGGCACCGTAGTACATATCAATGCCGGCATCGCAGGATTAATAGGCTGTTTAATGGTGGGGAAGCGGATTGGTTTCAAAAAAGAATCATTAGCGCCGCATAGTGTGACTATGACGATGATCGGTGCATCGTTGTTATGGGTGGGCTGGTTTGGATTCAACGTTGGATCAAATCTTGAAGCGAACGGTTTAGCGGCTTTAGTATTCGTCAATACCTTACTTGCTAGTGCGGCTGCAACATTATCGTGGATATGTGCGGAATGGATCATGCGAGGTAAGCCTAGCATGTTAGGCGGCGCATCCGGTGCTATCGCTGGGTTGGTTGCGATTACACCTGCCTGTGGTTGGTCGGGGCCGATGGGGGCTATATTCCTTGGCTTATTCGTGGGAGCAGCGTGTTTCTGGTCAGTATCTGTATTAAAAAGCAAATTGGGATATGACGACTCACTCGATGCCTTTGGTGTCCATGGTGTAGGTGGGATAATCGGGGCAGTGGGTACTGCATTTGTTGCCAATCCAAAACTGGGCGGTACTGGCGTGTGGGATTATGTCGCCAATGGCGTTGCTGAATTTAACCTTGCCGCTCAAGTAACTAGTCAATTATGGGGTGTAGGTGTTTGTGTGGTCTGGTCTGGTGTAGTTTCATTTATCGCGTACAAACTGGTCGATTTACTGATAGGGCTGCGTGTTGCAGAAGAAGTCGAACGCGAAGGTCTGGATATTTGTGAACACGGTGAATCAGCTTATCACGATTAATTAAAAGTTAAGCACCTTTAGAAAAAGTCGGGATTGCGCAAGGCACATCCCGACTTTTTTGTTTCTGGTTTACCAGTAACCCTGTGGATTATTCCAGTAATCTAAATTTCTGCTGATGCCCCTAATGCTTTTTGCTTAATTTAGATTAAGGTATAGTTTCGATTGATTTTTAATGGTCTAGTCAGGTGGAAAGCCCCAATGCCATTAAGATAAGGCGAATGTTGTCATTTCGACCAGCGGGACGACTGCATGGATGCAGGAGGTAGGGCACCAATACTAGGTAGTAGGCGCTTTAGGCAACGCAGCACCCAAAGGGCGTAAAGAGCAGTTGCCGAGAAATCTCAAGCCCATTTATACCCAACACGGGTACAAGTAACCAAAGGTCACAAGTATCCATTGGGTACAAGATTCCTCAGTCGCTTTGCTGCTTCGGAATGACAATATCACCATTTACAGCTTTAACTTAGCGGCGTTGGGTTGGAAGCCTTAAACCTGCCGCCATAAATAACCCAAGTAAATGCTTCATTCACCCGAACCTGTAAGTGCTTCCGAGTTATGGGTATCCGGGGTTGCAGCCGATTCTTTATTTTGAGTTTCTGCGGCCTTTTTTTCTTCTGCCCGCTTTTGTTTTTTTGCCTCCCTTCTCGCTACGGCTGCCCTTTGTTCAGCAGCCTTGCCCGCGTCGATGGGTCCAGATGTCCCGCCCCATGAATTAACTTCATCCGCATAACTAACAGCAGGTGCTAATAACCCTAAACTTAGGCAAAAACATAAGGTTAATAAAGATTTTTTGTATTTGATTGGTAACATAATCAGTCTCCCCAACAGGTATTTAGTGCCTTTGGTATTATATGACAATTGGGGCGTATTATTGTTTCTGAGAAAGAATATTGCTTGGCGATAAGTCGGCGAGCGAATTTGAATTGCGGCGGAACTGTAGCCAACCAGTTCCGCCTTTTGACTTTAAAATTAGCCTGTTAAAAACTCAATCAATGTCCCAGACTGGCACCAAACAAATCTCCAGTTTGGGTTGTTCCCAATATGCCAACGCTATCTTGTGACCATAATTGGTTACCCGTTGCGGTTGGGCCGGTGGCAGAACCTTTCAGTACATGGATAATTCCTGCATTAACGAGCGTGCCAACCTTTTCGCGAGGCACACCAATCACCAGTTCGTAGCGGCCATCATTGTTATAATCCCCTGCGCCCAAGCTAGAACCGAATTGATCATCTTGCTCTGCTGTATCAGGAATATTAGTAGAGTCCTGATTCCAGAATTGGCTGCCTGTCGCAGTCAACCGATTAACGCTGCCGAAAAGGACATGAGCTGAGCCTGGTCGTGCCGGGCCAGTCGCAAGCAGATAATCCCACGGTGTGCCAATGGCGAGATCGGCCTTTTTGTCGCCATTAAAATCCGCAGCGACCAAGGCTAAACCAAACCGCGCTTGTACATCACATTGCCCAGCAATTCCGGGGCTATCCTCATGCCAAAGCTGGTTTCCAGCAGCAGACAAACCGCCAACCGCGCCATATAGCACATTAACCGCGCCGCAAGGTCGGCTGATAGGCATAACCACATGCATTGGCGAACCCACTGCCAAGTCATCGCGCCCATCACCATTGAAATCACCCGCCGCCAAGGCCTCGCCGAAGCGTTCCCAACCTTGGCCGTCACCTAACACGCCAGGGCTTAATTGATCCCAGAATTGCGAACGGTTGGCGGTCAACCGGGATAACGAACCATACAGGACATGCACCGCGCCCAGCCCGGGTTCAGCCCCGCCGTGCTCAAGCGGAACGCCTATCGCCAAATCGTCAAAGCCGTCGTTATCAAAGTCGCCACTCGCCAATGCTGCGCCAAAACGTTCACTGCCTTGAGCGTTTTCCACAATATTCGGACTATCCTGAGACCATAACTGATTGTTGGTGGCGCTAATGCCAGTCAAAGAGCCGTACAGCACATTCACCACACCTGCCAAGGTTGCGCCGGGTAAACTTTCTGACGGTACACCGACCGCCAAATCGTCAAAGCCATCGTTATTGAAGTCACCGGCGGCAAGTGTTTCGCCAAAGCGGTCGCCGCCTTCCGGTTCTTCAAGAATACCGGGGCTACCTTGGTGCCAAAGCTGGCTTTTGGCGCTGGCAAGGCCAGTCGCCGTGCCGTAAATGATGGTGATTTCTCCACCCCGGCTACTTAGATTTCCCGCATTGGTAGTCGAGCCTACGGCGAGATCGGCAAAACCGTCGCCGTTGAAATCGGCTGACGCGACCGACGCGCCAAAACTACCACCATTATAAGAATTTCCTATAATGCCCGGGCTGTTCTGGTTCCAAATTTGGTTGCCGGTGGCCGATAGACCCAACGCTGAGCCTTTGATAACATTGACAGTACCTGGTTGTCCGCTATTAACAGGTATTGCCAGATCTCTATCCCTATATACGCCAACGACTAAATCATCAAAGCCGTCTTTGTTGAAGTCGTTTTGAATGCCGACCGCTTGCACGGCGCTGGCTGCGGAAATGAGTAATGCCGCGTAATGTAAAGCAAAAATGTATGAAAAGAAGGATTTATACTTCTTGGGGTTTTGAAATGTATTATTTTTCATCATGATACTATTCCTCATCTTATAGTTTTAAGAATGACCTACAGAGTTCTTAATGACTCCTGGTTTTTATATCCCCTTACTATTTTATTTCCTATAAGTAACCGTCCGAATTGACTTTTTATTAAAAGTATGACCCTGCCCAAGAAAAACCATGAGCCCTTCTTCTTAGTTCGTACGTTGAGCTTCATTGTATTCAGTGAGTAGCGATTAGCCTATATGGAATGTAACGTACCTCTGGGGCCATAATGCATCTGGGCATACTTGACTTTGACCTTCCTGTATCCACGTTGCTTTATACAGGCTATCAATAACCCCATAGGTATTAAACGGTAAATCCGTGGCTTATTGTAATAAGCCACGGGTGTTATGCCTTACAATTTTTTTGCCGGTTTTGGCTCTTTGTTTGTGCCATATACCGAATAAGCTCCAAATACCATTTGGTGGGGTCGTCCCAGTTTTTCCTGGGTAAAGTCAATGGCGAATTGTTCTTTCAGTGTTTTACCATTCCATTGATAACCTTTAAAATATTGTTCGTTATCTTTGCCTTTTTTATCCCAATTTGCCAATAAGGATGGGGTGAAATAAACCCGTTTGCCATCCCAACTTGATGACACCATATTTACTTGCGAGCCAATCTTGTGTTGATAAATTTCTTTGGGTTTAAATGGGTCTTTAATGTCAAAAGCGCGGGTCATGCCATCCATAAAAGTATTAACCCACAACAACTTATCATCACTCGAGATTGAAATATCGACGGGCAACGGGATTTTGCTGGGGTCGCCAATATCGGCGACCTCTTTTGTCTGCCATTCACCTTTTTTATCTTTAAAGATCAGCCAGATTTTTGATGTTAATGCGGTGCTGGTAAAACAATAATCATGCTTTTCATCCCAGGCGCAACGGATTTCCAGAGGTGCGCCAGGCACATCAAAGACTTTCTTAGGTTGTTTGGTATGAAGATCCCATTGCACCACAGTATTACCGAAGCGCTTCATGGCTTCGGGGTCAGCCAGCATTTTACCGAAATCCATCATATAGTTTGACCACCCCGTAAACGACGAGGTAAACATGACGTTATGGCGCGGCATTATCCGCAAGTCATAGCCATAGCCGTCGGCATATTTGCCGGTTTTTACCGCACCGCCCAGAGTCGCTGTCGGTAGGCATCCAGTGGGTGCCAATGTAGTTGCCATCGTTGGTGTATTCAACCAGGCCGGTGCGCCCACCATGGTCTTTGTTATTGGACAGGCCGGTAATTATCATCCGCCCCGGCAAGGCATAGGTGGTATGCGGGCCAACCACGCCGCCGCTTTTGCCGACAAAATCGCTAATCGTATTAGTTAGCGCCGGTTTAGCCGGGTCGGTGTGGATATCGAATACAAAAATCTTGCTGGTATCTAAACCGGCTGTCCACAGGAATCGGCGGTCGTCGGTAACGCCAGAGTGATGTGCTTCATTTCGTCCACCAACAGATAAAGCATTAATCACTTTACCATACGACTTTGATTTCGGCCTGACATCAACTGTGACCAGTTTATCTTGTTCATCGCCTAGGCCCTCGACACCCAACGTCCAGATGTAAACAAAATCTTCCTGTCCGGTAATTTTGGGGGCGTAAGGCGACACACAAGTCTCATCCGCCCAGGTTGGGGTTGTACTTATGCCAGTCAGCGCAATAGTTGATAATGCCGAAAAGCAAAATACTTTTAGTTTGTTGGTCAAATGGGTATCCATAGTATCCTCTCTAAGTAATGACAGCTTTTTTGTTATGGTTATTGTTTAATTTTTAGTGTTCCCAGAGAGCGCTAGTTAATTCTTATTTGGTGCAATCTCCAGGATAATGCTATTCGGCAGTAGTTGGGTCGATAATGGTTTTGACCTCCGCTATTTTATTGGCAGGAAAACCACCTTGGTTGGCATGTTCCTTAACAATGTCTTCGTTAGGGGCGATGTAAATACAGTAGACCTTATCATCCGTCACATAGCTTTCCAACCATTGGATTTTAGGCCCTAAGGCACTAAGCACGCCGCACGAGGTTTGCGATATGGCTTTAAGTTGCTCTGGTGTTAAAGCACCGGCGCCGGTTATTTCACGTTCGATAACATATTTTGGCATACTAATCTCCTATAAAAAACGACCAGTCGTATTGATATTGAAGTTTAGCATTGCTTTTTAAAATAATCACCTAATAAGTCTCGGCAACATTGTTTAAGTGGTTCTGAAGATTGTTCTATTTTCATCCTTAATAATGCACCCTGCCAGGTATTGAACAATAAATCAGCCATAGTTTCTGCGGATTTATCGGTTCGGATAGTACCTTGTGTTTGTGCAGATTTTAAGGCGGTTGCAAGTAACTGTTGATAACGTTGTACCGCAAGTTTCAGGGATTGTTGGCAAATATCACTGGTATCCCCAATTTCACCCATTAGGTTACCTAATAGGCAACCGCCTTTAAACCCGGCATTTTCCAGCTCGGTGATTAACTCGGTGAAATAGAGGTTAAGCGCGGTTAACGCGTCGATGCTGGGGTTTTGCAGGTGATTGGCCAGTTGAGTGATAAATGGTGAGATGTAATGCTGGATGGCTTCGGCCGCAAACTGCTCTTTGCTGGAGAAATAATTGTAAAAAGAGCCTTTGGGGATTTGTACAGCATCCAGGATTTTTTGTAAGCCAGTCCCGTGGTAGCCTTGTGCCATCAGAAGTTGTACGCCCTGAGCCAACAGTTTATCTTTGTTAATCTGTTTAGTGGGGATCATTTTGTTGTTGTCAGTTTATTAGAAGGTATTCTCAAATTAATAACCGTAATATAGCCCTCTAGTAAAAAAATTGAAAATTATCTGTTGGTGTTGTGGATTTGTTGGCTTGAGGTTACTGCTGGGAGAAATTTTTATATATCCTAGCTTGTTAAACTTTTCCGCACAGTCAATTTAGCGGCTTGACGGGCAGGCCAAAACGATGCCGCCCATGCAATAAAAACCACAATTACCAACCAGTAGCCAAGTGATTTTAAGTCGAATGCAAAATCCAGTTGAATCCCAAACATGGTTTTGCCCAGTTGTTTTGAGATGGGTTCGGCGGCGAAATAAGCTATCGGGATGCTGATTAACCAAGCAACGATGCCATGTAATACGCCTTCAAAAATAAATAAGCGGAAAATCGCATGGGAAGGTGCGCCGATAGCCCGTAGCACCCCAATTTCACGGGTACGTTGCAATACGCCAATCGCCAGCGTACCAGACAAGCCGATACCACCGACCACAGCAATCATGCAGGATAACCCAAACAACATACCAATTACCGGCTTAAATTGGTTATGCACAAATTGGCGTTGTTCCAATTTGGTTTGCGTGGTGTAAACATCAAGCAGAATAGCGTTATCTTGGAATACTTGTTTTAATTGGCGAACATATACGATTTCTTCAGTAAGTGTATTAATCGTTGCATTAAGTAATGCGAACGTAGCGGAATCTTGCTGTTGGGTAATAGCTTGAACTGTTTCCAGCGGGGCAAAAATAGGTTCAATGACATAATTACTACCAGTCAACCACCGGTATAAGCCAATTACTTTCCAGCTTTGTTTATTGGTATTTATGCTGATTTCAACCTGATCGCCAACTTTAATGGCATTCAACTTGGCAGTATCTGAGCTGAGTACTAAAACCCGTTGGTCGGCATCGGTAGCGTTCAACCAACGACCAGATTCAATTAAGGGCTGATACATTGGTGATGCCACGGGTAGGGCAAGCATCTGCACACCTAAGCTGCCTTTTTGTCGTAATGCAGTATCATTCTTGGTGATTTCTATTGGATGACGCTGCCAAAGATCAATCTCTTGCGTGGCAGGTATCGATTTCGCCAACGTGATAACTTTTTGCCGTGGTTGGTCTCTAGTGAATCCCAACCGAACCGAAAACCGGCTTCGTGCCATTTCATTATCTAGCGTTAAATTTACTGAAGCGATCAGGCTCATTAACACCAAAAACATAGCGCCAGCAATTATCAGGACACTTTGGGTTAATAGCAGACGTCCTTTGCGCCGAAATAGGTTACCTAAAGCAGCAGCATAAAAGCAGGATAAAAATTTCTCGCCAAACCGTTCAACCCAGCGATCAAAGCGCTTGTTGCTGAAGTCACCAGCTAAACCATAACTGGCGATGGCTTCTCTAACATTCATGGACGCACCGCGCCAAATCGGTACTAATGCCGCTAATAACGGTGTACATAGACCGCCCACAACCATGTAATAAATGGCACGTGCTGAATAAGCAAACTCGCTGCACTCGATATTAAACAAAGCCAGCAGCTTGCAGGAACTAAAATAAGACGCGGCAAGACTAGGCGGGATTGCTATGATGACGGCGAACAGGGCAATTAGTAGCGTTTCATTGAGATAGATGTTAGCAATAGTTACAATTCTTGCCCCTAACGATTTCATGACACCAATCTGGTTGGTTTGTTGGATGATATGTGCCGAAACTGTATTGAAGATCAGGGCGCTTGCTAACGCTAATGATGCCAAAGCCATAAGTTGCAAGATGTTATTAATACCGGTAAAAAATGGCCGTCCCCAATGTTTTTCTGGATCTTGCATTAACGTGACATTCACGCCGATGTGCTGTTCGTTTAAAAACGTGCGGATGTTTTTGGCGACTTCACGGGCTTTATCCACGCTATACGGTGGAGTGGTTTGCACTAATAATTGCCGGAAGGAATTTGGTTTTATCCCGAATTGGGGAGCTAATAAGGGACTAGCAAAAAAATGGACTTGTCCGCCAAAACTGGGCGGTTTAACAAAAGGATGCCGGACGATGCCAGTCACATCTAATGCTTTTGTTCCGATTAACGTTTCGAATTGCACTGTATCGCCTGCTTGCAACCCGGTGTGCTTTGCTGACAACTGCTCGATGGCAATTTTCTCGCCGGATGGCCAGTTTCCTGATGACAACGTTGTTAAATCGTAGTGTTGTTCCGAAGTTGGCGACCGGAACATGAGAGTGCCCATTTGCCATTCAGCTTTATCAGTTAGCCGGAAACGTACGGTTAAAGGTGTCAGAGTATCGACACCACTTATGGCGAAAATGGCCTTAATTGTGCTGAGTAAGTTTAAATCGGCATCACTTCGTAAAATTAAACTGATATGGGACGGTTGGGATTCACGATGCGCGGCATCCATTTTGGCGAGTTGCAAATCGATCATGCCGAACAACGTGCCGACGCAAAATATGCCTACCGTAATACTTAAGATTGCCAGCAAGGTTCTGCTTTTAACTTGCCACAAATCAGCCCAAATTTTACTCCAGAGCGTATTCAAGGCAGAGCTAACCGTCAGCTAACAACGGCCTAGTATCCGCATGAATACGTCCGGCATGGATTTCTATTTTGCGTGATGCGGCGTTGGCGAGTACCTCGTTATGGGTAACCATTACCAAAGTTTTACCCTGGTCGCGCAGGTGTATAAACAGTTGGAAAACCGAGTCGGCAGTGGCTTCGTCAAGATTCCCGGTGGGTTCATCGGCAACGATCAGTTCAGGGTCGTTAGCTAATGCTCGTGCGATGGCGGTACGTTGCTGTTGGCCGCCGGACACCTGACTGGGCAAACGGTGCGCTTCTTCAATAAGGCCGACCCGTTCCAGTAACGCCATTGCCCGTTCGCGGCGTTGGCGTTTGGGCAATTTGCCCAAAAAATCCATCGGTAATACAATATTTTGCCACAAACTTAAGGCGGGCAGTAATTGAAAAAACTGAAATACAATGCCGACATTTGCGCAGCGCCAGGCAGTTAGTTTTTCGCTGTTTAGTTTTTGCAAGGCGGTCTTATTGACGATGATTTCACCGCTACTGGGATGGTCGATGCCAGTTAACAAATTCATCAAGGTTGATTTGCCGTTGCCCGATGCGCCGACGATGGCGACAAACTCGCCTGAGTTAATTTCCAAGTTAATATCGTTTAACACATTTTGCGTTTTTCCAGCGGAAGGATACGCTTTGGACACATGTTTTAACTCAATAATTTTTTTCATCACCAGTGGCAGACGACAGCTTAAAACTAAGTGAATTATTGTAACATGGCCGAATAAGCCCATTTATAAACGGTGAGAAGTCTATGCTATCGGTACGTATAACTTGGTTGTTGCTTTCTATAGCCTGGATAGCAGCAGAAATAAAACTTGCCCGCGCAAACCGGATTGATCACAGAGATTTTTCGGCAAAGGAAGAACACTCACAACGGGTCTTGTGGATAACCTTAGTTATCAGTCTGGTCATGTCGCTGACCTTTAAAGCGATTGCGTTAGCGCCTATTAACATTGATTATCTGCCCAGGCAAATCATCGCTTTATTCATATTTATTTGTGGTTTAGCGCTACGTCACGTCGCGGTTAGACAACTGGGGTGCTTATTTACGACTGACGCAGCAATACACAATAATCATCGGCTTGTTGTAACGGGTTTATATCATTGGATACGTCACCCCGCCTATACTGGGTTAATTGTCGCCTTTGCAGGTGCAGGTTTGGCAATGGGGGATTTCATTGCCCTATTGCTGTTAACGTTGCCAACGTTAATCGCTTTTATCTATCGGATTAGCATCGAGGAAAAATTGTTACAGAATAAGTTTGGCGGGATTTACCGTGCTTATTGTAAGAATACCAAGAAGATGTTGCCGTGGGTATTTTGATTTTTCAAAAAAATGGGTTAAAGGAGAATTAACCCATCTATGTACTTAAATAAATCTTTTTTCAGTGGATATGCATTTCTCGTGACTTTGTTGTATCTCCGCGACGCAAGGTGTAATCATCATGGTCGCCAGCCATTGGTGAGCCATCCGGATTAAGCTGGACAATCGTTCCGTCGTCGATAATTTGGTATTGCCCTTTAGTGGCTTTATCTTTTGGCGTCAATTCAACGATTCGCTTAGCATCATTCCAGTTAAATTTACCTTTTTCATAAAACTCTCTTGTTGATGTCTTGGCGGGTTGTGTCACCAAAAGATAGTTATTGTTACGTTTTAAAGACAAGGTAACTTTAATCCCGTTACAATCTTCTTCTTTGCACGGGAAATAGCCGTAATAAACCCCCTTAAAGTCAGGCCCTTTGTTAGCTTCTGACATATGGGCTGAATGATCGCCTTGTTGCAACATTTCTCGTTGCCTAAGCAGTTTATCTTGCATTTCTTTATCAGAATTTGCCATCGCGGGGTTAACGGCTAAAATCAGACTGCTGAAAAAAATCAAACCTAGGATGTGAGCTGTTTGTTTTATTATGGGCTGCATATACATGTCTCTATTGATGTGGGCGAGTTGTTTGTTACTTAAGTTAATTTGCTCCACAAAAGGGTAACAGGATTATCCCTAACGTCAACATGTTGCCTGTACTTCAATAGCAAATTAATGTTTGTAACCCTGTATTTACGTAGGAGTTACATAACAATGCAAAAGTGAAACTGATCATTTTCAAGTTCTGCCGCTGTAACTTTGGCTTCACAATCTTCAAGCTCCTCCACTAACTCAGATTTTGTATTTCCCTTAATCCAACTAACTTCTTTTGTCTTAAGGTTTTCTATGACTTTATGAAGTGAGGGTAGGGCAGCGCTTGGTTCGTACCACTCTTCATTTTCAATAATCCAGGACTCAGGTAAGTCCTCGTCTGCCAAATTAAACTGGAGGTCAGTGGTATCGAAGAAATCCGAAAGCTTTGGCACAGAGAGCAAGTCAGCCAAGCTATCGAGTTCTTCAGCGTACTGGCTGAATAACGAATGATCGTAATCGTCTCCCGATTCGTCTGTGCCGACTTTTGATTTTCTTCTGACCCATATTGTTTCACTCATACTTACACTCCTTTGCTGGTTAATATAAAAGCTCTTAAAGTGAAGTATAGATAACAATTGAAGATTTAAAACTTGATTTAATCGTGCCAAGGATTGACGTTTTATTTGGGTTCTGCAGCAAAGTTAGGATTAGGGATTTGGCGGTGTTACGTTGGGGTTCGTGAATTTACCCCAACCCACTTATCTTTGTGATTTTACCAAAAGCTCTGACACCATAAATATTTTGCAAACCCATAAATTATGTTGAAGCTAACTAAAGTTACGTGATTACGTTTCTTACGCCACTGCAAACTAAGGCTTACCACACAAAACTCTAATTCAATTGGTCGGTAAACCGCATTTTATAGGATATTGATCGGAGTTTTATCCCTTCATAGGAGATAAGTGGTTTGCTTCTCTTGAAGCGCCGCACCCATTTTCTCCACACCACACTTGATCGCCGCAGCCACTCAGAAACAGTATTCCAAAAACAACCGCAATAACTCGAAAGATTTTCATGATTACGTGACCTCAGATTAAAGTGAAAGTTAACTACGCGCTTATTCAGTTATCCATCTTATTTTACAAAGTCAAGAAACATGAGCCGATGCTATTTAAGTAGTTGCTATTTGGACGGTTCAAATTTAGTTCAGCTTTTCTGATTTTTAAGTTAAAAGGTTTCATTATTAAAAATTTCTTACTAACCAAAACTTACAATTGAGTTAACACATGGTTTTTTCCAGCTTTGCTGTTAAATTAGTCGGTAATTTAAAAACCAAGCAAGAAAGGGACGAACTATTTAATGGCGAACACCAAACATATCATCATCGTCGGCGCGGGGCCGGGGGGATTATGCGCTGGCATGTTGTTGAGTCAACGCGGATTTAAAGTTTCAATATTCGATAAAAATCCTGGGGTTGGCGGTCGTAATCGGGCGGTCAGGATGAACAATTTTACCTTCGATACCGGCCCGACCTTTCTGTTGATGAAAGGTGTGCTGGATGAAATGTTCGAGCTGTGTGGCAAGCGCAGTGAAGATTACATGGACTTTGTGCAGCTGAACCCGATGTACCAATTGGTTTACGACGACCAGAGACTGGATGTGTACTCCGAAACGGAAAAGATGCGCGCCGAACTGGATCGGGTTTTTAAGGAAGGTAGTGCCACTTATAATCGGTTTATATCGAATGAACGGGCACGTTTTAATCACCTTTATCCCTGCATTATCCGAGATTATTCCTCATTAAGTTCGTTTTTATCGTTGGATTTAATCAAGGCAATACCTTGGCTGGCGTTCCCAAAAAGCGTGTTTACCAATTTAGGCCAGTATTATAAAGAAGAAAAAATGCGGCTGGCGTTTTCCTTCCAGTCCAAATATTTGGGTATGTCGCCGTGGGAATGCCCCGCGCTGTTTACCATGCTGCCTTATCTGGAACACGATTACGGTATTTACCATGTGATCGGTGGGTTAAATCGTATTGCAACGGCGATGGCTGAGGTGATCAAGGAATTCGGTGGGGAAATCCATACTAATGCGCTGGTGCAATCGTTAATCATCGAAAACAAAGTGGTTAAAGGCGTGAAGCTCCAGAATGGCGAGCAAGTATTCGGCGATGAAGTCATTGTTAATGCCGATTTCGGTTATGCCATGTCACATCTAGTTGAACCGGGCGAGTTAAAAAAATACGACCGTGAGCAATTGAAAAAACGCGATTTTTCCTGCTCAACCTTCATGCTCTATCTGGGCTTGGATAAGGTTTACGACTTACCTCACCACACCATTGTGTTCGCTAAGGATTACCACACTAATGTCCGCAATATCTTCAATAATAAGACCTTAACCGAGGATTTCTCGTTTTATGTGCATAACGCCTCGGTGACTGATGCGACTTTAGCCCCGCAAGGCAAATCTGCCCTGTATGTGTTGGTGCCTATGCCGAATAACGAGAGTGGTCTCGATTGGCAGGCGCACTGCCAGCAAGTACGCGAGCAAACACTGGATGCTTTGGGCGCGAGGTTGGAGTTAACCGACATTCGCGCGCATATCGAATGCGAAAAAATTATCACCCCGCAAACTTGGGAAACCGAAGAAAATGTCTACAAAGGCGCAACGTTTAGCCTGTCGCACAAATTCAGCCAGATGCTGTACTGGCGACCGCATAACCGTTTTGAAGAGCTGGATAATTGTTACTTGGTTGGCGGCGGCACGCATCCTGGCAGCGGCTTGCCGACGATTTATGAGTCGGCGCGGATTTCCTCCAACCTGATCTGTAAAAAACATCAAGTGACGTATAAAGAAATCAAGCAAAGCGCTTGGTTGAAACAAGGCTAGAATTCAACGTGGCTATTATTCAAGCCGTATCTCCGATTGACGGGAAAATACTGGGCGAGTTTGAAACCAGCCGACCCGAGCAGATTGTGCAAGCCCTACAATCTGCTCGGTCAGCCGCCAAACAATGGGAGGCCGTTGAAGTCAGGCAGCGTTGCCGTATCCTAGCACAATTCAGCTGCATTCTATTAGCCGAGATTGATTCCGTTTGCGAGGTGATTTGCCGCACGACAGGTAAAGTGCTGACTGAAGCATTGTTGGGTGAAGCTTATCCTGTTTTAGACTTAGCTAAGTATTACGAAAAACATGCTGCCCGTATTTTACGGGATCAAGGCATTGCTACATCACCTTTTGCTTTTCCAGGAGCGACCGCTGAAATTATCCGCAAACCTTATGGCGTTGTCGCGATCATTTCACCGTGGAATTATCCATTTCAAATCACAGTGTCCCAAATCTTAAGCACATTATTTGCCGGTAATGCTGTTCTTTTTAAACCATCTGAATTAAGTCTGCCGGTTGGACAACTCATTATGGATTTATTTGCCACGCTGGATTTGCCGCAAGGTTTGGTGCAGTGGGTAGTCGGCGATGGCCAATGCGGCGAGCAGCTGATTGATGCTAGTCCCGATCTAGTGGTGTTTACCGGAAGTTTGAATACGGGTCGTGCCGTAATGCAACGTGCCGCGCAATATCCCATTCCGGTAATTCTGGAGTTGGGCGGTAAAGATGCGATGATCGTCTTTAACGATGCCGACCTTGAGCGGGCGCGCGACGGTGCTTTGTACGGTGCGTTTTGCAACAGTGGGCAAGCATGTGTCTCAGTCGAACGTTTGTATGTGCAGCAGTCTTGTTTTGATTCTTTTTTGCAAATGATAATTGACGGCGTAGCAAAACTGAAAATCGGTCATGGTGCAGAAGGCGATTTAGGCGCGATGACATCCAAACGGCAGATCGACATTGTGCAAAAGCAATATGATGATGCCTTGGCAAAAGGCGCTAAAGCGTCCGGACAGTTAGCGTTTGAAGCAAATTACCTTAATCCGGTTGTATTGTGGGATGTTACGCCAGATATGCTGGTCATGCAGGAAGAAACCTTCGGGCCTATATTGCCGGTAATACCTTTTATCAGCGAAGATGAAGTTATCCAGTTTGCCAACAAAGGCGACTTCGGCTTGAATGCCAGCATCTGGAGCACAGATATTGCCAAAGCGGAACGTGTTGCCAAGCAATTAGAAGTCGGCAACTGGTCAGTCAACGATGTCTTGAAAAATGTCGGTCATCCGGGCTTGCCGTTCGGTGGTGTCAAAAAAAGCGGTTTTGGCCGTTATCACGGCGCAGAAGGGTTAAGGAATTTTACGTATCCGGTTTCCGGCTTAACTAGCCGAAGTCATTTAGTCAAGGAACCTAACTGGTTTCCTTATTCGGACGAACGTTATCAACAATTCAAAGGTTATATCGACTTTGTTTATGGATCAGGTTCGTTCTTCCAACGTATAAAACGGAATTGGGAAGCTTTACAGGCTTTCCGTGAATACTCAGCCTTTGATCTAAAACAGCGGTGGCGAAACCTGAAATTAATGCTGCCGTGGAAACGAGACTTTTAAATGAACGAAAACAATAAAAACACCAACATCGTTGTCATCGGTGCCGGCCTCGGTGGGCTTTCCGCTGCGATTTCCTTAGCAACCGAAGGTTTTAGCGTAGAAATCGTCGAAAAAAACGATAAAGTCGGCGGTAAGCTTAATATCATGGAGAAAGACGGTTTTACCTTCGATTTAGGACCGTCGATCCTCACCATGCCGCATATCTTCGATGCCTTATTTACCCGTGCGAGTAAAAACAGGGAAGATTACGTACGCTTTGAAAAAGTCGAACCGCATTGGCGGAATTTTTTTGAAGACGGCGCGGTTATCGATTTAACGCCGGATAAAGAGGCCATGCGTAAAGAGTTGGATAAACTCGGCCCGAGTGCTGCTGACGAATTCGAGCGGTTTATGGCTTATTCAAAAAAGCTCTGCACAGAAACGGAAGCCGGTTATTTCGCTAAAGGGCTGGATACTTTTTGGGAGTTGATACGTTGTTATGGGCCGATACGAAGCTTATTAAGTTTCGACGTGTTCCGCTCAATGAATCAGGGCGTGCGCCGTTTTATATCCGATCCCAAGTTGGTCGACATTCTCAATTACTTTATTAAATATGTCGGCTCGTCGCCATATGATTCACCCGCTTTGATGAACTTGATGCCTTATATCCAGTTTGAATATGGCCTTTGGTACGTCCACGGCGGCATGTACGGTCTTGCCCAAGCCATGGAACGGCTGGCTTTGGAACTTGGCGTTAATATCCGGCTTAATGCTGAAGTCACCGAAATCCGACGGGAAGGCAACCGAGCAACCGCTATTTGTCTGGCTGATGGTCAAGTTTTACCGGCGGATATTGTCGTTTCCAACATGGAAGTGATTCCCGCCATGCAAAAGCTGTTGTACAGCAAGGAAAATGAACTTAAAAAAATGCAACGTTTTGAGCCAACCTGTTCCGGTTTAGTATTACATCTGGGCGTTGACCGTATTTATCGGCAATTGGCACATCATAACTTCTTTTATTCCGATCATCCACGCCATCATTTTGATGCAATTTTCCATAGCCATACCTTATCGGATGATCCGACGATTTATCTGGTTGCGCCCTGTAAAAGCGATCCAAAACAGGCGCCGTCGGGCTGCGAAATTATTAAGGTACTGCCACATATTCCTCACTTGGATCCCAACAAGCCGCTTTCACCAGAAGAATATCTGGCTTTCCGCGAACGGGTGTTAATCAAGCTAGAACGCATGGGTTTGACCGATTTGCGTAAACATATTGTCACCGAAGAATACTGGACACCGCATGATATTCAGGCACGTTATTATTCCAATCAAGGCTCGATCTACGGCGTGGTTGCCGATCGATTTAAAAATCTAGGTTTTAAAGCGCCGCAACGCAGTAACCAGTTAAACAATCTGTATTTTGTTGGAGGTAGTGTGAATCCCGGTGGAGGTATGCCAATGGTTACTCTATCCGGTCAACTGGTGCGGGACAAGATATTAACGGATTTCAAATAGTTGCTCGTTGATCGGTTAAACAATACATGAAAATGTTTGGGGCTTTATCCTGAGCCTAGGGCCCTAGATAGATACAAAGCGAACCGAATGGATCATTCACACCATCCAAGCGATCTACCTATCTTTTGTCGGGTAGCCGTTTTGCACCGCAGTAACTATTTCTTTTGAATCCATCTTCCACACTCTTGGTGTTGGAACTTTTAAAGCTTGCCAAATGGTTCTGAAATTGACTCGGCCATCGGGCTGAAGAAAAATCCAAACAAGTGTTGCCTCGCTACCGCAGAGCAGTTTTATTTCAATTAATAAGCAATTGCCTTAATAAAAATTTGCACGTGTGGCGCTGACAAAATTTTCTAGGAAATTGAATTATAAGGTAGATATGTGGTTTTGGGGGTGCGACAATTTGTCGCATGTTCAAAGCTGGGTTAATTCGCTAGACTATGTACAACTTTTGTAGCAACTCAGAGCAGCAAATAGTTAGCATCCTTCCTGTCTAAATGCGGGGCATTCGTGTTACCCGCATTTTTTTTATAGAGGTGTTTTATGACACAGCCCACAACAAAATTTCGCACTCTACCTTTAAACTCTAAAGAAATTGATAAGCGTATTGCCTATCATCAGGCAGGACACGCGGTTGCCATTTATTTGGGTAACAAGCAGCGGCAATTACCGGCTGTATATTTTCAGATTCTTGTTAAACATCTGGATGCCGAAATCCAATTTAATGACCGTATAGCTCGCCCGTCGGGCAAGTACATTGCTAAAGTTGAAGGGGGCCGCTTAATCCAAAATTTGCCATTGTCATTTAACGAAGCTACCAATTATTTTTCGCATACGCAATTGGAGGAATACCAGCGGGCTTTCGAAGCTGATGTGATCAATATGTTAGTTGGTTCTCTGGCTGAAGCAAAATATGTTGCTGACCGCGATGATGAGATATTTAACATAAATCTAATTAATTTAAGTGCGTTACATTTTTATGGCGGTAATTCAGATCTGGAAGTTATTACTGAATACATGGAGTGTTTTTTACTTGATGAAGCTGTACGTCAACAGAAATTAGCCGATTTATTTGCGGCGGCTTTTCGTTTCGTTAGCAAGCGAACAAATTGGTGTGCTATTGCAGCCTTAGCACAATTTATTCTTGCTGAACCTAAAGGGGTTATTAATTGCGAAGAAATAATAGTGTTTTTGGAATCCAGGCTAGCGTTACTGAACGCTGTTAATGCTTATTAAGATTGGGTTTTGAGCCGTCGTTGCCCGAATAAAGCTGTCCCGATTCTGACAATAGTTGCCCCTTCGGCAATCGCTGCCTGTAAATCGCCCGTCATACCAAAAGAAAACGTATCTAATTCCGGTTGTTTCAATGCCATTACTGCATTATGTAATGACCTGTAAGGTAAGCGCTGGGCTTCGTAATTTTCCTGAGACGCTGGTATGGCCATCACTCCTCGTAATTTTAGGTGCGGTAATTCACTTACTGCCGCATAGAGTTCTGCCAATTCATTTAGATTAATTCCCGATTTGCTTTTTTCGGCGCTGATATTTATTTGCAAGCAAATATTTAATGCGGGTAAATAATCCGGTCGCTGTTCACTCAGGCGTTTTGCAATCCTTAGACTTTCTACGCTATGTACCCACCCGAAATGTTGGGCGATTAACTTGGTTTTGTTGGATTGAATTGGGCCGATGAAATGCCAAGTAATATCATAAGCCCCCAGGGTTTGCTGCTTTAATAGGGCTTCTTGGCAATAATTTTCGCCGAAGTGCCGAAGACCTGCCTGATAAGCCTCAGCAATTGTTGTGGCGGGGTTGGTTTTGCTTACTGCAAGTAGCAGTACTGATGCCGAATCCCTGTTAGTCGTCGCGCAATACTCAGCAATTTGGTTGCGGGTATCGCTAATTCTTTCTTTAATAGACATCTTAATGGCCGTTTAAATTGGGATTTCACAATATTAAATAATATCGCTTTAAAATTGCGAAGAGTTGAACTATTGTTAAGAGGTTATTATAAAACTTCTTTTTTCTATCCCAGGAGTGGATTGTGGATATCGCTGAATTACTGGCTTTTTCTGTAAAGAACAATGCTTCGGATTTACATTTATCGGCAGGTTTGCCACCTATGATTAGGGTGGATGGCGATATCAGGCGGATCAATATTCCGGCGCTCGATCATAAAGAAGTGCACGCGTTAATTTACGATATCATGAATGATAAACAACGTCGTGATTACGAAGAATTTCTGGAAACCGATTTTTCCTTCGAACTACCCGGTGTTGCGCGTTTTCGGGTGAATGCTTTCAACCAGGAGCGTGGCGCTGCGGGGGTATTCCGTACAATTCCGTCTAAAGTATTGACGTTGGAGGAGTTGAAAGCACCAAAATTTTTCGCCGAGTTAACAACCAAAGCAAGGGGCATGATTTTGGTTACCGGGCCGACAGGATCCGGTAAATCCACCACTTTGGCAGCGATGATCAACCATATCAATACGAATGACTACGCGCATATACTGACGGTTGAAGATCCCATCGAATTTGTCCATGAAAGCCAAAAGAGTTTAATTAACCAGCGCGAAGTACATCGGGATACCCACGGATTTAATGAAGCCTTGCGTTCTGCGCTGCGGGAAGACCCGGATATTATTATGGTAGGCGAAATGCGGGATTTGGAAACCATTCGTTTAGCATTAACCGCTGCTGAAACCGGCCATTTGGTTTTCGGTACTTTACATACGACATCGGCTGCCAAAACAATCGACCGCATTATCGACGTATTTCCGGCGGCGGAGAAGGATATGATTCGGGCGATGCTTTCAGAGTCTTTGCAGGCGGTAATATCGCAGACGTTACTAAAGAAAAACGGTGGTGGACGAATTGCAGCGCACGAGATTATGGTAGGTACACCGGCTATCAGAAATTTGATACGAGAGGCCAAGGTTGCCCAGATGTACTCTGCCATCCAGACCGGCCGTAAGGATGGTATGCAGACACTAGACCAGAATCTTAAAGAGCTAGTCGAACAAAGTATGATTAGCCCTAAAATGGCTATGGCTAAAGCCGTAAATAAAGATATGTTCCGTTAAAACCAGGATAGATTATGGACTTTAAAGGTGTGTTGGACTTAATGGTAAAGCGAAAGGCTTCTGATTTATTTATTACCGCAGGCAGGGCACCTAGTATCAAAGTCGATGGCGAGTTAATGGAAATTTCAAAAACTGTTCTCAATTCCGAACAAGCGCACACGATTGTTACCAGCATTATGGATCAAAGGCAAAAAACTGAATTTGAGAACACCAAAGAATGCCAGTTTGCCATTGGTTATCCAAACCTGGGACGTTTCAGGGTCAGTGCGTTTACCCAACGAGATGCTGCAGGAATGGTGCTTAGGCGGATTGAAAACCAAATACCTGATGCAGAAGCATTAAGCTTGCCGCCAATCCTTAAAGATTTAATTATGGAGAAGCGCGGCTTGGTGATTTTTGTCGGTGCGACAGGAACCGGTAAGTCGACAACATTAGCGGCCTTGATTAAACACAGGAATCAGAATAGCACTGGTCACATTATCACTATTGAAGATCCTATAGAATTTCAGCATCCGCATTTAGGCTGCATTATTACCCAACGCGAGGTGGGTATAGATACGGAATCTTACGAAGTCGCTCTGAAAAATACGCTGCGGCAAGCGCCAGATGTGATCTTGATCGGCGAAATCAGGACGCGGGAAACAATGCAGCATGCTATAACTTTTGCTGAAACTGGACATCTTTGTCTAACTACGCTTCATGCTAACAATGCAAACCAAGCTATTGACCGGATTTTACATTTCTTCCCAGACGAAATGCACGATCAGTTATTTATGGATTTATCCTTAAATCTAAAAGGGATTGTTGCCCAGCAGCTAATTAAGCGTGCTGACGGTAAAGGCCGTTATCCGGCGGTTGAAATTTTGTTGAATACGCCGCTTGCCAAGGATTATATCCGTAAGGGCGAAGTGCCAAAGCTGAAGGAATTAATGAAAGCATCGCGCGAACAAGGGATGCAAACTTTCGATCAAGCACTTTATGATTTATTTGTGGCAGAAAAAATCAGTTATGAAGACGCACTTAATGCCGCTGATTCAAGAAATGAAGTCCGGTTGATGATTAAATTAGGCACCCAAGTCGGTAAATTCGATAACGATGATATTTTGTTATCCGAAACAGAAAATTAAAACCGCCCGGTTCAATAAGAATTCATCGCTTTAGTTTCCCCCTCAGGCTTGGGCAAATTCTTTCAGTGCTTGTAACACTTGGTCGACATGGCCTTTGACCGATACTTTTCGCCATTCTTTAATCACTACGCCTGCCGGATTAATTAAGAAAGTGCTGCGCTCTATACCCCTAACTTGTTTGCCGTACATGTTTTTCATTTTAATCACATCAAACAACTGACAAATTGCTTCATCTTGATCTGAGATCAGATCGAAAGGGAACGCCTGCTTACATTTAAAATTTTCATGTGACTTTACCGCATCTCTGGAAACACCTAAAATAACAGCATCCAATGCATTGAAATACTCAATATTATCCCTAAAATCTTGGCCTTCTTGTGTGCAACCTGGTGTGCTGTCTTTTGGGTAAAAATAAATAACAACATATTTGCCTTTGTAGTCACTTAGGCTAATGGTTTTATCGCCCGTTGCTGGTGCGGAAAAATCGGGTACAGGGGTGTCTAAACTAATTCCAGTCATATTACTTACCTTTTGATGGGTTCAAGGATGGCATCGATATTTAAACGGTCACAAAAATCGAGAAATTCTTCACGCAGCGATAAAAGATGCAGTTGTGGCGGCACTAAAAGCACAAATTTAGTCGAAAACACGGGAGTATGGGCATAAGGCGCCAAGTAGGAGCTGCCGGTAATCTCTTCAATTTCTATTTCTCGCTCTAGAAGGAAAGCGTTTATTGATTCGATAATCCTTTCTTTATCTAAGGACAAAGTTTCTAAAGTATAAGGCACATAATCTTTGCCTTTATCTTTAGGTTCCGTCCTAAGCATTTCAATTTTAACTTCTAGCCGTTTTTGGATTTGTTCCAAGATGGTTTCAACTTTAGCAATCTGGTTCCAGTTGCCTTGAATTAACAAATAACTGGCAGTAGACTGACCAAGTTGTGAAGACCTTATTTCTAAAACACTACATTTACAATCGCGTATTGCTGGTAGCATTTCCGCAATATAATGAGTATGGTGTGCTCCTAAAGCGGTAATCGACAGTTGCATAGCAGTCCGATTTGGTTATTGGAAGACAATTTTATCATTAATATAACAACTTGATTAAGGCTAAGATATTTTACCCAATATTGACTAATCATTTTATGCGCCGACTAAAGAGTATTACCTTCCTATGAAAAAACACAAGCTGGTTGTTGCTGTTTCGTCTAGGGCGTTGTTCGATTTGGATGAATCGCATAAGGTTTTTGAAAACCAAGGTAAGGAAGCTTTTTGCCAATATCAGATCCAACACGAAGATGAAGTGCTTGCGCCTGGATATGGCTTTGATTTGGTTAAGAAGTTTCTTGCGATCAATAATAAGCCTGACGAACCGCTAGTGGAAATAATTTTACTCTCCCAAAATAGCGCCGATACAGGCTTACGGATATTTAATTCTATCGCCCACCATAACCTCAATATTATCCGCGCGGCATTTACCAGCGGATTTTCGCCCCACGCTTACATGGCCGCATTTGATGCCCACTTGTTTTTGTCGGCGAATGCGGGTGATGTAGTCCAAACTTTGGATGCTGGCTTTGCTGCCGCGACCATTGTAAGTGGTTCATCTTTAGCCAATCCGAAATCACAATTGCGGATTGCGTTCGATGGCGATTCAGTGCTGTTTTCCGATGATTCAGAACGTATTTATCAGGAACAAGGCTTAGCAAAATTTACCGAGAATGAACGCGATAAAGCTAAAAAACTGCTGCCTGGTGGCCCTTTCAAAGATTTTCTAAGCCGCCTGCATTATATCCAGAAACAGTTTGACTCGGATGCTTCGCCAATCCGAACCGCCTTGGTTACAGCAAGAGCCGCACCTGCCCATGAGCGGGTGGTTAGGACACTAAGGGCTTGGGACATCCGCATTGATGAGGCCTTATTTTTGGGCGGAATGTCTAAGGGCGCATTTTTAAAAGCATTTGGCGCGGATATTTTCTTCGATGACCAAAAAGGCCATTGCGACTCGGCGGCGGTGCATGTTGCTGCTGCTCATGTGCCGCATGGGGTGGTGAATGAGAAGAGAGAACTGTAAAGTATTTAGGGTTAAGCCATCATTTTATGTCGAAAAAAAAGGTAGATGAAGCTGAAAAATTGGTTGAAGAGTCCCTTGCTAAACAAGGCTTTATTCAAATAGTCCATCAGCCTGATGTAAACGACCCACCAGATTTTCTTCTTGATGGCAGAATTGCTGTTGAAGTTCGTAGGCTAAATTCACACTGCGAAAGACCAAATGGTATTACCTACACCCATCAAGAAAACTATGAACCCGTAAGGCAAGGTCTAGAAAATTTATTAACAGAGTTTGGATCTTCGATTAATGGCGAAACTTGGGCAGTCAGTTTTGCTTTAGATCATCCGTTCAAAGGAAAAGGGTGGTCAGGAGTAAAAAGGCTAGTTAAAGATGTGCTTCGTAATTTCAAGGATTCTAAGGAGCGATTACCCATCAAGTATCGAATTCAAGATTGTATTGAGATCGATTTTCTTCGGTGTGGTGCTCACCATGAAAAATTTTATATCCCCGGATTCAGTGCCGAAGATGTGCAAGGTTGCTTAATTGTCGATGAAATCTATAGAAATCTTAAGATCGTTTTTGCTGAAAAAAATCGTAAAGTCACTGGTTGTCGAGATCGGTATCCTGAGTGGTGGTTGGTTTTGGTTGATTATATAGGTTTTGATGGGTTAGATCAGTCGGGGCTTGAGCAATTGCGTTCCCTGTCACTGTGTGATTCAAATTGGGATAAGGTAATTTTTGTTTGTCCTCATAATACTGATATTGCTTTTGAAATTTAATTTTTTGTTAAGTATTTTTAGCCGGATGTGTTACGGCGAACCAGTAATATTTGTAATGCATATTTGTTTGGGTTACTGCTGGGCAACTAAAGCCGTTTATAAGTGTTTACATAAAACCTTAGGCTATCAACTGCTTCATTTTTGTTCCGGTAACTTCTTTCACCATTTTCGGTACTAAATATCCCGGAAGCCTTATTTTGATTTCATTCATAATTGCTTTGGCTGTGTCATCCGGCACTTCAAAATGCCCCACACCTTTTGCCTTGTCCAGTTGATGCAGGTAATAAGGGATAACGCCAGCAGCAAAAAGCTTTTCGCTTAGGTCACATAAGGTATCGACATTATCGTTGATGCCTTTGAGCAAAACGGCTTGATTAAAAAGCGTAATGCCGTTTGCTTTCAGAAGCTGGCACGTTTTCGCGACTTCAGTACTTATTTCATTAGCATGATTGCTATGTACAACGAGCACTATCTGCTTTTTGTTGTATTGAAGTGTGCTGATGAGATTTTCAGTAATCCGTGCATGCAGCACAATAGGTAAGCGACTGTGGATACGGATGCGCTTTATGTGTGGAATGCGGGAAAATTGCTGGAACAGGTTGGCTAGGCGGTCGTCACTAAGCAATAAAGGATCGCCGCCGCTTAATATGACTTCACTAATTTCTGTGTTTGATTGCAGGTGGTTAAAGACCTGCTTTTCTTGTTGTTTACTGAGTTGCAAGTCGCTATAAGGAAAATTCCTACGAAAACAATAGCGGCAATTGATAGCACAAGTTCCGGTGTTGATGAGTAAAACCCTGCCGTGGTATTTGTGAAGCAACCCAGGCATTATGGCGGCGGCCAAATCGCCAACTGGATCGATATTGAAACCAGGATAAACCTGTAATTCGTTGTTAGTGGGCAAAACTTGGCGCAGCAATGGGTCGTCTGGATTGCCTTTCTCCATGTTCTCGGCAAAACTTAACGGCACTTTAAGCGTAAATCTTTCGGCCGCCATGGGAGACACTGGTAAATTTGCCGGATCAAGCTCAAGGTAGGCGCATAAAGCGTCGATAGAAGTAAACGCCGATGCGAGTTGTTGTTGCCATGTTTTGGAAAAGTGGGGGTTGTTGATTTTAGGTTCCGGCATGGAAAGAATGGATTAGGGTTTCTGTGGTGGTGGCAGACTATTATATAATGCTTGGTTTAAGTTATTGTTTGGATTCGAGGATAGAATGGCTGTTTTTAGCACTAATGAGTTTAAAGCGGGTTTAAAGGTGATGTTGGACAATGACCCCTGTGCAATTATTGAAAATGAATTTGTTAAACCCGGTAAAGGCCAAGCGTTTAACCGGGTTAAAATTAGGAATCTTAAAACCGGTCGCGTAATAGAAAGGACGTTTAAATCTGGAGATACTCTGGAAGGCGCAGACGTTGTTGATGTTGATATGCAATATCTTTACAACGATGGCGAATATCGTCACTTTATGAAGCCGGATACGTTCGAACAATATCAAGCGGACGAAAAAATTGTTGGTGAAGCCAGCAAATGGTTAAGGGATCAGGACGTTTGTACGGTAACACTATGGAACGATGCGCCTTTGGCCGTAAGCCCACCTAACTTTGTTGAGTTGGAAATCGTTGAGACTGATCCTGGTGTGCGGGGTGATACCTCTGGTGGTGGCGGTAAGCCAGCCAAGCTGGCAACTGGTGCGGTAGTTAGGGTTCCATTATTTGTTCAGACTGGCGAGATTATTAAAGTTGATACCCGCACTGGTGAGTATATCTCTCGGATAAAAGAGTAAGGTTGGCTGTTTTGTCGCTTATTTACATTTATTTTTAACGTTGGGTGCGAATGCTGCTCCAGAGTCTTGGCGGCCAGTTTGCTCATTGGAAATGCTGCGGTTGAGAGCGCAGTTGCTCCACAAAATACGTGATTTTTTTGCCCAAAAGTCAGTTTTAGAAGTAGAAACGCCGTTGCTTAGCGCAACGGTGGGTACCGATCCTAACCTTGATTTTTTTGACACCTATTATCACTACCCGCCATCTTACCCAAAGATGTATCTGCAAACTTCGCCAGAATTTGCCATGAAACGTCTGCTGGCGTCAGGTAGCGGTTCAATTTACCAAATTTGTAAAGCGTTCAGGAACGGTGAGTCTGGTCGTTTTCATAATCCTGAGTTTACGTTGCTGGAATGGTATCGAGTGGGTTTTGGGTTGGATGAGCTCATGGACGAAGTAGCCGATTTGTTGATGCTATTGTTTCAAGATAAGCTGAATGATGTGGTAAAAGTCAGTTATCAAATTCTTTTTAAACAATATACCGGTTTGGATTGCTTAGGATTTGATATTCAGACCTATTCAAATTATGCTAATAAAAATAATAAGTTAATAGATATTGAAGCTCTTTGTGGGCAAAACCATGCTATGTGGCTAGATTTTATTTTCAGTCAAGCGATCCAGCCTCAATTAAGTGAAGGTGTTTTGTATATGGTTTATGGTTATCCAGCGTGCATGTCCTCTTTAGCTAGGGTAAATTCTGATAACCCGTTATTAACTGACCGTGTTGAAGTTTTTATTAATGGAGTCGAATTGGGTAATGGCTATTACGAGTTGGCTGATGCTGTCGAGCAGGAGCGTCGCTTTATGGCAGAATTAGCCATCAGGGATGAACAAAAGTTACCTGTGATCAAGAAAGATACATTACTATTGGCTGCGCTAACCGCCGGATTGCCTGATTGTTCCGGGATTGCTTTGGGTTTGGATCGGGTCTTGATGCTATTGTCTGAATGCGATCTGATTGATGATGTGCTCGCATTTCCCATCCATAGGGCTTAAGCTCAACCGTTATTTACTGTATTATAGTTATTTGGTTTCCATCCAGGGCTATATTCATCTATAGGCTTAAATGAAATTACACACTTTCACACGTTTTTTATTGATAGCCTTGCTAGCGATTTCTCAGTCGGTCAAAAGTGCCGAAGAGTTTATTGTAGGTAATATTAAAGTCAATGGGCTACAACGGATTTCTGAGGGAACCGTATTTAACTATCTTCCCGTTACTGTGGGGGAGCGGTTCTCCTTAGATAATGTCGGTTCAGCAATTAAAGCCTTATTCAAAACCGGATTTTTTAAGGATGTGGCTTTGGAGCGGGATGGCGATACGTTAGTGGTTAACGTAGTTGAGCGCTCGTCAATTGCAAAAGTTATTTTTGAAGGGAATAAAGATTTAAGCACGGAGGACTTGACCAAAGCGTTAGAAAAAATTGGGTTGTCCGAAGGCAAGATGTTTGACCGTCAAGTGCTGGATAAGGTTGAGCTGGAATTAAAGCGCCAGTATTTAAGTCACGGCAAATATAGCCTAAAAATCAAGACTGAAGTTGCCGATTTAACCCGAAATCGAGTTGGTATCCGCATTAAGATTTCCGAGGGTAGGGTAACCAAAATCAAACAAATTAATATTGTCGGTAATAATATTTTCGATGATGCCACGTTGATAAAAAAACTGGCACTTAGCACCACGAATCTTCTGTCGTTTTATAGTAAGGATGACCAGTACTCTAAGCAAAAATTAGGGGCTGATTTGGAAACCCTGCGTTCATATTACATGGACAGGGGGTATATCAACTTCAATATTGAATCTACTCAAGTTGCTTTGACGCCAGACAAAAAAGATATTTATGTCACCATAAATGTAAAAGAAGGTGATAAATTTAAATTAGATAAGGTTAAACTCACAGGTAATCTGGTTGTTAAGCCAGATGATCTTATCAAGTTGATGACAGTAGGGCCAGGTGAAATTTTTTCCAGAAAAAGTGCTACCGAAACATCCAAAGCTATTCAAGACCGCCTAGGTGATGAAGGTTATGCGTTTGCCAACGTCAATATGGTGCCGGAAATTCATGAGGCAAATAAAACCGTGGATATGGCGTTTTTTGTTGATCCAGGCAAGCGCGCTTACGTTCGGCGCATAAACTATAGCGGCAATACCAAAACCCGTGATGAAGTCCTTCGCCGTGAAATGCGTCAAATGGAATCTAGTTGGGCATCCAGCTCGAAAATTGAACGCTCAAAAACGCGGCTTGAGCGCTTGGGCTATTTTGAAAGCGTGAATGTAGAAACGCCTCCCGTACCTGGTACGGCTGACCAGATTGATGTTAATTACGCAGTAGTCGAGAAGTCTTCTGGAAACTTGTCCGCAGGTGTTGGTTTTTCCCAGGTGCAGGGGATTGTAATTAACGCCAATTTATCTCAGGATAACGTGTTTGGTTCGGGCAAGCGAGTTAATCTTGCCTTTAATAACAGTAGTTATCTGACTAGCTATCAGTTTGGATTCTTTAATCCGTACTTTACAACCGATGGGGTGAGTTTAGGTTACAACTTGGGTTATACCGACCGGAATGCAGGTAACATTAATATTGCCAACTATTCCACTACAGTGGCTAATGCGGGCATGGATTTGGGTATCCCTCTGAATGAGTTTGATCAGTTACGGCTTGGTATTGATTTTAAACACACCAAGTTGAAACAAGGGACAAATACATCTGAAGAAATCGATGATTTCATAAATGGTAATGACGGTAAGAATAATAATAGACCCACCAGCAAGGCCAACGGTGACAAGTATTTGACATTAGCACCGTCGATAGGATGGACGCATGACACTTTAAATCGAGCCATATTCCCCAGCAGCGGTGGGCAGCAGCGTTTATCTGCATTAGCTACCATTCCGGGTATTAGCGACTTGGATTATTATAAAATTAGTTATAAGCATCAGGAGTATTTTCCTCTCTCCTCAGATTTTACCTTCAGGCTATTAGCGGATATTGCCTATGGCGATGGCTATGGTAAAACTGATGGATTGCCGTTCTTTGAAAATTATTATGGCGGTGGTACTGGCTCTGTACGTGGTTTTAGGAATAACACTCTGGGGCCAAGAGATACACCGGTGGACAAAAGCCTCAGGCAGCCCTTGCCATTTGGCGGATCTACAAAAATTGTCGGTAGTGCGGAATTATTCTTTCCACCGCCTTTTTTGACTGAGATAAAATCAGTTAGGTTAGGTGTTTTCTTTGATGCAGGAAGAATTAAGAACGGTTGGGGAATTAACGACATGAAGTTTTCGGCAGGTTTGTCGGGTGAATGGCTATCGCCCTTTGGAGCACTTTCCGTGAGTGCTGCTATACCATTAAACGCGCAAACTTATAACGCTGGTTTAGGCACGGGTGACCAAAAACAAATGTTCCAATTCAACTTTGGCCAGAATTTTTAATTTGTTTTGGTTAGGGTGGCGTATTTTTGGGTCTCGCCACGCGAGATACGTAAAAATAACAAGGTTGTTGGGACGTATGAGGGTAAAATGTTTCGTTTAATTACTATTTCTCCTATAATTTAACAATTACCTAATAAAAATGAGTTAAATTTAATTCAATTTTGGTTTATGTTCGGATAAGCCATATAGTTATTCCAAAATTTAATATCAGTGATGCGGCCTAAAATAAAAAAATAGCGTTGCGTTTTAGGTTATAAACGCTAAAAAGGGGGGGCAGCTAATTATCTTTCGTTTGTGCGATTTACTTACAAATCTTTGAATTATAATGCAGCCCCCAGATTACTCGGGTCAATTAATCAGAGATTACTTAATGGTATTTTTTTACCTCTGATGGTTGACTTGATGTCGGCAGTCGTTATTTATTTGAAAATATTTTTTAACAGTAGCTGGAGCTAAGTTTTACGATGAAAACAAAAATAGCGTTATTCCTTGGATTATTATTTGTCGCGAATGTGAGTTTTGCCGATCTAAAAGTCGGTGTTGTCAATATTCCTGCCGTGCTTGAGAAAGCCCCTCAAGCCGAAAAGGCAAAAAAACGTTTGGAGCAAGAGTTTAAGCCACGTGATAACCAACTGGTGGCGCAACAGAAAGAAATCCAAACTATGCAAGAAAAATTGAAAAAAGATGCCTCTGTAATGAGTGAGTCTCAGCGTAATAGAATGGAAACCGACATACAGAACAAAATGAGGGATGCCAAACGTTCGCAACAAGAGTTCAGCGAAGACTTCAATGCCCGCCGCAATGATGAGTTGGGCAAATTACAAAAGCGTATAGTTGAATCAATCCGGGCTATTGCAAAAGATCAAGAATTTGATTTGATATTGACTGACGGTGTTATTTATTCAAGTCCACAAATGGATATAACCAGCCAGTTGCAACAAAAATTATCAACCCTACCTGAATAAGATAGTATCTATTCTAGCTAGCCGCTAAATTTTCAACCACCGATTGAGTCCATGTCTATTAAATTAGATATTTTGCAGATACAGGCATTTTTGCCACACAGATACCCTTTCTTGTTAATTGATAAGGTCGTTGAGTGCGAGCCGGGAGTGCGGCTGTTAGGTGTCAAGAATGTAACTTATAACGAACCTTTTTTTCAAGGCCATTTTCCCCAAAAGCCAATTATGCCTGGTGTTTTGATCTTGGAATCCTTGGCGCAAGCAACTGGGTTATTGGCTTCAGAGTCATCAGACGAGCTTGGTGGGATGATTTACTATTTAATAGGCATTGATAAGGCAAAATTCAAACGGCCTGTGGTTCCTGGTGATCAGTTAATGCTGGAAGTCTTTTTCCTTAAGAGCAAACGGAATATCTGGGCATTTGACTGTCGTGCTGAAGTTGATGGAGAGTTTGTTGCCAGCGCTGAAATTCGCTGTGCTGCGGTGGTGGATTAGTTGATACATAAAACCGCGATTGTCGATGCTGGTGCTGAGCTAGCTGAAAATATTGTTGTCGGGCCGTATTGTGTCATCGGTACTGGGGTGAAAATTGATTCCGGTACCGTTATTGGTCCGCACGTTGTTATCAAAGGTTCTACTTCCATCGGTAAAGACAATAAAATTTACCAATTCACATCAATTGGTGAAGATCCTCAAGATAAAAAGTATGCAAATGAAATTACTCACCTAGAAATTGGTGACCGTAACACTGTGCGCGAATTTGCTACGTTGCACCGTGGTACTAAACAGGATAAGAGTCTAACCAAAATCGGTAACGATAACCTGTTTATGGCTTATACCCATGTTGCGCATGATTGTATGATTGGTGATCACGTAATCATGGCAAATGGTGCGTCGTTGGCAGGTCACGTACAACTAAACAGTCATGCTATATTGGGCGGTTTTACTTTGGTGCATCAGTTCACCAAAATTGGTGAATACAGTTTTGCCGCTATGGGTAGTGCTATCACTCAAGATATCCCACCATTTGTAATGGTCGGTGGTAAGCCTACCAAGCCACATGGTATCAATTCGGTTGGCATGGAGCGCAGCGGTATTTCGCCTGAAGATATTCGCTTAATCCGCAAGGCCTACAAAATGATTTATAAGATGAATTTACGGTTAGAAGATGCTATTGACCAAATGGAAGATTTGGCGGGAGACAGCCGGGAACTGTCTGCTATGGTGAATTTTTTGCGTTGTGTTAGTCGAGGAATCTTACGATAGCTAAGTTAAGTTATTGTGACAGTTGATTTCTTGCCATCCTTTACAAATTTTACCGATTTAATAGCCGGTGTCGATGAGGTTGGACGCGGCCCTTTGGCCGGTCCTGTTGTTGCCGCAGCTATTATCCTTGATCCAGACCGGCCTATCTTCGGCTTAAAGGATTCCAAACAGCTTAGTGAAAACCAACGCAACCGCTTAGCTTGTCAGATTAAAGAGCATGCGTTGGCTTATTTTGTCGCTGAAGCCAGTGTTTCTGAGATTGACGAAATTAACATCTTGCAGGCGACTTTATTAGCAATGCGACGCGCTGTCGAAGGTTTGAGTTTAACGCCTGAACTTGTTCTTGTTGACGGTAATCGTTTGCCTGATCTTACTATACCTGCCCAGGCGATAGTCAAGGGAGATAGCTTGGTGTCAGCGATAAGTGCAGCATCTATTTTGGCTAAAGTAATCCGAGACAACATGATGGTAGCGTACCATCAATCCTATCCCCATTTTTCATTTCATCTACATAAAGGTTATGGGACTCGGCAGCATTTAGCTGAGTTGCAGCAACACGGATGTTTGGATATTCATCGACGTTCATTCAGACCTGTGCAGGCCGTGTTGCAAAATAAATAACGTAACTTTTACCGTAAGATGGATAGAAATTTCCACGCTGTAGTCTAATAGCTGGTTTTTTAGAGGCGCTATTGAATAAAGTGTTTGGCGTCACAATATTTGTTTATGATGAATAAAGATATTTAGATTTATCAAGCAACTGATTTTATTTGGTCTTTATTGGGTGGATTGGTTTGCTTGAGTTTACAATGGCTGGTGGCATTTATTCATGCTAAAGCTGAATGGAGTTAAATCTTTTAGAGGTGAAATCAATAGTCCAGCATCGTGCTAAACTTGTATTGATTATGAAGGTAGCCATTATTATCTGGGAGCTAAGTGGTTAATATGTCTAAATTTTTAAAGCGGATATTAGGGTTGGTATTGCTGGTTGCCACTGTGGGTATAGCCACGTGCCAGTCTTTGGTTAAAGCGGCAGAAAACCCTTTAGTGCTATCGTCAGTAGATGTTAATAGATTGGTTTGAATCTAATAGTTATCGCACTGTTAAGAGGTTAACATGCTAAATATTCAAGCTCTTAGAAGAAACCCCAAGCGTTTTGTTAAAGAAACAAGAAACATATTGGTTGGTAGTGGTTTACTATTGTATGTCTTACCTATATTAGCAATTCCAGCAACAGTAAAAGCGTTTGCTAATGGTAATTTACTTGGCATCATTATCAATGCCGGTGGTTACGCGGCTTATTTGATGGCGGCGCGTATTATGCGAAAAGGCCTGCAAGCCGAGTTGATCTATCATGAAAAGCGCGTTGCCCATCCACCCAAATGGCCGTTAAAAGTGGTTTCGGCGCTTATTGTTTCGGGTACGACTTTTGTTATGGCATGGTTAGGGGCGCGTTACCCGTTTCTTGTGTCTATCGCATTTGGCCTAGGAGCACTATTGGGTATGTATCTTAGTTATGGAATTGATCCGCGCCGCGCAAAAACCGTTGTTGGAACACACGGTTATAGCATTGAAGAAATCAGCAAAACTATTGGGCAAGCTGAAGATGTTATTTTGCGCATAGAAAACGCCAGCAACAAAATCCGTAATCCTGAGTTTAATATTCGGATTGACCGTATTTGCGATACCGCTCGTCAAATTGTTGCTGATTTAGAAGCAAATCCTGGCGCTATCCGTCGCGCCCGCAAGTTTCTAATAGTTTATTTAGATGGTGCCAGCAAAGTGGCAAATGGTTATGCAAATACTCATTTGCATAGTACAACGGGCGAGTTGGAACAAAATTTTCGAGACGTGTTAACCAACCTGGAATTGGTATTCAATGAACAGAAAGAAAAGCTATTGGAAGAAGATCTGTTCGATTTGGATATACAAATGGAAGTTTTGGCCAAACAATTAAAGCATGAAGGGATTAGTTAACCGGAAATGCTTGATATTAGAGGGAAGTAAATGAATCAAGAGAATTTGGGGGGATCTCCTGTGACTCCGGATACTAAAACCGTGATACCCATTGTTGTCGAGACAAATGCTGAGTTATTTCCCGAAGTCAATGTTAATAATTCAGCGGTAAACGTTGCCGAAGTCGTAAATGCACCTGAAATAGCTAAGTTGATGTCAGAAATTAATATTGCTGATGCTCAAACTATCATGGCTTTTGGCAGTAAGGCACAGGAGCAGTTGACTACCATTTCCGATAAAATGCTGGAAGGGGTAAAAAACAAAGACCTAGGTTCGGCTGGAAAGGATTTGAATGAAATGGTCGCCGTGATTCGCGGCTTTGACATATCAGACCTTAACCCAAATGAAAAGCCCGGATTGTTGGCACGTATGTTGGGTAAATCCAAGCCGGTCGCTAAATTTGTTCAACGGTATGAAGAAGTCCGCAAGCAGATAGATAGCATCAGCGACAAATTGGAACTGCACAAAACCCAATTATTAACGGACATAACCACATTAGATCGGTTGTACAGTGCAAACTTGGATTATTTTCATGTATTGGAAGAGTACATCAAAGCCGGGGAAGAAAAGCTCCAGGAGCTTGATGGCCAAACCATTCCAGACAAGATGAAACAAGCCGAAACCAACGGCGAAACTATAGCTGCGCAAGAGCTACGTGATTTGCGCGCGGCGCGCGATGACTTGGATAGGCGTGTCCATGATTTGCGCTTAACCCGGCAAGTTGCGATGCAAGGCCTACCTGGCATCCGTTTAGTGCAGGAAAATGATAAAGGCTTAGTTAACAAAATTAATTCGACATTAGTTAATACTGTGCCGCTTTGGCGGCAGCAATTGGCAACGGCAGTGACGATTTATCGGTCATCGCAAGCCGCAGAAACCGTGAAAGCGGCGACTGATTTGACTAACGATTTATTGAAAACCAACGCAGAAAATCTGAAAATAGCCAATGCCGAAACCCGTAAGCAATTGGAGCGTGGTGTTTTCGACATCGAAGCGGTCAAGTATGCCAACGCCCAACTTATTGCCACTTTGGAAGAAAGCTTACAAATTGCCGAGCAAGGCAAACAAGCGCGGACGCAGGCGTTAACCGAATTGCAAGAATGTGAGTCCGCATTACGTAAAACCTTGGCTTCAACCAAAGCCGCAGTAACACCACCCACCACTCAACCAGTGCAGTAGGAGAACTCCATGGGTTTGATTGACAAACTATTAGGCGAATTTGTAGATGTTATCGAATGGACAGACAGTTCCAGCGATACCATGGTGTACCGCTTCGAGCGTTTACGGCAATGAAATTAAATACGGCGCTATGCTTACCGTGCGCGAGTCACAGGTTGCCATTTTGGTGAATGAAGGCCGGATTGCTGATGTTTACCAGCCAGGATTGTATAAGCTCGAAACCACACAACATGCCGGTCATGACGACTTTACAGAGTTGGCCGCATGGCTTCAATAGCCCGTTTAAGGCCGAAGTTTACTTCTTTAACATGCGCCGTTTTACCGATTTGAAATGGGGTACCAAAAATCCGGTCATGTTGCGCGATAAAGAATTTGGCCCAGTCAGGCTTAGGGCTTATGGGACTTATGGAGTGCGGATCAAAGAGCCAGAAGTGTTCAGTAAAGAGATTGTCGGCACAAATGGCCATTTCCGTACCGGCGAAATCAGCGACCAACTGCGTAACCTGATTACTGCACGATTCAGTTCTATTATCGGTGAAGCGAATATTCCTGTCCTGGATTTAGCTGGGAATTACGACGAACTCAGCCAATTTGTCAGTGAGCGGATTAGCCCAGAATTTTTGGCTTATGGTTTGGACGTTGATAACCTGCTTGTCGAAAATATTTCTTTGCCGGAAGAAGTTGAGTTGGCCATGGACAAGCGCACGAGTATGGGTATTGTGGGGTGATTTAAAATGACTACACCCGCTACCAAGCGGCAGAAGCAATGCAAGCGGCGGCGGAAAACTCATCCGGTGCAGCTTCCGCTGGAGTCGGCTTGGGTATGGGTTTTGGTATGGCAAATGAAATGTCTAGGGCTTATGCTGAAAGTGCTAAACAGCAGTCCTAACCCACCACCTTTGCCTGGAGAGACGCCATTTTTCCTTGCAATTAATGGCGAGCGTGAGGGGCCATTTGAATTGGCGATCATAAAGCAAAAAATTCAAAATGGCGAAATCGCCCGAAATACGTTGGTTTGGCAAGATCCGATGCTAGAGTGGTTGGCTGCAGAAAAGCTGGATAAACTGGCGGCCTATTTTCCTAAAATGCCCCCGCCGGTACCACCCGTCTGAAATAAATATTTTTTATTGTGTTTAAGCCCGTAAACAAAACACAAGGCAAGCCGCAGATTGACAACTTTCTTTGTGCAGAATGTGGAGCGTTGCTGGCATTTAAACCGGGGACAACACATCTGGTTTGTAAGTATTGTGGTAAAGAAAACCTTATTGCTGAGCGAGATGCTGAAATCATAGAATATGATTTCTCCCAAGCCTTAGTGGCGTTAGCGAAAGCCCAGCCCCACTCCTGAAACCGCGCAAATAAAATGCGAAACTTGTGGGGCGGGTTTTAAATTTGCCGCTAGCATCCATGCTGGCGAATGCCCTTTTTGTGGGACAGCGATAGTTGCAGGTACTGCTGAGGTCAAGCCGATAACCCCCAAATCATTACTGCCTTTTAAAATTGATGAACAACAAGCAAAGCAGCAATTTAACCGCTGGTTGAAAGGCTTGTGGTTTGCGCCTGGCAAAGTTAAAAAATACACCGATGACGATGCCAAGCTTAAGGGTGTCTACATCCCTTACTGGACGTACGATAGTGATACACAAACCGATTATGTTGGTGCGCGTGGTGATACTTATTATGTTACTGAGGAAGTGCAAACCGTAAGAAATGGGCAAGAGATTAATGAACTGCGCCAAGTGCCCAAGATTAACTGGACGCTGGTGCAGGGCAGGGTGGCGCGATTTTTCGATGATGTTTTGGTTGGTGCGAGTAAGTCCTTGCCGAGGCAAATTGTTGACCAACTGGAGCCGTGGGATCTGGTAAATTTGGTACCCTATGATGAAAGTTATCTGAGTGGATTTTTCCAGCGAATTCTACCAAATCGGACTAGATCAGGGTTTTGATGAAGCTAAGCGCAAAATGGAAAACATTATCTACCAGGATATTGCTTTTGACATCGGCGGTGACCAGCAACGCATTGACCAATTCAATATCCGGCATAATCAAACGACCTATAAACATTGCTTGCTGCCGGTCTGGTCGGCGGCCTTCCGTTTCCGACAACTTACCTATCGATTTGTCATAAATGGAAGAACTGGTAAAGTCCAGGTGTGAGCGACCTTATAGTTATTTGAAAATCGCTTTTGCTATTTTCTTGGGCTTGCTTGCCTTAATAGTTTTTTTTGTTATGTTAGAACGGTCTGAAGTATTGCAACAAACTCAATATTACAACTAGTTAAGCACAAGCTATAGTTAGATTGGCGTGTTTTGCTTGTATCGGTTTTTGTCAGTGGTTAATTTATATCCCATCTTATTAACTCATGTATTGTATTGAGTGGCTAAATTAAAAATATTTTATATATCAATGCTCTTGGATTAAGGGTATAGCTTCATTAGGTTGGTCTTTCTTTGCGCGTAATGCGTAGTTAATAAGCTAGGAGTATATTAGGTAGACCTAAGTAAAGAGAATATTAATGCAATTGAACGGGGAAACTGGTCAAAATTCTTTCGAGTGGATACTCATAGCGAAAGGCGTGGGAATAGTTTTGGTGGTAATTGGACATTTTTATCCACAAATATCGCCCGCTTACTGGATTGAGATAAGGCAGATAATCTATTCATTTCATATGCCATTATTTTTTATTATCTCCGGCTACCTCTATAGATATGGTAAACACTCTTATAGAGATTTAATCAAAATTAAAGTAAAGCGCTTACTCTACCCATTTGTGACTATTGCCGGTTTTTTTTACCTTATAAAGTATTTGGCCGGTCGAGTCGTAATTTTAGAATACGCGGTAAATCTCGATAGCTTATATACATTATTGGCCGATCCTGTTAATTCTTATGTGCCCCTGCTTTGGTTTGTGCATGCTTTATTCTTAATGTTTGCTCTATATCCGTTGTTTAGGTTGTTCCTGAATAATCTTTCCATTTTGATGATTGTGTTATTTATAAATGCAGCGCTTGGAAGTGAGATTTTGGTTTTTGGCAAAGCACTAGCCAACTTACCATTTTTTTTAGTTGGCGTGATGATTAGGGAGAGGGGTGATAAAGTAAAAGCATTAATAGGTTCTGACTGGCATCATGTTTTTGGCACCATTTCTGCTATTTGTTTTTGCCTATATTTTACTGTTGTCATTCAACATGGGTTTAGCGATCAAATACTTTATACAGTTTTTTCTCTAGTATTGCGGGTTCGTTATTTGTTATTAATCTTAGCCAGGTAATCGCAGCTCTTTCGGAAACTAAAATAAAAGAGATGTTGTTACAAATAGGCTATTACTCAATGAGTATATATCTTTTGCACACCTTATTTGAGAGTACAGTAAAAATAGGTTTTCTTCAGGTATTTAGGCGTATTCAAACACCGTTCGAACTAATTGCTATTACTAGTATAACCTGTGGAATAGTCTGTCCCCTTGTCCTAGAAAAAACAGTGTTAAGGAAATATTGTGGCACCAGAAAATTTTTACTCGGGTTAAGTTGACACCTAGTAAAGGATTAAAATATTGCTCATCGCCCAATTTTGCTGTTGCTGAAGTTATATAAGCCAGACTTAAAAAATAAATCCACTGCTTTATCTTAAACCTAATTGTTGGTGTAGATGGAATGGTGAGACTGACAGTTCTGTCCCTCTACTTTTATTGTAAGAATCTAGTTTTTATCAACTGAAGACAAATTATTGCTTTTTGTAAGCCTGTAACTTCTATATTTATAACCTAAACTTAAGCATATTGTCAGATAAAAAATATCTCATGGAATTTAAAGAATATTTAAAATTACTTGTCGAAAATGACGGTTCCGACCTTTATTTAACCGTCGATGCGCCACCGGCAGCAAAGTTTCAAGGGACATTGCGGCCGTTAGAGACTATTAAGCTAACCAAAGAGCGGTTAAAGGATATCGCTTATAGTTTAATGGATCACGACCAGCAAAAGGCTTTTGAGCATCAACCGGAGTTAAATCTGGCGATTTCCGAGGTAGGGATTGGCCGCTTTAGAGTCAATATCTTCCGGCAGAAAAACTGTTTTTCTTTAGTCATCCGTAATATCAAAGTAGAGGTTCCCAATGCCGATAAACTCGGTTTGCCGGAAGTTTTAAAACGGGTAATTATGGATAAGCGTGGCCTCATTTTGTTTGTTGGTGGCACCGGCTCAGGTAAATCGACATCGTTAGCCGCACTTATTGATCACCGCAATGCCAATAGTTCAGGTCATATCATTACGATAGAAGATCCAATTGAATACATTCATCCGCATAAAAAAATGCTTGGTTAACCAGCGCGAAGTTGGTGTGGATACGATGAGCTATGAGGATGCTCTAAAAAACACGTTACGGCAAGCACCAGATGTGATCCTGATTGGTGAAATCCGCTCCCAGGAAACTATGGAGCACGCCTTAGCCTTTGCTGAAACCGGACATTTGTGCCTTTCTACCTTACATGCGAATAATTCTAATCAGGCGCTGGATCGCATCATCAATTTTTTTCCTGAAGAACGCCGAAATCAGTTGTTGCTAGATTTGTCACTTAACTTGAAAGCTTTCGTGTCACAACGCTTAGTGCCTACGGTGGATGGTAAGCGGACGGCAGCAATTGAAATTTTGCTCGGAACCCAGTTAGTTAAAGACTTGATCCAAAAAGGTGATGTCCATGCTATCAAGGAGGCCATGGAAAAATCGGAAAATATTGGGATGCAGACATTCGATACGCATTTGTTGAGATTGTACAAGGAAGGCATTATTTCTTTGGAGGAGGCTTTGGCTAACTCTGATTCGCCGAATAACCTAAAACTCAAAATTAATTTGAGCGGGGGATTCGGTTCGGTTTCGGCAGCACATAGGTCAGGTGCTAGTGAATCCACCCAGGGTGGGTTCACTAAGCCTGGCTTATCGTTAGAGGCGATTACCAAGGAAGAAAATAAACCTGATATTTAATCAGACACTTTAATTTAAGTGTTTCGGGCTTAAAACTCCATTTCGTAGCATTTATTCAAGTAGTTGGGTGACCGATTCTGCCCGAGGTTGTTTTGCGTTATAATCAGCCTTTTATTGCTAACTATAACAAATACAAGTGGACAAGCCGAACTACGATTTATCAACATTTCAGGGGCTTATTCTTGCTCTCCAAGATTATTGGGCGGCTCAAGGTTGTATTCTATTACAACCGCTGGATATGGAGGTTGGTGCCGGTACCTTCCATCCCGCCACTTTTTTACGGGCGATAGGTCCTGAGCCTTGGAATACCGCTTATGTGCAACCTTCACGGCGGCCTACTGATGGCCGGTTTGGTGATAATCCTAACCGCTTGCAGCATTACTACCAATATCAAGTTGCTCTAAAACCGTCGCCGGATAATATCCAAGAGTTATATCTCGGTTCGTTGCGTCGGTTAGGTTTCGACCTGCTTGAACACGATATTCGTTTTGTAGAAGATAATTGGGAATCACCCACGCTAGGTGCATGGGGCTTGGGTTGGGAAGTCTGGTTAAATGGCATGGAGGTCACTCAGTTTACCTATTTTCAACAAGTGGGTGGGCTAGAATGTAGACCGGTTACTGGTGAAATCACCTATGGCTTGGAACGGCTTGCCATGTACATGCAAGGTGTTAAAAGCGTATTCGATTTGGTGTGGACTAAAGGCTCATTCGGTACGGTCACCTATGGCGATGTGTTTCACCAAAACGAAGTAGAAATGTCCGGCTACAACTTTGATCATGCCAACGTATCGTTTATGTTCCAATGCTTCGATGCTTATGAGCAAGAATGCCAGAAACTCATCGAACTGGATTTGCCGTTGCCCGCTTACGAAATGGTGCTAAAAGCCTCGCATACCTTTAATTTACTGGATGCGCGCCATGCTATTTCGGTGACCGAGCGTCAACGTTATATCTTACGGGTGCGTAATTTAGCTAAAGCCGTTGCGGAAGCTTATTACAACCGTAGGGAATTATTAGGATTTCCGATGTTGGCAGGGCAGGGAGCATAACATGGCGGCAAACCACTTACTGTTTGAATTGGGTTCCGAAGAGCTACCTCCAAAAACCTTAGTTAAACTTAGTCGGGCATTATTGGACAATATCCTCCAAGGGTTGGATGTCGCCGGACTTACTTACACTGCTAGCAAAGCTTATGCGACACCAAGGCGCTTAGCCGTATTCATCGAGAACCTGTCTAGCCAACAGCCAGATAAAGTTGTTGAAAAACGTGGGCCTGCTATTCAAGCGGCTTACATGCCAGATGGCAAACCCAGTAAAGCGGCAGAGGGTTTTGCGGCAAGTTGTGGTGTGACTTTTGCGCAACTAGAGCGTTTAAAAACTGATAAAGGTGAATGGCTAGTTTCCAATCAAGTAGTTAAGGGTCAACCCACTGAGCAATTAATTCCCGGTATCATTCGTCAAAGCATTACAGCATTACCTATAGCTAAACGGATGCGCTGGGGTAGTTTTGCTACAGAGTTTGTCAGGCCGGTACATTGGGCAATGTTGCTTTACGGCAATGATGTTATAGAAACTGAAATCCTTGGTTTGACAACCGATCGGGTTACCCAAGGCCATCGTTTTCATGCGTCAAACCTAATCACTATAACCAATCCAGAAGATTACAGTGATACTTTGTACCAACAAGGCAAAGTGATTGTAGATATTGAGCAAAGAAAAGCGATTATTAAGGATAAGGCTCAACAATCAGCCGCTGCAGTTAATGGTGTGGCGTATATCGAAGACGATTTGCTGGAAGAGATTGCCGCACTCAATGAATGGCCGGTGCCGGTAACCGGTGCATTCGACCCACGGTTTCTTGAGTTGCCTGCGGAAGTATTGATAACTACTATGCAAACTAACCAGAAATACTTTCCAGTTAAAAAGACTAATGGTGCATTGCTTCCCTTTTTTATTACATTCAGTAATATCGAAAGCACTCGGCCTGCGTCGATCAAAGAAGGTAACGAACGGGTAATTACGCCACGCCTGACTGATGCTGAATTTTTCTGGAAACAAGACAGGAAAAGCTCGCTGGCAGATCGCGTTGCAACTTTAGCTAACATCGTCTTTCAAATAAAACTTGGCACTTTAGCTGAAAAGAATCAGCGTGTGGTTAATCTTGCCGAAATAATCGCTGTTCAAGTGAACGCCAATGTTACCTTTGCAAAGCGGGCGGCGTTGTTGGCAAAAGCTGATTTGCTCACAAATATGGTTAATGAGTTTGATAACCTGCAAGGCATTATGGGACGTTATTATGCACTTGCCGATGGTGAGCCGATTGAGGTTGCTGAAGCTATTGAGCAGCACTATTTACCTAAGCAATCCGGTGGCGTAATTCCGGCAAGTTTAACAGGTCAAGTGGTTGCACTCGCCGATAAAATTGATACCTTAACCGGTATCTTTAGTGCTGGCTTGATTCCAACCGGTGATAAAGATCCTTATGGTTTGCGGAGAGCAGCGTTAGGCGTACTGAGAATTCTTATCGAAGCTGAGCTAAATATTGATCTGGTAGGCTTAGTGGATTCGGCATTAGCACAGTATCATCATGATTTTAATCCAGGCGAAACCCGTAAATTGGTGGTTGATTTTATTTTCGACCGCTTACGTGGCTATTGTCTGGATCGAGGTTTTGCCCCCGATGAGTTCGATGCGGTGATAACGGTTAATCCTGTACGGCCTTTAGATTTTATGAACCGTTTGCAAGCCGTTAAATTTTTCCGACAATTACCTGAATCAGCCGGTTTGGCGGCGGCTAACAAACGGATCCGTAATATTTTAAAGAAGTCAGGAACCTCGCCCACCGATAATGTTGGCGATTTGGTTGAAATGGAAGAGCTTCAATTGTTTGATGTTGCTAAGCAGTCGGCAATAGATATTCAACCCTTTCTAATCAGTAACGATTATCAAGCTGTTTTGATTAGGCTTGCCCTTACCGAACCTGCGGTTAATGCCTTTTTCGATAAAGTAATGGTTATATGTGACGACATTGACCTTCGGTCAAGGCGGCTGGCATTGCTGAATATGCTGTCTGAGCAGTTTTTGCAGGTTGCCGATATATCCAAATTACAGTCGTAAAGTTATATCGTGTCGCTACGTCGTTATGTCTTGCTAGATCGGGATGGAGTTATCAATCACGACTCTGATGACTTCATCAAGTCGCCTGATGAATGGCGACCTATTGAAGGTAGTCTTGAAGCAATTACTTTACTTAATAAACAGGGTTATGATGTGGTGGTCATTACGAATCAATCAGGGGTAGCACGAGGTTTATTAGATGAAACCATGCTGGCAAAAATCCATGAAAAAATGCAGCAGATGCTTGCGGATAAGGGTGGGACAATTTCAGCAATTTATTATTGTCCGCACGGACCGGATAATTTGTGTGATTGTCGTAAACCAAAGCCCGGTTTATTCCAAAAATTTGCTTTAGACTTCCGGGTTGAGTTAGCTGGAATCCCCTGTATTGGCGATTCTTTAAGGGATGTTCAAGCAGCTTTGGCTGTTAATGCCCTACCAATTTTAGTAAAAACGGGTAAAGGTGCTGCCACCTTTGCAACTTCTAACCTTAATATCCCTGCTTTTGACAATCTTTATGATGCTGCCAAATATATCCTTTCAGAATAATAACATTAGGATATACGTGGGTTCGGCGGCATTTTTTGTAGCATTGGTAATATCTACGATTATATTTGCCCCAATAGTGTTGGCTTGCGTAATTTTTCCTTTTGTCGTCCGTTATAACGTTGGCAAGGTATGGGCAAGCACAGTATTAAAAATAGCTGAAATCTGCTGTGGCATCAGTTATAAAGTCGAAGGCTTGGAGCATATTTCAGCCAATAGTGCGGCGGTAATCCTCAGTAATCATCAATCTGCTTGGGAAACAATCGCTTTTAGATGCATTTTCCCTATGCAAACTTCGCTATTTAAAAAGTCTTTATTGTGGATACCGTTCTGGGGATGGGCAATGGCGACTTTAAAACCTATTGCTATCGATAGGAATAGCAAACACGCGGCATTACGAAAATTAGTCACTGTTGGAACCCAGTCTTTAAAGGACGGTCTATGGGTTGTTGTTTTTCCTGAAGGTACTCGAATGCCAGTAAGCCAAATGAAGCCGTTTAGTGCAGGGGGGGCTTTATTAGCGCAAAAATCCGGTTACCCAGTAGTGCCCGTTGCGCTTGATGCCGGCAAGTGCTGGCCCCGCTACAGTTTTTTAAAATATCCAGGGGAAATTAAAATTAAAATTGGGCCAGTAATTCAAACGCAAGGCCGTAAAGCGGCTGAAGTTAATCAAGAAGCGGAAGAATGGGTGGCTCAGGCACTGAATGAGTTGTATTCTTAACGAAAGATAACAAATTTATCTGTAAAATGTCCAAAAAACGCTTAAAAATAAAATAAATCAATCGGCTGGTATTATAAGTATGAATAAGAAGTTGTTAATTAGTCTCGCGTCTCTTATGTTGTTGTCTGCTTGTGCAGACAAAAATCATTTTGAGGAAGTCGTACTAGAAGAAATGAAGAAGGAACAAGATGTTAAAGACTACAACATTGAACCGGAGAAAATGGCGGATTGCGTTACGGACACAACTTATAGCAGGATGCCAGGTTTTTTCCCTTTTGATCCAGACCGCCTAGCGGCATACCGTAATTATGCCAAAATGTTAACGTTGGCGAAAAGCAGCGATCCTAAAAAGACGCTCGAAGAGTTGCGCAGTGAATTTGGTTCACCGCAAGAATTAGCCAAAGCTCATTCGGTTTATACAGAAAGTATTATGGATTGTTATTCAGCAATCAATCAGCAAGGCGAAGATGATCAAAAAGTGTTGCCTCCCCCGGAAACTAAAGGCTGACCATTTATGATATCGAGGTACTCTAATAAAGTACCTCGATGCTTTTAAGAGTTTACAAATTCCGTGATTAACGTAATTTACTCAGTATTATCTGTAATGCTCTCAGCAGCTTCTTCGGTGCTGATGTCTTCACCGGTTTTTTCTGATTTAGCTGTTGTTTGCTTGCTGGTTTCTTTAGGCTTGTCGGTCTCATCGGCTTTGATGCTTTTAGAGCGATACGGATCGTAAGCATTATCTTTTTTCTCTTTTTCAGCTTTTATAGCCGCTTCAGCGGCGGTTTTTTCAGCTTGCTTCCTTTCTTCTTCAGCCCGTTTTTCTTTTTCGATTGAATCAAAAAAGCCAGTAAACCATTTCTCTTTTACAACGCTTGCCATATCAGGGTCAGCAAAAATATCAGCTTTATCGGGCAAGCTGCCTTTTTCTTTTGCTATTTTTAGCTCGGCAAGACAGCTATCATTATCTCCGCGCAAACCATAAATACAGGCCAGATTATAAGCTGCTGAACCTGCTTGGATGGAGTTAGCTTTTTCAAATTGGCGTTTTGCCATTTCGTATAGTTCATCGCTGGTAGCCACACCTCTGGCTCGTGCCAAATCCATGCAAGCAACACCGGCATCGATAGCCGCAGCGAGATAACTTGGTTCGATGGTCATACAAAACGAAAATTTCGCAATCGCATTCCGGTAAATGTTAATAGCTTCCGCAGGGCTTTTCATTTTGGCTTGGTGCAATAAGGCAACCCCCCAGTGATAGAGAGTTGCGGCGCGTAAGCTATCACCGGCCATAATATCGGCATAATCTTGATACACTTCTTTAAATAATTGGTCTGCCGTACTGCTTTCGCTATCTCGTGCCTGAGCAGTTTTTTTTACCGCTGCATCAAGTTTGGATTTTTTTGTGAATGATGCGAACAACGCCATGATTTTAGCCTCCTCAAAAGTTCAGGTTTTATCGTAAATTTCTCTAATGATAACGTATTTTTTGTTGGCTATTAGTGGCGCCAAACAAAAAATCGAAAAAGTGTGACAGGTTTGTTAGGTATCAGCGTTGTGCTAGCCGCCAGTCACACTCATGTGTCTTAAGATAACCGGTTGTTCATGAATATCAAATTCATGTTTTTCCGGCTTAATTAGCATTGCATCAATAATGGCTTGTTTTAATAATGCTTCATTACCAGGGTTAGACCGGATAACCTGTTTAAGGTCAACTGAATGTTCGTTGCCCAAACATAACAATAAGCGCCCTTCAACAGTTAATCTAACACGGTTACAGGTACTACAAAAATTAGCGCTGTGTGGGGAAATAAACCCAATTTTAGTTTGCGCCCCCTCTACTTGATAATATACAGAAGGTCCGCCGGTTTTTTCCGCCGAAGGGATTAAAGTAAACCGGTCGGCTAAGTCGGCTTTAATCTGATCGCTGGAATAATAAGCTGAAGCGCGGTCATGATTACTAACTTTACCGAGCGGCATTTCTTCAATAAAGCTGATATCAATAGCTTTATCCAACGCAAACTGCACAAGATCGCCAGCTTCGAGATGATTAATATTTTTTAGGATTACTGAATTAAGCTTAATCCGGCCGAAACCCACCGATCTGGCTACATCAATTCCTCGCAAAACGTGTGACAACTCGCCAGTACGGGTAATTGTCTTAAATTTTGCGGCATCCAACGTATCCAAGCTAATGTTGATGCGTTTAATACCGGCCTCTTTAAGCGGTACAGCCATGTGATACAGTTGCGAACCATTTGTGGTTAATACCAGCTCAACTAAGCCGTCAAGCTTAGCAAGCTTAGCCAACAACTCAACTGCGCCTTTCCTAACCAAGGGCTCGCCGCCGGTTATCCTGATTTTTTTAACGCCCAATTCAGTAAATGCTTTGGCAATTAGGTAAATTTCTTCTAGAGATAATACCTGTGCACGTGGCAAAAATGTCATCTCTTCGGACATGCAATAGACGCAGCGGAAGTCGCAACGGTCAGTGATGGAAATACGAAGGTAATCGACCTTTCTACCGAAGCGGTCAGCTAGCTGCGCTGGTTTGAAATTTGACATTCTGCAAAATTTAAAAAAACACCTAAACTTAATGGTAGCACGATTAAGTCTAGGTGCGGGCTATGTTTAGTGGGCTTCAATGGCTTCTTTAAATAGTAAAAACGAGTCATTGGCATCTCTTTTTAGAGGGTTAAGTAGCATAAATTTTATTAGCTTATTCAGATACATAGTTATCTGGCTCTATTAATATATTGAATTATTTCGGTATTTTAGCTTAAAAATTAAACAAGGTTACGAATAGGTAAACAACTAACGGCTATATGACACATTATAAGCTCCAGCAGTCGCGGAAAAATTTAGGCTACACATTGATGGAGTTAATGGTAACTGTAAGCATTGCCGGTATTGTAACAGGTTTAGCTGTCCCCAATTTCATCGGAACTATCAGAAGCAACCGGTTAACTACTCAAGTAAATGAGTTTGTCACGACGTTGAATTTGGCGAGAAGTGAGTCAGTAAAGCGCGGGAAAATGGTTGTGGTAAGAAAAACGGGCACAAATTGGGAGAATGGTTGGCAGGTGTTTGTTGATGTTGATCGCTCAACCACAGCAAAAGAAAACGTTTTTAATGATGCGACAGCCGGTACCACCTGTGAGGCGGGGGTTGATTGTGTGCTCAGGGTTTATCAAGGATTGCCTTCTACATTTACTTTAAGGGGGACTGCTGCAAACTATATTCGGTATGAGCCTACTGGAAAAAGTAATGTTGCTGCAAGTTTTGTTATCTGCGACAACACTGATGGTAATAACTTGCCAGAAGCATACACCGCCAAGCTTCTTACTATTAGTGCCACAGGCAGAATAGGGCTAGCGGGGGATGACGATAATGATGGGATTCCTAACAAAGCTAGCGGCGCCGAAATTACGTCTTGTATAACGTCCCCATTTACGTGAAATAAGGTGTTTCAATAGAACGTTAAAAAGCATGCCAGTGTAACCAATTAAAACCCAATAAGTTAGTTGATTAAAAATGAATTTTCGAGCTTATTAACTACATTAGACTTTTAGATCATGTCAAAAATTGCAGGATTTACCTTGATTGAAGTGTTAGTTAGCATGATTATTCTTGCCGTTGGTTTATTGGGATTAGCTAATTTACAAGTGTTTGGGCTTAAAAATAGCCAAAGTTCATTCAATCGTAGTCAAGCATCGCTATTAGCTTACGATATTGCCGACCGGATGCGTGCCAATATCACCGAGGCAAGAAAATTTTCAACCAGCGCCTATATCACCACCACTACACCTAGTGTGCAAACTGCCTGTAATGAGGTAAGTACTAGCTGTACCACCGGGAAAATGGCACAAAATGATCTGTACCAATGGAAAGAAACCCTTTCAACCACATTGCCAAGTGGCACAGGGAGTATTGCCTACACTAATTCGATTTATACGATTACCGTTAGTTGGGTTGAAAAACGCCCTCAAAATGAAAGCGATGATGATGGCGAATCATCCGATACATCAAATTTTTTGTTGCGTTTTCAACTATGAAAATAACGTCAACAAAGCCAGGTCGTCAGCAATCGGGTCTGACGTTGATTGAGATTATGATTGCTCTCTCAATAGGTGTGGTTCTTATAAGTGGAATTATACAAATTTTTGTTAGTACCAAGCAGAGCTACCGGGTTAATGAAGCTTTGTCCAGAATGCAGGAAAATGGCCGTTTTGCGATGGATTTTATCGCAAGGGACATCCGTATGGCGGATTACAGAGCCTGTCCCACAGATCGAGTTAAATCACTTTACAAAATGACCGATGGCACATCAACCACAATGCCAGGTTCGGCCGGTGTGTTTGGAACCAACGGTACAGGTAGCGCAGCAGATACGTTAAGCTTAACGTGGACGCTACAGGCCTGTGGAACGGCTAAACCAGTAGAGACGGTGACTTATTCAATTGCCGATTCAGGTGGGCAACCAAGTTTGTTGGGGAAGGCTGACGCACAGCTTGTTGAGGGTGTAGAAAACATGCAGGTTCTCTATGGTATCAATACTGACTCTGATGCGGCTGATCCAGCGAAAGCGCCAAATTACTATACGACTGCCCCAGCGGCTACCAGTGCAGATTGGGAAAAAGTCACCAGTATTCGTGTCAGTTTATTATTGCGTACCCTTGACGATAATGTGACCAGCAAGCCATTACCCTATAAATTTAATGGTGTCACAACAGATCCGGCACCTGATCGGCGTATACGTCGGGTAATTACGTCTACCTTTGCGGTGCGGAACCGGCTTCCTACCTGACCACAACATGATCAAGCCCAATTTTAATACACTAAAATCTCAATCTGGAGCCGTACTGCTGGTCAGTTTAATTATGCTGCTATTGCTTACATTGATTGGTGTAACGGGTATGCAAACCGCTGGGCTTGAGGAAAAAATGGCGGGCAACATGCGTGACCGCAACATTGCATTCCAGGCCGCAGAAGCGGCACTGAGGGATGCGGAGCGGGATATCAGGGGTGAGCGTATATCTACCGCCACTAAGCATAAAGATTACGACCAAACTACCCAGCAACCTTTTGATGGCTTAAGCGGTTTCCTGGTGGATTGTGGAAAATCGACCACAGATATCACCGATGACGGACTTTGTATTGGCGATCCTGCGAAAAAGCCATGGGGGACAGAAAGTGATATGACCGGTGCGCCCAGTGTTGAGTATGGCAAATTTACGGGAGCTACAGCACTAGGTGGTGGGCTTTCAGCACAACCACGCTATTTAATCGAAGTCTTTAAAAAAAACGTTAGTGGAGATAATTCTTGCAAATTCTATCATCGTATTACTGCGCGTGCGCAAGGTATGCGTGATTCTACAGTCGTGCTGTTACAGGAAGTGGTGAGATGGTGCTTGTGAACGGGCTGGTCTTTTGTTGTTATGGGGTAAAAATGAACGCGAAGTGCTTGCTGTCTATCGTGCTGTTAAGTTATTTGCCGTTACCTGTGATGGCGGCATTAAATATTTCACAGGTTCCGCTTAACCTTACCGTATCTGGAACGCCGCTGATCATGCTGACGATGGAGCGAGACCATAAGCTGTACTATGAAGCTTATAACGATGCATCAGATATTACTGGCGACGGTAAGCTCGATATTCACTACAATCCGGCAATTAAATACTACGGTTATTTTGATTCTTATAAATGCTATACCTACAGTTCAGGTGTCTTTAGCCCCAGTAATACCACAACCGATAAAACATGCACCAGTAAATGGAGCGGTGATTTCCTAAACTATCTGACTATGTCCAGAATGGATGCGCTTAGACGCGTACTCTATGGTGGTAAGCGAAGTTCTGATACAACAACAGAAACGGTGCTGGAACGATCATACATTCCCCAGGATGCGCACAGTTGGGGTAAGGAATACACCAGCACTACAGTCGACGGTTATGATATTTCTCTGTTTGCGCCACTTTCCCAACCGATGTTGGGTACGCGACATTTATTTGCTAACACCAGTTTGTTGTGCCCAGATAATACAGACCCTTCCTGTCCTAGCCTTAAAGGCCTGCCAATTCTACGGGTGTTAAATGATAGTACGTTTCGGGTGTGGGAATGGTTGTCTATCGAGCGGCCAGTTGCAGGAGTGCAATGCGCGACAGGTAATAATTCACGGAGTAACTGTGTCGTTGCAGCAAGTAGCTCAAGCTGGAACATTATGCCAAGTACTTTTTTTTCGGGGTTAACTCAAACAACTTACAAAACAAAAAATTATAAAGGCAGTGGCATTGATAACGGTGGTAATGGTTTTGCTGATTCAGAGACTGAGTTTGACGGTTTGGTTAGTACTTACGGTATAGAAGGAAAAAAATGCGGAAGTGGTAGTGCCTCCAATATCAACGGTAGCGGTAATTCTTTTCATTCTGGAACTGATTGTGGTGATAATGAATACTTAACGATTTTCGAGGGTAATTTGGTCATTCCTGCCGGTCAAGGCGGTAGCTATAAGCTTGCGGTTGATGGTGATGATGCTGTTGATGTCAGAATCGATGGTTTTGTTGTTGCCTATTGGTACGGTGGTCATGGCAGCAATAACGGCGATAGTTCTTTGGATAGCCATTCAGCTACAGTGACTTTGTCAGCGGGTACCCACACAATCAAATTTCGCCACCAGGAAAACGATGGTGGGGATAGTTACTACCTATATTGGCAGAAATCGATACCTGCCTCCACGATGACCGATTATGTTGTCAAGGTTAAAGCTTGTGTAGCTGGGTTGTTGGAAAATGAAGAGTGCCGGGGTTATCCTGCCAATAATCCTACAGTGTACAAACCCAGTGGAATTTTGCAGCAATATGGGGAAAATGACAGGATGGCCTTTGGCTTGTTCACGGGGTCATATGACAAAAATGAATCCGGGGGGGTGTTGAGGAAAAATGTCTCCTCTTTTACCGACGAGATTGCCGCGACTACAGGTATTCTTTCCAGCACCAATGGTATTATTAAAACACTTGATGCCTTGAAAATTGTCGGTTTTGGCAATAGCTATTCTTACGATCAGAACTGTGGTGTGCCTGAGGTTAATGCACCTTTAGCAGAAAACCGCTGTCGGATGTGGGGTAACCCCACTGCGGAAATGATGTATGAAGGGTTACGCTATTTTGCCGGAAAAACCACTCCGACTACAGGTTTTTCTTATACTGGAAGCACGGACGACAGTACATTAGGTCTTCCCTTGCCGGCCTGGAAAGACCCTTATGTCGCTACAGCCAGCGGTGGAGGCGGTTATCCGTCTTGTTCTAAGCCGTCACAAATGGTTATTAGTGACATTAACCCAAATTTCGATACGAATCAGTTGCCTGGGCGGTTTGAATATACTGCCCCATCGGCGTTGACGCCATCCACTTTTAGTGGTGATATCAGTGGTTTAAATGTTAAAAATTTGAGTGATAGTATTTGGGTTAGTGAATATGGCGCTGGCGCATCAAAAACATTGTTTATTGGGCAGTCTAGCAATACCTATGACGGCGCACCTACTGATAAAACGGTTACCAGCTTTGGCACAATGCGTGGGCTTTCTCCAGAAGAGCCTACGCAACAAGGGGGGTACTACGCAGCCAGTGTTGCTCTGTATGGTAAAACTAACGATTTGAATACTGTTACCGGTAATCAGAAAACCGACACTTTCAGTGTAGCCCTAGCTTCGCCTTTGCCGCGAATATCCTTCCCAATCAATAATAAAACGATAACCTTGGTACCCTTTGGTAAAACAGTGGGGGGCTGTGGCAGTGTTACGACTACGAAAGGAAATTATCAACCTACCAATACCATAGTTGATTTCTACGTGGACACTGTTGCTAATACCAATACCAGCAATACCGATACAGCTACCAATAGTGGTAGGCCATATGCGAAATTTCGTATTAATTATGAGGATTCAGAGTATGGTTCCGATCACGATATGGATGCAATTGCTGAGTACGAGTTGACAGCTTTAGCGAATAATACAGTGGATGTTAAGATATCTTCTAACTACGCGGCGGGTGGTTGTATACAGCATATGGGGTATGTGATTGATGGTACGTCGGCGGATGGTATTTATCTCGAGATAAGAGATCCAGATACAACAAGTGATGTAGATTATTATTTGGATACACCAAATACGTCAGGTCAACCATTACCGACGATTACGACCCGTAATTTTTCTACTGGCACAAATTCTGAAGCGGCTTTCGTAGATCATGATCCTTTATGGTATGCCGCCAAGTGGGGTGGCTTTGTTGATATTAACAATAACAATGCTTTGGATGAAACTAGCGGTATAAAAGAATGGGATAACCGTGATGGTGCAGATGGGGTTCCCGACAGCTATTTCCTTGTGACTAATGCTACCAAGCTTAAACAACAGTTGGATCGAACATTTACTGAAATCCTTTCCAGAGAAAGTTCATCTTCGTCGGTGGCCACCAACTCTAGCAGCCTACGAACCGGAAGCCGGGTATTTCAAGCAAAATTTAAAAGTTCAGATTGGAGTGGGCAGCTTTTGTCTTACCAAATCAGCAGTGAAGGTGTGCTTACGCTTCCTTTTGAATGGGATGGAGGGAGCAAAATCAATTCACAAAATTATAGTAGTGGACGAGTCATTATTACCAAAGGCGTTACAGGCGATGGTGTGGCTTTTGCTTATGCAAACTTAACCGGTGATTCAGTGACGGCAGATACTCAAAAGTATTATCTGGATAAAAATGCAAATAACGTTACCGATAGCTGTGGTCTGGAGCGCATTGCTTATTTGCGGGGCAGTGCCAGCCACGAAGCGGCTGGTGGCACATTTACCTGTGCCTCAGGTAGTACAATAGATAATTTTCGTCAACGCCCCACCAGTAAACTAGGTGATGTGGTTAACTCCAATCCTTGGTATTTAGGAGCGCCTTCGTCTGGTTTGTCGGATGTTGATTTCCCTGGTTACAATACATTTAGGCGCAGTAAGTTAAGCCGTAAACCTGTGGTCTATGTGGGTGGTAATGATGGTATGTTGCATGGTTTCGATGCGTCACTTGATTTCTCGACAACCCCTTCCGGTGCTCTAACTTCTACCTCTGGCAATGAAGTGTTGGCTTTTCTTCCGAGTCAAGTGTTTCCAAATCTAAGCAAATTGACTGCCCAGAATTACAACCAGAATCATCTCTATTTTGTTGATAGTTCACCGATGGTTGCTGATGCAGACCTAGGGTCGTCAACGAATGACTGGCGGTCAGTGCTTGTGGGAGCAATGGGTGGTGGAGGTAAAGGGTACTATGCACTTGATGTGACCGATCCGGCCAATTTTACAGAAGCCAAAGCGGCCGATATTTTCCTCTGGGAGTTCAATGAAACGGACATGGGTTACGCCTATAACACTTCTCCTGCTGATCCTTCAACATTGCAAGCCAAACAAATCGTAAAAATGGGGAATGACAAATGGGCGGTAATCCTTGGTAATGGCTACAATAGTGCTAATGGAAAAGCAGTACTTTATATCTTATTTATTAAAGACGGTATGGATGGTACATGGAGTACTACCGACTATGTGAAGATAGTTGCCGAGTCTACAGCCGGTTCAGACAATGGCCTTTCCACCCCGGTTCCTTTTGATAGCAATGACGATGGCATTGTCGACATAATCTATGCGGGCGATTTGAAAGGGAATATGTGGAAGTTTTTGGTGGACAAAAATTCAACAGATAAAAATGATACGTCGAATTGGAAAGTTGCGTTTTCTACGGCCACTTGTGGAAATACCACCCCAAGCACTTGTACCCCATTATTCAAAGCTATGGACGCAAGTTCCACCCCGAAATCCCAACCTATCTTTTGGCCACCTGAAGTAACATTGCATCCTGTTAGTGGCCAATTGGTGTTGTTTGGCACCGGCAAATTTTTTGAAAATTCGGACGCTACCAGCACCAATACCCAAACATTCTACGGAATATGGGATAAAAACGATGGGACGACAACTGTTGGTGCACGAGCAGCAAATTTACTTCAGCAGACTTTGTCAACGTCTACGAGTTGTCCCAGCCCGATAACAGCAGAGGACTCATGCACAAAGACAACAACAGCCGGCACTTTTCGTATTCCTACGGCTAGAGCCATTACATGGCGGACTTCAACTAGCGATCCAGCGGCTGATTGTTCGCCGGCAACGACCTGTAACCCCACTCATTTGGGCTGGTATATTGATTATCCAATTTCCGGGGAGCGTACGACAGGTATACCTACACTCGTTAGTAATTTAATCTTTTTTAATACGCTTATACCTGGGACTACTATTTGTGATGCAGGCACAGGTTGGTTGATGGCATTGGATTATGCCAGTGGCGGTTTATATGCTAGTGCGGTATTCGATACTGACAAAAGTGGCAAAATTGACGGTTCTGATTCGTCAGCAGCAGGGTTTCAGATTGGGGCATCAATTGGTGGGACAAGAATCATCACCCCGTCCGATCCCACTGTGAATCAAGGTGTCGGGGTTTCCTCTTTGAGCGATGGTGAGAATAGAGGTGGGGTGGGTACGACCATTTTGGCTATACCTGGTGGCCTGAGAGGGCGCTTAAATTGGCAAGAAATTATCCCAGATAAATAATTATCAGTGTTTTTAGTTTTGTCTAAAGATAAAATTAAGGGATATATAACGTTATACTTGGTTTTTATTGCATGTTGTGGTGAGAGAAGTGTTTGTTTATACGAAAAATAGAGGCTTTACCTTAATTGAGCTAATGATAACTGTAGCCATCATTGGCATACTGGCAGCAATAGCTATTCCCAATTATCAAGAAAGTGTAAAAAAATCGCGAAGAGCTGATGCTCAAGGTACGCTAATGAACATGGCAAATGTTATGGAGCGTAATTTCACAGAAAATAGTACTTACTGCGATGCTGCGGTATCGACTGGTACAGCTGAGACAAATTGTGGCACGGCAACACCAGACACAGGAACACCTGAAAACGGTCCGCGTCAAAGTCCTGAGAGCGGTACAAAGGCTTATGATTTAACCATCACCGTTCCAGATGCGAATAACTATACCTTGACAGCAACACCAACAGGTGCGCAGGCTGGTAATGGTAAATTGCAGTTGACCAGTACTGGAATCCGGCGTTGGGATAGGAATAATGATAATGATTTTGCTGATACTGATGAGACTAAATGGGATTAGTTTTAGGCAGTATTAGCTTAATTGTTTAGAGCATTCAGGTTTAGCGGGCTAGGCAAATATTAATTTTCAGGTACTGACAAATCCAGGATGTGTTTGGAGTTATCAATAACCGGGGCAACCGTAGGCGTTTCTTGTTTGGGCAATGTTGTTGAGTTGTCTATAACATTAACTGATGTTGAGTTGGGAGATGTGCCGATGCTCATGGTAGTTGGCGTTGATTGGTTAGTGACCTCTGTACTGTTTCCCGTGTTTTCATTTGATAATAGGTCGTCTTCATCTTCTTCCGGCGGGTTGCCATCATAAACCAGAAACTGCCGGCGTTGCAGGTAAGCATTCTTAAGGAAGTCGTAGCGGTCTATTGAGGCTTCATTTACGATTTTTTCCGTAGACATAATGTCTGACCGGGTATCGGTCACGTCTATTGCCGTTGCGCCTGCAGTTGCAGCATTGGCGGCAACGCCACCAAAAAATGAAACGTAAGTGAGTGGGTTCAATAAGGCATCACATATCAGCCCAACGGTATCCCGAGGTGTGCTTGACCCCAAAAATGGCAACACCATGTAAGAACCGTTAGGGACGCCCCAAAATCCCAGTGTTTGGCCAAAATCCTCATCATGTTTTGGTAAATCGATCTTTTTAGCAACGTCAAACACGCCAACTAAACCCACGGTGGTGTTAATCAGAAACCGGCTGGCATCCATTCCACCTTGAAGGAATTTTAATTGCAGAAAATCGTTAATCGTAACGCCGATATCGTTGATATTGCTGAATACATTGGTAATTCCTTCATCGACAGGATTTGGTACTGCCTCTTGATAGCCTTTGGCCACGGGCTTTAATATTGCGTCATCAACATCTTTGTTAAAGCCATGAACATCGCGGTTCCAACCTTCCCAAGGATCCTTCTGGTCGCCATCATTAGTAGGCGCGGTTGAGCAAGCAGTAAGCAGGTTAGCAATAATCAGGATGCTGAGGGTACGCGGTATTGGGTTTAAAACTTTTCTAGTCATCATGCTTAAGGTTTTGGTTGGGGCGAAGGTATTTAGCCAAAGTTTATGCTAAAAGTATAGCTTTGGGACGATTTTAAGTGAAAATAAACAGGAAATTTAATAGATTGTGAGTTAGGGCTGATTATTTTCTATGGGTAAACGCTGCTTAGCACTATAGAATACCCGTTTTACTTAGGGCGTTATTGGGTAATAAAGGGTTTGAATTTTATATTTTTTGTAAGAGATTCGATCAGATATGTAATAAAATACATAGACATCACAAGTAACTCTTAATGTAAACTTAGAGCATAAATAAAAATTTTGTTAAATTTCGATATTCATTATCAACGAATTATCTTTAGGAGTTAATTGATGCGAATCATCCTTTTAGGCAGTCCGGGGTCAGGAAAAGGCACGCAAGCCCAGTTTATTACGGAAAAATATAGGATCCCCCAGATTTCTACTGGAGACATGTTACGGGCAGCGGTGCGTGCAGGGTCGCCTTTAGGGGTTGCCGCAAAGCAAGTCATGGATGCGGGGGGGTTGGTGTCTGATGATATTATCCTCGGTTTAATAAAAGAGCGTATCACCCAGAATGATTGTGTGAACGGTTTTTTGCTAGACGGTTTTCCGAGGACAATAGCCCAAGCCGAGGGGCTTACAGCTATGGGAGTTACCATTGATACAGTTATCGAGATCGTCGTTGATGATGAAGAAATTGTAAAACGTATGGCGGGTCGCCGGGTTCACATGCAATCTGGCCGCACTTATCATGTCGAGTTCAACCCACCTAAAACTGAAGGCATCGACGATGTTACCGATGAGGAATTAATTCAACGTGATGATGATAAAGAAGACACGGTACGTAAGCGGTTAGGTGTTTATCATCTGCAAACCAAGCCATTAGTCGATTATTACTCTGCACCGGAGCGGGGTGTTAAATTCCAATCTATAACAGGCGTAGGTGGGGTTGATGAAATCACAGGAAAAATTTACCGTATCTTGGGGTAGTTACTATCCAACAACCCCTTGGGTTTTAGTTTAGGTAGTGCACAATTAAATTTAATTTTAAAATGAAGTCAACCGTTGGTTTCGAAGCCTTGGGTTGGCCGAACATGCAAAGCGAGTAAAAATGACTAAACTTTATAATGTTGCAGTGGTAGGCGCAACAGGAGCAGTGGGTGAGGCGATGTTGTCGATCCTAGAAGAACGAAATTTTCCAGTCGATAATGTTTACGCCCTTGCCAGTAGTAAATCTGTAGGAAAACGTATCCCCTTTAAAGGTGGAAGCCTTAAAGTCCAGGATTTGGCTGAATTCGATTTCAGCAAAGCGCATATCGGTTTATTTTCTGCTGGAGGTTCGGTTTCTGCGGAATATGCCCCTAAGGCCGCAGCGGCGGGTTGCATTGTGGTGGATAACACCTCGCACTTCCGTTATGACGACGATATTCCGCTGGTTGTGCCAGAGGTTAATCCTGAAAAAATCGCTGATTATAAAAATCGTGGGATCATAGCAAATCCAAATTGCTCTACCATCCAGATGTTAGTGGCGTTAAAACCCATTTATGATGCTGTAGGCATTGATCGAATTAATGTATGCACTTACCAGGCAGTTTCCGGTACGGGCAAAAAAGGCATTGAAGAAGTCGTTAGTCAGACTGCAAAATTGTTAAACGGACAACCTATCGAAACCAAGGTTTATCCTAAGCAGATTGCATTTAATGTGTTACCCCAGATTGATGTTTTCATGGATAACGGTTACACCAAAGAAGAGATGAAAATGGTTTGGGAAACCCAGAAAATATTGGGCGATAATACCGTTAAGGTTAACGCTACAGCGGTCAGGGTGCCTGTTTTTTATGGTCATTCAGAAGCCGTTCATATCGAAACCCGGCAAAAAATAGACGCAGATGGGGTGCGTAAATTACTGGTTAATGCCCCTGGCGTTAAAGTCATGGATGAGCGGGTTAATGGCGGCTATCCTACAGCTGTAACCGAGTCATCAGGGCACGATGATGTGTTCGTCGGTCGTATCAGGGAAGATATATCTCATCCCAAAGGCGTTAACATGTGGGTGGTTGGCGATAACGTCAGGAAAGGCGCAGCTTTGAATAGCGTCCAGATCGCTGAAGTGCTGGTAAAAAATTATATCTAGGCTAATCTTACTACTATAATCGTGACCTGTGTGGTAAAACATTGTGGTTAATTTTTAAGGAGATGGATGCGTGCGCAACTTAACTAAAGCTCTAACAGTAGTATCGTTACTGGCTCCTGTGAGTGGTCATTCGCTGGGAATAGGCGATATAAGAGTGCGCTCGGCCCTTAATCAGAATCTTAATGCTGAAATTTCGTTGATGGTTTCGCCCGGCGAAAATCCAAAGAGTATTAAAGTGAACTTGGCACCATCAGAGCGTTTCGACGCAGCGGGTGTATCTTGGTCTTATTTTCTCTCGAAAGTCAGGTTCAAGCCGATTGTGAAGCCGAATGGCTCTGTTGTTGTTAAAGTAACGTCTACTGAGGCTTTAAAAGAGCCTTACCTAAATTTTTTGTTGGAAGTGAGTTGGCCTAAAGGTAACCTATATCGAGAATTTACGGTATTGGTTGATCCTCCTGCTGAATATCAAGAACCAAGTTACCAACCAACCCAGCCGGCGCCTAGTTACAACACATATCAACCACAGGAAGAAATTTATTCGCCCAGGTCTCAGCCCGCAATCAGGCATCGCGTCAAATCTAGGGAGCGCGTTAATTCATCTGGAATTTATGGAGGACAGGTAGTCGCACGAAGAAATGACACTTTATGGAAAGTAGCTGCAAGAGCAAAGGGCGGTAGCGGCGTTTCTGTAGAGCAGATGATGATGGCGTTATACGAAAATAACCCGCAAGCGTTTTATCAGCCAAATGTTAACGCGTTATCGGCCGGTAAATCACTAAAAGTACCGGAGAAAAACGAAGTTCAGCAAATGACCCGTCAGGAGGCTTTGGCTGCGTTTGGTCGGCATAATCAGGCATGGTTAAATCACACTGACCTTTCTCCGGCTGCTGAGGCAACACAGGTTGCTAAAGAAGAAACGGCAGAAAATCAGTTAAAACTAGTTGCGCCAACAGAATCAACGGTTTCGGGTAATGAAACCGTTGCACCGTCCAGTGAGCAATCTGCAAGTACAAAAGGAACATCAACGACTGGTACCAGCGTTACAGACACTCAAAAAAAACCAGTTAAGGCAACTGAAACTACTGCCGTTGATCAAGCGTTGCAAGCCAAGCTTGACGCACTCGAAAAGCAGTTGGCGACAATGCAGCAAATTATCGAGTTGAAAGATAAACAGCTTGCCGAAATGCAAAACCCTGGGCAAGGCGAACAAAACCTAGGAACAACTGTAAAGTCTTTGCCGCCAAGCGATGTGAAACCTTTAGGGCAAACACCCCCGCCAGTTGAGCAGAAGCAAATTGTGGACGTAACGCCAACGCCAGTTCGTCCTGCAGAACCTGTCGCTCCAGTAAAGTCAGTAGATACTACAGCTAAACCTGTGGCAGCAAAACCTGAGCCAGTAGTAGAAGAGAGCAGTTCTTCCTATGCCAGTATTATCGGTGCTATTGTTCTGGCGTTTTCATCCATACTAGGTTTGATGTGGTGGCGTAAGCAAAAATTGCTGGAGGAAATTGACGCTGAGAGTATGTTTGGTAACTACAGCATTATGCGAAATAATGAAGCATCGAGCCAATTACCTACTAGTAGCCCACTTGCCGGGGCTTTAGCAAGTTCTTCGGCGGCAGCGGAACAGATTGCTGAAGAAAGTTCATTCCTAAACAATTTTAAGCCTAGTGATTTCGAATCTTTCGAGTCATTTAACGTTGATCATGGCGACATTGACCCAGTTGCCGAAGCTGACGTTTATTTAGCTTATGGGCGTTACCAGCAAGCCGAAGATTTAATGAAGCAAGCGGTGATTGATTCGCCGGAGCGAGATGAATGCAAATTAAAATTACTGGAAATTTATCAGGCTAGCGCTAATAAAGAATCATTTGAAGGCTATGCAACTGAATTAGTTGCTGCAGGAAAAAATAACGACAGGGATTTTTGGGATAAAGTCATCGAGCTGAGTAAAGATATTTCAGAAGATACTGAATTGTTTGCAGCAACCAGCACCAGTGTACCTGCAGTATTCGCAACAGACTCAGAAAGCTTGGGCGAAAACGTTCTAATGAGTAATGTTTCTGAGCCTGAAAAACCAGTTCAACAAGTCGATAATTATAAGGACATAGGTACGGCTTTGTTTGAATCTTCCGATGCTGACGGAGAAGAGTCAACTTTTGCTTCATCGCTATATCGTGCGCCGACAAGCCCACTACAAACGGATGCCGAGAGTAAATTAGGTACAAATCCGATTAAAGAAGACGAGCTTGAGGCTTCGGAACATCAGTTTGATAGCGTTTACCAAAATAATGAGTCAATGGATATTGATTTAGGGTCATATGATTTATCAAAACAAAGCAATTCTACTGAAGATAATGCAGTTGATAGTGATGCCAACCTTTTCAATCAAGACAACACAAATGATCAGTCGAGCGATCTTTATAGCCGAGATAACCTTGAATCCTACGAATTCAATTTCGACGTCGAAACGGAACAGAAGAAATCTGTTGATCCAGTAAAAACATCAATTGCCGATTCTTGGGATCCTGATCAAACAATTGATTTTTCTTTCGATGAGAAGACAGAGAAGTATGAACAAAAACCATTTGAATCCGCCGGATTAGATTTTGATTTTGACCTTGATACTCCTGCGTTGACAACATCAGCAAAGTTGACGGACGAAAGCGAAGCTTTTAAGGTCTCCGACTTAACGGATATGGATGAGATAGAAACCAAGCTTGATTTAGCAAAAGCTTATGTTGATATGGGTGACCTTGATTCGGCCAAAGATATTCTTGGTCAAGTTATTGAAAAAGGTACCGACGAACAAAAGAAAACTGCGCAGATGTTGTTTAAAGAACTTTAATTTGTAAAAAAGCTCGTAAAGGTTTTTTTAATGAGTGGGAGCCGCTGAAATTTGATCGAGTATTTCTGGTTTCTTGCGTAATATGGCAGAAACATTAGCCTGTAAGAGTCGATAATAATAGTCGGTATTTTTATAGTTTTTTGCTATTAAACATTTTTCTAAATCAGTGGCAAGGGTTTCAATGGTAAGCAAACCACAGACCTTTGCCGAGCCGTTGAGTTTATGGACAACAGTATATGCTGTTAAATAATCTTTATTTTGTAACGCACTTTGCAACTCTTTCAATTGTAACGGCAATTCTTCCAGTAGTTTTTGCCACAACGTAAATACCAGTTTTTTATTGTTATTAAGTTTAACCAGCAAGCCTTGTGCAGATTTTAAGGCAACAGCTAGCCCGTCGTTACTACCCCATAAACTGATGGCATCGTGAAAATTTTCTACGGAAAGTGACTGAGTTATGCAATCGTCAAAGCCTTTATAGATCAGTTTTTTACGTTCCGCTACATTTTCTGTCTCGGTTAGTGCGATGAGAGGTGTGCCGAAATTAAGGCATTGAGGGTTACTTTTGACTAAAGCCAGCAATTCATCAGGTATTAAATTTTGCGCTACGATAATAAGATCAAATCTATTTTCTACAATAGCTATAGCGGTTTTTTCTTTGTTATCGACAAATAATAACTTACAGTCCAAGTTGTTGGCGAGTAACTCTGATTTGACTTCCTCTGCTCGATTATCCGCAATAAGGACAATAAATTGCTTTAAGTTTTTTTTGGAACGAATATCCATTTTGTTACACAATGCTCTCTACTTTATTAAGCTAAGTTTACAACGATAACGATTTTGGGTGAAGAAATGCATAAAACTACAGGTTATTTTTATACGTTCTGTATTTAATTATTTAATAGCAGTAAAGCAGCCTAAATTATTTTTAGGCAGATAGTTTGTCAAAATGCTTAAGCCAAGCGAAATTAATTATTTTTTAACTGATCATATTACTATCATTTTAAGTAGCTACCGATTGTTATTAGGTAAATCGTTGCTGCCAGAAGATCTTCCCTTAACGGAAGCCGCAAAGCAGTTGTTTTATGCGCCATTCGCAGTGCTATCGCACAATACGTCAGCTGATCCAATTTTTAATTATGCAAATGGTAATGCGTTAGAGTTGTTCGGTTTTGAATGGGATGAGTTTATTCAGTTACCCTCACGGTTTTCAGCGGAAGCGATACATCAATCTAAACGGGATGAATTGCTCGCCGAGGTAAATCGGCAAGGCTATATTAGTGATTATCAAGGTATACGGATAACTAAATCTGGGCAGAGATTTTTGATTAAAAATGCAGTAGTTTGGAATTTAGCAGATGCTAACGGGTATTACGCAGGCCAAGCGGCTTGTTTTTCAGAATGGCAGTTTCTATGATTTTTGCCAATAAAACTGCCTTGACTTAAACTTGGGTCAAATTGTGTTGCGATTTTGTTTTGGCTGGTTGTGTGGATAGGATTTGTCAAAATTCCGATTGAATTCATTAATCTGCTTCTTTAATTCATTACCAAGTGATTCCATCTCTTTTTGGATAATGGGTAGCTGTTGCCCTAATTGTCTGGCAAATGTCCCTCCTAAGTTTTGCAACGTTTTAACCACATCGCCCAGCGGAATCATCGTAATATTCAGTTGTGTTTGTAGATAATCTATTTTCCAACGGTTATCTTCTTGCAAAAGAACGGTATTGAAAGAAACTAGCTGATTATTGCGGTTGATTGTTGTGGGTACACTTGCGAAAGTGCTTTCCGAATCATTATTTTCTTCAGCTTCTGCCGCAGTAACTTGCGAAAATTTATCAATATCTTGCAAATTAACCAGATGTTTTGAGTTATTAGTCACGTGCTGTCTGGCATTATCAAGTTTGCCTTTTGCTAGGTCTTGCCAAAATAACGTAGTTACCTCTTCTGGTGATTTACCCGTTTGGCAACCACCCAGTAGCAATAACATCACTAAAAAAACAACTCCGGTCAATAAGACCGGAGTTTTAATGGCTGTAGAGTTATAAGCCTTAATCATCGCCGCCAAATACGCCCAGTATTTGCAGCAAGCTTAGGAATAAATTGTAAATTGCGACATATAAGCCAACAGTCGCCATGATATAGTTAGTTTCACCACCGTGGATAATTTGGCTTGTTTGCATCAGGATCATGCCAGACATTAGTAAAATAAACATGGCTGATACTGCCAGCGAAAGGGCTGGAAGTGCGAACACTACCGCACCAATTCCAGCTAAAAATGCGACCAGAATACCAACTAATAAGAATCCAGCCATAAAACTGAAATCTTTACGGGTGGTTAAGGCATAGCCAGATAGTCCAAGAAATATTGCTCCGGTACCGCCTAAGGCTGTCATGACTAATTCATTGCCGTTACTAAAGGAATGGGTATATACATTAATAATGGGGCCTAAGGTCAATCCCATAAAACCGGTTAACGCAAACACAAAAACTAAACCTAATGCCCGGTCACTAAATTTACTGGTAAGGAACAATAACCCGTAATAACCGACCAAAGTAATTATCATGCCCGGTTGTGGTAAATTGAAAGCTATTGAACCCCATGCGGTTAAGGCACTGAATAGAAGCGTCATAGATAATAACAAGTAAGTATTTCTCAATACCTTATTAGTAGCCAAGATACCCGCTTCCGAACGGCTTATAGCAGTATTTAATCTCATCACAATAAATCCCTCATATAAAAAATAACAAACATATAGACCTTTTCATCTTACAAGAGTTTCATCAGATTGCTAAGTTAAAATTTTGTTAAATTAGCTGACTATAAAATGGTTTAACTATTCGAATAACTTGTTTGAAAACAAAAGCATTGATAAGCACAATTCTTAACTGAATAATTGACCCCAAAAAATGGTGTAGACTGCTAATTTGAGTTTCAATTAAATATTTCATACAGTGACTGGAAGTTTACCGTTTACTTACCGTATTCGTCGTAGCCAACGGGCTTCCAGGGCGCGAATTGTGGTCAAACCCGGCCAGGTGGAGATTGTTGCACCGTTTGGTATATCAGAGCAACGCCTACATAATTTTGTCCACGCCAAACAGCAGTGGATTGTCAGTGCATTAGAAAAAATGACCGTTGCTAGCCCTGAGCAAAACGGCTTTGTGCCAGTTGAATTTATATCGGGAGCTAATTTAATCTATCAAGGTAAACATTATCCTATAACCTTAAAGCCTTCGAAACTAAAGCGGGTGAAAATTGAATTTACTGATAGTTTTATAATTTCTATGCCGGAAACGTTAGCTGTAACCACCCAACAAGAAGAAATTAAAAATGCGTTGATTCGTTGGTTGAAGAAGCAAACAAAAATTGCAGTTGAAACACTTGTGCAGCTTCATGCACCGAAAAAAAATCTTTATCCTCGGACGATAACTATCAAAACTCAAAAAAGCCGATGGGGAAGTTGTGGGATTCATAACGACATCAACATAAATTGGTTGTTGATGTTGGCGCCTCATGAAGTGTTGGAGTATGTGGTTGTGCATGAGCTATGTCATATTCAAGTAAAAAACCACTCCAGCCAGTTTTGGGCCGTGGTGGCGGAGCATTTGCCGGATTACCAAGCTCGGCGCAGATGGCTAAAAAAAGAAGGGCGCATGCTAATGCTTACGTTTTAAAGTTAAAGATAAATTAGGAATGAGTAAAAAAAACAAAATAGCCTTCGTTTGCCAGCAGTGTGGCGCAGATTACCCGCGTTGGAACGGGCAATGCACCAGTTGCGGCGAATGGAACACGATAAAAGAAATTAAGTTAGGAGCCGCCGGAACTGAACGCACTAGCCGTGCCTTAGGTTATGCAGGTAGCGTTTCCGAAGTTAAGCGGCTTTCGGAAGTGAGTTTGGCACATACCGAACGTATTGTTACTGGGATGTCCGAATTTGATCGTGTTTTGGGTGGCGGCATCGTTAAAGGCAGTGTGGTGTTAATTGGTGGCGCGCCAGGGGCTGGCAAAAGTACTATTTTGCTACAAGCAATTGCCAATATTGCAAGGCAGAGCGTGTCAGTGTTGTATGTATCCGGTGAAGAATCGTTACAGCAAATTGCCGAACGGGCGCATCGTTTGGGCTTACCCGCTGACAAAATCATGATGTTGGCAGAAACCTCAGTGCAACGGATTTGTGATGTGTTGGACGAATTGCAGCCGAAGGTGTTAGTGATTGATTCGATACAGGTCGTTTATACTCAGGATGTCGAATCCGCACCCGGTTCGGTATCGCAAGTGCGTGAATCGGCCAGCTATCTTACCCAATATGCCAAGAAAAACCAGCTATCCATTTTTATGGTGGGGCATGTGACTAAAGATCAATCTTTGGCTGGGCCGATGACTCTAAGCCATATTGTCGATACACAAGTGATGCTTTCTTCAACCGACGATGCCCGTTTCAGGGTATTGAGGGCAGATAAAAATCGCTTTGGTAGTGTTGGTGAACTAGGTTTTTTTGCGATGGACAGTGCTGGGCTTAAAGAAGTCAAAAATCCATCCGCGATGTTCTTAAACCGACCGGACAAGCCTTCGCCGGGCAGCGTGGTGACAGTGTTATGGGAAGGTACCCGACCCTTGCTGGTGGAAATTCAGGCGCTCGTTACAGAGTGCCAATATGGTAATCCGCGTAGGTTGGCGGTTGGTTTAGACCAGAACCGGTTGGCGATGTTACTCGCCGTCCTGACTCGCCACGGTGGCATTTTTACCGCTAATGACGAGATTTATGCCAATGTTGTCGGAGGCATAAGGGTGACTGAAACCAGCTCGGATTTGGCGATAATTGTTGGTATTGTCTCCAGTTTTAGGGATAAGATAATCCCACACGATGCGTTTTTCTTCGGCGAAATCGGTTTAAGCGGCGAAATTAGGCCAGTTGCAAATGGGCAGGCGAGGTTAAACGATGCGGCTAAACATGGCTTTAAAATAGCGGTGATTCCCAAAGCTAATGTGCCCAAAAAAGGCGTTGAGGGTTTGAAGATTTATCCAGTGGCTACTTTGGCAGAAGCGTTGGATGTAGTGGGCGGATTTTAGCAAGTCTCCGACCACAGTCTTGCCGCTGAACTTTACCGCTCCCATGCTCGGCGTGGGAACGGGATTTTGGAAACGTAAATAAGCTGTCTAAAACAAGGTCACTTTTACGAAATCAAACTTTTTTGACAAATTCTGATTTCAACTTCATTGCGCCAATACCATCAATTTTGCAGTCGATATCATGATCACCATCAACAAGGCGTATGTTTTTAACCTTGGTGCCTACCTTAACTACCAGAGAAGAGCCTTTCACTTTGAGATCTTTGATAACCGTAACTGTATCGCCGTCTTGGAGCAGGTTACCATTCGCGTCTTTGATTGAACGGGTATCTTCAGCATTATTTGTGTTGGCATCTTGCGACCATTCGTGTGCACATTCCGGACAGATGTACATGGTATTGTCTGAGTAGGTAAATTCTGAGCCGCATTGCGGGCAATTAGGTAATTGAGTCATCGTTGTTTTGTATTTCAGTAAGTTAAAAATAAATTTTTAAGCGTGTTTTTAGTGTTCTATCGCCTAGATTCATAGGTTTTTTTGAGCTAGAATCAGCGCACTGCACATGGCTAAAATTCCAGCGATGAATAATAACTTGGTTAACAGTTGTGTGCGCCGCGAACTATCGGTGCCTAATCTAAATAAACACGAGCCTGCCAATATGGGGGCAAGGCTGAATAATAAATGCGGTAGCCCAAAAAAATCGAGTGTATTGGGTGGATGGCGCGTTGGTAGTTGGAATCCGCCTGTTGTTAGTAGAATAATGCCAGTAATAATTAATCCACAACCAAACACATAATAAAATACCCGTTCACTCATGTTATTGATGCTTGATGTAACAGTCTACAATTTGAAGTTCAAATAATGGGTGGGTTTGGTCTATTTGTTATCGTTTAAAATAAGTTAATTAGTAAGCCAGTTAACACGTGAAACTTAAATTGTTAATGATTTTCTTTACGGGCTAGAAATTTTACTAATTTTACGGCCGTCTCATCGCTTTTAAGGATTTCCAACGGATAATCAATCAGTTTGATGCTGGTGCCTGCTTCGGGGATGGTTTCCATGAATTCGATAATCAGCCCGTTAAGGGTTTTCGGCCCCTCGGTAGGCAATTCCCACTGCATAAAACGATTAAGTTCGCGCACGGTGATATTGGCATCGACGAGAAAACTGCCATCGTTTTGAATCCTTACCGTGGTATCTTCGGAGATAATTTCGCCCACAATTTCCTGTAATAAGTCATCCATTGTAACCAAGCCTTGCACATCGCCATACTCGTCAACAACTAGGCCTATCCTGATTTTTTCCGACTTAAACTTTAACATCTGGGAATGTACCGGCGTGGTTTCCGGAATAAACACAGGTTTGCTGAGCAGGCTCGTGATAGTTTGTTTATCGAAATCTTCGTGATTAATCAAAATCAGGACTTTGCGTAAATGCAAAAAACCAATAATCCGGTCAACGCTTTTTTTGTATACAGGCAAACGGGTATGTGGGCTGGTTTTTATTTGCTGGACGATGTCTTCTATAGGCAATTCTAAGTCGATCCCGACGATTTCATTACGTGGAGTCATGATGTCCTCGACGGTAGCCGACTCCAAATCCAGGATTCCCATTAACATTTTCTGATAGCGTACCGGCATGACGCTTTCTGCTTCAGCAATCACTACTTTCAACTCGTCCTTGCTCAACGTTTCTAGGCTGTGTTTTTTAACATCGACCCTAAACATGCGTAATAGCAAATTAACGAAAATATTGACGAATTCAATAATTGGGTAAAACAGCTTTAGTAGGGGAACGTAAACCCATGCGGAAGGGAAGGCAATTGTTTCCGGTTTTACCGCCGCATACGTTTTAGGCGTTGCTTCTGAAAAAATTAAAGTCACTAGAATCAGGATGGCATCAGCGATAAGTACGCTACTTTCCTGTTCAGGATATAACCTAATTGCGATGATGGTGACGACCGAGGCAGCCGCTGTGTTGACAAAGATGTTGCCCAGCAAAATCATACCCAATAACCGATCAGGCCGTTGCAGTAACCGTTGGGCTTTTATTGCACCCTTATGCTTTACTTTGACTAAGTGCCTTAATCGATATCGGTTTAAGGCCATTAATGCTGTTTCTGAGCCTGAAAAAAAAGCAGAAAGCAACAGCATAGCAGCGAGTATGCCAAATAGCATACCCAAGGACAAGTCGTTCAAAGAGGTGCTCTTAAGTAAGTCAAAAACGAGGTTAGTGTGTACGACTTGAAAAAAATGTCAAGTACGGCTGAATAGGCTGTGTTCGTATTTATTGGTATTTATACCAATAAATCAATTTGTTATCAGGGATAATATTAAGTTGAGGCAAGTATCTGGCTCCGGGATTTAAACATTATTTTAATGGCCAACGCCTTGCTAAATAATCGCGGCGAGTATTAAAAATAGCTTCTAATTTTCTACCAATTAACATGCTGTTTAGCAATCTGCCTAAATATCCGATCGGCATCGCATAAAACACTATATCTTCCAGGATCATGTTTTCTTTTTGCTCTGTCAGACACACTTCATGGCTCCAGAGTTTAAACGGGCCGGCACGTTGTACATAAACAAAACGTTTCGGTTCATCGCAATGGCTAATTTCAGATAGCCAGGTCATAGGTAGGCCAAATACGGCTTTCATCGAATATTCAATTAGCAATCCACTGTATATGCGTTCAGGGACGGGCGTTAAGATGACAACATTAAAAAAATCTGGGGTTATATCGTTAAGGTGATAAGGCGAAGAGAAAAATTGCCAGGCTTCTTCAAGTGGCATAGCAAGTTCCTGGCGGCGGTATAACCGATAGATTTTCATTCTGCGTTTAGGCGGGTTCTTAACGGTTCCAATTTAGTGCTTGGGGTAAACCAGCTTATCTGTTTCAAACCCTAAGGATTGTGCTTGGTCTTTAAGTTTTTGCAGTACTTCAGGCGCTAATGTAGGTTGTCGTGCCAAAATCCACAGATAATCCCGATCAGAGCCTGCGATTAGCACATAATTATAATTTTCTTTATCCAGTGCAATAATGTGGTAACCACCATAAAATGATCCAAAAAATGATACTTTCAAGCTGCCAATATCGGGGTTATCTATAAAATAGGCTTTGCCTTCCGCAAATTCACGTTTCCCTGTTTTAATGTTTAAGCCGCTATTAATAACCTTGATTCCGCCATCATTGCGCATAGAATATTCAGCGGTAATTTTATCCAATCCTTGTTCAAACCAATTATCCAAACGGGCAATTTCAAACCATGTACCGGTATAACGGCTAACATCAAACCCATCAATAGGCTTTATGCCTTCGGGGATTCCCGCACAAGCCGACAATCCGAGCAAAAATAGTAACAACATACATCGCATCATTTTTAAATCCTCTTAAAGGTTAACTTGCAATGTAATGGTGTTTGGGGACAACGCAAAATCATTGATCAGTTTATAATTTAAATTATTTATTTCTTATCAAGTACTCAGTTTAGTTAATAGGGTGGGCGTGATGGTGACTATGGTGATGGCCTGATAACTGTACAGGTATCAAATTAATTATGCTGTGCCGAACACCGGATTCGGCTGTAATTAAATCGGCAAAAGTCAGGATAGTAGCTGTGCTTCCGCGCAAAAAAAGGCTTTCCAGGCAATTATCATGATCTAGGTGAACATGCGTGGTACTGGTAACCAGGTCATGGGCATCATGCTGCAAAGAAGCCAAGCGTTCAGCTAGGTTACGCTCATGATGGTTGTACACGTAGGATAAGGTAGCAACACTATATTCGGCTTGATTGTGGCGCAGAGTTTCAGTAGTTATTGCTTTGCGGATTAAATCGCGTACGGCTTCCGACCGGTTGGAATAACGCCGGGATTGGATCCAGCTATCGAAATCGGTAGCTAATGAGTCACTCAGGGAAATAGTAAAGCGTTCCATAACATTAATCCTTAAATGGGGACGTAACAGTTGTGCATTTTTAGGGAGTTCATTCAATAATTTGATGGCTGCGAAGTAGTGATATCAAAATAAGCAATAAAATAAATAGCTTGACGACAATAGTCTAGGAGTTTGGTTTTTTGAGCATTTTTATTCAAAATGCTTGATGAAAATAGGCTGCATTGGGACTGTATTGCGCCGCTGTTAATAGCTGGATTTGGCTAAGCTTCATCTCGGCAAAATAGAATTATCCTTCCAGCAGTGTTAATACAACTTCTTTAGCTTTATGTTGGTTGATTTTAAAGCCACGCATTTCCAATACGCCTTTGGTATTTAGGGAAATAATCAAATAGAGTGCATCGGGGTAAGCGGCTTGTTCTAAGTCATAAGCAGAAGGCAGGGCTGGCGCAGTTGGGTGCGAGTGGTAGATTGCAAAAAGTTCTTCGGCATTTTCGCGCATGGTGGCCATTGCTTTTATTTGCTGCTGGGCATCGAGCAGAAAGTTGCTCTGGGTTTGTTCTGCAATGTTTTCGACAGGATAACAGCTTTGTGGCATCCCATTTTTGCCGCCAACTACACCGCAGATTTCAGCATTAGGTGATAATTGTGCTAGATGCAGGAGTTGATTGGTTAATTTACGGGGAATTTGGTATTCAGTTGTCGTCATAGTTGTTCCTTATGATCCATTGGTTTTTTAATGGCAATTCTAAACCAAATATGGCTCACTTATTATGGATAGTTTTTCAGCTTTTAAAACAATCTAAGTAATAAGCTTTAGCTAAGGTAATTTTCCACAATCCATCAGAGTAATATTTCATAGAGATGACGCTTCTCTTCATTTAGATTATCCGTGAGCTTAATAAAAGCCTTTGTTCTGATGACTAAAAATTAGAATCAGGGTAGAGAGCCATTTATCTAAATTAGCCGGAGATTGTTATGATTGATTCTATATTATTCTGGAACCAAGTTGCATTAGATGCGGCTAAGGTTGATTTTTCAACAGAAAATCCATCCACAAAACCAGACCCCCAACAACCAGGCCCCACTTATACGGCGCGCGCTTTAGCGATAATCCATTTAGCGATGCATGATGCGTATATGGGAATTATAAGCACTAGTCCATCTGATACGTACTTAAACTACAGTATTCCGTCGGGTTCGAATCATATTAGGGCCGCTCGTGCAGCGGTTGCGGCGGCAGCTTGTTTAACATTAATTGCGATGTTTAGTAAGCAAAAAAGCATTTTTCTGGATAAGCATCAAGAATTCCTATCGATGTTACCCGGCGGTGATCCTGAAATTGAAATAGGTTTGGCATGGGGCAAGCATGTCGGTATGAAAATCCTGTTGGACCGGAGTGGCGATAATTCAGATGTTTCAAACGATCAATATGCGCCAAGTTCAGAGCCTTACCGACATCGCCCTGATCCAATGACTACGCCAAAACAAGGCTTCTTAGGCCCATTGTGGGGTCAAGTTAAGTCTTTTGGATTTAATGATATCCATAGCGCAATTACTAAGTTGACTGATCCTGTCCAGCTTGCAGAATACACAAATGATTATAAGGAAGTGATGGCTAAAGGCAAAGTTAATGGTAGTACCCGAAACTTAGATGAAACGGTTATCGGGCTATTCTGGGCGTATGACGGAGCACGTAATATTGGCGTACCTCCGCGTCTTTATAATCAGGTTGTAAAAGCCATTGTTGACAAAAAGGGTAATGTTACTGAAGTGCAAAATGCTAAATTGTTTGCAATGGTGAATGTGGCTATGGCGGATGCCGGCATTCAGGCATGGCATGAAAAATATAAATGGAACCTGTGGCGGCCTGTGGTCGGTATTCGGGAAGCTAATTCCGGCTGGGGGCCTACCGGTCTGGGAGACACCCATTCTGGCACAACAGGCGATGCGTTTTGGCAACCATTGGGCGCGCCGAGAAGTAATAGTGATGGTGCTGTATCGTTCACGCCTAATTTTCCCGCTTACCCCTCGGGTCATGCGACTTTTGGTACGGCGGCGTTAAGGGTAACCCAATTATTCCTAGGGTTGAATGATGGTTTTGATTTTAAATTTGTTTCAGATGAATTTAATGGTGTTACGACGGGTGCTAGCGGTGTAAGGCCAAAACTCAACCGTAAGTTGACTATAAAATCTGCAATAGATGAAAATGTGCTAAGCCGAGTATATCTTGGTGTCCATTGGAAGTTTGATGGCCTTAAAGGCCAACAAATTGGTAATGAGATAGCTTTAGGAGTTACTAGTAAATTTCCAAGGAAAGCATGATAAAAATCTAGAGGACTTTGCGATAAAACTGGGTGGTCTGGATAGTTCCAATTAACCCAAAAGACAAAACCCAGGGATGGGTTTTCAGCATAATTCTCTTAAATAGTGCTAGAGGTTTTAATGAGGTATTTTAAAAAATCTATTGGTATTGCCCCGCAGTCACCCTTGGCAGCCCATTCAAATCTTTATAAGTTTGGACACGGTTATAACCCATTTCAATAAACAATTTTCGTACATTCTTCTCTTGGTTATAGCCGTGTTCAACCATCAAATAGCCGCCTGATTCTAATCTTTCATAGGCTGTTTCAGTAATCGTCCTAATATCTGCTAATCCGTCCTCATCAGCAATCAGGGCTGTTTTGGGTTCAAAGCGCAAGTCGCCTTCTTGAAGATGTTGGTCGTCTTTAGCTATATAAGGCGGATTGCTCAATATAAGGTCGAATTTGCCAGGAGTGACGTTATCAAACCAGTGGCTGTGGTAAAACTGAATGTTATTTACCTTATTCCTTTCAGCATTGAGTTGAGCAATTTTAAGTGCGGCAAGGCTTATATCGGTGGCCGTTATTTTAGTTTGTGGGTGTTCGGCAGCAAGTGTGATGGCAATAATCCCGGAGCCGGTACCCAAGTCGAGAATCTTAAACGCCTGGCCTTTTGGAATGAGTTTTAAGCTAAGGTCGATCAGCAATTCGGTCTCAGGCCGAGGGATAAGGACATCGGGGCTAACATAAAAGTCGAGTGACCAAAACTCCCGGTAACCTATGAGGTAAGCTATAGGTTGACCTATTTGCCGTTGCTTTATGAGGTGTTTGTAAGTTTCGTATTGCTCTTGATTAAGTTCCCGATCTGGCCACGCTCGGAGATAAGATCGGTTTTTGTCGAGTGTTTTGCAAAGTAGGATTTCGGCATCCAATAAGGCAGGCTCAGTTTTTGTTTCTAATAACTTAATGGCTTCTGCCAGTGCGGTTTTGATGGTTTGCACTGTGCTTATTCGTCGCCCAATTGGGTGAGTAGTTCAGCCTGATGCTCACTAATTAAGGGTTGTACGACTTGCTCCAAGCCACCTTCCATGATGTCATCCAATTTATATAGGGTCAGGTTGATGCGATGGTCGGTTAACCGACCTTGCGGATAATTATAGGTGCGTATGCGCTCTGAGCGGTCACCGCTGCCCACTTGCAATTTTCTGGCGGCAGATTGCTCTGCATGATGTTTTTCCTGTTCGGCGGCAAGCAAGCGGGAGGCTAATAATGACATCGCGCGGGCACGGTTTTTATGTTGTGATCGTTCATCCTGACATTCGACTACTACGCCAGTGGGGATGTGAGTAATACGGATAGCCGATTCGGTTTTGTTAACGTGCTGTCCGCCCGCACCTGATGAACGGTAGGTGTCTACTTTTAGGTCAGCAGGATTGATGTCGATAGCATCAACCTCATCCACTTCCGGCATGATAGCGACAGTACACGCTGACGTATGGATACGGCCTTGGGATTCTGTTTCGGGTACCCGTTGCACCCGATGGGTGCCGGATTCAAATTTTAATTGTGAGTACACATCGCGTCCCGATACCCGCAGGATAACTTCCTTATAACCGCCGTGTTCCCCTAGATTTTCATTAATGATTTCTGTTTGCCAGCCTTTGCGTTCAGCATAACGTTGGTACATGCGCGCCAGATCGCCGGAAAAAATCGCGGCTTCATCGCCGCCGGTGCCGGCGCGGACTTCAAGGAAGATGTTGCGATTATCATTGGGGTCTTTAGGTAATAATAGAAGCTGCAAGTCATGTTCGATGCTTTCGATTAAATTGTCTGCTTCGTCAATTTCTTCTTTAGCAAGCTCACGTAGTTCCGGATCACTATCGTTTGCCATATCCAGTGCAGAAGCTTTTTGTGCTAGTGCATCGGCACGTTTTTTAAAGCATTCAACTAATGGGGTGATTTGGGCGTATTCTTGGCTTAATGCGCGGAACTTGTTCTGGTTGTTTTGAATTTCCGGTTCAGATAACAGTGCTGCTATTTCGTCATAGCGTTCACAAAGGCTTTCCAGTTTAAGTTCTATTGAGGGTTTCATCTTAACTATTCAGAGTGAATTAGGGGGTTAATGTGCAAAGTAAAAGCCTAGTTTTAGTCTTCTATATTGTAACTTTTGCCTTGCTACTTATTTAAGCTTAAAAATTTCATGCACAGCGGCAATTAAATCGTGCCGATCATTTGCCGCCGCATCGCGGATTTGAGCGCTAGGCGTATGAATAAGTTTGTTAGTCAGAGTATGTGCCAAGCGATTTAAAACATCTTCCGGAGTGCTGCCATTTTTTAACATCGTGAGCGCTTTTTGCAGAGTTTCATCACGAGTTTGTTCGGCTTGCAACCGGTAGTCCCGTATCGTAGTTTGTGCACTTTGGGCACGTAACCATCCTAAAAAGTGATCAACTTGTGTATCAATAATCTCTTCAGCTTGCGCGGCGGCGCGGCGGCGGGAGTCCATATTCTGGTCAATGGTGTGTTGCAGATCATCGACGGTATAGAGATAAACATCGCGTAATTGTTCAACTTCCGCTTCAATATCGCGGGGAACAGCAAGGTCTACCATAAACATCGGCTTGTAGCGGCGTTTCTTTAAGGCGCTTTCAACACTGCCTTTGCCCAGAATAGGCAGCTGGCTTGCGGTTGAAGAAATAACAATGTCGGCTTCAGCCAGATAAAGGGGTAGTTCGGCTAATGTGATCGCCGTACCATTGAACTGTTCAGCGAGTGCTTGTGCTTTGGCGTGTGTACGGTTTGCAATGATAATGCGCCCCACGCCTTGTTGTTTTAGATGGCGAGCGGTGAGTTCAATGGTTTCACCTGCGCCAATCAGTACGGCGGTTTGGTCGGTTAATTTGTCAAAAATTTGTTGAGCGAGTTGGACGGCAGCAAAGGCAACTGAAACTGGGCTTGAGCCAATTGAAGTGTCTGTACGGACTTTTTTTGCGGCCGAAAATGTCTGTTGAAATAGTTTGCCTAAGTTTTTACCTAGAGTGCCGGCTTTATATGCTGCTTGATAAGCTGATTTCATTTGGCCTAGAATTTGGGGTTCGCCCAAAATCATGGAGTCTAAGCCACAAGCCACTCGAAACATGTGTCGAATAAGTTGGTTGTCGTAATGGGTATAAAGATAAGGCCGTAGGTTTTCGGAGTTAATTTTTTTGGTGTCAGCGACCCAGTCAACCAAATATTTTTCGTCAGTACTGTTAGCTGTGCAATAGAACTCGGTGCGGTTACAGGTCGAAAGTATGGCGGCCTCGCTTATCCCTTGTACCTGTCCCAGTTCTTTCAGGGAGTTGCACAGCGTGTCTGCAGGGTATGAAAGACGCTCCCGGATAGAAACCGGTGCAGTATTGTAGTTAATGCCGACTGCTAAGAGTGTCATGGGCTAAAAAAATGTACAATTAGCGCCAATTATATCAGATTTGTAAGGGGTTAAGGGGCGATTCTTCTTGATGCCAATCAATGTTCATCTGCTCATAATCTCAAATGGGAGTAGTAGGGGTATACATAATCAACAAACAAAGGTCAGTGTTTTTTATGTGTATTGAAGAAAAGTTAAAGCCAATAATGTTTTTATTTAAAATTAAATAAGTTGTTGCTTCGCAGTCTATTTTAAGTTTGTTGATGGAATGCAGTTGAAATCAGGTGAATAACCGCTAAATTAAGGGTCTGAATTAAACGGTTTTCTGGTAATCTATAAGGTGAATTATGAAGCTAGATAGGATAGTCTGTGTCAATTTTTAGATTGTTTCCCATTGTTTTGCTAACGCTACTTTACGGCTGTGCTACTACTCCGAAACAGTCAGCAACGCCTAAAGACCCGCTAAAGCCGGAGAGCCTGAATAAGCCACTTAGTAAAAACAAATACATAGAAGATAAAAATTCGGTTGATCCCGATGTGATGTTTATGTTGTTGACTGCTGAGTTGGCGGGACAGCGTGGTCAGTATGATATCGCCATGGAAGGTTATCTGGAGGCTGCCAAGAGGGTAAAAGATCCTAAGCTTTCCGAGCGTGCTGCAATAATTGGTATGTATATTAAGGATGAGCATAAGACAGGTGAGGCTGTGTCCTTATGGCTAAAGCAAGAGCCGGCTAGTCTTGATGCGAGGAAAATTGCGGCATTTTCTGCGTTAAAAGCGGGCGACAAAAAAGCTGCAGTCGAACAATTTAATGGGCTTCTTCAAAAAAATCCTGCTGATTTTGAAAAAACCGTTTTTGAGTTGATGGGAGCGTTGCAAAAAGACAATAATCTGCCTTTTGTCTACGACGTTATGGAAGAATTGGCGGCGCGACATCCTGATAAAGCTGTGATTTACATGGCGCAGTCGATTTTAGCGGCAGATATGAAAAAACTCGACTTGGCAGGGTTTAAAATAGACCAGACTTTGCGGTTGCAGCCGGATTGGGATAAAGCATTGATCCTGCAGGCGCAGTTAGCGCTGTATTCTGGAGACTTCAAAAAATCGGAAACGTTACTAACGGATGCCTCGGCAAAATATCCCGATAACCCTAAGTTCAAAAAAATGCTCGCGCAAGCTTTAATTAAGGATGGCAAGTACGAAGAGGCGGGAGAAATATATGATGGTCTTGTTGAGTCCGACCCCAAAGATTTGGAAAGTCAATTTTCGTTAGGATTAGTCCATATGGAGTTGGCTCGTGATAACAAGGCCGAAGATGTATTTAAGCAACTGACTGATAAGCCTGAATGGCAGAATCAATCGGCTTTTTATCTAGGAAAGTTAGAGGAAAGGCGAGATAACACGGGAAAAGCTCTATTTTGGTACGATAAAGTCAAAGAGGGTCCGTTTGAGTTCGAAGCAGCTGTGACTGCAATAGCCATGTTAGGAAAGGCTAAGCAATACGATGTTGCCCAACAACATTTGCAAGCGCTGGACGCTAAATTTCCTAAACAAAAAGTACGTACCACCCTGATTCAAGCAGAGTTATACAGTCAGCAAAAACAATACGAAAAAGCGGTTGGTTATCTTAGCCAAGCGTTAAGTGTTTCTCCGGATCAAGAAGAGTTATTGTATTCACGGGCATTAATGGCTGACCGGATTGGTAGGTTGGATTTAATGGAAGCCGATCTTAAGAAGATATTGGTTAAATACCCTGACAACGTGGAAGCATTAAATGCGTTAGGCTATGGTTTGGCCGAGAAAACTACAAGATATCAAGAGGCCGAAACCTATTTAATTCATGCCCTACGGTTAAAGCCTGATGAGGCTGTTATTCTGGATAGTTATGGATGGCTCAAATATAAAATGGGGGCTGTACAAAGTGCACAGGATTATTTGTGGCGCGCCTATGAAAAACAGCCTGAAACTGAAATTGCGGCTCATCTTGCTGAAGTATTGTGGATTTCGGGTAAAAAAGAGCAGGCCAGAAAAATATATGATAAGGCGTTAGCGGTCGACCCAGACGATAGTTATTTGCTAGAGTTTAGGAATAAATTTTTGCAGTCGGCGGCTGATCAGTAGGTTATGTTAATTAATCAATGGAAACAACTGGTTATCGGTCTTTTCGTAGTGTTTTTGGGGGCTTGTGCCGAGACGCTGACAGTACCAGGTATCGATTACAAAAAAGTTGGTAATGCACATCTATACAATGTTAATGCATGGCGATTAGAAGGGCGGTTGGCAATATCCTCATCCGACGACTCGTGGTCAGCAAATCTTCAATGGGATCATTATCCTGATTCCGAAAAGCTCAAGCTATCTGGCCCTTTGGGGCAAGGTGCTGTTGTCGTCAATTTAACGGGGGATACGGTCAGTATTGATCGAGGTGATGGTCGTGTGCAAACTTCGAGGCAGCCAGAGCAGTTAATTGGCCAGCAACTGGGTATAGAGGTGCCATTACAGTTCTTACGTTTTTGGGCGGTAGGGCTGCCAGAACCCGGTCATAGTTATCAGGAGACCGTAGGGGGGTTTATTCAGTCCGGTTGGCTGGTCGATTTTAGGCAGATGCAAAAAGTAGGGGGCGAAAACTTGCCGCAAAAAATTTCAGTTACCAATAGCCGGGTTAAAATGAAGCTGGTTATAGATCAGTGGAGTTTTCATGGCACAAAACTTAATTAATCAATCCATGTGGATGGAAAAATGGCCTGCCCCGGCTAAATTAAATTTAATGCTACGGATTGTTGGTCGCAGGGCGGATGGTTATCATCTTTTGCAGACAGTGTTTCAATTCATTGAGTTATGTGATTGGCTTACCTTCTACCCTTCAGATGATGAGGATGTTGGGTTGGTTAAGCCTTTGCTTGGGGTTTCAGAACAAGATGATTTAACAGTAAGGGCAGCCAAATTACTTAAGATTGAAACTGGTTGCGCTTTAGGTGTTCGTATCTCTGTAGAAAAAAATTTGCCTATGGGTGGTGGTTTAGGTGGCGGGAGTTCTGATGCGGCCACTACATTGCTGGTATTAAACAAGCTTTGGGATTTGCAGTTATCTAAAGAAAAGTTACTTACAATGGCTTTGCAGCTTGGAGCAGATGTGCCGGTTTTTATCTTTGGCCATTCATGTTGGGCGGAAGGCGTTGGTGAAAAATTAGAAGAAATTTCTATTTCCGAGCAATGGGTTATTGTTATAAAACCCGATTGTCATGTGGAAACAAAAGAAATATTTTTAGACAAAGAATTGACACGAAATAGTAAATCTATCAAAATATCTGGCTTCTTGGGCGGTGATTATAGGAATGACTGTTTGGCAGTAGTTTCTAAACGATATCCTCCCGTAAATGAAGCATTAGTTGATCTGTCTTATTTTGCTGAAGCAAGGCTAACTGGAACCGGCGCTTGTGTTTTTGCAGAATTCGAGTCGTATGACTTGGCAAAAATGGCTTACGAAAGTTTAAAAAATAAATGGACTGTTTTTTTAAGCAAAGAGCTAAACCAGTCGCCATTGATGGCCAAACTAAATATGATTTAACGCAGATTAAGTGATGTAAATAACTAATGGGTCGTCGCCAAGCGGTAAGGCACGGGGTTTTGATCTCCGCATACCTAGGTTCGAATCCTAGCGACCCAGCCATTTTCTTTGTGCAGGCTGAGATAAAATTAGGGGAACTCGGATGAGCGACACCAGCATGATGGTGTTTTCGGGAAATGCTAACTTGGCTCTGTCCGAGGGTATAGTAAAAAAACTAAATATGCGCCTAGGGATGGCGACTGTTGGCAGGTTTAGTGATGGCGAAGTTGCTGTTGAAATTGAAGAAAACGTTCGAGGCAAAGATGTTTTTGTGATACAGCCGACTTGTGCGCCGACCAACGAAAATATAATGGAATTGTTGGTTATGATGGATGCTTTAAAGCGTGCATCTGCAACACGAATTACTGCGGTTATTCCATACTATGGATACGCCCGACAAGATAGGCGGTCCAGGTCTGCCCGAGTGCCAATTACAGCAAAGCTGGTTGCACAAATGATTGAGCAGGCCGGTGCGGATAGGGTTCTAACTGTTGATTTGCATGCTGACCAAATTCAGGGTTTTTTTGATATTCCAGTTGATAATGTTTATGCATCGCCGTTGTTGCTAGGTGATGTGTGGCGTCAACAGTATAAAGACTTGATGGTTGTTTCCCCAGATGTTGGTGGAGTTGTGCGGGCAAGGGCTCTCGCAAAGCGTTTGGATGATGCTGATCTTGCAATCATTGATAAGCGCAGGCCGAAAGCTAATGTTTCTGAGATCATGCATATAATCGGAGATGTTGAAGATCGTACGTGTGTACTAATTGACGACCTTGTTGATACTGCGGGTACTTTATGTCATGCGGCGGCGGCTCTCAAAAATAGAGGGTCGGTGAAGGTTGTTGCTTACTGTACTCATGCTGTATTGTCAGGTTCGGCAATGAAAAATATCAATGGATCGGTTCTAGACGAATTAGTTGTTACTGATACAATTCCGCTTTGTGAGGAGGCGGAGAAATCAGGGAAAATTAGGCAATTGAGTGTTGCAGAAATGTTGGCTGAAACTATTAGGCGAATTGCCGCTGGTGAATCGGTTAGCTCAATGTATGTCGATTAACTTTTAAAAATCAAAATAGTTTTGTATTTGCGCCGAAAGGGGCGGGGTTGAGTCTAAATGTCAAATGTATTTGAGTTTGTTGCCGAAAGTCGCAGTCATTCTGGAACTGGTGCGGCTCGCGCAGTGCGGCGACAAGGTAAAGTGCCGGCAGTTATTTATGGTGGTCACGCTGAGCCTAAGATGCTGGCTTTAAGCCATAACGAAGTTCTTAAGCATCTCCAGCATGAAGCGGTATACTCGCACGTCTTAGATGTGTTGGTGGATGGGAAAAAAGAAAAAGCAATATTGAAAGGTGTACAGCGTCATCCTGCAAAATTTCAAGTGATTCATCTTGATTTTCTTCGCGTAAGTATGTCTGAGGTTATCAAGGTGCATGTGCCTTTGCATTTTATAAATGAGAATGTATCGGTTGGTGGAAAAAAAGGTGCGATAGCAGCTCATTCAATGGTTGATGTTGAGGTTGTTTGCCTGCCGTCTGCGTTGCCTGAATTTATTGAGGTCAATTTGCTCAAGTTAGATGTGGGTGATACTTTGCATTTGGCTGACTTAGTGTTGCCCAAAGGCGTTGAGATTGTGTTGCTGCATCAAGGAGCGGAGCATAATTTGCCTGTTGTTTCAATGATGGCAACAAAAGTAAGCAAAGAAGACTCGGAATCGTCAGTAGCTCCTGAGTGATGGTCTATGATAAAACTTATCGTTGGCCTGGGAAATCCTGGTCAGCAATATGACAAAACCCGGCATAATGCCGGGTTTTTATTTTTAGATGGCTTGGCTTCTGAGCGTGGTTCTGTGTGGGTTAAGGGGGCTTGCCCGCAAGCTTTGTTTGCTGAGTTTAAGGTTGCTGGCGAGAGGGTTATGCTTCTTAAGCCTCAAGCGTTTATGAATCGCAGCGGGCAGGTGGTTGGTCAGGTTGCAAGATACTACAGGTTTAATGTAGATGAAATTCTTGTTGTCCATGATGAAATGGATTTTGATATAGGGATTATAAGGTTAAAAAAAGATGGCGGTCATGCTGGTCACAACGGGTTAAAAGATATTATTTCGCATTTGGGAGCCAAAGATTTTTACCGGTTGCGTATTGGGGTAGGGCGGCCAGTCGATAAGGGTGAGCTTGTTAACTATGTATTGTCTGTCCCATCTAGGCAAGATAGTCAGGAGCTAAATCTAGCTATTGATCGTGGTTTAGGATATATCGACCAAATTGTTGTCGGTGATATGGTTGGTATGAATAAATTCAATGTTTGATGTGGCTTCGTTTTTCTGATTGTTTTAAAAGCATTGGGCTTGGTGTGTTGAGGTTAGGCGGCTAGCTGATGAATAATCAATGATTGACAGTTACTATCAAATCTGTCACAATTCTTCGTTTACGCAACACTGGAGAGGTTCCCGAGCGGCCAAAGGGATCAGACTGTAAATCTGCCGGCTTCGCCTTCGGAGGTTCGAATCCTCCCCTCTCCACCATCTTCATCTAAATAAGAATTCTGCGGGTGTAGTTCAATGGTAGAACTCCAGCCTTCCAAGCTGATCACGTGGGTTCGATTCCCATCACCCGCTCCATATTCTTTTTGCCCATATAGCTCAGTAGGTAGAGCACTTCCTTGGTAAGGAAGAGGTCACCGGTTCAAATCCGGTTATGGGCTCCAGTTGCATTAATGAGCTTGCGTAATTAGAAAAACAAATTTTGAATTATACGCGGGTTAATATATAATCATCTGTTATTTGAGTTTGCCTGAAAATTAGGTCAGTAGTTCAATTGGTAGAATGGCGGTCTCCAAAACCGCTGGTTGGGGGTTCGAGCCCCTCCTGGCCTGCCACTCAGTTAAAATAATAAAAATAATGACTTTTCCTTAAGAAACTAAATGAATACATCAGCGGAAACGCAAATATCAGTTTTAGATGTCGTTAAGCAGGTTGCATCGGTTTTTCTTGCAATAGTTGGTGTTGTGGGGTTCTATTATTATACTGATATTCCTCTGTTATATCGGGTTGTCGGTTTGATAATAGTCGCTATCGCAGTGCTGGGCTTAATGTTTACTACTAATGTAGGACGAAATACTTGGAATTTTTTTCTTGAGTCTAAGCAGGAAGTAAGAAAAGTAGTTTGGCCGACCCGTGAAGAAACTACTCGTACGACAATGCTGGTATTTGCAATGGTATTTGCCGTAGGTTTTATTTTGTGGTTATTAGATATGTTTCTTTTCTGGGGTGTTCGATTTTTAACTGGGCAAGGCTAATAATATTATGGCACTACGTTGGTATGTTGTTCATGCTTACTCTAATTTCGAAGCTAAAGTTAAGCAGGCTTTGGAAGAAAGGGTTAAGCGCGAAAATCTTGAGCAATACTTTGGTAAGATTTTAATTCCGACAGAGGAAGTTGTTGAGATGCGCTTGGGTCAGCAGCGGAAAAGTGAGCGTAAGTTTTTTCCTGGATACGTATTGGTGCAGATGGAGTTGACTGACGAAACATGGCATCTTGTAAAAGATATACCTAAGGTTCTTGGTTTTATTGGGGGTACATCTGATCGGCCTGCTCCAATCTCAGAAAAAGAAGCAATGACTATTCTTAATAGGGTTGAGGATGGGGTGAATAAGCCGCGTCCAAAAATTTTATTTGAAGCTGGTGAGGTCATAAGAGTCGTTGATGGTCCTTTTAAAGATTTCAATGGTGTAGTTGAAGAAGTAAACTACGACAAAAATAAATTGAAAATATCTGTTCTTATTTTTGGCCGATCCACCTCGGTTGAATTAGCTTTCGAACAAGTAGAAAAAATCTAAGTGATTTAGTTTTAGCTAGAAATGATTTCAATCCCTGTCTTAATAAAGATGGGGATTTTTGTGTCTTAGGGAAGCTGAAAGGCGTTTGTACCCACGTAGGAGAAAAAAATGGCAAAAAAAATTACCGCCTATATAAAGCTGCAGGTTAAAGCTGGTGAGGCTAATCCGAGTCCGCCGGTTGGTCCAGCGTTAGGCCAGCGTGGTGTTAACATTATGGAGTTCTGTAAGGCATTTAATGCAAAAACCCAGGATGTTGAAAAGGGGCTCCCACTACCAGTTGTAATTACAGTTTATAGTGACAAAAGCTTTACTTTTATCACAAAGACACCTCCGGCAAGTATTCTTTTGAAAAAAGCTATTGGTATAAAAAGTGGTAGCAGTAATCCTAATACTAAAAAAGTAGGTAAGGTAACTGCCGCTCAACTTGAAGAAATTGCAAAAACTAAGATGGAAGATTTAAATGCGGCTACTTTACAGGCAGCTGTTAAAACCATAGCTGGCAGTGCGCGCAGCATGGGTCTTGATGTGGAGGGTTTGTAATGGCCAAATTAACAAAAAAGGCAAAGCTTGTTAAATCTAAAGTAGACAAGGCTAAGCAATATTCTGTTGGCGAAGCAGTTCAGATATTAAAAGAATTGTCGACCTCAAAATTTAAAGAGGCTGTTGATGTGAGTGTTAATCTCGGAGTCGATCCTCGTAAGTCAGATCAAAATGTTCGGGGCGCAACAGTGCTTCCAAACGGAACTGGTAAAACGGTTCGAGTTGCTGTTTTTACTCAAGGCCCTAATGCTGAAGCTGCAAAAGCTGCTGGTGCAGATATAGTTGGTATGGATGATTTAGGTGATTTGGTAAAAAAAGGTGAAATGAATTTTGATGTAGTCATAGCTTCACCTGATGCCATGAGAGTTGTAGGTCAATTAGGCCAAATTTTGGGGCCTCGTGGTTTAATGCCAAATCCGAAAGTAGGTACTGTAACCCCTGACGTGGCAACAGCTGTAAAAAATGCTAAATCCGGACAGGTAAGGTATCGAACCGATAAGGCTGGAATTATCCATTGCACATTAGGTAAGGTTGAGTTTGATGCAGCTGCGATTCAAGGGAATCTAGAGGCATTAATTGCAGATCTAAAAAAAGCTAAACCTACCGCTGCAAAAGGTACATACATTAAAAAAATAACGCTTTCGTCAACGATGGGTCCAGGAATTTGGTTGGATCCAGGAAGTTTTGTTGCTTAAAAATATAGTAAAGGACTTTGGGTTGTCGCGTAGTCGACAACCGTCAAAGACCGCAGGAGCTTAAATGCTTAATATTTCCTGCGTAGACGGTAGCTTAAACCTAAAAAAGGTAAGAGAACCGTGGGGGTATCCGTCAGGATATGATTCAAAGTCTGAAATTATTCAGAAAATAATGGAGGTCACCTGTGGCATTAAATTTACAGGGTAAAAAAACGGTTGTCGAAGAAGTTGCACAATATGCCGCTAAAGCCCACTCAGCTATTGCAGCTGAATATCGTGGACTGACAGTTTCGGAAATGACACAGCTCCGTAAAACTGCTCGAGAAACAGGTGTTTATTTGCGGGTTGTAAAAAATACGCTGGCTAAAAGAGCCATTGCTGGAACTGATCTCGAATGCATGCAAGCCGGTCTTGTTGGTCCGTTATTGTTGGCATTTTCAATGGAAGATCCAGGTTCGGCCGCACGGCTTATTCATGATTTTGCCAAAGGACATGACAAGCTAATAGCTAAGGTTGTGGCTATAGGCGGGTTGTCATATGACGGTTCTGAGCTTGCCCGTTTGGCTCGTCTGCCAACTAGGGATCAAGGTATCAGCCTGTTAATGTCGGTTATGAAAGCACCGGTTGAAAAACTAGCGCGGACATTGGCGGCGCTTAAAGATCAGAAAGAAGCAGCTTAAGCTTTATTTTAACCAGTTAGATATTTAAAAATTAGAGGAAAAACACATGGCAATTGGAAAAGAAGATATCCTAGAAGCAGTTGCGAATATGACTGTAATGGAAATCGTTGATTTAATTTCAGCAATGGAAGAGAAGTTTGGCGTTTCTGCGGCGGCTGTCGCGGCGGCTGCGCCAGCCGGTGCGGCGGCGGCTGTTGTTGAAGAGCAAACTGAATTTGATGTCATCTTGACTGGATTTGGTGAAAATAAAGTTGCTGTAATTAAAGCGGTACGTGGGATTACCGGTTTAGGCTTGAAAGAAGCTAAAGATGCAGTTGAAGGTGCACCAACTACGCTTAAAGAAGGTGTTTCTAAAGCGGAGGCTGAAGATGTCAAAAAACAATTGCTTGAAGCCGGCGCTACTGTTGATGTCAAGTAATTTTAGTTTTGATGTAAAAAAGGTTTTTAACCTTTAAATAAATTGGTCGGTAGTGTTCTTGCTATCGGCCATCTTCTGTTTGCGGAAGCAGGCGGCGAAAATCATTCATAGCGGAAAAGGTCTGGAAGCAATATGTCCTACTCTTTTACAGAAAAAAAGCGGATTCGTAATAACTTCGGAAAAAGTATTGAAGTACTCGAAGTTCCCTATCTCCTAGTCACCCAAATAAACTCGTATGCAGAGTTCTTGCAGGCTTATGTGGCAGCCGGAAAACGTTCAGATAAAGGTTTGCATGCGGCGTTTTCCAGTGTATTCCCAATTGAAAGCCATTCAGGATATGCGAGTCTGGAGTATATTAGTTACCGTTTGGGCGAGCCTACATTTGATGTAAGGGAATGTCAGCAAAGGGGTGCAACTTATGCGGCTCCTTTGCGGGTATTGGTGCGATTGGTGATTTATGATAAAGATTCTCCAGCCACTGCAAAGATTGTTAAAGATATCCGCGAACAAGAAGTTTTTATGGGTGAATTGCCCTTAATGACTGATAACGGCACTTTTGTCATTAATGGGACTGAGCGGGTAGTAGTTTCCCAGTTACACCGTTCGCCAGGTGTCTTTTTTGATCACGATAAAGGTAAAACCCATTCTTCAGGAAAGCTGCTCTTCAACGCTCGGGTTATCCCTTATCGTGGATCATGGTTAGATTTCGAATTTGACCATAAAGACTGTGTTTATGTGCGGATAGATCGTCGTAGAAAAATACCTGCGACCATTCTGCTTAGGGCTTTAGGTTATAATAACGAAGAGATGATTAAAATTTTCTTCGATACCAATAAATTTACTTTGAGCACTAATAAATGTGTATTTCATATAATTCCCGAGCGGATGCGGGGTGAAATTGCAGCTTTCGATATTATATTTTCGGATGAAGTGCTTGTTGAAGAGGGGCGAAGGATCACAGCAAAACATATCCGCGAAATGCAAAAAATTGGAGTCACTGAGGTTGAAGCGCCTCGCGAATATCTGGTCGGAAAAGTTGTTGGTCACAATTTAGTCGATCCGAATACAGGTGAATTGATCGCAAAGGTTAATGATGAGTTAACTTCTGTTATTCTTGAGCGATGTGTTGATTGCGGTGTTACAGAGCTTAATACATTGTTTGTCAATGACTTGGATAATGGGCCGTATATGTCTAATGCTATGCGATTGGATGTAACAACCAATCAACTTGAAGCATTAGTCGAAATTTATCGGATGATGCGCCCAGGCGAACCACCTACCAAAGATTCTGCTGAGAATTTGTTCCAAAATTTATTTTTTACCGATGAGCGGTACGACCTATCCGCAGTTGGTCGCATGAAATTTAACCGTCGGTTAGGTAGGCAAGAAGTAACTGGGTCAGGCACCTTAACGCATGATGATATTATCGATGTGCTCAAAGAATTAATTAATATCAGGAATGGTAACGGTAATGTTGATGATATCGACCATTTGGGTAACCGTCGGGTTCGTTCTGTCGGTGAAATGATTGAAAACCAGTTCCGGGTAGGTTTAGTTAGGGTTGAAAGAGCAGTTAAAGAAAGGCTGACCTTAGCAGACTCAGAAGGTCTAGTGCCGCAAGAAATTATTAATGCTAAGCCAGTTTCGGCGGCAGTTAAAGAGTTTTTTGGCTCCAGCCAACTTTCGCAATTTATGGATCAAAATAATCCATTATCACAGGTAACTCATAAGCGCCGCGTATCGGCATTGGGGCCTGGTGGCTTAGCTAGAGAGCGCGCTGGATTTGAAGTGCGGGACGTACATGCAACGCATTATGGTCGTGTGTGTCCGATTGAAACGCCGGAAGGTCCTAATATTGGTTTGATAAACTCCATGTCGGTGTATGCGCGAACTAATGATTATGGTTTTTTGGAAACACCTTACCGAAAAGTTGTAGATGGCAAAGTAACCGACAAAGTAGATTATTTATCTGCTATTGAGGAAGGTGAATATGTTATTGCGCAAGCCAGTGTACCAGTAGACAGCGATGGCAAGCTTATTGATGGTTTGGTTTCGTGCCGCCATAAAGATGAATTTACCTTAGCTATGTCTGAAACTGTGCAATACATGGACGTTTCATCAAAGCAGATTGTGTCCGTTGCGGCTTCAATAATCCCTTTCTTAGAGCATGATGATGCTAACAGGGCGCTTATGGGGTCCAACATGCAGCGACAAGCCGTCCCCACGCTTAAGGCCGAAAAGCCGCTGGTGGGTACTGGGATGGAACGCACCGTAGCCAAAGATTCTGGTGTGACTGTTGTTGCAGCCCGTGGGGGGCGTATTGAAGCCGTTGATGCCGCCAGGATTGTGGTACGTGTCAACGACACCGAAACCGAAACAGGTACACCAGGGGTTGATATTTACAACCTGACAAAATACACCCGCTCAAACCAAAATACTTGCATAAATCAAAAGCCATTGGTCAAAAAAGGCGATATCGTCAATGCAGGTGATATTATGGCGGATGGTCCATCCACTGATATGGGTGAGTTGGCGCTTGGGCAAAACATGCTGGTCGCCTTTATGCCATGGAATGGATATAACTTTGAAGACTCAATATTGGTTTCTGAGCGTGTTGTAAAAGAAGACCGTTTTACTACAATTCATATTGAAGAAAAAACCTGCGTTGCTCGGGATACTAAACATAGTCCAGAAGAAATTACTGCTGATATCCCTAATGTCAGCGAAGAAGCGCTTTCGAAGCTTGATGAGTCGGGTATTGTTTATGTTGGTGCCGAAGTCAAAGGCGGTGACATTTTGGTCGGTAAGGTTACGCCTAAAGGTGAGACCCAGCTTACTCCTGAGGAAAAATTGTTACGGGCAATTTTCGGTGAAAAAGCAGCCGATGTAAAAGACACGTCGCTGCGCGTTCCGGGTAGCATTGAAGGAACTGTCATTGACGTGCAAGTATTCACTCGCGATGGGGTAAAAAAAGATAAGCGTGCAATTGATATCGAAGAGCAAGAAATAAAACGCTATAGAAAAGATTTAGATGATCAGTTAAAAATTTTAGAAGGTGATATTTTTGAGCGGGTAGCAAGTATGTTGCTCGGTAAAGAAGCAAAAGCTGGTCCTGGGCAGTTGAAAGCTGGTGCTGAGATTACTCAAGTTTATTTAAATGGTTTAAAGCATTCCGAGTGGTTGAAGATTCGGATGAAAGACGATGACCTCAACGTTCAGCTCGAGACAGTAGCCAACCAAGTAGAGCAACAGCGCAAAGCCTTCGATGAAAAATTTGAACAAAAGCGTAAAAAAATCACTATGGGTGATGATTTGCCGCCAGGTGTTTTGAAGATGGTTAAAGTCTATTTGGCTGTAAAAAGACGGATCCAGCCCGGAGATAAGATGGCTGGAAGACATGGAAACAAAGGGGTTATATCAATGATACGACCCATTGAAGATATGCCATATACAGCTGATGGCGAGCCTGTTGATATTGTACTTAACCCGCTGGGGGTGCCTTCCCGGATGAATGTTGGCCAGGTATTAGAAACCCATTTAGGTTGGGCGGCAAAAGGCTTAGGTATAAAGATAGGGAAAATGCTAGAAGCTAAAGCCAAAATTAACGAAATAAGAGGATTGCTTGATAAGATTTATAACAGCAGTGGGCGCAAAGAGAACCTGGATTCATTAACCGACAGCGAAATATTCGAAATGGCGGGTAACTTGGTTGGTGGGGTTCCAATGGCTACGCCTGTATTTGATGGTGCTAGCGAGGACGAAATCCGAACTATGTTGCGGTTAGCTGATCTTCCTGAAAGTGGTCAAATTACCTTATACGATGGCCTGACTGGTGAGCCATTCGAGAGGCCTGTAACTGTTGGCTACATGTATATGCTTAAATTAAATCATTTGGTTGATGACAAAATGCACGCCCGTTCGACTGGCCCATACAGTTTAGTAACCCAGCAGCCATTAGGAGGTAAGGCTCAATTTGGTGGTCAGCGTTTCGGTGAAATGGAGGTCTGGGCATTAGAAGCATACGGTGCTGCGTATACCTTACAAGAAATGCTAACAGTCAAATCGGACGATGTAACGGGGCGTACGCGTATGTACAAGAATATTGTAGATGGCGATCATAAAATGGAAGCAGGCATGCCAGAATCCTTTAATGTGTTGATTAAAGAAATTCGCTCGTTGGCTGTTAACGTCGAGTTAGAGCGGGAATAGTTCTAGCCTGCATTACTACAGGTTCTACAGATACACACCCAGTCTAACCGAAAACTATTTTAAGAGGGTAGGTTCTTGAAAGATTTAATGAATTTCTTAAAACGCCAAGGGCGTTCTGATGATTTTGATGGTATACGTATTGGCTTAGCGTCTCCCGATATGATCCGTTCTTGGTCATATGGGGAAGTTAAAAAGCCAGAAACTATAAATTATCGGACTTTTAAGCCTGAGCGTGATGGTTTGTTCTGCGCCAAGATTTTTGGGCCAGTTAGTGATTACGAATGTCTTTGCGGCAAATATAAACGGTTAAAACATCGTGGCGTAATTTGTGAAAAATGCGGCGTAGAAGTTACTTTGTCCAAAGTTCGTCGTGAACGTATGGGTCATATTGACCTTGCAAGTCCAGTGGCTCATATTTGGTTTTTGAAATCTTTGCCATCTCGCATTGCATTGCTTCTAGATATGACTCTCAGAGAAATTGAACGAGTTTTGTATTTTGAATCATTTGTTATTCTCGATCCCGGTACAACTCCGCTCAATAAAGGCCAACTTCTAACCGATGATGAATATCTCGATGCGGTTGAGCAATATGGTGATGATTTTACGGCCAAGATGGGTGCTGAAGCAATTTACGACCTTTTAAAAGCGATTGATCTTAAGGAAGAAGTAAATATTTTAAGGGAAGAAATTGGATCAACTAATTCAGAAACTAAAATCAAAAAGTATTCAAAACGCTTAAAAGTTATGGATGCTTTAGTGAGTTCAAAAAACCGTCCAGAATGGATGATTTTAAAAGTACTCCCTGTGTTGCCACCTGAATTAAGGCCTCTGGTGCCGCTAGACGGTGGCCGTTTTGCCACCTCCGATCTGAATGATTTATATCGTCGGGTAATTAACCGTAACAATCGCTTAAACAGATTGCTAGACTTAAACGCGCCGGACATCATTGTGCGCAATGAAAAACGCATGCTTCAAGAGTCAGTAGACGCACTGCTTGACAATGGGCGGCGTGGTCGTGCAATTACCGGTACTAACAGGCGTCCGCTTAAATCACTTGCGGATATGATAAAAGGCAAGCAAGGTCGGTTTAGACAGAATTTGTTAGGTAAGCGGGTCGATTATTCGGGCAGATCTGTGATCGTAGTAGGGCCGACACTAAGGTTGCATCAGTGTGGCTTGCCTAAAAAGATGGCGCTTGAATTATTCAAACCCTTTATTTTTAGCAAATTACAATTCCGTGGTTTAGCGACGACGATTAAAGCCGCTAAAAAAATGGTAGAACGAGAAGGGCATGAAGTATGGGATATTCTTGAAGAAGTAATTCGTGAACATCCAGTTCTGCTAAATCGTGCGCCAACTTTGCATAGGCTAGGTATTCAGGCATTCGAGCCAACCCTAATTGAAGGTAAAGCAATCCAATTGCATCCTTTAGTGTGTAGCGCTTTCAACGCGGACTTCGACGGCGATCAAATGGCGGTTCATATCCCACTTTCAATTGAAGCCCAATTGGAAGCAAGAACCCTAATGATGGCGACGAATAATATTCTATCGCCGGCAAATGGCGAGCCAGTAATTAACCCGTCCCAAGATGTGGTATTAGGGCTTTATTACATCAGCCGTGAAAAAGTTAATGCCAGGGGCAATGGAAGTATATTTGGTGATGTTGGCGAAGTGCATAAAGCACTTGAATGCAAAATGGTTGAGTTGCAATCTAAAATTCAACTACGTATTACTGAAAAAGTTACGAATGAAAGTGGTGGATACGAAAATAAAACACATCGTGTAGAAACGACTGTTGGGCGAGCTTTGATCTGGGAGATTGTTCCTGATCGTATGCCGTACGAGTTAGTTAATTGCGATATGACTAAAAAGAATATTTCCCGATTAGTTAATTATAGTTATCGCCACCTTGGTAATAAAGATACTGTGGTGTTGGCCGATCAATTAATGTATTTAGGCTTTCGGTATGCCACTATTTCAGGGGTTTCTTTTGGTATTGATGATATGGCGATACCTGCTAAAAAGACTGATATCATCAAGTCCGCTGAAGCAGAAGTTAGCGAAATCCAAACGCAGTATGCGTCGGGTTTAGTTACCGATGGTGAACGGTACAACAAGGTCGTTGATATATGGTCGCATGCAAACGATCAAGTTGCCAAAGTGATGATGGACGGCTTGGGTGAAGAGGCTGTTACAGATGCTGACGGTAAAACCGTTAAGCAAAAATCATTTAACTCAATTTTTATGATGGCTGAATCTGGCGCTCGAGGCTCTGCAGCGCAAATACGTCAGTTGGCGGGGATGCGTGGCTTGATGGCAAAACCGGATGGTTCCATCATTGAAACGCCAATTACTGCAAATTTCAGAGAAGGATTAGACGTATTACAATATTTTATTTCTACGCACGGTGCGCGTAAAGGTTTGGCGGATACTGCATTAAAAACGGCAAACTCCGGTTACTTAACCCGTAGGCTTGTTGATGTTGCTCAAGATTTAGTTATTATTGGCGATGATTGTGGGACATCAGATGGGTTGATCATGACGCCAATCATAGAAGGTGGTGACGTGGTTGAGCCGCTTTCAGAGCGGGTTTTAGGTCGTGTTGCTGCTGCCGATGTATTGGATGGGGCAGGGGATAACATTGTTGTTCCTAAGGGTACCTTACTGGATGAGCATTGGGTCGCGGTATTAGATGAAAATAGTATTGATCAGGTCTTAGTACGATCAGTAATAACTTGTGAAAATCGCCATGGGGTTTGTGTTAATTGTTATGGGCGCGATTTAGGTCGTGGGCATTTGGTTAATGTGGGTGAAGCTGTTGGTGTAATTGCAGCACAATCGATTGGTGAGCCGGGAACCCAGTTAACCATGCGCACATTTCACATCGGGGGTGCGGCATCTAGGTCAGCAGCAATCAGTAATGTGCAAGTTAAATCAGCGGGAACTTTACGTTTGAATAACCTTAAATCGGTGACTAACCGCGAGGGTAATTTGATTGCGGTGTCACGGTCGGGCGAAGTTGGCGTAGTTGATGAGTACGGTCGGGAAAGGGAACGTTATAAAATTCCTTATGGCGCTGTGCTTTCTGTTAAAGAAGGCGACAAAGTTAACCCCGGAGATATTATTGTCACGTGGGATCCTCATACCCATCCAGTTATTACTGAAGTAGATGGTGTGGCAGAATTAATTCAGTTTGTTGACGGGGTAACCGTTCAAAAACAATCAGATGAAGTGACTGGGCTAAGTTCTCTGGTCGTAACAGATCCAAAACAACGCGGAAGCGCTGGTAAAGAAATGAGGCCTATGGTTAAGCTATCGGATAGCGACGGGAATCCAATTTCATTGCCAGGCACAGAAATCCCCGCCCAATACTTTTTACCTACTGGTGCGATTGTCGGTATCAAGGATGGTGGTGATGTTAAGGTTGGAGATGTTTTAGCAAGAATACCTCAAGAATCCAGTAAAACTAGAGATATTACTGGTGGTTTGCCACGCGTTGCCGACTTATTCGAGGCTCGTAAAACTAAAGATCCAGCTATCTTGGCAGAAACTAGTGGTACTGTTTCCTTTGGTAAAGAAACTAAAGGCAAACAACGGGTAATTATTACTGATACAACAGGTGAGCAAATAGAGACCCTGATATCAAAATGGCGGCATATTACTGTGTTCGAAGGTGAATATGTAGAAAAAGGAGAAACTATTGCCGAAGGTGAATTGACGCCTCATGATATTTTGAGGCTCAGAGGTGTAGAAGAATTGGCCAACTATTTAGTTAAAGAAATACAGGATGTTTATCGATTACAAGGAGTTAAAATCAATGACAAGCACATTGAGGCTATTATTAGGCAAATGTTGCGGAAAGTTGAGATTACAGCGCCTGGTGACGCACCTTTTCTAAAAGGTGATCAAGTTGAACGGGCTATGTTACGGGAGGAAAATGACAAGATTGAGACTGAAGGTAAAATCCCTGCAAGTTATGAGTCAATTCTTTTAGGTATTACTAAAGCATCTTTAGCTACGGAATCGTTCATATCTGCAGCATCGTTCCAGGAGACTACCCGTGTGTTAACTGATGCGGCTGTACGTGGACTAAATGATAGTCTGCAAGGCTTGAAAGAAAATGTCATCGTAGGACGCTTAATTCCTGCGGGTACAGGATTGGCTTATCATGAAGGCAGGAAAAACCGGCAGCTTCAAAGCCAGTCTATTGAAAGTGAAACGATATCTGCCATTGATGTAGATGACGTTGAAGAGGCGCTTAAGCAAGCGTTAAATATTTAAAAAAATGGTATCAAATTCAGCTTGACCTAGTGTGTTGAAGCAAGTATTATGAACGGCTAACATAAGTTTAAGTAGTTTTAATAAACAATGCTGTTGCAGTTTAACTTCAAAAAATAACAGCATATATATTGCACTGAATCGGAGTAATAATTATGGCCACGATCAATCAGTTGGTTCGTAAGCCGCGTAACAAAAAAATAGAAAAGAGCAATGTGCCTGCTCTGGAGGCTTGCCCGCAGCGCCGAGGTGTTTGTACTAGAGTCTATACTACTACGCCAAAAAAACCAAATTCAGCGCTACGTAAGGTTGCGCGTGTAAGGTTGACAAATGGTGCTGAAGTAAGTAGCTATATTGGTGGTGAAGGTCATAACCTTCAGGAGCACTCAGTTGTTTTGATACGCGGCGGGCGGGTCAAGGATTTGCCAGGTGTTCGATATCACGTGGTTCGTGGTAGCTTGGATGCTTCAGGTGTTAATAATAGGAAATGTGGGCGTTCCAAATACGGCACTAAACGTCCTAAGGGAAAATAATCAAAAGTTGGTGAAAAATGTCTAGAAGAAGAGTTGCTACCAAAAGAGAAATTATTCCTGATCCAAGATACGGCAGCATTATGCTGACCAAATTTATGAATATGATCATGGAGAGCGGTAAAAAATCCATAGCTGAAGGTATAGTTTATGGTGCTCTTGATACTATTGAGAAAAAGGGGCATGGTGAGCCTCTAGAGGTTTTGTCCAAAGCCCTGGAAAACGTGCAGCCAAGAGTTGAAGTTAAGTCCCGTCGTGTAGGTGGCGCAACTTATCAAGTGCCGGTTGAGGTAAGATCTTCAAGAAGAATGGCTTTGGCGATGCGCTGGTTGATTGATGCTGCGCGCAAAAGGAACGAAAGAACTATGTCGGTAAAGTTGGCTGGCGAATTGATGGATGCTTTCGAGAATAGAGGCTCTGCCGCTAAGAAACGCGAAGATACGCATCGTATGGCGGAGGCGAATAAAGCGTTCTCGCATTACCGCTGGTAATGCAATGAGTTTTTGTGGTGGTTAGGCAAACTCCAATTGAGCTATATCGTAATATAGGGATAATGGCTCATATCGATGCGGGAAAAACCACAACTACTGAAAGAATTTTGTATTATACCGGGGTTTCGCACAAGATCGGTGAGGTTCATGATGGTGCTGCAACTATGGATTGGATGGAGCAAGAGCAGGAAAGGGGAATAACAATTACCTCGGCTGCAACAACATGTTTCTGGGGTGGGATGGAAAAACAGTTCCCTCAGCATCGTATAAATATAATAGATACGCCGGGGCATGTTGATTTTACGATAGAAGTTGAGCGATCATTGAGGGTTCTTGATGGTGCATGCGCTGTCTTTTGTGCGGTAGGCGGGGTGGAACCGCAATCGGAAACGGTTTGGCGGCAAGCTAACAAATATCATGTTCCCCGCTTGGCTTTTGTTAATAAGATGGATCGCTCTGGAGCAGATTATTTTCGGGTAATTAAACAGATAGAGGATCGTCTGGGCAGCAAGATCGTATCAATGCAGATTCCTATAGGGTCTGAAGATCAGTTCGAAGGTGTTGTTGATCTGATTAAAATGAAGGCAATTTATTGGGATGATGCCACTATTGGTGTTTCCTTTGAGGAAAAAGAAATTCCTGCTCACATGTATGGCGAGTGTGTTAAGTGGCGTGAGTTTATTATAGAAGCCGCAGCAGATGCGAATGAAGAATATATGGGCAAATATCTCGAGGAAGGGGTATTGGCAAATGAAGAAATAAAGTTAGGGATTCGGCAGCAGACTATAGCCAATAAGCTTGTCCCAGCTTTTTGCGGTTCTGCATTCAGGAATAAAGGTGTGCAAGCTATGCTTGATGCTGTTGTTGAGTATTTGCCATCTCCAAAAGATATAGCGGCAATTAAAGGTGTACTTGATGATGGAGTTATAGAAGCTGAACGTCCAGCATCAGACGACAGTCCATTTGCTGCTTTAGCGTTTAAGATTGCTAGTGATCCGTACGGTGCGCTAACTTTTTTCAGGGTTTATTCTGGGATTTTGAGTTCGGGTGATGCAATTTATAATCCGATAAAAAAGAAAAAAGAACGGATTGGCCGCATTGTGCAAATGCACGCCAATAGCCGGGAAGAAATTAAAGTTGTTTGTGCTGGGGATATTGCTGCAGCGGTAGGTTTAAAGGATGTAACGACCGGCGATACGCTTTGTGATCCCTCCAACGTGATTTTGCTTGAGCGGATGGAGTTTCCTGAGCCAGTAATTTCCCGTGCTGTAGAGCCAAAAACTAAGGCAGACCAAGATAAAATGACAATTGCCTTGGGCAAGCTTGCTCAGGAAGATCCTTCATTTAGGGTGCATACCGATGAAGATTCAGGGCAAATAATTATATCGGGCATGGGTGAGTTGCACCTCGAAATAATTGTAGACCGAATGAAGCGAGAATTTGGGGTCGATGCAGGAGTAGGTGCGCCACAAGTAGCTTACAGGGAAACTATTAGGTCTGAAGTTGACCAAGAAGCCAAATTTATCCGACAATCGGGCGGTAAGGGTCAATATGGACATGTTTGGCTTCGGCTAGCACCAAAAGATAATGGTTCTGGTTACGAGTTTGTCAACGAAATTGTTGGTGGGGTAGTTCCTAAAGAATATATACCTGCGATTGACAAGGGTGTGCAAGAACAGCTTAAAAGTGGTGTATTGGCAGGTTATCCAATACTTGATGTAAAAGTTACTTTGTTCGATGGGTCTTTTCACGAAGTAGATTCCAGCGAAATTGCTTTCAAAATCGCAGGTTCGATGGCGTTCAGGGAGGGTGTCCGTAAAGCTAGCCCGGTTTTATTAGAGCCGGTTATGAAAGTAGAGATAATCACTCCAGAGGATTATATGGGTGATGTGGTTGGCGATGTAAATCGGAGGCGCGGTATTATTCATGGAATGGATGACACACCTTCGGGAAAAATTATAAATTGCGAAGTACCGTTAGCGGAAATGTTCGGTTATGCAACTGATTTGCGTTCGGCAACACAGGGGCGAGCCACTTATAGTATGCAGTTTGAAAAATACAATGAGGTGCCTGCATCAATTGCAGAAACAATCATAAGAAGATGATCATAATTTGAATGTAACATTAAGGTATTGAGTCATGGCTAAAGAAAAATTTTCACGTAGTAAGCCCCACGTCAATGTTGGAACAATAGGCCACGTTGATCATGGGAAAACAACATTAACAGCTGCGCTAACAAAGGTTATGGCGGAGCTGCAAGGTGGCGAAGTTAAGGCATTTGATCAAATTGACAATGCTCCCGAAGAGCGTGCACGTGGTATTACTATTTCGACGTCACACGTAGAGTATGAGTCTTCAAAAAGACATTATGCTCATGTTGACTGCCCAGGTCATGCTGACTACGTTAAGAATATGATTACAGGAGCTGCACAGATGGATGGTGCAATTCTAGTGGTATCTGCCGCCGATGGCCCAATGCCGCAAACTCGTGAACACATTTTACTATCAAGGCAGGTTGGTGTTCCATATATAGTTGTCTTCCTTAATAAAGCAGACATGGTTGACGACGCGGAGTTGCTGGAATTGGTTGAAATGGAAATCAGGGAGCTATTAAGTTCATATGAGTTTCCAGGCGATGATACGCCGATTATAATTGGTTCAGCTTTAAAAGCGCTTGAGGGTGATACAAGTGAAGTTGGTGTGCCTTCTGTTGTTAAGCTTGTTGAAGCATTAGATAGTTATATTCCTTTACCAGAAAGGGCTGTTGATGGCGCTTTCTTGATGCCAATTGAAGATGTGTTTTCAATCTCTGGTCGTGGTACTGTAGTAACTGGCCGTATTGAAAGGGGTGTTATTAAGGTCGGGCAGGAAGTTGAAATTGTCGGCATAAGACCAACAACAGTAACTACTGTTACGGGCGTTGAAATGTTCCGCAAATTGCTGGATCAAGGTGAGGCAGGTGATAACGTTGGCCTTTTGTTGCGTGGTACGAAGCGTGATGATGTCGAGCGTGGACAAGTATTGGCTCACAAAGGCACAATTAAGCCACATGCACATTTTAATGCTGAAATTTATGTATTATCAAAAGAAGAAGGTGGGCGTCACACCCCATTTTTCAACGGATATCGTCCGCAATTCTATTTCCGGACAACGGATGTGACAGGTGCTGTCGATCTTCCAGAAGGTGTGGAAATGGTTATGCCAGGTGATAATATTTCTGTCAAAGTTAAATTGATATCGCCTATAGCCATGGAAGATGGATTGCGTTTTGCAATACGCGAAGGTGGCCGTACGGTTGGTGCTGGTGTTGTTGCTTCAATCATTGAGTAATAAATATGACAAATCAAACTATCAGAATCCGATTGAAGTCATTTGATCATAAATTGATCGATCAATCGGCTGGTGAGATAGTAGAGACAGCAAGGCGTACAGGTGCCCAAGTTAAAGGGCCAATACCTTTGCCGACTAAAAAAGAGCGCTTTACTATTTTGATTTCTCCTCATGTTAATAAAGATGCGAGAGATCAATACGAACTTAGAACTTACAAAAGATTGTTAGACATAGTCGAGCCAACTGAAAAAACAGTTGATGCTTTGATGAAATTAGATCTAGCAGCTGGTGTAGATGTTCAAATTAAATTGAATTAAAAATAGAGGAATTGACGAATGTCAATAGGTCTTGTAGGTCGAAAATGTGGTATGACCAGAGTTTTCGGAGATGATGGGGTATCTGTTCCAGTTACTGTGTTGCAGATTGACTCAAACAGAATTGCTCAAATTAAAACGCTTGAAACAGACGGTTATTGTTCTATTCAAGTGGCGGTTGGGCAAAAAAAGTCATCACATGTAAATAAAGCCATGGCCGGTCATTATGCCTCGGCTAATATGACTGCGGGAAGAAGATTGTGGGAGTTCCGTATCGAGGGCGATGAAAATCTAGAATTAGCTGTTGGAGCTGAATTACCACTAACAATATTTTCGCCAGGTCAGGTGGTGGATGCTCAAGGAAAAACAATAGGTAAAGGTTTTGCTGGGGGTATAAAGCGTCATCATTTTGGAATGCAAGACGCAACACACGGAAATTCGCTATCACATCGAGTTCTTGGTTCAATTGGTATGAACCAGACGCCTGGTCGGGTTTTTAAGGGTAAAAAAATGGCTGGTCACCTCGGTGATGTTAATAGGACTGTCCAAAATTTAACAGTTCACTCTATTGATTCCGAAAGAAATTTGATTTTAGTTAAAGGGGCTGTTCCAGGCGCTAAAGGAAGTGATGTAATTTTGACGCCGGCAGTAAAGAAGCGAAATAAAGGTTAAGATATGAGTATAAAAATTCCGGCTCTAAGTGTTAATGATTCTAGTGTCGAGACTGTTGAAGCTGTTTTTGGGCAATCATACAACGAAACATTAATACATCAGCTAGTTGTTAAGCATTTAGCAGGTGGAAGAGCTGGAACTAAGGCTCAAAAAACCCGTTCCGATGTAAGTGGCGGAGGAGCAAAGCCTTGGCGACAAAAAGGTACTGGGCGAGCGCGTTCTGGAAGTACCCGTAGCCCGATATGGCGCACGGGTGGAGTAGCATTTGCGGCTAGGCCTAGAAATTTTGATCAAAAACTTAATAAGAAAATGTTTCGCGTCGGGATACGTTCAATATTGTCTGAATTATTGCGTCAGAATAGATTGGTTGTAGGTGATTCAATTTTGCCCAACACAAATAAAACAAAAGATTTATACGAAAAATTGAAAAATATTGATTCAAATAGAATTCTTATTTTAGTGGATACTGTTGATGCTAACTTAGCGTTAGCGTCTAGAAATATTCCAAATATTGAAGTAATAGAAGCGGCAAATTTGAATCCTGCTTTGTTAATTTCTGCTGGGAAAATTATAGCTACTACTGGCGCTATTAAGCAACTACAGGAGCGCTTAGCATGAGTAATGCTCAATTGATTGATGTGTTGGATGCACCGATTATTTCGGAAAAAAGCACCACTGCGGCCGAAAAAGAGAATAGATTTGTTTTTAAAATAAAAACGCACGCAACTAAAAATCAAGTTAAAAAAGCTGTTGAAGCTTTATTTGAAGTTAAAGTTGAATCTGTGCATGTCTTGAATGTTAAAGGTAAGAAAAAGCGGTTTGGGCGTACTTTAGGGCAAAGATCGGACTGGAAGAAAGCTTATGTAAAGCTTAAGCCTGGTTTTGATATAAATTTCGCAACACCGTAAACTATAGTTAAAACTCAATAAGGAACGGTATTAAGAAATGGCTATCGTAAAGTCAAAACCGACATCACCAGGATCGCGCTTTGTTGAGCGCATTAAGAACGAATCTATACATAAGGGTAAGCCTTATTCGCCGTTACTTGATAAAAAAAGCAGAACTGGTGGTCGTAATAACCAAGGTAGAATAACAACACGCCATATTGGCGGTGGGCACAAACAACATTACCGAATAATTGATTTTAAACGCAATAAACTTGATATTCCGGGAACTGTTGAGCGAATTGAATATGATCCCAATAGAACAGCAAATATCGCCTTAATCTTATTTAAGGATGGTGAGCGGCGTTATATTATTGCCCCTAAAGGCCTTGAAAAAGGGCAGGAAATCATTTCTTCTGAAGCTGTTCCTGTAAAATCAGGGAATTGTATGCCTTTACGGAATGTTCCGTTAGGTACTATGGTTCATTGTGTTGAGCTTAAGCCTGGTAAAGGTGCTCAGATAGCGCGAAGTGCTGGTACTTCGGTTCAATTAGTTGCTAGAGATGGTGCTCACGCAACAATAAGACTGCGGTCAGGCGAGATGAGAAAAGTTCTTGCAGAGTGTCGTGCAGTCATTGGTGAAGTTTCTAATTCTGAGCATAATCTTATTTCTTTAGGAAAAGCTGGTGCAACTAGATGGCGGGGTGTAAGGCCAACCGTACGAGGTGTAGTAATGAACCCTGTTGACCATCCGCATGGTGGTGGTGAAGGAAGGACATCAGGAGGTAGGCATCCCGTGTCACCTTGGGGGATGCCTACAAAAGGTTATAAAACCAGAAAAAATAAACGCACTGATGGCATGATTATCAGACGTAGAAACCAAGGTTAAGGGTGAGGTATTAGAGTGCCACGATCTATAAAGAAAGGTCCTTTCATCGACCATCATTTGCTTAAGAAAATAGATGAAGCAGTTAGTAGTAATAGCCGTAAACCAATAAAAACATGGTCAAGAAGGTCAATGATTATTCCTGATATGTTGGGTCTGACTATTGCTGTGCACAATGGTCGTTTACATGTGCCTGTCCTAGTATCTGAAAACATGATTGGACACAAGCTAGGGGAGTTTGCGCCTACGCGCATGTATAAAGGCCATGTGGCTGATAAAAAATCTAAATAGGTTGTTTATGGAAATTTCAGCAAAATTAAGCAATGCACCACTTTCAGCGCAAAAAGCAAGGCTTGTTGGTGATATGGTCAGAGGAATGCCCGTAGAGCAGGCGCTAAATATTTTAAAATTTAGCTCCAAGAAAGGTGCTGCAATAGTAAAAAAGATTCTAGAGTCAGCAATAGCGAATGCTGAGCATAATGAAAATGCTGATATTGATGATTTAAAAGTATCGACCATTTTTGTTAACGAAGCAGCAACTATGAAAAGATTCAAGGCAAGAGCTAAGGGACGTGCAAATCATATCCTAAAAAGAACCTGCCATATTACAGTTAAAGTCTCGGAAAAGGTGTAGGGGCAGATTATGGGACAAAAAGTACATCCAATTGGTATCCGTTTAGGTATCGTTAAGGATTGGAACTCAAGATGGTATGCTAATAACCAAGACTATTCCTTGTTCTTAGGTCAAGATCTAATGGTAAGGCAGTTTTTGAAAGAAAAATTGGCGCATGCGTCAGTTAGCAAAATTCAGATAAATCGTCCTGCTAATAACGCCCATATAACGATTCATACGGCAAGACCCGGTATAGTTATAGGCAAAAAAGGTGAAGATATTGATGTTTTGAGACAACAAATCGCTAAAATGATCGGTGTCCCAGTGCAATTGAATGTTGAAGAAATTAGAAAGCCAGAGCTTGATGCGCAGCTTGTAGCTGAAGGTGTGGCTCAACAGTTAGAAAAACGTATTATGTACCGTCGAGCTATGAAGCGTGCCGTTACTAATACTATGAGGTTGGGTGCCGAAGGAATAAAAATAAATGTTGGTGGTAGGCTAAATGGTGCTGAAATCGCCAGAAGTGAATGGTACAGGGAAGGGCGAGTTCCTCTACATACATTAAGAGCTGATATTGACTATGCAACAGCCGAAGCTAAGACTACGTATGGGATTATCGGTATAAAAGTTTGGATATTTAAAGGTGAAGTATTCGATATGGATTTACAAAATACCGCCAGTAGTTCTGATTCTAAGAAATAAGGTAAGGACAGGATAATGCTTCAGCCAAAGAGAACAAAATTTCGAAAGCAACATAAAGGTAGAAATACTGGAATAGCAGTTCGGGGTTCTTCAGTAAGTTTCGGTGAATATGGCCTAAAGTCAGTTAGTCGTGGTCGATTAACCGCTAGACAAATCGAATCTGGGCGTAGAACAATAACTCGTCATGTCAAGCGTGGCGGTAAAATATGGATACGTATTTTTCCAGATAAGCCAATTACTAAAAAGCCTTTAGAAGTTCGTATGGGAAAAGGTAAAGGTAGTGTAGAATACTGGGTTGCACAAATTAGACCTGGTACAATGCTGTACGAAATACAAGGCGTATCTGAAGAATTGGCAAGAGAGGCGTTTACTCTAGCCGCTGCTAAATTACCCTTAAAAACCCTGTTTACCGCTCGGACGATAATGTAATGAACGCTATAGAACTACGTAAAAAAACTAAAGATGAGTTGGATAAGATGTTAATAGATCTTGCCCGTGAGAGATTTAATCTCAAAATGCAAAAGGGTACAGGCCAGCTATCTAAGCCAGATCAAGTCAAAAAAGTAAGGCGTGATATAGCTCGGATCCATACTATAGTTAATGAAATGGCGAGATTGTAAGATGTCGGAAAAAGCAGCCAAACTACGTACCATTACAGGGAAAGTAGTTAGTAATAAGATGGAAAAAAGTGCAACAGTATTAGTTGAGCGGATAGTAAAGCATCCCGTTTATGGTAAGTATATAAAACGATCAACAAAAATAATGTTTCATGATGAACAAAATGTTTGTCAGGAAGGGGATGTGGTCTCCATTACATCGTGTAAGCCGATGTCAAAAAATAAAGCCTTCAAGCTGGTTGAAGTTTTGCAAAACTCCAATCTGTAAGTGTTAGCTTTCGAGTGAATTTCAAAAACTAGGAAAAAGTCATGATTCAGATGCAAACAAACCTGGATGTTGCTGATAACAGCGGCGCAAAAAGGGTCATGTGTATCAAAGTGTTGGGTGGTTCGCATCGGCGTTATGCAGCTATTGGTGACATTATTAAAGTAAGTATTAAAGATGCAATTCCTCGGGGTAGGGTTAAAAAAGGGGAGGTTTATAATGCTCTTGTTGTTAGAACCCGAAAAGGTGTCCGGAGATCGGATGGATCTTTGATACGTTTTGATGGCAATGCAGCTGTTATTCTTAACAATAATTTGCAGCCTTTGGGTACCCGTATTTTTGGACCGGTAACTCGTGAATTAAGGGGTGAGAAATTCATGAAGATTATCTCCCTCGCTCCAGAAGTTTTATAGGAGATTTCGGAAATGCAAAAAATCAAAACTGGGGACGATGTTGTTGTCCGCGCTGGAAAAGACAAAGGTAAAAGTGGTCGAGTTACTAAAATCCTGAAAAACAATAAAGTGCTTGTCGAAGGCATAAATCAGGTTAAAAAGAACCAAAAGGCCAATCCTAACGCGGGTGTATCGGGCGGGATTATTGTAAAAGACATGCCTATCGATTTATCAAATATTGGATTGTATAACCCAACCACTAAAAAAGCTGATCGTATTGGTATTCGCTTTTTAGAAGACGGTAAAAAAGTTCGTTTTTTTAAGTCAACAAACGAAATTGTTGACGTGTAAGGTTATTAAATCATGGCAAGACTAGAGTCAGTATATAAAGAAAAAATACTTCCTGAAATGGCTAAGCAATTCGCTTATAAATCAGTAATGGAAGTTCCGCGGATAACAAAAATCACTATTAACATGGGAGTGGGTGAAGCTGTTGCGGATAAGAAAATACTGCAGGCTGCAGTTAGCGATATGGAGAAGATATCAGGTCAAAAACCTGTTATAACTTTGGCAAGAAAATCAATTGCTGGTTTTAAAATTCGTGATGATATGCCTATCGGTTGCAAAGTTACTCTGCGTAGCCAGAGAATGTATGAATTTTTAGATAGGTTAATCAGTATTGCTATACCGAGAGTTCGTGACTTTAGAGGGTTAAGTGTAAAAAGCTTCGATGGCCGTGGAAATTATTCTATGGGAGTTCGAGAGCAAATTATTTTCCCTGAAATAGATTATGACAAGATAGATGCAATACGTGGTATGGATATTACTATTGCTACAACTGCTAAAACTAATGAGGAAGGTTTGGCATTGCTAAAGCTCTTTAATTTTCCATTTAAGAACTGAGAAAAGAATATGGCCAAAAAGTCGATGATTGCCCGCGAAAATAAACGCAAGAAATTGGTTCATAAATTTGACGTTAAGCGCAAAGCTTTAAGGGAAGTAATTAGAGACCCGAATGCAAGTTTTGAGCAAAAAGAGACAGCTCAATTGCAGTTGCAAAAATTACCTAGGGATTCAAGTGGATCACGTATTCGTAACCGCTGTAGTTTAACGGGTCGACCTCATGGGTATTATCGAAAGTTTGGTTTAAGCAGAAATAAACTTAGAGAAGCAACGATGCGTGGTGATGTCCCTGGTCTTGCAAAAGCAAGTTGGTAACATAGTTGTTATCTTAAGAAGTTTGGAGAAATTTAAATGAGTATGACGGATCCTGTTGCGGATATGCTGACGAGAATTAGAAACGGTCAGTCTGCAAAAAAGAAAGTTGTTAAGTTGCCATCGTCGAAATTAAAAGAATCGATAGCCCGAGTATTGAAAGATGAAGGGTACATTACTGGATTTAATGTCGAATCTATAGGTAGTTACCCTGAAATGACTGTAGAGCTTAAGTATTATCGCGGTGCTCCGGTTATCGAGGAAGTTAAAAGAATAAGCCGCCCAGGACTCCGGATATATAAAGATAAAGGTAGCTTACCTAAAGTTTTGGGAGGGTTGGGAATCGCAATCGTCTCAACTTCAAATGGTCTCATGACAGACAGGGCTGCAAGAGCTTTAGGTCATGGCGGCGAAATTATTTGCACAGTTTGTTAACGTGGTTGGTTATGTCAAGAATTGCTAAAGCTCCTATTACAGTGCCTAAGGGTGTTGATATTAAATTAGATGGGAATAATATAGTCGCTAAGGGAAGTAAAGGCCAATTAACCTATAGCTTCAATACCCTTGTTGGATTAAGTGTTACTGATAACATTATTCAAGTGCAATGGGATAGTGATAATAAGGAATCAGTGGCACAAGCTGGTACGACAAGAGCACTTGTGAATAGTATGGTAATTGGGGTTTCTGATGGTTTCGAGAAAAAACTTACACTAATAGGTGTTGGCTACAGAGCTCAAGCTAAAGGTAATGTTCTTGGTTTATCCCTTGGTTACTCGCATCCAGTAGATTTTTCAGTTCCTGATGGTATTACCATTGAGACACCAACCCAAACAGAAATTGTCATTAAAGGTAGTGACAAACAACAAGTGGGTCAAGTTGCGGCTAAAGTCAGAGCTTACAGGCCTCCCGAACCTTATAAAGGCAAAGGAATCAGATATTCTGATGAGAATGTAGTTAAAAAAGAAGCTAAAAAGAAATAGGGTTCCTCATGGATAAGAAACAAAAGCGATTGAAGCGTGCATTAAAGCTGCGATCAAGAATAAGTCAGCTAAATATAAGCCGTTTATCAGTTCATAAAACTTCACAGCATATTTATGCTCAAGTTATTAGCAGTGATGGTTCAACAACTTTGGCTAGCGCGTCTACAACTCAATCAGTAATTAAGACAGGTTTAAAAAATACTGGAAACATTACGGCGGCTGCAGAAGTAGGCAAAACAATTGCACAAAATGCACTTGCTGCTGGCATTACAGAAGTTGCATTTGACCGTTCTGGATTTAAATATCATGGTCGTGTTAAGGCTTTGGCAGATGCTGCCCGAGAAGCCGGGTTAAAATTCTAGGAGATAAAAGTAATGGCTACAGCACCTGCACAAGGTAGTACCGATGGTTTGCAAGAAAAGTTAGTTAACGTAAGGCGTGTTGCCAAAGTAGTTAAAGGTGGTCGTGTTTTCGGTTTTGCTGCACTTACCGTAGTAGGTGATGGAGAGGGCAGGGTTGGATATGGAGTTAGTAAAGCAAGGGAAGTCCCTATTGCTATTCAGAAATCATTAGAACAAGCTCGTAAAAATATGAGAAAGGTCGCCTTGAAAGGCGATACATTACAATATCCGGTTGTTAATACAACTGGCGCAGCAAAAGTTTTTATGCAGCCAGCTTCAGAGGGTACTGGAATTATTGCAGGCGGTGCAATGAGAGCGGTATTTGAAGTGGTTGGTGTACATAACGTACTAGCTAAATGTATTGGTACAAACAATCCAATTAATGTTGTGAGAGCAACTATTAATGGTTTGACCGAAATGCACAATGCTAACCAAATTGCCGCGAAGCGCGGATTGTCTGTTGAGCAAATAATCGGATAACACTGATGGCTACTAATAAATTAAGTGTAACGATGACTAAAAGCAAGTTTGGTAGGTTGCCTGTGCATCAAGCATGCTTAAAAGGTTTGGGTTTGAGTAAAATAAATCAGACTGTCGAGATAGTTAATACACCTGAAAATATGGGTATGATCAAAAAAATATCCTACATGCTTAAAGTAGAGGAAATATAATGTATTTAAATACTATTCAAGCAAGTGAAGGAACTAGGCAAAAAGCAAAACGAGTCGGTCGTGGTATTGGTAGTACTTTAGGTAAAACATGTGGGAAGGGTCACAAGGGTCAGAAAGCGCGTAGTGGAGGTTTCCATAAAGTAGGATTCGAAGGTGGTCAAATGCCTTTACAACGCCGTCTACCCAAAGTTGGTTTTCTTTCAAGATCGGCTAAATATTCGGCAGAAGTTCGGCTAAGCGAATTACAAATATTAAATTTTGACATTATCAATCTCAAAGTTTTAATTGATAACAATATTGTTCCTTCATTTACCAAAAAAGCGAAGATCATAAAATCTGGTGAATTGACCAAAAGCCTTGTTATTCAAGGATTAAACGTAACTGGCGGCGCAAAAATTGCAATTGAGGCTGTCGGTGGAAAAGTCGAGGTATAAGTGAGTACCCCTAGGTCAGCGTTAACTTACAAACAAGGTGGATTGTCTGAGCTTAATTCAAGATTATTGTTCGTCTTAGGTGCCTTTGTTGTTTATAGAGTTGGTGCACATATTCCTGTCCCTGGGATAGATCCAAAAGCTCTTCAGGTCATGTTTGAACAAAATGGTGGATCTATATTGGACATGTTTAACATGTTCTCTGGTGGTGCATTGATGCGTTTAAGTTTATTTGCATTAGGTATAATGCCATATATATCGGCATCCATTATTATGCAATTAATGACAGTTGTTATTCCTGCTATGGAGCAGCTTAAAAAAGAAGGCGAATCAGGAAGAAAGAAAATTTCTCAATACACCCGTTACGGCACTGTTTTTTTGGCAACTTTCCAGGCGATTGGTATTTCTTTAGCGTTACAGAGCCAAACAGCTGGCGGGTTATCTGTTGTTTTGAATCCAGGTCTTAGTTTTGTTGTTGTAACCACAATAACTTTAGTAACCGGTACTGTTTTTTTGATGTGGCTTGGAGAGCAGGTTACAGAAAGAGGTATTGGTAACGGAATTTCGCTCATAATTTTTGCAGGAATTGTTTCTGGCTTGCCAAAAGCTATTGGTGGTACTTTGGATTTAGCTCGAACTGGCGAAATGAGTGGTGGATTCATAATACTCTTATTTTTGTTAGCTATTTCCGTTACAGCGTTGGTTGTGTTTGTCGAACGGGGTCAAAGACGGATACTTATTAATTATCCAAAAAGACAACAAGGCAGGAAAATGTTTGCAGGTCAAACTAGTTTTCTCCCCTTAAAATTAAATATGGCGGGTGTTATACCACCAATTTTTGCTTCAAGTATTATTTTATTCCCTGCTACAGTAGCTGGATGGTTTGGTAATACTGAAGGGTTTACTTGGTTGCAGAATATTGCAACTGTCTTGTCACCAGGGCAACCTATATATGTTATGTTTTATGCTACAGCAATTATTTTCTTTTGTTTTTTCTATACAGCATTGGTTTTTAACTCTAAAGAAACTGCAGAAAACTTAAAAAAATCTGGCGCATATCTTCCGGGAATCCGGCCGGGTATCCAAACTAGTAGTTACATAGATAAAGTTATGACGCGATTAACTCTAATAGGTGCTTTTTATATTACTTTAGTATGTTTATTGCCAGAGTTTTTGATTGTATATTGGAATGTTCCGTTCTATTTCGGTGGCACTTCTTTATTGATTATCGTAGTTGTTGTGATGGATTTCATTTCTCAGATGCAAACACACATGATGTCACAACAGTACGAAGGCTTAATGAAAAAAGCTAATCTGAAGAAGTAAACCATCAATAATTAAGAGGTAACAAATGAAAGTAAGAGCTTCAGTAAAAAAAATTTGTCGAAACTGCAAGATAGTCAAAAGAAGCGGCGTTGTTCGAATTATTTGTGTTGATGGCAGACATAAACAACGTCAAGGTTAAAGTGTTGCTCAAATATCTTAGTAATGCTAAAATTGAGGGCTTTATTTTGGAAATCTGCTCACAGGAGTATCTAAATGGCACGTATTGCCGGGATTAATATACCAGAACACAAACACACGGAAATCGCACTAACTTCAATTTATGGGGTTGGTCGGAGAACAGCTAATGATATTTGTGTGAAAGTTGGTATTAGTCCATCTGTAAAAATTAAAGAATTAACCGAAGATCAGTTAGAAGCAATACGTGGTGTTATTGCTAAAATGACAGTCGAAGGTGATTTGCGTCGTGAAGTATCTATGAATATTAAACGATTGATGGATCTTGGTTGTTACCGGGGCATCAGACATAGGCGTGGATTGCCTTTAAGGGGTCAACGTACAAGAACCAACGCGCGCACACGTAAGGGTCCGCGTAAACCAATTAAAAAGTAAGATAGTCAATAGGTTCAATTAATGGCAAGTCCAGCACGTACTAGGAAACGTATTAAAAAAGAGGTTGCAGATGGTATAGTCCATGTGCACGCATCTTTTAATAATACTATCATTACAATAACTGATAGGAAAGGGAACACTCTTTCTTGGGCAACTTCTGGTGGATCTGGTTTTAGAGGGTCGCGGAAAAGTACTCCTTTCGCTGCACAGGTTGCAGCTGAAAAAGCTGGAACCATAGCTTTAGAGTATGGAATGAAAAACCTCGATGTAATGATTAAAGGTCCTGGTCCTGGTCGTGAATCTGCTGTCCGCTCATTAAATAACCTAGGGTTCAAGATCACAAATATAGTTGATGTGACACCTATTCCTCATAATGGCTGTCGCCCCCCGAAAAAACGCCGAGTATAGAAAGGAGAGGAACAAATGGCACGATATCTTGGACCAACATGTAAACTAAGCCGAAGAGAGGGTACTGACCTTTTTCTTAAAAGTAGGGGGAAATCCTTAGAGGGCAAATGTAAGCTTGATCAACGACCGGGTCAGCACGGTACAAAGCGAAACAGAAATTCAGATTATGCGTTACAGTTAAGGGCTAAACAGCGTCTGCGCCGAATTTATGGGATCCTTGAAAAACAATTTAGGAACTACTATAAATCTGCCGACATGAAGAAAGGAGCAACTGGTGAAAATCTTCTCAATCTACTCGAATCTCGCTTAGATAATGTAGTGTATCGCATGGGTTTTGCTTCAACTAGAGCGGAAGCAAGGCAACTAGTAAGCCATAAATCTATACAAGTTAATAATGAGTTTATTAATATTCCATCGTATCAGGTAAGCGTCGGTGATGTTGTATCGATAAGGGAAAGATCAAAAAAACAACAGCGCGTTATTGATGCTTTAGTGATAGCTGAACAATATGGCTTTCCAACATGGGTAGAAGTTAATTCAAAAGCAATGACAGGAACATTCAATTCATTGCCAGATCGCGCTGATTTAGGTAGCGATATAAATGAACAGCTAGTCGTTGAGTTGTATTCAAAATAATTGCGGTTCTGAGGAAGATAAATGCAAAATTCTTTTGCTGGTTTATTAAAACCTAGATTAGTTGAGGTTGTAAATAAATCATCCAACCATTCTAAGATTGTTATTGAACCCCTTGAAAAGGGTTTTGGCCATTCTTTAGGCAATGCTTTAAGAAGGGTACTGCTTTCTACGATTCCAGGTTGTGCAGTCACTGATGTTGAAATTGATGGTGTACAACACGAATACACAACGATAGAAGGTGTTCAAGAAGATGTTATTGATATATTGTTGAACCTGAAAAAATTAGCGGTAAGATTACATTCTCGAGATGAAGTAGAACTGACGTTAACAAAAAACGGAGAAGGTATAGTAACTGCCGGCGACATTTTGTTGCCACACGATGTAGAAATCATAAATCCGGATTTGGTTATCGCAAATTTAACTCAGTCCGGTGTGCTTAATATGAAGCTTAAAGTCCGTCGTGGTAGAGGATATGAGCCGTTTAGTGTCAGAAAATCTAATGTTGACTATGTGCCAGCAGTTGGTTCGTTGCATTTAGATGCTGCTTACAGCCCTATATCTAAAGTCTCTTATCATGTAGAAAGTACGCGTGTAGAACAGAGGACAGGTCTTGATAAGCTAATTATTGAGCTAGAAACTAACGGTACAGTTGATCCAGAACAAACTATAAAATTGGCTGCAACAATATTACATGATCAATTATCTGTTTTTGTTGATTTTGAGCGTGTAATCCATCCTCAAATCGAAGATTCACCGATAACTGAAGATGATATTGATCCCGTGTTATTAAGGCCAGTAGATGATTTAGAGCTAACTGTGCGTTCGGCAAATTGCTTAAAAGCTGAAAACATATTTTATATAGGCGATTTGATTCAGCGTACTGAAGTAGAATTACTCAAAACGCCGAATCTTGGAAAAAAATCATTAACAGAAATTAAAGATATTTTGGCGTTAAAAGGCTTGTCTTTAGGGATGCGTTTGGATAATTGGCCACCTGAAAGCCTTGCTAATCAATCGCACTCAATATCACACTAATCAAAGAAAAATAGGTTCACGGGAAATGAGACATCGTAAGTCCGGTAGAAAATTCAATATAAATAGTAGCCATAGAAAAGCATTGTTTAGTAATATGGTAAATTCACTTTTTAAACATGAGTTAATTAAAACTACATTGCCTAAAGCAAAGGAGTTAAGGGGATTTGCTGAACCTTTAATCACTTTGTCCAAAGAAGATAGTGTTGCTAAAAGAAGAATTGCATTTTCTAAGCTACGTGATCGTGAAGTAGTAACAAAATTATTTAATGAGCTTGGCCCTCGCTATAAAACTCGCCCAGGTGGTTATCTTAGAATTATGAAATGCGGTTTTAGACCTGGTGATGATGCTCCTATGGCATATGTAGAGCTTGTTGGGCGGCCTGAAACTGAAAAAACTGATTCTTGATTTTTTTGCCAATTAATTAAAAAACCGGCTATTGCCGGTTTTTTTTTAGTCATTGAGAAATTTGCTTACTTCTCTAATAAATCTAATTTTCCCTGTTTACCATTCCATTCATCGGCGTCAGGTACAGGCTTTTTTACTTCGGTAATTACTGGCCACTGTTTTGCAAGTTCAGCATTCAATTCAATGAAGTTTTCCTGGTCTGCTGGAACTTCATCTTCGGCAAATATTGCATTAGCCGGACACTCAGGTTCACAAAGAGTGCAGTCAATACATTCATCTGGATCGATGACTAAAAAATTTGGGCCTTCATGGAAGCAATCAACTGGGCAAACATCAACACAGTCAGTAAATTTACATTTAATACAGTTCTCGGTGACTACAAAAGCCATATTTTCTCTACCGTAATTATTATTGGAAATATAAAAAATTAGAACTATTTTATCAGATTCTGAGTGGCTGTAGAATAAAGGCGGTTAATAATTAAGTATTTTGTTGTACCGTAATTTTGAAAAAAAATTTCTGGGTGTCTTGCTCGAAAAATTAGCTAATGTCACATGGTAGCCCATGTCTTCGTTTGCAAGTCTTCCTCCTGCTAAGCCACCATAATCTCTTTGAGACGCTGCAATTGAGTCGATGCCGTTTGCAATTTTAGTTGGTGCCTCTATCTTCCCATTTATAGCTGGCAAATTGCACAGCCGTGTTCAATTCTTAGAGAGAGGGTTTAACAATCGCTGCTTCTAAGGTTTTCAGCGATGGTAAAGTCATAAAAATTATAATTCATTTTACGCTGGCAGAGTTGAACAATGAGAAAAAAGCGCTTTTCCCACTATTTATTTTCCGGTTTTTAGTATTCTGCAATGCCAGTTTAACTTCATTTTTTAGCTTATTATCAGCAAATGCTTGATTTTTTCTTATAGGTGCTGATAATGCTTTTTCGAAATATTGTTGGGCTTTATTTTGCTGATTATTTCTTAGTAAAAAATCACCATAAAAATAGTTAGAATCAATGCCCGTAGGATTTATTTTTAACGCTGCTTGAAACATTTCTTGAGCTTTTTCATGATCGCCAAAAGCGACAGGCCATTTCGGAACCATATAATAGAGGGTTCCTAAAACAACGTATGCAGATCCATTTCCTGTCTTAGGATTAATTTCAAGTGCTTCGGTCAATAAATCTTTTGCTTTGTTTACAGCTTTAAGCGCGCTGAAGCCGTCTTGCAGTTCTGCACATGTGGCAAGTAGTACTGCTTGCCAATACAAAAGATCTGCTGATTTTTGTTGAGTGTATTCTAATTGCTCTATTTTCAGAAGCAGAGCATCGTAGGCAGCGGCTTGCTTCTCTTTTGGTGTTGTGTAATAAATAGATGCCCACTCAGATTCAATTGATTCAATCGAATTTGGCAAGTTATTAGCAAGACACTGATTGAAAAGTAGCAGTAATGCAACAAACGTTGTTTTTTTCATACATAGACTATAGGGGAATTTTTTTGAATTATCAATAGGTGTATGAAATATTTATTTATTATCCCAGTATTTGTAAGGTTTTTTTGCTAAATTATTGTTGTAATATCGCAAGTCGCCACTAACTTCACTTCCTAACCAGCTTGGCTTAGGAAAATTTTCACCTTGTTTAGTTAATTCAATCTCGGCAATAACAAGTCCTAAATTGTCTCCTTCAAACTCATCTATTTCCCAGATAAAGCGACCTATAGGGATAAGATGCCTAGTCTTTTCAACTAAAGGTTTGCCGCAAAGTGTGTTAAGAATAATGTCGGCATCGTCTAATGGGATTTCGTATTCAAATTCCAATCGGGAAGTTCCTATAGTGGCGCTTTTAATATTCAGCCAGGCATGTTGATCTGTAGTTCTTATTCTGATTGATGATGTTGGTTGTGCACTTAAATAACCCTGTTTATATTTTATGGATTTTTGGATGTCTTTGCGCCAGTCGCTATTTGCCAATAAAAACTTATGTTCAACTTCTATCGCCACTAGGATAACCTCTATTTTTTACAGTGCATTTGATCGCAATAAGGTGGCGTTGATGTTTCTGCACAGCCACATAATTCAAGGGAGCCAGTAGTTTCAGCGAAAAATTTAACTGATTTTTTAGGTGATTTTTCTCTATGTGAATGATCACATAACGGCATAGTTTGGCTGAATCCACAGCTACACCAAGAATAACGTTGCCCTTCTTCAACTTCGATTGACAATGGCTGATAAGTTTTTGTGTTCATGGGACTAATTCGTATTGTTGATTAAAGCGGTGATTATAAAATAAATATGAACTAAGAATGTTTGTAGTACGCTAACGATCTTGGCTATAAGATTGCAATTGATGTATTGCACTTTATATTAAATATAGAACAGCTTACTATGAAACTTTTAGTGTCGATTTAACCAGAAGCAATAGAATATTTGGCCATAGAATTTTAAGGAGAATAAAGTGGATACAATTTTAATTACCGGCGCTAATAGAGGAATAGGGTTGGAGTTTTGCCGGCAGTATGCAGATAAAGGCTGGAACGTAATTGCGTGTTGTCGTAATCCAGCAAAAGCAGATGAATTATCGGAATTAGTTAAACAATATACCACGATCAGAATAGAAGCATTAGATGTTACCCAATTTGAACAGATTGATATGCTAGCAATTAAACTAACTGAAATGCCTATCGATATAATTATCAACAACGCTGGTGTTTATGATGATCAACGTGGTCGTGGATTTGGCCAATTAAACTACAGTGACTGGTCGAATAGTTTTACGGTTAACACCCAAGCGCCTATTAAGATAGCTGAAGCTTTTATGTCTCATCTTAGCAGGGGTAATAAAAAATTGATTGTATCAATCAGTAGCTTGATGGGTAGTATTGCCGATAATGACAGTGGGGGTAGTATCCTGTACCGTTCGAGCAAAGCAGCACTAAATTCCGCTATGAAAAGTTTATCCATAGAACTAAAAGACCAAGGGGTAGGTGTGCTGATTATTCACCCTGGCTGGGTAAAAACGGATATGGGTGGCGCTAATGCCCTGCTTGACACTAAAACCAGCGTAGCTGGTATGTGTGAGCAAATGGAACGGTTTAGTATGGGGCAAACCGGTAAATTTGTTAAGTACGACGGCAAATCTATGCCATGGTAAGTATCATGCGAACAAAATTTATCTTGGTTTTTGTAATCCTCTGCTCAGTTTTTAAATTGAATGCAGCGGAGGTATCCATACCTGAAGCCATAAGCGTTTCTGATGGTTATCAGCAAATAATTTTACAAGCAAAGGGTAGCCAGATCTTTTTATGCGTGGGCGAGGCAGGGAAGTATAAGTGGCAATGGCAAGCGCCTGAGGCAATCTTATATGAGAAAAAAAGTCGCGCGGTGGTTGGTTATCATGCTGCAGGTCCAAGTTGGACATTTAATGATGGTAGTCATGTAATTGCATCGGTTGTCCAAAAAGTTGACTCTCCTGAAAAAAGTGCTGCACCTTGGTTGTTATTAAAAGTTAAGCAGCATAGTGGTAGCGGTATATTGGCGCAAACTCTTTATATCCAACGGATTAATACCCAAGGTGGAATTGCCCCGGAATCAGGTTGTAACACCAATCATCTTGGCTCGGAAAAAAAAGTGGCTTATAGTTCGGATTACATTTTTTACAGGAAATAGTCTTATTGTGCTAAGCGACTAGATAATTACTGCGGTTGTCCTAATACTTGTTTTAAAAACGGTAAAGTTAGTTTGCGTTTAGCCGCTAACGAAGCCATATCCAATTTATCCAAAGCTGTCCATATTGACTCGAGGCTTCTGTCGTAGCGAGTTAGCAGAAAACGGGCTGCTTGCGGTGCAATTTCAGTCCCCATTTGATGCGCTTTATGGGAAATCAACGCTAGCTTTTCATCATCGGTTAATGGATTAATTTTTAAGGATAATCCCCAGTTAATTCTTGTTTTTAAGTCGGGTAGTAAAAATCCCAAGGTATTTGGGGCGCTACGGGCAGTAAGAATTAGCCTGTTATGTTTGTCGCGATGTTGGTTAAAAAAATTAAACAAGGCTATTTCCCAATCTTGCTTGCCAGCAAGTGCCTGGATGTTATCCAGGCAAACCAAATCGAAGTTTTCTAAACCTGCCAAAAGTTCCGGATTTTTGAGGACGGTGGGATTTGTTATGTCGAAGTAAAAACTTTCTACGCCCAGATTGAAGGCTTCCTGGCAACAAGCCAATAGTAAATGAGTTTTACCTTGGCCTGGATCTCCCCAAAGAAAAACGAAAGGCTCGCCTTCGCCACGGCTTGTATTCTGTAAGTGCTTTAGGGTTTCACCGTTACTTGCGGGAAAAAAGTCGGAAAAAGTCTGGTTAGCCCAAAACTCGAACTTGATGGGTATTTGTTCGGCCATTTAATGATGGCGTTTTATTAGGCGCAGGTAAAAAGTAATTCCGGTAAAAATCATTACACTAAATAGGGTCTCAAGCAGGCCGAAGAGCCTGTCATCCTCATTAGCATACGCGCTAACACAACCATGGATAAAGTAGATCAAGCTGAGGTAAGCCAGCCAAGCACAGCTTTTGGGCTGCCCATGCAAAAAACCCCGCATGGGCACCAGCAATGGGGTAACAGTTAGCAACAATGTTGCTGCTATTGGTAGCTTTGGGCTGATGTTGAACACGGTATGGTTTAACATTAGCGAAGCAAATAGCCCGATAAAACCTATTAACGCTACAAGGTAATAATGACGAGGTTTAATAACTAATTCCTTGTTTTTAATAACTCGGCTGTGGTTGCCAGACGTTTACCCAAAGCGAGACATAAGGTTTTTTCATGCTCGGTAATAGGCATGTCATCAATGGCTAATCGGCTTGCACCATAGGGTGTGCCTCCGGATGAGGTTTCACGCAAAGCATTTTCCGAATAAGGTAAGCCCAACAAAACCATACCGTGGTGTAATAAAGGCAACATCATGGATAACAAGGTGCTTTCCTGCCCACCATGCATGCTGCCTGTCGAGGTAAATACAGCAGCCGGTTTTCCCGAAAGTGTGCCGGAAAACCACAAAGCAGTGGTGTTATCCAGAAAATATTTAAGGGGTGCCGCCATATTGCCAAAACGGGTCGGGCTGCCCAATGCTAAACCATCGCACGCTTTTAAATCATCCAAGGCAACGTAAATTGCGCCTTCGGTTGGAATGGTATCGGCGGTTTTTTCGCACACAGTAGACACTTCTGGAACTGTCCTTAACAACGCTTCAGCACCCGCTACCGATTCCACCCCACGGGCAATCAAGTTAGCCATTTCGGCGGTAGCGCCATTGCGCGAGTAATACAGGATCAGGATTTTTGTCATGTTAGTCTAAGTATAAACAGCCTATAAAATAGAAAGCACATTTTCAGGTGGGCGGCCGATTGCGGCTTTATTGTTGGCAAGCACAATAGGGCGTTCGATTAAAATCGGATGGCTGACCATGCTATCAATTAATGTCTGGCGATCCAGGTTAGGATTGTCTAAGCGATTGGCTTTGTACTCAGGTTCGCCCTTGCGCATCAATTTACGTGGCTCCATATCTAATTTATCGAGTAAATCAGCTAGTTCCAAAGCATTGGGTGGCACCTTAAGGTACTCGATAATTTCCGGCTCAATACCGTGATCTTTCAACAATTGCAAAGTTTGCCGGGATTTTGTGCAGCGCGGGTTATGATAAATTTTTACAGTCATTAGGCAACACCTTTCGCATAACAGCAATAATACACGCGATATAATACCATTGTATCTAACACTATCCCTACAGCGGTAAGAAATTTAAAAAATGCTAATCCACAATAAAGAATATCTGATAGGCCGGGTAAAACAATATGTTTTGTTAACCCGGTTAGACCGCCCAATAGGTATATTAATCCTATTGTGGCCTGCGCTATGGGCGTTATGGATTGCTAGTGATGGTAATCCCAATCTATTAGTATTAATCGTGTTTTGCTTAGGAGTCATCCTGATGCGTTCAGCAGGATGTGTCATCAACGATTATGCTGATCGCGAATTCGATCCTTTCGTAGAGCGTACTAAGCTTAGGCCTATTGCCGCTGGCAAAGTCGAACCTAAAGAAGCATTGTGGCTGTTTGTAGTCCTGTGTTTATGTGCATTCGGTCTGGTATTGTTACTTAACGGGTTCACTATCATGTTGTCATTTGGCGGTGCGTTTTTGGCTGGTACTTATCCCTTTATGAAACGCTATACTCAATTGCCGCAAGCTTATCTCGGTATCGCTTTTGGTTGGGCGGTACCCATGGCGTTTGCCGCACAACTCAACACCATCCCACTGGTTGGTTGGCTTATTTATCTGGCGGCAATACTTTGGGCGTTGGTTTACGACACCATGTATGCCATGGTGGATAAAGAAGATGATTTAAAAATCGGCGTTAAATCCACCGCGATATTATTCGGTAATTATGACCGCCAAATTATGGCGGTGTTACAGATAGTGATTATTGCATTATTGATCAAAGTAGGACTTATGCAGCAACTCGGTTGGTCATATTATCTTGGCCTATTGTTTGCTACTGGTTTGGCAATCTACCAACAAAAATTAATATTTCACCGGAACAGGCAGCTATGTTTTCAGGCGTTTTTAAATAACAACTGGTTTGGATTAGCTGTATTTGCGGGGATTTTTTTGGACTACTGGTTTTAACCAACCACTTTGGTGTTGGATCCTTGATAGGCAAGTTATATACCTAAGTGCAGAAAGATAATGGATAAATACTGCCAGTGCAAATACAGTTGTTATTGTCAGACAGATAAGGCTTTCTTGCTCAGTTAAGAAACTCCAGGATATTCTTTACCTAACAGCGCTAAAAAGATTTTGTGAGAAAAATATCCAACTGCGGGCATTCCAACAAGTGTTTTCAGGCAAACAACTAACTAAGCATATTCCAGTGGGCGTAACTAGGTTAAAGCTGATAAGTAAAATGGATAAATTATCACTATTACAATGCCCATACCTGCTTCTGCTGAGAAATGGGCATGTGCAGTTGTTAACACATGTAACAAAAAATAATCCCTGCCACTTAAATCAGTGGGCAGTGATTTAGTTTTATATACTTATTTGGTGAGGGCATTTAAACTGGCTAAAGCTATAAATTAGTAGCCTTGAAAGTATCGCATTGTTTGGGGTCGCCGGATTTAAAGCCGATTGAGAACCAACGCATCCGTTGCTCGGATGAGCCATGGGTGAACGATTCTGGCACAACATAGCCTTGCGATTGTTTTTGTAAGCGATCATCACCCACGCCGCTGGCCGCAGCCAATGCTTCTTCAAGGTCGCCAGTTTCTAGGGCTTGGCGCATTTGCTGGGTATGATTTCCCCATACGCCAGCAAAGCAGTCGGCCTGCAATTCCATGCGGACTTGTAACTGGTTGCCCTGGGATTGACCGCCACGTTGTTGGGCAGCTTGGACTTGATCGGCAATGCCCAACAAGTTTTGTACGTGATGGCCGACTTCATGTGCTATTACATAGGCTTGTGCAAAATCGCCGGGAGCATTATGACGGGTAGCTAAATCGTTAAAGAAACTCATGTCAAGATAAAGCTTGTGGTCGCCAGGACAATAAAACGGTCCCATTGCCGCTTGTGCATAACCGCATGCCGATTGTACCGTGCCACTAAACAATGTCAGCTTAGGTTGTTCGTAACGGTTACCCGATTGCTGGAAGATTTGGCTCCAGGTATCTTCAGTGGTCGCTAGTACTTTAGCTACGAAAGACTTGGTTTTTTCATCTGCTGGGCTAGATCGGACTTGACCGCTGGGTTGTGATGCTAGTCCCCCGCTAGTAAGTTCACCAACCGTTTGGAATACTATCCTGGGGTCAACCCCCATCAGTAAGGCTACCACAGCCACTGCGGCTACTCCCAATCCGCCACCAGGAAATCGTCGGCCACCGCCACCACCCATCCTGCGGCGATCTTCAATATTTTCGCTTTCCCTTTCGTCATCAATACGCATTGCGTGGTTACCCCGTTGTTAAAAACAAACACTTTGAAAAAACAGCTAAATGATAAGGGTATTTTGCACGATAAGAAAATAAATCTTGATGTTTGATTTTAAAGGACTAAAAAAAGACAAGTTTTGAGATATCTTTTTGATATAAATTAATTGGTTATAGATATATAAAGCTAACTTAAAGATCAAATTTTTTAATTTTTCATTGTGCTATGTATCTTTTATCGTTGTGGTTTTAACGCTATTTTTGCTTCATGAACTGGTCCAATAAGCGTCAAGTTCAGCAAGAGTGCAGCTTCTAAATAGGTCGCGACCACTGGCGGCAACTCGTTCTTCGATATACTGGAAGCGGCGAGAGAATTTTTTGCAGCTATTTTTCAATGCTATTTCAGGGTTGACCCATGCGCTGGCGCAAGAGTTCAACCTTGAAGGTGAGTTGCCGCCGCCGGCGGTTAAATGACGGGCAAGATTTACCGACACCAATAAAAGATCACCTATTTCTTCTAAGTTGCTCGACATGGGCTTGGTCGCCGGATAACCAAGCTTCTTTGACCTCTAATAGTTCTTCCTCAGGGTTGATTTTTAAAACTTTAGAGAATACCGGTTCGACTGTCGACCAATCAAAACCGAAATTAGCAGCGCGATCTTGAATTTTTTCACATTGCATTAGTGCTGGCAGGCTGTTTGGTACGCCATCTAAAACACTCGAAGATTTGGAGTTGGTTTGTTTTTGTTGGCGTTCATCAGCTTTGGCTTGTTCCCAAGCTTGGTGTCGTTCATCGCCATTATTAAATACCGTGTCGGCAAATACATGCGGATGCCGTCGTACCAATTTGTCTCTGATGGCTTCAGATACATCATCAAAATTAAAGTGACCCTGTTCAGATGCAATCTGGGCATGAAAGACCACTTGAAGCAGTAAGTCGCCCAATTCCGCCCGTAGATCGTCTAAGTCATTGCGCTCAATGGCATCAATAACTTCGTAGGCTTCCTCGATAAGATAAGGGATCAAGCTGTGAAAGTCCTGTTTAATATCCCAAGGGCAGCCGGTTTCCTTATCCCGTAACTGTGCAATAAGATCAAGTAGACGTTGGGTGTTGGTCAGCATGGCTAAAGTTAAAATGTCGAACCAAAGTTTTCGGAGTAACGTTGCTGAAAGCTTGCCATCGTAAAGTTGTGATTTTGAGTGCCGTTATGCTCTATTTTAATCGCTCCCATTAGCGACGCAATACGGCCAGTGGTTTCCCAATCATAGTCATTTAATAAGCCAAATAACAAACCGGCGCGGTAAGCGTCGCCGCAGCCCGTCGGGTCGAGTAAGGCATTAGGTTTGGCCGCAGGTATTTCAAGGCATTGGCCTTGCGTATAAATTTTGGAACCTTTACCGCCTAAAGTAATGATTAAGGCTTCTACTTTTTCTGCCATTTCTTCGAGCGACAAGCCGGTACGTTCTTGCATGAGCTCAGACTCATAATCGTTTAGGGTTAACCAGGTTGCTTGCTCAATAAACGCCAGTAATTCCTCGCCGTTGAACATCGGCATGCCTTGGCCGGGATCGAAGATAAACGGAATATCAAGCTCTTTAAACTGTTGGGCATGCAGTTGCATACCGTCTTTACCATCTGGGGAAACAATGCCGATTTTAAAATCCGTGCCCGTAGGTATAGAGTTCAGATGCGAAAAATTCATTGCGCCAGGATGGAAGGCAGTAATCTGGTTGCCCTCTTCGTCGGTGGTGATATAAGCTTGGCCGGTGTAGCAATTGTCCAGCACTTTAATATATTCGCTGGACAAATTATTCTGTCCAAGCCACTGGGTGTAAGGTTCGAAATCATGACCAACAGTGGCCATAATATGTGGTTCTTCGCCCAAAAGCTCAAGGTTGTAAGCAATATTACCGGCACAGCCGCCGTATTCGCGCCGCATAACTGGTACTAAAAAAGACACATTTAGAATATGGACTTTTTCAGGCAAAATATGGTTTTTGAATTTATCATGGAACACCATGATGGTGTCATAGGCCATAGACCCGCAGATTAACGCACTCATCAGACTCCCCCCCGTAACAACAAAATAGATACCCAGGTAATTGCAGCCCAAACCAGAGATAGGTTAACTGCCGCAGAACCGATGTCTTTTGCCCGACCTGATAACTCATGATGTTCAAGGCCGACACGGTCAACGACCGCCTCAACTGCAGAGTTGAGCAATTCAACGAGCAATACCAAAATCATGCTGCCCACTAAAAGTAACTTTTCGATAACAGTTTGACCTAACCATAATGCCAATGGTGTGGTTACTAAAAACAGCATAACTTCTTGCCGGAAGGCTTCTTCGTGTTGCCAGGTCGCCTTGTAACCGTAATACGAGAAAACACAAGCGTTAAGTATTCGCTTGAGGCCTTTTTCATTTTGATTTGCCATATTAATCGTAGGGAGTAGTTAAAAAATTGTAGGGTTAGAGTGCTATTCTTCAATCAGCTTTTGGTAATCACCCGCAGTCATCAGATCATCAAGACCGGATAACATATCAGCTTTGATGCAAAACAGCCAAGTGCCATATGGGTCATCATTAACCTGTTCGGGTGCATCAGTTAATGTCTCATTAATCTCAACGATTTCACCGGACACTGGGCTAAACAAATCCGATGCAGTTTTAACCGATTCAACCACGGCACACTGCTCTTTCGCCGCTAGTTTACGCCCGACTTTGGGCAAATCAATATAGACTAAATCACCCAATTGCTCTTGGGCAAAATCAGTAATGCCTACCCGAACCAAGCGCTCATTTTCTAATTTAACCCATTCGTGGGTTGCCGCATATTTTAGATCTGGAGGTAAAGTCGTCATTAAATATCCTTGTAGTAAAAAGTAATTTTAGCCGCGAGGTTTTTGTTATGCCGTAGGTTATAAAGCATTATACTTTAAGCACATCCTATTACGACCCGTCTATGACATGCTTTTTGCCAATTCTCCAAAATCATTGCTTATCCTGATATTAACTTTGGGTATTTCGCTTGGCCAAGCAAATGTCGATAATGTGGAATTGAAGAGTCAAAACACGACTGGGGTGCCCGTAATTTTAGCCCAAGAAACCCAAAACTTAGCTGGATTAAAGACAGTCAAGATCAAATCGGCCTATCGCCAGGATGAATTCGAAACGATTGGCAAAGTGATCAGTATTGAACCTTTGTTGATTTTGCGGGAGCGATATTTGTTAGCGCAAGCGGAACTTAAATCGGCATCAGCTCACTTAAAGCAGACAGGGCAAAGTTGGCAGCGACAACAAGAATTGTTTAGTAATGGTATTAGTGCAAAACGTTCTCTTCAGGAACTGGATGCTCAGAAATTAGTGGGTCAAGCAGCTGTAGATAGCAGCCGAATTCGGGTGTTAACTATAGTTAACGAAGCTAAGCTTAATTGGGGGAAAACACTTGCACAATGGTTATTAGGAGAACGTACTGATGAGCTTAAGGCGATTTTAGCGGGGCAGCAACAACTATTGCAAATCACCCTGCCGGCCAACAAGCAATTTCCAGATCATCTCAGACAAATAAACGTAGAACCTTCCGGTGACCGTGCTCAGGCGAAGGCTGCACAGTTGATTTCACGTTCGGTGCAAGTTGATACTATGGCGCAAGGCGAAAATTATTTTTTTCAGACTAGTGGTGAAAGTCTACGTACAGGGATGAAAATTACTGCCTGGGTTCCAGAGTCGGCGAATCCTGAAAAAGGGGTGGTTGTGCCTGAATCTGCCTTGGTGTGGTACATGGATCAAGCCTATTTTTATGTTAAAACCGCGGAGACCACTTTCAGTCGGCGCAGTGTCAGCAGGATTACGCGTGTCAGCGAGGGTTATTTTATTCGCGATACTTTGCAGGAAGGTGATGAAATCGTTATTACCGGTGGACAAATGCTTTTATCCGAGGAATTACGGGGACAAATTCCTGATGAAGACTAAGCTATTACTGGAGAGTGTGTTGGCTCGTACTTTTACTATTGGCATGTTAAGATCTCAATAATGTATACAATCACGAAAGAAGTTTATTTTTGTTATGGTCATCGGTTAATGGGGCACGCTGGTAAATGTCGGTACTTACATGGACACAGTGTTAAGGCAGCAATATCCATTGCTGCTGCCACTTTAAACGGCCAAGATATGGTATGTGATTTTGCCGATATCAGGGAAGCTGTCGAAACGTTTATCGACCAACAACTCGACCATAACTTGTTACTGCACAAGGATGATCCACTTATTCCAGCCTTGCAACAAAATAATGAGCGGTATTGGGCGTTAGACGAGCATCCTACTGCCGAAGTTTTAAGTAAACTGATTTATCATTATTTAAAAGAAGCTGGCTTTAAAGTCTCACAAGTTACCTTGTGGGAAACAGCCAGCGCACATGCTAGTTACACGGAAGAATAATAGTTCGGTTATGAGTTTATTAAACCCTGTTAATAAATCTTGGTGTTTGGAGCAGATTTGCGAATCCAACTATAAAAAGATTTTTCAGTTAATTCCCGAGCTTTCGGCAATTAAAGATAAAGCTATTGGTTCAGCACCTAACAATACGGCGTTGTATTTACAGGTTATTGAAGAAACGCCGTACACCTTAACTATAGAGTTAAGCCATCGTTTCGAAAAAAAATCAGCCGAATTTAGGTTGCCTGCGGTGAGGGTTAGGCTTTATCTTGATGCCCAAATTGCCGAAGTGCTTAGCGATCATGCAAGGCCTAGTGTTTCAAGGGTATTTGAAGATTTCGGATTATGTCGGGAAATTATGAATTACAAATGGCGGCTTAATTTTTTTTTACAAAAATGGTTAGACCATTGTTTAGCTAAAGGTTACAGCTTCAACAGCCAGCCAGCATTAGCTTAAAGTTTAAATTGGGTTGGATTTCAAGCGGGGTTTAATTTTGCGGATAGATCGGCTAGCGGCATAGGTTTATGTACCCCCCAGCCTTGTGCATAGTCCACACCTATTTCTTTCAAGACAGCGTGAATTTCCATGTTTTCAACATACTCGGCAATTGTTTCCATGTTTAGTGAACGTGCGATTTCATTCATGGAATTAACCATTACCCGATCGGTGGGGCTGTTGGTAATATCTTTAACAAAAGCGCCGTCGATTTTCAAATAATCTACATCTAGGCTCTTCAGATAAGAATACGAAGAATAGCCTGTCCCGAAATCATCCAAAGAAAATTTGCAGCCAAATTGTTTGATTTCCTTGATAAAGCGCTTGGTAAAAACTAGGCTGCCGGCCGCAACAGTTTCGGTAACTTCAAAAGTAATTTTTTCGCCAGGAATGTCCTGAACAGCTAAGCGATCTTTTAAGAAATTTAAAAATTCCTCGGAGTTTAAGGATTGCCCTGACAGGTTAATGGCAAAACCGCCAATTTTGTCGAAATCACTGCTATTGGCAAGAATCCAAGCAAATACATTCTCGACAACCCAACGGTCAATCTCCGGCATTCTTTGGCAACGTTCGACCGCCGGAATGAATTTATCCGGTGGAATTACGCTACCGTCTTCATCCCGTACCCCTAAAAGGATTTCATAGTGGAAATGGTTATTTTTTTCGGGGTCAATCGGTGAAATCATTTGGCAGCGGGCAAACAGCCGATTTTGGGCAAATATCCTGTCTATACGTCCTGCCCACTCATGAATATCAGTTTGTGCCTTCAAAACCTCATCGTCTTCCAGGTACACGCGTATACGGTTGTGGCCAGCTCGTTTCGCAGAAATGTTGACTGTATCGGCTTTTTGCAATACTTCCTCCACGTTCGGGTTGTTTTCGACAATAGGTACTAAGCCAATGCTGACGCTGATGGTGTAGCTTTTGTCATTCCAAATGAAATTGGTCTTATTGATTAACCCGCGGATTTTTTTAGTAGTCTCATAGCCTTCTTCTGGCGTACAGTTTTTCAACAAAAAGCCAAAAGTTTTGTCGCCTAGACGTGAGATAACCCCATCTTTGCCAAGTTCGGCACTGATTAAGTGTGCAATCTGTATCAGTAGTTGGTCACCGCCGAATATCCCGCAAACATTGGTGATAATGCGAAAATCCTCAATTTCCAAATAACAAAGAACATGTTTAAGGTTGTTTACGTTGAGGATTTGTTCTTTTAATAGGTTAATAAAACGTTTGCGGTTGGGCAGGTTGGTTACAGGGTCATGAGAGACACTGTAAATCAGCTTTTCCTGCATTTGTTGAAGCATGGTCGTGGTTGCCCTATCCATCAAGGGCTCATCTAGGTTTTCAATTTGTGTAACAATGCCAGTCTCTAGAAGTTCTGCGAGTTCATTTTTAGATAGTTCTTGTTTCTTGTAACCATCACGGTTAACAAACACATAAACCTGAGGTAGTTCGCCGATCCAGACCAGTTTTAACGGTTCGAAAGCTTGTTTTTCAGGAGAAAAAGTAAACCAATCGCCAACTACAAATTGTTCGGCCTGAAGATGCCAACTATCAGCGATGATTTCAGTTGCAGCAACAACTGCCTGTGCACTTTTAGAGGTAACTAAGATTTGGAATAAGGGTTTGCGTATCCGAGGTAAACCGGTCCCTATTAGCGTGTTAGTCAACTCTTCCATAATCGAATTATGGGTAAAAGCATTTGTGCATACAGAACCCAATTTACTGTCGATAAAATCCAGTTCTAACTGTATTGGGCTTAATAGGTCGTCTGATAGATTGTCTAACTCAGAGTACCACTCAAGTAGCTGGTCTAGCGTATGTAAATAGCGTTGCCGGCTGCCATGTTCGTTATCATTCAGCTCAGTAATAACTAATAAATGTTGCCAGCCGGAGTCCAACAATAATGAGATGATACTGGGTATTGTTTTGTCTGCTAAACGTTTATCGATTTCGATTTGTACTTTTTGCCTTGCTTTTTCGAGTTTCTGTTTGCCTTCGTAAACCTCGACAACCCTCCGTATATTAAAGTCCCTTGATTTTACGATAGGTTGTGAAATTTCCCGTAATTCTTCATTGACCTTTGCGAACACATCAGGGTTGGTGATTGAACCTTGGGCAATTCTTGCTACCAGTTGGTCAACTAAAGCCTTGACCTGGGTATTCTTGATGACCTTATTCTGATCTAATGCACTTTCTAGGGAAAATAACTGGTTGAGCATATGCCTTGCAGGGTGCTCCTCTGAGTCCAAAAAGTTAGGGTCTTGGATACTTAACGCCATTAACGGGAGCTTGATCTTTTCCAGGTAAGATTTTATGCTGGGCGTCAGCATTAATTCGTTCAAAAGCGCCTGAAACAAGTGGTCGTAGACATCTAATTTTTGCTTGTCTATAGGGGAGATAGCTTTCCCACCCTTGGTACCTAATTGCTCAGATGACTCTTCAAGTTCACCCTCAAGCAACGTAGCAGCATTAACTTCGGCAATGTTTTGAATAGCTTTTGTGGCTTGCAATTTGGTTAATGCGGCTAGAAGTTCATCCGGGGAATACTCGGCTCTATCGTGTTCATTAACCGTGTTGGCACCTGAATAGACCGCCACACTTTTGCTATGGGATTGGCTTGCCGCCAAACTTTGGTTGATAAGCCCGAAAAGCTTACTGCTGGTTTGGCTTATTGCTGGGCTTAAATGGGTTGTATTGGAAAAAACTGCTGGTGCATTTGGTTTCCAACTTTCATCGTAGTGATAATCGTCATTATCAAATGTTGGAAGTGAAGAGCCCAATTGCTGGCCAGTTAAAGGATTCTGCTTGGAATGTGACAGATAGTTCTTTTTCCAAACGATCTCATTGGCATTGTCGTTGGGTGCGCCGTGTCCTACGAGAAGGGCATCAAAAACTTTATAGAGTGTGCCTAAATGGTTATTTAAGGTTATTTGGAATGCTTTATATAACGTTCTTTTTGCCGCTACACTTTCTTCTATGCCGGCAATTTTATCCCGGAAGCACTCACACAGATGCTCGGGGTCTATAGGGTTATTGATTAAGTAACGTGGAAAACAAGTGACGTAACTTAACTTAAGTTCTAGTTGATAGAGTTCGTGTTTATATTGGGCATTAATTTTTCTAATCGCTGAGGAGAAATTCAGCCAATCCTCAAATTCATTTTTTTCTACTAAAGATAAATTTGCTCCTGTAACAGAGTCGGTAGACTTGATTTGATTATTTTTGTCACTAGTAAAATCGAAATTTGTAGCCATAGTGCGGCAAAATTCCGCAATTAGCGAATCCTTGTTAATTCTTAATGCCGACATAACATTGTTAAGTGCCGTTACATCTTTAAAGTTTTCAACAAATTCTGAATTTTTTTCTAGTTCGTCTTCGGCAATTTTAAAAAATCCTTGCATCAGTGCGGGGAGATTTGCCTGCAACATATCTCTAAACGCAATTTTAAAACGATCTTGATTAGAAGATGTGAGAAAGAAACTAGGATTTCTCGAATATGCGGCGATTGAACCCATATCTGTCGTCTGGATTAATGCCTGATACATCGTTTCGGAGATATTTTCGAACACAATGCCAATGCCATCGTCAGCAACGCGGGCAATTTGGGCATCAATTTGAAAAAATTCCCTGCCGTAATCTGTGGTTGCCGAAAAGTAAATCTTCGCTGTTTTGTTTTTTTCTAAGCCGATAGCTGACGGACTTTGTAGTTGCAAAAACAAGCCTTGCTCACAAAAATCAACGATAACGCATTGAATTGAGGTTTTGTCGCCAACAGCAAGCACTGCCTCAACACGCGTAGGCTTCCGTGAAAAACGGCGTTTTTCAGAACCTTTACTGGTTGCGGCCATAAGATCGTGCTCTTTTACCCATAAGAATATTTGAGTTGAAGTTCATCGCGTATGGAACCCAGTTTGCAAATTTTGCAGCACAACAAATTGATCATAGCTTTTCATACACTTAATTTTATGGCAAATTTCAAACCTAACAAGGGTAAAGCTATAAAAAAGTTTCTTCCGGAAATTGCATGGTCATACAATGCAAACTACCGTACTGCTGCACTAAGGGTCGACAAGGTATTGGAATTATTGTACGGCCAGGAAAGCATGTCGCAAGTTTAGCTAAGATGAGGCTGTCCATAGGGTCATCATAAACTGGTGCTAAAACTACAGAATTAATAATTAAAAAGTTTGCATAGTTTGCCGGTAACCGATGACCTTCATCATTATATATAGGTCTTGGTAGCGGTAAGGCGACAAGTTTGTAGGGCTTGTCATGGCAGTCACGAAAGTTTTGCAGCTGCGTTTCCATACGTTTTAAGCCATGATAATGAGCGTCTTCATGGTCGTCACAACTGGTATAAGCAATAGTATCAGGCGAGCAAAACCGAGCTAAGGTATCAATATGAGCATCGGTATCATCACCAGAAAGATTTTCCTGGTCTATCCACAAAATCCGGCTAACCCCGAAATATTTCGCTAATTCGTGTTCGATTTGGGTTTGTGGCAAAGATTTGTTGCGATTAGGGTTTAATAAACATTGGCGGGTGGTCATAAGGCTACCATTCCCGTCGCTTTCGACGCTGCCACCTTCTAGAATAAGATCAACATCTTTATGGTTTGTAACTATAAAGGGAGGTTGTGCCTTTAACCTATGGTTTAAGGCATTGTCTTCCTGATGAGGGTATTTGTTACCCCAGCCATTAAACCGAAAATTCAACAACTGTAGTTTTCCGTCGTTTTCAACCGTTAGGAATACGGTATCGCGTACCCAAATATCATTAACGCTAGCGGTCAAAAAAATAATATTAGGATGCTGGGCTATTAATGTTTTGATGTGTTGCTCGTGGTTGTCGTCGCGGCAAACAATAAGCAATTTTTGGCGTTCAGCGATTGTTTTAGCGATGATAGCATAGGTGTTTTCGACAACTTCCAGGCGGTTATGAAAATCACCGGTATGGTGCGGCCAAGCGATTAATACGGCGGATTGAGGTTCCCATTCGGCTGGAAAACGGATCATGGTTTATTGCTTCCTGTAGTTAACATTTCCCTGGCATGGGCCAGCGTGTTTTCGGTAATAATTACGCCACCAAGCATACGCGCAATTTCTTCAATCCGTTCGGCATTATCTAACGTTTTGACGGAGGATGAAGTTATGTCGCTTTGGTTATTTTTTTTCACAAATAAATGATGGTGCGCTTGGGCGGCAACTTGGGGTAAATGAGTTACACAGAGGACTTGGCGGCCAACGCTGAGATCTCGTAATTTTTTCCCGACGATTTCAGCAGTGCCGCCGCCGATACCAGAATCAACTTCGTCAAAGATCATGGTTGGCGTGGTGTGGTCTGAAGATGTTGCGACTTGAATAGCTAAGCTAATTCTCGACAATTCACCACCGGAAGCTACTTTTGCCAACGATTTGGCAGGCAAGCCGACATTGGCACTGACTAAAAATTCAATCTTGTCATTGCCGTTGGGTAGCGGCTTATCAGTTGCCAAGGCCGTACAAGCGATTGTAAATTCCCCTTGTGGCATCCCTAACTCTTGGATCATTGCCGAAATCTGCTGTTGCAATTTAACGGCATGTTCCTGACGTTTTGAAGACAACTCTCGGGCAAAATGCCGATAAGAATCTTCTAGCTGCTGGATTTGCCCACCAAGCTCTTCGATACGTTCACTGCTATGATTTAAGCTGGCAAGCTCAAGTTCCAGGGAAGCGGCTAATTGCGGCAATTCCTCAGGATCGACATGATGCTTACGGCTAAGATTCTGGATAATAGCCAGTTGGTTCTCCAACATAGCCAATTGTTCTGGGTCAGCCTCTTGGTTTTTCAAAAATCGGCGTAGTTGCAGGGCGGCTTCCTCGGTTTGGATTTGAGCCTCGGCAAGCAGTGCAGTAATATCCTTTAATTCGGGCACAAATTGGGCAAGCTGGGCGATGTTGTTAACGCTTTGGCTAAGCAGTTGGCAAACAGACAAGTCGTCGCTTTCATATAAACTATCCAGTTGCTTTTGCCCGACAGCCAAAATATTTTCCATGTTGGAAAGTTTACTATGCCCTTCGGAAAGTGCAGCATAGTCTAAATTGTTTAAGTCCAATTGCTGTAATTCATCAATTTGGTAACGCAAAAACTCCTCCCGATGCTCCCGGTCAGCTGCCGCTTTAGTCAACTTATCTAATTCTTGATGGGTTTTATGCCATTCCTGGTAACAAGTATTAACTTGGTTGGCTAAAGCTTGGGTTTTGGCAAAAACATCCAACAAACGGCGCTGTTCGTCCGTATTTAATAAGGTTAAATGCGCGTGTTGGCCGTGGATTTGCACTAGTTGTTCGCTTAACTCCTGTAAGGTCTGCAAAGTCACCGGGCGGTTGTTGATGTAAGCTTTCGACCGGCCATCGTCAGAAATAACCCGCCTGACCAGGCAAATTAAGCCATCATCCAGCTCATTAGTTTCCAGCCATTGCCGAACTATGGGTTGTGCTGCCAAGTCGAATTCAAGATTGATTTCAGCTCGGCGGCACTCAGGCCGAATATAACCAGAATCAGCGCGGTCACCTAAAGCCAGCCCCAATGCAGTAAGCAAAATGGATTTGCCGGCACCAGTTTCCCCAGTCAACGCGGACATTCCGCACTCCAAGTTAAGGTCTAGCGCTTTGACTACAGCTAAATCAAGAATAGTTAAGTTAACCAGCATTTCAGTCCGAGGGGTAGCCGCCGCTCCAGTTCAATTTTGTTCGCAGTATTTGGAAAAAATCTTGGCCTTCCGGGTGCAAAATACGTATGGGTTTAGGGTATTTTTTGATAATTATCTTATCACTAATTAGCACATCAGGAATTTCGATATGGTCGCAAGTTACCAAGGCATTAATCTGTTTAGTTTGGCAAAAACTGATTTCTATTTCAGCAGAGTCGTCAATCACAATAGGGCGATTAGATAATGTATGGGGGTTGAGCGGCACCAGCACCAAGGCATTTAGTGTTGGATGCAGAATCGGCCCACCGGCTGATAACGAGTAAGCGGTTGAACCGGTGGGTGTTGAAATAATCAAGCCATCGGAGCGCTGCGAATTTAAGAAAGTATTATTAATTTTAGTGACAATTTCGATCATGCTAGGGGTAACCCAACGGTGGATAACCACTTCATTAACCGCAGTTTCTTCGTGGATAACCTTTGTATCGCGGATCAGTTTGGTATGCAGGAGACAGCGTTTTTCCTCAACAAAGTGACCCTGCAAGATGCGTTGTAATTTATCCGGCAATTCATTTGGCGAAATATCGACCAAAAAACCTAAACGCCCCAGATTAATGCCGATAACCGGGACATTGAAATCTGCGGTAACTCTCGCCGCAGATAAAAAAGTACCATCACCGCCGACTGCGATCAATACATCACAACGTTGGCCTAATTGTTCAGTTGGGCAAGCATTAATCGACGGGTCGTCAAAGAACCCCTGAATATTATTGGCTACAATTACTGCATAATGCAGTTGTAAGAAATTATGCAGCGTTTTAAGGGTAGGTGCTATACCTGGGTCACTTGGTTTGCCCAAAATACCTATGGTGCGAAAAGACGTCTGCATGATTGCCCTGAGGTGGTAAAACAGTTTAATTATACAAAAAACCCACTAAGTATTTTGCCTAAATTGTAGTCATTTTAGGCAGGTTGTAGTAGAAGGGTATGGATAAACTTTATTGGTCAAGAAGATTTTGGCGGCATTTCGCAGAAATCTCGATTCTGCCTTAGGCAAAGCTGGTAACTTAATTGTGTTGACCAATTGCTATAAAATTTTTGGATGTCAACCCATAAAGTTGACGAGTTACCCAAAACTCTCAGTGTATCGTTAGCATCGGTGCTTACCATGAGTAGGTCGCCCGTTGCAGAATCTGTGATCTTAGCTGAAACACTGGCTCGTACCGTGTAAGCTTCTGTACGAAGTAGGCTGGTTAATGCAGATAAAGCGGAAGCCGAAGGATGGATCGTTGTAAAACTCTCGGCTAACTCTTCTGAAACATTAGTATCAATAATCATCAATTCCATTTGCAATGTCCCATCACCAGGTGATTTCGCGAGTGAAAAAAAAGGTCTCAAGGCTTCTCGCATGTGAAACTCAAGTGATTCCTGGAGTTGGGTGCGTTCCGCATGGGTAAGTTGAATGCCCATGGCAGTGTTTTTTTTGATCATCACTGGCAATAGCTGCATTTTGTTATAAGTCCGCCAGCTCACATCCTTTTTCCAAAAACTTATAGAGGCAGAATTGTCCTCGCCCGTTTTGCTGAGTACATAGTCATTGAGGAAAGCATTTGCGTTAGTGGGTGGAATTTTTCCTGTTTTTGCACAGTCGCATAATGCAAAAGCAATTATGGCTACACGCAGAACGCTATTAACCTTCATAAGGATCTGGCTTTGTTATCTAGCTGTTAAAGCCCTTAAGTGTAATTCATTTTTTGTCTGAAGATTGGCTTTGGCGTGATTTAGATAATGAGGTGCTTGAGTTAAACGCAGTTTGTTAAGTTAAGTCCCAGAAAAACGAAGACCCGACTAAAAGCCGGGTCTTCAAATTTGCCTGTCCTTGGCGAGTTAGCGACTTTTCCTACCACATCCTAGTAGCGCCAACCTGCTCCATTTCCCAAAAAAGAGCCTGCTGCTGCGCCTAAGCCCGCTGCTAAGGGATCTCCATTCCCTAGCTCATAACCAAATACCGTCCCAACAACGCCACCGGCTAGTCCTTGGTGCGAACGATTATCGTTGTAGCCATAACCCTGTTGATATTGGGGTTGTGGTGGATAATATGCTTGCTGTGGTGCCTGGTAGTAATAATTAGGTTGTGGGTAATAGTTATTAACCTGTGGTTGATACCCATAACCATTATGATGACGATGATGTCCCCAGCCGTGATGCCCATGATGCCCGTGGTGGTGATCTCCTCTACCCCAATCATCCCGATCAGCAAAAACCGCAGTAGAAAACAGGGTCGCAAAAATCGTTAACTGAATTAAATACAACAATTTCTTCATGACGTTTTTCCTCTTTGTTGTTGGCTTATTTATCACTTTTCAAACATTTAATTTTTATCGTTGGGTGTTATTCTAACGGTTCAAAATGAATGGTGGCTTAACAAGAAAAGTTTTTTAGAATCCAACAAAAGTTAACTTCCAGGCATCCGATTGCCGATCAGGGAACCAGCGGCAGCAAATATTCCCATTGCTATGGAATTGCTGTGGCTAATGTCATAACCCAAAACGCTTCCAACCCAATATCGAGTCAGCTAATGTATAATGCGCGGTTTTGACAACGGTTATGATTACGGTGCTTAACTATGCTAAATACGGTTAATTCAACCCTAATAGCTATAAGTAGTAATCAATATTCAAAGTTTAAAATTTTTGCCAACTTTACTTCTACGTAAACATTGAAATGAATCAATTCATACCCGGACAACGCTGGATTAGTAGCAACGAATCTGAACTCGGTTTAGGCCTTATTTTGGATGTCGCTTACAAGCGGGTTACCGTATTATTTCTTGCCAGTAATGAAAAGCGTATTTACGCCATTGAGAATGCTCCCTTGACCAGAGTCAGGTTTGCTGTGGGCGATATTATTGAGTCTGGCGAGGAAGAAGTACTGACTGTCGTCGATTTAATTGAAAAAGACGGTTTAATCACTTATGTTGGCAAAAATATTGACGGCCTTGAGGTTGAGCTCGAAGAAATCGAACTTAACCACAATATTCAGTTTAATAAACCTCAAGACCGTTTATTCACAGGTCAAATTGACCCGAACTCCTGGTTTTTATTGCGTTATCAAACTTGGCGTTATCTTAACCAACATCAAAAGTCATCGGTCAAAGGCTTGTTGGGAGGGCGTACCGCATTGATTCAGCATCAATTATATATAGCTCATGAGGCTGCCAACCGCTTGGCGCCCAGGATTATGTTGGCAGATGAGGTTGGTTTGGGGAAAACCATTGAAGCGGGCATGATTATTCATCAACGCCTAATTAATGGTTTAAGCCAACGCATATTGATTATCGTACCGGAAAGCCTGTTACATCAATGGCTAGTCGAAATGCTCCGGCGGTTTAACCTGCGTTTCAGCATTTTTGATGAAGCCCGCTGTTTGGAAGAATCTGGTGCTGATAGCTTCGAACCTGATGAAGACGACTCCAGCCAGCTACAGATTAACCCGTTTGCTAATGAACAATGTATCTTGTGTAGTGAGCAGTTTTTTGCAAAACATCCGCACCGCCAACGCCAAGCTTTAGCGGTCGAGTGGGATATGGTTATCGTTGACGAAGCTCATCATCTCGCCTGGAGCGAAGATTCGCCTAGCCCAGAATACCAGTTTGTCGAACAGTTGGGGATGCTTACGCCCAGCCTAATCCTGCTATCTGCAACCCCTGAGCAGTTAGGTAAGGAAAGCCACTTTGCCCGATTAAGATTGTTGGACCCTGACCGTTTTCATAGCTTTTCAGCTTTTGTTGAGGAAGAAGAGCAATTTGAACCAGTCGCTGAAGCGGCAAAAATCCTGCTAAGTGATCAGCCATTAAGCGACGATGTCCAACATCTGCTTTTACAATTGCTCAAAGATGACAATGTCGGGCAATTATTATCTAAGGTGAATGACCCTAAAGAATCAAATAGTTCGCGCGATGCGTTATTAAAAATTCTTGTCGATCATCATGGTACGGGACGGATTTTATTCAGGAACTCCCGCCAAACAGTCCGTGGTTTCCCTGAGAGAGAGCATCATGCTTACCCGTTGGTTGGCAAAGCCAACGAAACTGATCTGGATAAAGATCCTCGCTATGAGTGGTTAATCACACAAGTAAAAAAGCTTGCAGGACAAAAAGCTTTACTTATCTGTAAACGGGCTTACACAGCCGTCGCGCTGGAACAAGCTTTAAGAATACGTGCGGGCATCTTATCAGCCTTATTTCATGAAGGTATGAGCATTATCGAACGTGACCGGGCAGCCGCTTATTTTGCTGACCGTGATAGTGCGGCAAAACTATTAATTTGTTCGGAAATTGGTAGCGAAGGCCGTAATTTTCAGTTTGTCCATCACCTGATTTTATTTGACTTACCAGAAAATCCCGACTTACTACAACAACGCATAGGCCGTCTTGACCGGATCGGACAAAAACATACCATTCAGATTCATATCCCTTATCTGGAAAACTCAAGGCAGGCGCTATTGTACCGTTGGTATAACGAAGGCTTGAATGCGTTTTACAGCAACAGTTCGGCCGCCGGACGGGTGGCTGATATAGTTCATCCCGAATTAATTGCAGCGCTAAAAAACCCAGAGCCACAGACAATCAATATATTAATTGCAAAAACCCAAGCACTTAACACAGATATTGAAACCCAATTGCAAAATGGCCGTGATTTATTGTTAGAGCTTAATTCTTGCCGTAAAGAAGTGGCAATTGATTTGATCGACCAAGTTAATCTCCTGGAAAAACAGGGTACATTGTGGCCTTATTTGGAAGAATTGTTCGAATGCTATGGCGTAGAAACCGAATTCCACTCGCCGGATTGCTTTATTATCCGGCCTGGCGACCATATGCGGGTTGACCATTTTCCAGGCCTAAATGAAGACGGAGTTACTGTTACCGTCAATCGCCAAATCGCCTTAACGCGGGAAGATATGCAGTTTTTTACTTGGGAGCACCCTAACGTAACTGCAGCGATGGATTTGGTGCTTTCTAGCGAAACTGGCAATGCAGCAATCAGCATTGTTAAGCACGACCAACTTAGGGCAGGGCAGTTTTTTCTGGAATGCCTGTTTGTGGCTGAATGTAGTGCACCCGCAGAATTGCAAATTAGCCGGTTTTTGCCCGCAACCCCGATCCGAATTATGATTGACCAGAATCTTAAAGATCAATCAGAGACTATCTCGCATCGTAGTTTATTGGGACACAGAATGGGCTATGATCAGCAGAAAATCGTTGAATTCATTAATAATCAGCGTAATCATGTCCTTAAAATGCTTAAAACTGCGGAGTTAACCGCACAAACTGAAGCGCAGAATCTGATTTCTGAGGCTACCGAAACCATGTTAGAGTCGTTAACTGCGGAAATAAAACGGCTGGTTCGGCTTAAGAAAGCTAATTCTTCAATTAAAAATGAAGAAATTGAATACTTAAAAGATATGACATTGCTCGCGCATGAGCACATACAATCGACCCAGTTACGCTTAGATGCGGTCCGGTTTGTGGTTACCAGTTAAAGCACACCAAAAAATTAATTCGGGTATTACATGACTATAAAGCTGTGCTTATTTGTACCAATGAGACTGCTGGCCATTCCAGCAGTATTTCCTAGAGATATTTACTAGAAAACTAAGGATGTCTACAAAATAAAGGAAACCGCAAAATCTTAGCTATACTACGTTAAAACCTTAGTAGGTAAGCTTTTTAAGGGGTATTTTTATGGTGTTACGCAAAAACAGTTATTCCCGAGGTTTGTTTTTCTTCCTATTATTGGCAATCTTGCTTTTATTTTCTTCCTTCACAGTAGCGTCGGAACGCATAGGTTTGGTAAAAACTTATGACCCTAATGCAACTGTACTGCGCCAAGGCCGCGAAGCCAGTTTGTATGAAGGTGCTGAAATCTTTAAAGGCGACACAATCATGACTGACTCTAGCGGCACTGTTGGGATTATTTTTAGTGATGGAGCCGTGTTAACACTCGGTGAAAGCGGCAAAATAGTTATCGAAGATTTTCTTTTTAAGCCTGACAAAAAAGAAGCATCGTTTGTTTCGAGTATCACAAAGGGGTCTGTTGCATTCATGTCTGGCGCAATTGGTAGGATTTCTCCTGGTTCTGTGCAATTTATAACGCCAACGGCGACATTAGGGTTGCGTGGTACAAAAGTCTTGATTGAAGTCAAATAGTATCAGCTTACTCCAACTTGAATACGGGAGATTTTTTATGATGAGACAAATTCTAACCACGGCTTTAACCCTAATTTTGTTGGCAGGCTGTAGCGGTACCACGGTGGTTTTGGTTCCTGATGCTAACGACAAAGTTGGTGAAGTCACTCTGAAAACTAAAGCGGGCTCTAAAACATTATCTAAAGCGAACGAGAGCACAGAGGCTTCTAAGCTAAACCCAGTGCCGAGTAACTCTGCGGTTTTAAGTGATAAAGAAATCCATTCCATGTTTGGTGGGATATTAGCTAGAGAGCCATTAGCGCCTGCGCATTTCGAAATACTATTCGATATGGGCGTGGTTGAGGTAAGCGCTGAAAATACTGTGTTTTTAGAGATTGATAAAGCAATCCAAGAACGAAAATCTTGTGATTTAAGCGTGATCGGGCACAGTGATCGCGTGGGAGACAATGACAGTAATCGGGAAGTCTCTGTGCAACGTGCTAAAAATGTAGCAAGTATTTTAGTGGCTAAGAGAGTCGATAAAAAATGTATGGATATTCGCTATTACGGCGAAAACGATCCAGCTATACCTACGGCTGATAATGTTGAAGAGCGCCGAAATCGTCGAGTAGTCGTCGAAATCAGGTAATTTCCTTGCAGGATTTTCAAGCCACAGAGCAGGGTCAAGGAAGGTTTCGGGAAAACCTTCTTGTCGGTTTATTCCTAACACTTTTACTATTTTTAGCGGGTATCAAGTTTCCAGCTTTGATTGAACGGTTAAATAACCTTGCAACAGATTTTCAAGTGTCTTTATTACCAGAAGCACAAATTTCCTCGACTCCGGTGATTGTCGAAGTGGACGAAAAAAGCCTAGCCGCCTATGGGCAGTGGCCCTGGCCACGCTACCAAGTGGCACGTTTGCTTGCGGCAATTCAGCAATGTGGTGCCTCCGCAGTGGGGGTTGACGCGCTGTTCGCGGAACGTGACCGTACCTCGCCGACTGAAGTACTGCAGACTATGAGCAAAGAATTTAAGGTGCCAACGTCTGTGGAAAACGCCAGTAAACTAATGCCTGACTATGATGCTATTCTAGGCCATACCTTAAATGCTGGGCCATTTGTCTTAAGTTACCTGTTTACCTTCGATAATTTAAGCCTTAACCCCTGCAAGCCGAAAGCGGCGAGTAGCCTAAGTCGGCTTGAGGCTGGCCTTTCGGAGAATATCTTTCAAGCCAAGAACGTGGCCTGTAATATCCAGCCTATTCAAGAGGGTGCCGCTGCTAGTGGCTTTATCAATGCTGCTCCTGATGATGATGGTTTATATCGTAAAGTCCCGTTATTAATCGAATACCAAGACCGACTCTACCCAAGTCTGGCGTTGCAAACTTATTTAACGGCAAGTGGTGACAATCATTTTTCAGTTGCTGCTAGTGAAACAGGCCTAAACCTGACGATTAACCAACATCAGCTTCCTTTGGATAATGCTGGACGGCTCTTGGTAAAATATCCAACCGGTAGGCAGGTATTCCTTAAAATTTCTGCCGCCGATTTACTTGCCGGCAGTATAGCTACCAAAAACTTGCAAGGAAAAATCGTATTCATTGGGTTTTCGGCAACCGGTTTGCATGAATTTCGTCCAACACCTTATGCGCCGCAATTTCTCGGAGTTGAACTCCATGCTACTGTAATCGACAATATATCTAGGCAAGATTTTCTACAGCGCACTGATCATGCATTGTGGTTTGAGCTAACCTTGGCTGCACTGTTAACGCTGGGATTGCTATTGGGATTAACTCATGCTGCTCCGGTAACTTGCGTTATTATCCCAGTACTGTTAGTGGTTCTAATAAGCGCATTATCACAGTATATATTGGCCAGCACCGGCGTTGTTATTTCCCCTGCCGTGCCGGTTACTATGGTTTTAGTTACCTTGTTAGCCTTGGCATTGCTGAAATTTACGCGGGCACATCTACTCGCCAAACGGATGACTTTACTTGTTGCCCAGACGCAAGAGGGCATTATCGAAAGTTTTTGTTCGATGTGCGAATACCGTGACCCTGAAACGGGTGCTCATATTAAACGGACTCAAAATTATGTGAAGGTGTTAGCAGAGCATTTGCAAACCCACCCAAAATTTAAGCGGGTACTCACAACGGAAATGATTGATTTGCTATTTAAAGCGGCACCCTTGCATGACATCGGCAAAATCGGCATTCGGGATAATATTCTGTTAAAGCCGGGTCAACTTGGGGTTGACGAAATGGAAGTCATGAAATCACATCCGCAAATTGGTGCTGATATCATAAAATCAGCGGCGCTCCAAACCGGCTGGAATCCGTTTATGCAAACAGCCTATCAAATCAGCCTTTATCATCAAGAAAAATGGGATGGTAGCGGCTATCCTGAAGGGTTAACTGGGGAAAACATTCCTTTGTCTGCCCGTTTTATGGCGCTGGCCGATGTCTATGATGCATTAATCAGTAAGCGTGTATACAAACCGGCATTTTCTCACAATACTGCGGTTACTATTATAAAGGCAACCAAAGGGATTCATTTCGACCCGCTGCTGGTTGATGCATTTGAAGTGATTCACGAAGAATTTCGCGATATTGCCTTACGTTTCCTTGATGATGAAGAGCAGCGCAATACGTTACTGGGCGATAACACGTAATTCTTTTTTTCAGTATACCCGCCAAAGCTTGGGCGATTACCTCCTCATACGTCTTAAGATATAGGATGCATTTGTTTTCAGAATCAGATCGTCGTATCAAAGCTTAGTAAAAAAGACGCTTGCTTAAAAGGGTGTACTCATATCAAATTTTGTGATTTGCTTTAGCCCTATTGTTTGATCGGCATCAACGTTAATACCAGGAAAAACTGTTTAATATCTGCCGGAGTGTTAGAATCGCAGCTTTTCCAAACCTCACAAATCCTTAGCTTAGGCGCATCTTTTTATTTTCATGAATTTCCATTTCCTTCGACCAACAAACCCTTGGTATTTGCCAATTTTGTCCGGTTTTTTTATTGGTACCAGTTATATTCCGTTTCCGCCCTGGGCATCGTTATTCGGTTTTGTACCGTTATGGTTATTCTGGATGCGGCAATCGCATTGGAGGCCTGTATTTTGGGGGGGCGTGCTCACAGCTTTTATGTTCACTTTAATCGGTTTTAACTGGATGACTCATACTTTGCATGAGTTTGCCCATCTGCCCTGGTTTTTCGCAGGTATTGGAATGTTAGTATTCGGCTTGATTGGGCACTTATATGTGCCTTTAGCCGGTGTGTTATGGTTTTGGGGGAGAAATAAGTTTCTCTGGCAGGAACGCTTAGCCTTATGGTTAATGGCCTTAATTACAACATTATGCGAGGCAAATTCTTTAACCTTATTTGATTGGAATTTTGGTTATAGCTGGTACGGGGCAAATATTCCACTTTATCACTGGGCAGAAATTATAGGTTTCAGTGGTCTTAGCGCGGCAACGTTGCTGTGCAATTTGCCGATGTATTATGCTTGGCAGCAGCGGAAAGAAAGGTCGGGCAAGTTTTTATTTGCAGGGGTCGTTGCCGGGTTTATTGCATTAAATTTAAGTGGTGTATGGTTGAAATCACGTTTGCCGGAACCGGATGCTATCCTAAGGCCTTTATTAATTCAGGCCAGTACGCCTAACTCCGAGAAAATGGCGGCAGAATTGGGAGAGGGCTATACCCAGGAAATTATTCGCAGGGTAATGGCTTTAACCGATAACGCCTTGCACAATAACCAAGGTAAATCTGTTGATTTTGTCATGTGGCCGGAAACTGCGTTCCCTGCGTTGTTGGGTGCTGAATTCAGGCATGAAGAATTTCCGATGTTGCTAAGCCATTTTCTGCATGAGCGGCAATTACCGTTGCTTACCGGTGCTTATGGTGTTGACCTAAAATCTAGGCTGGCGACGAATTCATTGTTTTTACTTGATAAAGCTGGCGAGATAGTTGAGCCACATTACAGCAAGACCATCTTGTTAGCATTTGGTGAGTACATCCCCGGCGCGGAGACGTTTCCTGTTATCCGCAAATTATTCCCCCAGATTGGGCTGTTTGCCAGAGGGCCTGGGCCGACAGTTCTATTCGAATGGCAAGGTTTCCGGATGGGGCCGCAAATTTGCTATGAAAGTTTATTCCCTAAATTTACCCGTTCTCTAGCAAATTTAGGTGCCCAATTTATTGTCAATGTGACCAACGATTCCTGGTATGGCACATGGCAAGAGCCTTATCAACACATGTATATGACGTTGGCGCGCGGCGTAGAATTTAGAAGGCCAATATTGCGGGTAACCAACACAGGTATTTCTACGGTGTCGCTAGCATCAGGTGAGATATTAGAGCGATCTCCGATGAATCAAGCGTGGGCAAAAAGCTATGAAGTGCCGTATTTGAAAAATCCCAAATCTACGTTTTATCAAGACTGGTTTTATTTAGTGCCGGGATTATTGTGGGGCAGTTTACTTACACTATTAGCTGTCGGTTTTTTTAAGCATCGTAGCCAACTTAGAAGTTACTAATATCATCAAATAATTATGACTAACGATTTTAATGAGCAAAAATATATAGGCATTGCCAACCCCTCCGGCGCAGTTGCCTTAAACACAAATCAATTTATTGTCGCAGATGATGAAGACAATTTACTTCGTATTTATGACCGTAACCAGCCAGATTCGGTTGTTCAAACTATCGCTTTGAGCAAAGTATTCAATGGCGTTATTGAAGATGGCGAAGATATGGAAATCGACATTGAAAGCGGCGCTGAAATTGATGGCACTTATTTCTGGCTAGGATCCCATTCCACCAGTAAAAAAGGCAACAATCGGCCGGCAAGGCAACGTTTGCTGGCAGTGGTTATAAATCGTGAAAAAAACGATAAACTTGAGTTTGCGCCAGCGGGTAAAATTTATACCCGGTTGGTTGACGATTTGTTGCGGGACGACCGTTTTGCCGGTTACCAGTTAGATAAGGCAAGGAAAATTTCGCCGAAAGCGATTGGTGGTTTAAGTATTGAAGGCTTCGCGGCGACTCCTGAACGAACGTTGTTGATCGGGTTTAGAAATCCTTTGATAGGTGGCAAAATTCAGGATGAATTGTTGGTGTCCGCCAAAGCGTTACTAGTTGAATTACAAAATCCTTTTGCGGTGATTCAGGGCGAAAAAGCTGAGTTTGGCAATCCTATTGAACTGGATTTAGGCGGCTTCGGTATTCGTGAAATAACTTGGCGTAAAGATCAGGATTATTTGTTAGTTGCAGGACCGTATCATGGGAATGAAGCCACAGAAAGCTATAAGCCTGAGCTTTTCAGGCTTTACCAATGGTCAAGTGAATCGGGTAAAACTACAGAGATTAACAGCCCAGGTCTTGATGGCTTCAATGTGGAAGCGGCAATTTTTTATCCTAGTAAATATAATGAAGTCCAACTTTTAAGTGACGATGGCAAGTTAAAGGGGGCTAATAATGGTTTTCGTAGCCGCACAATTACCTTGTTTTAAAGTCAGGGCTTAAATACAGATTGCTCAATGCTTTAGATTGATAGTTCTGGTAATTAAACTGATTAAGGACGCTAGCTCTTCCTCGGAATAAGGCACTGCTGCAAATTTGCCCCACACTGGCGTAGGCCAGGCCTTGTCGGTACGATAACGCACAACATGGTGTATATGAAGTTGCGGAACAACATTGCCAATAGCGGCAATGTTGAGTTTATCGGCCTTGTATATACTATTTAAATTCTCTGCAAGATAGCAGGATTCTTCAATCAATATTCCCCGTTGTGCGTTGTTTAGCTGAAAAATTTCCGTAATCCCATCTATTTCTGGTACCAAAATAAACCAGGGAAACTGCTTATCATTCATTAGCAACAAGCGACATAGGCTTAAGCGACCTAAGCTAATACAGTCTTTTTGCAGTTGTTGATGCAACTGAAATGTCATAGAAATTGACTCTAAAAAAGTAATAAAAAATAGTTGAATTTTTTTTATTTTTGTTTTAATTTAATATTTTCTACTAACAATAATAACAACTTAAATAGAAAAGAGTAGTGTTTCATGTCCGCATCCACCGTTTCAATTCACGATTCCTTATGTGAGAAAAAACTGGCGGTTTCGTTCCGTCTGTTATTGGGGCTTTATGGCATTATCCCCGTTTGTTTAATCCTGCAAACCTTTGATGGTTGGTTTTGGCAAGATTACTTACGGCAAAATCTGCCTAGCAGTCCGTATCATTTTGTTTTGTTCCAAATTTTGTTTGGCACACCTCACATTATAGCCAGCAATATTGTATTGGTGACTAACCGCGATTATCTTAAGCATTATCAGCGTCATATCATTGGTATGACGTTAGCTATCGCGCTCGCCTATTTCATCGGAAAAATGGTTTTTCCTTACCGGGTGCTTTATGTCAGTGTTGCGGCCTGGACGGTTTACCATGTACTTAAACAGCAGTACGGTGTCGCCAAAGGGCTTTGCCAGCTGCCAGATTGGACGTTTAAATTGTTGTTATACGTTAGTGTACTAACGGGTTTGGGAATCTATTTGGGTATTTTTTTGAGAAATAGCCTTGAACCAGAGCAAATGTTATGGCTTAAAAATAGCGCAATTATTGGGTGTATTTTGCTTGGGATGGCTGGATTATATTGCCATCGACTGGTGACCTCCCAATTCGGAAAATGGTTTTACTGGGCTAATATTTTTTTGGTGATATCCAGTTTTTATTTGTTTTATCAGCAATATTATTTTATGGCAATATTGGTTCCGCGATTTGTCCATGATGCTACTGCATATATTTTTTATGTCACCCATGATTACAACAAGCATAGTAAACAACCTCAGGGCTTTATTTATCGCTATGCGTTACGCCGCAATCTTCATATTTTTCTAGTTTTGCCAACTATTTCGTTTTTCCTTGCGTTTGGCTTACAGGCATACGGGGATGATGTGGTAAATATGATGAGCCGGTATCTGCTAGGTACTGAATATTATAAGGTTATAACCCTGGGTTTTTTGGGCTATCTTGGACTAATGCATTATTACATGGAGGGTATAACTTGGCAGAAAGATTCCCCCTATAGAAAGTACATTAATTTTACTAAATAAGATTGATTAGAACCGTGCTTGCAGGATCCCATGACTTGATTCCATTTGTGTTTAACTAGATAAATTACAAAATCACCAATCTTATTTGAAGTCAACTTAAACATTTCTTAAATGTAAATACGCATTCTTACCTATATACCAAAAAAGTGTGAGGAGTATAGTTTGTAGGTAATAAAACATTATTTAGTAAACTTTTGTAAAAGTAGGTCTGTGACTATGTGCCGTAAGCTGTTTGTAACCAAGTTGACGTTTTTGCTTCCAGCTCTTTATCTCTTTTCCACGTTATCGTATTCACATGGTATTGAAGGGGAAAGTCAAAATCATGCTTATGATGATATGTATCTTGCCGAACAAGCAAGACTTAGAGAATCAAAAGTTTCCTATTTGATTGATAACTGGCAAGAACATTTTATTGACAAGTTAAATCAACTAAATGCAAGTTTATTGTCTGAATTGGTTGATTCTGCTTTTGCCTCAGACAATCCTGCCGTTGATGGGCAGTGGGGTTCTAATACCTCATGGCCTTTTGCTTTTGCATCGGCAGCTAATTTGCCTGATGGAAGGATTTTAGCCTGGGGCGCAAATTTAATAAATTCTTTCAACGGTGGTAATAAAACCTATGCGGGTATATGGGATCCTGCAAATGATCAAATCATCCGGGTTGACCATAGTACCCATTCAATGTTCTGCGGCATGCCGGTCATGTTGGAAGATGGCCGGGTATTTGTAGCCGGCGGCGATGTAAGTAGTTCATCGTCCGTTAAAAGGACGAGTACGTTTGATTTTTCAACTCAAACTTGGACGCGGGTCCAGGATATGCATGTTGGCCGTTGGTATAACGGTTCTGTAGCTTTACCTAACGGTAAAGTGTTTACTGCAGTAGGTGACCCAGGTAGTCAATATCCCGAGCTATGGACACAATCGACAGGTTGGGATTATTTAAACGGCGCGAGTTTGCAATCAGCCATATTAAAATATAATGCGCCTACCGAACCAAAAAATATGTTGCCACATATGCATTTAGCACCAAATGGCAAAATATTTCATTCAGGCCACACGCCTCAAATGAATTACATTGATACTGCCGGTATTGGCAGTATCACCCCTGTCAGTATTGTGAATGATTTTAACGGTGCTAATGCAAGTGGCGCGTTGTATGATGAAGGTAAGCTTCTACAAGCGGGAGGTTCGCTTTACGAAAATAATACCAGTACTACACATGCTGCAATTATCGATATTAATTCCGCCACTCCCGAACGCACCCATATTGCAGAAATGCAATATCCCCGTATCTTCCACAATCAGGTCATTTTGCCTAATGGCGAAGTTATGGTCATTGGCGGAAATACAACAGGTGAAAAATTTAGTGATAGAAACCTGATTACAGGAGTTAGCACTTCAATACTTACCCCAGAAATATGGAGTCCTTTTACCCAAACTTGGCGAACAGTTGCACCACATTCAACCCCTAGGAACTATCACTCAGTAGCCTTGTTGATGACCGATGGTCGGATCTGGTCTGGTGGTGGCGGTTTATGTGCTTGCTCAGCTGATCATCCAGATTCAGCCGTATTTACACCACCTTACCTATTTAATGCCGATGGTACGTTAGCGACCCGGCCTGAGATTATTAACGCGCCAAGTATTGTATCCTACGGACAAACCATTGATGTTAGTGCTACACACGAAGTGAGCCGATTCACTATGGTTAAGATGTCTTCGACTACTCATGCTATAAATTCGGATATGCGCTTTTTAAATGTCCAATTCACTCCAGCATTTGATGGACATTACAGCTTAACATTACATACAAACCGTAACGTCATGACTCCTGGTTATTGGATGTTATTTGCCTTAAACACCCAAGGTGTGCCTTCCTTGGCAAAAGTTATTAAGGTCAGTACTTCAAATTCACCAGTAATAACTGTTCCCGCTGACCAGTCTACAATCGTGGGTGCTGATGTTGATTTCTCGATTGCAGCGGCAGATCCAAATGGAGATGCTTTATCTTACGATGCTGTTGGTTTGCCTCAAGGTTTAACCATTAATTCAGCTACAGGACAGATTTCGGGAATCCCTGGTTCAATCGGTAGTTCACGTATTGTTATTTCGGTTAGCGATGGGACTAATACTGCTTCTGCAGGTTTTGTCTGGACAATTGTCAATGACCAATCACCACCTGTGGCTTCATCCACATTCGGAAATAATAGTGGAAGTTCATTCAGCGATACGGTTAACCCGGATGAATTGCTTACCAGTATCAATATCCACAGTAGTGGCGTTTTAGATGCGATCCAAGGAGTTTTGAACACTGGTGATTTGCCAGAACATGGCGGAGATAGCGGGACGTTAACGAATGTGACCTGGCCGATAGATGAATATTTAGTACGCATCTATGGCGTATATGGCTTCAGTATCGGCAAAATTACTTTTGTCACAAATACTGGTCGGGTTTTAGGGCCTTATGGTACAGCATCATTTGGGAACAACTTCTATACTTTTGACTACACAGTGCCTGTAAGCCGTGAGATAGTTGGGTTTAAAGGTTCGGCAAATTCCTATGTAAACTCGATCGGTGTAATGTACCGCGTACGGCAACTACGGAATCAACCCCCTGTTGTCACGTCAATTATTGATCAAAAAAATAAAGTTGGGCACGCAACAGAACTGGCCGTCATAGCGAGTGATCCAGATAGTGACATTTTAGTCTACAGTGCGGTAGGGCTTCCTCCTGGGTTAAGTATTGATGCGAATACCGGAATAATTTCGGGAACCACCACAACCGTAGGGAACTATGATGTTATTGTTAAAGTCCAGGATGCCAAGGGTGGCGTGTCTGCGATTAATTTTAGCTGGACGGTTAGAGATGCCATTATCAAAATTAACCCGATAACGACTACGCCTCAGACTGTTGATGCTGCGGTGAATTTTACTGCCAGCGTATCGAACGGGGTTAACCCAAGATACAAGTGGTCGTTTGGTGATGGTACCGCAGAAACTGAATATTCTACAACTGCTGACGTTAGTCACATTTACAATCTGCCTGGTTTGTATGTAGTAAAATTTACTGCAATTGACGATGTTGGGGCGACTAACAACAATACCTTTATCCAGGCGATTTATTTGCCCCATACTGCAAAAAGCCCAGCCGCTTCTAGCAACATACTTGTGGATAACGGTAACCGATTGTGGGTCGTCAACCAAGATAACGACACAGTCAGCGTTTTTAACGCCGATAGCTATGCAAAGCTCGGTGAAGTCACTGTTGGTAAAGCACCCAGAACAGTAGCGCAAGCACCAAATGGCATGATTTGGGTAACCAACAAAAAAGACGCTTCGGTGTCGATTATTGACCCAACCATCTTAACCGTTACACAAACCGTGGCCTTGCCTTACGCATCGCAACCTTTCGGTGTGGCATTTTCCCCTGACGATACTGCCGCTTATGTGGTGCTAGAAGGCGCAGGCAAACTGCTCAAACTTAACCCGGCAAATGGCGTGCAACTTGCGAGCCTGGATGTTGGCACTAACCCAAGGCATCTGTCGGTGACTGCCGACAGTAGCAAAGTATTGGTGTCCCGCTTCATTACCCCGCCAATGCCTGGGGAAGCTACAGATAGCATTGATACTAGCACAAAGGGTGGAGAAGTTATGGTGGTTGATGCCGCAGCTATGACCATCAACAAAACTGTGATCTTGCAACACAGCAATTTGCAGGATGATATTGCCCGAGGTGCAGGTATCCCGAACTATCTTGCTATGCCGGTTATCTCACCAGATGGGCTTAGTGCCTGGGTACCATCCAAACAAGACAACATCAAACGCGGTACACTACGGAATGGCAACAACCTTAACTTCCAAAATACAGTAAGAAGTATCGCTTCCAAGATAAACCTCAACACGTTGGCTGAAATTTACAGTGAGCGTGCCGATTTCGACAACTCAGGAATTGGCAGTGCGGCAGTATTTGATCGTACTGGCAACTATCTCTTTGTAGCTTTAGAGAACACGCGTGAAGTTGTTTTGGTTGATGCTTATGCTGGTAATGTATTAGATCGCATAAATGTTGGCCGGGCGCCGGACGGTTTGGCGATATCGGCGGATGGTAAAAAGCTGTTCGTCAGTAACTTCATGGATCGCACAGTTAGTGTAGTCGATATAGGCGGGACATTAAGCTGGGGTGAGTGGCAGCCGCCAGTCGTTGCCCAGTTCAATACCGTCAATCAGGAAAAACTATCAGCTAATGTGTTAGTCGGCAAGCAGTACTTCTATGATGCCAAAGACTTACGTTTAGCTCGAGACGGCTATTTGAGCTGCGCGGTATGCCATAACGATGGCGGCCATGACGGCCGGGTATGGGACTTGACCGGTTTTGGTGAAGGCTTACGCAATACTATTGATTTACGTGGCCGCAGTGGTACAGGTCATGGCATATTGCACTGGTCTGGTAATTTTGACGAAATCCAAGACTTTGAAGGCCAAATCCGAAATCTGGCGGGAGGCACTGGCTTGATGAGCGACATTGATTTCGCTGCTACATCAGATACATTAGGTACGCCAAAAGCAGGTAAGAGTGCTGACCTGGATGAATTAACCGCATATGTAGCTTCACTTAGCAGCTTTGTAAGCAGTCCACAACGTAATGCTGACGGTACTTTAACCGCAGATGCAGCGGCGGGAAAAGTTATTTTTGCCACTGCCGGTTGTGGGCAGTGCCATAGTGGAGAACCTTTTACCGACAGTCCGACAGGCTTGCCACATAATGATATCGGCACAATCAAACCTAGTAGTGGTAAACGTTTGAATGGTTCGTTAACTGCTTTAGACACGCCAACCTTAAGGGATGTATGGAATACAGCACCCTATTTGCATGATGGATCGGCTGCAACTTTGGATTTGGCTATTCGAGCCCATACATCAGTCACATTGACTGATGCTGAAATTTCCAAAGTGGCGGCTTATGTCCAACAAATAGGAGGTAGCGAACCTGCACCTGATACTACAGCACCCACTGTCGCGATAACTGCACCAACAGATGGCAGCACAGTTTCCGGGGCTGGTATAACTGTGACTGCGGATGCTTCTGACAGTGACGGCTTGGCGGGTGTGCAGTTCAAGCTGGATGGGGTTAACCTGGATGCTGAAGACACTACTTCGGGTTACGGGATTGCCTGGGATAGCACGGGCGTAGCCAATGGCACGCATACGTTAACCGCTGTCGCCCGGGATGTTGCGGGGAATATTACAACGAGTGGACCAGTGACTGTAACCGTTCATAACGATACTACAGCACCCACTGTCGCGATAACTGCACCAACAGATGGCAGCACAGTTTCCGGGGCTGGTATAACTGTGACTGCGGATGCTTCTGACAGTGACGGCTTGGCGGGTGTGCAGTTCAAGCTGGATGGGGTTAACCTGGATGCTGAAGACACTACTTCGGGTTACGGGATTGCCTGGGATAGCACGGGCGTAGCCAATGGCACGCATACGTTAACCGCTGTCGCCCGGGATGTTGCGGGGAATATTACAACGAGTGGACCAGTGACTGTAACCGTTCATAACGATACTACAGCACCCACTGTCGCGATAACTGCACCAACAGATGGCAGCACAGTTTCCGGGGCTGGTATAACTGTGACTGCGGATGCTTCTGACAGTGATGGCTTGGCGGGTGTGCAGTTCAAGCTGGATGGGGTTAACCTGGATGCTGAAGACACTACTTCGGGTTACGGGATTGCCTGGGATAGCACGGGCGTAGCCAATGGCACGCATACGTTAACCGCTGTCGCCCGGGATGTTGCGGGGAATATTACAACGAGTGGACCAGTGACTGTAACCGTTCATAACGATACTACAGCACCCACTGTCGCGATAACTGCACCAACAGATGGCAGCACAGTTTCCGGGGCTGGTATAACTGTGACTGCGGATGCTTCTGACAGTGACGGCTTAGCGGGTGTGCAGTTCAAGCTGGATGGGGTTAACCTGGGTGCTGAAGATACTACTTCGGGTTACGGGATTGCCTGGGACAGCACGGGCGTGGCCAATGGCACGTATACGTTAACCGCTGTCGCCCGCGATACTGCGGGGAATATTGCCACCAGTAGTGCAGTAACGGTGACTGTTAATAACAATACGCAAGTATTGTTGCCGGACGTTGTTGTGACTGCGCTCACATACAGCAATGGGGTATTTACTAGTACTATAAAAAACCAAGGCACGGTAGCGACTCCCGAAGGCGTTGTGATTGGCGTGGGTTACTTAGTGGATGGGGAAGAGCAAACCTGGGGTGCTACTGAAACTTCCCTAGCGGCTGGCGCCTCAGTAACAGTAAGTACTGATGGTGATCTATATATAATTCCTAATGGTATTCATACTGTTACTGCTGATGTAGATGATGTCAATCGTTTTGCCGAACTTAACGAAACGAACAACGCCCTTACACAAACGATAACAATAGGTGGAAGCGATACTACGTCACCTACAGTGTCAATTAGCGCGCCAGCTAGCAGCAGTACTGTTACTGGTTCAGCTGTAATGGTTACTGCAACGGCTGATGACAACCTTGCGGTTGCTGGTGTCCAATTTAATCTGGATGGGGTAAATCTTGGTGCTGAAGATACAAGCTCGCCTTACAGTGTTACTTGGGACAGCACAACCGCAACCAACACTAGCCACACCTTGACTGCTATTGCCCGTGATACTTCCGGGAACACCACAACCAGCAGCGTAGTAACCGTCACGGTTAACAACGGCGGGGCAACACCATTGCCTGATGTCGTTGTGACTGACTTGGCTTACAGCAATGGTGTTTTCACCAGCACCATCAAAAACCAAGGTACGGCAGCAACCCCTGCAGGAGTAGCTATTGGCGTGGGTTATTCTGTCGATGGTGTTTATAAAACCTGGGGTGCCAGAGCAACTTCACTGGCAGCGGGTGCATCAGCGACAATAAGTACGAATGGTTCTACCTATACCATCCCCAGCGGCACTCATACCATCACAGCTAAGGTCGATGATGTAAACCGTTTTGCTGAGCTAGAAGAAGCCAACAATAGTTTGTCGCAGTCGCTAACTATAAATGGAACCGGGGATACCTCCGCACCTACAGTGTTGGTGAACTCGCCCGCTAATAACGCCACAGTGACCGGGTCAGCGGTGAATATTGCTGCTACAGCTACTGACAATGTTGCTGTTGCTGGTGTCCAATTTAAACTGGATGGGGTAAATTTTGGTGCTGAAGATACAAGCGCGCCTTACAGTGTTACTTGGGACAGCACAACGGCGGTTAACGGCATTCACAGCTTAGTAGCGGTTGCCCATGATACGTCAGGGAACACATCCACTAGCAGTGCAGTCACGGTAACGGTCAATAATACCGGAGCTAATCCATTACCTGATGTTGTGGTGACTGGCTTTGCGTACAGTAACGGAGTTTTTACCAGCACGATTAAAAACCAAGGCACGGTAGCGACACCTGTTGGGGTTTATATCGGTGTAGGTTATTCGGTGGATGGCATCTATAAAACGTATGGCACTATAAAAGGGCCATTAGCAGCGGGAGCCTCGGTTACTATAGGTACTAATGGCAATTCATTTGTGATCCCAAGTGGGATGCATACCATTACCGCTAATGTTGACGATGTCAATCGGTTTGCCGAATCGGATGAAACCAATAACAAATTAACGCAATCTATAACTCAACCTTAAGTTTATAGGGAATAAAATAAAGTTATGGGATTTATGGTGGTGCTAAAACTAAGCTGAAGCCAAATATGATTTAAGAAATCTTCAACTTTACAAACGGGGCTTATAAAAGCCCCGTTTAATTTGGACTAAAAAATTAGGGTTGATTTGCATCAGCCTAAAGTTAATTCGTTTTAAGCGTAGCTATCACACTAACTGGACTTCATTATCTTTTTTGTCTAAGTTATCTTTGGTTTTAATGTGTTTGGTTAAATTTATTAGTTTTACTTAAATTTCAGCCGCATTAAGCATTCGGTTCTTTTGCCTGTTGTCCAGGATGATAAACACTATAGACGTAAACTGGAATAGTTAGCTTGCCAAGGTTATCCTCAATTAACGGCCATACCTTATCCCAATCAAGACCACCTATGCCTGTTGCGAGCTTGGGTATTGCGATTGAAGTTAAGTTTTCTTTTGAGATTAATTTTACAAGTTCGCGTAAAGTTTTATTTACATTAGTTGCTGTAGCCTTACCCAGCCGATGATCGTGGTTATCTATCCCTTCTTGGGTAATTAAGTTAACAATTCGGACATTATTAGCGCCGCCCCATATCCACGCATCCCCCGGCTCTGGACCGTTTTGATGACACCAATGATGAAAGTCTTTGTGCATGGCAGGATAAGCATCATGGAGTGCAAGAGCCAAACCTTTGTTCATTGGGTCATTGATACAAACGCCATGCGCTATGGCGTGGGCTTTGCTGAGCAAAATATCCCCTTCAACTTGATAAATCATAGAATCCTCATAAATTGCATAGTTGAACTATTGTTACTATTTATTATATGACGGCATGGAAATGCCAACTTTGGTAATTTGATAACATTTGATATGGATCAAGCTCAACAAAATTACTGAGGTTAATTGTTAACATGAAGTTGCTGTGTAACTGATTAGCATCTACACCAGCGTTAGGCAAAACTAGTTATTAATTTTTAACGCTGGGAGTGCTATTTAAAAGTAAGAATGTTTGTGGCTGAATTGCCATGATGGGTTTTTAGAAAGTTATTTTGCTTTATCTAATTTATCGGGTGCAAACTGTATGAAATACTTTCAATTGATTGGCATGGATTTTAGAAAAATGGTTCATGATTTTGCGGCTTTCTCAGCGTTTATACCCATTTTACTAGCGACTATGGCACTCGGTGCTACTAACATTGAAGCAAAAAGTTTATACAAATCAGTAAGGGAAGATGGCAAAATTGTTTACAGTGAGCATTTGTTTGAAGATGCCAGGGTCGAAAAAAAATTAGAGTTTAAGGAGTTGCCTAATAGTAAAATAGTTGCAAAAGAGAGATTGTCAACGGCCGGAACTGCTATTGATTTACCCGAAGGCGATGTCGTTTTGTATGCCGCCGAGTGGTGCGGTTATTGTAAAAAAGCTAAAGCCTATTTAGGAAGTAAAGGTATTTCGTACCGAGAGATTGATATCGATACAGACTATGGCAAAGGGGCATTTGCTCAAGCTGGTGGGCAGAATATTCCATTGCTTTTTGCTAAAGGTGAACGTATTTTGGGTTTTTCAGAGTCGGCCTATGATTCAATATTTAATTTACATTAATCTCAGAAGTATTTTATATACGCAAAGTATACCTATCCAAATAGAGCCGTTAACGTATGAATATCAATAAATCCCTGAAATTGAAAATAATACTGATGAGTTTGTCATTATTATGGCCATTATCTACTACGGCTCAGATCAGTATTGCAGTACTTGACTTTGAATTAAGGGATCTCACTTTATTACCCGGCGTTCCCGCAGAGCTTGAACGCACCGCTTCGGTTAAGCCAATGTTGGAAGAAGAACTGAAAAAGGCGGGATACAACATTATATCTATCCCTATAAGTGACCAAACCGCTGCCACTTCAGGGTTTGGCTATTTATTTGATCATCATGATGTTGCTGCCCAATTGGCTAAAAGTTACCAAGCCGATTTTGTTTTGGTGGGTCGCTTACATAAACCGAGTTTTTTATTTGTTTATCTAATGGCGCATTTGATTGATGTTAATAAGCAAAGCTTGGTTGCGGATTATTTGTCTGAAGTCAAAGGCAACCACAAAAAACTAACCGGTAAAGGTGTTGAAAGTCTAACTGAGAAAATTAAGGCGACGCTAGATAAAACGCCACATTAATTTACAAAACAGAATGTTCCTGGCAGATTTTTTTGCTATCCACTTCTGATAATGGTTCTTTAGTTAAACCGCACATAAGCGATTCTGGCAGAGTTGTAAAAAATTTGCAGGTTTTACAAAGGCCGAAGGAATATGAATTGTTAGATTTTTGTAAAGCGGAGAGCAATGTAACTAAAGCTTCATCAAAGTGTTGCGATTCGTCGTCTTTAATAATCGCTGCGGCTTGAGCGAACATTTCGGATGGCTTAGCTTTGAATAACATAGCTTCGCCTTCAGCTAAAAGGCTTAAGTGTACGATTCGCCTGTCTTTGGTGTCGCTGGTTTTTTTGATAAACCCTTTTTTTTCTAACAGTAATAATGTTTGAGACACAGTACCTCGCGTCATACCTAAATAGTTAGTTAACGCCGCCGGTGTGTCACTATATTTGTTGCATTTTGAAAGGTAGTCCAAACTTTGTAAGTGAACCAATTGTAAACCGAATTCAGCGCAACGCTTACGTTCCTCGGAGCGTATTAATGCCGCCATCCGTTCAATCAAATCGAATATACAAGTTTTACCCATATTCTCGTAACCTAAGTAAAGAAATAATAATGTTTGGATGTACAGGTATGTTAAATTAATATAGCGAATCGAAATATTAATTATAGCTGCTATTGTTCTTTTAATCTGAGTTGCGCTTATGCAAATATATTTTTATTTGTCTTCAAGCTAAGCTTTTAATTAGTAATAAATAAAACTGTACACCTTGTTAAGGAGATTATTATGCCACTTTCTCATGTTTATGACACTTATGCTAAAACTGTAAATGGGCGAATTATGCACTTTGATGTGGTTTTGAATGAACAAGACCAAAGTAAGGCATTGGTTTTTGCCAAAGAATGGCTTGCCAGTATAGGGCATGCTGATGCCATTGTGACTCAGGAAAACTGCGCTTTTTGCCATAGTGCAGAGGCTCCACCAGAATTACGCGATCAAATAAACGTGCAAGGTTATGCAATTTACAAACTCGAGGGCTGCCCAACCTAAAAATTTGGGTTACTATTACCAAAATATAAATTACTTCATTAGCATATCTATGGAACCTATCGCTTCCCCTTGTATTAGAAAGTGTTGTTTGAATGAATGCGATGTTTGCTTAGGTTGTTTTCGGGCATTAAGTGAAATAGTCACTTGGACACAAACCGATAATGAAAATCGACAAATATATCTGGAAAATGCCCGAATTCGACGTGAGTTACATTTAAAGCATCTCGGTCAATACAAGCGATCATTGTAGGATAATATCATTCAATAATAGACGGCCTAGGACGAGTAAAATGATTGAAACTATAGCAACCTCATTACCAGCCCTTATTGTTGCTGTCGAAAAAACAATTGCAGATCATGCCGTAGAGATTACGGAACTTGATCAGGCGATTGGCGATGGCGACCATGTTACTAATTTGCAACGGGGTTTGCAGGCGTTGCTGCAACAGTCCGAACTGTTAGGCACTATGGATTGGCAAGCGGCATTGCAAAAACTCGGTATGACGCTAATGTCTGCGGTAGGTGGGGCTTCCGGCTCATTGTATGGCACATTATTTGTTGCGATGAGCAAACAAATACAAAAACAACCGGTGAACAGGTTTACGTTTGCGGAGGCTTTGGGTGCAGGAGTTGACTCTGTCAAGCTACGGGGCAAAGCCGATAAAGGTGAAAAAACCATGTTGGATGTGTTAATTCCTGTTTCGGAACTATTACATCGTGAAGGAAATCAAACCTGCCCACTGGCTGATTTGCTCAAACGTATTAAACAAACTGCTGAAGCAGGCGCAGAATCAACCAAGGATATGATCGCGACTAAGGGACGGGCATCTTTTCTAGGGGAACGTTCAATAGGGCATCTTGATGCTGGCGCAAAAAGTAGCCAGTTGATGATATGTGCGATTGCCGATGTTTTAACCGATGTTTAACAGCCCCAACGCAGGGCGGCAGTATGCACTGGAGAGTCCCATAATATTTTAAGTTCGTCGTCAAGTAAAGTCAACGTAATAGAGCAACCCGCCATCTCCAAAGAAGTCGTGTAATTACCCACTAACGAACGGCTAATAACAACACCGTGTTGTTGCCAAAATTTTGTGGATAAATCATAAATCAAATACAACTCAGATAATGGAGTGCCACCAAAACCGTTAATGTGTAACAGCACTTCCTGGCCTATTTTCGGTTGTAGCTCCTCGTCAATGGCCGTGGCGAGTTGTTCGACTATTTCTGTGGCGTTTTTTATAGGCACAGTTTCACGGCCACGTTCGCCGTGGATGCCAACGCCGATTTCCATTTCATTTTCCTTTAATGAAAAGGTCGGTTTACCTAGAGCCGGAACAGTACAACTGGATAAGGCAACGCCCATTGATGCGGTGACAAGGTTGATCCGGTCGCCCAAGGCCTTACAGCTGGCCAAATCAGCGCCAGACTCAGCCGCAGCACCAAGCATTTTTTCTACGATCAATGTTCCTGCAACGCCTCTGCGGCCAGTACTGTGGTTTTTAGGTAAGGACACATCGTCGCTGATAATGACAGAAGCATTAGCAATGTCGAGCATTTCCGAAGTAATCTCGAAATTCATCACGTCGCCCGCATAGTTTTTAACAATGAATAATATGCCCCCACCTTGTTGAACCGCTTGGGCGGCAGCCAGCATCTGATCTGGAGAGGGTGATGTGAATACCTGGCCGGGGCACGCGGCATCAAGCATACCAACACCAACAAAGCCAGCGTGTAAGGGTTCGTGTCCGGAGCCACCTCCGGAAATTAGGGCGACTTTCCCCTGTTGTTTAGGTGTTTTTCTTTGGATAAAACGCGGTTCAGGGCTGTATTCGACGATATCGGCATGGGCATAACTGAAGCCTTGTAAGCTTTCATTCAGAAAATTATCGATAGTATTAATGAATTTTTTCATAGTAATGCCCCTTAAATTGTCGTGCCGTTATTTTTCAGGATAGCGTCTGATCGGTTAACTTGCTTTCATTGCCTGGAGTGCTTGGGTTACGGCTTTAATATCGGGCATTACCCAGGTTGGCCGATAGTCCAGTTGGGCTATATCGGTTTCTTTTGATACGCCAGTCAATACCATCAGGCTTCTTATTCCGGTGCGAACCGCGCCCAAAATATCAGTTTCAAGCTTATCGCCGATAGCGATAGTTTCGCTCAGGTTCACATCTAATCGGGCGATGGCTTGTTGGTACATAATCGGTTCAGGTTTGCCAATTATGGTAGGTTTAACACCTGTTGCGGTTTCCAATGCGGCCAGAATTGCGCCATTGCCGTGGGTTAATCCCAGCTCGGTAGGTAATGTGTTATCGCCATTAGTGCCAATAAATGTTGCTCCCGCTCGAATATTTAACGTGGCAGTCGCTAATTTATCCCAGTTTATGCCATGATCTTTACCGCAAACAACCACATCAGCGCCTTTACTTGTTGCGCTGTTTAGTTCATATAATCCAGTTAAGATAAAACCTTGTTCAGATAATGCTTGGGTAGTACCGTCTTCACCGATGACAAAAACCCTATTTTTAGTGGGTTCTATGTGTTCAGCCAGATATAAGGCCGTTGCCATAGCGGATGTCATTATTTCTTCTAGAGCAACATCAACCCCCATTCCCGCAAGCTTTTTTACATATTGCTGGGGCGTAAGGCTGGCGTTGTTGGTCGCCAGAATGAATCTTATGTTTAGGTCGCGTAAGGTTTTAAAGAAATTGACCAGCCCAGCGATCGGTTGGTTCCCGTGCCATAATACGCCATCCATATCAATAATAATGGCACGGATGTTATTGAAAGGAATCATAAACTGTTCCATGAGTAGGTGCGGATAAATAATATAACCCAGGTTTAAAACTGCTTATCCTGGTTAAATTTGATTGGATAAACCTTTGGCTAACAAAAATGTAGATTGACCGGATATACATCTAACAGTTAAAAATCCAAGTCAGCGTCATCAAAGTCGCCCAATTGTTCTTGTAGCCGCCTTTTTTCCCAGTACATTTCTATTTTGCGTCGGGCAACTAATTTTGTTGTCGCCAACGGGTCTTGTAAAGATAATGTTAAGTCGTCTTCTGTTGCGTTAACATCGTCATCCTCAATGTCTAAAGGGGATAATGCTTCTTTGTTTTTATCAGCTTTCGCTTCTGAGGTTATTGGTGGTTTAATAGGTTCAATGGTCATAGATATTACGAAAATAAAAAACAATATTCAGAGCATCTGCTCCATATTTTAAGATGCATATTATGGGATTACGGCGCTTAATTATAAAGGGCTGACGCTGAGAATTTTTGAATTATATTTCTGACTGATTCGGTGGGTTTGGGTGCGTAAAAAAATGTTACGCACCTGGCTTGAAGAAAGATTATTGATTTGGCGCTATGGTATTTGAAACCATTCGTATAGATTTTAGTATAAGTTGGCAGCTTTTCGGGTGATACAATCCTTTTGGCATGTAAGCTAACGAAATTAACCTAACATAAACTCAATCTATAAGGAGTAATGCTTATCTTGGGTAAGTAATTTGTGGGTAACCCTGTTGCTGAGGGTAGTTTTGTTGTTGTGGGTAACCTTGTTGTTGAGGGTAGCTTTGCTGTTGCGGATAACCCTGTTGTTGAGGGTAGCTTTGTTGTTGCGGATAACTCTGTTGTTGAGGATAGCCTTGTTGCTGTGGAGCGCCACTTTGTTGTGTTCCTGCATTTTTATTAGCAACAATAGCTAATTCAACGCGACGATTTTGTGCCCGGTTTTGCTCATCAGTGTTAGGGAATTTCGGTGCCCTTTCTCCAAGACCTTGCTGGGAAAGCCTAGCAAAATTAACGTTATGTTGGCTTAAGTAAGCAGCAACACTAGAGGCGCGGGCTTCCGAGAGTTTTTGGTTATAGCTATCACTGCCAGTATCGTCGGTATGTCCGGTGACATTAACAGTAGAGTCGGGGTATTGGTTCAACACATTGGCGACTGAATTAAGGGCGTTTTGCGCATCTGGAGTTAGTTGCGCAGAATTGAAGCCAAAAGTTATGCTGCTTGGCATGGTCAAGTTCAATGTGTTTTCCGATGTCCTTTGAACCTCTATGCCAGTACCTTGAAGGGATTGTTGCATAGCTTGTTGTTGGTGATCCATATAAGCACCTACTGCTGCGCCAACCGCACCGCCTGCAAGCGCGCCCCAACCGGCATTTTTAAGGTCGTTACCGCCAAATGCGGTACCCGTGGCCGCACCAAGAACAGCGCCAATACCGCCGCCTTTTGCCGTATTGCTTACAGTAGATTGACCGGTGTATGGATCCGTTACGCATGCCGCAAGTAATGTTGAACTTATGGTTAGGACGAGCAATTTATTATTTATCATCATTCTGTTATCCTTAATTTTTCAATAAAAAACAAATAAATTAATATTTTATGATTACTTTTTAATTTTAAGTATAAATATTAAGTTTAAGTTTAAGTTAAGAGACGTGCATTTCATTTGTTGTGTTGAAATTAGTCGCTATGCGGTAAGTTTGCCATCTGTTTTTACTTATGTCTGTGTCCTAATTGTTCAATAACAATACTATTTGAGGTTAAAAAAGTATAGGTGGTGGTGTTTTAGCTTCTGAGTATAAATTTAAGCAAAATTAAACTTAACTTAAACTGAACAGCCTCGCCTAAGCGATATTTAACCGGTTTAAGTTAACATGCCATGTCGATTTGCAATCCCTAGCTGTTGTCTGTTTTAAGAGAATGGATATTCAATTATTAAAAAACAAATTACCTTCATCGCCTGCATTTGTATTCGATGCCGATGAAATTATTTTGGCGCTTGAGCGCATTAGCTTGCTACGTGAACTGAGTGGCTGCAAGTTTTTATACTCCATAAAGTCTTTGCCGCTTCGGACGGTATTGGCGTTGGTGAAACCTTACGCCGATGGTTTTTCAGTCAGTTCATTGTTCGAGGCGCAATTAGCCGCCGAGGTAGCAGCGGAGCAGGGTAGTATACACCTGACAACACCAGGAATCCGACCAGACGAAATCAATATCCTTGCTGGATTATGCACGCACATAAGCTGTAATTCATTGAATCAATTGCAACAATTTTCAAGTAATAGCCTTTCGTCGCCATCGTTAGGTTTAAGGGTAAATCCAAAAATTTCTGTTACCGAAGATAGTCGTTACGATCCGTGCCGCCCGTTCTCCAAGCTTGGGGTTGATATAAATGCGTTAGAAAACCTAGATAAAGGTGCGCTTCAGCAAATTAATGGCTTTCATTTTCATACTGTGTATTCTGCGGAAAACTACCTGCCTTTACTGCAAAACTTGACCAAACTCCGACGGTTGATCGAACAAAATAAGTTGAACTTAACTTGGCTAAATTTTGGCGGCGGTTATTTATATGACCGAATTAACGACAATGTGGAGTTTAGCCAATGTGTCCAGGAATTAAAGCGGGAGTTTAACGTGGAAACGTACATCGAACCCGGTAATGCCGTGGTGGGAAAGGCGGGGTACTTAGTAACTACTGTCATCGATTTGTTTAACAGTGATGGCAAAACCATTGCGGTATTAGATACATCAGTCAATCACAATCCAGAAGTTTTCGAATATCAAAAATCGCCGACCTTGTTGGAACACGACCCCAGCGGCAGTTATAGGGTCATATTGGCTGGCAGTACCTGTCTGGCGGGTGATTTGTTCGGTGAATATGTCTTAAAAGTGCCTGCACAAATTGGCACTCGTCTCGTCTTTGCTAATGTTGGCGCCTACACTTTAGTTAAGGCAAACCGTTTTAACGGGTATAATTTACCGGATATTTATTGGCATCGTTTAGGTGAAACCCAGTGTATTAAGCGATACAGCTATAAAGACTACCGTCATCAATGGATGGCTAGTGAAGATAAAAATACTTTTTAGATAACTGGTTTTTGTATTCTTAAATTAAAAAATCGCAAATATCAGAATCATTTTTAATTAAGCGCCTTTGGCGCAAACTCAGCAAAATATATTTCAGGTAAAAGTATGAAAGCCATTGTAATGACTGCCCCCGGTAATCCTGATGTTTTGCAATATCAAGAAATTCCTGAGCCGCAAATTAGAAAGCTTACCGAAATAAAGGTCAAATTATCTGCCGCAGGTGTTAACCCGGTCGATACGAAAATTCGTAAAAACGGGCTGTTTTTTGACCAACCGTTACCTGCGGTATTAGGTTGCGATGGTGCCGGTACAGTTGTGGAGGTCGGTGACAATGCCAAGCGTTTTAAAGTGGGCGATAAAGTTTGGTTCTGTCATGGTGGATTAGGGCGGGAGCAAGGTAATTACGCCGAGTACATCGTGCTAGATGAACGTTGGGTCGGTAATATGCCTAGTAACTTAAGTTTTGCAGAAGCGGCAGCGTTACCTTTGGTATTAATTACTGCTTGGGGTGGGCTTTACGATCGCGGAGGTTTACAAACTGGGCAAACGGTATTGATCCATGCCGGTGTCGGTGGTGTCGGTCATGTTGCTATCCAACTAGCTAAACGCAAAGGGGCACGAGTCATTACTACTGTTAGTTCTGAATCAAAAGCCCAGTTTGCCAAATCGCTAGGTGCCGACGAGGTCATCATTTACACTGAGCAAGATTTGGGAGTCACCCTGCTTAACTTAACCGATGGCAAAGGCGCAGATTTAGTGTTTGATACTGTTGGCGGGGACGTATGTAAACAAAGCGTAATGCTGACCGCGCATTTTGGCCGCTTAATAACCCTATTGGGGTTAGCCGATATTGATTTAAATGAAGCCAGGATGCGTAATTTGTTAATTGGTTTTGAGCTGATGTTAACTCCAATGCTACGCGATTTGGATGATGCTAGGCGTAAGCACATTGAAATTTTACAGCAATGTTGCCAATTGATTGAGCAGGGTTTGGTAAAGCCTCATATTAGCCAGGAATATCCTTTGGCTTCAGCTGCTGAAGCTCATCTTGCGCTCGAAACTGGGCATACTCAAGGCAAAATAGTTTTAACGATATGATACTTCATAAGATGTATTTGCAGATTTCGGCAGCACTTATTTTTTATGGGTTATTAGTGGTCGATTCATTGTGAGTTCATCAGGCCTGCACCAAACTATTAAACAACTTTAGACGCATTAAGCTATTAATCTTAAAGATGAATTATTACGAACATAAGACCCTGCCGCATTGGGCAAGTAACTATGGCAGATAGAAAACCAAGGCGAACCAGTCGGTATGCTCCGCGCAAAAAACGGAAAAGTACAATAAGTCGTTGGTTGTTAAGTTTCTTCGTTATTGCAATCGTCGCCTTTGGGTTTGTGATGTTCAGCTATTTAGGTTATCTGGATTATCACGTACGCGAACAGTTCGAGGGTAAACGCTGGTCGATTCCTGCGCGGGTTTATGCCAGTCCGGTCGAGCTTTATGCTGGACAGGATTTACCTATGGAGAGGTTTGAAAAGTTGTTGCAGCAACTGAATTATCGTCAAACTACGCAAATTCAAACCGAAGCTTGTTATGTTAAGAAAAATCAGCAAATTATTTTAAAAACCCGCGAATTCGATTTTTGGGATCAGCGCGAGCCTAGCCGAATAGTGGCGGTTAGTTTTAATGAGACGGGGATTGCCAAGGTTGCGGATTATGTTGAGAATAAGGATTTAGCGTTGGTGCGTCTAGATCCTATGCAAATTGGCAGCTTTTATCCTGCTATTAAAGAAGACCGTATATTAATCAAACTTGAGGAAACGCCTGATATCCTTATTAAGGGACTGCTCGCCTCTGAGGATAGGGATTTTTATCAGCATATAGGCATCTCTTTTCGCGGAATTGCACGCGCATTGATGGCAAATTTGCGTGCGGGGGGGATGGTGCAAGGCGGCAGTACTATTACTCAGCAGTTGGTCAAGAATTTCTATCTCACTTCAGAAAAACGCTTGTGGCGTAAAGTCCAAGAAGTTTTTATGGCGATAATCCTGGATTACCGTTACAGCAAAGATGAAATACTGGAAGCCTATCTTAATGAAATCTACCTAGGTCAGGATGGTGCTAATTCTGTGCATGGTTTTGGTTTGGCCAGCGAGTTTTATTATGGCACTACTTTGAAAGACTTGAGCTTGGATCAAATCATCACTTTGGTAGCACTGGTGCGAGGCCCTTCCCAATATGATCCGAGAAAATATCCTGAGCGTTCACTACAGCGGCGTGATTTGGTGTTAGATGAAATGGCTAATTTGGGCTACCTGACTACAGCGCAAGCAGAGCAGGCTAAAAAACGGCCATTGTCGATATTACCGGCTCGGCATTTTTCCAAAAATCGGTATCCAGGCTTTTTGGATTTAATTAAACGTCAGTTGCGTCATGAGTACCGCGAGGAAGATTTAACTTCTGACGGGCTAAAGATTTTCACTACGCTGGACACTCAAATTCAGGACACTCTAGAACATACGGTGCAAGCGAAACTTGGTCAACTGGAAAAAGCATCTACGGCCAGAAAGCTTGAGCCCGCAGTGATCGTAACTCACCGGGATAGCGGAGAAATTGCAGCTATGGTGGGTGCCCGCGAGGAGTTGGCTGATGGGTTCAATCGAGCGCTAGATGCCTTGCGGCCAATAGGTTCGCTTATTAAACCTGTCATTTACCTGACGGCGTTACAGTATCCGGATAAATATACGATGGTTACCCGCGTCAGCGATAGTGAGATTACTGTCAATCTCCCGTCCGGTGGTACATGGAGCCCCAAAAATTACGATCATAGGGAGCATGGTAAGGTTTCGTTAACTACGGCTTTAGCCAAGTCCTACAACTTGGCGACAGTCAGGATAGGGTTGGATATTGGTGTGGCCAGAACCGCTAAAACTCTAAAGGAAATGGGTGTTAACCGGGATGTTGATTTATTCCCATCGTTCCTTCTTGGCGCATCTTCATTAACACCGATTGAGGTTGCCCAGATGTATCAAACCTTGGCAGGCGACGGCATGCTTACGCCTGTCCGGGGTATCAGGGCGGTGGTCTCAGAGGGTGGAAAAGTTTTACAGAATTACCCGTTTGTTGTCAGGCAAGCTGTCGATCCCGCCGCAACTTATTTAGTGAACACTATGTTGCAGGAAGTTATGCAACATGGTACTGGGCATTCAGCTTACGAGGCTTTCCCCAAAGATTTTGGTTTGATTGGTAAAACCGGGACGACCAACGATGCCAAAGATAGTTGGTTTGCCGGATATACTGGCGATTACCTCTCTGTGGTGTGGTTAGGCAGGGACGATAATAAACCGATTGGGTTAACCGGTTCGACAGGAGCGTTGCAAGTGTGGATTTCTTTAATGAAACAAATCGCCAAACAGCCAGTCACACTCATTGCGCCTGAAAATATCACGATGACTCGGATTGATCCGAATAATGGCTTACTGGCAAATAAAGCCTGTCGGGTAGCAAAAGAATATCCCTATATCACAGGTTCAGAGCCGACGGCTTATTCAACGTGCGGCGAGGAAGTAATCGAGCAGGATAAATCCTGGTTCGAAGATTTGTTTATCCAATAATTTTACTAATCAATAGGCTATGAAAAAAACAATCAAAATTATGATGTTAGGGCTGTGTTTAGGGGCATTAAATACGCCTGTATTCGCAAAATCTGAACCGGTCAACCAACTTAAGACATTTTTGAGTGTGGCAAAATCGGTAACCGCCGATTTTAAACAAGTTGCCATCAACGAAGCGGGTAGTCCAACGCAAACTAGCTATGGTGTGTTTTATTTGCAGCGCCCGGGAAAATTCCGCTGGAATTATGAAAAGCCGTTCAAACAAGAAATTGTCTCAAACTCAGGCAAAGTCTGGTTTTATGATACTGATTTGGCACAGGTCACTACTAAAAAAATCGATGAGTCTTTGGGTTCGACACCCGCATTACTGCTAAGTGGCCAGGTATCTTTAGAAGAAAATTATACGATGGAAAATCAAGGTATTGATGGCGATATTCAATGGATAAAGCTGGTGCCAAAAAGCCAGGACAGCAGTTTTAAATACGTGATGGTTGGCTTAACTAAAGGTAGTTTGGCTGGTATGGAGTTAAGTGATAATTTCGGGCAATTGACGCGGATTTATTTCTCACATGTGGTGGTAAATGCGCCGCTAAAACAAACCTTATTTGAATTTCAAGCACCTAAGGGGGTAGATGTTTTTTCTGATAATTAATGATGGCTATCCGTATCATTGTGTTCTTGATCTAGTTGTAATCAAATGAGCCAGGATTTTACCAAGCCCTTAGCTGATCGGATGCGGCCGCGGGAATTGGATGAATATGTCGGCCAACAGCATATTCTCAAATCTGGTAAGCCGCTGTACGAGTCGATAAAATCTGGGCGATTGCACTCCATGATTTTTTGGGGGCCGCCAGGTACCGGTAAAACCACATTAGCGCGGTTAATTGCGTATCACTCTGATGCTGAATTCATCCCGATCTCTGCTGTTTTGGCGGGAGTAAAAGAAATAAGGGAAGCTGTTGTCCAGGCGAAATCGGTTAAGACGCTGCAAAACAAAGCAACGGTGTTGTTTGTTGACGAAGTCCATCGGTTTAATAAATCCCAGCAAGATGCTTTTTTGCCGCATGTGGAAGATGGCACGGTGTATTTTGTCGGAGCCACCACAGAAAATCCTTCATTTGCCTTAAATAATGCGTTGTTATCCAGGGCGCGTGTCTATGTGTTAAATGCCTTAACTCATGTGGATCTTTTACAGGTACTCAACCAAGCGCTCACCGATAATGATCGTGGTTTAAGTGCGTTTAACTTGGCATTAGATGAAACTATCAAGCAACAATTTGTCCATGCGGCTGATGGCGATGCGCGGCGTTTACTAAATTTATTGGAAATTGCGAGTGAATTGGCATCAGCACAAGGTCAGCAAACCATAGATGAGCAGTGTGCTAAGGAAGTATTGACGGGCGGGGTTCGTCGGTTCGATAAGCAAGGTGAAGACTTTTATAATCAAATTTCGGCATTACATAAATCGGTACGTGGCAGCGCCCCGGATGCTGCATTATATTGGTTGTGCCGAATGATAGACGGTGGCTGTGATTTAAGCTATCTGGCGCGGCGCATAGTGCGTATGGCTTCGGAAGACATTGGTAATGCTGATCCTAGGGCAATGCAAATCGCCCTGGATGCCTGGAATGTGCAGGAGCGCTTAGGTAGTCCAGAGGGTGAGCTGAGTTTGGCTCAAGCCATCGTTTATCTGGCCTGTGCGCCTAAAAGTAATGCAGTTTATACGGCCTATAACAATGCGCTTAGCGATGCCAAGCAGTTCGGTAGTTTGCCGGTGCCGGTACATTTAAGGAACGCCCCCACCAAGTTGATGAAATCATTAGGTTACGGCAAAGAATATCGCTATGCCCACAATGAGCCGGAAGCTTATGCGGCAGGGGAAAGTTACTTGCCGGAAGAATTAACCGGCCGCAGTTACTACAAGCCGACGGAACGCGGCTTGGAGATAAAAATTGCTGACAAGTTACGGCATCTCAAGGAATTAGATCAAAAATACCGTAAAACTTAGCTTTAACCTAATGAACGGAATAATCTAAATAGGTGGCTAATTTAAGGCAAAAGTTAAAATAAAAATCAGCTAATGCAGGATTTATTTAGAATAATCCCGCTATCTTCTATAATGCTCACTTGCAGTCATAACTTTTTCGCACAAACACTTTCATGGATCTCAATTTTCTCGATTTTGAACAACCTATCGCTGAACTGGAAGCTAAGATTAAAGAGCTTCGTAATGTTGAATTCGATAATGATTTTAATTTAACTGATGCCCTAAAACAGCTTGAAGACAAGTGTGAATCACTGACCCAAAGCATATTTGTAAATCTAAGCGATTGGCAGATTTCCCAGCTTTCCCGCCATCCTGGTCGGCCATACACGTTGGATTATATCGAACACATCTTTACCGATTTCCATGAGTTGCATGGTGATCGGGCTTACGCCGATGATCCTGCGATAGTTTGCGGTATGGCGAGATTAGACGGCCAGCCGGTAATGGTGATTGGTCACCAGAAAGGCCGGGATACCAAACAGAAAATCCACCGAAATTTCGGTATGCCCAGGCCTGAAGGTTACCGTAAAGCGTTAAGGGTAATGAAGATGGCTGAACGGTTTAAGTTGCCGATTATTTGCCTGATAGACACCCCTGGCGCCTATCCCGGAATTGGCGCCGAAGAACGTGGTCAGAGTGAAGCCATCGCCCGCAATTTGTTTGAAATGGCAAAATTAAAAACCCCAATCATCTGTACAGTAACGGGTGAGGGTGGTTCAGGCGGAGCATTGGCTATTGGTGTGGGTGATCGCTTGATCATGTTGGAATACAGTACTTATTCAGTAATTTCACCGGAAGGTTGCGCGTCTATTCTTTGGAAAAGTGCTGATAAAGCCCAATTGGCTGCAGAAGCGATGGGGGTAACCTCAGATCGTATCCGGGAATTAGGCTTGCTTGATGAGGTCGTGCGCGAACCCTTAGGTGGGGCGCATCGAGATTATAGTAAGGTTGCTGAAAATTTGAAAGATGCTTTGATTCGCCACTTGACAGATTTACAACAGCGACCTATTGATGATTTGCTGGCAATACGCTATCAGCGGATTATGAGCTTTGGGTCGTTTATTGAGGAAGCGGTTAAGTGATGGCGAATTGAAATGGATTTTGGTGAAGCCTTGGCAAACTCGTTATTAGATGTCATTGCTGAAGTTATTTCGATAGGTATTAATTGGGTATTACGTAAATTAGGTTATCCAGAAACAGAAACCAAACGTATCAAGAGGGTTGTCGTTTGGTTATTGGCAGTATGTTTCATTTTATTGTTATTCATGTTGACGATTCAAAACAGTTAATAAACCGAGGATTCCAGAAAACATTCGTGGTAAACACATTATCATCAAGACTTCTTGAAGCTAAGATTAACCATAACCAAACTGTTGCCCAGCTCTACCTCGCCTACAGCGGTGGCATAGATTCCCATGTGTTACTGCATTTATGCGCCTCAATTGATAGCTTTGAAGGAAAATTAACGGCTGTTTACATCAATCATGGTTTGCAGGTTGAGGCTAAAAGCTGGGGCTTACACTGCGAACAAGTTTGCATCAATTTCGGAGTTAATTTTCTTAGCTTAACTGTCAATGCTCAAGCTGCTTTGGGAGAAAGTCCGGAAGAAGCTGCACGAAATGCACGCTATTCGGCTTTGAAGGGGTTGTTGGCCGAAAATGATGTCTTACTCGTTGCCCAACATGCTGAAGACCAGTTGGAAAGCGTGTTGCTCCAGTTGTTTCGTGGTAGTGGTTTAAAAGGTTTGTCAGGAATGCCGGAGAGTATGGTCTTTGGCAAAGGTAAGTTAATTCGGCCATTACTCGGTGTATCCAAAGCGGCGGTTGTCGAATATGCCAAAATTCACGGATTAAGTTGGGTCGAAGATCCGAGCAATAACGATTCCAAATATGCCCGTAATTTTTTGCGTAACGAGATTATCCCAAAACTAAAACAACAATGGCCTGGGGTAGCTAAAACGGTATCTCGTTCGGCGCAGCATTGTGCAAATGCGGAGAGTTTACTAGCGTTGTTTGGCGAAAATCTATTTGCAGAAAGTTATAATCCGATTGATAGCACTTTACAAATTAACAGGTTGCTAGCTTATTCAAATTTACAGCAGCACATGGTTTTACGGGAATGGTTTCAACAATTAGGGTTAAAGCTGCCGTCTTATGATGCCGTTAACCGTATTGTAAATGAAGTCGTTGATGTGCGGGTTGATGCCAATCCTACATTGGTGGTTCAGGGGTATGAAATCAGGCGGTTTCGGGATAAATTGTATTGCATTAACTCATTCGGTAAGAAGCATTTACCTAAAATGGAATGGCCTACTGACGCATCCCAATTACACATTGCCGATGATTTAACCTACGGACTTACCTCTTCCACCTGCGGAATTTCATCGACAATTTGGGCCAATGCTAAAGTGACTGTTAAATTTCGCGTCGGTGGTGAATCCATTCGTTTACCTGGTCGTCAAGGGCAGCATAAGTTGAAAAATTTATTCCAAGAAGTTGGCGTTCCGCCTTGGGAACGGTCATCTATTCCTTTGATCTTTATGGATGGCCAACTTGCCGCTGTGGGGGATTTATGGGTTAGTGCGGATTTTTATATGGAAAGTGGCTTAGAGTGTTTGGCCATCATTCGAATTAAATAATATCAAAAGACAATGACGATAGCGGCGATGTCGATTAAAATATAAACTTTTGCTGAAGTTTGCCCCAGTTAGTTTCTGAAGTTCAATAACCCTTACATGACAAAATTTATTTTTATTACTGGTGGCGTCGTTTCATCGCTAGGCAAAGGTATTGCCGCATCTTCATTAGCGGCTATTTTAGAAGCGCGAGGCCTTAAAGTAACGCTCACTAAATTAGACCCGTATATCAATGTCGATCCGGGCACGATGAGCCCATTTCAGCATGGTGAGGTATTTGTTACAGAAGATGGTGCCGAAACCGATCTAGATTTGGGGCATTACGAGCGGTTTTTGAAAACCACGTTGAGCCGCAAAAACAGTTTTACCACCGGGCAAGTTTATGACAGTGTTTTGCGGCGAGAACGTAAAGGCGAATACTTGGGGGCTACCGTCCAAGTTATTCCTCATATCACTGATGAAATTAAAAACCGGATTTACCAAAGTGCGGAAGGCGTTGATGTTGCCTTGATTGAAATTGGTGGTACCGTCGGCGACATTGAATCCTTGCCATTTCTTGAAGCTATTCGCCAAATGCGGGTCGAGCTTGGTGCGGAGCGGTCACTTTTTATCCATCTCACGCTCGTGCCCTATATTCGTTCTGCGGGTGAGATAAAAACCAAGCCCACGCAGCACTCTGTAAAAGAGCTGCGCTCTATCGGTATCCAACCTGATATTTTGATCTGTCGATCTGAGCAACCTATTCCTGAAAGCGAGCGGCGAAAAATCGCGCTTTTCACCAATGTCGAAGAGAAAGCTGTTATTTCTGCTATAGATGCCGATTCTATTTATCGCATACCACTGCTGCTCCACGAACAAGGTTTAGATGAAATTGTTGTTCATAAGCTCCGGTTAAATGTGCCGCAAGCTGATTTAACCGAATGGCGGAAAGTGGTTGAAGCGATAGCTCATCCGACAGCCGAGGTTAGCATTGCGATTGTCGGCAAATATGTCGATCATTCCGATGCCTACAAATCTTTAAATGAGGCATTAATTCATGCAGGCATTGCTACCCTTAACAAAGTAAAAATTACCTATATTGATTCAGAGACGATAGAAGATGAAGGCGTTGCCAGACTGAAGGGCGTGGATGCTATTTTGGTGCCTGGTGGTTTTGGCGAACGAGGGGTGGAAGGTAAAATTGCCACCGCCCGTTATGCAAGGGAAAATCTTATCCCTTACTTGGGTATTTGCCTAGGGATGCAGGTCGCCGTTATCGAATTTGCGCGGGATGTTGCCGCCCTTGAAGGCGCGCACAGTACCGAATTTTTACCAAAATCGCCACATCCAGTTATCGGCTTGATTACCGAATGGATGGATGATAAAGGTCAGCTCGAAATCCGTGATGAAGAATCGGATCTTGGTGGCTCAATGCGCTTGGGGGGGCAACAATGCCGTTTAAAGCCTGACACATTGGCATACAGGATGTACCAAAAAGATGTGATTACAGAGAGGCATCGCCACCGCTATGAATTCAATAACCAATATTTTGAACGGTTGGAACAAGCAGGGTTACGCTTTTCGGGCAAGTCTATTGATGGTCGATTGGTTGAGGTAATTGAAATTCCTAACCATCCCTGGTTTTTGGCTTGTCAGTTTCATCCTGAATTCACCTCGACACCCAGAAGAGGCCATCCGCTATTTTCGGGTTTTGTAACAGCGGCGGCACAACATAAAAAGGAAGCAGCTCAATGAAATTATGTGGTTTTAACGTAGGATTGGATCAGCCTTTCTTTCTGATCGCCGGGCCTTGCGTGATCGAAAGCGAGCAATTAGCCATCGATACAGCGGGATACCTTAAAGAATTAACTACTAAGTTGAATATCCCGTTTATCTATAAGTCTTCCTTCGACAAGGCCAATCGCTCATCGTACGAAACTTTTAGGGGCTTAGGTTTAGAGACAGGTTTGCAAATTTTAGCTAAAGTTAAACAGCAAATTGGTGTGCCGGTGTTAACTGATGTGCATGAAGATACGCCATTGGCGGAAGTCGCATCAGTTGTTGATGTGATGCAGACGCCCGCATTTTTATGTAGGCAGACTAATTTTATCCAGGCTGTGGCTGCACAAGGTATTCCTGTCAACATTAAAAAAGGCCAGTTTTTAGCGCCTTGGGATATGGCGCAAGTTGCCAAAAAAGCCAAGGCTACCGGTAATGAACAGATCATGGTTTGCGAACGCGGCGTATCATTTGGCTACAACAATCTGGTGTCGGATATGCGCTCACTGGCAGTGATGCGTGACACGGGGTGCCCTGTCGTATTTGATGCGACGCATTCCGTGCAGTTACCGGGCGGGCGGGGTACTTGTTCCGGTGGCCAGCGCGAATTCGTTCCTGTATTGGCGCGGGCGGCAACGGCAGTTGGCATTGCTGGTCTATTTATGGAAACTCATCCGAATCCAGCGGAAGCCAAAAGCGACGGCCCCAACTCCTGGCCGTTACACAGAATGCAAGAATTATTAGAAGTCTTATTAACCATCGACAGGGTGGTTAAATCAACCCCCTTGATAGAAACAACCTTATAGGAAAGCAAATGGCAGTCATTAAAGAAATACGTGCAAGAGAAGTTTTAGATTCACGCGGTAATCCAACCGTAGAAGCCGATGTCATCCTGGCATCAGGCGTGGTCGGTAGCGCCATGGTGCCATCCGGCGCGTCGACTGGCGAACGCGAAGCCATTGAGTTACGTGATGGTGACAAAGCCCGTTATTTAGGTAAAGGCGTCACTAAAGCCGTTAATAACGTGCTGACTGAAATCAAAGCTGCAGTTGTTGGTATGGATGCCGCCGACCAAACTGCTCTTGACAATAAAATGATTGCCCTTGACGGCACGGATACCAAAGCCCGCCTTGGGGCAAATGCTATGTTAGCGGTATCGATGGCAGCGGCACATGCCTCGGCAAAAGAAGCAGGGCAGCCTTTATATAAGCACTTCAACAAATCCGGCGAGTTTATTTTACCAGTGCCGATGATGAACATCATCAATGGCGGTTCGCATGCCGATAACAGTGTTGACCTGCAAGAATTCATGATTTTGCCAGTTGGCGCGCCAAACTTCCGTGAAGCCATCCGTTACGGCGCGGAAGTATTCCATAACTTGGCAAAAGTATTAAAATCCAAAGGTTTGGCGACAACGGTGGGCGACGAGGGCGGCTTTGCACCCAACCTGTCATCGAACGAAGAAGCCATCAGCGTTATCCTGCAAGCGATTGAACAAGCCGGTTACAAACCAGGCAAAGACATTTACTTAGGACTAGATGCGGCAGCTTCTGAATACTACCACGACGGCATTTACGATCTGGCTTCGGAAAGTAAAACTTATACCTCAGCACAAATGGCGGATTTCTTTGTCGATTGGGTTAACAAATACCCAATCATAAGTATTGAAGACGGTTTCGACGAAAACGACTGGGACGGTTGGAAAGTGATGACTGAAAAATTGGGCGGACGCATCCAGTTGGTTGGCGACGATTTATTCGTCACCAACCCTGCCATTTTAAAGAAAGGCATCGAAAGAAATATTGCCAATTCCATCCTGATTAAAGTCAATCAAATTGGTACGTTAACTGAAACGTTTGCCGCTATTGATATGGCGCACAAAGCCGGTTATACTGCGGTTATGTCGCACCGTTCCGGCGAAACTGAAGATACCACTATTGCTGATTTAGCTGTGGCAACGGGTACAGGTCAAATCAAAACGGGTTCACTCAGCCGGTCTGATCGCGTTGCTAAGTACAACCGTTTGATGAAAATTGAAGAAGAGCTGGGTAGTGCGGCGAAATATGCCGGATCAAGCGCATTCAAGATGCTTTAAAAACTAAGGCGAAAGGGGCCAAGCTATAATAATGTTTATCGTTTGGCTTTTTTTGCCTAAATTATGAAAATCCTGGTCGCTATTCTCTTCCTGTTTATTATTCACCTGCAATACCGCTTGTGGGTGGGTGATGGCAGCGTTGCCCAAATTAAAGAATACCAAGCCCGCTTGGAAACCGTCAAAGAAAAAGTCAAAGAAAAGAAAGAACGCAATGAAGCCTTATATGCCGAAATTGAAGACTTACGGAAGGGTCAGGAAGCTATAGAAGAAAGGGCGCGTGATGAGTTAGGAATGATCAAAGAAAATGAGACTTTTTTTCATGTGCTTGAGGAGAAGTAGTTTTTCTATTTGAGTTGATTAGGCAGTGCGAAATCGAAGCCTAACAATCAGGAATATGATTTTGCTAGGCTTCATTTTATTTAGCCCCATTTACCAATGGGGGGCTGTTCGTTTTTTATTTAGATCCAAAAAAGTTATATTCTCCATACGCACCACCATCTGAGGCAAAAGTTCCCCCCATATAGTCTATGCCAGCGTCTTGAGATAAATTAGCCGTATAGTCCTGAATAGTGTCATTAGTTGCTGCATTTTTTCGTAAAAAATGAATTCTGCCACTTGCAGGACAATAAAATCCTTGAATAGGATTTCCAAATATAGCTCCTGAAATTTGACGGCATTGCCCTGCTGCTGCCTGGAATGTAATGCTAAGTACTCCAACGGAATTGTTAGCCCTCACATTCCAGTTTCCAACAACGCTTGTTGGCCATCCATCAGCTGAAGCAATTTGAGATGCTGCAAAAAATGCAAGCGCTACAAAAGTAGTAGATAGCAATTTAATTTTTTTCATTTCCTTTCTCCTAAAGATTAACAATTATTGAGATTGGCCTCAATAACTACTCTATAACAGTAAGTTTTAAGCAATAATTTAATTTGCTTTTTACGTAGAGTAGAAAGTTGTTAGCTAAATATATATTTTGTAAATATGCATTATTAATTTTGAGTTCCAATCAATTTCAGAATAATCTTTTATGAGTTTTAAAGCTGTTAAATTCCTCACTAATAATATGTGGATTTTTCACTTGATTTAAAAAGGTTGGAATGTAGTTAGGCTACTCCAAAAATCTAAATACACACACCTAGTGGTGTTTTTATGCAGTCCTATTATTAACGTTTTACTGACAGTTACGATTTTTTAATCGCGTTTAAATCTTGCTGACGGCAAAACACTTTTTCCATTCCGAATCGTCGTAGTTTATTTGCCACATGCTTTTGTGTGAGCCCGTAACCCAACACGGCCTTTATGTTTGAGTTACGGCGCACGGGTATTTTGATTGAAGTTTTAGCCTGATTTGTTTTATGCGCCTTTTATGCCCTAGGGGTAAACCCAATCTACATTCTATCAATCACTGAACGGATTTTGTGCTTTATGTGTTTGATATTTATTATGAAAATGGTAGTATTCTTGTGTGGGTTTTCCACAGAAAATTATTTGTACTTAACTTAACGGGGAAACAATATTATGAAAACTAAAGTAGTTGACGCAGTATTTTGCAGTTTGCAGTTTGCAGTTTGCAGTTTGCAGTTTGGTGCTATTAGGTATTTCTGGGGTTGCCCAAGCGGATTCGGCGCGGATTAAATGGATTGGTAATGGGCATTTTTATCAAGGTTTCGATACCACACCATTAACTTGGTTTGACGCGCAAACTACGTGCAAAAGCAAAGGTGCGCATTTGGCAACGATTAAAGACATCGCGGAAAATAGTTTTATTTATGCCAGCCAAAGGGTATTGGATAGTTTCAATTATCACTACTATTGGATTGGTGCTACCGATGCCGCTAGAGAAGGCACGCATACTTGGTTAACTGGCGAGAATTTTAGTTACAAAAATTGGTACATTACATCATCGCTTAATGCGGACAAGAGTGGCAGTTACACGTACTTCAATTGGCCGCAAGGCGGTCTTTGGTTTGACGATAACGCTAATGCCAAACATCCTTACCTCTGCGAGTGGAGCACCAACAACTTCATCGAGGTAACTTACGTCCCAGACCTCAACAACAACCGGTTCAGCGAAACCGCCGCGTTGTATGTTGATTTCGTAAGTGGCAAACATACGGTCAAAATCAAAGACCCGCAAACTCAAACAGTGTTAAGCACCTTAACCTTCCTGACCAGTTTCACGCCGCCGCAAGGCTTGGTTTCCCTGTCCGACATTAACGGTAACCGCGTTCCTGAGATTGCGGTGCTGTACAACGAGCTGAATCAACCATCAGTCGGTATTAAAGATGCCAAAGCCAATGGCGCATTGCTGAAAACGATCCGCTTTTTAGGAACGGGTTATGAGCCAAAAGCCATTACCGCTACGCCCGACACCAATGGCAATGGCTCCAGTGAAATCACTGTCTTAGGTATTAGCAAAGGTAACGGTGCTGCCCTGTCAGAAACGCGCGACAGCAAAACCGGCGCGTTGCTGAAAAAAATTGCTTTTTAGTTTTTTAACAAGTTGAGGGCATTATGGCGGAAACATTAAACGTTCCGCCATAATCCATAAAAAACGGGGAGTGGGTTAAACTTGGGCTTTTGATCACCCTATGTCTGTACGGCGTATTTATATTTTGGAGTGACAAAACTTTGGTTTGTTATGCCGCCCTTTCAATCAAGTTACAGTCGAATCGGGTGCATTCCATTAATGCCATTAAGATAAAGCAAATGTTGTCATTTTGACCTGCGGGAGAAATCTCAAGCCCAAAAGATTCCTCAGTCACTTGGTTTCTTCGGAATGACAAAAGCGCCGTTTACCGCTTAACTTAGCGGTATTGTATATTCCATGCACCAAACAGATAAAAATGACGTAGGTACTCATTGGTTCTAATGACGCACTATTAATGGTGTGTGAAACGTATCCTACATACCAAAATCCCATTGCAAAAAATTTGCCCCCTGTTTATCATGACCATGTGGGTGGTGCGTCTGAAAACCGCGCTTGAAATAGCTTGGGCCTCGCAAAAACCTAAAACAACATCAAAAAAACTATCTTGAAATATACGATAGTTCATATCGAACCTGCCTCAAAACTAGGTGCATCAAATCTTAAATGAGCCATCAAATTAATTTCTGGGCAGTCGTGCCCGCCGCCGGTGTCGGCAAACGCATGAACGCTGACCGCCCCAAACAATATCTGGAGCTAACCGGCAAAGCGGTTATTGAACATACGTTGTCGCGCTTGCTGCAAGCTAATGTATTTTCATCTGTTGTCGTCGCTATTTCCGAAGAAGACCCATACTGGCCTGAACTTGCTATAGCTAGGCATGAGAAAATAATTACTGCACCCGGTGGTAAGGAAAGGGCGGATTCGGTGCTATCGGGTTTAAAAGCAATTCGTGACCAAGCGGATGAAAATGATTGGGTATTGGTACATGATGCGGCCAGACCGTGTTTAACGGTTGAAGATATTAAAAAACTGATCGGGTTATTGCAGGACGATGAAGTAGGCGGCATTCTTGCGCTGTCGTCGCATGACACCTTGAAAAGTGTGGATGGTAATCAGATTATTAGCACACTGGATAGACGGCACATTTGGCGGGCATTAACGCCGCAGATGTTTAAATACGGTATGTTAAAATCAGCATTGGAGCAAACCGAGGGTGACAGCAGGGTTACCGATGAAGCAAGTGCCTTGGAAATTCAAGGGTTTATCCCGAAAATCGTCGAAGGCCGTCCTGATAATATTAAAATAACCCGACCCGAAGATTTGGCTTTGGCACAATTTTACCTTGATCAACAACAGGAGCAAGAATGATACGAGTAGGGCAGGGTTACGATGTCCACCGCTTTAATGACGGTGACCATATTATTCTGGGCGGTGTAAAAATCCCTTACGAACAAGGCTTGGAAGCGCATTCCGACGGCGATGTGGTGCTACATGCTTTAGCCGATGCTTTACTTGGGGCGGCGGCGTTAGGTGACATCGGCAAGCATTTTCCAGATACTGACCCCGAATTTAAAGGTGCGGACAGCCGCGTCTTATTGCGCCATGTTTATAAAATCGTTCAAGAACAAGGCTACAAATTTGTTAATGCCGATATTACGATTGTCGCGCAAGCACCCAAAATGGCACCATACATTCCTGCCATGTGTGAGAATATCGCCGCAGATTTAAAAGTCGATATTAACTACATAAATGTTAAAGCAACGACCACTGAAAAGCTGGGTTTTGAAGGCAGAAAAGAAGGAATAGCGGTTCACGCAGTTGTCTTGATTGATAGTTAGGACTGAATAGTTTTTTGTTGATTTTGATTCTATCTGCGCAGGATTATGCTTTTAAATTGCAACTTTAGCAGTCATTTACAAACGTCGTAAGTTTTCTCTCAAAAAATCCTTCAGCTGCACTAAATTCTATTTGTAATCGAAGATATTTAACCCCTCTTAACCGATGTCGGTTTTGTGGGGTAAAATGGCGAATCTAGATTGCTTAATTTTCGTGGATAATTCAGGCAATTTTGTTTCGTTATTAATTAGGAGTTGGACAGCATTATGCGCAAAGGACAATACATATTTATCGCGACATTAACTTCTGTATTTGTAGGCTGCGCAGAAATCCAACCGCCTGCGCCGGTATTTGGTGGCCATCCAGCCGAGCAGCCAATGATTACTCAAGAGCTGCCCGATAATACAAGCCAGCCAGCTCATCAAGTTCCACCGGTGATAGAGACTAGGCCATTAGAGGGAATCAATAAAACGCCAGAACTTATTGAAATTAAGCCGGATCTACCACCACAATTGCCGCCGCAAACTTCAATGCCATCAATAGCGCCTGATACGGCTAATGGCAACTCCTCGACACAGCCATTGATAGATCCTGGCGCGCCTATCCCGCCAGAGGGAAATGTCGACGAGCCTAATTCTGGAGATTCTCAGGCAACCGAGCAGCCCATACCAACTGATGTTGTTGCTACGGATACTGCACCACCGGTTCCAGAATCGCCCAAGGTGCCTGAAGCTTTTACACCGTTGGAAACTTTTGCGCCGCAGTCGCCAGCAGTTGGATCGTTAGTTATTGCTGCAAATGAAAACACGCAGTCAGGTAATTATGATTCGGCGGCGGCATCGATAGAACGGGCGATTCGTATCGAACCCAGGAATGCGGCGTTATATTACAAATTAGCCTTATTGCGTTTGAATCAATCGAAGCCACGGTTAGCAGAGGATATTGCAAGAAAAGCGGCATTGTTGGCGGCCGATGACAATAACTTAAAAAAACATAGTTGGCTATTGATTGCAAATGCCAGAGAATTGCAGAGTAATTTTGTAGGAGCTCAAAAAGCGAAGGCTGAAGCGGCTAAATATTAACGTATTGGCAAAATGCGAAATAGGTGGGAGATGCTTTGTTATTTTAAATTGGCGCACTGATTTAAATAATCAGTGCGCAACTTATCCTATAATTTGGAACAAAGTTTTATCAACTCAGTCATAAAGGCATGATACGACACTACAATCCTTTCTCATTAGTCCTGATTTTGCTCTTAGTTCCAATGAAATATCAGGCGAATACTACATCAAAAATAAATTTGCCCGATATGGGCGACTCATCCGGTTCAATCATAACGCCTGCTGAAGAAAAAGAATTAGGTGAAGCTTTCTTCCGATATTTGCATTCACAAGTTGAAATTAACCAAGATCCCGAAGTACAAGAGTACATTCAAGATATAGGCAAAAAACTGGTCGCCAATAGTGATGGGTCGAGTTTGCCGTTCCATTTTTTTGTGGTAGCTGAAAATGATATTAACGCGTTTGCAGGGCCTGGCGGTTATGTTGGAGTTAATTCTGGGTTAATCGTGTTAACCGAAGCTGAAAGTGAATTGGCATCGGTAATGGCACACGAAATTGCCCACGTCACTCAGAGGCATTTGTACCGGGCTGCTGAAGCGGCTGGTCGGTTAACAGTACCTACTATGGCAGCAATGTTGGCGGCGATTTTGCTCGGTTCACAATCGCCAGCTTTAGGTCAAGCGGCTATTATGGCGGTCATGGGTAGTAATGCCCAGTTTCAGATTGATTTCACCCGCGAAAATGAAATGGAAGCCGATCGCGTGGGTATGCAGACTTTGCAGGAATCTAAGTACGACCCGCGTAGTATGCCGACATTTTTCGAACGTTTACAACAATCCAGTCGCTATTATGGGCACGATCTTCCTGAGTTTTTACGGACCCATCCGGTGACTGCTTCACGTATCTCAGATACTCGGGGCAGGGCCGATTCGTATCCTTATAAACAATATTCCGATTCTCTAAGCTATCAATTAATTAAAACTAAACTCCGCATTACAGCAAGTCAGGATATGGCAGAAGCAGCAAAATATTTCAAGATAAGATTGAATCAAGGCACCGAAGAACAAAAAACAGTGGCGCAATATGGCTTGGGGCTGATTGCGCTTAAATCGCAGGCCTTTAATGAGGCTGAGGCGGTATTTCAACAATTAGTTAAACAATACCCCAATCAGTTTCATTATGCCGCAGCCTTGGCAAGGACAGCGCTGGAAGCCAAGAATTTTCGATTGGCACAAACCAGGTTTCAAAAGCTTATAGAACTTTTTCCCGATAACCAGTCTATTAAACTTGAATATAGCAGTGCATTGGTGAAATCAGGTGAAGCTGAGACAGCTAAAAAGCTGCTCTCTTCCTTGCCCTACGAAGCTCAAAAACTTCCGGTTTATTATGAATTATTGGCGCAAGTCTATAGTGATTTACATCAACCTGCAGAGTCGCACCGTTATTTGGCTGAATATTATTACGCTATGGGGCAAATTCAAGATGCTATAAACCAAATTAGATTGGCGCAGAAAGCCCAAAAGGTGAATGCGTATTTGGCGGCAATATTAAGAGATAGATACAATTTTTTTCTTAACGAGCAATTACAAGCAAGGCGAAACGAATAATTGGGCAGAACAAATTTTTCCTGAATACAGCCTTAATGAAACAAAAAATATACCTAAAAAATTATCTATGCTGTAGCTATGTAAAAATTTAACGTCTCATAACCTTATGTATCTATAGCTTATTTTTTTTAAAATATTTTTTTTTAAAAAGTTTGTCATTTTTGTTGGACACAATCATTTTTTTGGGTATAGAATACGCTCAGCTTTTCGGAGCGATGCCGGTTCCAATCCGGTGTAGAGGGGGGCAATAGCCTTATAGGCTATTGATATATAAAAATAACAAAAAGTAATTCTGCTTAAATTGAGTCACACAAGTACGCTTTATAACTAAGTGTATACAACAATAATAACAAGACTCGATATGCCCGCTTCGTGCGGGCTTTTTATTGTCTGACGATTTGGTTTTCGTAATTTTTTATACTCCCTGGCATTTCACTACTTAATTTTAAGAATAGCTAATAGCGGTTGCTGTGAGATTTTTGGTTTCAAAAATCTACATGCCTGTCATAATTCACCGGACTAATTATTATTTCTATAACCGCAAATAACGATGAATATAGGCTAGTTTGTGAACATCAAAGAATACATGAATGATGTAGGGGTAAAAGCTCGATTTGCCGGCCGTGAAATAAGCCGTACGGAGTCAGGCAAAAAAAACTTAGCATTGTTAAAAATTGCTGAAGTTATTGACGCTAACTCCGTCGTTTTGGTCAGCGAAAATCAAAAAGATTTGGATGCCGGTAAAGCAAATGGCTTGGATGCCGCGATGCTGGATCGGCTGGCGCTCACCCCGAAAAGTATTCAGGCGATGGTTGAAGGTTTAAAACAAGTCGCCGCTTTACCTGATCCGGTTGGGGAAATTACCAATTTAAGTTACCGGCCTAGTGGCATTCAGGTCGGGCAAATGCGGGTGCCTTTGGGGGTTATCGGTATTATTTATGAATCCCGTCCGAATGTTACGGTCGATGCCGCCGCCTTATGCCTTAAATCCGGTAATGCTTGTATTTTACGGGGCGGTTCTGAATCCATCCATTCCAATCAGGCGATTGCTGCCTGTATAAGCAAAGGATTAAGCGAGGCAGGTTTGCCTGTCGACGCCGTGCAGATTGTCGCCACCGCTGATCGTGCCGCAGTGGGCGAACTGATTACGATGAACCAGCACGTCGATGTGATCGTACCTAGAGGTGGCAAGAGCTTAATAGAGCGAATTTCAAAGGATGCAACTATTCCTGTCATTAAACATTTGGATGGCATTTGCCATGTTTATATCGACGACAATGCGGATGTGGATAAAGCCATTGCTATTGCAGTGAACGCCAAAACCCATCGTTATGGTGTTTGTAATGCCATGGAAACCTTGTTGGTTGCCAAAAATATTGCCGGTTTAGTGTTGCCAGCGTTGGCTGAACACTATCTACATAAAGGTGTGGAGCTACGCGGCTGCCCTAAGACGTGTTCTCTGATACCAGCCTGTGTTAGGGCTACGGAAGAAGATTGGCAAACCGAATATTTAGCCCCTATCCTCTCGATTAAAATCGTTACTGGCTTAGATGAGGCGATCAAGCACATTAACCACTATGGCTCACTCCATACCGATGCTATTGTGACGGAGGATTACACCAAAGCCAGACGCTTTTTACGGGAAGTCGATTCAAGCTCAGTAATGGTAAATGCTTCTACGCGTTTTGCTGACGGATTCGAATACGGCCTAGGTGCCGAAATCGGCATCAGTACCGATAAGCTGCATGCCCGCGGTCCGGTTGGGTTGACGGGCCTTACCTCGCTAAAATACATCGTCCTGGGTGATGGTCATATCAGGCAATAGATGATCGGCATTTTTGGTGGTACCTTTGATCCCGTGCATTACGGACACCTTAGGTCAGCGCTTGAAGCAAAAGAAATTTTCGGGCTTGATGAGGTTAGGTTAATTCCCAGCGCACAACCACCGCATCGGCAAGCTCCTCAAGCATCAGCCCTTATGCGCTTGGAAATGCTTAAGTTGGCGATTCAGGATCAGCCAGGATTTATCGCCGATACCCGCGAAATAGAAAGGGCAGGGGCTTCTTATATGGTGGTGACACTCGAATCATTACGCCATGAATTTCCAGAAAAACCGTTGTTATTATTTATTGGCAGCGATGCATTCAACCAGCTGGCAAGTTGGTATCAATGGTGGCGGCTGTTTGATTTTGCGCATGTCGTGATATTAACGCGACCCGGTTATCAAATAATGCCGCTTGATGATTTCTATACTGATAAAATTATCCATACACAAACCGAATTAGCAGCACAAATCGCAGGAAAACTGTATTTTCAAGCCATAACCCAACTTGATATTTCCGCCACCGTCATTAGGGCAATGATTGCCAAAAGCAGTGATACCCGATTTTTATTACCTGATACGGTACTAAGCTATATAAACCAACATCAACTTTACAGAATATCCAAAGCGGACTAATCCCAGGAATATAAATGCAACCAGAACAGTTATTAAAAATTGTCCAAACCGAATTAGACGATCGTAAAGGCCAGCAGATTACCGTGCTGGATGTACGCGATAAAACCAGTTTTACCGACTATATGGTTGTTGTTACCGGCACATCGGATCGGCATTTAGCGTCACTTTGTGATTACGTCGCTGCCAAAGTTGAAGAAAATGGTTTAATCCCTTTAGGTATTGAAGGCGGTCCTGGTGCAGACTGGGTGCTGCTAGATTTAGGCGATGTTATCGTTCATGCGATGACCGCGCAAGGTCGGGACTTTTATCAGTTGGAGAAGTTGTGGTCTGTAAATCAACCGAATGAAATAAGCCAAGTAGCTAAGCACTAGGCTATATCACAAATCGTTAGCTGGGTGACCCAGGTAGTTACCAAGCCGTTTTATACCCAAGAGGCAAACTACCGCTCGTGCGGTAATTTGCTTTCGCTTCTAAAACAAATAATGTTACTTATAGTTCAATAAATTAACACCATGAACCCTAAAAGCCGTCTTTCTTTGGTATGCCTTAAACAAAGGCTTTGTTCAAGGCTTTGTTAACCATTCTTGCGGTTTTAAATACCGCTCATAAAGCAAATGTTCTGAGCTACCGGGTTCGGGGTTCCAGTTGTAACGCCAGTTTACAACGGGTGGTAAAGACATTAGGATAGATTCGGTACGACCACCGGTTTGTAGTCCAAATAAAGTGCCACGGTCATAGACTAGATTGTACTCAACATAACGTCCGCGGCGATAAAGTTGAAAATCACGTTCGCGCGCACCATAGGGCGTTGCTTTCCTTTTTTGTACGATGGGCAAATACGCTTGTATATAGCTATCGCCAACGGATTGCATAAAAGCAAAACATCTTTCAAAACCCCATTCGTTTAAATCGTCGAAGAACAAGCCACCAACCCCACGGGTTTCATCGCGGTGTTTAAGGTAGAAATACTCGTCGCACCATTTTTTGTATTCGGGGTATACATTTTCCCCGAATGGGTCACATGCGGCTTTTGCGGTTTGATGCCAGGCAATTACATCGTCTTCAAACGCATAAAATGGCGTTAAATCAAACCCACCACCAAACCACCAGATAGTGGGTTCGTTGGCTTTTTCGGCAATAAATAAACGGACATTCGCATGCGAGGTCGGGACATAAGGGTTGCGTGGATGAATAACTAATGACACGCCCATAGCTTGAAATTGCCGGTTAGCTAATTCCGGGCGTTTTGCGGTGGCAGAAGGCGGTAAATTAAAGCCTGAAACGTGCGAAAAATTCACTCCGCCTTGCTCAAAAATCTCACCGTTTGCCAAAACCCGGGTTTTACCGCCGCCGCCTTCGCTGCGTTGCCACTCATCTTCTATAAAACGGACTTGCGGTTCTTCCCCTTCCAAAGCCCTACAGATATTGTTCTGTAAATTAAGGAGATAAGTTTTTACTCGGGTTATGTCATTACTATTCATAAGCTTGGCAATTAAATTTGTTTGAGGAGATGTTGTAATTCGCGTTGAATTTTGCTGCGATAAAAGATGAATTTCCAACGGGAACCGCCACATTGCCGCCAAAGGACGGCAGAACGGATACCCGCTAACAATAATGCCCGGATTTTGTTCGCGGTATCAGGGCGCGATAGGTAATTGGGTTCGCCATTTACCATTATCCTGGGTTGTAAGGTGCTGATCGTGCGTTGGTAAAGGTCGCCAAGATTGGCAAGTACGTTTTCATGCAATACCCCAAAGTGCTCACTTTGGGCTTGGGCAACTTTAATTCCGTTTTGGACGGTATTAAGCATTTCCTTACGGTCTGCTAATTTCTTTTCTAAAAATACGAGGGATGCGGCATAACGGGCTTGGTCGCGATCAGGAGGCTTGTTGCCGGTTATTTGGCCGTCAAGTTGGGTGAAGCCTAATCTCAAACCACTTAACCCGCCAAATATTTCGGAAACGCTATCAGAATCAATTTTCAACACGCTGCCAATACTGGCTTCCATAGCGTGTTGGTCGGCGCTACCTTCTGTTGCAAGTTGTTGCACCAACACGGCCACTTGGGCTATTCCTGCAAGAGCAATGGTTTGGTTGGTAATATTTTTAATGTCCATAATTTTGGCAATGCGGTTAATGACAATCCTACCAATTATAAAAGCTGTAATTCAACGGTTAATTGGCGATGATTTGATTAAGATCATTTCTATCCTTTTTGGGGGATGATTGTGGTATAAATACTAAAAAATCCAAGGAGATGAAAATGACCCAAACGATAAGTCTAGCAGTTACAGGAATGAAATGCAGTGGTTGTGAAACTAATATCAAAGATAAGCTTAATTCTCTTGCGGGCGTGGTTTCTGTGACAGCATCCAGTAAAGACAAGGAAGTGACTGTGGAGTTCGATAGTAATGCCACTAATCAACAATCTATTGAAGATGTAATTACCGGTAGCGGTTTTACTGTCGTTAACGATTAACCCGCTAAATCTCACCTACTAAATCTATAGGTATTCTCATGGGTATAATGCAAAATTTCGACATCCCCCTCGTCGAAACCAGATTGTCCATCGCTGGCATGAGTTGCGCTGGTTGCGTCGGTGCTGTCGAAGGTGCTTTGGCTAAAGTGCCTGGCGTGGTCTCCGTTAGCGTTAATTTTGCTGATCATTCCGCTTTGGTGAAAGGGTTAGCGGATCCTGAAAGCTTAAAGAAAGCGGTCGTGGAAGCTGGTTATGATGCCGCTGTGATGGAAGGCTTAGAGGATTTAGAAACGCAAGAAGCCTTAGAAGGGCAACGTTATAAGACCTTGATGAAAAAAGCCGCCGCAGCTGGCACATTAGGCCTATTTTTAATGCTTGCCGAACATTTTGCTTGGCTACCAGATATGGCTTCCCCAGCAGGTAGATGGATTTGGCCAGAAATTGCGTTGGTTTCTTTGGGAGTAATGATCTACTCAGGCTTGCATTTTTACCAGGGCGCGGTTAAAGCGTTTAGCTTAAAACAAGCCAATATGGATACCTTGATTGCGTTGGGTACTGGCGCAGCGTGGTTGTATTCTTGCATAGTTATTGATTATTCAGCCACATTACCTTCGTTAGCTAAGCATGCTTATTTTGAAGCTGCTGTAGTCATTTTGGCTTTCATCAATTTAGGTACAGGCTTAGAGACTTTGGCGCGGGGTAAGACATCCAGTGCTATTCGAAAGCTCATCGGTTTGCAGCCGCGTACTGCCCGTGTGGTGAGGGACGGCAAAGAAATTGATATTCCCATCGAGCAAGTTGGTCTAGATGAAACCCTGAGAGTTCGTCCCGGTGAGAAAATTCCGGTTGACGGCGTATTAATCGAAGGGCATTCTTCTGTAGATGAATCGATGTTAACCGGCGAGTCCATTCCGGTAGAAAAGCTGGTTAATAGCAAAGTTGTGGCGGGTTCCCTTAACCAAACCGGTAGTTTTTTGTTTAAAGCCACTCGCATTGGCCGAGATACTGCGTTGGCGCAAATTATTAAAAGTGTGCGCGATGCCCAAAGCAGTAAACCTGAGATCGCCCGGTTGGCCGATAAAATCGCCAGTGTTTTCGTGCCGATTGTGGTATCTATTGCCGTGTTTACTTTTTTGGTGTGGTATTTTTTCGGTCCAGAACCTTCGTTAGGCTTTGCTTTTGTAACGTCTATGACTGTTTTGCTTATTGCCTGTCCTTGTGCGTTGGGTTTGGCAACGCCTATTTCGGTAATGGTTGGCGTAGGTCGAGCGGCGCAATCCGGTATACTGATACGGCAGGGCGATGCGTTGCAGAAAGCGGGTAAATTGACCTGTGTTATCCTTGATAAAACCGGCACGATTACAGCCGGAAAACCTGTGGTCTCTAGCATAAAGCCAGCTAAAGGCTTTACTGAACGGGATGTCTTAACGCTCGCCGCTAGTGTTGAATCAGGTTCTGAACACCCATTAGCTGCAAGTATTATTTCAGCGGCTAAGCAGCAAGGGCTTAAGTTACAAAAAGTGCAAAAATTTGAAGCCGTGGCTGGGCATGGGGTTGTTGCTACTATCGAAGGCAAAACGGTTTACTTAGGCAATCGTGCCTTAATGGAAAAATACCGTATTAAAACCAAAGACCATGAAGCGCAAATGCAAGTGTTATCTGCATTAGGGCAAACACCTATGCTATTGGCAGTCGATAATGCCATTGCCGGTATTATTGCTGTTGCTGATCCGATTAAAACAGATTCGGCAGCAGCCGTACATGATCTACAGTTACGGGGAATTCGGGTAATTATGGTGACTGGCGATAACCAAACGACTGCACAAGCGATTGCGACACAAGCGGGCATTAAAGAGTTTAAAGCGCAAGTCTTACCACAAGATAAGGCCGGTATTGTCAAGGAATTGCAAATACAAGGCGAACATGTTGGCATGGTTGGTGATGGTATTAATGATGCGCCTGCATTAGCTCAAGCTGATGTTGGTATGGCGATTGGGACGGGTACTGACGTGGCTATCGAAAGTGCAGATATTGTTATCTTGCAAGGTTCATTACGGAAAGTGTCTGAAGCAATAGCCTTATCCAAAGCAACAGTAAAAAATATCAAACAAAATTTACTCGGTGCGTTTTTTTACAATACTATCAGTATTCCTGTTGCGGCTGGTTTGTTATATCCGATCTTCGGAATCTTGCTTAATCCCATGATAGCTGGTGCGGCGATGGCGATGTCTTCATTAACTGTAGTTGCAAATGCAAACAGGTTGCGTTGGCTTAAGCTTGATGCTGAATAAATATCATATATTTTATTCATATTGGTTACCTTTAAACCTAGTAGCTCAATGTCATCATTGTTTTGGGCTGCTAGCCGAAAGAGGTGATACAGATAAACTTGCTGTTTCCCCCTCGTTGACTTTTAGGGTAGATGTAAGGCTGCTTCTAGCCGCACCCGTAAGCCCAGCCATAACAGCGGCGACCTCTGGGCTTTGAAATTCTGAACTTTGTGCCGTTTTGATCATCGCTAAGTCCTTTTTATCGTCGATTTTCTTCGACAACCATTCTTGCGCATTTCTTGCGCCTTCGGCGGGCGTCACTTTTGCCCAATTGACGAGTGCTTGAGTTGCTTCAGGCGATGGTATTTCTGCCAAAGCTGCTCCGCTTAGTTCAAATGGGGCTTTACCTAACGACTCTTGAACGAGCCGCCGACTAAGTACAGAAACGGCGGCTGGGTTGCGGACTTTTGGAATAACATGAAAAGCGATTTCCTGCTTGATCTTGTCAATTTCGTCTTTCACGGTAGGGGAAGTCTCTCCAGATACAGTAAGCAATAGTTCATTAACGCCTTTAGGTGCGCCGACTTCGGCTATTGCAGAGCCTATTGCATTTAAAAAATTTTCGTCGGTATTCGGATGATTTAGCCAAGCAGTTTCTAAAATTGGTGAGAGTTCTTCATGAAATTTTCCATTCCAACGGTTTTCACCAATGCGGGAAATTGCTTGTACTACCAATATGTATAGCGGATCAGATGTCTCTAGCCTTGCCATCTTAATAAGCAAGGTAAGGGCCTCTGGGGTGGCAATTTCGGTTAACAAGTCAAGTAATAATGCTTTGTTTTGAACAGATGCTACTGGTTGCCCCAATAACCCATCAATATAGCGATAAATTTCTTGGTTGGGATGGTTATGTAACTGTTCGGCTAATAACGCATTTATGACAGGAATATGCTGGTATTCCTGCGCAGTTGTTAATCTTTTCCATTGTTTCCATAACGCTCCTGAGCTCTGGGGTAAAGCAAGATCCGGTTTATCGTTGGTAGCTATGATAGGCTTACTCAGCGTTAGTCGCTTAGTGAAATCAGGCGGTTGTCTTTGGTTAATATTTTTTTGTGTATTCTCTAAATTCAACTTAGTTACAATTAATTTAGTTACGTTGTGGTTTGAATCTACGGTTATTTTTTTAAAGGCAAGCGTATGCTCATAACCCTTTCCTGTGTCCAATTCTGTTTCCGATACCTTAGTGCTTTGCCACCAGCATATCCCCAAAATCAGGGCAATTAGCGCGTAAGCAAAGAAGGTAACAAAGCGGTTTTTCACTCAGATTGCCACCAGGATTTTGGTAATTGTGCTAATGCCTTACTGATTTTTCCAACATTTTTAGGCTTCGCTGACAGAGTGATGGTTTTAAAGCAGTCAGTATCTGCCGTTACGGGGCGTTCCTGTAATGCATAACTGAGATCAATATTATCAAAACTAGCGTTTTGCAGAGAAACTAACCCAGTGACCTCAAGTTGTGCATTCTTTACATTATTAAAAGCATATTTTGTGGCTAATGCCGTATCTGCCTGCGCAATAAAAGCGATAGTGACTTTTTGATGACGGTTAAGGATACCCAATAATGCGGCACTCACCTCATAGGTTGTTTTAAGATTTAGCTTATCTTTTACTGCATTCAACTGTGTGTCTGAGTTTTTTCCAGCTATTGCGTCGTAATAACCAAAGCGTAGCCGATAGCAATAAGTCTTATTCTCTGGATTAAACGAACTCTTGCCTAGTACCATGCCACCATAAATTTCAGGGCAACGGTTATGAAAATGCCGTTCAACAAAATCATTCCAAATCGATGGTTTATTTTCTCTATTTTGAAGCAGTAATAACACCTGTATTGGTATTTTTGGCGGTGTCGTTTTTATAAAACGTGCACTTACCTTGCTATGTTCACCCCAGCGTTTGGTACATAGCAGGCCTGGCGTATCGGCACAGGAATTCTCCCATCCTCCAAAGCGATAACCTTCATCTGGTACAGCAAAAAGACTGACTATATTCTCCATGGCATCAAAATGGTTGCTTTCACCAAACACGCTAATTACCTGACCTCCAGCCGTTTGTAATATTTTGCCATCAAAACTTTGTGCCATGGTGTCATTAAAGGGGAAAGAAAAAAGCATAAAAATAATAATCAGCGCAGATAAATTAATATAACTATCTGATTTAAAATGATAATAAATGGTACAGCGGCTTGCCTGTATTTGCATAGCGTCATATTCCAAAAATGCGGATTAATTCATACTATCGAAGAAGTAGGGCTTTTGCCAATGAGTTTTTCCGTTAACATTTCATTCACTACTAATAGTGTATGCTGCTTTGCGTTAATGAGTTTTTGTAGGCATTTTAACGTTCTGCAGTTGCGCGTCATTAACGCTAATTGCACTATCAATACAACTGAACCGCAGTCGGCAAAGCTATAGATAGCACGAGTTCAACAATTCCTTTGTGTTGGTATCAATCTTTTTGTTACTCAGTAAAATTTGGAAAATGACATGAAAAAATCTTGTTTTTATTTAATGTGTTTACTCATAGTATTGGCATCTAATATTTCAATGGCGGCTAACCGCGCCGTTGAGATCAGCATTGGCGGAATTGGGCCACCTGTTGATGGGGTGGCTTTACAAACCATTCGGCAAGTTATAGGTTTTGGTGTTGGTCAAGGAGTGATTAATAAGTTTATTGTTAATGACTTTGTGAGACCAATTGAAGGTGGTTTTACCGGTTGTGTACAAGCTTCACTGTATACAGACCAATTTGGCGCATTTGTAAAACAGTTAAAATCCATCAAACCTAATCCGTTGACGACTGCTTACCGTGTTCGCTGGGTTGCATCCTGCAAAGACTATCAGCCCGATCTCATATTGTGTACGCAAGAAGTAAAACAGTGTCTGAATGGCACATATGTTGGCCGCACAGGGTCTAATTGTGCATTTGCCCCATGTCCTAAATAAGGCAAGTACAAATACGACTGGGTGTTTGCTTTATTTCTAGCTTTTTCGTTAGCTTATCTTTTTCAATGACCAGAGGTTTTACCTTATGAACAACTATCGCCCGTTAGGTTTTTTTCTGTTGTTATTTTTTAGTATGACCATCGATGGCTTCGTTGCTAGTGCATATGCCGTTGGTGTGGTAAGCCCTGATAATCCTGTCGTATCTAATACGTTGAATGATTTCGAACAATACGGTTATTACTCGTTTCGAAAAGATTTACGAAAGTGCTCATCGCCAATGTGTGGTGGTATTTTTATCAAAGCGGTCAACCGCAAACTTACCCGTTGTCCAGATGGGCGTTTGCAGCTTGAGTGTTATGTTGGGACTATCAAGAACCATAAAGGTATTGACTTAACTCATGCTGCATTACTGCGCGGCTTTGTTAAGCCTACGACTTTTTTTGGTTTTGGGTTGTTTGAATTGAAATCAGCGTTCAAACCGGCTACAAACCGAATAGGCAAAGGCCAATATGTCGGATTGGAGGGTAATGGGCTAGTTTGCATTACTAGCCCTTGTTTTTCTTATAATCAATATTCGCTGAATAGCGACATGTTTTATGTAATTTCAGGGCTAGACTTGTCATCTGTTAATGCAACAGATAAGGTTCTGCAAGCAGCCTGGTCCAGGGTTGGAAGTGGTCAGGTAATAATTGCTGCTGGTTATAATAAAAAAGTAGCCGAACTCGGCGGCGCAGGCATAACGTTTTTTGCCAACCAATTTTACCTGCCAATTAATCCTGTCGGTAAATAAGCTATCATTGGTTCAGTTAGGTAATGTTTTAGTTATCAAGTATAAAAACATTATTGTCTTGTCGCTGTTTACCAATCTGTCTGACATTTGGTAAACAGCATAAAAGACAGAATCCCCCTAAGGAGGTGTTATCGCCTTGTACTGATATTAATGTTCTGTTTTAAAATAAATGGGTTGCAAATGCGTATTTTGATTATCGAGGATGATAGCGATATTCGGAGCCAAGTCCGTCGGCAACTTGAAAAAGAAGGGTATCATGTGGATGAAACCGGTTGTGGCCAGGAGGGGTTGTATTTTGCTACTGAGTACCCGGTAGATGCCGCAATTGTGGATTTAGGTTTGCCTATGCTGTCGGGGTTGGACATTATCCGAAAACTACGTGCTAAAGGTAGCGTATTACCTATTCTGGTATTGACTGCCCGTAGTCGCTGGGAAGAACGTGTTGAAGGGCTTGAGAGCGGGGCAGACGACTACTTGGCGAAACCGTTCCAGATGCCGGAACTTTCTGCGCGACTCAAAGCATTACTGCGCCGTGCATTAGGTGCGCCACAAAATGTGTTAACCTGCGGTAACCTCAGTATTAACTTAGAGACGCAGCGGGCAATGGTTGGCCAATCGGACATTGAGCTAACTAATTTCGAGTACCGGATGTTGGAATATCTTGCCCAAAAGCAGGGTAAAATTGTCTCTAAGGATGAGCTTAACAGTTATCTTTATCCGCACGATACCGATCCAGAAAGTAACGTGCTTACCGTTTTGGTCAGCCGATTACGCAGAAAGCTAGACCCTGAAGGTAAGCAGCAATTGATCGAGACCCGTCATGGGCAGGGCTATCGATTGATTTAACTATTTTTTTACCGTGATCAACTCACTCTATTTCAGGCTTAATCTTACTGTAAACCTGATCTTGCTCGTATTCTTGGCCGCCACTGGCTTTGTGTTGGATAGCGCTTACGTGGACAGCGAAAAACTGTCATTACGCGAGAGCATGATAGGGCAGGTTTATCACCTAATCGACAGTGCAGAAGTTAATACTAATGGCAAACTAACCATGCCACTGCCAACCCACTTGCCTGACCCTAAACTGGCGTTGCTCAATTCCGGTTTGTATGCTTTCATCAGCAATAATGACAATAAAAGCTTACTTTGGAGCTCGCCATCCTCAACCGGTCAAAAATTACCCGAGTTGTTACCGCTAAATGTCGGCGAAAAGCGCTGGACGGAACTGCGTTTAAAAGAACAAATGCCTTTTTACTTATTAAGCTTCGGACTGCAACGCACCGTTGAATCGGGCGTTTATAGATACAACTTTTACCTGATTGCAGAATTAACCTCGTTTAACCAACAAGTATCGCATTTTCAGCGGCGCTTATGGGGTGGCTTATTTGCGGCAGCCTTATTGTTGCTCGCCGTCCAGACCGCATTGGTACGGTGGGGCTTACAGCCATTGCGTCAAGTCCGCAAAGAACTTAATGCCATAGAAGCCGGTGAAATTAACCAGATCGCCGGGTTATATCCGCGAGAGGTTAAGCAATTAACAGATAAGATAAATGTCTTACTCCGACAGGAACGCGATAGGCAAAGCCGCTTCCGCAATGCCCTGGCTGATTTAGCACATAGCTTAAAAACACCGCTCGCTGTATTGTTGGCTGCGGATGATAAGCCGGCAAACCTTGCCAACATTGTGCAGGAACAGGGCGCGCGCATGAAATTGATTGTAGAACGCCAGTTACAAAGGGCTGGGGCGGCAAATAACTTGGAAAACCCAGCATCTATTCCAGTAAAGTGCGTAGTAGAGCGGATAGGTGCTTCATTAAGCAAAATCTACCGTGAAAAAAAGGTTAGTGTAGTTATTGTAATGGAACCTGATTTGCGGTTACGTTGCAACGAAACTGATCTTATCGAAATACTTGGTAATTTGCTCGATAACGCTTTTAAATGGAGCCACAGCAAAATTGAAATCCACGGTGCTAGAGTAGGACAACGTGTACAGATAAGCATCCATGACGACGGGTCAGGTATCGGGGCAAAGGTGACCAACCAGATTCTCCAGCGTGGCATCCGGGCCGATGAATCCACCCCAGGTTATGGCATCGGTCTCAGTATCGTCAGTGAAATCGTTGAATATTACCAAGGCGAGCTAAAAATCGGCACCAGTGATATGGGGGGCGCATTTGTTTTATTTATCCTTAATTAACTTGTTAGATTATAAGGATTTATATTGATAATTGGACGCTTTCTCAAAGTGCGTTGAGAAATAAATTTTATTTGAAATATTTTGTTGACCTAAATCAAGAGGCGCCTGTGTCCGTAGCAATAGAATTGTTTTGGGTTTATATCATAATGTGATAAATAACAATTATATAGAGGAAAAATTCGATGATGCGCTTCAAATCAAATTCCTTCTGGAAGGCTCCTATTATTCTCAGCCTATTTATTATGATGGGGGTTTTCTCGCCCCTTATTTACGGCTTAGTATCTGAATTTGAAGTACTGCAATCGTTTGGTAAGCAGATTGGTTCTCCTGTTGGAATGTTAATCCAAGATAAAGCGGGGAATGTTTATGGTGTCACTGGTTCAGGGGGGGGATGTCAACTTGGGTGCAGTGTTCAGGATTGATACTTCTGGCAAATATACTGTTCTGCATTCTTTCGACGGCGCGAAGGGATCGGATCCGCGTTCTGGCGTGATATATGGTCGCGACGGAAAATTCTATGGCACCACCTATTCTGGCGGTAGTAATAATGCGGGAACAATTTATCAATTAGATATCTCAAATACAGCTCCGGTCTATACCGTGCTGCATCATTTTACCTCTGGCGTTAATGGTGGCTACCCAATAGCTGGTTTACTCCAAGGCAGAGACGGAAAGCTATATGGGACTACTGCACTGGGTGGAGGAAACACCAGTGACGGGACTATTTTTCAGCTCGACATAAGAGGAGTTGTACCAGCCTATTCCGTACTTCATTCTTTCGACGGTACTAATGGTTGGTATCCTGATGCTGCAAGTTTAATCCAGGATCGTAGCGGGAAGCTGTATGGGACAACCCCACTAGGTGGGAGCGGAAATGCAGGGACGATATTTCAACTTGATCTTTCAGGGAAAACGCCCGTCTTTAGTGTAGTCCATCACTTCATCAGCGATATTAATGCGGGTAATCCGGAAGGTGTGATATTGGGTAAAGACGGTAATCTTTATGGGACTACTGCTGATAATAGCCTATCTGGAGGTGCTACGGCGTTTCGGCTTGACCTTTCCGGGGCTACTCCCGTTTACAGTGTCATACACCAGTTCAATGTGCCTATGAGCGGCAAACCTTCCGCCGGAATTATCCAGGGTAGCGATGGCAAGCTGTATGGGTCTACCACTAACGCTGGTGTCAACGGCAAAGGGACTTTGTTTAGGCTGGATATTTCTGGGTCGGTATCAAGTTTTTCCACCTTGTATGATTTCGATGGTGTCAATGGTGCCACACCCAATACTGGCGTAATTCAAGGAAGGGACGGCAAATTATATGGAACGACAACAGCGGGTGGCCAGAAAGGGAAAGGGATGGTATTTCAGGTTAATGCCAATGTAGGTGTACCCGTACTGAAAACCTTGTATAACTTCGATGGCTCAGGAAGCCAACCTAATCACCTAATTAAGGCTAAAGACGGTAACCTGTATGGTGCAACTTCTGACTATTTGTTTAAGATAGATAGTATAGGAACACTTCAAAGCCATAGCGTATTGCTTTCCTTTGCTGATGTTTTCTCCACATTTACAAGAGAAGGCAAAGTACAGGGCTTGACTCAGGGCAATGACGGCAAAATTTATGGTATTTATGAAAAATACAGCGTAGATTTTGTTAAAGCCTTTCAACTTGACATTTCTGGCGCTTCACCTGTCTTTAAGGTTTTGTTAACGCTACCAACATTTAGGTCTAACTCAGCAAGGCCACGGGGGCTAATCCAGGCCAATGATGGCAAGTTTTATGGGGCGACTGTTACTGGCTGGATTAGTTTCGGACCCAATGGTTCGGGCGGTTCTATTTATAGTTTCGATGCGTTTGTAAGTACTCCAGCCTATAGTTATGTCCATCAGTTTGACGGCACAACTGGTGTGGCGGGTGTTATTCAAGGCAAAGACGGTAAGCTCTATGGTACAGCTTATTCAGGCGGTAGTGCTGATAAAGGCGTTGTGTTCCAGATCGATATTAGCGGCGCAACACCAGTTTATTCTGTCCTGCACGAATTTAATGGTGTAGATGGCGCTAATTCTGCAGCCAGTTTACTCCAGGGCTGGGATGGAAAGCTCTATGGTTCGACCTATTACGGAGGCAGTTCTGGAATGGGAACCCTGTTTTAGTTAGATGTCTCTGGCAGTGTGCCAGTATTTACTGTACTTCACGAGTTTGATGGCATTCAGGGTGCTAACCCTTCCGCTAGCCTGATCAACGGCAACAAAGGCAAGTTCTATGGTACAACGTATTCGGGCGGTGCTGAGGATAAAGGTACAGTATTTCAACTGGATACTTCCGGTTTATAGCGTGTTGCATGACTTTGACGGGAACTCGGAAACAACTCCAGAGGGTTTGGTGTTAGGTAGTGATAGCAACATTTATGGCACCACTGTTGAAGGTGGGGTTTATGGCGGTGGCGTAATTTACCGAATTAAACCGGACAACACGCCAATCAACACCCCGCCGGTTGCGGTAAACGATAGCTATGCGTTGGATATCCCCAAGCACAATAAACCCATAACAATTGCTGCTCCGGGCGTGTTAAAAAATGATAAGGACACAGAAGGAGATAAATTATCCGTGTTAGGCGCAACTGCCAGTAAACCCAGAATTATTGTGTTGCCCAAAGGTGCGGGCAAAGTCGAGTTGTATGCCAGTGGCAGTTTCGTATACACACAAGCCAAGAAAGATTTCTGTGGTACTCGAAGCTTTATCTATCAAGTGACTGATGGCAAAGTTAAGAGCAATCTGGCGACCGTGACCTTAACTATCCGTAATTATCATTAACTCGAAATGTTAGAGAAAGATTGCATTCGCTGGAGAGCGGGCAGTCCCAGTCGCCGCCTATTTTGCCGTGTAGCAAACTAGGATGCTGAAAGGAGTCCGAAAGGTTTTGCCAGTTATCGGATGTCCATCTGGTGAATTGTAATAACAATAATATCTGTATCGTAAGGTACCATCAAAGGGGAGGCTATTATGAATACGTTTAATATTTTATCAATGTTGGTTCTAGCCATTGCCGCTATGGATTTTTCCATTCCTGTCGCGATCGCTGCTGCTGATAGACAAGCGCCAACTGTGCCAACAGGGCTCACTGCACAAGCAATAAGTGCTGGTCAAATTGAGTTGTCATGGAATAAATCTACAGATAATGTTGGCGTTACTGGCTACAAGATTTATCTGAAGAGTGGTAGCACTTTTACTCAAATAAGCACATCATCCACGAACAGTTATAGCCACACTTGGCTTACCGCCTCTACGGGTTATACCTACCAATTGGCGGCGTATGATGCGGCAAACAATGTTTCTAAACCATCAGTTCCTCCAACCTCCAACTTATACTTATGATGCCTTGCCAGAAGATTCTGGCAATTGCCCTACCAAACCAATAACGGCAGTAGGATGCCCTTCGTTAAACAGTATTTCATCGACTTGCGTTAATGTTAAAAGTATACCGCCATATTCACCGCCGGGTAAGTTTACTCAAGGTGCGATAGGAGATGGTGTGATTGATGATACTGCGGTTATCCAGGCTCACATTAATGCTCTTGCGGGTACAGATGCTAGATTATATTTTCCGCCAGGAACCTATTTGATCAATGCAGAAGATAGATTATGGCTCAATAATCACATGACCCTTCACTTGGAAAGTGGAGATCCATACTTAACTGATGATGACGCTATCCTTAAAGCTAAGCCCAACAGTTTAAAAAACTTTGCGGTTCTTGCCGGGAAGAAAATTAGCAACGTTAATATCATTGATGGGATCATAGTAGGAGAACGCATTGATCATAAAGGCACAGAAGTTGAGAGTGAATGGGGGATGGGCATTGAATTCTACGATGCACACAATATAGTAATCCAAGGGACAACCTCTAACGAAAATTGGGGTGATGGACTATATATTGGGGCAACGGACGATGGTAAAAATTCAGGGAACATTAATATCTGTAATTTTACGGCAGACCATAATCGCCGCCAAGGCTCATCAGTTACCGGAGCTAACGGAGTTATGATTAAACAATCCACTTTTCAAAATACAGGTGGTTTTCTAAACTCCAATGGCACTCCCCCAATGTCAGGTATTGATGTGGAACCAAACTTGGGGGAAAGTGTTGACACTGTAACAATAGAAGACTCAATTTTTATAAATAACGATGGTTCAGGAATAAGCACTGGAGCCATCATTCGTGCCAAACCTAAAGACCCTGCTACTGGATCTGCAACCAATGCTATAAATATGATTAGAAATACAATACAAGGAAATGGGATTAATGGGGGATCTGCTATTTTTATGAGTTTAGCTATCGGAAACAAAGTCGATCAAAACACCATTTCAGATAATATTGGCACAGGAATATATATGGAAGTTCCAAAAGCCAATACGCTAGAACTTAACAATCAAATTACTAACAATAAAATTTATAAGAATGGTGGCTATGGCATCGAAATGTATCAAGTTAATAAAAATACTGTCAAAGGTAACATCGTTATAAATAATACAAGCCCTAACAACATTGCGCTTCAGGTATATGCCTGCGGTCGCAATGACATTACCTATAATACGATACAAGGCTTACTTAACGAATCTGCGACCCCCAAAGGCTTGGCTAATAATATTAAAAATAATACATTCTGCTCCACGGATTGCCCAGTGTTGGGTAATTGAAAACTGTTAACGGGATAAAAGTTAGCTTGATATTCTCATAATATCAGAAGGTTATCTCGCCAAACAATGGATGGTTCCGGCGGGAGACACCGCTGCTGCATTGCAAGCCAAGCTGCGTGAACCTCAAGATTTCCCAGTTATTATGGGTAAATCACACGGTGCCAAGGATAAAATCCGTAAAAGTGAAAATCCCGCTTTATCAATTTTATTGATTCTATGCTGCCGTGGTTCTCGATCGGGAAGGCGGTGTCTGTCACCATCTTCGACCGTTTTAACCCAGCATAAGCTGGATGGATGTAGCCGGTTTGAATTCTGCATTATCCTATTCGTTGCTTGGGATTGATTTTATTTCAGATGATCTTTGATTTAAGTCAACATAACCCTTCAGTAATTTCTTTAGGATAATCTTAAAAATAACCATAATGTTTCCTGTAAGGCTAAATTAAATCCACTTGTGGAGATTAGGCTTTATATTTTTTGGTTTGCATTTAAATTTACGTCGTAAAATACAACGCTATGTGTTCCCTAAAGCTATCGTGAATTGAGACCGAAAATGACCTGACTTTGAACAACAATAGTTAATCAACCGGATTGTAGTCCGCCGTCAATAACAAAAATTATCTTTAGGAAAGTAAACATGGAACGCTTAGTCCGAAATACACTGATGAAACTCCCATTCTTTCTTGGCATGGCGATCATGCTGGGTGCATTTTCATCGTTAACTTTTGCCGTTGTTACCCCCGAATTGGAAGTGTTGAAATATTTTGGCACACAAGAAGGTAACCCTACTGGCAAAGTAGTCCAGGATGCCAATGGCAACCTCTATGGCACGGTACTTATCGGTGGCGATTATGGTCATGGGGCAGTCTATAAAATTGATAAGTTGGGAAATTACAGTGTCCTTTACTCATTTGATGGGGCTAATGGTGAATCTCCCCAAGCAGGGGTAATTCTAGGTATTGATGGCAACTTGTATGGGATAACCTCTATCAGCTGGGTTACCACGACGATATTCAAACTTAATATTTCCGGGTCAATACCCGTTTATACCTCCCTGTATCACACTACCGACAACGTCTATATTGGCAAGATAATTCAGGCTAGTGATGGCAATATTTATGGCATTAACTATCTGAACATTTTTTCTGGAGTTGTTTTCAAACTCAACCTTTCCGGGGCGACACCCAGCTATAATCTCCTGTATAGTCCTGCCAATCTGGATCAACCTATTGATATTATTCAGGATAGCGATGGAAAATTTTATGGTACAAGCCTTCTCTACGGGATTTCTAGTGAAAATGGCTTAAGCCGAATAATTGGTGGCACGGTTTTTCAGCTCGACATTTCCGGAGCTGCTCCAGCCTATACTTTGCTGCAAAGGTTCAATTTTGGGCCGGATTTTTCTATCTCCAGCCTTACTAAAGGCAATGACGGTAAGCTATATGGTGGAACTAACCCTATGACCTCTGGGCCAGCGACGTTGTTTGAGGTCGATACTTCGGGCGTTACCCCCGTCTATAAGCAGTTACATGCTTTCGATAGGTTACAGAGTCCAATAGGCAATGTAATACCAGGAATTGATGGTAAGTTTTATGGGATTATGGATAGTAATGGCGTGGATAATATTGCTTTGTTCCAGCTTGATCTATCCGGTTTAACCCCCGTTTATACCGTTTTGCTAAACAGCAATCCTCCCAACAACTTAATCCAGGGCAAGGACGGTAATTTGTATGGCACTGCGAGTTTAGGTGGCCAGTTTGGTGGTGGTGTAATTTACCGTATAAAACTGAATCCAACGCCGGTAAATACTTCGCCGGTTGCCACAAACGATAGCTTTGTGCTGGCATTTCCCAAACACAATAAACCGGTGACTGTTGCAGCGCCGGGAGTATTGGGTAATGATAACGACGGTGAAGGCGATAAGTTAAGTGTTGTCGGTGCTTCTGCCAACAAACCAAGGATAATTGTGTTGCCTAAAGGTGCGGGCAGGGTGGCTTTGTATATGGACGGCCATTTCACCTATACCCCGCCCAAACATTGCTTTTATGGCACTCAAAGTTTTAGTTATCAAGTGACGGATGGACAGGCAACCAGTAATCCTGCGACCGTAACATTAACTTTCCGAGGTCATCACTAACCAAGCTATTGTCCGATCTGATGAAAAAACCTGTGCTTAAACACACTAAGCGCAGGGTTTCCGGATAAGCCTTAACTAGTTTTTTCTATCGCTTTATTGGGCAGCAACAGCCCTGTTTTTGTTGGTGATCCATTCGCTCCATTACCCAGGATAAAGCTGCGAACCGCTTAACCCTGCGGTCTCCATTGCCAGCATATTATGGCATGCTGTAACCACTGTCCAGTCATATACTACATTAATCGCTGGTGGCGACTGCGCGGTTTTTGTTGGTGATCCATTCACTCCATGAACCCGAATAAAGTTTAGAACCATGCAAGCCTGCTATTTCCATCGCCAATAAATTCACGCATGCCGTAACGCCTGATCCGCACATATGTACGATTTTCTCTGGGGTCTTATTGGCAATTAGTCGGCTAAATTGGGCGTGTAATTTCTCAGGCGATTGGAATAGTCCTGCGCTATCTAAATTCAATTGAAATGGTCGGTTTAATGCGTTAGGTATGTGGCCTGCAACCGGATCAATCGGTTCATATTGCCCGTTATATCGTTCCGGCATTCTGGCATCAATAAGACAGATTTCTTTTTGCGCTAAACCGTTTTCGACTTGCAAAGCGGTTAGTCCTGGTTGTGCGTTAAAGTAAGGCCTAAAGATGGTTGGGTTAAAACTGGGTAAAACAGTAGTTACTGGAAACTTTGTTGATGCCAATACTTATAACCGCCATCTAATACCGCCACCTTGTCATGGCCAATTTGCCGCAATAGCCACCACAACCTGCCCGCGAAAGCACCGCTGGCATCGTCATAAACGATGACTTGGCTGGTATTGTTAATACCCCACGCACCCAATTTCTTCGCCAATTGGCTAAAATTTGGTAATGGATGTCGACCAGTCATACTAGTCACTTGCCCAGATAAGTCATTATTTAGATTAGCATAGTGGGCATTAGGGATATGTCCGTGCCGATAGGCCATAAATCCAGCTTCGGGATCGGCTAGTGAAAACCGGCAATCGATGATTATCCAGCTTTTTTCATCAATGTGCTTAATGAGTTCTTCCACAGAAATTAGGGTGTTATAAGTCATTAGGTAACCTTTAAGATAATTTTTCCCATGTGTTCGCCACTTTCCATACGTTTATGCGCTTTAGCGGCATCTTTAATAGCAAAAACAGAATCAATAATGGGTTTTATTTGACCGGATGTTATTAATGGCCAGATGTGTGTTCGGAGTTGTTTGGCAATTTCAGCTTTGAAGTCATCATCGCGTGGGCGCAATGTTGAACCGGTAACGGTAAGCCGTTTAGTCATGATGGTTAACAAATTAATCTCCGCTTTAATGCCTTTTTGTACAGCAATTTGCACTAATCTACCTTCAGGCGCAAGGCATTGGATGTTTTTGGCGAAATACTCTCCGCCAATCATATCTAAAATCAGGTTAACTCCCGCGCTGTTAGTGAGTTTATTTACTTCTTCAATAAAATCCTTTTCACGGTAATTTATTGTTGCTTTTGCACCTAAGTCTAAGCAAAATCGGCATTTTTCGTCTGATCCGGCGGTGACTATTACTTCGGCTCCAAATGCCCTGGCAAATTGTATTGCAGTTGTGCCAATGCCGCTACTACCGCCATGGACTAATAAGGATTCCCCTTTACTTAGCTGCCCACGGTCAAAAATGTTACTCCAGACGGTAAAGAAGGCTTCCGGGATACCAGCCGCTTCAACAAAACTTATGGTATCTGGAATAGGTAAGCATAATCGGCTTGAAACCAAGCAATATTCGGCATAACCGCCACCTGTGACCAGGGCGCAGACTTTATCACCAACGGTTAAATTTGATTCATTACCTACAGATACAACTACACCGGAAACTTCCAGGCCAGGAATATCGGATGCGCCAAAGGGCGGTGGATATTGTCCTTTACGTTGCATTACATCGGGTCGGTTTACCCCGGTGGCTTCTACTTTAACCAACACTTTCCCCGGTTCTGGTGTCGGTACTTGGCGTTCGATAACAACCAGTTCACCCGATTTAATTTCAATAGCACGCATAGTGTGCGGAATATTCATAAGCTTCATATTTGGCAATATCTTAATGTAGATATTATATACTTTAGTTTTTCTCGAATAAGTTAAGGAATAAAGTAATGATTCGTGTTGGTATTGTCGGTGGCACCGGTTATACAGGGGTTGAGTTACTCAGGATTTTGGCACTGCACCCAGAAGTGGATGTTGAGGTTGTCACCTCGCGTACAGATAATGGGACAAGGGTGGATGTCATATATCCTAGTTTGCGGGGGTTTTGTAATATGACTTTTTCAGAACCGAACCTTGATTTGTTGGCGGGATGCGATGTGGTGTTTTTTGCGACACCCAACGGTACGGCGATGCAGATGGCAAAAGACTTGCTGGAACGTAAGGTCAAGGTGATTGACCTGTCTGCGGATTTTCGCCTTAAGGATGTCGCAGAATGGGAGTTGTGGTATGGGATGAAACATTCCAGTCCGGATTTAATTCCCGACGCGGTTTATGGGTTACCTGAAATTAACCGGGATGCCATCAAACAAGCCCAATTGATTGCATGTCCAGGCTGTTACCCTACCTCAGTCCAATTAGGTTTTTTACCCTTGCTTGCCAATCATGCGTTAGCTACCAAGTACTTGATTGCCGATGTAAAATCAGGTGTCAGCGGTGCTGGACGTAAAGCTGAATTGGCCACGTTAATGGGCGAAACGGGAGAAAGTTTTAAGGCTTACGCTGCCAGCGGTCATCGGCATTTGCCCGAAATCAGACAAGGTCTGGAAATGATTGCAGGAGAAGAGGTTGAATTAACCTTCGTACCGCATCTTACCCCAATGATAAGGGGGATTCATGCCACGCTGTATGCACGAACTAAAACAAAATTGGACGAATTGCAGCAGTTGTATGAACAACGTTATGCCCTTGAGCCCTTCGTTAAAGTTTTACCGGCAGGATCCCATCCCGATACCCGTAATGTCAGGGGATCGAACTATTGCCAGATTTCTTTGCACCAGCCCCAGAGTAAAGACACGGTTGTCATTTTGTCGGTTATTGATAACTTGGTCAAAGGTGCCGCAGGTCAAGCGGTGCAAAATATGAATTTAATGTTCGGTTTTCAAGAAGCTTTGGGATTAAGGACGATTGCCCTCTATCCATAATTCTTGACTATAAAGCTAGGTATATTCATAATGGCGCTTGTGAAATTTTTTAAAATCATGAGTTATGGCTGAATCTATCATTTTCACCGACAACGCGGTGTCCAAAGTAAGCGAATTAATCGCTGAAGAAGGCAACGATAACCTAAAACTGAGGGTCTATGTTACTGGGGGCGGCTGTTCTGGGTTCCAATACGGATTTACGTTCGATGAAGAAGTTAATGACGACGATACTTCAATCGTAAAAAATGGCGTAACTGTATTGGTTGATGCCATGAGCATCCAATATTTGAACGGAGCTGAAGTCGATTATAAGGAAGATTTGTCCGGTGCCCAGTTTGTCATCAGAAACCCAACGGCTAAAACAACTTGCGGTTGTGGATCGTCTTTTTCAGTATAGCGCACCTAATTTTTAATTTAAAAAAAGCGGCTAGATAATCTAGCCGCTTTTTTATTGCGCTGAGATAAAGCTAGTTGTAAGTATTATTGTTTTTGGCAAACAAAGAATTCGCTTTAACTAAATTAAGTTTTGCTAAAGGCCCTTGCGCTTGAGTCCTGAATTCTGCTATTTCAGCCTGCTTAACCGGAATTGAATTTGTTGTTGCTTGAGCTATTAATGGGTTTTGGTGAACACCATCAACCCTGAATTCATAGTGGAGATGCGGCCCAGTGGCTAAGCCAGTTTGGCCAACATAACCAATAACATCACCCTGTCTTACCGTAGCGCCTTCGCTTAGATTTTGACGAAATCTTGATAAATGGGCATAAACCGTTTCATAACGGTCGCCATGCTGAATCATGATAACCTGACCAAAGCCACCTTTACGTCCCAAAAACGACACTTGGCCATTACCTGTGGCTTTTACCGGGGTTCCGGTACGCGCTGCATAATCTACGCCTTTGTGCGCCCTGATCCGGTTAAGCACGGGATGATGACGGCTTAAGCTGAAGCCTGAACTGATCCGGGCAAAGTCTACAGGAGTGCTTAAGAAAGCTTTTTGTAAGGCTTTACCATCGGGGGTAAAGTAATTTGCAAAACCTTCTTTGTCGATGTATCTGACTGCTTTATAAGTTTTTCCATGGTTCACAAATTCAGCCGCAACGATGTCATCTGCGCCATTAAAGCCGCCACGTTCATAAACAACTGTGAAATGATCACCTGGATGAAGATTGGTTGCAAAATCAATGTCCCAGCCGAAAATTTGGGTTAGTTGATCCAATAATTCTTCAGATAGCCCGGCTTTTTTGCCGGCTTCTGATAATGTCGATGTTATTGTTCCTTGCGCACTGGCAAGCTGCATTAAATTAAATTTTTGGGTATAACGATTACTAAAGTGTCGACCGAAATAGGATCGGGTTGTTAAATCGGGACGATCGTTAGAGAACCCCCTGAATTCGCGGGGTGAGTCTGTAGATATCGTGGTGAACTGTGTCCGCTCTTTGTTAGCGCTTACAACTTTATGAGTTTCGCGAGAACCCAAGCGTGACAAAATCTCGGAAGCAGATTCGCCGTCTTTGAGCCTGTGCATCGTGATTTTACTGTGGGTTAAGTTGCTGGCGACCAGCGATTCTATGGGCTCGGCGTTAGCCGAAAAAGAGGAAATAACTAAAAATAAAGCTGAAAAGTAAATAATAATGTTTTTAGTTATTACCGCAGAATCTTTAAGTAATTGAATTTTAATCAAAATTTATACCCTATATGTTCAAGATTATAATTGTACGGCATTTTTAAACTTTTCCAAAAATAAATATAGTCGAATCAAATACAAAATTTTTTGTTCATAACGCATTACAAATTAAACCTATAATATTGCGACATATTTTATAGAGTCAGTTTTGGAGAAAAAAGTTGCACGACAGCATTGTAAACGAGCTTTTAAGAGGCAGCGAAGAGGTTCTTGTTAATCATGAATTTATAAAAAAATTAAAAGAAAACAGGCCGTTAAGAATTAAGGCTGGATTTGACCCGACGGCACCAGATTTACATCTTGGCCACACGGTTTTAATTAACAAACTTAAACAGTTTCAGGACTATGGTCATGAAATCCTTTTTCTTATTGGGGATTTCACCGGAATGATTGGCGATCCAACTGGAAAAAATGTGACTCGTAAGCCCTTGACCCAAGAAGAAGTCCAAGCTAATGCCGTTACTTATCAGGAACAAATCTTTAAAATCCTTGACCCTGAGAAGACCAAAATCATGTTCAATTCGACCTGGATGAATGCTATGTCGCCAGCGGATATGATCCAATTAGCTGCTAAACATACGGTTGCGAGGATGTTAGAGCGAGATGATTTCAGCAAACGTTACAAGTCAGGGCAAGCGATTGCTATCCATGAGTTTTTATACCCGTTAATTCAAGGTTACGATTCGGTAGTGATGAAAGCCGATGTCGAATTAGGCGGAACCGACCAAAAATTCAATTTGTTGGTTGGGCGTCAGTTACAAGAAGTTTACGGGCAATCGCCGCAGGTTGTAATTACCATGCCCATTCTGGAAGGTTTGGATGGCGTACAAAAAATGTCCAAATCGCTCAATAATTACATTGGCATTGCTGATGCGCCGGATGACATGTTCGGCAAGGTTATGTCGATCTCAGACGATCTCATGTGGCGTTATTTTGAGCTGTTAAGTTTTGAAAAATTAGACGTTATCAATAACTACAAAGAAAAATGTAATGCTGGGATAGAAAATCCACGTAACGTGAAATTTGAACTGGCCAAAGAAATCGTTAGCCGTTTCCATGGCGGAACGGCGGCTGGCGAACTTGCATTGCAAAACTTCATTGCCAGATTCCAGCAAGGTGCAGTACCCGAAGATATTCAAGAAGTTACCCTTAATGCAGCCTCCGGAACTTACCCGATTGCTAATTTACTAAAAGAGGCCGGTTTAACCGCAAGTAGTTCCGAAGCCATACGCATGATTAACCAAGGTGCGGTTAAAATCGAAGGAGAGAAAATTTCTGATCCTAAATTGACCATCAGTGCGGGGAGTAATCAAGTATACCAAGTCGGTAAAAGGAAATTCGCCCGGATTATCGTTCGATAACCAATAAATGCATTTATACCCTATTAGGGGCAATAAGACTTGATGGTGCCGAGAAAAGGACTTGAACCTTCACGGGGTTGCCCCCACCAGCACCTGAAGCTGGCGTGTCTACCAATTTCACCACCTCGGCTAAGGGATGATATGTAAAAGCAGCGCGGACTATACCGGTCGTGCTCAAATTTGTCAATTAGTCTATCTAAAAGCCCGGCTAATCAAATCGGGCGGCCCAATGTCTGATAATCTACTTGATTGTAGCGTTCTGGCTTTCAACACTTCTGACGTAGCGTGAAAGGTGAAATGACACCAGTTTTACTTGTTCGTTACTCAGTTGTTCTTTGCTATTCGCGATAAACGTAGGCAGAGATTTAGGGTTTAATACCCAAATGTCGCTAGCTTTTGCTTCATATGTTGTTTCAATAAACCATCCTGGGAAAACAATAATTGGCTTTATCAATAATTTGTGGCCGGTACTTTCTTCAATAAGCGCTTTTAGCCAGTTTGAAGCCGCTCGGACTTGGATAATGGATTTATTCGATTCATTTTTTCCATTAAATTTAAGCGTTTCGCCATTAAACAAAATCTTCACTTCGCCTTTATCAGGTTTGCTGTAAGTTTTTGTCTCGATGACATAAATACCGCTATTACAGATAACCACATGATCCAGATTAAAGTTAATGCCGGGAATATCGTGGAATACTTTGGCGCCTTGTTCACGGAGATTTTCTAAATATTGCCCGACGGCTTTTTCGCCATCTAGCCCCAGGCCTAGAGATTTTATTTTCTTTTTAATCAGAAATATTCTAAAAGCTGAATAAAAAACAATCAGAGAAGCTATTGACGCAGCTAATCCTGGATTAGGTGGGGACTTTTCAAGCCAGTGTATCCATTCAACAATCGCCCACAATATAGCAAACGAAGAATAAAGAAAATAATCTAATAGCCCTTTCAGCTTTAAATCTAAAATTTCTTTATCTAACGATTGGCCAGGATTTCTCAACGGCTTATCTTTTAAAGGTGATTTAAATTTTTGTTTTGGCATAGAGGCTCGAAAGGTTGCAGGGGTAATTCCGCTGTCATTTTTAGCCTTTAAGAATAGATGATTTTTAGGTGATACCCATAAAACGGGCAAAATAGAAAGTGGTTGCGCACTTATCTCCCAGAGTTCAGGCCAAAGTCAGATTATCAAACGGTAAAGCTTAAAAACGTCAACTTTCCAAATGATAACCGGCTATCCGCTCTACTTCATTTTTGGAGCCTAGAATTAATGGTACCCGTTGATGAATATCGGTTGGCTTAATCTCAAGGATTCGCTCGCGACCAGTCGAACACAACCCGCCGGCTTGCTCGATAATAAATGCCATAGGATTAGCTTCATACATCAGGCGCAATTTGGCCGGTTTTGCTGGGTTACGCGAATCGAGCGGGTACATAAATATGCCGCCACGGGTCAAAATCCGGTAAACCTCAGCAACCAATGAAGCAATCCAGCGCATATTAAAATTACGGCCACGCGGCCCCTCTGTGCCTTCTAAGCATTCGTTGATGTAGCGTTGGACAGGAGGTTCCCAAAATCGCTGGTTTGTCATGTTAATTGCAAATTCGCTAGTTTCTTCAGGAATCCGCATGTTTCGGTGGGTTAAGATAAATTCGCCGATATCTTGATCTAAGGTAAAGGCATTAACGCCGTGCCCCGTGGTAAGTACCATCATGGTTGATGGGCCATACAGCACGAAACCTGCACAGACTTGCTCAACGCCTTTGCGGAGAAAATCGTGTAAATCCGGGTCAACGCCTTCGCGGGTGCGCAAAATGGAAAAAATGGTGCCAACTGCCAAGTTCACATCAATATTTGATGAGCCATCCAAGGGATCAAATACCACCAAATATTTCCCTTTAGGGTAATGCCCCGGTATTTTTATGATGTCATCGATTTCCTCTGATGCCATGCCCGCCAGATGCCCAGTCCAGTTGAGCGCATTAACCATGATGTCATTGGTAATGATATCTAGTTTTTTTTGCACTTCACCCTGGATGTTTTCTGATTCAGCACTGCCTAAAACCCCTATCAATTCGCCTCGATTGACATAATGGGAGATTTTTTTGCATGCAGTGGCTATGTCATTAAGTAATGAGGTAAATGCGCCAGATGTGCCTAATTCGCGCTGTTGCTCAATAATAAACTGGGTTAAAGTGACTTTATTAGTCATGAAAAAGTAATCTCCGTAAAAGATTTAATTTTTTAAGATTCAAAAATTAAGCTCAACAACCTTATGGATAGAGTGTAAACAGTTCAGCTTAACCGCTAATTTTTTTTGCACGCCGTATGGTAAATCTTAAACGCAAGTATAGTTGTTGCTAACGCCAAAGTTATCGCGTTTGAGATGATGATGGCATAGTCACCAAGTTGAATGCCGTAAATTAACCAACAAAACACACCCAAGGTAAATAAGCTGTACATAGTTAACGACAGCGATGAAGTATCCCGGGTTTTGATTGTCATCACCGCTTGGGGGAAAAATGAGGTAGTGGTTAATATTCCAGCTAAATAACCAATAACTTCTTGATTAAGAATCATTGTGTGTGCTTTAAAATTGGAGCTTTAAGAAATATCTAATCAGGTATGTTGATGTCAGCATCAATAAATTGATGTGATAACTTAATAACATACGCAATTATACAAGGCAAACTCCATTACTTAATGAAATAAAAATAAAAAAATATAAGGGGTAGCACTTATTTAAAACTTCGGTTGTGGATAATTCTGCTCAAAGTTAAGGATCTTTGCTACTGATACTCCCTATCTTGCTGTTTTTGTGAACTAGATCACATTTATACACAAAAGCTGTGGATAACTCTGTGGATAATATGTTTTTTAAGGGGCTGAACTACCGTATTTTCTAGGCTTTTTTTAAATTGACTATAAACGAGACAATAATTATTTTGTATTAATTATCAATTGGTTATATCTTGTAATTTATTTCTTACAAGGGTTTCAATAGGTGGTGCTAAGTCATTGATATTTTCTGTGCACAAGTGATTTTGAACTGCGCGTTATCAACTGGTTTTTATCTTGCAAAAAAACAAAAATGGTCTATTGCTTTTTTATTGTTCGGTTTTATGCCAATTTTTTTGAAAACACTTTGCAAAAATGAAGTGGCAGATTTCAATCGATAAAAACTGCTGGAATTTTTCCTAAAAGTTAAAGGATATTGAAACCGAAATGGCCTATCTTACTGTTTTTGTGAACTAGATCACATTTATACACAAAAGCTGTGGATAACTCTGTGGATAATATGTTTTTTAAGTGGCTGAGCTACCGTATTTTCTAGGTTTTTTTTAAGTTGACCACAAACAAGACAATAAAATATTTGTATTTATTATCAATTAGTTGTGTTGTGTAATCTCTTTCTTACAAAGCTTTTATCGTTGATTTCTAAGTCATTGATATTTTCTGTGCAGAATTAATTTTGAGTTGATCTGTTTTTTGCGGTTTTTTAGCTTGCAAAAACACAAAATTGGTCTAGGGCTTTCTTTGTTGATAAGATTTTTGCTGTTTTTACCAAAATGTTTTTCAGAATCGAGTGGTTTGTTCTAAAAGTTAGAAACTGCTCAAGTTATTTCCAAAAGTTAAAGAGCATTGCAACCGATAGTGGCTATCTTACTGTTTTTGTGAGCTAGATCGCATTTATACACAAAAGCTGTGGATAACTCTGTGGATAATATGTTTCTTAAGTAGCTGAACTACCGTATTTTCTAGGTTTTTTTAAATTGACTACAAACAAGGCAATGATTTATTTTTAATTATTATCAATGGCTTGCGTGTTTATTATGTTTTAAGCAATGGTTTCGATTCGTGATGCTAAGTTATTGATTATTTCTGTGTACAATTAGTTTTGAGTCGCTCTTTATTGGCCACGTTCATCCCATGCTTTTTCTAAGCGCTTTGCTGAAATTGGGTAGGCAGTTTTTAACTGCTGGGCAAATAACGATACCCTGAACTCCTCCAAAGCCCATCGGAATGCGTCATTTTCCGGTATCAGCCTATCTTTTTTAGTTTTTTTCTCAATGTCTTTCCAGAACCGAGTGGCGTATTTATTGATTTCCTGAGTTTTTTGGCTGTCATTATCGGGTTTGTCGAGTCGATAACTAACCGCTTTCAAATATCTAGGAATGGCTTTAAGCTGATGTATCGGGGTATTACGGATAAATCCTTTGTATATCATCAACCCTAATTGTTCCAAAATATCCTTAGCACGGGCATCCTGAATGCTTAACCGGCTTATGGCGGATTTAATCTGGTCATTAGCTGTCATGATGTCCATGACTAATTTGCCAACTTCATTGGCCGTTGTGATTAACTGGGATTTATTGGATTGCAGGATTTGTTCGAAAGCAGCTTGGGTTCTGATGTTTTTTCCTTCAATAAATACGGTAAGTAGCACACAGTAAAGGACATCATCCTTGAATGATGTTTTGTTTATATCCGCTGGATCTAAGCGAATAATAGGGTGTTCAGATAGTCTGTTGTACGCTAATTCTATTGTCGCCGATTGCGGCATATTTTTTTGGATATAAGTGCAGTCTTTACGTAATTGCAGTTGAAATAGACGTATTAAGCCATCAAGGTGCTTTGTTTGTGCTTTTGTATGGGTATCAAAGATACGTACGCCCACTGTGTCGCCCTCGTCCACCAGTGCTGGAAAACCAGCAAATTGTTGGCCGTTTTGGTTGAATGTGTAGGTAGGCGGTAAGTCTTCAAAAGCCCATTGGATGCAACCCGTGTAATTCAGCTCGTCGGCAGCGATTTGATCGAAACTACTGCCTGCTTTAACCGCATATTTGTCCTGAAGTCGCTTTAAATCGCGGCCATAATCTAAAATGTGGCCTTGTTCATCAACCACGCGAAAATTCATCCGTAAGTGATCTGGCAAAGCCACCAATTCCCAAGCATTTAAAGGAATCGCTTCGTCGGTTAATTTTCGTAAGCGGTTACTTAGCCATTCCTGGATGTGGCCTTTAAAATCGGGTTCTATTTCCAGGCATTGCTTCACCGTTTCCGGCACGGGTACAAAATGTTTTCTGATCTGTTTAGGTAGTGCTTTAATCAGCGCGATACACTTTTCCTCCAGTAAGCCTGGAACCAGCCAGTCAAACGGTGCTTGGGTAAGCTGATTAAGTTGATGCACGGGAATGATCGCAGTAACACCGTCTTCATCATGGCCCGGTTCAAAGCGGTACTGCAACTGAATGCTAATAGTGCCGATTTTTTTGTGGTCCGGGAAATCCCATTCGTTGACATAGTTATCCTGCTCGCGCGTTAGGTCTTCTTTGGTCAAAAATAGGAGCCTGGGATTATCCCGTTCAACCTTTTTACGCCATTGATCCAAAGTAATACCATTAACCACCTCCGGCGGAAGTTTCTGGTCATAAAACGAATACAGCCATAATTCGTCTTCCACCAAATCAACCCGGCGGCCTTTTTGTTGGATGTAGCCAACTTCCTCCAGCAACTTTTGGTTAGCGGTAAAAAAGGGGGTATTACTGTGGTAGTCATGGCTGACTAAAGCTGATTGGATAAACATTTCACGCGCCGATTTGGCATCAACATTTTCATAAGGCACTTTTCGGGCGGCTTGCAACGTTAAGCCGTACAACAAGGTGCGTTGATAAACCCCGCAACGACCGGCTTTCTTCTCCCAGTGGGGATCGAAATAATTGTGTTTAACCAAATGGCCGGCGCAGGCTTCTATCCATTCCGGTTCAATCTTGGCAACGGTACGTGCATAAACCTTGGAGGTTTCAACCTGCTCTGCCGCCATAATCCATTTTGGTTTGATCTTGTATAAGCCGGAACCTGGGAAGATAAAGAATTTAAGCCCTCTCGCACCCAAATACTCATAGGGGTCATGGCGGAAGCCGATGTTTGATAATAATCCTGTCAACAAAGCACGATGAATTTTTTCATAACTGGCATCATCGGTATTTGGATGCAGCTTTAAATCGCCTTTAACCACTTGCATGATTTGGGCGTGGATATCAAACCACTCGCGCATCCTGATGTAAGACAGGAAGTTATCAGTACAATATTTACGTAATTTACTGTTAGACAGGTGCTTTTTCTGTTCCTCAAACGTATTCCATATCGTGAGTAGCGTTAAAAAATCCGATTCAGGATGACGGAATACGGCATGTTTAGCATCGGCTTGCTGCATTTTATCAGCTGGTTTTTCGCGTGGATCCTGTACGCTTAATACCGACACAATAATGGCAACTTCAGTCAGGCAATGTTCATGTGCCGCAGCCAGGAGCATTCGAGCCAGTTTAGGGTCGGTAGGAAATTTGGCGATCTGTTTACCTATTTCGGTGAGTTTCCCCTGTTTATCTAAGGCGTTAACTTCATGCAATACCGTTTTGCCATCCCGGATCATCTTCTCATTGGGTGGCTCGATAAAGGGAAAGTCTTCAATATCGCCCAGATTGAGCGTCATCATCTGCAACATGACCGCAGATAAATTGGTGCGCAGGATTTCCGGCTCGGTAAATTCAGGTCTGGCTAAATAATCATCATGTGAATACAGTCTTATGCAGATGCCTTCCGCCACCCGACCGCAACGTCCAGCCCGTTGGTTGGCGCTGGATTGGGAAATGCGCTCGATCGGCAGACGCTGGATCTTGCTGCGATGGCTATAACGGCTAATGCGGGCATGGCCGGTGTCGATGACGCCGCGAATGCCAGGAACGGTCAACGAAGTTTCCGCTACGTTGGTTGCCAATACGATGCGGATTTTGCCACCTTTGGGATTAAATACCCGTTCCTGCTCGCTAACGCTGAGTTTGGAATATAATGGCAAAATGTCATATTGCGTTGGTCGATGCTTTTTAAGCGAATCGGTGGTTTCCCTGATCTCCCTTTCGCCACTTAAGAAAATCAGGATGTCACCGCGCAAGTCCCGATACAGTTCATCCACCGCATCGAGGATGGCATTTTGCAATTCATCGGTGGTTTCATCGTCGTCATCGTTTTGTTCGATAGGGCGATAACGCATTTCCACAGGATAAGTGCGGCCTGACACTTCAATAATCGGCGCGTTACCAAAGTGGGTGGAAAAGCGCTGGGTATCAATCGTTGCCGAAGTTATAATCAGTTTTAAGTTGGGTCGTTTTGGCAGTAGCCATTTCATGTAACCCAACAGAAAATCAATGTTCAGGCTGCGTTCGTGCGCTTCGTCGATGATAATCGTATCGTACTGGTTTAAGTAAGGATCGTTCTGCGATTCCGCTAACAAAATACCATCGGTCATCAGCTTGATTAATGACTCGGCGTGGGTCTTATCGTTAAAACGGATTTTATAACCGACTGATTTGCCCATTGGTTCGCCCAACTCTTCCGCAATCCGATCCGCGACGGTGCGCGCGGCAATCCGTCTTGGCTGGGTATGGCCAATAAAGCCAGCCGTGCCCCGGCCAATCGACAAACATATCTTGGGCAACTGTGTGGTTTTGCCTGAACCGGTTTCGCCGCACATAATCACCACCTGATGATTTTTAATTAGCTCAGCAATCTCATCTTTTTTGCCAGTAACCGGCAAATCAGGAAAATTAAGGGGCGGGATACTGGCAAGGCGCTTGTTTCTCGCCGTAACTGACCTTTCAATCTTGCTGGCTAATGCAGCAAGCTGGTCGACCGGGTTTTTACCTTTTTGGACTTCGCTACGTAACCGGTCTAATTGCCGTTTGCAGACATGTCGGTCTTGGTTAAGGCAATGGTTTAATTGTAAGGTAAGTTGTTTTATACGATCAGGAGAAGGCATGAATGGCAATTAACTTGTGTTGACCTAATTATTTTGTAGGTTATAACCGCTATGGATAGGTTAACCTGGTTTTTTAAAGTGCGGATTATAGAGGTTCGCATACAATATTTTCCTAATTATCGTAAACAACGCTAGAATTCCACATATTCATTAGTTTTCACCAGAGAAATTATTTTGCAAACTCAGGAACAGGTCGAAGAATTAAAAACCGTTGTGCAAACCTTGCTAGATGAAGCTAAACAACAGGGTGCAACTGCCGCAGAAGCTGGGCTTAGCCAGGAAATCGGCTTATCGGTGACTGCCCGTATGGGCGAAGTTGAAACCATTGAACACCACTGCGACCAGGGTTTGGGAATTACGGTCTATATTGGTCAATGCAAAGGTTCTGCTAGCACTTCAGATTTATCTTTGGCTGCCATAAAAAAGACGGTGAGTGCAGCACTCAGTATTGCGCGTTATACGGGCGAAGATAGTTATGCGGGTTTGCCGGAAAAGCAATGGCTGGCGACTGAATTTCCTGAATTAGATTTAAATCATCCTTGGCCTATAACTGCCGATGAAGCGATACCAATAGCTGTGGAATGCGAGGCGGCGGCCTTGTCTTATCATCCGGAAATTACTAATTCCGAGGGCGCAACAGTTAATTCCCACCAAGGCATTCGGGTATTAGGCAACAGCTTGGGTTTTTTGCAGGGACGTTTATCGACCCGGCACTCAATAAGTTGCTCGGTAATGGCGCAACGTGGCGACAGTATGCAGCGCGACTATTGGTACAGTGTTGCCCGGCGGGCGGATGGCCTGGAAGCGGCTGCCGATATCGGCCGAAAAGCGGGGGAACGTACCATTAAACGCTTGGAAGCGCGTAGGCTGTCAACTCGGCAATGTCCGGTTTTGTATGCTGCGGAAGCGGCTTCCGGCTTGCTCGGCTCTTTGATCGGCGCGATTAGTGGCGGCAATTTGTACCGCAAATCGACATTTTTACTCGATGCGCTAGATACCCAGATTTTCCCCGACTTTATCCGCATTCACGAACAGCCCTTATTAATGGGCGGCTTAGGCAGTGCGGCATATGACGGCGAAGGCGTTGCTACGCAAACCCGCGACATCGTCAGCAATGGTATTCTGCGTGGTTATGTTTTAGCGTCTTACGCCGCCCGAAAGCTGGGTATGGCTAGCACCGGCAATTCAAGTGGGGTGCATAATTTAACCATTGTGCCAGGTGTTGATGATTTTCAGGGAATGTTAAAGTTGCTGGGTACCGGTTTGTTAGTCACTGAGCTAATGGGGCAGGGGGTTAATATGGTGAATGGAAGTTATTCGCGCGGTGCGGCTGGTTTTTGGGTGGAAAATGGCGAAATCCAGTTTCCGGTTGAAGAGATAACCATCGCTGGAAATTTGAAGACGATGTTCAAGCAAATTGTTGCAGTCGGTAGTGATGTCGATTATCGAAGTAACATCCGCACGGGTTCTATTTTGATCGAGAACATGTCGATTGCCGGGGAATAAAAACTTAAGGCGTAAGCGTTATGCCTTGATCTTTGCGTAATCAATGATCTCTTTAATCAAATGCGGGCCTTTATAAATTAACCCACTATAAATTTGTACCAAACTTGCGCCGGCGGTAAATTTTTCCTGGGCATCCTCAGGGGTTAAAATCCCGCCCGCTGCAATAATGGGTATATTATCCTGTAATATTTCAGACAGTGATTTAACAACAGTGGTAGATTTATCTTTAACAGGCTTGCCGCTTAATCCGCCGGCTTCGTTGGCGAACGGATGATCAGCAATCATGTCGCGGTCAATCGTGGTGTTGGTGGCAATCACGCCATCGATTTCAAATTCCAACAGTAAACGGGCGATTTGTCCAATTTCATCAGCATTCAAATCGGGTGCTATTTTTAATACCAACGGCACGTACTTATTAAACTGCTGATGTAACTTTGTTTGTTCTTCTTTAAGCGTGGAGATTAATTTACGGCTTTCGTCGGCTTGCTGTAGTTGCCTTAGGTTTTTGGTGTTTGGCGAAGAAATGTTAAGCGTAATATAGCTTGCGGCAAGATAAGCTTTCCTAAAGCCAATCAGATAATCATCGACGGCATTGTCGATAGGCGTATCAAAATTTTTACCGATATTAATGCCAAGAATGCCTTTATATTGGCAACGGATAACTTGGTTAATCAGATGGTCAACACCAAGGTTGTTAAACCCCATGCGGTTAATGATGGCCTGCTGTTCTGGTAGCCGAAATAACCTCGGTTTAGGGTTGCCCGGTTGTGGCCTGGGCGTTACCGTGCCAATTTCAATAAAGCCAAAACCCAGTGCGGCTAATCCATCAATATAATCCCCATTTTTATCCAAACCGGCGGCAAGGCCAACAGGGTTTTTAAATTCAAGCCCCATCACGTTGACTGGCTTATTTGGGATTGCTGGATACAGCAACTTGTTAATACCCACAACATTAGCAATTTTTAACATTTTTAGGGTGAGTGCATGCGCGGTTTCGGCATCAAGCTTAAATAGGAGCGGGCGAAGCTGGGTGTAGATATCCATCATATTAATAATCAAAAAGTAACTACACTAACCTATCCAGGCGGTAGGGTTCAGGGTTAATCGAGGTTTGGCGATCTAAAATCAAGTCGGCGATTAGCTGAGCAGATGCTGGCGCCATCGCCAGGCCATTCCTAAAGTGTCCCGCATTAATGCTTAAGTTTTCAATTTCAGGATGTTTGTCAATATAAGGGATGCCGTTAGGTGTGCCCGGCCTTAAACCTGCCCAGTGATTGACTAATGGGAAATTTTTTAAACTAGGTAATAAATTTAAGGCAAATTCACCCAGCTCAGTTTTACCCGCAGGGGTTGGAGTTTTATCGAAAGCTTCGTTTTGTTCAACTGTGCTACCGGCCAGGATATGGCCGTCACGCCTGGGGATAAGGTAATGCTCACCGTCGAGGACGATGGTTTTCAATGTATCCGGTTCGGCGGCGAATAACACCATTTGACCTTTAACGGGCGCTATTTTCGGTTTATCAGCACGTAGCGATGGCAAAAGCTGGTCGATAACCTTCGCCGTCCAGGCACCAGCGGTAATAATCAATTGGTTGATAGCCAAGTTACCTGCGCTGGTGGACACCGATTTAATCTTGCCTTGGTCAAGGTTAATGCCAGAAACCTCACAATTTTCAATTAGCCTGACACCTTTTTGCAACAGATCTTGCTTAAGTGATTTGATCAAACGCGGGTTACGTATCTGGGCAATATCCGGCAGCCAGAGGGGATGGTTAGGTGTGGTATTTAACCCGGCTAACATCGCATTATTGGCGGGTTGGTAAGCCACGCCGTAATGGTTACACCAATCACGGGCGGCAACACAATCGGGATTTTGGGTAATCAACAGCCCGCAAGGATGCCATTCAGGGTTAATACCGGTATCGTCTATAAGCTCAGTGGCCAGCGCCGGGTATAAACTAAAACTTTGCTTAACTAGGTCACTTATGGCGTGATGTTGCCGCCAAGGGTATAGCGGTAACAAAATACCACCGCCAGCCCAGGACGATTCCTTACCCATAAACCCTTGGTCGATAACGGTAACCGTTGCACCGGCTGCATAAAATTCGCGGGCGGTCAGTAATCCTAAGGCGCCGCCGCCTATTAAAGTGATGTCACTGCTGGAAGTCATTAGCGGGGCAATAAAAAAAATAAAAAAAATTTGGCTGTTGCATGCATCTAAATAGTGATTGCTTACGTATTTAGGGTATCACAAAAAGCGAAGGGAAATTTATCGTGGTTTTTTGGTAGTAATGTTGTTATTTTTTAACAATGCAACAAAATAATTAACATTATTGTGCATCTTATTGATATATATCAATTATTAAATATAAAAAAAATGTGACAAAAACTTGTCCTAATGACAATTTACTGCTAGTATTAACCTGTAAATTAGTTTTGTTGTAATAAAACAAATTTTTTGTAAAATAACAACCTCATAAGGGGAGACACGATGATTAATAAAACCAAATTAACGCTAGGTATGGCCATGTCAGCAATTATGCTGGCCACTGTGCTGGCACCACAAGATGCTTTAGCACACAAAAGCAAGAAGCACCATAAACACCACCGTACTGCGCATCATGCAGGCGGTTATAGCGCAAGCTCGGCGTTAGCGGGTAAAGTAGAAATGTTGGAAGCACAGTTACGTGCTACCCAAGATGAAGTGACGGCATTGCGTTCAGCAGGCGGTCAAAGTGCAGCCGTTGCTGATTCTTCAAAAGTCCAAGAATTGGATGCTTGGATGCAAGAATCAAAAGCTAAACCGGCTAAGTCAAAAGACAACATGGTATTTTTCCGTGGCGGTTATTCTAGAAATGATCAACGACCAGTTGCGACGACATCCAACGATTGCGGAACTGGTGGCTTTCAAGGTTCCACATTCGGTTGCGATAGTAGTGATAAAGACGGTTGGTATTTCGGTGCCGGTTTTGATTTTAGCTTAGATGATGATTTGTTTGGTTTGTCGCCAGGTACCGAAACTCTGGCTGAGCTAATGTTTGACTATAATGAATTTGGTACTTTCACAGGTACTGCTGTAGTAACTGGTCAAAAAGCGATAGCAACCCAGAGCCAACTACGTTTAACGGCGGCACCTAAGATCAAGTTTATGAAAGGCAGCGCGTTCCGGCCTTGGATCATTCCAGCGGGGTTCTCGTTAAATGTCATGTCACCACCAAGCCAGATCAACACGATTACCCATTTGATGCCAGCGATCCATTTTGGTGCGGGTGCGGATTACAACATCTGGCGTAACCTGTATGTTGGTGCGGACGTACGATACAACTTCGGTCTTAACAAACTTGATGGTGTTAACACTAATGGCTTAACGGCTGGTGGTTATTTAGGTATAGGTTTCTAAGGACGACGTAAGTTACGGTAGGGATACCGTATTGATAAGGACATCGTGTTAAATGAAGGAGGGCGAAAGCCCTCCTTTTTTTTGCGCTGAATAATGTAATGCCTGAAATTTTTGCAATATTAAGTTAAGTTCGATTGATTCATGAGCTGTTTTCAACTAACATGTACCATAAATTGTACATGGTATTGGGGTTATTATGCGGATCGTTTCTTTTACTCAGGCAAGAAGCAGCTTAAAGTCAGTGCTGGACAACGTAGTCAATGATGCTGATTGCACGGTCATTACCCGACGCGATGCTGAAAATGCTGTGGTTATGTCGATGGATTATTACAACAGCTTGATGGAAACCGTGCATTTACTGAAATCTCCGGCTAATGCGGCGCATCTTGCTACATCTATCGAACAATACAAAGCGGGCAACAGCAAAGAACTCGATCTTATTGATGACTAGGAAGCTGGCCTGGACGGATGCGGCATGGGCTGATTACATGCAAGGGCAAGATAAAAAAACATTAAGGCGTATCAATAAGTTGATTGCCGATACTTTAAACTCACCCTTTGACGGCATCGGTAAGCCGGAAGCGCTAAGAGAGAACCTATCAGGTTTTTGGTCAAGGCGTATTGATGAATCCAACCGTTTGGTTTATGCGGTGGATGATAACCACCTCACTATTATTGCTTGCCGTTATCATTACGAGATTTGAATTTGAGTGAATACACTTTAGCCTCTTTTGTTGCTTAAAAGTTAGGATTGACGGCATATTCCTGCAAGTATACACTTATAAGTGTATACTTTATTAAGGCCTATTGATATGAAAGCCACCGCCAAAGAACTCCGATTTCAGTCCAAAAAACTATTGGACGCTGTCGCCCTGGGTGATGATGTTGTCATTACCTTTAGAGGCAAACCTTGCGCTAAATTGGTGCCTTATACCGATCCCAGTTCGACTAAAAATTTTTCAGGTGAAGACGAGTTGTTTGGTATTTGGCGTGATCGCGAGGATATCGTTGATGTTGATGACTACGTTCGAACGCTTCGTAAAGGTCGCGAGTTTTAATGCTGGTCGATACGGATGTGTTGGTTTGGTATCTTAAAGGTAACGACAATGCTAAGACTCAAATTGAAGCATTGCCGCATTTTTTTATATCAGTGGTAAGTTATATTGAATTAGTACAAGGCATGCGTAATAAAAATGAATTGAATTGTTTACGTAAGGGGCTTAGGCGATGGAATGCCAAAATTGTTTATCTTTCAGAAGATATTTCTGCGAAAGCAATGTTCTATGTCGAACAGTATTGCTTGAGCCACTCATTGCAACTTACCGATGCCTTAATCGGTGCGACCGCTATCACGAATGGTTTTGAAATATTAACGGCAAACGTTAAGCACTATCAAGTACTGAGCGATATTTCGATAATGAAGTTTAACCCGATTGGCTAACATGAAAATTCTCTATCCGGAAATAGACCCGCACCATATTTTCTTTCTGGAAACCGGCAGCAAGCACTCGGTTTATGTGGAGGTTAGCGGCAACCCGGACGGCATTCCGGTCATCTTTTTGCATGGTGGGCCGTGTTCGGGTTGCAAACCCGATCATCGGCGGTTTTTTAATCCCCAACTTTATCGAGTCATTCTATTCGATCAGCGGGGGTGCGGACGGTCACTTCCCTTTGGCGAAATTGAAGGTAACACTACCCAAGATTTAATTGATGATATGGAGCGGATTCGTAGCCAATTGGGTATATCGAATTGGTTGGTATTTGGTGGATCTTGGGGCGGCGCATTAGGGCTTTTGTATGCTCAACAACATGCAGATAAAGTGGTGGGAATGATAATCCGTGGCGTATTTCTGGCGCGTCCGCAAGATATGGATTGGTTTGTTGTTAGTGGCGTAAACCGCATTTATCCTGAATCCTGGGAATATCTTGTGGGGTCTGTGCCTCAGAAAAGTAGAAGTCACTTAGTCGATGGTTTGTGGGAGTTAATAAGCGGTGATAGCGCAATCGCTTCCCGTGTCGCGAAAGCCTGGCAAGGTTGGAATGGCCAGGTGGCGCTTGGCAAGTTATTTCAACCGGACGGGGAAACAGAGCAGGTGAGTGAGGGTTTTATCAAACAAGTGCGGATGGAGTTGCATTATGCCAAGCAGCAATATTTTATCGAAGATAACCAAATACTTAGTCAGTGTGGCCGCTTAGCTAAGATACCAACAGTCATTATCCATGGCCAGTATGATTTGGTTTGTCCGCTGGAATCAGGGTTAAGCTTGCATCGCGCATTACCTGGTTCGGAGTATATTGTTCTGCCCAACGCCGGACACATCGCGCAACATGAAGAGATGATCGACGCGCTGGTTGCTGCCACCGATAAATTTGCGGCCTTACTGAGCTAATGACTACAAAAAAACGAATTATTATTGCTATGACTGGCGCAACAGGTGCAATTTATGGCGTAAGGATGTTACAAGTGCTTAAGGAACAAGATGAGTGGGAAACTCACTTTGTCATCTCAGATGCCGGTGTTGTGAATCTGAAGTATGAAACGGGGATGAAGCGCTCAGAATTAGCGCAGTTCGCGGATGTTACCCACCCTATTAACGATATCACCGCAAGTATAGCCAGCGGAAGCTTTAAAACCGAAGGTATGATTGTTGCGCCGTGTTCTATGAAAACATTGGCTGGTATTGCCCATGGCTTCGGTGATAATTTGTTATCTAGGGCGGCCGATGTAGTGTTAAAGGAACGTAAGAAGCTGGTGTTGATGCCCCGTGAAACCCCACTAAACTTGATTCATATTAGAAACATGGCGACAGTGACAGAAGCGGGTGCAATTGTATTTCCGCCTATGCCTGCTTTTTATAATAAATCGGATTCAATAATAGCAATGGTTGATGAGGCGGTGGGGCGGATATTGGATATGTTTGGGGTAAATGTTGACGGTTTGTATAAGCCTTGGGAGGGGTTGTAAACTTAAGTTTTAGGGCTAAATTATTTGAACAGAATCCAACCTAGATAACCTAATGCGCCGAACATTATCAATGTGGTTATAGCTAAAACGAGATTGTATTTACGGTCAACGCTGGCATATTTTTTTTCTATGTTAGCAAGACGGTGATCAATTTCTGGGAAGTAATCATCTTCATAGCTGTTTTTCTTGATGGCGGATGGCACGAAATCGAAATCTTCTTCTAATTCTTTTAAAAATTGGTTAAATCGCTGCTCTAACTCCTGTATCTGAGCATCGAGCTGTTCATTCATTTTCTCTCTATGTTCGTTTTTCATAGTCTATTAAAACTCGCAAAAAAGTGGATGGCCACGCCTGTAAAATAACCTTCAAGCAATTATAGTTCAATCTATTAAATTGTTGGGTGCTTTTCGCTAAATGTTATTAAATTAAAAGTAATTACGGGGCTTATGTGATCCCGTTTAGTAACTTAATCCAAGCAAACTAAATCAAGCACGTTTTGAATCCTATCAATTTTATATTAATTGCGGCTTATTCCGGAAGAATGTTGGCGCAAGCAGCCCGAATTGCGGGATACCAGCCTTTGGTGGTGGATGTATGTGGGGATTTGGATACTTGCCGATATGCTAAAGATAATTTACGGGCTTTGTCTTTAGATGAAGATCATTTAATCCCAGCTATTAGAAATTTCATTGAGCGCTATCCGGTATCTTGCGTAGTCTATGGTAGTGGTTTTGAACACCATCCAAATAGCCTTAAGGCTATAGCTAACATATTGCCTGTCTTGGGGAATGGGGTTGATGTTAGCCAAATGTTCAAAAATAGATATATTTTTTTCGCAAAACTTAAAGCGCTAGAAATTGTTTTCCCTAATGTGGCTTTTTGTCCACCAATGCGAGATGCTGATTGGTTGTTTAAGCCTATACTTAGTCATGGTGGTATGGGAATAACCAGGTTTAATGATGCTCATCAGGCAGCTGATAGAGCTGGTTATTGGCAGGTGTATCAAAAAGGTATGCCGCATTCGGTATTATTTGTGGCTAATGGCAGCCAATATCAAATTATCGGCTTTAATCGGCAGTGGATGATTGCGCTTGATAGCCAAAATGAATTTATTTTTTCCGGGGTCATAAATACTACCGATTTAACTACGCAACAAAAGCAAAGTATTGCAAGGTGGGTTGGTAAACTGGTCGTCGAATTTTCGTTGAAAGGATTGAATTCACTAGATTTTATTCAAGATGGGGAGAATAGTTATTTTTTAGAGATTAATTCGAGGCCACCAGCCAGTATGCAGCTTTATGATGCTGATTTATTCAAGCGCCATCTTCTGGCGTGTGCAGGGGAATTAACCTGCCTTCAGGAAGTTGAGCCTGACATTACGGCTTATCAAATAGTATACGCGACCGAAACAATAGCTATTCCGCCCAATTTTAACTGGCCTGAAGGCGTGATGGACTTGCCTGTATCAGGCAGCTTAATTAACACCGGGCAGCCAATTTGCAGTATTATTGCGCACGGAAAAGCCCAGCTAGCGGTGTTGGAGCAAATACAACAAATTCAAAAAGCTACTATGCAACAATTAAACAGGTTTAAATCATATGGAATATAGCGCCAGCGTTAATAAATTAACCCAACCGTTTGTTAAATATTTAACAGATAATGCAAGCGCATTGCGAATCGGCGTTGAGCAATTGAAAAATGGCTGCACAATTATCGATGCGGGGATTAACCACCCTGGCGGACTGGAAGCTGGACGGATTGTCGCGGAGATTTGCATGGGAGGCTTGGGTAAGGTATCCATTAGCCAACGGGCTTATACCGAAAATTGGCCGCTTTCGGTCAATGTCTATTCGAGTAATCCGGTGTTAAGTTGTTTGGGTAGCCAATATGCCGGCTGGAGTCTGTCGCACGAGAAATATTATGCATTAGGTTCAGGCCCAGCACGGGCAATGGCAACTAAAATTAAAGACGAGAAAAAAGAGCCGGTTGAAGAATTATATAAAGAATTAGCCTATCAAGACGCCGCAGATTCTGCCGTATTGGTGATTGAAAACGATGCCATTCCGCCCGTGGAAATTATAGAAAAAGTCGCCAACGCCTGTGGGCTCAAGCCTGCAAAACTGACTATTATCGTTACGCCTACCAGTAGCTTGGCTGGCGGGGTTCAAGTAGTTGCTCGAGTGTTGGAGGTTGCCATGCATAAGGCGCATGCATTGCATTTCCCGTTAGAGAATATCATCGACGGCAGCGGCAGTGCGCCAATTTGCCCGCCACATCCTAAATTCGTCAAAGCTATGGGGCGGACGAATGATGCAATATTATTTGCCGGACAGGTTCATTTGTTTGTGAAAGGTTCTGATGACGAAGCTAAAAAATTGGCCGATGCTTTGCCTAGTTCAACATCAAAAGATTACGGTAAACCATTCGCCGAAATCTTTAAACAGTATGAATATGATTTCTTTAAGATTGATGCCATGTTGTTCAGTCCCGCCTCGGTAATTGTTACTGCGGTGGAGTCAGGTAACAGCTTTCGTGCCGGAAAATTGGACAATGCTTTATTAGATCAGTCCTTCGGTGCTTAACGCATTTATATGTGGTATTACCTGCTTAAATTAACCATTTCCGCATTGGTAATTGTTGCCGTTTCTGAAATAGCAAAACGCCATAGCGGCCTTGCTGCATTGGTGGCTGCCTTGCCATTAACCTCATTATTGGCATTTGTATGGATGTATATTGAAGGAACGCCGATGGGTCAGATCAGCGAACTTTCACAACAAATTTTTTGGTTAGTGATTCCCTCGCTATTTTTATTTCTGTTGTTTCCCATATTAATAAAATTCGGATTGGCGTTTTGGCCAAGTTTAGGGCTTGCCGTAATTACAATGTTGCTGTTTTATTGGGCTATGTTGCCGTTGCTAAGGCGTTTTGGCGTTATTATTAATTACGGTTAGCATTATTAAATCACTATGAGTTTAAAGCGAATCGTGATCTTCACTGATGATCCCGGATGGCACGGTAGCGAATTGTGCAGGGCATTTGCTAAATTCGGTTGCCGCAGCGACTACGTGTCGTTGACTGAATGCCGGATTTCAACTCAGCCAAACCAACTACCTGTATATATTCCCGGATTTTCTACCAGTTTGCCCGATGCGGTTTTTGTGCGCGGCGTTCCCGGCGGGTCGTTAGAGGAGGTTGTATTCTATCTGGATATATTGCATGCCCTAAAACTATTAGGTGTGCCGGTATATAATGACGGTCAAGCAATCGAACGAAGTGTGGACAAAGCCATGACCAGTTTTTTGCTGCATCAGGCGGGAATTATTACGCCGATGACCTGGATATTACGCAATCAAGACGAGGCTTTGGCTATTGCCGAAAATGAATTAAAGATAGGCAACTGTTTGATGACAAAGCCGCTTTTTGGTTCCCAAGGCGAAGGTATCCGTCGGTTGGAAAAAGTGACCGATTTATTCTGGTTAACGCCAAGTAACGGCGTGTACTACTTGCAACGGTTTATCGAGTGCGCGGGTTTGGGTTTTTCTGATTATAGGGTATTTGTGGTTAATCATCGTGCTGTCGCAATTATGCGGCGCTGTGGCAAATCATGGTTGAATAATGTTTCTCGCGGCGCGACGTGTGAAGCAATTGACTTGGAACCGGTGCTTGCAGAGCTTGCCGTCCAAGCCAGCCGTGCCTTGGCAATGGATTATGCCGGAGTTGATGTGATTCAAGACAACGACGGCAATTACATGGTTATCGAAGTTAACAGCATTCCAGCGTGGAAAGGTCTACAAAGCGTCGTATCCATTGATATTGCTTTAACGTTGGCTGAAGACCTAATTAAACGGTATCTCCAACAGAACGACTCCCCAGTAATAACCACTGCAGTTTCGTGATAACGAGTAGAGAATTACAAAGACTTTATCTTGACGCTTGCGAGATAGAACTGCAGGCCTTCAAACCCGGCAATGTCAGTATTTATGCCGACGGCCATGAGATGACAGTTGACGATTTTCGTATTAGTGCCCAAGTCAGTGCCGAACCGCTTTGTCAGCAAGATTACAGTTTAGGGGAAAAAATTTACTACGCCGTAAAAGCTACTCGCACAGCAGTGGGATGTAATACTAATCTTGGAATTATTTTGTTGTGTGCCCCTTTGGTACAAGCTGCAATGCGTATGACGGTCGACCAAACCTTACGGCAGGTGCTAGTTGACGTTCTCGCCAGCACCACTATACTTGATGCTGAATGGATGTTTAAGGCGATAACTCTAGCAATGCCAGGTGGATTGGGAGAAGCCCCCGACCAAGATGTGCGGGAGTCTCCAGCTGTAAACTTGTTGCAAGCAATGGCGTTAGCCCAGGAATGGGATAGAATTGCACTGCAATATGTCAGCGGTTATAAAGATATTTTCGATTTTGCGGTTTTAAGGTACAATGCTAGGCTAAGTCAAGGGAGAGACAATATTTGGTCTGCGGTTTTTATTTATGCGGAATTGCTAGGCCAATTTCCCGACAGTCATATCGAAAGAAAACATGGGAAAAAATACACGGAGCGGGTTGCTGTAAGGATGCGGCAGTTTCTTAAGGAGTTTGGTCAAACAATGGATCTTACTGCTATTAAGCAACAACTTTTTAGCTTAGATTCGGAGTTTAAATCAATCGGTGTAAACCCTGGAACTACTGCTGATATGACGGTAGCGACTATTTTGTCAGTGCTTATTGAAGACGTTATTCAACTAAAAGTAACTACTGACAAAACTTCAGCATGAAATTCAAATTAATCAATTAATGTTATTTCAAATTTTTCTTCAGAGGGGAAAATAAGCATGGCGAAAATTAACAATATGTGTGTTGGCGAATCTTTGGTAGGTGACGGAAATGAAGTCGCGCACATCGATTTAATTATCGGACCAAGAGGCTCAGCGGCTGAGTCTGCATTTGCAAATTGTTTGACTAACAACAAAGATGGTTTTTCCAGTTTGTTGGCTGTTGTAGCGCCTAACTTGATGGTTAAGCCTTCAACTGTTATGTTCAACAAAGTGACTATTAAAGGTGCTAAACAAGCTGTGCAAATGTTTGGGCCAGCACAACGTGGCGTTGCTATGGCGATTGCTGATTGTGTAGAAGACGGTACCATTCCTGCTGATGAAGCTGATAATTTATTTGTTTCAGTGGGTGTATTCATTCACTGGGCAGCTGAAGATGACAGTAAAATCCAAAAATTTAACTACGATGCAACTAAAGAAGCATTAAAACGCGCTGTAGCAGGTTCACCTACTGCGGCTGAAGTAGTTAAAGCTAAAACTACTGCAAAACATCCGTTTGCACCAAACTAAGCACTTTTCCAAGTTGCAAAGTAAAAATACCCCGCTAGTCGGGGTATTTTTTTGCCTATCAATCAGTCATATCTTCAGGTTGAATGCTGCCATTATGTAGTGCTGTTGCAATTAATGCGTAGTGAATGCCGATTTCGCTTAAGAGGATTAAGTCTTGTTTGTTTCTGATACCGCCAGCAGCAATAAAGTTATAGCCAGGATAATCATTCCTATAAGCATACAACGTAGTGAAATCAGGTCCAATCTCTCTACCGACATTGGGCAAGGTCATTACGATGATATGCTCAGGCCAAAATGAAGTGTCGTTAAATAAGGTGGTTGATCCCATTTTGCCATGAAGTGAATAATCCAGCGAAAGAATAAAGTTTTGGGTAAATTTCCTGATTTCAAAAACATTAGCATCATTAAAAGACTCGCTACCTAATACAGGTACATAATTAGGTAGGAAAAACAAATCATTATCGGGAAGTGGATAACCGCAATCGATCCAGAATTTAATCTCAGGGTAAGTTTGCAGGCATAGGGTTATTAACGCCGTGTTTTCACCTTGGTTAGTAATTGCATCAAGGTCGGCGATGTATATTGTATCTATAGCAAATAATTGCTGAAAAGCACTAATCAAGGCCAAAATCTCTGTGTTTTGGCAAAGCGTTGTGGCCAATGCCGCATAATGATCACGGTTTCCCTGTTTCGCATGTACTGCAATACCGTTTTTTAGATCAATAACAGGAATAATTTGCATGGGGTTAACGGAATAAGGTCGGTTGTTGGCAAACACAATGATAAAATTTTGTTAATGAGACAATACAAAATTTTAATTTTTGAATATATCATAGGCGGCGGATTTAATCAGGCCGAACTGCCTGAATCACTGGCAAAAGAAGGTTTATTAATGCTCCAGGCGTTGGTCGATAACTTCGCCAGGCTGGATTCGATGACTGTTACGCTTTTGCTTGATCAGCGGATGATAGGTCGAATAATGATTCCCAAATCATTCGTGATTCACGTTATTTCAGAACAACACGATTGTTTGCATGAATTTAGCACCCTAATTGCAAAAAATGATGCCGTTTGGCCGATTGCCCCGGAAACTGGAGGGATTCTACAAGCCTTATGTTTAGAAGTTGAACAATCCGGCAAAATATTGCTCAATACGTCCGCAGATGCGGTTTCACTTGCCGGTGATAAATGGTTGGCGTATGAGTTATTTAAGCAAAACAGTATCCCTACCATAAAAACGTATAAGCTAAATAAGTTCAGCTTTTCTTTAGGTGAATGGCTAATAAAACCGCGGGATGGTGTGGGCTGTGAGCATAGCTTTGTAGTTGATAATCCACAGGGTTTTATGGAAATTATCGCCACACTTAATCAAGAGCTTTTTATCATTCAGCCGCATATTCAAGGTAAAAAAACAAGTATGTGTTGTTTATTCAACCAAGGGTTAGGTTGGCTGTTATGTGTTAATGAGCAGCATTTTACCTTCGCTAACAACCAATATCATCTTGATAAAATTGTAGTTAATATCCCTGTTAACTTATTAAAATATAGAGAATTAGTTGATAGTCTTGCTTTAGCGTTGCCGCAGTTATGGGGTTATGTTGGCATAGATTTGATTGAAACTAACGATCAAATCTATGTGCTTGAAATCAATCCCAGGTTAACCAGTTCGTTTGCCGGGATCTATGATGCTACCGGGATAAACTGTGTCGCCTCAGTATTGGAATTAACATATGGCGAGCCGACTTTGTTGCGGCTCCGAAACCAAACAATTTCTGTAACCTTTAACTAGCGAAAAAAAAATGTTAACTCACATAATAGGTTGGGATATCGGTGGTGCCCACCTTAAAGCCGCCGTGATTAACCCGGAAAGGGGTGTTGTCGGCGTTTACCAGCAGCCTTGTGAATTGTGGAAAGGGATTGGCAAATTAGCCGATGCGGCGCAAGTAATTCTTGCCCAATTACCATTGTTGGGTTGCAGGCGACATATACTCACGATGACTGGTGAATTGGCTGATTTATTCGCTAACCGGGATGATGGTGTAAGATGCATCCTTAATGAAATGCAAGCGTTATTACCTGATGCCGAGTTGTGGGTTTATGCAGGTATTAAAGGCTTGCTTAAAATTAAGGAAGTCGCCCCCAAGCATTTTCCTGCCATTGCCTCGGCCAATTGGCTCGCTAGTGCTAGTTATGTTGCACAAAAGCTTGGTAATGGTTTGTTTGTCGATATAGGAAGTACTACGACCGACATTTTATTACTGCAGGAGGGTAAGGTTACTGCTGAAGGTTATAGTGATTATGAGCGGTTAATTTCCCAAGAATTGGTCTATACCGGCATTATCAGGACGCCAGTGATGGCCATCAGTCAAATTGGCCGTGATGACGGAAAAGCTGTGGGCTTAATGGCAGAATATTTTGCGACGATGGCGGATGTCTATCGTGTTTCTGGTGAATTAAATGAGTATCATGACCAAACACCAACTACCGATGGTGCCGAAAAAACAGTATTGGCTAGTGCAAAACGTTTAAGCCGAATGATAGGTTGCGATTTTTATGAAAATGAATTGCCGCGTTGGGTTAGTTTTGCACATGATATAAAAAACCGACAATTAGCACATATCCAAAGCGCATGTGAGCATCAATTAAATCGGCGTTGTGCAACATCTGAGAGCTATCCTTTAATTGGCGCAGGTGTTGGACGATTCCTCGTTAAGCAACTTGCCGTACAAATGGCGCGACCTTATGTGGATTTTTCTGAATTGTTTTTGTTGGAATTTGCTGAAAGCAGGTTAATGCCAGCGGATTGTGCGCCTGCCGTCGCAGTGGCTTATTTGGCAAAAACACTATAAGCTCATAACTGAGGGGTGTAACTTGTTAATGCTGATGGTTTGTGGCTCTGCTAAGTAAAAGCACACTTTTATTTTTTCAACGAACCTATAAAATCAATTGATACCTTAATTAAAGTTATTTGAATGTCAGTTTTTTTTGTGAAGACAGCATATATTCGGCCATGTGTGCGTTAACTTTATCAAATTTTATCCCGTAGACTGGGCGTTTGCTTTTGGTAATACGGACGACCGAGCCTTTGATCTCAAATGTTTTAAGCCCTATAAAATTGATGGTTAAATAAAGTTTTTTGTTAATACTCAGCTTTACGTTGGTTGTTATCGAAATACCTTTGCTGCTAATGTCGACGAGCTTAACAAATGTTTCCTCGCGGTTTGACGGGAAAGTCGAATTTAATAAATTCATTTTACTTACAGTGACGATAATGTCATCCCTTATGAATCGAACCCCCAAACGACCATTTGAAGTAAATTGTTTTGTTGCATGCTGATTAAACCAGTTTTTATTATCAACCGGATTATTGTTTAGTGTTTGCATGAGTAGGCATCTGGCTAATTGGAACGTTGTTAGCCTAATTATCAACGCTTAAGAAAAAAATACAATTACTGTCAGTAGATTATGTGATTGAAATCAAATAATAAATGAGTTTAAGCCAAAGAAGCCAAATTCGGATAAGGTGTATAAGTACACTTGCAAGAATCCTAAGTAGAGGTGTTGAGAATACATTTGCTTATTTTTAGTTGAAAACGTTAATGACGATTTTTTTAGTGAAATCTAAATAGAATATTTTGGGGGCTGCTACTTTATTAAGGTTACAAGGTTGATTTGGCTTTTATATATCGCATAGTTAAATACCCCGCTACTGATCCCCAAACTAGCATAAACAAACCATGTAGCATGTATTCGGCACTAAAGCTTGCCACATGCCTAAAGTAATCCAGGATGTCATCAGCTAGAACCAACATCAAAACTAAAAATAGTGAAATTTTTAACTCGACTTTATGGGCATAGAAGTATCCAGCACCTAAAATAATGAAGCCAGTAAAAAATCGGATGCCGCTGTGAATGATCATTTCCCAATTGAAAATATCGATCTTCAATGCGGCGTTCACAAAATAAAGCAAGGTTAAACCTAGAATAATGGCGATGCTTATTGGCTTCATTTGAGGTATCTGGCTTAGTTGCTAACCTGTGCAATCCAATCTTGCAGGTTGTAATAATTGGTTATCCGCGCAACCTTATTGCCACGGATCTCGAAAAAAGCCCCGGCTGGCAGGTTGTATTTCTGGCCTTTTGCAGCAGGTAAGCCGTCATCGGACTTGATATATTCACCTAACACCACAAATTCAGCTGCTGCACGTTTACCGTCAGCAGTTGCCATGATGACCATGTCAACCAGTTGTTCTTTGTAGTTGTGGTTCATACAGGCCATAAACTGTTTGAAGGCATCTTTGCCGACTTCGCGTTTACCTTGGTTAATGTCGTGGATGACATCGTCAGTTAATAAATCGAGAAATGTGTCCATATTACCTTGGTTGAAGGCGGCATAGTATTGTTCGATTAGAGTAGTGCTGTTTTGATTCATGATGATATTAAAAGTTAAAAAATTATGAAAAAATTAAGGTTAATCTAGATTGTTTATGGCTCGCAGAGTTAAGGCAATTCAGCCGGTGGTGTTCGTTTTAGTTGGCGTTCTGTCCATTTTTGGTGACATGATACCGCCAGAATATGTCCATGCCAATGTAGGCGGTTAATGAGCAGATTAAGCCCAAGATCAAGCACCCCAGCAAAAATGGGCTAATCATTTCCCCTAAACTTGACCACATCCCATCCAAAGAAAAGACAAAGTTATCGGCGGGTGATGCTTTGTGGGAAAACCACAGGCCAACCCGGTAAGCAAAATAAAATAAAGGTGGCATAGTTATGGGATTTGTAATCCATACTAGAGCTACTGAAATCAAAAGGTTTGCGCGAAAGTAGACGGCAGCTGCCGCAGCAAACGCCATTTGCGTCGGTGTTGGTGCCCAAGCGAAAAACAGGCCAATAGCAAATGCTTTAACAATGGAGCTGCGGTTGATATGCCACAAATTAGGGTCATGCAATTTTTCACCAAGAAATTGCAAATTTTTGTGATTTTTTATGACATCAGGGTCAGGTACGAACCGATGGATCAATTTTTTAATAAATTCTTTTGCCATAACTGCAATCACCGTTACCAATTAATATATCTTATCAGATTTCACGCTCATTGATTACTGCGCCAAATGGTTGTTACCGTCTTATTTTTTCTTGCTGGAATCCTCTGTATTCAGCAGTTTTCAGTGTTACCGGGGGCTGAATGGCTGGTGGCGTTGCTGGGCATTGTCGTAATCATGGTTTGGCTCCGGATTTGGTTCCTCGCCGCGATATTGCTCGGCATGTGTTGGGCAATAATATTTGCTTCAAACCGACTTGATAACCGTTTGCCGGAACAATTAGCGGGTCACGATCTGGTTATCCAAGGTTATGTAGCCGATTTGCCTGAGGTTGACGAAAAGCATGTGCGCTTTACCTTTAAAACCACTAAAGCACCGGAGTTTGTTCCCGAAAAGCTAAGGTTAACGTGGTATTACCCTGATAAGCCAGTTAAAGCAGGTGACTACTGGCAATTAGCGGTTAGGTTAAAACCGCCGCATGGCAATTTTAATCCAGGTGGTTTTGATTACGAGCGTTGGTTATTCGTCGAAGGCATTGGTGCTACTGGTTATGTGCGAGACAGCCCAACACCGCAATTACTGCCAATGTTGTCTTCCGCTTTTAGTTTGTTGCATTGGCGTGAGACACTAAGCCATAAATTACAGCAACTTAACTTTTCCTCCGCAAATTCGGCCATGATTAAAGCATTGACGATAGGGGATGGTAGTAACCTGAGCCAAACTCAGTGGGACGTTTTTCGCGCGACTGGAACGACACATCTTATGGTAATTTCCGGCTCACATGTCGGTTTGATTGCCGGTTTGGTTTATCTATTCATTGTCAAGTTATGGGCGCGTTTTGGGTTTTTGAGGTATTCTCCGCAAAAAATAGCCGCTTTAGTCGCGACAATAAGCGCCATATTTTATGCAGGTATAACAGGTTTTGCAGTACCTGCCCAACGAGCGGCACTAATGATTGCGTTAGCAATGTCGGCTATTGTACTACAGAGAAATCTTAAACCTTATCATACTCTTGTTGTTGTACTTTTGTTGGTGCTGGTTATCGACCCCTTGGTCATTTTATTGCCTGGTTTTTGGCTGTCGTTTTTGGCGGTCAGCCTGATTATCTATGTTATCAGCGGCCGCTTAGTCAATCCTGGGTTTATTGTTGGTTCTATTAAAATCAATTGGGCGACATCGCTTGGCTTAGCGCCTTTACTACTGTATTGTTTTCAACAAATATCGTTGATAGCGCCGGCAGCTAACCTGATTGCGGTACCTGTGATCAGTTTATTTATTGTCCCACTAGCGTTATGTGCCGTGTTATTTTTGCTAATACCTTCTACGGTCGGCATAGCCAATCTGCTTTTTACGTTAGTTTCCTTGGTATTAGAAGGTTTATGGTGGGTTCTTACTAAATTGGCCAATTTGCCGGTAGCGACTATAACCTATCCACAACCTTCCTGGTGGGCATCGGTTTTTGCAGGTTTCGGGGTGGTAATATTACTGGCGCCCAAGGGGATGCGGTCGCGCTGGCTGGGATTAATCTTGCTGTGTCCTTTACTGTTGACTCAAACGACTAAACCACTGCCGGGTGCATTTGACTTGACCTTGTTGGATGTAGGGCAAGGTTTGTCTGTGGTAGTGCAAACTGCGAATCATGTCTTGGTTTACGATACGGGTGCCAAGTTTTCTGAAACAAATGACGCTGGCCGCAGTATTTTGGTTCCATATCTGCGTAGCCAGGGGATAAGCCAAATTAATAAGGTAATGGTGAGTCATGGTGATAATGACCATATCGGTGGGGCAGATTCGTTGCTTAGGCAATTTAAGGCATCTGAAGTGATTACCAGTGTGCCACAATTGTTAAGCCGTTATTCGCCAACGTCCTGCCAGACCGGACAATCGTGGTTGTGGGATGGTGTGCAGTTTTCCGTGTTATCCCCTATACCAGGGGCATTTTTTTCCGATAACGACAACTCCTGTGTGTTGCAAATTAAAAGCCAAAAATACACTGCATTGTTGCCCGGTGATATTGAGGCAAGCGCGGAGTCGGTAATGGTTGCGAGCTATGGGGAAAGGCTTAAGGCGGATGTTTTAATTGCACCACATCATGGTAGCCAGACGTCTTCAACCCGCAGCTTTCTTCAGGCAGTAAAGCCAGAAATTGTTTTGGTTCCCTCGGGTTACCGTAACCAGTTTGGCCATCCGCATCCAGATGTAATTGAACGTTATCGTGCTGCTGGTTTTTATTGGTTAACCAGCGCTGGCGAGGGTGCTATCCAGGTGGGTTTCGATAAAGGCTTAAAAGTAGGATCTTGGCGGAAAGCAGAGGGAAGTTATTGGAATTATCAAGCCGAAACCAAGTAAATTAGTCCATTACAGAAAAAACACTATGGACAATATTGGAAAATTGCAGAAGCGTTGTTAATCCGGACAGTTTTCTTTTATACTCACGCGCAATTTAGTTGAGGATAGATAATGGAAAAGCCCTATATTTTACACATGCTGACGACAGCAAAAAATCTCAGTCCTTTCGATGTTAACATGGCGATGGATGCCGGGTGGGTATCTACAGTGCCTTACCTGAATGTGGAACAGGGCGAAGTGCAGGGCTTAGTCCAAGATGCAATTTTCTCGCGGAGCGCAAAAAATCTAAGACGTACCGCAATTTTTATCGGGGGGCGCGATACCAAGCAAGCCATGGATATGCTAAGGGCAGCAAAAAAAGCCATGGTGCCGCCTTTTGAAGTGTCAGTTTTTGCTGACCCCAGCGGCGCATTCACTACCGCTGCCGGTATGATGGCAGCCGTTGAACGGGAGTTAGCCACTAAATTTAATACTGACTTGGCTGGAAAAACCATGTTAGCACTCGGCGGCACGGGGCCGGTTGGTCAGGCTGCTGCCGTAATTGCAGCAAAAGCTGGGGCAAATGTAAGAATTATTGGGCGTCAGCTTGAAAAAGCCCAGCAAATTGCCGATATGTGTAATGCTGAATTTGGCGAAGGAAAAACAAATATTACTGCCGGTGCCGATGCCGATAAAGGCGAATACATCAAGACAGCAGATATTGTAGTTGCGACAGGTGCTGCCGGAATAGAATTATTAAGCACCGAATTAATTGCTTCTGCACCACAGTTAAAAGTTGCCGCTGATGTTAATGCTGTTCCTCCCGCTGGCATAGCGGGTGTGGATGCTTTTCATAGTGGTGTGGCAATACCCGGATCGAAAAGTGGAGCAGTTGGCGTCGGCGCTTTGGCAATCGGTAATGTAAAATATCAAGCGCAAAACCGTTTGTTAAAGAAGATGATCGAAACCGATAAGCCGATTTACTTACATTTTGAACATGCTTTCGAAGTAGCCAGAGATTATATTAAATCAGCGTCTTAATTGCTTTAAACCGTAAACTTTCCGAGAATATATTATGGCCACTGAAAAACGTAGCATTCTGCATATGTTAGATCCTATGCCGCATAACAGCCCGTTTGATATTAACATGGCTATGGATGCCGGTTTCGATGTGATGATGCCATATAGCAATGTCAAATTAGAAAATGTCCATGGCTTGGTGCAGGATGCGATTTTTTCGCGCGGTCCGGCTGGCGTAAAAAAAACCGGCGTGTTCATTGGTGGCCGCGATATAGCACTGGCTATCGAGATGATGGATGTTTGCAAAAAAGCCATGGTTCCTCCATTTGAGGTATCAGTATTTGCTGATCCCAGTGGCGCTTTTACTACGGCGGCCGCATTGGTAGGCTGTGTGGAAAAGCAGCTTAAAGAAAAACACGGAAAAGAACTTAAAGATTGTACTGCTGTGGTTATTGGCGGTACCGGTGCCGTTGGCATTGCGACAGGAATTATTGCATCGCTAGCTGGCGCTGATACAACGTTAACCGACCATTTATCAGTAGATACAGCTTTAGCTGTATCTAAGGAATATAACACTAGGTTTGGAACTGCTTTGAAAGGTTCTTACGCCAGTTCAGAAGCGGATAAAGCACGTTTGGTTGGTGAGGCCGACATAATTTTTTGCACCGCTAAAGCAGGTATTCAGGTGCTGGGTAAAGGCGTACTTAGTGAAGCGAGGCATTTACTGGTCGCCGGCGATGTTAATGCGGTGCCGCCGCTCGGTATAGAAGGTATCAAACGCAGTGACAATGGCGCGCCTTTAACTCATGCCGTTAACTCCAAAGGTGCGGTGGGCATCGGCGCTTTAGCCGTGGGCGATATCAAATATCAACTTCAGAATATCTTATTGAAAGCGATGGTTGATACAAATAAGCCGTTGTACTTTGATTTTAGGGATGCTTTCGCCAAAGCACGTGAAATACTTTAGCTAAATTTAGTTGTTTCCGGGCATTGTCCGGGAACAGCAATATTATCAAACGGGAAACCCGACAAGTTGAAAAAAATAGCCGGTTTTTAATCGGATTTTTTAGATGTTGTTATATCAAGCCTGAGTCAATATGACCAAATTTAACAGCCAATCGCGTTAGCTCTACGTCATTTTTTACTTGCAGTTTTTCGTATAAGCGGTAGCGATATGTGTTTATTGTCTTGTCACTTAAGGTTAGCATATCAGCCATTTCCTGGATTTTTTTACCTTGCAAGATAAGTGTAACGATCTCGGATTCCCGTTGGGAAAGCTTAGCAAAAGGCGATTCGTGATTGCCCGGAAGGTCTTGTAAAGCTAAATTATTAGCTACTTCAGTGCATAAATACCGCTTACCCGCCATAACTTTACGGATTGCCAGTATCATTTCATCTACCGGCGAGCCCTTGGAAATAAAACCTAATACGCCTAGTTTGAGCATTTGTTGAGGAATGGGGCCATCGTTGTGCACAGAAAGAGCAATGATTTTTACTTTAGGGTTGTGTTTCAAAATTCTTCTACACGCTTCCACCCCGCCAATTCCTGGCATATTTATATCCATCAGCACCACGTCAACCGGTATTTCAGCGATCAGCTTGATCGCTTCTTCCCCAGATTGGGCAACACCTACCACTGAAATGTCATTGGCGGTTTTTAATAGAGCCTCGAAGCCGGAACGGACTAGTTCGTGGTCATCTACAAGTAAAATGCTAATCATATCCTATACTTGTAATAGTTATTCTGTGAATTTGTTGAGAGCCGTTGTACTGTCCATAATCAGCTTTAGCAAATTATACCGATAAATTTTTTAGATGCACTCCTTAACCACTTCTTCAAAATCAAAATTTTTTTAAATGTTGAAAATAATTCTTCTAATACATTGATTAGCTGATATTAATATGATTAAAATTTACTTCTGGTTAGCAAACTTAATAAGCATATAATGAACTATCGGCTATGGTAGCCTAAAAGTAGGTGGTTAAAAACGACTGAACCCTCAGTTTGGATTACAGTTAAAAATGATTTTTCGCTAAATTATTCTGTTAAAAATTAGGATATTAGTAATATGCAGCAAGAGGTATTCCGCGGGCTAAAAAAAATTCCTTTTTTATCGGGTTTAGCCGATGAGGTTTTGCTTGCCTTGTCTGAAAAAGCTAAATCGGCAAAATTTTCCAGACAAACAACAATTGTTATGGAAGGAGATCAAACTAGCTCTCTTTATATAATCCTGACAGGTAAAGTAAGGGTGTATAGTAGTGACGATAAAAGCAAAGAGGTCACACTTTTAATCCAGGAGCCTGGTTCTTATTTTGGTGAAATCGCCTTGCTTTCAGACGAACCTAGGTCAGCATCAGTAGTTACATTAGAGCCGACAACATGCGCGGTCATATCAAAAATAGATTTTGTTAACTGGTTGATGGTTAATCCGGTAGTTGCTATCGCGTTGTTAAGTATTATGTCTGATAAAATTAGGCAGTTAACCGACAAAGTCAGGCAAATGGCATTGTCGAATGTATATGAACGTACTATTCAGACGCTACAAGAGCTCTCTGTGCCACAAGGGGAGGTTAGGGTGATCTATAATCGGCCTACACAACAAGATTTGGCATCCATGGTGGGTGCTTCTAGAGAAATGATAAACAAAGTAATGCACGAGTTGACCAAAGGTGGCTATGTGCATATAGAGGACAAAGCGTTGATCATAAGTAAAAAACTACCTACGTCTTGGTGATGAATTTATTAGTATTACTGAGCAGTATAGCTGCCCCCCCCCCCACACACACTCTGCCTGCCTAATTTAAAATTACTTTCTTAAAAATTCTGAATTACGAGTCTGCTAGCGGTTGTTATTCTGAGAATAGTTGATGCAACTATTAGGACATGCTTCAGAACTAAATAGTGACTATATACAAGGTTGAGGAAAATTTATTTTTTAATATTCACGAAAAACTAAGTGTGTTTAGTAAAAATGCTTACAGACTAAAAGTAAGGGGAATTTTTGTGTTTTATTAAGCTTATAGGTTAAAATAATCGGCTTTATAAACTTTACTGGCTGAAAGTCGCTGCTTGATTTATGCAAGTGTCTTTTTTAACCGAAGTTTATTGAATTAATTGATTACTCCTCCGGTAAAGTTTGCCGTCCTATTCTGGCATCAAGCATTGATGCAGGGTAGGTCATGTTAATTCCCGGTTAAGGTTTACACCGACAAGAGATTACCCACGATTGTGGTCTCCAACACAGTTTTTATGCCTAACGTTAGAGTGCAACTATGACAGATTTATCGCTTTACAGAAATATCGGTATTTTCGCGCATGTGGATGCCGGTAAAACCACGACCACCGAGCGCATTTTAAAACTGACCGGTAAAATCCACAAAATTGGCGAGGTGCATGATGGCGCTGCGACGACCGATTTTATGGAACAAGAACAGGAACGTGGTATTACCATCCAATCAGCGGCGACAACTTGTTTCTGGAAAGATCACCGCTTTAATATTATCGATACCCCAGGTCACGTTGATTTTACTATTGAAGTATACCGTTCATTAAAGGTTTTGGATGGCGGCGTTGGTGTGTTTTGTGGCTCCGGTGGTGTTGAGCCACAATCGGAAACTAATTGGCGGTATGCCAACGATTCTAAAGTTGCCCGGGTTATTTATGTCAACAAGTTGGATCGCATTGGGGCTGATTTCTTCCGCGTAGTTAAACAAGTTGAAGACGTACTTGGTGCAGTGCCTGTAGTTATGACATTACCTATCGGGCGGGAAGATGAGTTTGTTGGGGTTGTCGATTTGCTATCCCGTAAAGCCTGGATATGGGATGACTCCGGTGATCCAATGAATTATCAAATTAAAGACGTACCGGCCGACATGGTAGCTGACGTTGAAAAGTGGCGTGAAAAAATGATTGACCAGGTTTCTGATCAATTTGACGATGTCATGGAAAAATATCTGGAAGGCGAAGAGCCTGATGTTGAGACTATTAAGCGTTGTATCCGTAAGGGTACAATTAACCTCGATTTTTTCCCAACTTTTTGTGGGTCGTCTTTCAAAAACAAAGGGGTGCAATTAGTTCTTGATGGTGTTATTGACTATCTGCCCAATCCAACCGAAGTCAAACCACAACCAGAAGTCGATCTTGAAGGTAATCCAACAGGTGAATTCGCGATTGTTGATGCGGATAAACCACTTCGTGCTTTAGCTTTCAAAATCATGGATGACCGATATGGGGCGTTAACCTTCCTCCGTATTTATTGCGGTAAGCTGGAAAAAGGAACAAACGTACTCAATACTTTCACTGGTAAAACTGAGCGTATTGGCCGTATTGTCGAAATGCATGCAGATTCTCGTAATGAACTGGAATCTGCACAAGCCGGTGACATTGTTGCTGTTTTGGGTATGAAGAATATTCAAACAGGCCACACTTTGTGTGATCCAAGATTCCCCGCAACATTAGAGCCTATGGTTTTCCCAGATCCCGTTATTTCGTTAGCGATTAGTCCCAAAGACAAAGCTGCATCTGAAAAAATGGGTATAGCGCTCGGTAAAATGATTCAGGAAGATCCTTCGTTCCACGTTGAAACAGATGAAGACAGCGGTGAAACCATTCTTAAAGGTATGGGAGAGCTACATCTTGACATCAAAGTAGATATCTTAAGACGTACACACGGCGTTGACGTTATCGTCGGTAAACCACAAGTGGCTTATCGCGAAACGATTACTAAACGCGTTGAAGATGAATACACCCACAAGAAACAGTCGGGTGGTTCTGGCCAGTACGGTAAAATCAACTATGTTATTGAGCCGAATGAGCCAGGCACTGGTTTTATATTTGAGTCAGCGGTTACTGGCGGTAACGTGCCACGTGAATTCTGGCCAGCAGTTGAAAAAGGCTTCAAGAGTATGTTGGATAAAGGCGTGTTAGCGGGCTTCCCTTGCTTGGACTTTAAAGTCATTTTGACTGATGGTGCATTCCACGCCGTTGACTCTTCTGCGATTGCATTTGAAATTGCTGCTAAAGCAGCATTCCGTCAATCCATACCGAAAGCAGGCCCACAATTGCTGGAGCCAATTATGAAAGTAGACACTTTCACTCCAGATGCACATGTAGGTGATGTGATCGGTGATCTTAATCGCCGCCGTGGCATGATTAAGTCGCAAGATCCGGGTGTAACCGGTGTGCGCGTGAAAGCAGATGTGCCATTAAGCGAAATGTTCGGTTATATTGGCGATTTGCGTACGATGACATCTGGCCGTGGCCAGTTCTCTATGGAGTTCTCACATTATTTGCCGTGCCCTAAAAATGTCGCAGATGAAGTAATTAAAGAAGTTAACGAACGGAATAAAAATAAGTAATATTATTCAGGCACAAGGATGTGTCGCATTCCTACTATTTTACTGAAGTCTAGTTATCAAAAATATTGCTTCTGTATTTTATACTTTCCGACTTAAGCTAGAGTTGGCATGTAATTTCGGAAACTCAAAAAACTTAGTATATTAAAAAAAACTGCCTAATAGGTAACCAAACAGTCCAGCAATTACTATCCCAATGAACAGTATGAGTTTAGGGATTGCAACAGGCAGGCGTATATCCCCCCAATGTTCAATTTCAACGAAATTCGGCTCAGGTTTCCAGTCTGTTTCGGTTGATTTCTGTTTCCGAATGTATTTACGCTTTTCTATAATCATTATTTAATTTAAAAATTTCTTTAATAGTGTAAAAATTGGCTGCACAGCTTTATAAGCAATCAACATTCCGCTTGTTTTTATTGTTCAGACACAGCTTAACAATGTGTCTCAGTTTTGAAAATTGGTATGATTACTTATTGTTTTAGAGGATTATTTGCAAGTTATAGATATTAAGTATGGCTAACATGTAGTTTGCATAAGTCTATTTTGTTTTATTTATCAATAAGTTATATTAACGCTCAGATGTTTTCTTTGCCACTTTATCTCGTAAATAGACCGGCAACGCCAGCTCCGCTGACACTCCTAAGCCACGATTGAACCCTTCCTCACCTAACTGGGCTATAGCACGGGCGTGTGGTAGGTTTTCGCATTCAAAACGGCTAACGCGACTTTCTCCTAGCCGCACAACTAATTCGTGATGATACGCTTTCCAACCTGTGCCGATACCTACCCCTGAAGTATTGGGGAATTCAACTGCAGTTGCTGGAATAACAGATTCGTTGCCCAATAATTCGGCATAACCAGTAGCGCCGCGCTGATATACCGCCCAATAAATTTCATCCATTCGGGCATCCATAGCAACAAAAGCTATATTTTCCTGATTCTTATCGAAGAAATTTTGGGCAACTGCTGCTAAGTTTGATACCCGAATTATTGGTAGGTTATAGGCAAATCCTATGCCCTGGATAATTCCAGTGGCAATGCGTACACCTGTAAAAGAACCCGGGCCACAACCAAATGCCAATGCGTCGAGTTTGGCCGGTTTTAAGTAAGCTTCCGACATTAAATCATCAATCATAGACAGTATAAGTTTAGTATGCTCCTTTGGAGATACCGTGTAGCGTTCAGTGATTTTGCCATCTATCAATAAAGCCGCAGAACACGCTTCGGTTGCCGTTTCTATGGCTAATACTTTCATTAGACTTATGTCCTTTAATTTTCTATTTCTGCTGAAATAGAAAGTAACTTATTTAAGATTAAAGTAAATGTGATGATTCAAATTATAACTTGAGCTGAGTCCTTTATTCATTTAACTTTTATGTAGTGAGCGTCTTGATTGAATTGTTTGTTGCTTTATTAGGCGGTGTTTTTGATTCGCCCCTTTAATTTTTGAACAGTTCGTGTTTAAGAGGTATGTTGGCAATAGAAAGATCAAAAGCGTTGGGCTACATTCATTTTATTGTAGGCGGAAATAATTGATCTGAAATCGGTGGATTACCGTTTTTATCAGAAAATGCTGGCATGGTGTTATTTTGAAATATTTTAACTATTCACCATAGGAAGACCGGTAAAGTGCGGCCGTTGATCGATCCGGAAGGTTATCTGTTAACCTGATAGGTTATATTGAGTTAAATCAAGTGTAAGCGGGGGAATCTGAGTAATTTTTAACGGTATTGTTAAAATAATATAGTCATTATAAGCTTTCCCATTTCTGCTGGGGTTTGGTTTTGATGGCAAATTGTCCAAAATGCCATGGCGTAGAATGCGTCAAGGACGGCATCGTCAATGGCACGCTGCAAAGGCGGTGGATATCGGCACACCGTGGGAACGCGGGGCGGGTGCGGCGGTCAGGCGGCAGGGTCTTGCAGCTGTATTTGGAAGACATGGGATTCCGCGCGATAGGCCGTTTTTTGGAAGTCAGCCACATTGCCGTCTATTACTGGGTCAAGTCCTTCGGCAAGGCAATCGAATCGATCCGCAATTCGGGCACCGAAGTCAAGGTGGTGGCAATGGACGAACTGCACAGCTATGTCGGGCATAAAAAACTACTGCTGAGTCTACCCACAGGGCACAAGTGGACGGTTATTGATCGATATGAGACAGTTCCTCGGTTGCGCCGTTGTGGGCTCTCTCCGCGATGCGGAGGCTCTGGGCGGACGTTGAACGGCTTGGAATCGAAGCGGTGATGACAGATTATTGGCAACCTTACGAGCATTTTGTGCCCGCCGCGTTGCATACGCAATCCAAGGTAGAGACCTACACGGCGGAAGGCTACAACAGCCTATTGCGGCACGGTTTGGCAAGGTTGAAACGGAAAACCAAATGTTACAGCAAAAACCAAGACATGCTTTTATGCTCGGTCAAGCTGTTCATGGCCTATTCGGAATAATAGGAAATCTATATTTATTTAACAATACCTTTTAATTTTAGTTAGTGAAGGGCAACATTTATTAATGTTATTTATATAAAAAACAGTAGATTAAGAGGAGGGTAACCATTGCCTTAGGTTGCCCAATCCATTATTTACGGCTACGGCTTTGGACAAGCTCAACTACGCTCACCACATCTTTGTTTGAAAGGGATCAGTGCTACAGCTACAGGAACTACCAAACTTTCTGAGGACTAACAAAGGAGATTGATTATTATAAAAGATTGAAATGAAGAAAAATATTGCTTGAATAAAGCCACGTAAAATTTATTAAATGTTTTTATTTTTCGATAAAAACTGCCAGACATTGTTAATGTCTTTCCTCGGCTATAATTTGCAACTTTATAACTCTCCGGATAATCGCATATTGCCGGTATGTTAACTTTTTAAGTCTGTTTCCCAAGGTTACTTGGTAATTTTTTGTACGCCGTTTTACATTATGGGGCATGCTGATGTAAAACTGGTCAAAATAGCTGGTTTTCAGAGAGCTGATAGGTTTGTTTGCCGCTGTGGCATAGGCTTGAAGAGGGGGAGTTTAAGCAAAAACTAGCCCATGTTATTGCTGATTATGGTTTTTGTACGTTTCAGTGTGTTCCCTAATGGAAATGCTGGTTTTTTAGTTTTTGTGTAACAGGTTGATTTTAATGGTGGCGATAGGTGGACTTGAACCACCGACCCCGGGGTTATGAATCCCGTGCTCTAACCAGCTGAGCTATATCGCCAAAAGACATGCCTTCTGAGGGGCGGAATTATAGAATTGGCACTGATCTTTGTCAAACGTTGAATCTAAAATGTACTACATCACCGTCTTTTACGATGTAATCTTTGCCTTCAAGCCGCCATTTTCCAGCATCCTTTGCGCCTTGCTCACCTTGATACGTGATGAAGTCTTCATAAGAAATAACTTCGGCACGGATAAAGCCTTTTTCAAAATCAGTATGAATAACGCCGGCAGCTTGTGGCGCGGTATCACCGACATGGATTGTCCAAGCCCGAACTTCTTTAACGCCAGCGGTAAAGTAAGTCGCCAGGTTTAGCAGCTTATACCCCGCTCGCACTACGCGGTTAAGCCCAGGTTCTTCCAAACCTAGATCATCCAGAAAGTCTTTCTTTTCATCGTCGTCCAACTGTGCAATTTCAGCTTCCATCGCCGCGCAGATTGCCACAACTGTCGCACCTTCCTGTTCAGCATAGGTTTTGACCTTATCGAGCAGCGGGTTGTCGTTAAAGCCATCTTCCTGGACGTTGGCGATATACATGGTAGGTTTTAAGGTAAGCAGAAATAAATCCCTTACGAGGGATTTTTCATCGTCGTCCAGATTCAGGGTGCGGGCAGCTAGGCCTGCATCCAGTTGTTTATAAATCCGTTCCAGCACCTGTTTTTTGGCTAACTCATCTTTGTTGCCGGATTTTGAGTTTTTACTGGCGCGTAATAATGCTTTTTCTACGGAGGCCATGTCGGCAAGCGCGAGTTCGGTGTTGATGACTTCAATATCGGAGATGGGGTCAATTTTACCGGCCACATGGATCACATTGTCATCCTGAAAGCAGCGGACAACATGGGCAATCGCATCGGTTTCCCTGATGTTGGCAAGGAACTGGTTACCCAAGCCTTCGCCTTTTGATGCACCTGCGACGAGTCCGGCAATATCGACAAACTCAATGGCTGTTGGGAGGACTCGTTCTGGCTTGACAATTTCAGCCAGTTTATCCATGCGGGTATCCGGCACCGGCACCACACCAACATTGGGGTCGATAGTGCAAAAAGGGTAGTTTTCCGCCGCGATTTTAGCTTGGGTTAAGGCATTGAACAGGGTGGATTTGCCGACATTAGGCAAGCCGACAATTCCGCAATAAAGCGCCATAGGGTTCTCTAAAAATTTGGTTAGAAATCGAAATGTTAAGCCGCAGCATTATACCTGTTCTGGTCGAAATTCGGATAATTAATGCTGGTTTGCATGCTTGTTTGCTGTCATTTTGAGTTTGACGATGAGCCGTCGGAAGTCTTCTTCGCTAAGCGCATCATGTGCGATAAGAATGGAAGGTTTGTTGGCTATATGCAGAAAAATCAGAAAAGTAGTAACAACGGTTGAACTTAAAATTTGTATATTTTCGAAATCACCGTTATCGGCTAGTTGCCAGCCCTTGGTTTCGGAATAGCTGATAAGGTGCTGTCCCGATTTCAGCCGCTTGAAATTGAACCAAAAATCGAGGCCAATAAGGCAGGCAATTCCTAGCCGTACCAACAAGGGCAAAGCATTGGCAAAGCAAGCGAACCAGGCGGCTATGTGAAGAACGATATTAAGCCGTTGTAATAATTTCGATGGTTTCAGTTCGGCTAAAAACGGAACGATGATTTTGTGTGTGTACAAGGGATTTTACCTTAGTTGGTTTTTGATTGAAAAATCAAATTGTATTTGTCCATAAACATCCCGTAATTCCTGATTCAGAAGGGTATAATTAGGCAGGTTTTAAGTTTAGCAAATAACTATGAATAAAGATTGGAAAGCGTTTTTATCAAGCCAACAAGCGATTTTTAACGACAGGGGTGACGTGATTTTTCCTCATGGGGATAATTTTAACGGCAGAGTTATTTATCCGTTGACTCATTTTGGTGTGTTGACTGTATCGGGAAAGGATGCGGCAAAATTATTGCAAGGCCAGATTACATGCAATGTGAACGATATTACCATGGAAAAAAGTAGTCTCGGCGCAATGTGTAACCCTAAGGGCAGGGTAATAGCGATTTTTTTGCTGGTTAAAAATGCCGATGATTTTCTTTTAGTGCTTCCCATCGAATTGCTTGAAACAGTCAAAAAAAAATTGCAAATGTATGTGTTGCGATCTGAGGTAAAAATTACGGACAGCTCAAGTGATTATTGCGTGCTGGGGTTGTTTGATAAGGGTAATTACAGCCAGCCTTTTTTTACTGAAAGTAACAATAATATCATTGCAGTTGATTTGCCGTATGTAGTCAGCCGTAAGCTTTTAATTGCCAATGTTGAGAGTGCTGTCGAGTTGTGGCTTGAAAAACTAGGCTCAAATGATTTTAGCTTAGGATCAACGGCCAGGTGGCGTTGTTTAGATATTTATTCGGGTATTCCTTGGCTCACGACCGAAACTTCGGAGGAATACATCCCGCAAATGCTTAACCTGGATAAGCTCGGCGGAATTAGCTTTACCAAAGGCTGTTATACCGGTCAGGAAATTGTTGCCCGCACTCATTATCTGGGTAAAGCCAAACGTGAAATGTTCCTGGCGGAATGTGACCTAACCGAATTACCGTTACCCAATACAGTGATTGTCCAAAGCGAAGGTTCTGGGCAAAATGCTGTGGGTAATGTACTTGCTGCACAGCATGACCCGTATGGCTGTAAATTGTTGGCGGTATTGCCCAGTGCCGAAAACGAACGCACCAGCCTGAGCTTACTTGATTATAATCAAGCTTCAATTAACCTATTGTCGTTTAACCTATGATAAATCCACAAGCGGCACATATTTTTCGTCGGACTGCTTTGTTAACTGTAATCGCCGTGTATTTTTTGATACTGGTCGGTGGGATTGTCCGTGCTTCCGGGTCTGGCATGGGTTGTCCCGATTGGCCGACCTGTTTTGGGCAATTGATTCCACCCACGCAAGAATCCCAGTTGCCAGTCGATTACCATCAACGCTATATCGGTTACGGGAACACCGAGTTTAACGTGATAAAAACCTGGACAGAGTACCTTAACCGTTTAACTGGCGTAACTATTGGCTTTCTAATTTTTCTGACCGCTTGGCGTTCACGCATTTATCGCAAGGAAGATAAGGCAATTTTTTATTTGTCGTGGACGGTATTCTTTCTGGTAGGTTTTCAAGGTTGGTTAGGGTCAACCGTGGTGGCGAGTAACCTTAAGCCAGTCATTATCACTTTGCACATGTTATTGGCGTTAGTGATCGTTGCCATGCTGATTTATGTATTGGCCCGATCTCAGAAATCGGTTTGGCCAAATCTGGATTTGAGCGTACTACCCGATAAATTTCGTAAGATGTTGTTTGCCGCAATGGTGATGACTTTAATCCAGGTGATGATGGGGACGCAGGTAAGGGAGGCAGTGGACATGATCGCCAACCAGCATAGCTATATTGACCGGCAGTATTGGCGGGATGATTTCCCGGTCATCTTTTACGTACACCGTTCGTTTTCATCGTTAATTCTGTTTACCAACGCGTGGTTGGCGTGGAAAATTTATAAAAATTTTGACCGGAGCACCCTTGTTTTCAAGGTGGGTTTTTTGCTGATAAATTTAATAGTGACGGCAATTACGGCCGGAGTTGTTATGGACAGGTTAGGTATGCCGGCTATAGCTCAGCCAATACATCTGCTTATGGCTAACCTCATCTTTGGGATTCAATTTTTTCTTTATACCTATTTGCGGTATAGCTTGCGACCAACAGCTAACGGTCAAAATAAGATAGTGTTAGGGTAAGGAGAGATCTATCTTTGTAGCTTTTTTATCTAAGGTTTGTTCTGGTTGGATTGGGTCAGTTGCAATATCGTCAATCGGTAAAGGACTTTTCACTTTAGACGGTTTATTGTCAATGACGGTGTTCTGCCCATTGAGCTGCTGGTGTTGCTCAAGACTAGGGCTTAAAGTTTCGGCTTTTATGGATTCTTTAACCAGTAAAATCTCTTTTTCTTCTAGTAGGTTAGTGGATTGGGACAAATCAGTGCTGTCCTTAATTGTACTTGAAGTGTAACGGTATTCCCAAAGGGCTACGCCTACATTCGCAACTATAATCAATAAGCAAAGTGCTTTCATAATCATTTCGATAAAGTTAAGTTAAAGTAAGTCCACGTAACACCAGATTAGGTTCTATTATGACTTGTCTGGAAATAACCTTGGCTATAACTTCTGCATCACCCCCAGTTAAAATCAGTGGCATCTGGACAGGGTGGTTTTTTAGAGTATGTTCAATAAGGCCACAAGCGGCTGCTAATGTTCCGTTATAGATCGCAGCTTCGGTATGGTTTGCAAGCCCTAAAGGATAATGTGCTGATGAGAAGGCAAGTTTAGCGGTGCCGATAGCTAAAACTTGTTTCATTAAATGTAGGCCAGGACTGATTAAACCACCTAAATGTTGGCCAGAATTATCAACGATATCTAGTGTGATTGCTGTGCCGCAGTCTACAACACAAAGTGCCTGCTTGTACTTGTGGTAAGCGGCAAGGATTCCCAACCAACGGTCAATACCTAAACTTTCTGGATTCTGGTAACCGTTGGTTAACCCGTGCGCAAAAGCTGCTGATTTAACGGTGATTATTTCAATATCAGGCCAAAGTTCCCTGGCTGTAGATTTTACCTGTTCCAGAAAGTCACTGCTACCAACTTGGGAGACAACGACTTGTTTGGGAGCACCGATGATTCTCCATAGGCGTTTTAGAGAATCAGTAGATAAATCAGCATTAGGAATAGTTTGTCCCGGATTGAGGTTATCTGGACTGTGGCCTGTTGCCCATTTCAATCGGGTATTGCCAATGTCTACAAGTAAATTCATACGCAATTTTTATTAAAACTGACCTCGCCAGAAGCAAAAGCCTGGGTGCTGCCATCGGGGTATGCCAAGATTAATAAACCCTGGTTATCAATACCCTTAACCTTTCCTACATAGCTGTGTTGACCTATAAATAGGGTAGCGGTTTGATCTTTCAGGCAATCATATTGTCGCCATTCATCCAGATAAGCCGAAATATTTTGTACGTGATACTCCGAAAGTATCGCAGCCAATTCATTCAGCAAAGTAGCTGCCAGCTGATTACGGCATAATACGGGTTGTCCGGTAATTTGGGTTAAGTCTGTCCACGCCTGGTCAATAGGTTCGGCGGCATCGTCAGGCAGATATAGGTTTACACCCAAACCAACGATTGCAGTGCATGGGCCTTCGGATTCGCCAGACACTTCAACCAATATGCCACCTAATTTCTTACCTTGATAGTAAATATCGTTAGGCCATTTCAAGGAAAATTGCTGTGGAAAATGTAGTTTTAACGCACGCATAACCGCAACACCGACAGCTAGGCTCAAACCTGAGATAGCCATTGGGCTGGTTTGGAAGCGCCAAAGAATTGATAGATAAATGTTATGCCCGTAAGGTGACACCCATTGCCGCCCACGCCGTCCTTTCCCTGCGGTTTGCTGTTCTGCTAAACACGCTGTTCCAGACGGTACGCCGGCTAAGGATAATTGGGATAAGTAAGTATTGGTCGAAGTGATTTGGCCGAGTAGATCCAATGAAGCGATTACGTTTCGGGATTTGGTATTCATCGCCGTTAATATTTCTGCATGATTCAATAATTGCAATGGTCTGTCTAATCGATAGCCTTTGCCGTTAACTGCGGCATAATGGAGTCCCAATTCTGCTAACCCTTGCAAATGTTTCCATACACCAGAACGGCTTATATTTAGGGCATCGGCTAGTTCGTTACCGGAATGAAATTTCCCATCGGCGAGTAAAGCAATAATAATTTTTTGTTTTTCCGATAATGACAAGCGGTTTTTATCCTAATTGTGTGACCTTAATTCTGCTGAATTTACCCTGCTCACACGGAATAGGCAATAAGTTAGTTAGGCTTTGGTGCAAAGCGCATTTAATTCGCCTAATACCCGTAAATATTCTTGTTTCATCGAATCGAGGATTTCTTGGGTTTGCCGCATCTGGGTGGTGTTTCCGGTTTGCTCCATGGCAGAACAAAGTTCAGTTAGTTTACCACTGCCGACATTAGAACTAAGCGATTTGAGGCCATGGGCTAGTTTTCGGATATTTTCAATATTAGCATCATCAATACTGTGTTGCATATGACTTAATATGCTGGCGGCATTTTGTTGAAAAGTTTTAGTTAACGCACTAAGGAAGGCGAGGTCATCAATATTATCCAGTTTAAATTGCTGACTGAAGAACCGCATATTTATAGCGCTGTTATCATCCAATACGTTACTGGCTTTTGCTAAGGTTTGAACATCTGTTTTTAGAGTTGGTTGGTTGGTTAGGATTAATTCTTGCGGTAACCATTTTTGCAGTATTTTACTTAAATCATGGCGGGTAAAAGGCTTGGTTACCCATTCATCCATGCCGGCATCTTTGCACTTGATTTCGTCTTCATTTAGCGCGTGTGCTGTTAAGGCAATTATAGGCATATGATTGTCGCCGCTACGTTCGGTTTCCATGCTGCGGATTTCTCGGGTAGCTTCATAGCCATTTAAAAAGGGCATTTGGCAATCCATAAAAACCAAGTCGAAATGTTGGTTTTTTAGGGCTTTAACGGCTTCAAAACCATTATTCACCAAATGTACTTGGCAGCCAAGGTCTTCCAGAAAACGTTCGACGACCAGTTGATTGGCAGGATAATCTTCAGCGACCAGTAATTTTGCTTTAAACCGATAATTATTTTGCGGTTTAACCGGTTTAATCGGCGTATTAGATATCGGTAGATCCACCCAAAACCAGAAGGTTGATCCGATACCCGGTTGGCTGTTAACACCTATTTGACCTGCCATTAATTGTACTAACTGTTTGGTTATAGCCAAGCCTAAACCCGTGCCTGGGTAAATTCGGGTCAACGTGCTCTGGCTTTGCGAGAAAGCTTTAAATATCAAGTCTAATTGTTCTGGGGCAATGCCAATTCCAGTGTCGGTAATTTCGCAAAACAAGCGTATCTTTCGATAAGCTCTAGGTTGACAGGAGGCTCTGAGCCTAACTTCGCCTTGCGCGGTATATTTGATCGCATTACTGAGCAAGTTAACCAGAATTTGGGTCAATCGGGCTGAATCGCCGGTTAATAAATTAGGGAGCTCAATCGAGGTTTCTAGGGCATATTTCAAACCTTTTGATTTGGCTTCCAGCTCTAACAACTGAAAGTTGCTGCGTAACAACTCATTACAGTTAAATTCATTTTTAGACAGAGCCAATTCACCTGTTTCAATTTTGGCAAAATCTAAAATGTCATTAGCGATTTTTAATAGTAATGCTGATGATTGCCGCATGACTTCGAGGCAATTGCGTTGCTCCGGTTTTAAATCGGTTTCCCATAGAAAATCGGCCATTCCGAGTACCGCACTCATAGGTGTACGGATTTCGTGGCTAATGCTGGCGAGAAAGTCCAATTTGGCGTGATTGGCAGTTTCAGCTTCGGTTTTAGCGGCAACCGCAGCATAATTAATGTTGAGCAGTTTTTGGTACTGGTGCGTTAGTTCGGCAAGCTGGTGGGTGTTGTCGATGATAGGTGTAATGCTTTGCGGATTTAATTTTTTATCCATAGTGGGTAATTGCTCGACTATTTGCTTGCAAGCATAAGTCAAATGTATCATCGGCTCGAAATTTGTTGGGAGTGTAGTTAAGTTATATGGCTCCCTATTAATTGCTAAAGTCAACATAGTGGTCAAATCTGCTATTGGTTTTTCTAAGCGCTTTTTGATGTAATGTTGAATTAGAAAAGAGACCATTCCCGTAAAAATTAATAATCCTGCAAAAATAGGATAACAACACCCAATGAATGTATTTGACCGATCAAATTCCGAAGTGACATGCAGGATACCAACTGGGTTGTTATTCCATAAAACAGGCCTAAATAAATGGATATAGCCTTCATCACTATATTCGATGATTTCAGAATAACCCGTCACCAAGCGATATTTTTTTATGTCACCAAAGATTTTTTGCCACCACATCTCTGGAATATTTAAAAACGATTGTGTTATTGAAAGCTCAGGGCTGTCGGCTTTTTGTAAGTTGTTAGGGAGTATAGGGCGAGCCTTATTGCTTAATAAATCAGGATTATAATCGGCGACTATGTTGCTTTCGGTGTCATAAAGCGTTGCCGATAAAATTGTGTGGCTGTTTTTTAATTGCGCCAGGATGTCTTCGGTGATTGTAGGGTTTCCGTTGGTTAATGCTATTCGGCTTTCCCAGGAAAGAGTCTCTGCTAGCGTTGATAGGTTGTGCTCGGCCTGTTGTTTAATCGTGCTGTAGAATTTGAATGAGATGGCTAATGCTGTCCCTATAAATAACAGGGCAATGCTAAATATAACCTTCCGTGTTAGGGGCTGTATCGAATTATCGTGAGAAAGGTTTGTTGTCAGCATACAAGATAACTATAAAAACTACTTGCTAAGAGGAGAGTTTTGTTTGTTGCCAGAAATTTTCAAATTCGGCAACTGGTAAGGGTTTAGAGAAATAATACCCTTGGATAGCATCGCAGGCGGCATCCCGTAAAAAAACTTTTTGGCCTTCAGTTTCTACCCCCTCGGCAATAGTTTTAAGGTTAAGGGCTTTCGCTAAAGCCAAAATTGCATTAACAATAGCCGCAGAATCGCGATTTTCAGGTAAATCTTTAACAAAGGAGCGATCGATCTTTAAGAAATCCAAGGGAAAACGGTTTAAGTAGCTTAGGGACGAGTAACCGGTTCCAAAATCATCAATGGATAGTTTTATGCCTAGGTCTTTTAGGTTCTTTAACTTGTCGAGCATATTGTCGGTATCCATCATTATCATGCTTTCGGTAAGTTCAAAGCTGATATTGCTCGGATTAACTTCGAATTCACGAATAATCTCCGCTATCATTGGAATGAAGGATGGTTGGTTAATCTGCATAGTGCTCAAGTTAATCGCAATCGGCAAGTTGCTAAATCCCACCGTTTGCCAATCTTTAAGTTGACGGCATACCTGGCGAATGACCCACTCGCCGAATTGGTTAATCATGCCATTTTCTTCGGCAAAGGATATAAAATCATTCGGTGGTAAAAAACCTAATTCCGGGCTTTGCCAACGGAGTAAGGCTTCAGCGCCTATCAGTTTTTCTGACGCAGCGTCTATCACAGGCTGAAAATGCAGTAACAACTCGTTTCTTTGTATGGCAAGATTCATATGGCTTTCCATTTCCAGCCGTTTTTTGGCTCTAAAGGCCATTTCTTCACGGAAAAACTGGTAGTGGCCTTTGCCCATTTTTTTTGCGTGATACATTGCGATGTCAGCATTTTTTAGTAAAGTATCAGAATCTTCACCATCGTAGGGATAAACAGCAATCCCCATGCTGACATTAATATGTACCATACGTTCGCCCAGCATTACTGGCTCTATGATCCAGTTTTGAATCCGTTCTGCAACCGTGGCAGCATCTTCTGGCCGAGTGAGTTCATTCAGCAGGATGATAAATTCATCACCGCCCAAACGGGCGACATCGACCTTATGGTCAAAGTGGTCAAAATATCTTGAAGCTAAATCAGAACATCTTAGGCGTTGTGTCAATCGGTTTGATAGTTCTTTTAGCAGCAGGTCGCCAGCTTGGTGTCCATACGTATCGTTGATGCCTTTAAAGCCATCCAGATCTAAAAATAGAATTGCAAAATTACGATTATTCCTTTCTGCCAACTCAATCGTTTTCGATAAAAATTTCAGGAAGAAAACCCGGTTAGGTAGTTGAGTGACTTCATCATAATACGCCAGGTGCCTAATAGTGATTTCCTGGTTTTTTCGTTCGGTGATGTCCTGGACGGTGCCTATAAGCCCAATAGTTTGAGAGCTTGGGTTTTTGATCGCTTCTATTTGTTGCGAGACAAAACGTTCTTGCTTTGTTGATGTGATAACCCTAAATTCAATAGGTGTTATTTCTTCGCTTTTTATGGTTTTTTGTAGGTGCTTCCATACGTACGGCATGTCGGCTGGGTGGATAAAGTTCTTGAAGTTACGGGTGTCCGGAGTGAATTGATGTTTGTTGATCTCCACCATTGAATAAATTTCATCTGACCAATATACACAATCATTATTCGCATGCCATTCCCAGTCACCGAGCCGAGCCATTTGTTTGGCTTTGGATAAACGTAATTCGTTTTGTGCCAATTTAAACAGGTTATCGCTTGCCTTCACCATAAAGTGCAGGCGGTGTTCCAATATTTCCCAATTGATAGGCTTTCTGATGAACTCGTTGGCTCCAGCCGCATAGGATTGAGTGATTTTTTCGGCGTTTTCAGTCACAGTCATCATTGCAATAGGTATATTTTGACTGCTTGGGTATTTACGTATTTCAGTGCAAGTGGCAATGCCGTCCATGGACGGCATCTCGATATCTATCATGATGATGTTAGGTGAGCATTCCTTAAAGGCTTCTATTCCCTTTTTGCCATCAAAACAAGAAATCAAAGTGAAGCCCGCTCTAGATAAATTACGTTTTGCCCACAAATGGATAGTTTGGTCATCATCAATAAGCAAAATAACTGGATTATTTGATTGCGTGTATTTCATTGACCAATCTGATTGCGGACTGTTGTATGTGAGCTACTGAAAATTAAGGGTAGCACAAATATCAAAGTGTGCATTTGCCTAAGCTAAGTGGGTAGCGGGTTTGCAAAGGGTAAAAATCTAATTTATATTTAAAATACATATTTGAAATTTTGAACTCATATTGCCCTATGGTGTTTTTTGAAAGCTGCTGAGAATCCACCGTTAAAAACCAGGGAACGTTTGTTGATTTCCGCAAGTCGTATTTTTGCCGAGAAAGGTTATCTTGAAGCGACTATTGCAGAAATTTGCGAACAAGCTGGAGCTAATATTGCTTCAGTGAATTATCATTTTCGCGACAAAGAAAATTTGTACTTAGAGGCATGGCGTTTTGCGTTTCAACAAGATCTTGATCGGCATCCGTCTGATAGTGGCTTTAGCCTTGACATGTCTGCGGAAGTTCGGCTTGCGGGACGGATTAGGTCGTTAATTGGCCGAATTGCTGATCCCAATTCGCATTTTTTTGCTATTGCTCACCGTGAAATGGCGCAGCAAACTCAACTGTTGGATAAAGTTATGGCACAGGTTATTAACCCGGAGCGTGAGGTCATGAATGAGTTGGTAAGGGAGCTATTAGGTGCTGATACAACCGAAATGCAAGTGAAGTTTTGTCATGCTAGTATTTTTGGGCAATGCTGGCATCTGCTTAAGATTAAACATCTGCGGTTAAGTGATGAAAACCAGGGTTATGTTTTTGATATGCAGGAGGCCGATGCCTTTGCAGATCATGTTGTGCAATTTTCGCTAGCGGGTATACGGGCTTTACGGGAATCTTACGGAACTGGAAAAAAGGATTAATGGCGCTGTGTTTAAAACGCTTATTTTAATAGTGTTGTTAATGGGCGTGGCGTGTTCTGTCAACATTAAACCAGTGGTTTCTCCGGTAACGTTGCCGAATAAATTTTCTGCTACTGGATTTAGCAAACAACCCGACAAATGGTGGGATAGCTTAAATGATCCAGCGTTAAACTTATTATGTGAACAAGCATTGTCTGGTAGTTTTTCACTAGCGACTGCATTTGATAGGTTGGCGCAAGCGCGGGCAATTGCCAAAAAAAGTGGGGCAGACTTAGTGCCACAAGTGAATGCGAGCCTTTCTGTTGCAAAAAGTACCCGTGACTCATTTGCCAGCAACGACCTTGGGTTTGGTGTGGCAGCGAGTTATGAAGTTGATCTTTGGGGGCGTATCCGCAGTGCTAAAAATAGCGCACTACTCGATGCAAATGCGGCCGAGGAAGATGTATTTAGCGCAGCAATTTCGTTAACTGCCGAAGTAGCAACGGTCTGGTACAAATTAACCGAACAGCGACTGCAATTACAGTTGCTAGATAAACAAATTGAAATTAACGAAAATAATGTGACTCTGGTTAAGGTTAAGTTTAACGGCGCACAGGCTAGTGCGGCAGATGTATTTCAACAGCAGCAATTGTTGGAGTCGGTAATTGGTAGTCGATTTAATGTAATTTCGGCAATTTCGGTGTTAGAGAATCAACTTGATGTCTTGTTAGGCGAATCACCTAAAACACTGGCGATTCCTAATGGTGGCAAGTTTCCAAAGCTAGCAGCACTTCCGGATACAGGCTTAAGCCTGAACCTGATGCAGCGTCGACCAGATGTCCGCAAAGCTTATTTCACAATACAAGCAGCCGACCAGCGTATTGCTTCGGCAATTGCCGAAAGGTTCCCAAAATTAAGCTTATCGGCCAGTACTGAAGTCAGTTCGCCCAATTTGCAGTCACTTTTTAATAACTGGTTAGCGACGGTTACGGGGAATTTAGTTCTTCCATTGATTGATGGCCAACGACGGGTGGCTGAAGTTGAGCGTAATCGTGCTGTCGCAGCTGAAGCCTTGAATAACTATGGTGTGGTTATATTAGAAGCGGTAAAGGAAGTTGAAAATGCTTTGGTGCAAGAGCGGCAACAACGGCTATTTGTTGATAATATGGAGCGGCAAGTGGAGTTGGCAAGGCAGTCTAGTAGCATCATTAAATTACGTTACATTAATGGAGTTAGCGATTTTCTGAGGGTGTTGTCCGCTATGTTAAGCCAGCAAAGCCTAGAGCGTAATTTGCTACAATCGCAGCAACAATTGATTCAATACCGTATTGACTTGTATCGTGCCTTGGCGGGTAAGTTTTCATTTACCAATATACGTGCTGCGGCGCAAGCTAAGTAAGGGAAGGGCGCGTTGATACAATTCTTACGTAAAATTTTACCGGCACTATTTCTGGCTGTTTTCGGTATTGCCGTGTCTGGTTACTGGATCACGCATAAGCCAAGAGCAGAGAGGACACCACCTAAAGCTACAGCGCCTTTAATTGAAGTGTTTACACCTGAAATAATCAGCCATCAAACGACAATTAACGCCATGGGTAGTGTGATTGCTGCGCAATCTGTGAATTTAACACCCAGGATTAGCGGTATGGTGACTTGGGTTAGCCCAGATTTTATAGAAGGCGGTATTTTAAAGAAAAATAAGGTGTTAGTTGAGTTAGACCCTACGGATTACAAACTGGCTATCATCCAAAGTGAGAATGATCTGGCTAAAGCACAATTTAATCTAAAGCTCGAACAAGGGCAGCAAGCCATTGTCAAACGTGAATATCAACTGCTTGGTGCTGAATTAAAAGGGCAAGAGCAGGAGCTTGTGTTGCGCAAGCCACATTTGGCTGCTGCCAAAGCAGCTGTAGCAGCTGCGCAAGCCTCATTAACTCAAGCTAGGTTAAATCTTGAGCGTACCCGGCCGGTTGTGCCGTTTAATTCAATTATCATTTCCCGAAATGCTAATGTTGGCGCTTGGATGTCAGCGTTTTCCACAGGTACTCCATTGGCAAAATTGGTAGGTACCGATTATTTTTGGATTAATGTGTCTGTATCTGTCGATAAACTTACCTGGATTGATATTCCCGGAATTAATAGCAAAACCGGTTCTGCTGTAAAAATAAGTTATGAAAATGTTTGGGGTAAAGGAGTTTATCGGTTGGGTAGGGTTAGGCGTTTGCAGGCTGAACTAGAACCCGAAGGCAGGATGGCTAAATTGATTGTGGAAGTGGATGACCCCTTGTGTCAAAAACTTGAAAATAAGGCATTACCACCGTTGATGCTGGGGACTTATGTGAAAGTGAATATTGCCGGGCATTTGCTTGCTGAAGCTATTAAGGTGCCCGAATCGTCCCTGCATGACGACCAGCAAATTTGGATGTTGACTACTGACAATACCTTGGCAATAAGGAAAGTAACACCATTGTGGTCAGAACAAGGTTATGTTTATTTGGATAAAAACCAGTTACCTTCCGATGCCAGAATTATCAATAGTTCGCTAAGTGTACCCGTTAGCGGTATGACGTTGCGGGTTAATAACCCGATCATGTCTCGCTAGTGAGGTCTTGATCATGGGGTTGTCCAATAAATACGCCAACGGCGCTATCGCATGGATGACGCGGCATGGCGTGGCTGCTAACTTGTTAATGCTGATTTGTATATTTGGTGGCTTGATCGCTGTAGGCAACATTAAGCAAGAGGTTTTTCCAGAATTCCAATCTGACATTGTCAGGATTGAAGTGGCTTACCCAGGAGCCAGCCCTGAAGAGGTCGAAAGCGGTATTGTTTTGGCGGTAGAAGATGCCATCAGTGATCTTGATGGTATTAAAGAAGTTAATTCAATAGCCGATGAGGGTATGGGGCTGGTTTTAGTTGAAGCGGTATCTGGAGTAGATGTACAGCGACTGGCGCAAAATGCACAACAGGAAATTAACCGAATTAACTCATTTCCGCTGGATGCAGAAAAACCAATTGTTAAGGTTATGGCGCGTAAACGTCAAGTGATTTCACTGGTGCTTTACGGACAAGCTGAAGCTAGTGTGCTACACGCGCTGGCAGAACAATTCCGTGAGCATTTACTGCAAGATCCTAACATCACCAGTGTTGAGCTTGAGGGAGTTCGTCCACTGGAAATTAGCATTGAAATATCGCAGGAAAATCTTCGGCGTTATCACCTGACGCTGGCTGAAGTAGCGCAGCGTTTGCAAAAAGCTAGTGTGGATTTGCCGGGCGGCAGCGTGAAAGCCGAGATGGGTGAAATCCTGATCCGCATGAAGGCGCGGAAAGATTACGGTCGGCAATTTGCCAAAATACCCATTATTACGGCTTCTAACGGGAGCGAAGTGCTATTGGGTGACATTGCTACCATTAAAGATGGTTACAGCAATACGGGTTATGCGGCGAGCTATAACCAACAGCCCGCAGTAATGGTGCAAGTGTATAGTACTGGCAAGCAAACACCGATCCAGGTTTCAGAAGCTGTTAAAGCGCGAATAGAAAGCATTAAGTCAGTTTTACCTCAAGGGGTAAAAGCAGATATTAGGCTTGATTCCTCGAAACAATACGGTGAGCGCGTCGGCTTATTGGTTAGCGATAGCCTTGAAGGATTAGCGTTGGTTTTTCTTGCATTGGTTCTTTTTTTGGAATTTCGCTTTGCTTTTTGGGTGGTGATGGAAATCCCCACAGCATTTCTCGGTTCTTTCCTGATTCTGCCCTTGATGGGGGTGACTATCAATATGGTGTCGCTGTTCGCCTTCATGATTGCAATTGGTATTGTTGTTGATGACGCTATTGTAATTGGCGAGAATATCTACGATCACCGTCGAAAAGGGATGTCACCTTTGCAAGCTGCGATTGAAGGTACGCGATCCCTGGCGATGCCGGTGACTTTTGGTGTGTTAATTAACATGGTTGCCTTTGTTCCTTTGTACTTTATGCCTGGCGACGTAGGGAAGACTTTTATAATGATCCCTTCGGTAATTTTATGTGTTTTCACTATTTCAATCATTGAAAGCTTATATATCCTTCCCAATCATTTAGTGGGGCATGTCGACAAAAAGCCAGCCAAGCAACATTGGTTGGTTGAACGGCAACAGCGTTTCAGCAATGCCTTTGAGCATTGGGTACAAGATAGCTATGGGTCATTCTTAAAATGGATTTTATATCATCGTTACTTGACCATAGTTATTGCGTTGGTCATGTTAGTTATGACGTTATCTTATATATTGAGTGGGCGCATGGGCATGTCAGCATTTCCGAAGACCGAATCCGATTTTGCCAAGGTGACCGTTACTATGCCATATGGCACTTCTGAAGAAAAAACAGCGGCAATTGTTGGCAAAATTATTGCGGGGGCGCAACAAACTGCAAAGACAATTAACCGGGGCGATGAACTCATTCAAGGCATTTTTTCGGAGGTCGGTAAAAATGGTGAACGCCATAAAGGGGAAATTAGGGCTTATCTGGCACCGCCGGAAATTAGAGAAGGCATCATTAGTACGGAAGAGTTTAATCAACGTTGGCGGCAAGCTATAGGCGACTTTGTCGGTGTAGATTCGGTCTGGTTTGAATCTGATGCCGGTGGCCCTGGGAGTGGCGCCAGCGTAACTGTAGAGTTCAATCATTCTGATCTTGGTGTCTTAGAAAAGGCTAGCAAAGAATTAGCTGAAGTTCTGAGGGGCTATCCTATTGCAAAAGATGTAGACGATGGTTTTAGCCCAGGTAAACAACAATTGGATTTTACTCTTCTACCTGAAGGCAGAAGTTTAGGTTTAACTGCGGAATCCGTTGCCAGGCAAGTGCGTAATGCGTTTTACGGTGCCGAAGTTTTACGCCAGCAGCGCGGCCGAAACGAGATCAAAGTAATGGTCAGGTTGCCTGAAAGTGAGCGCATAAGACAAAGCGATGTGGGAAGTTTGTTGATTTGGACTAATAGCGGCAAAGAAGTGCCAATAAATGAAGTGGTTAGCATTAAGCTAGGTAGGGCTTATACTGAAATTGACCGACATAATGGTCGCCGAAATATTCAAGTGACTGCCAATGTCATACCAAAAAGTAAGGCAAGGGAAATATTGAACGATCTAGAAGCGAATGTGCTTCCAAAATTTCTCGAAAAATATCCGGGGTTACAATACGGTTTTGAAGGGCAAGAAGCAGCCGTTGCTGAAAGTGTCAGTAGTTTAAAAATAAGCTTTTTCTTTGCTGTGCTAACAATTTATTGTTTATTGGCAATTCTGTTCGAGAGCTATTCATTGCCGTTGATTGTGGTTGTCAGTATTCCATTTGGAATTATTGGAGCAGCGTTTGGCCATTTTTTACTGGGCTATAACCTAACAATCATAAGTTTGTTAGGTATAGTTTCTTTATCTGGAGTTGCGGTGAATGATGCATTGGTATTAATCGATCATGTGGTAACTCTGTCTAAAAGTAGCCATCAACCCGCCATAGATCAAATAAGAATAGCTGCTATGCAACGTTTTCGTCCCATACTGTTAACAACCATGACCACCTTTGGGGGGATGATGCCAATGATTTTTGAAACTTCCAGGCAAGCCCGGTTTTTAATACCGATGGCAATATCTATCGGGTTTGGTATTTTGTTCACTACATTAATTACTCTGGTACTTATTCCGTCACTTTATGTGGTTATCGAAGATGTCCAAAATTTGTGGCGGAAAATACGAGGCTAATAGCGAATCATTTTTTACTAAAGCTTTTGTTCATGTTTATATGGATTTTTACAAGGCGTATAGTCGGCTATTTTGACTTATCCTAAATTAGGCCGTAATAATCTTTTCTGCATTCAACCAAAAATTATCGAAATACTAATATATCCAGCTTTGCTATCAAAGGTATCGGTAAGGTTAATATTTGATTAGAAAATGTAGTTTTAGAAAATGGATAAGTTGTAATAGTTAATAAAATTTGAATTTGGCCGGAATTCTTTTATTGACAAAACCGGATAGATCTGTAGAATACACGGGCTGAGCTTAGCGGAATTAAGTTAAGCGCTCTTTAACAGAATAGCCAAAATAATGCGTGTGGGTACTTGTGCTGGAGACCTGTGTCGAAGATACAGGTTGGCACATTACCCCGTTAATTCAACGGGAGGCAATAGCCGACCAAGCAAGATTTTGCACCCTATCTTAAAAGGGGTGCGCATGATATTAAACTGAAGAGTTTGATCATGGCTCAGATTGAACGCTGGCGGTATGCTTAACACATGCAAGTCGAACGGTAGCAGGCCTTCGGGTGCTGACGAGTGGCGGACGGGTGAGTAATGCATAGGAATCTGCCTTGTAGTGGGGGACAACGTGGGGAAACCCACGCTAATACCGCATACGCCCTTAGGGGGAAAGCGGGGGACCGTAAGGCCTCGCGCTATAAGATGAGCCTATGTTGGATTAGCTAGTTGGTAGGGTAAAGGCCTACCAAGGCGACGATCCATAGCTGGTCTGAGAGGATGATCAGCCACACTGGGACTGAGACACGGCCCAGACTCCTACGGGAGGCAGCAGTGGGGAATATTGGACAATGGGCGGAAGCCTGATCCAGCAATACCGCGTGTGTGAAGAAGGCCTGAGGGTTGTAAAGCACTTTCAATAGGGAGGAAAAAGGTAAGTTTAATACGTTTGCCCTTGACATTACCTATAGAAGAAGCACCGGCTAACTCCGTGCCAGCAGCCGCGGTAATACGGAGGGTGCGAGCGTTAATCGGAATTACTGGGCGTAAAGCGTGCGTAGGCGGTTTGTTAAGTCAGATGTGAAAGCCCTGGGCTCAACCTGGGAACGGCATTTGAAACTGGCAGGCTAGAGTTAGGTAGAGGGGAGTGGAATTTCAGGTGTAGCGGTGAAATGCGTAGATATCTGAAGGAACACCAGTGGCGAAGGCGGCTCCCTGGACCCAAACTGACGCTGAGGTACGAAAGCGTGGGTAGCAAACAGGATTAGATACCCTGGTAGTCCACGCCGTAAACGATGCCGACTAGCCGTTGGGCCCCAATAGGGGTTTAGTGGCGTAGCTAACGCGATAAGTCGGCCGCCTGGGGAGTACGGCCGCAAGGTTAAAACTCAAATGAATTGACGGGGGCCCGCACAAGCGGTGGAGCATGTGGTTTAATTCGATGCAACGCGAAGAACCTTACCTACCCTTGACATCCTAAGAATTTGGCAGAGATGCCTTAGTGCCTTCGGGAACTTAGAGACAGGTGCTGCATGGCTGTCGTCAGCTCGTGTTGTGAAATGTTGGGTTAAGTCCCGTAACGAGCGCAACCCTCATCCTTAGTTGCCAGCGGGTCATGCCGGGAACTCTAGGGAGACTGCCGGTGATAAACCGGAGGAAGGTGGGGACGACGTCAAGTCATCATGGCCCTTATGGGTAGGGCTACACACGTGCTACAATGGCCGGTACAGAGGGCTGCGAACTTGCAAAAGTAAGCCAATCCCAGAAAGCCGGTCTTAGTCCGGATTGGGGTCTGCAACTCGACCCCATGAAGTCGGAATCGCTAGTAATCGCGGATCAGAATGCCGCGGTGAATACGTTCCCGGGCCTTGTACACACCGCCCGTCACACCATGGGAGTGGGTTGCAAAAGAAGTAGGTAGTCTAACCGCAAGGAGGGCGCTTACCACTTTGTGATTCATGACTGGGGTGAAGTCGTAACAAGGTAGCCCTAGGGGAACCTGGGGCTGGATCACCTCCTTACAAAGACGGCAGGAGCCACGCAAGTGCCCACACTCATTATTTTGGCAGGACAAACGAGCCTAGGGCCTGTAGCTCAGTTGGTTAGAGCGCACCCCTGATAAGGGTGAGGTCGGAGGTTCAAATCCTCCCAGGCCCACCACCTTTGCGCATAATAAAGCCAAGTGAAGGTTCATGTGCGTTTAGTGCGCGCGTCTTCCCCGTTGGCGTTGTCTTGGCAAAAGGCAAGCAAATTGGGGCCATAGCTCAGCTGGGAGAGCGCCTGCCTTGCACGCAGGAGGTCAGGAGTTCGATCCTCCTTGGCTCCACCACCCAAAAGCAAGCTGCCCAAAGCAAGGTTCAAAGGGTAAGGCTGATAAAGCCTAACCAAAAAATAAAGCAAAACCCCGTTTTGCTTTAAAAGTGTGACATATAAATTTAGCAGTAAAGCCAACAATCCCATAACGTTTCTCGTGGCCGCGTGGCCTAAGAGACCTTATCGGATTGCTGGGGAAACCCAACGCAATACCGCTCTTTAACAACATGGAAAACTGTACCAAGAAAACAAACCATAGGGTTAACCTATGGTGGGAAACGACTTGTGGCCGCTATTTATTAAGCAGTGCCAATACGTGCGTGCGAAGAAAAGCTGTAAACCTATAAAGTTACACACTAACCAAGTAGGCAGCCTTTACTGAAACAAATGTGGCGGCGAGCTAAACAAAAGCAGGTTGCACAGCGTTTCCTAAGTAAACGCGGAAGATCAATAGGCAAATAACCACAGCTAAGCTTGAAAGTACGTTTTAGCTTAACCCAAAAGGGAGTATCCCTTTTACAACGGTGACAGCAAAATACTGCTTGCAGGCCTATTCGGGTTATATGGTCAAGTGAATAAGCGCATACGGTGGATGCCTAGGCAGTCAGAGGCGATGAAGGACGTTGTAGCATGCGAAAAGCTGCGGGGAGCTTGCAAACTAGCTTTGATCCGCAGATATCCGAATGGGGGAACCCACCTGGGACAACCCAGGTATCCTATCCTGAATACATAGGGGTAGGAAGCGAACCCGGGGAACTGAAACATCTAAGTACCCGGAGGAAAAGAAATCAACCGAGATTCCCTTAGTAGCGGCGAGCGAACGGGGACCAGCCCTTAAGTCCAGCACCAGTTAGTGGAATGCCCTGGAAAGAGCAGCCATAGAAGGTGATAGCCCGGTACACGAAAACGGGTGTTGGATGAAAACGAGTAGGACGGGGCACGTGAAACCTTGTCTGAACATGGGGGGACCATCCTCCAAGGCTAAATACTCCTGACTGACCGATAGTGAACCAGTACCGTGAGGGAAAGGCGAAAAGAACCGCGGATAGCGGAGTGAAATAGATCCTGAAACCGTATGCGTACAAGCAGTGGGAGCAGACTTGTTCTGTGACTGCGTACCTTTTGTATAATGGGTCAGCGAGTTAATCTCAGTGGCAAGCTTAACCGGATAGGGGAGGCGTAGCGAAAGCGAGTCTGAATAGGGCGAATGAGTCGCTGGGATTAGACCCGAAACCGGGCGATCTATCCATGACCAGGCTGAAGGTTGGGTAATACTAACTGGAGGGCCGAACCCACGTCTGTTGAAAAATACGGGGATGAGTTGTGGATTGGAGTGAAAGGCTAATCAAGCCCGGAGATAGCTGGTTCTCCTCGAAAGCTATTTAGGTAGCGCCTCGTATATAACTGTTGGGGGTAGAGCACTGTTTCGGCTAGGGGGTCGTCTAGATTTACCAACCCGATGCAAACTCCGAATACCAACAAGTTTCAGTACGGGAGACACACGGCGGGTGATAAGGTCCGTCGTGAAGAGGGAAACAGCCCAGACCGTCAGCTAAGGTCCCAAAATCTATGCTCAGTGGGAAACGATGTGGGAAGGCACAGACAGCCAGGAGGTTGGCTTAGAAGCAGCCATCCTTTAAAGAAAGCGTAATAGCTCACTGGTCGAGTCGGCCTGCGCGGAAGATTTACCGGGGCTAAGCATAGTACCGAAGCTACGGGTTCATCCTTTGGATGAGCGGTAGAGGAGCGTTCTGTAGGCCTGTGAAGGTGCATTGAGAAGTGTGCTGGAGGTATCAGAAGTGCGAATGCTGACATGAGTAACGATAATGCGGGTGAAAAACCCGCACGCCGAAAACCCAAGGGTTCCTGCGCAACGCTAATCGACGCAGGGTTAGTCGGTACCTAAGGCGAGGCCGAGAGGCGTAGTCGATGGAGAACAGGTTAATATTCCTGTACCAGTTGTTACTGCGATGGGGTGACGGAGAAGGCTATATCGGCCGGCGGTTGGAAGTGCCGGTTTAAGCGTGTAGGGAGGTTCCTTAGGCAAATCCGGGGAGCCAATCCTGAGGCGTGATGACGGATTTTACCTTCGGGTAAGATGAAGTGATAGATGCCCTGCTTCCAAGAAAAACCTCTAAGCATCAGGTGACAAGTGGCCGTACCGTAAACCGACACAGGTGGGTGGGATGAGAATTCTAAGGCGCTTGAGAGAACTCGGCTGAAGGAACTAGGCAAAATGATACCGTAACTTCGGGAGAAGGTATGCCCATTGTAGGTGAAGTGATTTACTCATGGAGCTGAAGTGGGTTGCAAAAAATAGGTGGCTGCGACTGTTTAGCAAAAACATAGCACTCTGCAAACACGAAAGTGGACGTATAGGGTGTGACGCCTGCCCGGTGCTGGAAGGTTAATTGATGGGGTTATCTTCGGAGAAGCTCTTGATCGAAGCCCCAGTAAACGGCGGCCGTAACTATAACGGTCCTAAGGTAGCGAAATTCCTTGTCGGGTAAGTTCCGACCTGCACGAATGGCGTAACGATGGCCACACTGTCTCCAGCCGAGACTCAGTGAAATTGAAATTGCGGTGAAGATGCCGTATACCCGTGGCTAGACGGAAAGACCCCGTGAACCTTTACTATAGCTTGGCACTGGACTTTGAACCGATTTGTGTAGGATAGGTGGGAGGCTTTGAAGCAGGCACGCCAGTGTTTGTGGAGCCAACCTTGAAATACCACCCTGGTTTGTTCGGAGTTCTAACCTCGGCCCATTATCTGGGTTAGGGACAGTGTCTGGTGGGTAGTTTGACTGGGGCGGTCTCCTCCCAAAGAGTAACGGAGGAGCACGAAGGTACCCTCAGGTTGGTCGGAAATCAACCAATGAGTGCAATGGCATAAGGGTGCTTGACTGCGAGACGGACAAGTCGAGCAGGTACGAAAGTAGGTCATAGTGATCCGGTGGTTCTGTATGGAAGGGCCATCGCTCAACGGATAAAAGGTACTCCGGGGATAACAGGCTGATACCGCCCAAGAGTTCATATCGACGGCGGTGTTTGGCACCTCGATGTCGGCTCATCACATCCTGGGGCTGAAGCAGGTCCCAAGGGTATGGCTGTTCGCCATTTAAAGTGGTACGCGAGCTGGGTTCAGAACGTCGTGAGACAGTTCGGTCCCTATCTGCCATGGGCGTTTGAGATTTGAGGGAAGCTGCTCCTAGTACGAGAGGACCGGAGTGGACGCACCGCTGGTGTTCCAGTTGTCCTGCCAAGGGCATTGCTGGGTAGCTATGTGCGGACAGGATAACCGCTGAAAGCATCTAAGCGGGAAGCCCCTCCCAAGATGAGATCTCACTGGGGCTTAAAGCCCCCTGAAGGGCCGTTGGAGACTACGACGTTGATAGGTGGGGTGTGGAAGCGCAGTAATGCGTGAAGCTAACCCATACTAATTGCCCGTGAGGCTTGACCATATAACACCCAATAGGCTTGGGTGAAGCAAACGTTACGTTGAAGGTAAAAGGCAATTTGCCTGGTACCGTAAGCGGGGCGTGCCAGTTGGTACCGCGGACATACAAGTTATGATGTACAGTTTTCCATGGAAGCAAGCCGGAAAGGTAAGGCAAGACTGCCTAACCGCCCAATCTGGCTAGCTTAAAAGAGTTAGACAGCAAAAGCCCTTAAAATAAGGCTGGAGCTAAAAAAGCAGGGGAAATTGCCCAGAAAAGCAATTGCCATGACAGTGTGGCCGAAAAATGCCACCCTACTGCTTTGACACCGAATTGCTTGGTGACCATAGCGAGCGTGAACCACCCGATCCCATCCCGAACTCGGAAGTGAAACCGCTTAGCGCCGATGATAGTGTGGCAGTTTGCCATGTGAAAGTAGGGAATTGCCAAGCGCTTAAACACAAAACCCCAGCGTGGCCATAAGCTGCACTGGGGTTTTTTATGCCCCCGTTTCACTAAAGCCCTACCCCCGCCACGCTAACCTTCCTGCTGCCCTGCCATAGCCCAATTAACCGCTCCCCATTCTTTCATGGGTAGCCCGAGGAGTATCAGCACGCCATTAAATTTGGCAAGACACCGCTTGTTAAAACTTCAGGGCGATTCGGCTCCATTCATATGGCAATAACCGTCACTGATAAACTTATGGTTACTCGGAAGCGCCGCAAAATAACTTTCGGGCTATCCGTTATAACTGGGTTAACTATCGCCGCTCTAGTCCACATTTCCAATCGATACCTGGCTGTGGATAATAGTCGGTATATCTGTAAAGTCCGGGGTAATAATCTTCTTTGTGCACACACAGCTTTCGTGCCCCGAAATCCCCAAATACAGTTTGCTTTAACGCCTTATGGCCCAATATTAATTAATATTGGGGAATAACTGCAAATGCTGCATAGGTAGTTGTACGTATGGTGATAAAAGCTTCAACACTATAAATTAAGATTTCGTACGCAATAAAAATTATAAAAATAGTTTTGCTTATCAGCATTTTTTGGTTTTGGATCGTTACAGGCGCTAACGGCGCGTTAGTTTTACCGTTAAAAACGGTAATCTGGAAATCTGTGTCTTAACGAATTTAATCTGTGGTGATGCTAAAAAACTTACAGCGTATGAATTACTTAAATTTATATGGAGTGATTTAAAATGCAAATAACCGCAGGAAAAATTCCCTGGAGCCGCCTGGGTTTAATTGTCGTAGGCAGTACAGTTTTACTTGTTGCCACATCACATTTTGTGCGATCGAAAAATATTACAGGTGAAATTTTTATTCCACGACATCACGAAACCGGTCATGTTCATGATCACAGCGATCAGCCTTGGCCTCCACGTCCAGTAAATATGGTAAATATTGTCGATTATTCCAAAGTTGGTGAAGAAAAAATAAGGCAGTTTAAACGAAAACAATACTTTGATGACTTAGAGCGTAATAACTCAGGGCGCGCTGATTTTAAAGAAGCCTTAGGACGAAAGTTTACTCGCATCGGTTTAACTGAAGATGAAGATAAAACTCATGGAATAAAAAGTAACCGTTATACTTATTTTAGCCGTGATAAAAATAATACGGTTGAAGTGGTAACAGATAAATCGGGCGTTAAATTAGTCAAATCTATTCCTGCAAGCGAATACCAGCCAGAAATTACTGAAGAAGAAATTGCCGAAGCCACGCAATTGGCTCGCGACTATTTCCTCAACAAAGGACTTTCGCGTGTAACTGATTTAAAAGGTTACGGTATCATGGCTTACAGTCCTACTGGCAAAGGCTTTTTCGCTAACCGGGTCATTTATATATCCTTTCATAGCGCTACAGATGCTCCGCCAGAGTTTATGGCATGGGTGGATCTGACTAACGGAGCTATTATCAAAGCGCGTGAGGAAAACTAATGATAACTGGCAATATAGCAAAAATTTTTCAGCAAAGCGTCTTAGGGTTAGTACTTATAATCAGTTCCCAATTTAGCCAAGCGGTACCAGTTACCTGGAATGGTTGGTCTTTCGATTATAATGTCGGGGGCAATTATGACGGGTTATCGTTAGTAAATGTAGCTTATCAAGGTTCTTCCCTGATAGGTAAAATCAGCATGCCAGTTATGCGGGTTTTTTACAATAATAATACCTGTGGTCCTTATGCAGATCGTTTGGGAGGTACCTTATCCCCAATTCCCTGGACTAATAATTCTACTATTGGTCAACGCCAATTTACCTTAGATGGTAGGCAATGGTATGAAATTGGAATCCGTGATCAAATCGGCAATTATGACATTTATCAAGTTTATTACCTGAGTGATGATGGTATTTTAGATGCTCATATTTTCAGTAAAGGCTTGCAGTGTGTCATAAACCATATCCACTACCCAAATTGGCGGATCGACTTTGATATAGATGGCTCCGCTAACGATATTATTGAGCATTTAATTGGCACAACTTACCAATCAGACGTAACTGAGTTCAACAGGCAAGCCACTGATGCAACTACCCATAATTGGCGGATACGTGACACAGTTACAAATCTCTATGTAGATATGTTGCCTGGTTTTTCAGGGTTTACAGTGCCCGATGGTTCGACAAACATATCTGTGATAGATTACAGCCAAAATACGGTATTTGGTCGCTTATATAGAGGCTCTGAAGATGTGGGATGGACATTCGGGCCAAACACGCAAGTGCCTTTTGGTAATAGCGAAAATATTGCGGGTGCTGACCTAGTGGCATGGTACGAAGGCTATCTGCCCATGCGGCTGCAGATGGTACCGCAGTTTGGCATTCCACCGGCATACGGTTAGTATCTAGCTTATCGTCGGTATCAAACCCGCCGTTGCCCGATGTCGTTGTGACCGCAGTAGCTTACAATAATGGTGTGTTTACCAGCACTATTAAAAATCAGGGAACAACCGCTACGCCTGTGAGTAAAGCTATTGGAGTTGGTTATTTGGTTGATGGTGTTTACCAAACCTATGGTACGGTTAATGGGCCTTTGGCGGCGGGCGCATCGGTAACTATCGGGACTAATGGCGGTATTTTCACCATCCCTAGCGGCACACACACGATTACCGCAAATGTTGATGATTTAAATCGTTTTGCCGAGACCAACGAAACAAATAACCAATTAAATACATCAGTGACTATTGCTGGAACTTCATCACCAGATGTTGTTGTTACCTCTGTATCGTATAGCAGTGGTGTATTTACCAGCACCATCCAAAATAAGGGTACAGGTGCAACACCCGTAGGTAAAGCAATCGGTGTTTCTTATTCAGTCGATGGTATTTATAAAACTTATGGCACAGTCAAAGGACCTTTAGCGGCAGGCGCATCTGTGACTATTGGCACTAACGGCACTACATTCACTATCCCTAGTGGAACACATACAATTACGGCAAATGTTGATGATTTAAATCGTTTTGTCGAGTCTAATGAAACGAACAACCAGTTGACCACAACGGTCAATATTGCCGGTTCAACTGCGCCAGATGTGGTGGTGAGTTCATTAAGCTACAGTAACGGTATCTTTACAAGTACCATCAAGAACCAAGGGGATGCAGCAACACCGGCAGGTGTTGCAATCGGTGTCGGTTATTCGGTTGATGGAGCTTACAAAACCTATGGAACGATTAAAGGTCCCTTGGCGGCAGGAGCTTCTGTGACTATTGGCACTAACGGCAACTCATATACCATCTCCAGTGGAAATCATTCTATTGCTGCTTTTGTAGATGACCTTAATCGATTTACCGAATCTAACGAGGCTAACAATAAGCTAGCGCAATCTATTATCACACCATAAATAAACGTTAATTATTTAAGAAGCCAAGGATGGCTTCAACAATGGATAAGGCCAATGCTTTTTCTAAGTTTAGGGTATTCTTACCTTAAGTTAGTCCATATCAGTGTTTTTCAAGATTGTCATCAGGCCACTAACAAGCTTAACGTTAAGTAAAATGCGCTGAAAATTAGTGATAATACTAAAATAGCGTATAATTCAAGGCATTAATTTAAGCGATTTATCATAATATTTATGTCCATTAGTTTGAGAAAAATCACCCACCAAGTTTCTGTCGGGAATGTTAAAGTCGGTGGCGGCGCACCTATTGTGGTGCAATCAATGACCAACACCGATACTGCTAATGTTACCGCTACCGTTAATCAAATTATTGAGTTGTCGGTTGCTGGATCTGAAATGGTCCGGATAACTGTAAATACCGAAGAAGCAGCGCAAGCAGTACCCGAGATTCATAACCAACTAGTTAAAAAAGGTTATTCGGTGCCGATCGTCGGTGATTTTCATTTTAACGGGCATAAATTACTGGAGAAATATCCAGACTGTGCTGCAGCGCTAGATAAATACCGCATTAATCCAGGTAATGTTGGTCGAGGAAAAAGCCGCGATCCGCAGTTTCAGCAAATGGTAGAGTTTGCTTGCCAATATGATAAACCAGTGCGGATAGGTGTCAATGGCGGTAGTCTTGATCAAGCGGTTCTTACCCGCTTATTGGATGATAATCGCTTGTTGCCAAATCCTGAGCCGTTACCCGCAATTACCCGCAAAGCCATCGTATTATCTGCTCTGGAAAGTGCTGCTAAAGCCGAAGAAATAGGTCTGGGTAAAGATAAAATTATATTGTCCTGCAAAATTAGTAATGTTCAGGAGTTGATCAGCATCTATCAAGATTTATCTAGCCGATGTAATTATGCATTGCATCTAGGGCTTACCGAAGCCGGCATGGGGTCTAAAGGTATTGTATCCTCTGCTGCAGCATTATCCGTTTTAATGCAACAAGGTATAGGTGACACAATCCGTATTTCGCTTACTCCAGAACCCGGTGCATCAAGGACTCAAGAAGTTATTGTTGCTCAGGAAATTCTGCAAACGATGGGATTCCGTTCATTTACGCCGATGGTGATTTCTTGCCCAGGCTGTGGACGTACTACCAGCGATTATTTCCAGCGTTTAGCGATGGATATCCAAAGCTACCTGCGTGACCAAATGCCCATTTGGCGCAGCCAATATCCCGGCGTAGAAGCAATGGAAGTTGCGGTTATGGGTTGTGTGGTTAATGGACCAGGCGAAAGTAAAAGCGCCAATATAGGTATAAGTTTGCCGGGTACTGGTGAATCTCCGGTAGCACCGGTTTATGAAGATGGTTTAAAAACGGTTACGCTTAAAGGTGATAGGATTGCCGAAGAATTTCAAGGTATTGTCCAAAAATACGTCGAAACCCATTACAGCGCATAAATATTTTATAACGTTTTACAAGTTAACCTGGTGCTAGCTATTTGCTAACACCAGGTTGTTTAAGATAGCTTAATCAAAATTCCTTTATTTTCACAACAGGTGCTTTAGGCCTGAATCCATAGGGTTCATGACTACTCCGCGTTCGGTCACGATTGCCGAAATCAAGCTGGCTGGGGTCACATCAAATACCGGGTTCCAAGCGCTTACTTTGGGGTTATTGGCATAACAAGCGGGCAGTAATTCACTTTGCTTGCGCTGCTCAATTTCAATTTGTTCGCCACTTTCCATATTGGCATCGATTGTCGATGTCGGCGCGACGACCATCATTTGAACATTATGCTGTTTCGCCAATACCGCTAAGGAGTAAGTCCCGATTTTATTGGCGACATCGCCATTTAAGGCAATACGGTCTGCGCCCACGATAACCCAGTCGATGGCGCCTGATTTCATCAGCCACCCTGCCGCAGAATCGGCAATTAAAGTTACCGGAATGTTATCTTGTGCTAATTCCCAAACCGTTAAGCGTAAACCTTGCTGCCAAGGACGGGTTTCACCGGCAAAAATATTAACCGGTTGTCTTGAATAGGCACTCCTGATGACACCCAATGCGGTACCGTAACCGCCGGTTGCCAACGAACCGGTATTACAATGGGTGAGTAAGCCTTTGGCCTTAACTAAAATATCTGCGCCTAACTCGCCCATTTTATAATTAGCAGCAACGTCGTCTGCATGAATTTGTTGTGCGCAAGCTAATGTCGCCGATAGTGGTTCAACGTGTGAGCCATCTAAAATGGCTTGCATTCGGTTTAATGCCCAAAACAGGTTAACCGCCGTTGGGCGTGAATCAGCCAGTGTTTTAATATCCGCTGATACCTTTTTCTGCCAATCTTTATTGCTGTCGGCATAATGCTGTTTCACCGATAAAACTACGCCATAAGCCGCAGCAATGCCAATGGCTGGTGCTCCGCGCACCTGCATACTGGTGATGGCTTCAGCAACGCCGGGCGCATCTGTAAAATCGTCATAAACAATATTGTCAGGAAGTTGCCGTTGGTCGAGAACCCGCAGAGTTCCCCCAGTCCATTGCAAAGCTTGTACTTCGGAAAGATTTGATGTTGTCATTTATTTTCGGTAAAAAAACTAAATAGATATAATTAAGTTAACGTAACAAGGAATTTATCATGATTATCGATACGCTTATCCATGCCCGCTGGATTATACCTGTTGAACCCGAATCCGTAATCCATGAATATCATAGCCTAGCCATTGATAAAGGGCGGATTGTGGCATTATTGTCCACCGAACTCGCTAAACAGCAATTTGAGGCTAAGACTACTGAAGATTTGAATAACCATGCATTACTGCCCGGTTTTGTAAATTGCCATACCCATGCTGCAATGTCTTTAATGCGGGGTGTTGCCGATGATTTGCCATTAATGGATTGGCTACAAAATCATATCTGGCCGCTGGAACAAAAATGGATGAGTGAGACTTTCGTTCGTGATGGTACCGACCTAGCAATTGCAGAAATGTTGCGCAGCGGGACGACGTGTTTTAACGATATGTACTTCTTTCCTGACAGCGCAGCGCAGCAAGCCATCAAACATGGTATTCGGGCGAGCATTGGCCTAATTCTCATCGATTTTCCAACGGTTTGGGCGCAAGATAGCGCCGAGTATATTTCCAAAGGTTTGGATGTCCATGACCGATTTCGGCATCATCCGTTAATTACGACGACTTTTTCACCTCATGCGCCGTATACCGTTTCAGATGCGCCTTTGCAAAAAATAAAAATTCTGGCGGACGAATTGGAAATCCCAATTGCAATGCATGTCCATGAGACCTCCCATGAAGTCGAACAGGGAGTAAACCGTTCAGGGCAACGGCCAATCCAGCGGTTACATAACCTGGGGCTGATTAATCCAGGTTTTTTAGCGGTACACATGACGCAATTAAACGATGCCGAGATAGACTTATTTACCGAATCTGGCGCACATATCGTGCATTGTCCTGAGTCCAATTTAAAACTAGCTAGCGGATTTTGCCCGGTGTCTAGATGCATATCTTCAGGAATCAATGTGGCACTGGGTACCGATGGCGCAGCCAGCAACAATGATCTGGACATGCTCGGCGAAATGCGGACTGCCGCGTTACTTGCCAAAGCGGTGGCACGCGATGCAGCTAGTGTTCCCGCCGCAACAGCCTTACGTATGGCTACGCTGAATGGTGCAAAGGCATTAGGCTTAGAACAAGAGATCGGCTCTTTAGCCGTAGGTAAATCGGCGGATGTGATTGCTATCGACTTGAACGCACTGGAAACCCAACCTGTATACAATCCCCTATCGCAAATCGTCTATGCCGCAACTAGGCAACAAGTGACTGATGTCTGGGTGGCGGGTAAGCAATTACTAAAACAACGCCAGCTTACGACAATTGATTTAACCGAGCTACAAAAACGGATTTCAGAATGGCAACAGAAATTAGCTGGTTAAGATAAGGGCTATGTATTATTGACAACTTTGATAATTTAATTTTAGTCATAGTTTTGGAGGTTGCTCTCTAGCGCAGATAACTCCGCTACTGTGTTAATGTTGGTGAATACTTCAGGCTCAGCACTGAAATCAGCTTTAACTGTATGGTGTAGCGTTAGCCAGTTTTCAACTTTACGCTCGCCGCTTGTCAAATAAGCCGCTAAGCTGGGTTTTAAGTTAATGTTTAGCGCCAGTAAAACTGGGTGGTAGCGTTGTCCGTCAAAAGCCACAGCAATATCGGCATTGTTTTGTGCTTTAACAGCTAAAAGTTTCTGTAAATGTGGCGTGATAACTAGGGGCGTATCGCATGGCATAGCCAGCAATATCCCAGTTTTTGCATAGCTCATCGACGATAGTAGACCGGCTAACGGCCCATCAAAGTTATCGGTTTGGTCGCTTATGACTGGTAAGCCAAATTTCTCGTACTCCTCGATATTTCTGTTGGCATTGATGATAGTTTGGTCGGAGATAGGACTGATGGCGGCGATGGCGTAACTTACCATAGGTTTGCCTTTAAAATTTATTAGGCCTTTATCACGGTCATTCATTCGCCTTGCCCTTCCACCCGCCAGGATGACACCAGTGACTTTAGTTTGTACGTCCATAATGGTAAGCTTTTAAATCATGCTAAATTTACATTCTAATATGATTTTTCGAAGCTGTTTACTCCTTTGCCTATTTTTCATTGTTGGTTGTGCGACTCAAGTTACTGGGGAGTTTGTCCCGTACTATGAGGTCGTCACTAAAAAACCTTATGACGATGTTTTGGCTGAGCTTGAAGTCGCGATAGCGGAAAACAATTTTCGGGTGACCGGACACAGCCGGGTAGGTAAGGTTATCCGTGACCGCGGCACTAAAAACTTCCCCGAATTCGACACCATCCAGTTTTGTAACTTAACCGAAGCCAAAAAGATTTTATTGATGTCACCGCAAGCCATTAGGCACATGCCCTGTAATGTAACCACTTACCAAAACGAAGGTAAGACCATCATTAGAACCCATTTAATACCTACAGATACCGACAATAAGGCACTCAATGAGTTTTCGGTTAAAATGAATAAAGTATTAAAAAGCATTGTCGATTTTGCGGCAGATGAATAACCTGTTGTATCTTGACGAGCTTAAGTTAAGCAATACCTACTCTTTTGCAATAGGAAAAATAAGCCACATGAAAACATACAACACATCACTTATTATTAGTTTGGTTGCTGCATTAACCTTAATGGGTTGCGCTTCGACAAACGAAAAAGCGACATCGGAACAAGCACCAGAAAAAGGGCAAGCGGTGCAAGTTAATGATTACCCCACCCGCGACCGGGTTGAATATGTTTTAAACTGTGTCGCCCAACATGGTGGGTTAACTTATATTACCCAGTACGCTTGTGGATGCAAAATAGATAAAATTGCCGAAAAACTAAGCTTTGCTGAATACGAAGCGGCACGCACTTTCTCTATGTTAAAAAGTACACCTGGAGAAGCGGGTGGTGTATTTCGCGATCCAAAGCAATCTAAAGATCTACGTAAGCAACTGAAAGAAGCCGAAGCTTATGCTGAAAAGCAGTGTTTTGTTAAATAGAACGCTTAAAGGCTAAAATCGTTTTATCAGAGCAGCTAACCAAGCAAAGCTGCTCTGATACTTTCGTCATATGCTGCAAAGACTGTACGCCAAATTTATAAGTTTCCCTCGACGTATTCATTGCTAAGCCCCATTAATTTTAAGCTTAACCCGATATCTAATGGATCGTTTCTATGCCGGATTAGCACAATGTGATGCATTTAGATCGATTGGATCCTCAGGTCATGTGTATCCGTTAACCGGCTTTATCCAGCTAGCCGCTAATGTGAGTGCGCATGCTGTAGAGCTTAATCTTGACCGATTTTAAGTAAACGAGCTTTTTCGAGAATCAATTCAAGGTAAGGCTACTACGGTTGTTGCGCAATACGTTAGGCACTTATTTGACCGGTGCGATTTGAACAAAGAATTCCCTAGTAAAATTTGTTGAATTAACCCTAATTTATAACGGCTTTTACTTTATAAAGCAGGTAATGGTATTTTGCTAACAGCTTAACCTATCAACAAAAAATCAACCTTCTACTATTCTTAAAAGCAGATGATTACGATCATCTAGAGCCGACTCTGATTTAAGCTCCAACTGGCACAAATCGAACGGTAAGATATTCTTGCGTCCGTTAAGGCTCATGGGCTTGTCGAATGGTTAAGCCATGGCCGCAAGTCGTTTTTTTCAGAGTTTTCTTATGCATCCTTTATCACGACTAGCGATATGTTTGCGTTTTACCCTGAATGTAAAGTTACGCTAGCAGAATGGAGAAAATATATGACTATAATAATTAAATCCAGACGCTACATTCCAGTATTAACCACCTTATTTTCATTGTTGTTTATGATATCTACTGCATCCGCATTGCCGGAAATTATGTCTTTTGCTGAGTCCAAAGGTATTCGTGTAACTAGTTGTTTGACCTGTCATACTTCACCTTTTGGCGGGATAGAAACGCTTAGGCCGAATTATCTAAAAGCATACGAAAAAGATCCTATAGAATTATCGTTATTGAAAAATTTGATTAATGGTTGCCCTACAGGACAAGCCATAAATACAAGCACTCTGCTGTGCGAGAAACTCAATACTGTATCTGGCACACTAGGATTGACTACATCTGGGGCAGCAAAAAGTGATGTCTATGCAGTCACCTGCGGTCAAGGTACGGCTTATTTAAGCGTTTCTGTGCGTGATGATGCGCCGCTTAAACCAGCGTTAGTCACCATACAAGCAGTAAAAAATGCAGCAGTATCAGGGCTTAGCATTGATGTGACAGATGGTGATACTGTTTACAGTTCAACAGAAAAGCTTAACGGTGGGGCTGGAGTTTATTGGATGGTAATCAATAAATCTGCATCGTCAACAGCAGGTGTGGAAGGGTATAAAGCAAAATTTTCTTGCCGTAATACAGCGGGTGCCCAAACAGCCACCACTTGGGTTTCAAAACAAAATCAATAAATTATATTTAACATGATGAGAAAACGCAGGGCTTTAAGTCCTGCGTTTTCTCAAAGCTACTGCAGCATTCTTCAAAAAGAAGCTTCAAATGTAATCGGGGTCTTATACAAGAGATTTTTAAAGGTATCCAAAGCTATTAGATAAGCAAAATTGCTATTTTCGTCATTAGATATATAGTGGTTCTTCAGCAAAATACACATAATTTATTAGATACAAAAATTCAGCACCGATTTCACTAACAACATGAACTTAAAAAACAACCTGACAACTATCGTAGGTATCGCCACCATTCTCATTTTGCCGTGCGGCATTTTTTTTTCAATGGGAGGTGTCGTCAATACTAATAGCAGTATTCCACCTGGTTTATATTGGGCCGTTGATAAACCTATTGCAAAAGACAGATACATAACGCTCTGCCCACCTAATCGGCCTGAATTTAAAGAAGCCCTTGATAGAGGGCAGATCAGCAGCGGAAATTGTCCTGACAAGTACGGGAAATTATTTGTTAAAGTGGCTGCCAAAGCCCGCGATACAGTGACAATCAATTCACAAGGGATTACCGTTAACGATAGCTTATTGCCCAAAAGCCAACCGCTTGAAAAAGATGCGATGGGACAAGTAATGCCAAAGGCATCTCTTGACCATTATCAATTAAAACCGAATGAGTTACTGATTTTATCTGAGGATACCGGTGCACCATTTGACAGCCGTTATTTCGGCTTGCTTGATGTTAACCAAATTGATTCAGTAGTTAGCCCTCTAGTCCAATGGTGATGGTTTTCACCATTTGATTAGCTAGCATAGAAATCTATGCTAGCTACACTTTAATTAACACAACTATCCGTGCAACAGCATCAAAAATATCTTGTTTTAATGCCCATAGCCCAATGCTGCTGACTATCATTAACCCGCCACCAATCCAGCGTTTAAATAACAAATCATTACGCATAATTGCATCGTGGGCTTTTAGTCCCATAAAGTGACCAGTTGCCGCAACTGGCAATAGTTTCAATGCGGTAATAAAGTGCAAGTCTGCCGATAGCGCAATAAAAGTCGTCATTTTTATGCTGACTAGAATAAACCACAGCACAAATAAGGTGTCGCGCAACTTTTCTTTACTGACGTTACGCATATAAACGGCCACCATCAATGGCGCACCGGTCAGGGACGTACCTGCAATATAGCCGCCGAGTACCAGTAACACTTTATCCACCCAAGTTCGGTGGCTTTCAATAACGTGGTTAAGCAACCAAGTAAAGCCATAAAACAGAGTAATTGAATAAATGAACACGTTAAGCCAGAGGATAGGCAAATTTAACAGGCCGAACACGCCAACAATAGCTGGCGGGATAATATAAGCCGAAGACCAGCGTAAATATTGCCAATCCACATTATGTAGCCGGGTACGCAAGGTTAAGCCAGAAAAAAATAGCAAATGCACGCTGATGATGGGTAGCCAAAAACGCGGGTCATTGTGGAGGAACAGCATCAAAGGTAACCCCAGTGCGGCACCGCCAAATCCTAAGCCAGTGCGGACGAAACCTGTCCACACGAACAAAAGGCCAACCATTATGGTTTGATTAATAGAAAAATCGAGGAGCATACGGTTTGGTTTTTTACGTTATTGATTAATTTTCTAACGGCCTTTCGCTATATCTGTAATAGCCAAGAGTATTAACATTTAACAGTTAATTCATAAGCGTGTTCTTGAAGGTATGTTAATCCTCGCTCCCGAAAACGTGGCTCTTGGTCGAGGATATTTTCGGAACATAGCAAGTTAACATCGCACCAACCACCATAAAGCGCTTCGACGTCCTGTTTTTTTATGCTAAATGGCGGGCCTTGCATCTCTTGCTGCTCATAATCAAAGATAACCAACAGAATTTTTACTCCGGCATTCAGACAATCGTTAAGGTGTCTTACATAAGCCCTGCGTAAATCTGGGGGCAGGGCGATCAACGCAGCGCGATCATACACCGCGCTTATCTCGGTAAATTGCCCGGGTGTAAGGTCAAAAAAATTGCCACAATAAAGATTAAATTGGTCGCCTTGGCTGATAGTAAACTTTCCCTCTTGGGCAATAGCCGCAGGTAAAGCATTTTCATTACAAAATGCTGAAATTGCTAAGGGGCTAAGTTCAACCCCCATCACATGATAACCTTGTGCCATTAGCCAAAGCATATCTTTACTTTTCCCGCATAAGGGTACAAATACCTTGCTGCCTTGGACGACATTTAAACTCTGCCAGTAACGTTTTAGGTAAGGGTTAACATCTTTGCAGTGAAAGCCGATTTCGTTTTTTTGCCAGCGTTCCAGCCAAAATTCTTGATGCATGTTATTTCTATTTTGAGTTGAATTGAAAATTTGACCGGTTTAAATGTCCTGTCACGCTTAGCCTTTAGTTAGTTTACAACAGGAATGGTTCAGGCATTAAAAGACCAAAGCAATAATGCTTTATAGCAGTTTACGCAGGTATGCTTAAAAAATTTTCATAACTGAAGGGCGTTGCGCCAAAACGTGGATATATCTGCCCATATCCCGGAACGTGGGAAGACGGCAATGTTTATATTCCAGCTCAAATAATTCGGATTCATCACTTTTTGCCAGGTTTTCTTCGGCAAGATAGTCGTGGAAAACTCTTATTCCCGTGTGAGTTTTGACGGTAAAACCAAGTTGTTCGAGGTGCGCCACTACTTCATGAGGAAATTGTGGATTAGGCGGGGTCAGTTTTTTCCCTTTCCCTAAGTAGGTTTCATCCAATAGTTGCCGTAAACGCCAGCTACCTTTAAGCGTATTTTTATAAATCACCGCATTACGGTTATAAAACATCAATGACAAGTAACCGTCGGGTTTAACTTTATCGGCAACGGTGCTTAATGTTGCCATCGGCGTTACTAACCACTCCAAAACGGCATGGAACAGCACAAGGTCGAATTTTGGTAAGTCTTGTGCCAGTTGTTGGGCAGAGGTGTTATAGAACCTTGCTGACAAATCAGTTTGTTGAAAGCGTTGCTCTGCGTGGGCAAGCATTTTTTTTGAGATATCACATAAAGTGAGTTGATGGCTTTGCTCAGCAAACCAATGGCTGATTTGGCCAAAACCACAACCGGCATCCCAAATTGATAACGGTTGGGGGTTGTCATGCAAAAGCTGCAAGTCTTCCTTAAGCAGTTTTAGCCGCCAACTCCCTTTAGCGGTATCGTAGACGACTTGTTCAAAGCGGTTGATCAAACCATCAAAATTGCGGTCTTCTTTAAGCGTCATTAGATCCTATTTGATAGTTAACCAAAGCACTATCAACCGCACTTACTTTCCCCGCAATTCAAACAGGTCATACAGCCATCCATTAACACCATCGCCTTGGTGCTGCATTTGGTACAGAGTACGGCTTTTTCTGGGAAGGATTGCTCGTCGGTTTCGCCGTGTTGGGCTTCAAACTCGCGGCGTTTTTCGGCTAGGAATTGTTTTTGCCGGTCAGTCATCGGTTCCGGTTTAATCATGCCAATATGCTTCAAATGCGATTCGATCGCATAGCCAATTTCGGCAACCAATGATGGCATAAACACACCGCCTTTTTTAAAATAGCCACCGCGTGGGTCAAATACCGCTTTCATCTCGTCAACCAAAAAGCAAGCATCGCCGCCTTTGCGGAACACCGCAGATATTACCCGGGTTAATGCCAACACCCACTGGAAATGCTCCATATTCTTGGAGTTGATGAACACCTCGTATGGACGGCGTTCTTCGTGTTCCGTACCCGGATTCAAGATGATATCGTTGATAGTGATATATAACGCATGTTCAGACTGCGGGGTTTTGATTTTGTAGGTAGAGCCAAGCAGCACTTCCGGGCGTTCTACGTTCTCATGCATGCTTTCTACATTTTGCGCCGCTTCTACTGCTTTAGTTTCAGCCGCAGTGGCTTTATCGTCGTCATTTAATACTTTGTAGCTGATGATTTTTTTGTTGATTTTATTTGCCATATTTTTCTCCGTTTGTTCTATGTTAATACGTCATAACATTAATGTTTAGATTTTTTCGTGATCCACAATAGCCCACCAGTTTGACCTGCTAAAGTTCCTTGATCGTCAGGAGCTGGGCGCAACATTGCTTCCTGTAATTTCTCAACAGGGGACCAATAAGGCGGATACCAATCCCGGTCAACGTCCATAATTAATACCTGATTCTTATTGGCATCATAAGCGCCAATCGGTGAAATATGTGGGCCGTCCCAATCACTGGTGAGTACCCCCTGATTAAAATAAGCCAGCACTAAGTTACGCGAAGACCGCTCATTTGCAGCCAATACGTGCTTTATTAACGTGAGGCTTTCAAGCGTATTAGCAGGACGAATAACCCTAACGGTATAATTATTAAGGTTATAAACCTCAAGTCCCTTGTTAACTAACATGACAAGATCATCAAACTTAAGGCCATCACCACCTTCGGCAACTTTTTTGCCCCAATCATCAGTAAAAACGGTTTCTAACAAAGACGGCTGGGTGATTAGGGTCTCGTCTGAAAATTTTGGAATACCCAGCAAAAAATTTAATGCCATTGCTGTTGAGGCCAAGCCGCAAGCACTTGACGTTTGTTGGGGCAGATAAAATTGGCTAAATTTCCAGTAATCAGGCGCGCGTGAATAACGCAGAAATGCTGTTTGTTGGGTAATCGGCACAGCATAATGCCCAAATTTAGCCTGTCTGTCCAAGCTCCAGGCGGTTTTCGTAAAACTCAGTGTTATAAATAGCAACACCAATATTAAAGGGTTCAGTATTTTTGATTGATGACTAAATGGTTTCATAGCGTGGCCTATTAGAAAATTACGGGGCTGATAATCAAGTGTTTTCGCCTGATTTGTGTCTTCAATAAATAAGTGTAGCTAACGAAATTTTTTTAGAAATGGTTTCGGAATCATTGCCCTATTAATGCCTTGGTTGCGGCGGGTTTAAAATTACAGTCGAACCCGGAGATTGGCCATAATTGCCAGTTCCAATGGGAACATACACCGGTCCAATATCTACCCCGCCTTGTTGGTTATTCATGTTTGACGGACGCGAAGTTGTACGTGTGACCACTCGGCTTCGCGTAGGCGAATCTTGCTCGATAGTCGTCGGCTCCTGTACTTCCTCATCAGATGGCATTTCATTCGGAGCATTCTGCTCAGGGCTAACCTGGTCGTAGCGAGGGTAAACCTTGTTCCCAATGCCTACAGTAGAACGCATTTCCATTTCCGCTATATTTACGTTTGTACTGGGTTCAGCGAATGAAACTGAGGTCAATGACCAGAATATTAAAATTACAATGAGGTGGTACACGGTATTCTCGGGGTAATGTTGTTATCTATTACGTCTAATGTGTTGCTAACGCGACGGTTTTTTATTGCCGGTTCCCGCACCGGCGGGCGTGATACTTTTCTTTGCTTGTCCAAAGAAAAGTATCCAAAAGAAACGACCCCCGGATGCCGCACTCCTTCGGGCTATTCCCGATAAAACCTACAGTGCTCGGCGCGGCATAACGGGATTTTTCCTTCTCTTGAAAATCGCGTAGGGCGGAATAGTGAAACGTATTCCGCCGCATGTGTTATCCAAATACGGCATAATGCCTTTCAGTTATTGCGGCCTACCTTGCTTATTTGTCTTTAAGTTCACGAAGATGATATGAATGGCCGTTTTGTGGAAAGTAATAAACTACTTTTGTATTTGGATCTATACCAGCGCAATTCCTTGCACCGCACATTAGGTGAAATAATTTTTCGGGCTTGCCATCAATCTTAACCGTTATTAATTCATTTTCTGGAATCGCTTTAGATTTGATTTTTTTTAATATTAAAGAGGCTGCTTTCTCTCCCTCATAATCAAAATAAAGCAACAGGAAAAAAAAACCCATAAGGACTACTGGAATTAGAAGTACATTGCTTAAATGTTTTTCAAAGGCATGGTCGATTTTATTGTTGTTCTTGTTATCAATGAGCCTTTGTTTTTGCTTTATTAACCATTTGATTTTATCTAATCTTTTTCTGAAAAAATTATTAAACTTAGGTAATAGCCAATCTAAATAAAATACTTTTACTCCGAACCATAGAATTCTCACAAAAATATATAAAAGTGGCCCCAGGAATGCTTGAGAAAAAGAGAACAAAAAGCCTTTATACAAAATTTGATGAAGATTTTGATCTAATAAATCTGCATCAAGTTGAAGAGGAGAAAAATAACCACCGTAATATGCAGCATTGACGCAATACAAAATAGCCGTGCCAACAGCTATGACTATAGCGCTCTCTACGAGTGGGTTTTGATTTCTTGTCATACAATTTAAAGTAAATAATGGGAATTAATTCTAAATTCCAACTTGTGGGCTAAAAAAAAATACAAATCAAAATGGATAACCAGCGCCTTTTTCCCGTTACAGTGTAGCGAGCACTGGCTCATTTATAGGGAATAAGCCCAATATAGGGGGGATATGGAAACCGCGCGTTGTCAAAGGGACAGGAGGCCTCTTTTGACAATTCCTGATAAATGCCAGAACCCAGATTCAAACAAACACGTTAGCAACACAATCTAATGAACCACACCTTTAACCGTCTAATCCACCGAAACCCTATCCAAATCATGCTCCGCAAACTCTTTAATCCATTTTTCTTCTGCGGTTGTCATCGCAGAAAACCATTCTTCATCGGAAAGTTCGGCAACCGATTCTGCGTTTTTTTCTTTCAGTACATCACGCCGGGCAAGCCGAGAAGTCAACTCTTCCCAAAACGAGTTGTTTTCAAATTCTTGAATTAAATCCTCGGCAACAGATTCTGCTTCAAAATTGAATGTTGGGTAGAACTTACCGTCTTCTTTCGATAATTGGATTAAATCTGAATACCCCATTCCCTCAGCTAAAGCGAACAGTTTTTGAAAGAGTTCTTCATATTCTTGGGTATCTGTCCTTCCTTCGGTATCATGCGCATGCATGACCCAATCGGCGATATGAACGATGTCCAATAAAGTGCGATATTCTTTTTTGGTGAGGTTAATTTTCATAAATAATCCTATCTAGACTGTTCGTTTTAGCTTGTCGTAAGACAAACGGTTTTAACAATATTTAAAACTTGCCGTAATAGCCTTCTTTGAGTGCATCAAACAAGTTTGCCGCACTATGAATTTCGCCATCGTATTCAATCTCATCATTCCCTTTAAATTCCACCACATGTCCATCTTCCAGGGTGAATTGGTAAGTGGTATTTTCCAGGTCTGATTCTTTCACCAACACGCCTTGGAACACTTCGGGGTTGAATCGGAAGGTGGTACAGCCTTTTAAGCCTTTGTCGTAGGCATATTGGTAGATGGATTTGAAGTCTTCGTACGGGTAATCGGTCGGTACGTTGGCGGTTTTGGAGATGGATGAATCAATCCACTTTTGTGCAGCGGCCTGGATATCGACATGCTGTTTGGGTGTGACATCGTCAGCGGCAATAAAGTAATCCGGCAGTTGCTGTGCCGGGTTGTCGCTATAGGGCAGGGCATTGGCGTTGATCAACGCGCGATAAGCTAAGAGTTCAAACGAGAATACGTCGATTTTTTCCTTGGATTTTTTACCGGCGCGGATGACGTTGCGCGAATAATGATGCGCAAAGCTGGGTTCGATGCCGTTACTGGCGTTATTGGCGAGCGATAGTGAAATGGTGCCAGTCGGTGCAATAGAGCTGTGATGGGTGAAGCGCGCACCGACTTCGGCGAGTTCTGCAACCAGTGTCGGCTCAAGCTTTGCCAATTGTTGCATGTAACGGCTGTACTTGGCGTGTAGGACTTTCCCTGTCACTTTGTCGCCTATTTTATAGCCATCGGCTAACATTTCCGGGCGTTTGTGTAGCATCTCGCCAGTTACGGTGAATTCTTCTGCCATGATGGGTGCAGCACCTTTTTCTTTGCCAAGTACCAAGGCTTCTTTCCAGCCTTCTACTGCCAGCACTTTGGTGACTTCTTCAGTGAAATCGACCGAACCTTGATCACCGTACTTCATGCCCAACATGGTAACGGTAGACCCCAATCCTAAATAACCCATGCCGTGACGGCGCTTGCTGGTGATTTCGTCACGCTGTTTTTGTAGTGGTAAGCCGTTAATTTCGACAACGTTATCCAACATGCGGGTAAAAATACGGATGGTTTTGCGGTAGGTATCCCAATCAAACTGGGCATCGCCGCTAAATGGTTTTTTCACAAAGCGGGTTAAGTTAATCGAACCTAACAAACATGAACCGTAAGGCGGTAGCGGTTGTTCGCCACACGGGTTGGTGGCGCGGATATTCTCGCAGAACCAGTTGTTATTCATCTCATTGACCTTGTCGATCAGAATGAAGCCCGGTTCGGCGTAATCATAGGTGGAACTCATGATAATGTCCCACAATCGGCGTGCCGGGATGGTTTTGGTGATTTTACAAGCGACCAGGCCGTCATTGTTAACAACGTAACCGGTTTTAACAGGATGTTCGCGCCAGATGATCAGAGTGCTATCGGTTAAGTCGAGCTTATCGGCTTTGGCTTCTTTTTCGGTAACGGGGAAGGACAGCGGCCACGCCGCATCATTTTTAACCGCATCCATAAATTCGGTGGTGATCAGCAACGACAGGTTAAATTGGCGTAAACGGCCATCTTCGCGTTTGGCGCGGATGAATTCCACCACATCAGGGTGGCCGATGTCGAAAGTGGCCATTTGCGCACCGCGCCGTCCACCTGCGGACGATACGGTAAAACACATTTTGTCGTAAATATCCATGAACGACAACGGGCCTGAGGTGTATGCGCCTGCGCCTGAGACATAAGCATCTTTAGCGCGCAGAGTAGAGAATTCATAGCCGATACCGCAGCCAGCCTTTAAGGTAAGCCCCGCTTCGTGGACTTTGCCCAAAATATCGTCCATGGAGTCGGAAATGGTGCCGGACACGGTGCAGTTAATGGTGGATGTCGCCGGTTTGTGCTCCAGTGCGCCGGCATTAGAAATGATGCGCCCCGCCGGAATAACGCCTTGGCGCAGCGCCCAAAGGAAATCTTTATAGCATTGTTCCTGCTTGGCCTTGCCGGTTTCCACTTCCGACAATGCTTTGGCGACGCGCTGATAGGTTTCATCCATGCTTGCATCTAACGCTTCGCCTTGTTTGGTTTTCAGGCGGTATTTGGTGTCCCAAATATCGATTGAGGCATCCTGAAACGGAATTTCGGTTACCGTGTTGGGAATGGCGTGAAGTTTTGCTGGCATGGTCTGTTTCCCCGTAGCTGTGTGGTTTGATTATTAATTTAAGTCTGGTACGTTTAAGTACCTAAGTTTTTACTAAAGAGTGGAAAATCGGTTCCAATACAACGCCTAATACATTTAATAGCTATACCTGCATTATGTGCGGTACTGAATTCATTTGTTAATGCAAAAGTTCAGAAAAAACAAGAGATAAGGCAAAATGTTTAAACGTGCTTGTTACGATATGTTGTGATTTTATTAAATAATAGCACAATATATTGTGTTTTTTGGGAATTTTTGATGTTTTTTATAAGTTATTGTTTTTAGTAAAATTAGAGGGCTAATAGTTTGTGATAGACCGAAATAATCATTAAAATCGGCTAGTCGCAGGAATCTGGCAAAAAATATAAGCTTGTACTCTTAACTTTCCAATGCTAAAGGATGCAGTCTTGATAAGACAGGTACTGTTTCTATTAACTAATATGAAAAAGTTTAATGCGCTATTATTGCTGATCAAGTCGCGTACCAAACAAGTTAACATTCACTGCTGTCCCACAGTTTATTGATAAAGTCGGCCTAAGAACCGCGTGTTGAATTACAATATGTTAACCACAACTTATTGAAACACATAGGAACTTAGGCCATGTCCCATTGTAATACAGTCTTGTCGCAATTACTAAAAATGGTAGGCAGACATGAATTTGACAAAGTCGCGTCAGCCCACCACGAAGGCCAGCGACTGCGTAAAACCAACCGCTGGTCACAGTTTGTCGCCCTGGTTTTTGGGCAATTAAGTGGGCGGCAAAGCCTGCGCGACATTGAATCAAACCTTAACGCCCAGCGGCAATACAGCTACCACCTGGGCGGCGCACCGATCACCCGTTCGAGTCTGGCACGGCTCAACAACCGACAGCCCGCAAGCTGTTACGAAACCCTGTTTTACAAGCTCTATGACCGCTGCGCCAATCATGCGCCCAAACACGGCTTCCGGTTCAAGAACCCGCTTTATGCATTGGATGCTTCGCTCATCGACTTGTCGCTCAAGCTGTTCCCTTGGTCGCACTATGCCTTGGGAAAAGGCGCGATGAAGCTGACCGTCGGGCTGGATTTACGGGGCAATATCCCCGCTTTCGCCACGCTGACCGAAAGCAAAAAAGCTGACAGTGAATGCGCCAAGCTGCTCACATTGCCCAAAGGCAGCATCGTAGTCTGCGACCGGGGCTACAATGATTATGGTTGGTATAAGTCACTGACTGCAAATGGCATTTTTTACGTCACCCGGCAACGCAGCAATGCCACTTATGACGTTGTTGAACGCCGTTCCGCCCTAGGCAACCCCGCCGTTGTCAGCGATTCGGTGATCCGCTACAACTCCATGCGTTCCCAAAAAAAGCAACTGCCCGACGTCCGGCAAGTGGTCTATTTTGATGCTGAGACCAAAAAGGAATATACGTTCATCACCAACCACTTCAAGCTGTCGGCGCAGACCATCGCGGACATCTACAAGCAACGTTGGCAGGTCGAGTTGTTCTTTAAGTGGATCAAGCAGAACCTCAAGATCAAGTCCTTCCTCGGCACTAGCCAGAACGCGGTGATGACCCAAATTTGGGTTGCCATGTGTGTCTACTTGCTGCTGGCCTACCTCAAGTTCTGCAACAAAATCGACGCCTCATTGCAGCAAATCATCCGCTTATTAGCACTTAACCTGTTCGCCAAACGCGACCTCATCGAACTCATCAAAGCCGAACCACCGCCTGATGATTGCTCATTTATGCAAGCGGATTTATGGTGCGCCTAAACTGTGGGACAGCAGTGAGTTAACATTCCATTGAATTCCCGATTAAAATAGCCGTTGCAACGAATCTAAAAAGCTACAAGGAATTGAATGAGATTAACCAAACGAATGTTCTTACAGGGTTGGTTTGTATTGCTGTTATTAGCCATATCAAATAATCTTTGTGCGCACGGGGTCGATGCTTCAACGAAAAGCTTTTTAATAGCTAATCAAGGGATTGCAGTCGGTTCTTTTCTTTATATCGGTGCTAAACATATGGTAACTGGATATGACCATTTGTTGTTTCTGGCCGGTGTTATCTTCTTTTTGTTTCGGGTGCGTGATGTCGTGTTTTATGTCAGCTTGTTCACTTTAGGGCACAGTTTGACTTTGCTATTTGGAGTTTTAAAAGGAATACATGTCAATTCTTATCTTATTGATGCCATTATTGGCTTGTCTATTGTCTATAAAGCGTTTGATAACCTGGGCGGGTTCACACAACTTTTCGGTTTTCAGCCGAATAACAAGGTTGCTGTTGCTATCTTCGGGTTATTTCATGGCTTTGGTTTGGCGACTAAATTACAGGATTTTGCCTTACCTAAAGCCAACTTATGGAAAAACCTGCTGGCTTTTAATGTCGGCGTGGAAATAGGGCAGTTTGTTGCCTTATTTTTTATCCTGATTGTCCTGGGTTTTTGGCGCCGGTCTTCCAGCTTTTACAGCTTTGCCACCGCTACCAATACTTTGTTGATGACGGGTGGATTGATCTTGTTCGGTTATCAGTTAACCGGTTATTTTATTTTCGGATAACGTCATGAACTCAGAAGATATCCCAATACAATCAACAAAGTCGCTGATTAATGCTTGTTTAGTTGCTGTGTTATTGGCGACAGTTATATTATTTACCGCTGTGTTACCTGCTGAATACGGCATCGACCTGACCGGATTGGGTAATAAGTTGGGCTTAATCGCGTTGTCTGAAATTTCCCAACAAAACTTACCCTTGGACGCAGAGGACTGCTCCAAGCCTAAGCAAGATGTAGTTGTTAATCAGCCCCAGGTGGCTACCGCAAAACCAACGGGCGACAACCATCCCCTGGAAAACAGTAAGTCCATCCAGTGGAAAGATTCCGTCAATATCGTTATCCCACCCCAAAAAGGTTTGGAATATAAGTTTGCTATGGCAAAAGATGCCGTTTTGGAATATTCCTGGAAAACGGATGGGGTGCCGATTTACTTTGATTTTCACGGCGAACCCAAAGGCGCTACCGATGGTTACTTCAAAAGCTACTTGGAAATTACGTCCAACGAATCCAAGGGCGTTTTAACTACGCCGTTTGAAGGCATCCACGGCTGGTACTGGGAAAATAAAACTGCTCAACCGATTACTATTCAGTTGAGCACCAATGGCAAATACGAAGTTTTGGGTGTGATGAAATAACCTTATTCGTAATAATCTGAAGTAGTTTTAATCTCTAAAACTACAGGTATTGCTCTAAACACGCTGCAAAAATAGGTTGAACATGTCAAAAACCGCGCTGTTGCTGTTGATTGCATTGATTGGTGGCGTTTTGCAAAACCAAACTAAGATAAAGCACTGGCTTAACCCGCCGCCACCTAGAATTCCGGGTAACGACAAAGTTGTACTTTATTCAACCACGTGGTGTGGATATTGTGCTAAAACGCGTGCCTATTTCGCGGATAACAATATTAAATACGAAGAATTAGATGTTGAACAAACTGACCAAGGCAGAACTTTTTACCAGCAAATAGGCGCAAACGGAGTTCCGATTGTTACGATCAACAGCAATACAGTAATTCGAGGTTATGACCCGGATGGTATTGATGCCGCATTGGGCGTTGAATAATTCTTATAATAAATTTATAGATAAGAAAAATTATTGAAATTTATTGGGTTTTATAATTTTCTAGTTTGGCATTAAGCTAACCAGAAAGGTAAGTCCTAAAATTATTAATGACCCCAATGCCATAATCCCGTAAAATCTCATCGATTTATGTTTTTTGATAACGGGGTGCAGCCGTCAGGTTTCATCCCGTTTTGCACATTTAAGGTGACGTGTTTGGCTAAGTCCGCAGTATTGGTATTAGAAGATGGCACAGTGTTCAATGGGATAGCTATAGGCACTGACGGTTATTCTGTGGGGGAAGTCGTGTTTAATACGGCGATGACAGGTTATCAGGAAATTCTCAGTGACCCTTCTTACGCTCAGCAGATTGTGACGTTAACCTATCCGCACATTGGCAATGTAGGTACGACCAGCGAAGATGATGAGTCGGCAAAAGTGTTTGCCAGCGGCTTGGTTATCCGAGATTTGCCTTTGCTGGCAAGCAATTGGCGTAGCGAAAAAACTTTAGGCCAATATTTGCTCGATAATCAGGTGGTTGCCATTGCCGAAATTGATACCCGAAAACTGACCCGTTTGCTGCGTGATAAAGGCGCACAGCGCGGCTGTATTGCTGCGGGTGAAAGCGTTGATGTCGAAAAAGCCAAACAAGCAATTGAGGGGTTTCCTGGCTTGAAGGGCATGGATTTGGCGAAAGTGGTCACTACCGACAAGCCTTACGAATGGACAGAAAATATTTGGGATTTGCAGGAAGGTCATACCCAAGGTAAAAATCTGACTAAGCATGTGGTAGCTTACGATTTTGGAATTAAACGTAATATCTTAAGGTTATTGGTCAATCGGGGTTGCCGAGTAACGGTTGTACCTGCAACGACCAGCGCAGATGCAGTATTGGCAATGAAGCCTGATGGTGTTTTTTTGTCAAATGGCCCTGGCGATCCCGAACCGTGTACCTACGCAATTGACGCTATCAAAGCCATCTTAACGACCAAGATTCCCGTATTTGGTATTTGTTTAGGTCATCAGTTATTAGCCTTAGCAAGCGGTGCAAAAACCGAGAAGATGAAATTCGGTCATCACGGCGCGAATCATCCAGTGCAACATAAGGCGAGCGGACGGGTGCTAATTAGCAGCCAAAACCACGGTTTTGCTGTCGATGCAGCCAGTCTTCCGGCAAATGTAGAAGCCACGCATCATTCGCTATTTGATGGTAGCTTACAAGGCATCCGCCGTACTGACTGCAAAGCATTCAGTTTTCAAGGTCATCCCGAAGCCAGCCCTGGGCCGCATGATGTCGAAGGTTTGTTCGATGAATTCATTGAACTCATGAATGCCTAGATGTGCAAAAAGCAGAAAATAATTTATGAACCAGCATGAAAAACTTAACTATGTAGAATTTCCGTCAAGGGATCTGCATAAAACGAAAGCTTTCTTCGAAACGGCGTTCGGTTGGTCATTTGAGGATTATGGCTCAGATTATATTGCTTTTTCTGGTCAAGGGCTGGACGGTGGTTTCTTCAAGGCCGACTTGTATTCGTCAACCGAAAAGGGCGCGGGCTTGTTGATATTTTATAGCAGTAATCTTGAATCAACCCTTGAGAAAGTAACAAAGTCGGGCGGTAAAGTGGTAAAGCCAATTTTTTCGTTTCCGGGCGGGCGGCGCTTTCATTTTATTGAGCCCAATGATAATGAATTTGCGGTTTGGTCTGATGTCATCGTATAACTTAGTGATTAAGTAATATCTGTGGATTAGAACAATGTTAACAATCATTCCTAATTATGGCCTCGCGCCCTTTGCCTTGAGCCTAATATTTTAAAATGCCGAAAAGAAGCGACATAAAATCGATTTTGTTATTGGGTGCAGGGCCGATTGTGATCGGGCAGGCATGCGAGTTTGACTACTCCGGTACGCAAGCCTGTAAAGCTTTGCGTGAAGAAGGCTATCGCGTTATCCTGGTGAATTCCAATCCCGCTACGATCATGACTGACCCCGATATGGCGGATGCGATATACATTGAGCCAATCGACTGGCAAACCGTAGAAAAAATTATCGAAAAAGAACGTCCTGATGCCATTTTGCCGACGATGGGTGGGCAAACCGCATTGAATTGTGCCTTGGCGCTGGATGAGCATGGTGTGCTGGCAAAATATAACGTTGAAATGATCGGCGCGACCAAAGAGGCGATTAACAAGGCGGAAGACCGTGAGCTGTTCAACCAAGCCATGCGTAAAATTGGCTATGAAGTTGCCAAGTCCAAAACCGCCCATTCCATTGAAGAAGCACTTGCGGCACAATTGGAAGTCGGTTATCCAACCGTTATCCGCCCTTCGTTTACCATGGGGGGCAGTGGTGGCGGTATTGCTTATAACAAGGAAGAGTTTCTTGAAATCTGCGAACGTGGGCTGTATTTGTCCCCTACCAATGAATTGCTAATCGAAGAATCCGTACTCGGCTGGAAAGAGTTCGAAATGGAAGTGGTGCGTGACTCCAAGGATAACTGCATCATCGTTTGCTCGATTGAAAACTTCGACCCGATGGGCGTACATACCGGAGACTCCATTACTGTAGCGCCAGCGCAAACATTAACTGACAAGGAATACCAAATTCTCCGCAATGTTTCTGTTGCAGTGCTGCGCGAAATAGGTGTGGATACTGGCGGTTCTAATGTCCAGGTTGCCATTAATCCGGCAGATGGACGCATGATAGTGATCGAGATGAATCCCAGGGTGTCGCGTTCATCGGCATTGGCATCTAAAGCGACAGGGTTTCCTATTGCTAAAGTGGCTGCAAAATTAGCAGTCGGTTATACTTTAGATGAATTGAAAAATGAGATTACTGGCGGCGCAACACCAGCCTCATTTGAGCCTACGATTGATTACGTGGTAACAAAAATACCGCGCTTTACCTTTGAAAAATTTCCCCAAGCCGATGACCGCTTAACGACGCAAATGAAATCCGTCGGTGAGGTCATGGCGATAGGCCGCACTTTTCAAGAGTCCCTGCAAAAAGCCTTGCGCGGCTTAGAGATAGGCATTAGCGGCCTGGATGAAATTATCGATTTCCAAGCTGAGGACACGCACGACAAGATTCAACGGGAATTGCGCCATCCAGGGCCTGACCGTCTATTATATGTTGCTGACGGTTTTCGCAGTGGCATGTCCTTAGAAGATGTCCATAATTCCAGTAAAATTGATCCCTGGTTTCTTGCACAAGTTCAGGATTTGGTGATTACTGAGCAATCACTGGCGACCAAGACTTTATCTACCTTGAAAGAAGGTGAGCTTTACAAGCTTAAACGAAAAGGCTTTTCTGATATACGCTTGGCAAAGCTGCTAGATACGTCTGAATCTGAAGTACGCAATGTGCGGCACAAACAAAATATTCGTCCGGTTTTTAAACGCATTGATTCATGCGCGGCAGAGTTTTCCTCTGACACGGCGTATTTGTATTCAACCTATGAAGAAGAATGTGAAGCCAGGGTTACCGATAGGGAAAAAATCATTATTCTAGGCGGCGGTCCTAACCGGATAGGGCAGGGCATTGAATTCGATTATTGTTGCGTCCATGCTGCATTGGCATTGCGTGAAGATGGTTATGAAACCATTATGATTAATTGCAATCCTGAAACGGTCTCTACCGATTTCGATACGTCGGATCGTTTGTATTTTGAATCCCTGACGCTGGAAGATGTGCTGGAAATCGTACATCTGGAAAAGCCTAAAGGTGTGATTGTCCAATATGGTGGGCAAACGCCTTTAAAATTGGCGCGTGCTTTGGAAGCGGCAGGTGTGCCGATCATAGGTACTTCACCAGATTCAATCGATTTAGCTGAGGATCGTGAACGATTCCAGAAATTACTGGAAAGACTGGGCTTGAAACAGCCGCCTAATGCTACAGCACGTTCGGTAGATCAAGCGATTAATGCTGCAAAAGAACTCGGTTATCCTTTGGTTGTACGCCCGTCTTATGTTTTAGGCGGACGGGCGATGGAAATTGTCGTCAATGAAGAAGGCTTGCAGCGCTACATGAAAGAAGCGGTGAGCGTATCGAATGATTCACCTGTTTTGCTAGACCGTTTTCTTGATGATGCCATAGAAATGGATGTCGATGCGATTTACGACGGGGAGCGAGTGTTGATAGGCGGTTTGATGGAACACATCGAACAAGCGGGTGTGCATTCAGGTGATTCTGCATGTTCCCTGCCGCCTTATGAACTGGCGCAGGATCTGCAAGACCAATTGCGTGAGCAAGTCGGCAGGATGGCGGAAGCATTAGGCGTAAGGGGATTAATGAATGTCCAGTTTGCCATTCAAGGCGAGGATATCTATGTGCTGGAAGTGAATCCTAGGGCCTCACGTACCGCACCTTTTGTGTCGAAAGCAACGGGCTATCCGCTGGCGAAAATTGCCGCACGTTGTATGGTAGGCAAATCATTGGCACAACAGGGTATTACTAAAGAGCGTATTCCTGATTATTATTCTGTAAAAGAAGCTGTTTTCCCATTTGTTAAATTTCCTGGGGTTGATCCCTTATTAGGGCCGGAGATGAAATCGACTGGTGAGGTCATGGGTATAGGCAAAACCTTCGGTGAAGCGTTTGCAAAATCACAGCGGGCGACGGGTATTAACTTAAATTCGAGCGGTAAGGTATTGATTAGTATACGTGATGCTGATAAGTCTAAAGTTTCAGAAATTGCAAAAATGTTGGTCAACAAAAATTACCAAATAGTGGCTACAAGAGGTACGGCAAGGTTTTTGGAAGCAGCGGGTTTTCCGTGTGAGGTGGTTGATAAGGTTAACGAAGGTCGTCCCAATACTGTTGATATGATTAAAAACGATCAGATTCAACTAATTATAAACACCACAGAAGGCAAAAAAGCCATCTCGGACTCTTTTACTATGAGACGAGAAGCTTTGCAGCACCGTGTTACTTATTACACAACGATGGCGGGGGCTAAAGCGGCTTGTTACGCATTGGGTGAGTTGGATGCAGGTGATGTGAATTGTTTGCAAGATTTACACAAAAGGCTTAATTAATATTTAGCCAAAAAACGGAGATGTTGAAGTAATGAATAAATTTCCTCTAACGGTAAAAGGTGCGGGAAAACTAAGGGCAGAGCTGGAAGAGTTGAAATCCGTTGTTCGCCCGCGCATTATTGCGTCGATTGCGTCCGCCCGAGCGCATGGCGACTTAAAAGAAAATGCTGAATATCATGCGGCGCGTGAGCAACAGAGTTTTGCTGAAGGTCGGATCGCTGAAATTGAAGCCAAGCTATCAAATGCCCAGATTATTGATGTAACCAAAGTTGATGCTAATGGCGCAGTCGTCTTTGGGGCGACCGTAGAAATCGAAGATGTTGATTCGGAAAAACGAGTAACCTATCAGATTGTTGGCGAAGACGAAGCAAATATCAAAGAAGGTCGAATTTCTATTGGTTCACCTATTGCCAGAGCCCTGATAGGTAAGCAAGCCGGAGATACGGTTATCGTGAAAGCCCCGGGCGGCGATGTGGATTACGAGATTTTGTCGGTGGAGTATGTTTAACCGCAGCCGCTTTTTTAGGGTTGTGCCGATAGATTACTGCAATCTGTCCTATTGACTGAATCAAGGTTGCGCCTGTACTAAGGCAAATTTTTTCTCTTAATACATGGCGATCATCCCTTTCGGCGCGTATTTTTATTTTAATCAGTTCGTGATGATTTAATGCAATTTCTATTTCTGCCAAAACTGCATCGGTCAGCCCCGCCTGCCCGATGATTATCACCGGTTTCAAAGAATGAGCCTGTGCTTTGAGTTTAGTTTTGCCTGCCGCGTCCATAATGTTATAACAATCAATGAAAACTAAATTTTACCTCATTTCTAAGTCATGAGCCGAAGTAAAAGTAGCGGTCGCTGGTTACAGGAGCATTTCGACGATGAGTATGTCAGACTTGCACAAGCACAAGGTTACCGTTCACGTGCGGTTTTTAAGCTCAAGGAGATTCTGGAAAAAGACAGATTTATCCATCCTGGTATGACGATTGTTGATTTGGGTGCAGCGCCGGGCGGCTGGTCGCAATACCTCAGGCTATTACTGGGTAAAAAGAGCAAGCTGGTTGCGTTGGATATTTTGGAGATAGACCCGATTGAGGGTGTCGATTTTATTCAGGGTGATTTTCGGGAGGCTGAGGTATTGCAGGCGCTGACTGATGTGCTTTCAGAAGGTGTAGTTGATGTTGTGCTTTCCGATATGGCACCTAACATGAGTGGTAATAAAGGGGTAGATCAGCCTGGCGCTATGTATTTGGCTGAGTTGGCGCTTGATACTGCTAAAACATTGTTACGGAAAGATGGATGTTTTTTGGTTAAAGTATTTCAAGGCGAGGGCTTTGAGGCCTATCACAAAGAAGTGCAGGGGCTTTTTGGCAAAACGGTAATCAGAAAGCCAAAAGCGTCAAGATCTAGAAGTAATGAAGTATATCTTTTGGGCAAAGGCTTTAAATAAATAGGGATTGGCCTCATATTTTGTGATGAAGCTAATAAATCGATGGTTGACAAGTCGGGGTTAAGTTTAATCCTGTTATAATTGTTAGAGTTTTTAACCGAACCATTCTGGTCTGGGGCGTGTACATGAATGATATGATGAAAAATATAATCCTTTGGGTTGTCATTGCTATTGCATTGATGGCTATCTTTAACAATTTCAGTACGCAGGGTGAGCGAAGCGATACTTCGTTATCGTATTCCCAGTTCCTGGATTCAGTGAAAGCTGGGCAAGTGCAGCAAGTAACTATCGAAGAGCATATTATTAAGGGTAAGTTACAAAGTGGCCAACTATTTAAGATTTATGCGCCAGACGATCCCCATTTGGTTGACGATTTAGTTGCTAGTGGTGTTGATATCAAGGCTGTTCCGCCAGAACAACCTTCAATGCTTATGCAGTTATTAGTTTCGTTTGGCCCCATGTTGCTATTAATTGCCGTTTGGGTTTTCTTCATGCGGCAAATGCAAGGAGGTGGTGCTGGTGGGCGCGGAGCGATGAGTTTTGGTAAAAGCAAGGCGAGAATGCTTGAGCAAGATCAAATTAAAGTCACTTTTGCTGATGTAGCTGGTTGCGATGAGGCAAAAGAAGAAGTCGTCGAAATGGTCGATTTCCTTAAAGATCCAGCTAAATATCAACGTTTGGGTGGCAAAATCCCACGTGGAGCCCTCATGATAGGGCCGCCTGGTACAGGAAAAACATTATTAGCTAGGGCGATAGCTGGCGAAGCCAAAGTTCCATTTTTTACTATATCGGGTTCGGATTTTGTTGAAATGTTTGTCGGTGTTGGAGCTTCCCGAGTTCGGGACATGTTCGACCAAGCCAAAAAACACGCGCCTTGCATTATCTTTATCGATGAAATTGATGCGGTAGGCCGTCAGCGTGGGGCTGGTTTGGGCGGTGGCAATGATGAGCGTGAGCAAACTTTGAACCAGTTACTTGTAGAAATGGATGGATTCGAAGGAACCGAAGGTATTATTGTCATTGCAGCAACTAACCGTCCTGACGTACTTGATAAAGCGTTATTGCGTCCTGGTCGGTTTGACCGCCAAGTCACAGTGGGATTGCCTGATGTTAAGGGCAGGGAACAGATCCTTAATGTTCATATGAAAAAGGTTCCGGCTTCGCCAGATATAGAAATTAAATACATTGCCCAAGGTACTCCGGGTTTCTCAGGTGCTGATTTAGCAAATCTTGTGAATGAAGCCGCTTTGTTTGCTGCTAGGTTGGGCAAGCGTGTTGTTAGCATGGTGGATTTGGAGAAAGCTAAGGATAAGCTGATTATGGGCGCGGAGCGGCGCACCATGGTAATGAGCGATAAAGAAAAACAGATGACTGCCTATCATGAAGCAGGGCATGCGATAGTAGGCAGGATAGTGCCAGAACATGACCCTGTTTATAAGGTGAGTATCATGCCTCGGGGTCGTGCTTTAGGGATCACTATGTTTTTGCCAGAACGAGACCAATATAGTGCCAGTAAACAGAAGCTAGACAGTATGATCTCCAGTTTGTATGGCGGGCGTATTGCAGAAGAGTTGATTTTCGGTTGGGAGCAAGTGAGTACCGGCGCATCAAATGATATAGAGCGGGCTACTGAACTTGCCAGAAACATGGTGACCAAATGGGGTTTATCGCAACGTTTGGGGCCTTTAGCCTACAGCGAGGAAGAGGGCGAAGTATTTTTAGGCCGTTCTGTAACACAACACAAAACAGTTGCAGAAGAAACTTCTCATACCATTGATGAAGAAATTCGTAGCATTATTGATAAAAATTATGAGCGTGCTGAAAAAATCCTGAAGGATAACATGGATGTACTACACTCAATGTCGGCGGCGCTAATGAAATATGAAACGATTGACCGGAATCAAATTGATGATTTGATGGCTCGCAAACAAGTCAGAGATCCCGAAGGTTGGGATGATACCCCGCCTCGAGGTGGGGTCGAAGTTGAGAGTGCTACTGATAAGAAGGATGATGCAAAGTCGGGAAAACCTATCGGTGATGCTGCTGAGCAAAATTAGTCCTTAGCTTAAGCACATTTTTATAAAGGAGAGATAAGCTATATCTCTCCTTTTTATTTGTAACTTAATAATAGTAAGAAAAATATGGCAAAAAAATATTTTGGTACCGATGGCATTAGAGGTAAAGTTGGTGAGCACCCCATAACCGCAGATTTTCTGCTGAAGCTAGGTTGGGCGGCCGGTAAAGTGTTTGCCAGTGAAGGCCATAATTTCGTGTTGGTTGGAAAAGATACGCGGATTTCCGGTTACATGTTTGAATCTGCTTTAGAAGCAGGCCTTACAGCAGCAGGTGTTGATACCCGTTTGCTTGGCCCAATGCCGACGCCAGCAATTGCTTATTTGACTCGTACCTTAAGGGCGCAGGCAGGTATAGTCATTAGTGCGTCCCACAATCCATATTACGATAACGGGATCAAGTTTTTCTCAATTAACGGGACTAAATTGCCGGATGAACTTGAACATCAAATCGAGCATTACATAGATGCTCCGATGACAACGGTTGAGTCGTCTAGCTTAGGTAAAGCCAAGCGGTTAGGTGATGCTGCTGGGCGCTATATTGAGTTTTGCAAAGGTTCAATACCAACCCGATTTAATTTCGACAAACTGAAAATCGTGGTTGATTGCGCAAATGGCGCTACATATCACATAGCGCCCCACGTGTTCAGCGAAATTGGGGCGGATGTTGTTACCATTGGCGCTGAGCCTAACGGCCTTAACATTAATGAGGAATGTGGTGCTACCAAGCCGAAAAAATTAGCCGAGACAGTTTTAGCCCAGAACGCTGATCTGGGTATCGCTTTGGACGGCGATGGTGACAGGCTGATTATGGTCGACCATAAAGGTGAGATCGTCGATGGTGATGAAATTATCTATATTATTGCCAAGTCCCGTTTAAAGTCTGGGCATTTAGTAGGTCCTGTTATAGGTACGTTAATGACGAACTTAGGTATGGAACATGCCCTAAAGAAAGTTAATGTCGATTTGCTACGCGCCAACGTCGGTGACCGTTATGTTATGGAAATGTTGAATGAACATAATGGTGTCTTGGGGGGTGAAAACTCTGGTCATATCATTTGTCTGGATCGCACAACGACCGGCGATGGTATCATTGCTGCGTTGCAAGTGCTTGCTGAGATGTACGACAGTGGAAAAAATTTGCATGAACTCAAATCCGGCATGACAAAATATCCGCAAGTATTGCTCAATGTAAAAACCAAGTCGAAACTGGATTTAAATTCAAATCAACCCTTGAAAAAAGCAGTGGCAGACGTTGAAAAATCGCTAGGTGATAGTGGTCGTGTCTTACTTCGTGCATCGGGTACTGAGCCGCTAATTAGAGTTATGGTTGAAGGGCAAAATCAAGAACAAGTTACGGCATATGCTAATCAGCTAGCTGATCAAGTTGTAAAAGCTACCGAAGCTTGAATTAGTGCACATTAAACTATATCATTGTCGGTTTGATTGATTTGGAGGGGATAATGCGTCGGTCGCTCGTAATTGGCAATTGGAAAATGAACGGTAATCGAACCAGTGCAGAAGCATTGGCTAAAGGCATAGTCGCTAATTTAGGCGCTGATGTTGCTGATATTGCTGTTTGTGTCCCCTTTATTCATATCTCTGATATTGGTGAAATCGTTAAAAATACCCGTTTGGCGCTGGGTTCGCAAAACGTTGGCGATAAGCCGTCAGGTGCATACACCGGCGAAGTTTCTGCAGCCATGCTAAAAGAGTACGGTTGTAAATACGCACTTGTTGGCCATTCAGAGCGGCGCAGCTACTATGGCGATACAGACCAGTCAGTTGCTGATCGTTTTTGTCAGGCGCAAGATCAAGGCATTGTTCCTGTTTTGTGTATTGGTGAAACGTTAGATGAACGTGAACAAGACAAAACGTTCGAGATCATAACCACACAGCTTGATGCAGTGGTGGCCAAGGCTGGGATTTCCGCCTTCAACAATGCTGTCCTTGCGTACGAGCCGGTCTGGGCAATTGGTACAGGACTGACGGCAACGGATGATCAAGCTCAGGAAGTGCATCAATTTATAAGGCAGTACCTTGCAGCAAAAGATCAAGCGGTTGCTGCTAAAATCCAGATCCTTTACGGCGGAAGTGCTAAGCCAGAAAACGCAAAAGGCTTGTTTGCTATGCCTGATATTGATGGCGGATTAATCGGCGGTGCATCATTGGATGCAGAGTCTTTTTTAAAGATTTATCATTCTGTTTAATGCAGATTTAATTTATATGTATCAAGTAATTATTGTAATTCATATCTTGCTCGGCCTCAGTATTGTTGGCCTAATTTTAATGCAGCAGGGTAGGGGGGCAGATGCTGGCGCAGGTTTTGGTGGTGGTGCTTCAGGATCAGTCTTTGGTGCACAAGGTGCGGCATCATTTTTGTCACGGATGACGGCAATTTTAGCTACTTTGTTTTTTATTACCAGCTTAGGTTTGGCTTGGATGAATGGTAATAAAGGTGGTTCTGTCGTCGATTTTATGAGTGCCCCTGAAGCTGAGCAAACAACCTCAGACTTAATAGTGCCAAATACTGATGGTTCAGTTAATAATGTGCCGCAGACAGAGGTCAAAACAGTTACTGATATTCCTCCAGCTCCCTCTGGGGGTGAGCAGCCACCTACTACAGCAGCACCTGTTGTAGGGGCTGCGCCACTCGTTGCAGAGCCAGGAGCAGGGGTGGGCGAGCCCGCTTCTGAGCCGAAAGCAGAAGAAGCAAAAGCCCCTGAAGAAAAAAAAGAGCAAGTGAAGGCAGAAGAGCATACGGAAAAAAAGCCGGTGAAAGCGAAGAAGAAGCACGCTAATAAATAGTTAATGCCGATGTGGTGAAATTGGTAGACACGCCATCTTGAGGGGGTGGTGACGCAAGTCGTGCCGGTTCAAATCCGGCCATCGGTACCAAATTCCCTGATTAATAAAACCGGTATTTATGCCGGTTTTTTTTTTGGAAAACTTTTTATGCCACTATTGTGGTTGTTTCTAAATATTGTATGTTTCTATTTTATGCCTAAACTTGCAGGTACTGTAGTTGAGAAAACCTATAGATTATGGTCTAATGCAGTCGATTAAAAACCTGTAATAAAGTATTTATTCGACTCTAATCAAGTTTCGTTATATAGCGGCTGGGAGCAGATTTAACACAATGCAATTTGTCATTAAAAAAGGTTTGGATGTACCCATTACAGGGGCACCTAAGCAAACTATCGAGAACGGCAATAAAGTAAAATCAGTTGCGATTCTTGGCATGGATTACGTAGGAATGAAGCCCACAATGTTGGTTAATGAGGGGGATGTTGTCAAGCTAGGGCAAATTCTTTTTACCGACAAAAAAAATCCGGGCGTGAATTTTACTTCTCCAGGTGCAGGTACGGTTAAGAAAATTAACCGGGGCGAGAAACGAGTTTTGCAATCAGTTGTAATCGAGCTAAAAGGTACAGAACAAGAGTCTTTTGATAAATACAAAGACACCGAGTTAGCTAAACTAGATCTTGAAAAAATAAAGTCAAATCTGGTTAAATCTGGTTTATGGACAAGCTTGCGGGTAAGGCCGTATGGCAAGATTCCTGCACTCGATAGTAAAGCGCGCTCTATATTTGTCACTGCCATTGATACTCGCCCACTGGCGGCTGACCCATCGGTTGTCATACAGGAACGCGCGGCTGACTTCGCTAATGGGTTGGTAGCATTAAGCAAGTTAACCGATGGCAAGACTTATGTGTGCAAAGCGAAAGGTTCGAATATTCCAACAGCTACTGGCAGTGCTACTGTCGTTGCCGAATTTGATGGGCCGCATCCGGCAGGATTACCTAGTACCCACATCCATTTTATCGATGCAGTAAACGTTGATAAATTCGTTTGGTATATTGATTACCAAGCAGTGATAGCTATTGGTGCACTATTTACCACGGGTAAGCTCAATGTTGAACGGGTGGTTTCTTTGGCTGGTCCAACAGTCAAAAGCCCACGATTAATCCGTACACGGGTGGGTGCCAATACTGATGATTTAGTTGCTGGGGAATTGCAAAATGTTGAGAACCGAATAATTTCGGGCTCTGTATTACATGGGCATAAAGCAAACGATTGGGCAGCATTCTTGGGTTGTTACCATCATCAAGTGTCAGTCTTACAAGAAGGACGTCAGCGCGAATTTTTCGGTTGGATCGTTCCTGGTAAAGATAAATATTCTGCATTGGATGTCTACATTACTGGTCGCAAAGACCGCAAAGCTGGACGTAAATATCCATTAACCACCGATAAAAATGGTAGTAATCGGGCTATTGTGCCAGTAGGTGTTTATGAGGCAGTAATGCCTTTGGATATATTGCCAACCCCATTACTTAAATCATTGGTCGTTGGTGATACTGATCAAGCTCAATTGTTGGGGTGCCTTGAACTTGATGAGGAAGATATGGCATTGTTTACTTTTGTGGATCCCGGTAAACATGACTTTGGTCCGGTATTGAGGGCAAACTTAACAAAAATAGAGAAGGAAGGGTAATGTCGGCTAGAGATTTTTTAGACAAAATTGAGCCGCATTTTACAAAAGGCGGTAAATTCGAAAAATATTTCGGATTATACGAAATGGTGGATACATTTATGTATACGCCAGCCGATGTAACACGCGGAAAAACTCATATTCGGGATGGTGTTGATTTAAAACGGACGATGACTTTCGTGGTCATTGCGACTTTTTTCTGTGTCTTGATGGCTATGTATAACACTGGGTATCAAGCCAATCATGCTATGGAGGTCATGAAGCTCGATAAGATTGACAACTGGCGCAACATCGTTGTTTCGCTGTTTGGATTTAACCCTGCAAACCCGTTATCAAATATTGTCCACGGGGCTATGTATTTTTTTCCTATATATATTGTTACCTTGGCGGTTGGTGGCGTTTGGGAAGTTTTATTTGCTACAGTACGTGGGCATGAAGTTAACGAAGGTTTTCTTGTATCTTCAATGTTATACACATTGATAATGCCGCCGGATATGCCGCTCTGGCAAGTAGCTTTAGGTATCTCTTTTGGTATTGTTATTGGCAAAGAAGTATTTGGGGGTACTGGCAAAAACTTTTTAAATCCAGCCTTAACTGGCCGGGCTTTTTTATATTTTGCTTATCCAGCTTCAATTTCTGGTGATTCTGTATGGGTGGCTGTTGATGGGTATACTGCAGCGACACCATTGGCTTTAGCAGCTAATGGTGGCCTAGAGGCAGTATATGCAGCAAATTATAGCTGGGTAAAATCTTTCTTGGGATTTGAGCCTGGATGTCTAGGTGAAACTTCAACACTAGCTTGTTTGATAGGCGCAGCATTTTTGCTTTATACGCGGATTGCATCTTATCGCATAATGGGGGGGGTATTCCTTGGTATGGTTGCAACATCACTTTTATTTAACGTAGTCGGTAGTGATACGGATCCGATGTTTGCAATCCCTTGGTATTGGCATTTAACAATGGGTGGTTTTGCTTTCGGTATGGTATATATGGCGACTGATCCAGTTAGTGCGGCAATGACCAATACCGGCCGTTGGCTTTTTGGTGGTTTGGTTGGGCTTATGACTGTGTTGATCCGTGTGGTTAACCCTGCGTTCCCAGAAGGGATTATGTTGGCAATTTTATTCTCCAACATGTTTGCGCCGACAATAGATTACTTTGTAATACAAGCCAACATCAGAAAGAGGATAAAACGCCATGCTTAATGCCATTAAAAAAAGCGAGCATTTCGTAAAGTTCTCTGCTGCGCTTGATAACAATAAGCAGTATCAAAAATTCATTGTTTACAAAAACAAAGTTCTTGCATTAGGTAACGATAGCCTTGAAAAAACCATAGCCATTGCTGTAGCGTTATGTTTGGTTTGTGCCGTTTTGGTGTCCCTAGGTGCGGTTGCGTTAAGGCCATTGCAAGCCTATAACAAAAACCTGGATATGAAGAAGAACATCCTTGATGTTGCGGGTTTGCTAGAAGACGGCATGGATATTGATTCGGCATTTGCCAACAAAATCGAAGCCAAATTGGTTGATCTTGAAACCGGTGATTATGTTGAAAACATGAATGCTGATGAATATGACCAACGTAAAGCGGCTAAAGATCCGAAGTTAAATATTGCAATACCTAAAGATAAAGATATTGCCCATATCAGGATGAAAGCAAAAGTAGCTAAAGTTTTCTTGGTGAAAGAAGCCAACCAAATTAAATCCATTATTTTGCCGGTGAGTGGTTATGGCTTATGGTCAACCCTTTATGGCTTCTTGTCATTAGATGCGGATGGACAAACAGTCCAAAGTATCAATTTTTACGATCAAGCTGAAACTCCGGGCTTAGGTGGTGAAGTTGTTAACCCAAAATGGCGGGCGCTATGGAAAGGTAAAAAAGTTTATGCAGAATCTGATCAACCATCATTAGATAAAGGTTTGATTGGAGATGCCGATATCGGTGAACCAGCATTAGCCCTGATTAAAGGAAGCGTTGATTCAGAAAAAATGGGTGCCCAATATCAAGTTGATGGATTGGCGGGTGCAACCTTGACAAGTAATGGCGTGACTAATCTCGTACGCTACTGGATGAGCGAAGAAGGTTTTGCAAAATATTTGAGTAAAGTAAGAACTAAAGGGGCTACGTCATGAGCGCGGTATTAGGCGATGATCTAAAAAGCAAAGTTTTAAATGAAGAAACCAAAAAGGTTTTAATTGAGCCTTTAGTAAGCAATAATCCGATAACTTTACAGGTTCTTGGTATATGTTCTGCTTTGGCGGTAACTTCAAAAATGTCAACGTCATTAATTATGGCGTTGGCCTTAACATTAGTAACCGCATTTTCTAGTGCAGCAATTAGCGCCATTAGAAAACATATACCAGGCAGCATACGCATTATTGTGCAGATGACAATTATTGCTTCCTTGGTTATTGTCGTTGACCAAGTATTGAAAGCGGTTGCTTACGATGTAAGCAAGCAATTATCAGTTTTTGTGGGCTTAATTATTACTAACTGTATTGTTATGGGGCGTGCTGAAGGCTATGCGATGCAAAACCCACCATTAGAAAGCTTCATGGATGGTATCGGTAATGGTGCTGGTTACAGCTTAATTCTAGTTACCGTTGCTTTCTTTAGGGAAACGTTGGGTTCAGGAAAACTTTTGGGTTACGAGGTTTTTAAGCTTACTAAAGATGGTGGTTGGTATGATCCGAACGGACTTATGCTGTTACCCCCAAGTGCATTTTTTATTATTGGTCTGATTATTTGGGCAGTGCGTCAATGGAAGCCTGAACAACGCGAAAAAATTGATTTCAAGATCATGTCTATCTCGCATGGTGAAGAGGGGCATCACTAATGGAAGGTTTAGTTAGTTTATTTGTAAAATCGGTTTTCATTGAAAATCTGGCGTTATCCTTCTTTTTGGGGATGTGTACATTCATCGCTGTATCCAAAAAGATCTCCACAGCTATTGGCTTGGGAATAGCGGTAATGGTCGTCCAAGCGATTACTGTCCCTGTAAATAACTTAGTTTATCATTCATTACTCAAAGAAAATGCCTTGTCATGGATGGGGCTTCAGGGTGTTGACTTAAGTTTTTTATCTCTTCTAAGTTGTATCGGCATTATTGGGGCACTTGTCCAGATTTTGGAAATGGTGTTGGATAAGTTTTTTCCTGCTTTGTATTTTGCGCTTGGAATTTTCTTACCGTTGATTACAGTTAACTGTGCGATTCTTGGCGGTAGTTTGTTTATGATCGAACGCGATTATAACTTTACCGAAAGCGTTGTTTACGGCGTGGGCAGTGGTTTCGGATGGGCTTTGGCGATTACTGTCATGGCTGGCGTACGCGAAAAACTTAAATACAGCGATATTCCAGAAGGTCTGCAAGGGCTCGGCATTACATTTATTACTGCCGGCTTGATGGCGCTCGGATTTATGGCGTTTTCTGGAATACAACTTTAAAGAAGGTCACACATGCTGGAAATCATACTAGGGATTATTATTTTCACGTTAATCGTGATTGCGCTGGTATTTGGGATTATTGGTGCCAAGAGCAAACTTGTTGCTGAAGGTGACGTAGAAATCCTGATTAACCATGAAAAGAAAATCCATGTGCCGGTAGGCTCAAAATTATTGACTGCTTTAGCGGATAACGGGTTGTTTGTATCTTCCGCTTGTGGTGGTGGTGGCACTTGTGGGCAATGCAAAGTAACAGTCCATTCCGGTGGTGGTGAAATATTGCCTACCGAGCTTAGCCATATTACCAAACGCGAAGCCGCGCAGGGAGAGCGCTTGTCATGCCAAGTGTCATGCAAGTACAACATGGATATTGAAGTCGAAGACGAGGTTTTTGGTATCAAGAAATGGGAATGTACCGTTAAATCAAACGATAACGTTGCTACTTTTATTAAAGAACTGGTTCTGCAATTGCCAAAAGGCGAAGCGATTAACTATCGTGCTGGTGGTTTTATCCAGATCGAATGCCCCTCGCATACCGTGAAATTCTCCGATTTTGATGTTGAACAACAATACCGTGACGATTGGGATAAATTCAATCTTTGGCGTTATGTTTCTGTCGTGAAAGAGCCTGCTTTAAGGGCTTATTCTATGGCCAGTTACCCGGAAGAAAAAGAGATCATGTTAAATGTGCGTATTGCTACTCCTCCGCCCCGTGCTGATGAAAGCGTACCGCCAGGCATCATGTCCTCGTACATCTTTGGCTTAAAGCCGGGCGATAAATGCATAGTTTCAGGGCCTTATGGTGAATTTTTTGCCAAAGAAACCGATGCTGAAATGGTGTTCATCGGCGGCGGTGCGGGTATGGCACCTATGCGATCCCATCTTTTCGACCAGTTACGCCGGTTGAAATCCAAACGCAAAATTACATTTTGGTATGGTGCGCGTAGCAAGCGTGAAATGTTCTATGTGGAAGATTTTGATATGCTGGCTAAGGAAAACCCTAATTTTACTTGGCACGTTGCGCTGTCTGATCCCATGCCGGAAGACAACTGGACTGGTTTTACAGGATTTATCCATAACGTGGTTTATGAAAATCAACTCAAAAACCATCCAGCGCCTGAAGATTGTGAATATTACATGTGCGGGCCTCCAATGATGAATTCTTCGGTCATCAAGATGCTATTAGACAATGGCGTTGAGCCTGAAAACATTATGCTTGATGATTTTGGTGGTTAACGGGAAATTTTTCCCTACGTTTAAAATTAATAACGATAATAAAATAATTGGATGTTTTGTTGGATATTTGACTGTTAATCAAACGAAAAAGCCCTGTATATAAAACAGGGTTTTTTTTGGCTAAATTTTTTACTGCTTGAAGTAACTGTCCCCTATATTTGCTGGCTATTGGTACAGGATGTAGGCTCTATTGTTGAGGGGAATACGTCTAACCTGTAAAAAAACGTTTTTTCTCACCTCACCAACTATTCCAAAAACCTCAAAAAAATAGGTGATATGACATATCTTGCTGTGGGGCATCATACACTTTCCAATAAAAACACATATTTAACGGCTTTAATAGCTTTCTATTTACCCAAATCCATAACTATAAGAAAAGGTATTGTTATAGCTGAAATTCATAAATAACAATATTTTAAGTTCATGTTGTGCCTCATGGTGCGTAGCTTCAAACCATTATTAAAGTATATGGCATCAATAATGCGCGCCTCTCATTAAGCAGAATTATCTTCGATTTATCTAAGCTTGTGCCGATGTGTATAGCATCAGATAAATTGCATCTTCACTCTGTGGCATAAGTATTGGTTCAATGTCTTTGCCCACGTTCTTTTTGATCCCTACCACGAATAGTGGACATTTTAAAAAGCGAGTATTCTTAACCGAAGAGAGGTACTTGCATGAGCACGAAATCGACTGGCGGCAAAGCCAGTTATACCCGGCATAGCGCCGAATACAAACAAGAAAGCCTAAAGTTGGCAGCCCAAGTGGGTGTTGCCAAAGCTGCAAAGCAACTGGGCTTACATGAATCCCAGCTCTACGCTTGGCGCAAACAGTCCGAACACGCTTTGGACGTTAGCGAACGGGAAGTCAATCTGGCAACAGAAAATGCCCGTTTAAAACGACAACTGGCCCAGCAAGCTGAGGAGTTGTCGATCTTAAAAAATGCGGCGACGTACTTCGCTCAACAACTCAAGCGAGGTACGAATTCATGAAACAACGTCGAGTTGATTATTCCCTGGCTGGCATGTGCCATTGTTTTAACGTGTCCCGTAGCGGGTATTACGCCTGGTTACAGCGTAAGCCCAGCCAACGGCTTCAGCGACGTCAGGCGCTGGATGAGCAGGTCAAGTCCCTGTTCCATCAACACAAGCAACGTTATGGCCCAGAAAGATTGCAGCGAAAAATGCCCAAAGAAAAATGGTAAGCCGTACGATCTGAAAACCATAGGAGCCAGCTTGAAACGCCAGGGCCTCGTGGCCAAAGCGGCCCGGAAGTTTAAGGCGACCACCAACAGCAAACACAACTTGCCGGTGTTTGATAATTTGCTGCAGCAGGACTTTTCTGCCACCGCACCGAACCAAAAATGGGCCGGTGACATAACGTATTTATGGACGGACGAAGGCTGGCTGTATCTGGCCGTCATCATAGACCTGTTTTCACGGCAAGTTGTTGGTTGGTCCATGAGCGAACGGATGACGGCAGACCTGGTATGCGATGCGCTACGGATGGCGGTTTTCAGGCGTAAACGCCCTAAAAGCGTGATGGTGCATTCGGATCGCGGGAGCCAATATTGTTCACACGCTTACCGGCAATTGCTACAACAGCACGAATTGTTAGGCAGCATGAGTGCCAAGGGCTGCTGTTACGATAATGCTTGCGCCGAAAGTTTCTTCCACCCGCTCAAGGTCGAAGCAATTCATGGCGAGTGGTTTGCTACTCGTGAATCAATGCGGCAGGTTGTGTTTGAATATATCAAAACGCATTACAATCCCGTCAGGTTACATTCTTCCAATAGTTTCCAAAGCCCTATAGAATTTGAAGCCAATTTTAAACAATCTCTCGCTTCTTGATTTGTCCGTTTTTGATGGTGGGGATCACTTATCGGCCTACCTTAATAAATGGAGTTGATCCCAATACTGGTCTTCCTACGCTGATTCCTTATATCTCTCAACATGTTGGTCCTTTTGACCCGCCCGCCAACTACGGTGGCCAGTTTGTCGATCTTGGCCTTGGCGTTAACGTCACCGTCTCCAGCGGTGCATTTGCTGGCAATAGCTTTAAATTCGAGTGGCTGCAACCCGTTCACACCAACTACAACGGTTATCAGCTTGATCGGGATGGGGTGTTAAATGTGACTTGGAATTATGGATTTTGAATGGTGGGTAACAATATTAAAAACCAGGCGGTGTGATTAACGTATGCGTTTACTCTGCATGGACTGAAATGCCTATTGTATGTCACCTTAGATGTTTAAGGGGATACTCAAAAAAGGGCTGAATTTTTCTACTTAAGATGAGCTTGATAATCCATTCAGTTTTTATTCATCTCCGGTTAGTTATATTATTGGCTGATAACATAATCGATTACGTCTTACTTTGAATTAATCGGCAAGCTTAATGAGGCGTTTATGAAAGGCTGCAATTGGTATTTGGTTTGTTTCATTTTGTTCTTCTCGCAATCAGCGTTTTCTTTACGTTGTGGCCACTCTTTGGTGAAGGAGGGCGATTACAAGGCTGAGGTCGAAGATAAGTGTGGCGAGCCGGATTCGACAGAATACCATTATGAACGGCGTGGCAACTCAAATCATGCTGATACAACACTTTACGGTTATAATGATAAGAGTAGATTCCCTACAAACTCATTTAGTTATGGTCAGCAAAATTATCAAGACATTGAGATTTTGGTAGATGAATGGGTTTACGACTTCGGTAGAGCACGGTTACGTAAGTTACTGCGGTTTGAAAATGGTAGGTTAAAAGATATAGAGAGCCTTGGTCGGGGGCGATAGTTAAATTACTTTAAAAAAGACAGTTGCACAAAGTACGTCTAAATAAGCATTTATAATTTGGCTGCCTTATCCATCACAATTTACTGAACAATAGTAAATGTTAATTTAAAATATAAGTGTTGAGGATTAAATACCCTTAGACTTTTTCAAAGCAAATCAGGTAAATAAAGATGAATTATTTTTTAGCAACATTTGCCGTCATGTTAACGGTGGTGGCATTAATGGCAATAGGTGTTATGTTTGGTCGCCGTGCCATTAAGGGGTCATGTGGTGGGCTGAATAACAGCAACTGTGTATGCACTGAGAAATGTGATAAGCGCAAGAAAATGGAAGCTGAAGGTAGGGTTTAACTTCGGTTAAGCTCTGTTTTTGTGTCAGGCTCCACCTTGTATTGGCACGACTACGAAACATTCGGCATTGACCCGCGCCGTGACCGGCCGTCACAGTTTGCTGGTGTCCGCACCGATCATGACCTCAATATTATTGGGGATCCGTTCGTAGTTTATTGTAAGCCCCCGCAAGATTACTTGCCCCAACCCGAAGCGTGTCTGCTTACCGGCATTACCCCGCAAATCGCTGAACATAAAGGCGCCACCGAAGCGGAGTTTACCCGCTTGATTCACCAGCAACTTGCCGAGCCAAATACCTGTAGCCTAGGTTATAACAGCATACGGTTTGATGACGAATTTACCCGTAATTGTTTATACCGGAACTTTTACGACCCGTATGCGCGAGAATGGCAAAATGGTAATTCCCGTTGGGATCTTATTGATTTAGTGAGGGCAACCAAGTCGCTAAGGCCGGAGGGTATCAATTGGCCGGTGGATGCCGAAGGTGTTCCCAGTCTAAAGTTGGAAGCGCTTACCAAGGCGAACGGTATAAGCCATGAGGCAGCGCATGATGCCTTGTCAGATGTGTATGCGACTATTGCTTTAGCCAAGCTAATTAAAACCGCTCAGCCCAAGCTGTGCCAGTTTTTGTGGCAGAACCGTACAAAAAGCCAAGTGGCTGGCCTGTTGAATTTTGGCAGTGATAAACCAGTCGTCCATATTTCAGGGCGTTACTCTACACAAAAAAATTATCTGGCGGTTGTGTTGCCCATTGCTAAGCATCCTACAAATGCCAACGGTATTATTGTTTACGACCTTAGTATTAATCCAGGGCAGCTTCTTAGTTTATCGGTTGAGGAAATAAGAAAATACATTTATACCGCAACGGCAGATCTCCCTGAAGGCATGGAAAGGATTCCATTGAAAACCGTGCATCTTAATAAATGCCCAGTTTTGGCACCGATTTCGGTATTGCGCTCTGAAGACCAAGCGCGTTTACACATTGATTTATCTGCGTGTGATCGACATCTCGGACAAATAAAAGCGGCTAAGGGCTTAGCCGAAAAAATTGCAAAGGTATTTTCTGCTAAATATGAGGCTTCTGATAACGATGACCCTGATTTGGCTATTTATAGTGGCGGTTTCTTTTCGGATAAAGATAGGTACAAGATAAATAAAATTAGAGGGATGAGCCTCGATGAACTCAGGGAATATAGCCCAGAGTTTAGCGATAGCCGATTAAGCGAAATGTTATTTAGGTATCGGGCCCGCAATTATCCTGGCAGCTTAAGTGTCGATGAAAAAAGCCGGTGGAAGCGGTTTTGTAATGACAAATTAGCCGGAGCTTTTGAAGGCTATTTGTTAGAGATTTCAGGGTTGCATGCCGAATATCCTGATAAGTCCATCCTATTGGACGACCTCAAGGATTTTGCCCTGGAAAAACAAAAATATTTCGGCTAATCGCCATGCAGCTTAATCAGGCAAGTACTTAAGCCAAAAAGGCATCTAATCATCGTATTTTTCATGGTTAAGATTCGATAGTCTTAATAACACCCACACTGCACCCGCGCCACCTTGCCGTGCCGATGCGGAACAGAATGCCTGGACATCTTTATGTTCCCGTAACCAGCGATTAATATGGTTTTTTAATATGGGATGGGATTCATTAGAGCGGTAACCTTTCCCGTGGATGACGTGGATGCAACGATGACCAGCTAGAATGCTGTTGTGTATAACGCGAAGTAATTGCTGTTTGGCGGCTTCGGCAGAAAGTCCGTGAAGGTCTGTTTCAGCTTGGATGCCAAAAAAGCCTTTACGTAGTTTTGCCAGGACGCTTTTTTGGATGCCTGGTGCAGTAAAATTTATGGTTTGTTCGTGGCTGACATGCTCTAATTCTACTCCGATTGTGCGTTGCCAATCGTCAGTTACCTGTGTCGTTTTGGCCTTAGGGAAAGGTTTAGGCGAAGTAACTTGTTTTAAAGTTATCTTATCACTTTTTATCTTGGCTACTTCCCCGACGGATTGCCTGAATAAATCGCTGTCTGCCGAATTTATAATTTTTTTTGTCACGAAAGCTGGTGTTGTGGTTCAGAATTGATAACATTGCTGATTTTATAGCGGAATTCGCAACTAAGCGATGATTTAATGTATATTTTAATAAGTAACGATGATGGTTATTTGGCGGAAGGATTATCGGCTTTGGCGAACGCACTTAGCCAACACGCAGAAATAGTTGTCGTTGCGCCGGATAAAAATCGCAGTGCGGCAAGTAATTCACTTACCCTGGATATGCCCCTGCGTGCCTATTCCGCAGATAACGGCTTCATCAAAGTTGATGGTACGCCGACAGATTGTGTGCATCTTGCTATTACAGGTTTGTTGGATAAAGAGCCTGATATGGTGTTTGCTGGTATTAACCACGGTGGTAATCTGGGCGATGATGTCCTATATTCGGGTACAGTTGCTGCGGCTACCGAGGGTAGGTTTTTAGGGTTACCTGCGATTGCCATCTCTCTGGTTAGCAATGGTGAGGAAGTGGAACATTTTGCTACAGCGGCGCATGTGGCCGTTACTTTATTAAAACAACTTAGTGAAAGCCCATTGCCACAAGATACTATACTTAACGTGAATGTGCCGAATATCCCACTGACTGTATTGAAAGGCTACCAGGCGACCCGCTTGGGGCAGCGGCACAAATCGGAGCCGGTCATCAAAGGCAAAGATCCCCGCGGCCGATTGTTGTTCTGGGTTGGGCCACCGGGTGCGGAGCAAGATGCAGGGCCTGGCACCGATTTTCACGCAGTAAATTCGGGTTATGTCTCGGTAACTCCTCTGCAACTTGATTTAACCTGGTATGAACGTATTCATGTATTAGAAACATGGCTACCCAAGGAGAACGTATTATGAACCAAAGCCTACAAGGCATTGGTATGACATCGCGGCGTACCCGCGAACGTATGGTTAACCGGCTTATCGAAGAAGGTATACGTAACCGCAAAGTCCTGGATGCTATGCGCGATACCCCCCGGCACATTTTTGTTGATGAGGCTTTGGCAAGTCGGGCTTATGAAGACAACCCCTTACCCATCGGCTTTAACCAAACCATTTCTCAGCCCTATATTGTTGCCCGTATGACAGAGTTATTGGTCAACAAAGGAGGGCAGTTATCAAAAGTGTTGGAAATAGGTACCGGCTGCGGTTATCAAACTGCAATCCTTTCCCAATTTGCCGACCATATTTATTCAGTAGAGAGAATTCTGCCTTTACAACGCAAAGCCAAGGAGCATCTTTGGGAAATGAGAATAAAGAATGTCAGTTTTCAGCATAATGATGGTGGTTGGGGTTGGCCGGAGTATGCCCCGTTTGATGGCATTTTGGTGAGTGCTGCGCCGCCTTCAATCCCAGAATCATTGTTAGAGCAAATGACTATCGGCGGCGTTATGGTTATTCCAATTGGTGAAAACGGTAAGCAGTCCCTGCAAAGGGTTATTCGTACGGTTAACGGTTATGAAGTTGAAGAATACGAACCAGTCAGTTTTGTGCCTTTTTTATCTGGTCGTGAATGAGCCTTCTTTAATAATTTTCTTTTATACCAAGCCTTTTTAAATTAGATTAATTTTACTTTTTTTATGGCAGAACGAAGCTGTTTGAATACTTAGGCTAAGACAACGTCAATGGTTTTATGATAGGTATAGATGTGTTGTGTGTTGGTCACGCATCCTATGACTTGGTGTTTGGTGTCCCCCATCATCCGGAAGAGGATGAAAAAACTGTTGCGGATAGTTTTGTCAGTTGCGGTGGTGGCCCAGCGGCAAATGCCGCCATAATGATAAGCAAGCTTGGGTTAAAGTCGGCATTTTCGGGTTACTTAGGGAGCGATTTATACGGGGATAAACATTTCCAGGAATTTATCCGCCACGGGGTTAATGTAGAAAAGCTGGTGCGGGGTAAATTACCGACGCCCTTGTCTATGGTGTTGGTTAAGCCGGGCGGTAAGCGCGCTTTAATTAATTTCAAGGGTGAAACTAAAGCCCTGCCGGAAGGGGTTATCAATTTTGTTGATATTTCTCCAAAGGTTATTTTGTTTGATGGCCATGAGCCGCACATTTCTGTACCGCTTGCTAGGTACGCTAAAGATCAGGGCATACCCACAGTTTTAGATGCGGGCTCTGTGCATGAAGGTACCTTAGCCTTAATGTCGCTGGTTGACCATTTGGTTTGTTCAGAAAAGTTTGCTGGGCAGTTACATGGCAATAGCGGGGTTGCGCTCAGTCGGCTGGCAGAAATAGCTCCCAATGTCGTCATTACCTTGGGGGAAAAAGGCTTGATTTGGCAGTGTAGTAATCATCACGGCAAGTTACCTGCTTTTTCTGTGACTGCCGTGGATACGACGGGGGCAGGGGATGCTTTTCATGGCGGTTATGCAGCAGCATTGGCGTTGAGTATGTCATGGAACGAGGTTTTGACTTATGCCAGTGTGGCGGGGGCGTTGTGTTGTGCCAAAGTAGGTGCAAGGTTAGGTTTGCCAGATTATGAGGAACATTGGCAACTTTTTACTCAGGGTCTGGGTGATGGTAACAAGCCATTGTTGTCAGATAAGCTAAGGTAGGAATTGCAAGGGTTGCAATTCCTACCTTTAAAAAATAGCTCTATTCTTAGGTGTGGTTATCTTGCCATCCATAAAGTGTCTAAAATAAAGTAAAATATAATTTTTAAACTTTATTGGCTCAGCAGGGCTTTGGTTGCGGAAAAATGAAGCATTATAAAATTGCAGTGTTAGCAGGTGATGGTATTGGTCCTGAAATTACCCAGGAGGCAATTAAAGTCTTAAAGTTAGTCGAAGAGCGTAATCCGGTTAAATTCGAATTAAAGCCAGCGGCTTTTGGTGCGTGTGCTTATTTTGAGTTTGGTGATGCGTTTCCGCAAGGCACTATCGACATTTGCGATCAAGCTGATGCTATCCTGAAAGGACCTATTGGCTTAAGCCACGAAGAATCTAAAAATATTCCTATCGATAAGCAGCCGGAACGCGGCGCATTGTTGCCTTTGCGCCGTCGTTATAATACCTATGCTAATTTTCGTCCCGTTTCCTTACCCAAAACCTTGGCGCATTTTTCACCATTAAAACCGGAAATTATCGGCGAAGGTATTGATTTGATTATGGTGCGCGAATTGGTAGGCGGCCTTTATTTTGGTAATAAAGAACGTGGTGTTAACGAACAGGGACTGCGTTATGTTAAGGAAACCCTTGAATATGACGAGGTACAAATTCGCCGCATTATGCATCAAGCATTTAAGTTAGCTATGAAACGCCGCAAGTTGTTGCATAACATTCATAAAAGCAACGTTCTGATGTCAAGTGTATTGTGGAACGAAGTGATGGAAGAAGTTGCGGTTGAATATCCACAGGTAAAAGTGGTCAATTGTTTGGTTGATTCGGCGGCGACAGCGTTGTGCCTAAATCCAACCCAGTTTGATGTGATGGTTATGGAAAATATGTTCGGTGATATATTAAGTGATCAGGGTGGTGGTATTTTGGGTTCGCTAGGCTTAATGCCGTCGGCCTGTTTGGGTGATGATAAAGCGTATTATGAGCCTTCGCACGGTTCAGCCCCTGATATAGCGGGTAAAAATATTGCCAACCCTTACTCGATGATAGGCTCGGTTGCTATGATGTTGGAGAATAGCTTTCATATGGATCGGGAAGCCAAAAATATCTGGACGGCGATGCAAGGTGTGTTTGCCGATGGTTTCTCTACCGCAGATCTTTCTAAGTCGGGTAGCGGTGTGACCATGATTAGCACTCAAGAGTTTGGTGATAAAGTAGTAGAGAAACTGCGGGTGATGCCTAAAGCTGATCTAAGCGACTAACACGAGAGTTTCTGAAAGGCAGTAAGTTTATATTCAAGGTTGCTTATCTTATAGCAATTGTTATAATGCCTGGTCTTGAAATGTGACAATTTCAGGCGCGTAGCTCAGTTGGTTAGAGCACCACCTTGACATGGTGGGGGTCGTTGGTTCGAGTCCAATCGCGCCTACCAGATTTTTATAAGGCACTGCTTAGCGGTGCTTTTTTATTTTAGCTATTTGATTGAGTTAGTATCCATAAATGCCGGTAGTTACCCTTCCAGACGGTTCTAAGCGCGAATTTGACCAAGCAGTCACCGTGTTGGATGTTGCGCGTTCGATAGGTTCTGGTTTGGCTAAAGCAACATTGGCTGGCAAGCTGGATAATAAGCTGGTTGATGCCAGCACGGTTATTGATAGCGATGCCAATTTGCAAATTGTTACCGCGAGAGATGAAGAAGGCATAGATGTTATTCGTCATTCCACCGCCCATTTGCTAGCGCAGGCGGTTAAGCAACTTTTCCCAGAAGCTCAAGTTACCATTGGGCCGGTAATTGAAAATGGCTTTTATTACGACTTTTCGTTTCACAGGCCTTTCACCCCGGAAGATTTAACGGCAATCGAAGCCAAGATGCAGGAGTTAATGGCAAAGGATTTCGCCATTAACCGTTCGGTTTTGCCGCGTGATGACGCAGCCAAGTTTTTCCACGATCAAGGTGAGCATTATAAGGCCGAGATTATTGAATCAATTCCTGCCAATGAAGATTTGTCTTTGTACGAGCAGGGTGGATTTACCGATTTATGCCGTGGCCCACATGTGCCCAGTACAGGTAAATTAACTGCATTTAAATTGATGAAGATTGCCGGGGCTTATTGGCGCGGTGATTCGAAAAATGAAATGCTACAACGGATTTATGGCACGGCTTGGGGTGATAAAAAAGAGTTACAGGCTTATTTGCACCGCTTGGAAGAAGCTGAAAAACGGGATCACAGAAGGCTAGGTAAAGCATTAGGTTTGTTTCATGCCCAGGAAGAAGCGCCAGGAATGGTGTTCTGGCACGAAAAAGGCTGGACGATTTATCAGCAGATCGAACAATATATCCGCGAAAAATTGCGGGGTAATGGTTATGGCGAAGTGCGGACTCCGCAAGTCGTCGATCGGTCATTGTGGGAGAAGTCAGGGCATTGGGATAAATTTCACGCCGGAATGTTCACTACCCATTCGGAAAATCGGGATTATGCAATTAAGCCGATGAACTGCCCTTGTCATGTGCAGATCTTTAATCAAGGCTTGAAAAGTTACCGGGATTTGCCAATTCGTTTGGCTGAATTTGGCTCCTGCCACCGTAATGAACCATCAGGTACGCTACACGGTTTGATGCGGGTGCGGAATTTTGTCCAGGATGATGCACATATTTTCTGTACTGAAGAACAAATACAGCCAGAAGTTTCCAACTTTATTGACTTGTTATTTGAAGTTTACAAAGATTTCGGTTTTCAAGAGGTTATCATCAAGCTTTCAACTCGACCCGAAAATCGTGTGGGGGACGATGCGAGTTGGGATAAGGCGGAAAATGCTTTGGAGTTAGCCTTAAACAACAAAGGCTTGGCTTGGGATTTGCAGCCGGGCGAAGGTGCTTTTTATGGCCCAAAAATAGAATTCTCGCTTAAAGACTGTATAGGTAGGGTATGGCAATGCGGTACTATACAGGTCGATTTCTCTATGCCAGGACGTTTGGGGGCAACTTATATTGCCGAAGACAGTTCCAAGCAAGTACCTGTGATGTTGCATCGCGCTATCCTGGGCTCGCTAGAGCGATTTATCGGAATTTTGATCGAGGAACATGCGGGTACATTTCCGCTATGGTTGTCGCCTATTCAAGTTGTGGTGATGAGTATCACTGATCGGCAAGCAGAATATGCTGCGCAAGTTTCACATGATTTGGAAAAACAAGGCGTTAGAACAAAAATTGACTTGAGAAATGAGAAGATCGGGTTTAAAATCCGCGAGCATTCAATGCAGCGAGTCCCCTATTTGATTATTCTTGGTGATAAAGAGCTTGAAAATAAGATGATTGCAGTACGTTCGCAGAAAGGTGAAGATTTAGGTGGTCTGTCAATTCAGGAATTTAGCCAACGGTTAAAGCAAGAAATTGAAGGCAAAATATAATGATGTGCTCGGAGGATTGAAATATCGCTGCTAAAAAAGATGAAACTCGCTTGAACGATGAGATCACTGCCAGAAAAGTCAGGGTTGTCGGCGTTGAGGGCGAAGCATTAGGAATCATGTCGATTGATGAGGCAAAAAAATTAGCCTACGATGTTGATATGGATTTAGTGGAAATATCGCCTAATGCTGATCCACCAGTCTGTAAAGTAATGAATTTTGGTAAATACCAGTTTGAGCAAAGCAAAAAACTCCAAATTGCCAAAAAGAAACAAAAACAGATTCAAGTTAAAGAAATTAAATTCAGGCCGGGTACTGAAGAAGGCGATTATCAGGTCAAATTAAAAAATTTGATTAAATTCTTAAGCGAAGGGGATAAAACTAAAATTACCCTACGTTACCGCGGACGTGAAATGGCGCATCGTGAATTAGGAATTGATGTGCTTAAGCGTATCGAGAAGGATTTGGAAGAGTTAGCTGTTGTTGAGCAATTTCCTAAAATGGAAGGGCGTCAGATGGTGATGGTTATGTCGCCAAAAAAGAAAAAATAAGAGATTATTTTCTTCTAGTTAAATTTGCTTTTTAGCAAAGCTAAAGGTAATCATGGATTAGATTACTTTACAGCACAAAGTGCTGTAACCAATTTGCCAAGGCCATGCATTTTGCCTTGTTGAGTTGATTCTCAGGGAATTTTATAAGTTTTAATTTGGAGCAAACAAATGCCAAAAATAAAGACAAACCGCGGTGCTGCCAAGCGTTTTAGGCGTACTGGTAGTGGTGGTTTTAAATGCGGGCAATCGCATAAGCGTCATATATTGACCAAAAAATCTACTAAACGTAAAAGACAGTTACGCAAACCGGCAGCTGTTCATCCATCGGATGTTCGCATGGTCGCTCGCATGATGCCTTACAGCTAATTCGGAGAGACTTATGGCCAGAGTTAAACGTGGCGTAACTGCCAGAGCAAGACACAAGAAAATTTTAAAATTAGCTAAAGGTTATTACGGTGCCCGTAGTCGGGTCTATCGGGTTGCCAAGCAAGCTGTAATTAAAGCGGGACAGTATGCATACCGCGACCGTCGTCAGAAAAAACGTCAATTCCGCGCGTTATGGATTGTTAGAATTAATGCGGCTTCCCGCATGTATGACATATCCTATAGTCGCTTGATTAATGGTTTAACCCGGGCTAATGTGGCTATTGACCGTAAAGTGCTGGCCGATATTGCAGTGCGCGATATTGAAGCATTTGGTGAAATAGCAAAAATTGCCAAAGCCAATCAAAGTCCTCTTTAAACCAAGGACAAATTTAGCTCACTGAATAAATTACCCATCCATATTAAACAGTATGGATGGGATTTTAGTGTTGAAAAATCTTTTTTACCAATATCGTTTCTCCGAACTTAAGCGGGTTAAATTGTGTCAGCCAATAGTGATGAAATTCTATCTCAGGCGCTAAAAGCACTTGCCGAAGCGCAAAATCTCAATCATCTTGATGAGGTTCGAGTACAGTATTTGGGTAAAAAAGGTTTTTTTACGTTACAAATGAAAGAACTGGGTGCGCTTGATCCTGACCAGCGACGCATCGTAGGACAAGTAATAAATCAAGCCAAAGAGCAATTTCAAGTCCAATTTCAGACGAGAAAAGATGCTTTTGATGCTGATGAATTAGATCAACGCTTAGCTAGTGAACGGATTGATGTGACCTTGCCAGGCCGAGGACAATCAGTTGCAGGGTTGCATCCAGTGACAACGACATTACGGCGGATTTCAAAAATTTTTGCCAGTGTGGGTTTTGAAGTAGTCGAAGGCCCTGAAATCGAGGACGATTATCATAATTTTGGTGCTTTAAATATTCCTGAGCATCATCCAGCACGGGCAATGCATGATACCTTTTATTTTGATGCTCATACCTTATTACGCACGCATACATCCCCTGTTCAAGTCAGAGTAATGGAGTCGCAAAAACCGCCACTAAAAGTTATAGCGCCAGGTCGGGTTTACCGTTGTGATTCAGATTTAACCCATACGCCAATGTTTCATCAAGTTGAGGGGTTTCTTGTCGATACCGATGTCAGCTTTGCTGACCTCAAAGGTTTGGTTTATCAATTTTTGCAAGCTTTTTTCGAAAAAGATATCCAAGTCAGGTTCCGGCCTTCTTACTTCCCTTTTACCGAGCCTTCTGCAGAAGTTGATATTGAATGTGTAATCTGTAGTGGGCAAGGTTGTCGCGTTTGTGGGCAGTCCGGTTGGTTGGAAGTTATGGGTTGCGGCATGATACACCCCGAAGTATTCAATGCGGTTAACATTGATAGTGATCAATATAATGGTTTTGCCTTCGGTATGGGGGTTGAAAGACTGACAATGTTGCGTTATGGCATTAATGACCTAAGGTTGTTTTTTGAAAATGACCTTAAATTTTTGCAGCAATTTCATTAAGCCGCCAATCGAGAATACTACGTTATGCAAATTAGTGAAGCTTGGTTAAGGGAATATGTAAACCCAGCCATTTCGACAGAAGATCTTGTAGCCCAATTGACGATGGCCGGTTTAGAAGTGGATTCCGTTAAACCTGCCGGCGTTGAGTTCAGTGGTGTCGTGATAGGGGAAGTAGTGTCTGTTGAACAACACCCTAATGCAGACAAGTTAAAAGTGTGCAAGGTTAATGTGGGTAAGCAAGATTTATTACAGATTGTTTGTGGTGCAAGTAATGTCAGGTCAGGATTAAAAGTACCTGCCGCTTTGATAGACGCGGTATTGCCGGGTGATTTTAAAATTAAACCGTCCAAATTAAGGGGGGTTGAGTCTTACGGTATGCTTTGTTCTGAAAAGGAAATAGGCTTGGCGGCTGATGCTCATGGTTTGATGGAGTTGTTGCCTGATGCCCCAACGGGCATCGATATTCGTGACTATTTAAAGCTTGACGATAATATTATCGAAGTTGATTTAACCCCTAATCGAGCAGACTGTTTGAGTGTTGAAGGGATTGCCAGAGAAGTTGCGTTGCTAAATGCAATGGATTGGTCACCAACTCAGATCAAGAAAGCTGAAACCGGGCATCAAGATAATTTAACTATTTCGGTAGAACAGGGTGCGAGTTGTCCACGTTATTTAGGACGGTTAATTAAAGGGGTAAATCCGATAGCAGAAACGCCCGCTTGGATTCAAGAGCGTTTGCGCCGTTCTGGAGTTAGGTGCTTAAGTCCTGTCGTTGATATTACAAATTATGTCCTACTTGAGCTTGGCCAGCCATTACATGCCTTTGATGCAGATAAATTAGTCGGTGGGGTTAACGTCCGTTTGGCTAAGAATGGTGAGAGTTTATCGTTGTTAAATGCTCAAAATATAACCCTGGATGACCAGACGTTAGTCATAGCTGACGATAACAGCCCTTTAGCATTAGCCGGTGTCATGGGTGGTAGTGAAAGTGCTGTAAGCGATAATACCCGCAACATATTTCTTGAATGCGCATTTTTTACTCCCAAAGCTATTGCTGGCAAAGCTAGAGGTTATGGGTTGCATACCGATTCTTCGCATCGATTTGAAAGGGGGGTAGACCCCACTTTACAAGAGCGTGCAATTGAGCGCGCATCCCAACTAATCTTGGAAATAGCTGGAGGTAGTCTGGGGCCTGTCTGTAAAATTGAAGATAAGTTAGCGCTCCCAAAACGTTTGCCAGTTTTATTGAGACGGCAGCGTATAGAAAAAATGCTCGGAATTTCAGTGCCAGATCAACAAGTGCAAGACATATTTGTGCGATTAGGCATGGCTGTGCAAAATCACGAAGAAGGATGGGGTATAACGCCTCCTGGATTCCGTTTTGATATTGCAATTGAAGCCGACCTGATAGAAGAATTGGCAAGGGTATATGGCTACAATAATTTGCCTAGTCATAATTTATTACAGCGGGCAGAAATAGCTAAAGTATCAGAAGCGGTATTAACATTAGATAGAGTCAAAGACCTTCTGGTTGATAGGGGCTATCAGGAAGTCATCACCTACAGTTTTGTTGATGAAGAAAGTCAACAAGCGTTGGCACCTAACGATAACACCATAAAAATCAAAAACCCTATATCATCCGACATGTCAGTCATGCGTAGCACGTTGTGGTGTGGGTTATTGAAGGCTGCGAATCATAATCTTAACCGGCAACAGAATAGGATTCGCTTATTTGAGAGTGGATTACGGTTTTTAGATGAAGATGGCCAAATAACACAGCAGAAAATGCTGTCAGGCCTGATGTTGGGAAGTCATCACCCTGAGCAATGGGGTGATAAGGTGCGGAAAGTTGATTTTTTCGACCTTAAAGCTGATATCGAAACGATATTTTTTCTTGCTGGCCGCAAGGTAAAGTATATGGCGGGAAATCATCCTGCTCTGCACCCTGGGCAAACAGCAGAAATAGTATCAGAAGCAGGCAAAAAAATTGGTGTAGTTGGTATGCTACATCCGATTCTTGAAAAGCGCTTAGGTTTTGAAACCCAGGTATTTTTATTTGAATTGGATCAAGATTTATTGCTTGAAAAAAACATATCCAGATTTAAAGCATTATCCAAATATCCATCGGTTCGTAGGGATATTGCCCTGATCGTGAAGGAAGAAGTTTCTGCGGATGACATCATAGCCTGTATTAAAAACAGCACTGATAACACTTTGCAAGATATTATCCTTTTTGATTTATATCGTGGCAAAGGCATTGATGAAGGTAGCAAAAGTATTGCGGTTGGGATTATATTCCAAAATTTCTCGCAAACACTTACGGAAATCGAAATTGATGCTACATTTAATAAAATATTAGACACTTTGACCCAAAATACTGGGGCGAAATTGAGGGATTGATTACATGGCATTAACTAAAGCAGACTTTGCTGAAAACCTATATGAAGAGCTTGGCCTAAATAAACGGGAAGCAAAAGAAATTGTAGAGTTATTTTTCGAGGAAATTAAAGATTCTTTAGCGAAAGGTGAACAAGTTAAATTATCTGGTTTTGGCAAATTTGAATTGCGTGATAAAAGTAGTCGGCCTGGACGAAACCCTAAGACTGGAGAAGAAATACCTATTACGGCTAGGCGTGTAGTAACATTTAAATCTGGACAAAAACTAAAAGCACGGGTTGAAACTTATGCTGGAGCCTAGTAATAACAACGAATTGCCTGTTATACCTGCAAAGCGTTACTTCACCATTGGAGAGGTTAGCGAGTTGTGTGCTGTCAAGCCCCATGTATTGCGTTATTGGGAACAAGAGTTTACTGAACTTAGTCCGGTAAAACGGCGAGGTAACCGACGTTATTACCAACGTCACGATGTGCTCATGATCCGGCAAATAAGAGCTTTGTTGTACGAGCAAGGTTACACTATTGGTGGTGCTAGGGCGCATTTGACAAGTGATGAAGCTAAAGAAGATTCGACAAAGACCAAGCAACTGATTCATCAAATGATTGGTGAGCTAGAGGGTATTTTAGAAATTTTAAAGTAGAATTACTTAGCTCCTTCATGTCAATTTATTATAAAATATAATCATCCTCAAATAGTTGTACCAAATCTAATTAATGTCGGGGCGTAGCGCAGCTTGGTAGCGCACTTGCATGGGGTGCAAGGGGTCGGAGGTTCAAATCCTCTCGCCCCGACCAATCAAATCAATTAGTTAAAAATACTCAAGTTATACGAAAATTATAATACCAACGTGTGGGTACGTATTTGGGTACACTTTAGCCCACGCTAGGCGTAAGTCTGACAGAAGGCAGTGAGTGGGTTTTGTGAATGACCTGGTGCCAATAGCTGGATTGCCAGCGCGATTAATTTTTAATAAGTCCGACTAAGACAAAAAACACGCTAATATGGCCGGTAGTTGCCATTGGCAGGATTTGCCTTCTTTACCTTGAATAATACAGTCTTAATTAACGTGGATGTCCCACACCATTCCTAAAACTCTTTAGCTTTAATTCGCGACAGCAATGCTTCGCTGAATGCCTTGGGCAATCAGCTTGGTTTGTTCTTTGGTTTGCGCTGGCCGCTGGATGGATTTAGCCAGTTTCATCGCTTCTTCTTAGGTTTGCGCCGAGGGTTTTTGGTAAGTATTTTTAGTCATAAATTCGGTTAATGTTGGTCAAGCATTCACAAAACTTTACTATTCTGCTGTCTTTGATGATGAAACTCCTTCATTTTTGCCGCTCGAAGCCTTACGGGTTTTTTTAACTTTACCCGCCGGTTGTGCGGCAGCAATACGAGCCAATAATTCACTGGCTGGTTCGTCGTTGGGGTCTTGCGGCACCAATTCGCCGCGAAAGGCTTTGGCGAGCAGCGCGGGGGTGAGTTTTTCGACTTGAGCGCAGGCGGAGTTGTAGCGGGCTTCGAGTCGGTCGGCGTAGGTGAATAAAGATTCTACTCGTCGTACGATTTCAGATTGTTCTGGAATTGATGGAAGCGCCACCAAGACAGCTTTCACATCACCTTGGTTAATGCTTGCTTGGTTAACGGCTTGTTTTGCGTTCTGCTGAAGCTGATCAATACCGCCAGGAGATGTCAAAACAAGAATACCGAATTCAGGCAGAATGCGATTCCTATCCAAGCGGATTCGCATCATGTTGCTTTCAAATACACAGGGTTCTGGTAAGTCTCGCACAAGAGCCGACTTACCCAAGTGTGACATACTATTAACACGATTGACGACGATATCGCCAACCCTAAGGCCGAAATCATCAAGTTCTGATGAATCTACGGTAAGGCGCTTCAGATACTCCCATGAGTCAATGAAACCAGCATAGAAATTATCTATTCTGAGAATGCGAGTACCTTGACCATAGCTAGTTGAGGCTTTATAAAGCCCATTTTTCGGTCCTTCAGCTATTAAGGATTCCAGCGACTCATAATTCCATTCGCCACATTCGGCTTGAATCTCTCTCCATTCTTCTGTGAGTTTGCCAGAAACCGCAGCAGCAAGAACCGATTGACGAAAGCGTTTGAGGATGGCGGGAATGCGGTCGAGGCGGTCGCGGCAGGCATCTACCCGAGCCAGCACGGTATCGAGTTTGTCGGCGATGCGTTTTTGTTCATTTTCTGGAGGAACCGCTATCTGAGAATTCCTAAGAAATTGAAAATGTCGCGAATAGCCACGATCAGGCAACCTGATAATTTGAAGAAATCTATAAAATAGTCGTGGGTAAAAAAAAGCATGAGGTCTTAAAATCTTGGTTCCGTCTGCACCTGCCGCGAATGGAAAATCGATATATTTCAATATACGCGTGTGATCTCCAAATACAATGACTGGAAGCTGAGTATCTATTGTGTTAGACAAGTCATTCCAATAACCACCAATTAACGCTGCGCCTTGATCGACAATAGCCAAGCTCCCTTTTTCAAGATATTCCTTGGCGGCAATTTTTTTCTTTATTGAGACTTGTGTACAACTCGCGTCAACTTCTAATGTTTCCCATGAAGATGGTAACGTCGGAAAGTTGTTTTTATCGAAAATCACGCATCAATCTCCTCACCCAACTCTTCCAAAATCCCTCGTAATTCCTCCATCGCTGCATCCAGTTCGTTCATCGCTTCCTGCGCCAATTCTGCTGGTTCGGGCAAATCCTGCGCTTCGGTGGCACTATCATCCTTTAGCCAACTAATGTCCAAACTGTCGCTACGTTCGGCAATTTTCTTGCGGGTGAAACAGCGGAAGCGTCCGCTTTCGCCTTGGTCTGTGCGCTTTGCCAGACTGCTCGGCGAACCAATGGGATCGTCACCAAAGGCAGTTTCAAAGTCGGCAAAATGCTGTTCAGTAAGAAGAGTACGCTTGCCGAATTGCGGCATATTGGAACGAAGGTCGTAAACCCAAACCTCCCGGGTATTGCCTTTGTCGGTTTCGCCACGGGTAAAAAACAATACGTTGGTTTTAACGCCCTGGGCGTAAAAAATACCGGTTGGCAGGCGTAGGATAGTGTGCAGGTTGCATTTGTCCATCAGGTCGCGGCGGATTTCAGTGCCGACATTGGATTCAAACAGGACGTTATCTGGCAATACCACCGCAGCACGGCCACCGGCTTTTAAACTGCGATAGACATGCTGTAAAAAGCAGAACTGTTTGTTGCTTGTGGGATAGGTGAAATCATCCCGGCTGGGGAGGCCGCCGCCTTTTTTGGTGCCGAACGGCGGATTGGTCAGGATCAGCGATGCTTTCGGCAAGGCTGCACCTTCCGGGCTAAGGGTGTCGCCGTAACGGATGCCGCCGTCAATGCCGTGCAACATCAGGTTCATCATCGCCAAGCGATGAGTGTCCTGCACATGTTCCATGCCGTGGAAGGTGTTATTGCGGTATTTGCGTTGTTGGGCTTCGGTTAGGTTGTCAAATTCGTTGTGGGTACGCAGGTAATGATTGGCGGCAATCAAAAAACCGCCAGTCCCCGCCGCCGGGTCTTGGATAATGTCGTCTAAGGACGGCTTCATCACCCTAACCATACTGTTGATTAATTGGCGAGGCGTGAAATACTGACCAGCACCGGATTTTTTCTCGTTGGCGTTCTTTTCCAGCAATCCTTCGTACAAGTCGCCTAGGTCTTCACGGTGAACGCTGTACCAATCGAGCTTATCGATTTCCTTGACCAAGGTTGACAGGGTGGCGGGTTTTTTGATGAAGCTGCTGGCGTTGGCGAAGATTTCATTCACCAACGATGAACCGTGCGTACCCAAATGGATGAGCATTATCTTGTAAAATTCCAGCCGATCCGGCGCAGCACGCATTTCCAGATCAGTCCAGCGGTAACCTTCCGGCAATTGGTCTTCCGTGCCGGTTTCTTTGGCCATTTTAAGAAACAGCAGGTAGGTGAGCTCAGTGACGTATTGATGAAAAGTAACGCCGTCATCTTTCAGTATGTTGCAGAGATTCCAGAGCTTGGCGACAATGTCGTTGTTAATCATGTGGTTAAGTTAGATAAAAGTTGTTCAGCAGTCAAAATAGGGCATTTAAAGCTGGATGCCAAGCATAGCAAATCCAGATCGCCAGTAATTAAAGCCTGTGCTTCACCTGCCAATGCTAACTGGAGAAATGGCACATCATAAGCATCGCGGCATTCTGGTGTGAGAGGCGGCGGTTCTGGGATTATGATGGTATTGCAATACGGCAAGTAATCCGCCAACAGTTCTTGCTGATCTGCTGTGCTGAGCTTGAATTTGGGGTAATTCAAAACCCGAATTAATTCCGCTGCGGTGACTTTGGAAACCAAGGGTTGAATCTGCCGGTTTTGCCATGCTTGTCGCAACGGGGTTAAACGACCTTGGGCAAAAACCAGAGCCGATAGAACCAAGTTCGTGTCGATAACGACACGAGGAATACTTTTCGTCCGGCGCATTAGCTGCTGGTTGTAGAGGTATCAGCGTGCTGTCTTGCCCACTTGACAGCATCGGCAATATCTTGGTCTTGCAAATCTAATTCCGCTAATTTTGCGCGTACCGCATCGCTGCGTTGAATGCGAACAGGCGTTAAGATAATCTGGCCATTTCGTGTTTCCACATCGAAATATTCTGTTGCACCCACCGCCAAGGTAATGCTTTTCGGCAGGGTTAGTTGATTTTTTGAGGTCATTTTTGCCAGCATGGTCATTCCTAAGTAGAAATGTAAGGATTCCTTACTTTAAGGCATTTTACATTCTTTTTCAAGCTGCCGTGTTTTGCCAAAGAGAATCATTAAATATCCCTAATACTTGCTGTAGTTCCCCGTTGAATATTTTATCCAGGCGAGTAAAGCCGCCGCCATCGCGTTTGAAAACGAGATCAGGATCGTCAAGTGCGTCCCGGTCAACCAACAGATTGGCCTTGGTTTGTGCGGCGATACGCTTTAACCAATCACGTTGCGGTGCTGTCCAGGTTTTACTCGCCAACAATTTATGCAAGGCATGGTCAACCCGTTCACTATAAGGTAACAACGTATCGCCAATGGCGGCTTGGCGGATGTAGCCGACAATGCGAGCGGCAATGTCCTGGTTGGTCATTTCCCGCCAGGCGGTAGCCAGGTTGGTTTCGGTAAAACCCGCCTTATCGAGTTCCAGCACCAATTCACGCAGTTGTTTGCGGGTTAGTTCGCGTGGACGGGTTAACACGGTCATCAATGCCGGAATCGTGTTGCTTTGGCTGTTTATAAAGGCGGTAAATTCTTTTAGATAATCTTCCGGTTTGGTGGCCTTGCCATAACCGCGTTCGATGGTGTGCAGTTTGTCTTCGTGATCGGAAACAAATATGGGCGGTGCAGAGCCTTCGCCTTTACGATCCAGGATTTCACCCAGATCGGGATTTTGGGTAAACCAGGCGGCAACTTCGGCAATCGGCATGGCGCGGAGTTTTTTGATAAAGTCATCCGGTGACATGCCCGCACGGGTTTCAAAATCCTGCGCTGATTTTTCCGAAAGATGGCGTTTTTTGCGTTGCAGTTTGGCGATGAACTGATCACGGACTAAGGTACGAGATTCGTCATCGGTGACATTTGCTAGTTCCTGCGCCAGTTGGTTAAAGCTGATCTTGGGATCGACGACGACCGGCTGCATGGCCGTCATATTCTGTAAGGCTTCGAAGATGCGGACGGCATCAAACACACGGAATGTGTCTTTTTCGATGTCATCACATAAGCGCGTAGCTCGACCTAGCATTTGATCGAACAAAATTCGGCTACTGACCCGGCGCAAAAACACCAGATTGCAGATTTCTGGCACATCAATACCTGTCGTCAACAGATCGACCGTTACCGCAACATTCGGGTTACGTTCGTTTTTATAACGGCGAATCTGCTGTAAAGGCTTATCTGCTGCGCCGGTTATTTTGATGACGGCATCATCTTCAACGCTGCCGTACTGTGCGGCAAAGGCATTTTTTAACAGGACAACCACCATATCGGCGTGGGCATCGGTCGCACAAAATATCAGCGTTTTTTTGCGCGAAGATGGCTCAAGTTCCTGGGCAAGGTACTCGCAAACTACTCGGTTGAAGGATTCAGTAATAACCTTGCGGTTAAAATCCTCGATATCCAGTTTGATTTCGTCAGGCGCATTGAATAAGTCAATTTGATTTCGACGGACATCATACACTTTGACTTCTTCGCCAACTTTCCAGGCAATACCGTTGGTGGAAAGTTCGGTCTTGATATGAATGGGCGGCTCGTAATCGACTAAATAACCATCGATCACCGCTTCCCGATAGCTGTAAGTGTAAATAGGCGCACCAAATATTTGCGAGGAATGTAACGCTGGGGTCGCCGTCAGGCCGATCTTATAAGCATCGAAATAATCCAATACTCTGCGGTATTTGGAAATGTAATCGTCGTAACCCCGGAAGGTCATTTCTGTGTCTGACAACTCGCGGTCAAGTAAATACCCACGGTGGCATTCATCGACCACGATGCAATCGTATTGATCAACCGCAGGCGGTGTGATGTTTTCTGCGGCAAAGAGCAACCGCTGCACCATACCTTGCACGGTGGCGATATGAACCGCAGTTGCGGTGTCAGGCGTTTGGTCTTCCAGTTCCTTAATGCCGAAGGTATCGGCAAAAGTCTGGAGGTTTTCCATGCGGGTGTCTTTGAAGGCATTGGCCGCCTGTTCACCCAAGGCCGAACGATCAACCAAAAACAGGATTCGGCGAAAGCGCTGTACCTTGAGCAAGCGATAAATCAGGGCGATACAGGTTTTGGTTTTGCCGGTACCAGTTGCCATTGCCAATAGCATTTCCCGCTGGCCTGACTCGATTGCCTTTTCGGTGGCGAGTATGGCATCTAGTTGGTAATAGCGTAACGGAAAGCCGTAGTTAAAGGGTGTATTCGCCAGTTCCTCATGCGCCTTGGCTTCGTCGCGCTTGATGAGTTCCTTTAAACCTTCTGGCGTGTACCAGCCATCCAAAGGATGACCCAGGTTATCTGCCCGACGCAAATCACAGAACCAAATGCCACTTTTGGTGGCAAGCTGACGAAGGAACGGGCGACCGTTAGCGGAAAAGCCGAAAGGGATACGGTAAGTTTTGTCATTTCCCCAATTGTCCGCCGGTAATACGATTTCCGAAGTAGTCTTGAAGGAACGGCTGTATCGTTTGGCTTGCTGCAATGCACCGGAAACATCGACATTCTTGCGTTTGGCTTCTACAACGGCGACTGGTGTTAAACCGATAAATAGTACATAGTCAGCCGGACCGCTCTCTGTCGGCCACTCGGCAATGGCACGATTGCGGTTACTTTCCGGGCGTGAACCTTTGTTAAATTTGAGTTTTTCTGAATCGACTTCCCAGCCCGCTTGCCTTAATTGATTATCTATAATCTTGCGGGTGTCGGCTTCATCCAGTTGTACGAATGAAGCAGCCGTATTCGCCGATTTAATGAATTCGATAATGGTAGTTTTAGGTTGAGCAATTGCAATATCCTGTTGCTCGATCAAATGTTTTTCAAGCGATGCTTTCGCTTTTTCTGTTTCAGCGGCCATTTGCTCCCAAAATGAGCGTTCTTCACTGACTTCCTGTAATTTCGACTGCGCCGTTTCCAGTTGTTGGGCGGTTTCTTGATGGGCTGATTTGTAATCGGCTACCGCTTGGTTTAATTTTGCTAATTCTGCACGAAGTTCCGCGTTTTCATCTTTAGGCGGCTGTGGTGGCAGAAATGGGCCGGATTTGTAGTTTGCTTCTTTGAAAGAACGGTGAAACCAAAGTCCCAACTGCCAAGTGAGTTTAAGTGTGGTGAGTGCGGAGCGATGGTCGTCAGTTAAGGCATGATTAGCTGTATTCCCTGCCCGTCTGATTTCACTGAAAATTTGAAAGACTTCTCGCGGTAAAACGCCGCTATCTTGTAAACGACGGAGCAAGTCAAACTGATTTTCTTCGGAGGAGGTATATTGGCCGGTACGCGCGGCTAACATTTGCGCTAACAGTTCAGCTAACTGGCGTAATTTAAGTAAACAGGTATTGGGGTCTTCTGCAAAGTATCTTTCCGCCAACATGCCTAAGCGCAATAACTGTTGATCATGTTGTTCAAGAATTGCAAAATTGCTGGCGTCTGATTTTTTCATCCCAATTCTGAGTTCTGTTGTGGAATTATTTGCATAGGGAGGCTCACTGCCTTAACCAGCAGCTTTTTTGTACTCTTGTTTTTATGATTTCTGTTCGCAAACTTTTTTATGGGACTTCTTATGAATCCAGCAAATTTGCTGCGCATTGCTAATGTAATCCCAATCTTGCGGATTAGATTTTGGGGATTGCAGATCGCTAGTTGGCTGAGCAAGAGCCATGGGTAAAGATAATTGCTTGGCGCTGGATTTCAGCCGATTTAAGTTTTTGTTGGCTGTTTCCATAATCACGGTATTGATTTGTTCGACCGAATTTTTCACCAGCCAAAGTCTGAGCGCAAACCCAATAATTCCAACTAACATAACCACTAATGCGGTTGTGAATATTTTCTTAAGCATTAAAAATGTGAAATTGGTAAAACGTTTGTTTTCAGTTTCTGTGATGGGTATTTGTACTTTTCTTAATGTATTCGAATGAATTAGAGTTTAGCTTATTTTGAAATATCGCAAGTACGAAATAGTAAAGTAAGAGCTATTGCTGTTGTTAAAACAAAAGCCCAAGACCGAAGGTTACTATGGTTTCGACCAATGGTATGTTGATAACGCCAGCTTAGCTGGGAGGGTTTGGCTGGATTGGTGGATGTTGCCGCCGTATCTATCGATGGGATGCCGGAGGAGCCCGACACCCTTCGCGGACAAAATGGGACGTTTAATCGCACACTGGCTAATCTTAAGGTTTTGCGCGATTCCGGATCAAGATTTGGATTTATCTTTACTTTGACACAGCATAATGTAAGTAGCCTGGAACTTATCGTCCGGCTTGCCGCAGAGCAGGGCTTACGACGCGTACAAGTTCATCCGTTGACATTGGTTGGTCGTGCCGCAGATAAGTTGATGGATGCTTGCCTTGACCATATCGAGTTAACAGCCGCTATCATCGAGGCAACCCGACTGGCAGAAACGCTCGGTATTGTGGTTAAGGCACCTGCATGGAGCCATCTGCTTACAATTGCGATTCGTAATAAGAGTTGGCTGGGTCGTAGCCTATTACATCCATGGATTTGACCTTGTCGGTTTTTTTACTAGCACTTGATAGCGAGTTAATGTTTAGAATTGAGTTGCCCACAGGCTGCTAAGACATCATCGCCCTTAGTGCCCCTTATCAGGTTCGGTATTTTAAACGTATCTAATACGGCTTTAAACCGTTCAATGGTATCTAAATCGGGACACTGGTAATGTGATTCTGGGAATGTGTTAAAGGGAATTAAGTTAATGTATGCACTTTTACCAGCCAGTAACGTGCCCAATTTTTTAGCATCCTCTGGCGAATCATTAAACTGTTTTATCAGAATATATTCATAGGTAATAAATTGTTTTTTACGTAAAGGTATCTGATCAACAACTTTCAGCACCTCATCGAGCGGATATTTTTTATTAATGGGGATCAGTTCATTCCGCTTTTCTTCAAAGGGTGAATGCAGCGATAACGCTAGGTTTACGCCCGGAATTTCCTGACTCCATCGTTTAAGTCCGGGAATATAACCTGCCGTTGAAATTGTAATCTTTTGAAAACCTATTGAAGTGCCGTGTTGTGCTAAAAAGATTTCACAGGCTTTTTTGACGGCATCAAAATTATGTAACGGCTCGCCTTGTCCCATAAACACAATATTTAAAATCCGCTCTTCTCCAGGCCTATTTTTCGCTAACCAGCGCCAAGCTTGTAAAAACTGACCCACAATTTCACTGGTCGTCAAATTTCTTTTAAGCCCTTGCTTTCCGGTAAAACAAAAAGAGCAATTCATGGCACAGCCCACTTGCGATGACAGGCAAATAGAATATTTCTTATGAAACGGGATCAGGACGGTTTCAACTTTATGTCTGTCATTAAGCGTAAACAGAAATTTTACGCTTCGATCCTTGTTTGACTCTTGAACTGTATGAATTTCGGGAAGAGAAAAATCGAAATGATCTTGAAAAAAAGCCAATGAATCTTTTGCAATATTAGTAGTGCATTTTGCCTGTTCTTTCTTCTTATAATGCCAATTAAAAAGCACTGACGCGGCAGAGTTGTTTAAACCATTCTGACGTAAAACTGTTTCTAAATCAGAAAAATTTAAATCATAAAAGAATTGTTTCAAAAAATGCCTCCAAGGAATGTCAATATCTTAACAATAACCAATTGTTTGATATATTAGATTTGTTAGAGCAATGATTTGGAGATATTGTGAACCTCCGTAATGAAATGATTGCAGGCGGTGAAAATATCCCACGAATGTAAAAATCAAAATGGGGCTGTCGACCTAGGTTGTGCCAACACTCCACACGTTTTGGTACAGCCTGGGGCCAACGCGGTAACTTGGGAATTTATACAATTACGATTCGCCAACTCAAAGGAGACATTCATTTTGCATTAATTTTTTTCAATGGGTCAATTGGAATCCAAAAAAACTATATTGATTTTCATCAAGAAATCAGAGGGCTAATTATGAATACTCTCGCTGATGCCTTAATTTAGTGCATCAATGCACCAAATTAAGGCGTTCAAAGCTTGGTTATCATTATCAATATAATAAATTACAGAAGATACAGTGCTTTTCTATAGCTAATGTAGTGGCTTACTTATTGCTTATCTTATGGCAACAATAACAACAATAAATTAAGACAATTAGCCAAAATATTTCCACAACTCGTCGCGACTACAATACCTGGGTTGCTGATGAGACCATGGAAGACTATGCGCTACGCTATGCGCCGAAGTCGTTCCGTAAATGGTCAGCTTTCCAAGTTGCGAATACGGCCTTTGGCTCTACCTCGTTCCTAGTCCTGGAAGCGATAGGCGGTTTTTTGACGATTAATTACGGCTTTACCAACGCGGTCTGGGCGATTCTGGCTGTTGGCTTGGTGATTTTTATTACCGGCTTGCCGGTTAGTTACTATGCCGCCCGCTACCATATCGACATTGATTTACTCACGCGCAGCGCCGGGTTCGGTTATATCGGCTCGACACTCACCTCACTGATTTACGCCTCGTTCACTTTTACCTTGTTTGCGCTCGAGGCGTCGATTATGTCGCTGGCGCTTGAATTGTATTTTCAGATTCCGCTAGCATTTGCCCATGTCATCAGTGCATTGATAGTGATTCCTCTGGTTACTTTCGGCATTACTACTATAAGCCGGATGCAGCTTTGGACGCAGCCGGTTTGGCTTATTTTGCTGATCGTGCCTTACATTGGCGTATTTGTCAGGGAGCCGGAAGGGTTATTGACGGCACAAGCTTATTGGGGAATCGCCCAAAGTGGGCAGGGCTTTAATTGGCTGTTGTTCGGCTCGGCCAGCACGGTGGCGTTTTCAATGGTCGCCCAGATTGGCGAACAGGTTGATTTTCTCAGGTTTATGCCTGATTTGACCAAAGCCAACCGCGTGCGCTGGTGGTGCGCCACTTTAATCGCAGGCCCCGGCTGGATCGTGTTCGGCATGTGCCGGCAGTTGGGCGGCGCTTTTCTAGCGCATTTGGCAATCCGGCACGGCATCCCGGCGCTACACGCGCATGAGCCGACGCAAATGTATCTCATCGCTTTCGAAGGCATTTTCGAAAACAGTAAAACTGCTCTAGCGGTCACGACGCTGTTTGTGGTGATTTCCCAGGTCAAGATTAATGTCACCAACGCGTACGCCGGTTCACTGGCCTGGTCGAATTTTTTTTCACGGGTGACGCACAGTCATCCGGGCCGAGTGATCTGGCTGTTTTTCAATGTATCGATAGCCTTATTGCTGATGGAGTTCGGCGTATTCAGCGCATTGGAAAAAGTGCTTGGCCTATTTTCCAATGTTTCAATCGCCTGGATCAGCGCGGTTGCCGCCGACCTGCTAATCAATAAGCCGCTCGGCTTAAGCCCGAAGCGGGTGGAGTTCAAGCGCGCCTATTTGCCCGATTTAAATCCGGTCGGTACTTTGGCTACCCTTTGTGCCTCATTAGTCTCCATATCGGCATATTTAGGCTGGTTCGGCCTTTACGCCAAAGCGTTTTCTGCCTTTATTTCCTTGACGCTGGCCTTTATTCTGGTGCCGTTGTTTGCGCTTTGGTATGGGCGCAAACGCTACCTGACGCGCAGTCATGCCTTGCACAACGGTCAATGCCAGTGCAGCATATGTGTTAATCAGTTCGAACTAGAAGACATGGCTTATTGCCCTTATTACGGCGGCAACATCTGTTCGTTGTGCTGTAGTCTCGATTCCAACTGCATGGATGCCTGTAAACCTGGCTACCGGCTGGAAGATTACCTGCTTAAGCTGGCGCAGTTTTGTCCGCCTAGACGTTGGGCGGTCAATCAGAAATTAAGGCTGATCCGCTATTTCTTTCTGTTCGTTTTTCTGGGGCTGTTGAGCAGTCTGTTTGTAGGCATAATTTATTATCAGGATTTACTGGCCGCGCAACACGACCTGCTGTCGTTCCGGATTTTGCAGAATAACTTCATCAAGGTGTATACCTCATTATTGGTATTTATCGGTTTATGTACCTGGTGGTTGATTTTGAATGATGAAAGCCGCCGGGTGGCGCGCGAAGAAATCAATAAGCAAACCGAACGGCTGTTGATGGAAATTGAGGAACACAAAAAAACCGATACCAAACTGAAAGAGGCCACCAAAGCGGCGGATCGGGCGAATATCGCCAAAAGCCGCTTTCTGAGCAACATGAGCCATGAAATCCGCACCCCGTTGAACAGCATCATCGGTTATGCCTATATTTTGCAGAACGACCCCACGATTCCGCAGCACCGGCGGCAGGCGGTCAGTATCTTGAAACGAAGCGGCGAACATCTGTCCTCGTTAATTGAAGATATCCTGGACATTGCCCGCATCGAAGCCTGTAAGTTCGAGTTTAATCGCGACATTATCGACTTTCCTCATTTTATCGATCACCTGCAGGACGTGTTTAAACCACAAGCTGATGCCAAAGGTTTAACTTTCCGGTGTCAGATTAACAAAACTTTGCCAAAGCGTATCCGCGCCGATGAAAAGCGGGTCGGCCAGATTTTGATTAACCTGTTGGGTAACGCCATCAAATTTACCAGCCACGGCGAGATCCTGTTTAACATCAGTTACAGTTGCGGGGTAGCGACTTTTCAAATCAAGGACACCGGGCCGGGTATTGACGATAAGCAACTGGAAAATATCTTTCAGCCTTTTACCCAACTGGCTCAGGAAAGCATTATTCCCGGCAGCGGTCTCGGTCTTACGATCAGTAAAATTCTGGCGGAATTGATGGGCGGAGAGCTTTCTGTTTGTAGCCGCCTAGGCGAAGGTTCAACCTTTACCATCAAACTGTATCTTGCCAATGCGGGCGATGCCCAAGAACCAATAAGGCAACAGGCCATAACAGGTTATGCAGGTGCTAAACGCGCATTGCTTTGTGTTGATGACCAAATTGACCACCGGCAATTGATCAGAGCAGTGCTAGAGCCACTAGATTTTGGCATCTATGAAGCCGATAGCCTGCAAACCTGCCTGCAAGTCTTGACGCATCACGAGATTGATTTGCTGCTGCTTGATCTAAGTATGCCTGAAACCGATGGCTTCCAAATTGCGCAACAATTGCGACAAACTCATCATCGCCAACCTATTATTGTCCTGAGCGCGAATGCCTATGCCGCAGAACGGGTTAATGCGATTAACTCTGGCTGCAACGATTTTCTAGCCAAGCCGCTGCATGTACCAGAATTGCTCAATAAGCTTAAATTACACTTGGATTTAACCTGGACTTACCCTGACCCTGCTGGAAAATTGGCACTAAAAATCGACCAAGCACATGCCTTGCCGATGCCAGCAGAAATTTTGCAGGAATTAAACCGCTTTATCCGTATCGGCGACCTGATGGGGCTGAACGCTTATCTTACAAAGTTGAACGTAATGTTGCCGGAACATGCTGCGGCCATACAACAACTGCAAATGCTGAGCGCTGAGTTCCGTTTGCCTGAACTAAGGCAACTGATGAAAAGCCCCCTTGAGGTTATTTAACAAATCATGACTACTGTTTTTGAGCCTGTCGTCATGATTGTTGACGATACCCCGGATAATTTGGCGCTCCTATCAGACACGCTTTCGGAAGCCGGTTACCGGGTGCTGGTAGCCACCGATGGCCTTTCTGCCTTGGAGCAAATTAATTATTTACGCCCCGACATTATTTTGTTGGATGTGATGATGCCCGGTGTCGATGGTTTTGAAACCTGTAAACAACTAAAGGCGAATCCAAACACTGCGGCAATACCGGTCTTATTCATGACGGCGCTCAGCGAGCTGGATGATCTGTTGCGCGGCTTTAATGAGGGCGCGGTCGATTACCTAGTCAAGCCGATTAGGCCACCTGAAGTACTGGCGCGGGTGGAATCGCATCTGAAGCAAGCCTTTAATTTTCAGCGGGCGGAAATGGCATTGAACAATAGCCCGTTTGCTGTCATGACAGTAAGTAAAGAAGGCTGGGTTACCTGGTTGCCGGAATCAGGTAAAAATTGGCTGGTTGACTATGCCAAACGGACAGGGGCAACTAACCCTATACAAGTCGGTGAACTACTGCCGCTGGCGTTAGCGAGTTGGCTGCAATCCCAACCATTCACAGAGGAAAAAAAAGAATCGACGAATTTTGAATCCAGTCATCAAGACGTGCATTTTTCAATAAAGCGTACGGTATGTCAGCACACCAGTGAATACTTACTACTGATGGAAAAACACTCCAAAGAATGGGATCTGGAGTCTTTACGGCATTCATTGAGCCTGACTTTTCGTGAGGCAGAAATCCTAATGTGGATTTCGCGCGGCAAGACCAATAAGGAAATGGGGCTTATTTTAGGCACCAGCCCGCGCACCATCAACAAGCACCTGGAACATATTTTTGAAAAACTGGGTGTCGTTACACGTGCTGCTGCCGTATCGATGGCCTTGCAAACGAGAGGGAAATTCAAAACCGAAATAGACTGATAGAATCTTTCTGTTTAGGTTTCAAGAATAGGTCAAAAAATGTGCAGGGATACTCCAAGCTAATATGCAAAGTACTATTGGCTATGTGCAAAACCGGGTAGAGTCGGGCTGAAACTCTCGAATACGAAAACCTTCTGTTTTGTGCAATATATATGGTTGGGAAATCTGGATGTGATATCAAGCGGATTGGCGTAATCGTTCCTAATATTGCATTGAATTTGATTAGGCCAATATTTCTAAAACCTGACGCTGATATCAAACTCATCGGAGAGTAATATGACTCGTTGAAAGCTACAGAATGAAGGAAGGCGAAAGCCCGCTGGGGTGTCTTTGCAGACGATAACCTTACAATTTCAATAGATAATTGGAAATCCGATTACGGCCCAGAGCGTGTAAAAACATATTAAAGTTTTTCCGGCAAGCCTATTGGTTGTTTTAATAGCGCCCTATTGGTTGAGTGGCGGTTATTTTTTTATATTTTATGGGTGGGCGATTTTTTAAAAACCGCTCCTGAGCGCTTATGATATAGCCACAATTTGGTTTGTATGGTCATCAAAAAGCCCTGCCCAGGCTTTGATGGCCTCCATCAAGCCTTTGATGCCCAGTATTTTTATCACCCGCTTCAAATTGTAAGCCAACACATGCAGGCTCATTTCAGTGCTGACGTGTTTTAATGTCCTCATCAAGAAATGCGCCGAGCCCATCCACAGCTTGATCGTTCCATAGGGGTGTTCCACCGTCTGGCGACGGATACGCATACTGTCAGGGGTAAGGTCCAGGCGGGTTTGCATGGTATCAAGGACATCTTCGTGTTCCCAACGGCTAACTCGCCTTTCGGTACTAGGGGTGCACTTGGCTTTAATTGCACACTGCCTACAGGATGAGCTCCAGTAACGGTGCACTTTTAAGCCACCTTCAATCCGTGATGAACGATAAGTCAAAGACTGCCCTGCAGGGCAACGGTATTCGTTGTTCGTATCATCATAGATAAAGTGCGCTTTGCCAAACCGTCCCGCGGCCGTGGCGTTGGAAGTGACGGTCTTCGGTACGATGGGGATTATTCCGGCCTGGTAGCAACTCAGGATCTCCTCGCTCTTGAAATAGCCGCGGTCGGCAACGACTGTCAACTCTTCCGTGCCTGTCCCAACCCGCGCTTGCTTAGCCATGTTCGTCAATTGATCCCGGTCAACGCCGACGTTGGTTACTTCATGCGCCACAATCAGGTGGTGTTTGGTATCCACTGCGGTCTGAACGTTATAGCCGACAATGCCTTCGCCCCGTGTCTTCATGGAACGGCAATCCGGGTCGGTCAGGGAGATTTGCTTGTCCGGCGCTTCATTGAGCTTAACTTCGATGTCCTTGAGCATTTTCATCTGCTCTTTTAACGCAGCAATCTTGTCTTGGAGCCTTTCCGTTCGTGCCTTGGCAACAGCAGGCTCTTGCAAATCAGCCGTATCGAGTGCCGCCAGGTAGCGGTTGATGCTGGACTCTACCTCTTTCATTCGCCGTTCCAGCTTGGCACTGGTAAAGTTCCGGTCTCGGTTGTTGGCCGCCTTGAACTTGCTGCCATCAATGGCCACCATAGCCTCTGAAAATAAACCGAGTTGCTGGCAGAGCACCACAAACTGCCTGCAGACACCGCGTATAGCTTTGCCGTTGTCTTTGCGGAAATTGGCAATGGTCTTGAAATCAGGCGTTAAACGCCCAGTCAGCCACATGAGTTCCACGTTGCGTTGGGCTTCTTTTTCCAGGCGGCGGCTGGATTGGATGCGGTTGAGGTAACCGTATATGTAAAGCTTTAAGAGGATTGAGGGGTGGTAAGATGGCCTGCCGGTAACCGCCGGTTCTACACGGCTAAAACCCAGCTTGTACAAATCCAGTTCATCAACAAAAACATCGACTACCCGTACCGGATTGGTTTCCGAAACATAGTCGTCCAGACTCTCTGGCATCAAGGTGGTTTGGGTGCGACATTCACCTTCTATAAACCGTTTCATCAACTTGGCTCCGGCTTCATTGGGACACCTAAATTATACCATGTCGTTTTTACACGATCTGGGCCGTCATCATAGACCTGTTTTCACGGCAAGTTGTTGGTTGGTCCATGAGCGAACGGATGACGGCAGACCTGGTATGCGATGCGCTACGGATGGCGGTTTTCAGGCGTAAACGCCCTAAAAGCGTGATGGTGCATTCGGATCGCGGGAGCCAATATTGTTCACACGCTTACCGGCAATTGCTACAACAGCACGAATTGTTAGGCAGCATGAGTGCCAAGGGCTGCTGTTACGATAATGCTTGCGCCGAAAGTTTCTTCCACCCGCTCAAGGTCGAAGCAATTCATGGCGAGCGGTTTGCTACTCGTGAATCAATGCGGCAGGTTGTGTTTGAATATATCAAAACGCATTACAATCCCGTCAGGTTACATTCTTCCAATAGTTTCCAAAGCCCTATAGAATTTGAAGCCAATTTTAAACAATCTCTCGCTTCTTGATTTGTCCGTTTTTGATGGTGGGGATCATATGACCTACTTATAGTTTAGCAATATGTTTAACTACGCAAGCCTTATGTTTAATGTTTGCGCCAGGACACAGTTTTCTGGGTTACATAGAAATCAAGTTTTATCGTGACATGATCATAAGCTACGGGGTGATATACCCAAGTAGCCTCCTAGAAGCGGTAGGGCTGGCAATTTCACGCTCATGTCACGAGCGCATAGTGGAATTGAAGTGCATTCCAATATCGCGTCCACTCATTTGTGAAGCGAAGTCGCAGAGCCAAGTTAAGGCGAGATTTAGAGCGTTGCAGGAGAAAGATGGAATAGGCGAAAGCAAGAGTCGCTCCGTTATTTTTGCCGATTTTTCAAGCAGAATGTACTGAACAATCTTTCGCATTTATCTTGGGTATAAATGGCAGTGCTCTGAAAACCTATTCTCTAATATAATCAAAATAAAGGTATTAAATATGATTAAAATAATAAATTTTGTTTTTGCAATAATAATGCTGCAATGTGGGTTTGTATATGCCGCAAGCAATGACGACATATTCATAGCCGGATATGCCGCTGCTGTAGTAAAGCAAAACTTTAAAATTAATATGCCTGGACTAACCGTAAAGAACGGTGTTGTCTTTATTCCTCCTGATAACCTGCAAGTTGATCAGCAAGCAAAGGCGGTTCAGTTACTTTCCGAAGTGCCTGGTGTAAACTCGGTTAAGTTTGCTGCGGCGTCATCCTACCAATCTGACCCCATCTTAACGCAACCGTTAGAGGTTGCTCCTGATGAAGCAGTCACGACAAATCAATCTGTCGTATTACCAGTAGGTTTTTTGCCCAAAGGACATTTATTTAAACCTTTGCTGGCCGACCCTCGCTGGGCGCATTTTTCTGCCTCTTATCGGAATTATCAGACGACAAATTTTGACGGTCGCGATATTGCTTCGGTCAGCTTTGGCGAAACCATCCCGTTTTATCGGGCGAATATAGGAAACTCAACTATTCAGTGGGAATCAGGCATCCAAGGGGGCGTGTTCAGCGACTTTAACCTTGGCGCTTCTTCGGCCGATTTGCTAAATTCTGATTTCATTGCATCAATTTATACCAGTTTCCGTACTGGCCAGTTTTCAGGATTCGGCCGCATTTATCACCAAAGCTCGCATTTAGGGGACGAGTTCTTAATTAGAAAATCGAACACTAAATTCGAACGGGTTAATTTGAGCTACGAAGGTGTCGATTTAAGGTTGTCTTATGAATTACCTTATGGCGTTAGAATTTATGGGGGCGGCGGCTTGTTCCATAAAGAGCCGTCAAACCTAAAACCTTGGTCTACCCAGTATGGTGTCGAATTCAGAAGCCCATGGTATTTTGAATTTGCCTCAATGCGCCCTATTATTGCCGCAGACTTCAAAAACTTTGAGGAAAATAATTGGAACACTGATATATCCGCCAGAGCGGGTGTCGAATTCAATAATTTGAGCGTCCTCGATAGAAAGCTTCAAATTTTGGTCGAATATTTTAACGGTTATACACCTAGCGGACAGTTTTATAAAAACAAAGTTGAATATATTGGGCTTGGGGCGCATTTTCATTTTTAGTCTTCTTAAACCTACAACCGAATTTATAGGCGTAAACAACACTAGCTCTACATTTCTTTATTTTTTAGCAAATCTTTGCTTACGAATTTCCTTTTATTTATATTTACCTGATCCGGCAACTGCATTACTATCCAACAATTTAAAGATCCCTTTTGTTAAATCTCTGATGACCACGGGACATTGGTTCCTTTTATTAAGAAGATGTCTATCAGTTAACACAGTTGAGATTAGCCTTGAAGATACTTCTTCAAGGTTAAAGCCCTCATTAGTAGGTGGTTTATCAAAATCGTTAGGGTAATCATCAGCGCCCCGATGCAAATTAATACTCTGTTTTTTGTATGCATTAAAAGTTTCAATTCCTGACCGATCGTGAATTAAGGAGTATTTTCCATCATATTGCGGATTCCTCGTTACGTGGCTGTCAGAGAAAGAGTCTTGGATGACATGAAGCATACTGCCAAGAGCAATATTTTGGATATCTTCTTTCTTGGGAAGCCATGGTGTCTCCGAACAATCTAGTTTTCCGTATGAGTCAGGGGGTGATACTTCCCGGTTACACTTCAACCCAAACAGATAGGCTGGCGTCCAGTTTTTTCGTCTTCCATTCTGGTTGAAATGCTTTTTGAAATTAAGAGCGGCATTAGGTGTTACATACCGTTCTAAATTTGAAAATCGAGTGTTAATCGGTATAACACCAGTTGAAACCTTATAAGAAAATTCTATCCAAGACAACACGGCTTCTTGGGTTGTTAATGCTGTTTCCGAATCGGAATCAGCCATGGCGTGTAGAAATTGCAAATCAGAATGGTGGCTTCTATAAAGTAGATCAAAATTAGGATTTATACGCGTGGCGATGTCGCTCGCGTGTTCGAAGTTGACCAGCCATTCATATGGATGTTCGGGTAACAAATGAAGAGGATCGTCATTCCAACGTACACCTCGGATAACTTTATCAATCATTGATTTCGTGATGAATTTGTAACCGGGTAACTTTTTTTCTTTCACTAGAAAAATGGTTTTTACTGTAAGTTCCTCATGAACTGGGTTGATGATAATACTGGCTACAATACCAGCGCCATATTCGCTATTAAGCTCTAATTGACGGCTGCCATCGTATTTTTTAAAGGGGTTTATGTCAAATGCGAAGGTAACGAAAGATGGCAACCCAAAACACAAGGACGATTATTAGTTTTTTCATTTATAAGCATCAGTTCGATTTTATCGAAACAAATTGTAGGGGTAATAAGCCAGGCATGTATCCTTAAATGAAATTATGTTGAACTTTCAAGGACATTCGCAAGTATTTTGAATGTCAGCTTAGCTTAAAATTAAGAGTTGTTCCCCATAGGCTGGTTAGGGTCGTTTATCCTAAAAATGCATTGAGCAAAAAGTTAGTGGCTTAGTGTCCGATATCGAGAACATTTGAATGGGCAACCCAGTCAAACATACTCCCCCAACCAAAATGGAGTATGTGCCATGAACACAGAACTGACGCTAGACCCCCAATTCAACCCTCAGCAAGCCGAAATCAAGAAACCGAAATCTAGCACTTCCAAAGAACCCTGGAACAAGGGAAAGCTCATGGGGCAGAAGCCGCCCCTGAAGCTCAAGGAGGTATGGGAAATAAGGATTCGATTGCAACTGGCCAATAACTTACGCGAACTGGCCTTGTTCAACCTGGCCATCGACAGCAAACTGCGGGGTTGTGACTTGGTCAAGCTCAAAGTCCGTGATGTCGCCCACGGCGACCAGATAACGAAACGGGCGATGGGTCATGCAGCAAAAGACCCACCAGCCCGTCCAGTTTGAAATCACCGAACCCACCCGCATGCCCGTCATGGACTGGATCAGGCAAGCTAAACTGAAAAGCGAAGATTTTTTTGTTTCCAAGCAGAATCCACGGCTCGCCCCATAATTACTACCCGGCAATATGCCCGGATCGTGGAAAAATGGGTGGCGAGCATCGGGTTAAACCCTGCCGACTACGGCACACACTCATTTCGAAGGGACTAAAGCGTCATTAATCTACCGAAGGACAAAGAACCTCTGGGCGGTGCAACTGCTGTTGGGGCATACCAAGCTGGAAAGCACCGTCCGATACC
>CBDFHL010000001.1:0-434181 GCA_965247625.1 Methyloglobulus sp. | reverse complement strand
CGGATCGTGGAAAAATGGGTGGCGAGCATCGGGTTAAACCCTGCCGACTACGGCACACACTCATTTCGAAGGACTAAAGCGTCATTAATCTACCGAAGGACAAAGAACCTCTGGGCGGTGCAACTGCTGTTGGGGCATACCAAGCTGGAAAGCACCGTCCGATACCTGGGTATCGAAGTCGATGATGCCTTGTAGATGGTGGAACAAACGGAAGTTTGATTTAGCCTCATAGTAAGCAAGTTAATATTTAAAGCCCTTGAGAAGGATGAATTGATTTGGTATGATTTAGTCATACCAGTTTTCTAATTTTCAGGGGTTTTATTATGGCTAGTGCTGAAAAACGAACCTTTAGTCTACCTTCAGAACACACAGCCTTTATCGACGAAAAAGTGTCTTCCGGTGCTTACGCTTCGGGAAGCGAAGTCATTCGTGCCGGATTAAGGGCACTCCAAGAACGTGATGCGGCAATTGAATGCTGGTTGCGGGAGGAAGTGGTTCCAGCCTACGATGCCATTAAGGCCGATCCCAGCCGAGGCATTGAAGCCCAAAAAGTTTTCGACGACTTGCGAGCCCACCATGCTGCCAGGTTAGCCGATAAGTCATGAAACGTCGGCAGGTGGTGTTTGCACCGGAAGCCCGAAATGACTTGTTTGAAATTTACGATTGGATTGCAGCAAAAGCAAGCCCCCAAATTGCAATCTCTTATATAGATCGCATTGAGGCATACTGTTTAAGGTTTAAGTTAGCCTCAGAACGAGGGCATCGGCGTGACGATATCAGTCCTGGCCTACGAATCGTAGGCTTCGAGCGGCGAGTGACTATCGCATTTGCAGTGGATTATGACCGTGTAACGATTCTCCGCTTGTTCTATGGCGGACAAAATTGGGAAGAAAAGCTTGCATGACTGCAGGATTACAAATTATCTCATAATTTCAATAAGATATTGATATTTTACCCTGCTCCTCCATAGCTGCCATTGGCTCAAATCAACCAACGCCGTGAAGATCGGCCATTAGCAGTACATCAAGTATTTTCTTCCATATGTTTAAAATAATAGAAAGCCGACATTGACGTAAATCTATAGATTTAGCAAACTATAGGGATAGGAAGTCGAGAAACTTTAACTATTTGGACTTACTTATTTAGATGAGTTAAAGTACTAGAAGGTATTGAATTACGATGAAATAAATAATAATAAAATGTCATTGTATGGCCAGTTATTAAAACTAATTTTGATCCTCGCTTTCTTCCAGAACAGCGGCCAAGTATTGGCAGTGGGTGGCGCAGAATCCATGGATCGGCCAAGTGCCCGCCCCCTGCCAAAACTAGAAACACCGTCTAACGAAAAAGAACAAAACTTCATTCTTCCAAAAATTCCGCAAGCACCGCCAGAAATTCAGTCTCCAAATGATTTGGAGTTCATCTTTACCAAGATTTTAGTCGATGGAAATACTGTGCTGCCTGAAACCGAGCTTCGGTCTTTGGTGCAACCGTATGAAGGCCATAGAGTAAATGTTGCTGAATTAGAAGAACTACGGCAGAAAATAACCCAACTCTATATTGACGAAGGCTATATCAATTCGGGTGCCATCATTACCGAAGATGCCGCAAAGAATGGAGTGCTTACCCTAAAAATAATTCAGGGGCGCTTAGACGAAATAAAAATCAATGGAATGGATCGCTTACGTGAAGGTTACATCAAAAACCGTTTGCAAATTGACCCAGAAGAGCCTTTTAACTATACACACCTGCAAGAACGCTTTCAGTTACTCCTGTCTGACCCGCTGATCGATACCATGAAGGGAAGGTTGTTGCCCGGAGTAGCCTCAGGCCATAGTGTCCTCAAGCTGGATGTTACACGGGCTAAGTCCTATCGGCTAACCTTATTTGGCGACAATTACCGCCCTCCCTCCATCGGGGGTGAAGCCTTTGGCCTCACTGGCCAAGTTTATAATTTGACTGGCTTGGGCGATGCCTTCGACTTCACTTTTATCAAAAGCGAGGGTTCAACTCGTTATGCTGGAGGATTTACTGTTCCGATTACTGATTGGGGAACGCAGGCTTTCTTTCATTTTGATGAAGGTGAATCTTCAGTCATCGAGGCTTCTCTAAAAACGCTTGATATAGAAAGCCAAGTTCACAATTTAGAAGGTGGACTCAGCCATCTCGTTATCAATAAACTAAATCAGCAACTGGATGTGGGTTTTATGTTGGCTATCCGCGAAAATGAAACGTCCTATTTGAATGGACGGCCATTTCCTTTTATACGTGGTGAACCTACAGGCCGCAATCAAGCCACGGTCTGGCGAATTTTCCAAAACTATATGCGGCGATGGGAGGATCAAGTCCTAGTGTTCCGCTCAACCTTAAGTTTTGGGATGAATGCCTTGGGTGCTACCCCCCAAACCTCAAAAGATGACCCTTCCAGTGAGTTCTGTGCCTGGTTGGGTCAAGCCCAATATGCTTATCGTGTTTTTGACGACGGCTCGCAAGTTGTATTGCGCGGTAATGCACAGTTGAGTGATTCACCCCTTTTACCCCTGGAACAAATCTCTGTCGGCGGTTTTGGTACGGTACGAGGTTATCGCGAAAATCATCTGGTTACTGACAATGGCTACAGTTTATCCGCCGAATACCATTGGCCTATAATCGGTGGTGCAGATACAAGTGCTAGACACCGGTTAACCTTGATCCCTTTTGTTGACTACGGTGAAGCTTGGGATCATATTGAAACAGATAGCGCTCGTCAGAGACACCTACTTTCCGTTGGGCTGGGATTTAACTGGCAATATAAACCGGTGTCCCTTGATTTGTTTTATGGCTACCCTCTATTTCAACCAAAACCTAAAACCGAAGGCGACATCCAAGACGAGGCCATTCATTTTCAGATTAGGGTGGATGCGCTGTGAGGATGAATAAAATAAAAATAAATTATCGAATTTTGCGAAGCCTACTGTTGCTAGGTTGGTTATATTCGTTGAGTAATGTGGCGTTGGCCGGTAAGTTAACTTCCTCCGATTATCTAGAACAAGGCAAAAATTTAATTCAACAAGGCCGTTACTTTGAAGCATTAAGTAGCCTGGAACACGCGCAACAAGAAGCAAAAACACCAGGGCAAAAGGCACTAGCCTTAGGCGAACTGGGCTTAACCCATTACCAATTACATCATGATGCTGAAGCAGAAGCGTTATTACGCAAGGCGACAGCTATCAGTAATAGTAACCCTCATGAACAAGCCCGCTGGAACGCCATGCTTGGCTCAATGATGCTGGCACAAACGAAATCAGAAGAAACCCAGCACTTTTTCACAAAAGCAACAGAATTGGCCTGTAACGACATGGAGTTATTATCTGGTATCGAACTGCAACAGGTTGAGATGTTGCCGTCCGATGGGCAGTTAACCAAATTGAAAGAAATCCAAAGTCATCTTTTAGCGATCAAGCCAAGTTTGATACGTTCAAAATATCTGGTTCAGCTTGCCACTAAAGCACATGAACATGGTGAAGAAGGAAAAGAACTCGCGTTTATGGTGTTGACCGAGTCGAAACCGGCGGCAAACCCTCGGCTGCTGGCCGAAATTCAAGGGGAGTTAGCCCAGCTCTACGAAGAAGACCATCGCTACGATGAGGCTTATCAAATAAACCAAGCTGCCTTAGAAGCTATAAAAAAGGCAGAAGCGCCCGAAATACTCCTGGAATTAGAGTGGCGGCAAGGCCGTTTACTTCGCCATCGCCAACTAATCCCAGAAGCCCTTGCAGCCTACCAACGCGCAGTGGAGCATATTGAAACCATCCGTCATGACATCCCCTTGCAATACCGCAATGGTCAGTCCTCGTTTCGTGCAACACTTGAGCCACTGTATCAACAAATGGCTGACCTGCTTCTGGAACAAGCCAAAGGTCAACACGGAGCAGATAAAACACCCACGCTACGTCGTGCAAGGAATGTAATCGAATTAGTCAAGCAGGCCGAGCTTGAAGATTTTCTGGGGGGGCGTTGTGCCATTCAACCAGCTAAAAGCGCCTTATTGGAAGCGGTAGAACCTAATACGGCAATTATCTACCCCATTATTCTGCCTGATCGTCTGGAGCTTTTGGTCAGCACCGGCAATGAAATTGAGCAATTCAGCCAATCGGTCAATGCAAAAAACCTGCAAGATGCCACCAACAAGTTCGTTGGCGCATTACGGAGTGGCCAGCCTGAGGTCAAAACCTATTCAGCCCCCCTATATAACTGGTTGATTGCACCGCTGGAAAGTTTTTTACAGCAGCGCCAAGTCAAAACGCTGGTGGTCGTCCCCGACGGTATACTAAGGCTCATCCCTTTCGCGGCACTGCATGATGGTAAAGGCTATCTGGTCGAAAGATACGCCTTAAGCACGTCTCCTGGGCTTTCCATTATTGAGCCATCGCCTTTGCAACCTCATCAAGTTAAATCGTTAATCGTCGGCCTTAGTGAGCCGGGCAATGTCATTGATCACTTGCCCGACAGCATCATCAACGAGTTCAAAAACAATGTTGTTCGTGGTAGGGGCATTACTCAACGCCCACGAAGCCGCGCTTTGCCGATGGCTGACCCAATGCAGCAAAGTTCATCACCAAATACCCAATCAGGGCAAAACCGAAGTCTAAATGAGGCGAATTTACGCAATAATATCAAGGATGCCTTTAGCTTACCGGGTGTTCTCACAGAAGTCGAAAATATGCGCTCAACCTTGCCAGGGACTGTGCTTTTAAATGAAAACTTTACCGTTGACCGGTTCCGGCAAGAGTTGTTGCACGAACCCTATGCCATTGTCCATATTGCCTCGCATTTAATCGCTGGTACCAACTCGGCATCGAGCTTTATTCTGGCGCATGACAACATCATTAGTTTTGATCAACTCGATGGCTTGCTTCGTTCGGGTAAATTTGCCAAGCAACCGGTTGAAATGCTGACGTTAAGTGCGTGCCAAACCGCAGAAGGTGATGACCGCGCCCCGCTTGGGCTGAGCGGCTTGGCCATAAAAGCCAAGGTAAGGAGCGCACTGGGTACACTCTGGCCCGTGAATGATGAAGCCGCACCCCTGTTGATGGTGGAGTTCTACAAGGCATTAAACCACCCTGGCATCAGTAAAGCGCAAGCCTTGCGGCAGGCGCAACTGGCATTGCTGCAAAATAAACAGCTCGACCACCCGTTTTTTTGGGCGCCTTATATATTGGTTGGAAATTGGCTATGAGAGGAAAATCAAATGGCTGAGGAAATACGATTTAGACGAAAAATAGGATTATTTTTTCTAGGATTTATATGCCACACAAGCCATACATTTGCAGGTGGCGGCATTTCAACGGATGGTACGCTAGGTCAGCCGGCACGAATTATCAGTGCGCCAAATTCGCTAGCAGATGTCGAAATCAAGCAAAATGAGGGCGCAACTTTAGGCCGTAATTTATTTCATAGCTTTGCCAAATTTAATATTGAATCCGGCCAAACGGTTACATTTACAGAAAACACAACTAATGCTTTGGACAATGTTATTTCCCGGGTTACTGGCGGATCGTCGTCTGAAATATACGGCACATTAAGTTCAACACCCAAAGGCCATGCCAATTTTTATCTAATTAATCCTAGTGGTATAACTTTTGGTCCAGGCGGGAAGATCGTAGATGTACCTGGTTCGATCCACATCAGCACCGCAGACCAACTTAAATTTAAAGACGGTAAAATATTCAGTGCCGTTAATCCATCGGGCAACAGCCTTTCCAGTGCAGCACCGGCTGCATTTGGGTTTTTGGGTACATCAAAGGTTAACAATGGGTTATTAAAAATTGATTCTGCAGAAATAAGTATTAAGGAAAACAAAGTATTTGATGCGGTGGCTGGTGAGATGATATTTAGCCACAAGGACGGCACTGATGTAATTAGAGGACAAAAGGGTGAGGTACGGTTGATTGCTAGACAGGATAAAGGAGAAATTAGCGTTATAGCCAAAAATAACAATATCTTATCTCTACCGGACTTAAAGCCTACAACAGCAAACGCTGGCGATATTCAAATCAATAATGCTTCTATCACTACATTTGGTGATGGTGGCGGAAGGATTTCCATTTGGGGAAAAGATTTAACTATTTCAGACTATGGTGCATTAAATGTTGTTAATAATGGTTCTGCAAATCCTGAAAAAGAAAAAGGAATTTCAATTCGAACAAAATCAATGTTACTGAAAGGTGGCTCGCTTAACTCTGATAATTTTTCATTTTCTTCGGTTAAATCTGCAGATATTAACATCAAAACAGAGGAAGATTTAGTACTTGAAAATGGTGTAATTGCAATCGCGTCATCGGGCACAAACAATACCGGTAATATCGATATTAAATCAGGTAATGTTACTATCAATAACGACAGCCTAATAATTACTGACATTCAGCTTGAGGGGAAAAGTTCTGGGGGTAATATTTCCATAAAAACTGCCCATGGCATCTCCCTATTAAAAGGTGGAAGAATTAAAACGACTCATAGTGGCGGCGGAGGTATTCTAGGTAACGTTAAGTTGTACTCTGGGAATGACATTACAGTTAATGGAAAAAGTGAATTTAATCCGAGTGGAATTTTTGCGGATACAAAAAAGGATGCCAAAGCAGGTGACATTACTGTCGAATCCAAAGGCAACATTAATCTCTTAAATGGTGGGCAAATTGATAACAGCACGTCTGGGAGTGGAAAGGGAGGAATTATAAAATTAAATGGCAGGAAAATATTGCTTGATAATGCCTCAATCAGTGCGGCATCAAAAACTCGATCTTCTGGAGCACCTGGTAATATTAAGGTAATTGCCAACGAAAGTCTTGATTTAAACCGTGGGATAATATCTATTGAAAACAGTTCAGAAACCACTAAAGTTTCCAATATAGAAAAGGTCAGCCAAATATACGTTTCAGCAGCTAAAATTAACTTGAAAGACGACAGCCAAATAACTACCCAAGCCACCGGTAATGCCCCTGCGGGTGCAATTGCTATCGATTTTGCCAATGCACTTTGTTTGAACTCATCGTTTATTAGCACAGAGTCGAAAGAGGGTAATGGCGGGGCGTTAAGCACTAAAGGCGGCACACTGATCGATTTAAAAAATTCTGGGTTTAAAACTACAGTAAGCGGTGAAAAAGGCAATGGCGGGGATATTAATGTCACAGCAGACAATTTGGTGATGGAAACTGGTTTGATTCAAGCAAATACAGCGGCAAAACAGGCTAAAGGTGGCAATATCAATTTCAAAGTAAAAGCCCTTATCCCAAGCGGAAACCAATTAACAGTAGGTGGAAACGAACCGATTACTTGGCAACCGGGGATTTTTGGATTTAATGTTATCCAGGCGGCAGCACGTTTTGGGTTGAGCGGGACAATCCAGTCAACGGCACCCATATTAAATTTAAGTGGAACATTAGCGAATTTAGGCAGCCCTAAATTTGATAGTAGACCGCTTAACCCAAGCTACTGCTCATTGAGCATTGGTAGTTCTTTGACTCGTTTGGGCAAGGGCGGGCTTCATTTTAAAGCCCGCGATTCATGGGTGTATTAGATAATGGTCTTTATTGGGTTAACGTATAATTTAGGGGGCTAAATACAGCCGTGGAATTCGACGTATCCTTTATTTTTTGGTCTATCGTAGGTTTCAATTCGCCACGTAAGTCGATTACCGTTGAAGTACCGCATCTAAACCTAAAAGAATAATTTTCAGGACCAGCCCCAGATTTAAATATATATAAATTATAAACGCCATTTCGCATCGAAAGCCTTATTGGAGCACTATAATTCTGATCACTATCTATTGTATCCACACTCGTATTTGAAGTGAGCCAACCCCGTGGGTTAATGGAAAGTTTCGATAATTGTATAGATATTAAAGGATTTCTACTTGTTGGGTGGGGTTCATCTCTTACTTGAGCTTCTAGATACATTGTTTTACTTGGGCAAGTAACTTCATATTTATCAGTTGCGCCAGACAAACTCCCAGTTCTGCCTATATCGCCATATCCTGGCTGCCAAACCCACCATTGGGGATTCCATTCCTCCCAAAAATGGTCATTGTAAACTACTGTTCTAGTGGGTAAAGGTGTAACAGGCTCTGGGGTTGTGTCGACACAATCACCTGTACAAATAGGCCGAGCTGCAAAAGATGAAATGGGATTAATTAAACACGCGCATAGTAAAATAAAAATTGGAAAACGACGGTAAATTTCATTTGATGTAGTCATGTCAGCACCTTCTTAATTTAAAGTTAAAAAAATCTTGTTTCTTGCGATGTTGTTTATTGAAACAAGTGATTTTGTATTACTTTGAGCTAATGTACATTTTTAGGCTTTGTTCTTTATTTCTGGAAAAATAACACTTAAATTGACGAATTTCTGTTAAAAATTTCACACCCATTATTTGAAATATTTACATGCACCATCATTGCTCAATTTAAAGGGCATTGCCCCAAAGCCCGAGTCTTCAAGCAAATTTCAGCGCCCATCAAGCCATCCACAAACTCTGGCTTTTGCAGGCCGCCACTGCGATGGAACACTTCTTCCGTTAGCCGCCTGAACAACTTTTCCACCGGCAGACCGGGTGTCGGTAACAGTTCCGTTAAAATCTGGGTATACAAGCTATGTTCCAATTCTTTGCCGTCACTGGCGGGCAGCCCGGGCCCGGTTGAATAAGCGATCAAGGTGCCGCTTGAACGGCGCTCATCCGTCAACCCCAAACTACTCATTACACCCCGGCAGCGCCCAACCGGACACAGGTTAACCCGGCAGGTATCCAAAATAATGATGCTGGCGCCTTGTTTTAACTCATCCAGACTCCGCCTGAGTTCATCCAGCACAAAGCTGTTCTGCGGGATTTCAGACGACACCGCCAAGTTAGCATCCACGGGGATCAAGTAGTTTTTGCCTTCAAATTGAATGCCATGCCCCGCATAATAGACCAGACGGAGCGCACTTTTTGCCGCCTTATGGTGGAAAAAGTCAAAAATGTGTTGCACCATGGCTTTTTGATCCAGGTTGGCATAATAATCGACCTCAAAACCCAGGCTGGATAGGGTTTCAGCCATTGATTGGGCATCGTTTTCCGGATTTTTAAGGGTTCGCATGGCATATTGGCCGTTACCGATCACTAACGCCACCCGTTGATGGCTAATGGCAGGATTAAGGCTATCCTGTTTTTTGGCGTAGGCGATAGGATTAGCTGATACCATTATGAAGAAAGCTATGATAATGCTACGAACTAATAAGATATTGCGCATCATCACTCTCCCGTATCCTGGTTTCCGCTTATCGCTCAACCGGCACTTCCGGCAGCAAGCTAACCGATTCGATAATATTCGATTCCGTCACCTGCTTTCCAGCGGCTTCAATGCTATCTTGGGGCACCTTAACAATATAATTGCCAAGCTGGCCGGGGCCGCTTAAAAAAGAACCCTGGATTTTTACCATCAACAGGCGCATCTCTTCTTCGGTCGCTGTGGATTTAAAGGTAACCTGCAAAACTGGCCCTTGATATTTTTGGGGATCACCCACTGAACGCCATTCGGTTTGTTCCGATAAAATAGGCGCTGTGCGTTGGGTTAACAACACACCAATCAATCCGGTTTGGACAATCATCAAGGTGATTGCCATTGCCCAGCGCGGGCTTGTAAATAGTGAGCTCATCATGTTCTGGCACTGTTCCAAGAATCCTTGCCAAGCACTTGTTTTAGAAGCTGCGCGTGATGTTAGAGTCTCCGTGCGGACACGCTTCATGAATGCATCCAGCCCTTGGTTAGGCCCAAATTGGGGTAATTCGGCATGGAGCGTTGCTTTGATCACTTCCTCAATATCCAAATCCACGCTGGCGTTAGGATGCTGCGCCAAATATTGCGACATCCATTGCCGTTCAACGCTTCCAAGCCGACCGTTGACATAGAACGGGAGCCATTGTTGAAACTGTTCTTTTTGTTCTAGCTCATTCAAGATCAGTCCCTCCAAATAAACATTTTTTTAGACAATTTTTAATTTTCAGGCGGGCGTAATGAAGCCTGGTTTTGATTGTATTCTCCAGGCAATCTAACAATTGCGCCATTTCATTGATGTCTTGATCTTCGATATAGGCGAGATGCAAGACTTCTTTATGTGCGCTCGTTAACTTGCCATTTGCCGATAAATTTTCCAGGCAGAACTTAACCGCATGTTGGATTTGTTCTTTCTCAATCATCTCTGTAACCGATAGTTCATTCGACACCAAGGTTTCTTCAATTTCTTCCAAAGGTTCATGGTTGTTGTCCCGCTTGCGAAGGCTATCCAACGCTTTATGGCGGGCTATGCCAAGCAGCCAGGTTTTAAATTTGGATTCACCGCGAAAACGTTCCGGGTGTTTCCATACCTCAAAAAAAGTATCTTGCACAACTTCTTCAATCTGCGCTTCATCATGGGTGATGGATTTCCATATAAAGTTTCTGACCGGAAGGCTGAATTCAACATATAACGTTTCTATGGCGCGTTCACTTACCGCTTTAGCGTTGCGATTCGCCACTTTTCCCAGTAATGCAAGAATTTGCTCTTCCGTTAATTCCATCAATGTCCCCTTTAATGATGTAGTCGAATCAATTCGGTTTTCGGTTCAAATGTTTTTGTGAATTCGTGTAATTTGGGTTTTGGATGCCATGTTATCCGATTTGCAGATAAGCAAGATTTCATATAGTCAATCTAGGTATCCATTATCGGTTTGCTAAAAAATTTTAGAGATTTTGAAAAGTAGTAGCCATTTATGCGTCTGATTTTACTCCTCGACAACTCTATCTGACTTCATTTTTTTCATTCAAATTTTAAACTTAAAGGTTCATGAGATTAACTTCAATTAAATTCCAAAAATAATTTGAACCGGTTTGAACAGTGCTTCGACTCAATGAACGATGGCAACCGAATACACCATCTTTGATTTTTTAACAAAATTATGAGGGAAATAACGTGAAAATTAGCAAAAGAAGAATCTTTGTTTTCATTGGCCTAATTACACTGGCATCTGCCAAGCTAGCTTTAGCATCTGAAGATGAAAAAATTTCTCCGGGTGCGATGTGTCAGCCCTACAGTTCTGACGCTAAAGTTATTAGGGGTTCAATTGGCAGTGTTTATAACGATAGTTTTATTAAACAAACTTTTATTATGGAGTAACTCTCATGAAGCTTTTAATGAACATGCTTTTTATAGCTTTATTAATTTCAAGCGGCGCGGCGACTTCTGCGGATGACAGTATCATCGTGCCATTACAGGGGCCACCTGGCATTCAAGGTCCAGCCGGACCAGTTGGCCCGCGCGGGGCTACAGGGCCACAAGGGCCGGCAGGTCCAGCGACTAAAACAGTGGCGGTTTGTGCTAATGCTAGCACAACAGATAGCAGTTATTGTAGTTGCAGTGGGGGTAAAGTTATTTCAAAAACAATTGCGTCAGGACCTACAGGTTCGTGTTCAATTACCTCAGAAACGGGGGTATGTAGCGCTAGAGGTGCTAGTAATGGAACAGATAATTATGCCGGTAGCTGCTGCGTTTGCAGTCCTTCCTAACACCAACAATCTATAAGCCCAAATATTTTTTTAGATTAAAGCATTAGCTAAAACACGCTATACCAAATCCAATTTAAAACGAACTAATAGGACACGATCATGAAATCACTATTGAAAACTATTATGTGGATAACTTTATTCATTACTTCTTTGACCGCTTCAGCACAAAGAATTGATATGTATCAGCAAACTGTCGCGGTTGTGGGTACCCATGAAGGAAATTTCGGATACTTTGCAGTGGCTGGCGCGATACACGCTAACTGCAATTGGGGGGCTATATATTTTGATATTTCAACCACTTTAGGGAAAACTTATTTATCTACCTTGTACATTGCTAAAACAGCAAAGCAAAAAATTCGGCTTTCTTATGATGTACCGGCAGCACCAGGACAATGTAAAGTTGCTTTAGTGGGTTTGCAATAAAAGTCAAAATAGCAAAGCGGTTGGGTTTTACAGGCTAATGAACAATTGAGGTCAAATATTGACTTCGATGGCTGGCTTCGTAACGCTCAACCGGTTGGTGGTAATAAATATCGTACTCGCCGTTCGGGCAAAATTGTGCAATAAACTGTCTTCCTGGAATAGCTGTTAATTTCCATAACATGGGAAAATAAAAATGAACATGGCTATTAACAAGCCGCAGGTTAAAGGATCATTGGTTTAATTAACCAACTGAAATTACAGCACCCGATAGTGACTAACCTGTGCAATGTATAGAGCCATGAAAATGAAATTATTATTCATGGTTATTAAGTTACCACAGGTTACTGTAAATCCGGCTGTTGAGTGATACACAACTTCAAATGGCGGTTCTTGTCGCTCATCACAACCCGTAGTTTCCGCAACATCCGGTGGGCGGTGATCCATGAATCGCCGACCAGTTTGGTGTTGATGAAAGACTGTGCCCGCCTTCAATAGGGTATGATGATGGCATCCCCTCACCTTAGTTTAATCAGGGCTTGCTCGTGAGGTCTGTTTGCATGATCGCTCTCCAACTTATCATTTCATAAATTGGTTTTTTTAGGCTGTGGTAAATTCATAGCCATGTAATTTTTTAAAACATGTTCTCATTTTTCCCCGCTTAAAAAGACCTTCTCACATATTAGATTTGGCCATCTTTTTATTTCATTTATAGGTCAACTAGCAACAACATTTGTCTCGATAATCCTGTTTAGACATACCTTAAATTTACTAGTAATTATTAGGAATAATTTCACAAATAAATTTGAACCGATTTGAAAATTTCTCCGACTCAATAAACGATGGGGAAATATATCAACCATCCTAAATTTAAACATTAATTGAGTTTCAAGTAACCATATTATGAGGATAATAAAATGAAAAAAACATTCATCAACCTTATTGCTGCTTTATTTATAGTTTGTAGCGCAAGTGCTTTTGCTGCCAATCCAACCATGAAAGGCTGGGTTGTGCAAGGGGGTGGTACTGGCATCTATGAAGGGTTTAGATATGATCTTAGAAATACCAATAGTTGGTCTTATCTGCGTTATCAAGATCGCTGGGGGGCAAATTTAGGTTGGAACGGCAGCCCCGGGTTTTTTATTACTGTTAAACGCCAGTTTCCTAGTAGTCGACCAATATCCTGCGAAGAACCATTTGCCTTGTTTGTTGAAAAATCATGGTTTAGATATGGAGTTCAAGATTACGGAATAAATTTGACTTCAAATTCGCTAAATTCAACCATGTATCAATGGAAATTTACAAATTGCGGCGCACCCGGAAGTGTAGTGCAATTAAACACACATGTTGCATTAGCAAATAATATCACTAGCGATTCTGTAGTTGGATGCTCACGTTTGTATGGTGTCAATTTATGCTGGGGAGGAGATGTAATTAAGTTTCAAGGAAAAAACTATAGGAGACAAGATGTAAATCAGTTGATTAAATTGGGGCTTGTTTCCGCAGCAATATTAGGAGTCCCGCCAATAGTAGTCTTTTAGGCTTATTAGTATTAAACAAGTCGAGGTCATAACTTCTTGACCTCGACCTGTTATTTTCATGATCACAGCTTAGAAAAAATATATCCGTTAAATCTAGACAAGATAATCCTCTCTTAATCTCACGTAAAAAGGCCTATTTGCAACAAGGTTTAATGGGTAATCAGATTCTTCTTTTCCCAGAAAACGAAAGATAGATCTACAGCGAGTGTTTTTTAAAAAAATTGAACCGTTTAGAAATTTTCTTCGACTCAACTCACGAGGAAAGGGGTTCATTTCTTTATCCGATGACAGATTTTAAATTGCCACAATAAGGGGAAATAATTATGAAAATATTAAACTTTAAGCTTCATCCATTACTACTGATAAGAAACTTAGTTTTCTTTCTAATATGTGTATCGGCAAATATAGATGCGTGCTTTGCAGTGCCGACAATTGACCTTGATGAAGCAGAGGAAGCTAGAAATGTTAAAAATGAATTTTTAAAGTGCCTAGCTTCCGTAAACCATTCATTTTCAGTTTCTTCACCATCGATAGCGTTGGGAGGAAGTGTTAATTTAAATTGGTCAGTGTCGATGCCTGAAGGTTGTTCATTAGAACTAACGCTTAATAGTAAGCCAGTTGAACTCACTGGAAGTCGAGACTTAAAACCTCTATCAACGACCACTTACAGATTGTCTACCCAATTCATGGGAGAAATGTATACGTTTGGCCTCAAAACTGTTACGGTAAATTTACCAAGTACAGTATATATATCTGGCAATACTAATGAATGGAAATGGCTTTTAAAACAAGCTCTAGGGGAAGGAGGTAAAAAAGTTGTGTTGACAAATAATTTGCAGATGGATTTAACTGGTTTCGATACAATATTTATTGCTGAAAATACATACTTTACGAGTGAATTGCCATCGTTAAGCGCCCAAATAAATTCATCTCAATTTATCTCCCTTAAGAACAAGCCCTCCCTCAATCCATTAGGAAGAAATACTGACAATTTAGGTCCTAGGATATTTGTTACTGACAAGCGTATATCAGCGACACCGCTTTTTATTATTAAAAGCAGCAATGTAAGAGTTTCTGGATTTAGGCTGCAAGGCCCGAATCCGGGTATAGGGGCTGGCAATAATAATAAGGAATATGCAATCGAGATTTTTCCGGAAGAGGTTGATAAGAATCCTAGTGTACTAAGTGATCCAATATCCCAACAATTACATGGTATTGAGATCAGCAATATGGAGTTTTATTTCTGGAGCGGCGCAGCTATTGATATCAATGACAATAGTGCTCTTTATAAACAGGGAAGGATGACATTTAGTAGTGCATCCGGTGTCCATATTCATGATAATTATTTTCATCACAATCGGCACTATGATGGTTTTGGTTATGGAGTGAATGTTGGTAGTGGAGGCTATGCTCTCATCACTGAAAATGTATTTGAAGAAAATCGACACGCCATTGCCGGTAACAGTAAAAGTAAGAGTGGCCTAGATTTTTCAGGCTATATTGCAAGAAATAATTTAATTTTACCCGGTGGGGGGTTACATTGTACCGAAGGGTTTTTCAATACTTGTTGGCAAACCCACCAAATTGATATGCATGGTGACCAATCAATGGTAGGTGGCTTCTATCAACATTGTTGTGGGACAGCCGGTGAAACTATGATTATCGAACAAAACACGGTTTTATATACAGGTGGCCGAAGACTAGTAAAAGCCTACGTATCCGGTAAGCTCACCGAAAGTATCATATGGGAAGATGGTTATGCAATGAAAATACGAGGCAATCCTAAAGATAAAGTGTATGTGAATGCTAACGTCTTTGCCCACAATAACCGTACTGATGCAATATCCCAAAATGGAGACCAACCAGAATTATTTATAACAAGACCTATATCTGTGACACCCCATAATCTGTGGGGAGCAAAGCCCTTAAATGATTTAGTCAAATGTGATTTTACGGGTGATGGACTTCCGGATGATTTTATGGCAACTGGAGTGACCTGGTGGGTAAAATCTGCTGTAACCGGTCAATGGAAATTTTTGAATGCCAAGTACGAAAAACCAGATCAACTTATAGTGCAGGATTTTGATGGGGATAATATTTGCGATGTAGTACTCAAACCAAAAAATCCTTTGAATATGCCATACATTTACGCAAAAAGCGGTGTAGGAAATTGGATTAATCGAACTAAAACTGTTGTAAATTTTTGAATTTTAAAAATAAGTTGAGTTGCTCTCGCTAAAGCTAGAGGTCCTCAAAAAATGCTAAACGACCGGAATCAAGTATAGCTTTGATTCCGGTCGAATTTCCTCGTTTCTATAAGCTATCTTGTTTGATTCCCTTCAATAAACTGTTCAACATAGATTTAAAAAATTTTCATTTATTTTGAACCGATCTGCCAAACACTTCGACCCAAAGTTTGATGGCATGTAATACAAGCCCCAATAAATTTTTTTATTTGGGGGTGGTACTACAAGCATGAAAAAACCAAACCTTGGTTTCAACGAATATTTTGGAGGGAAAGGCGATGTTTATTAACAACAAATTCATGCGTTACTTTATAGTTTTGGCAATTCTATCACCCCCAGTTTTTGCGGTAGATCTCACTATTCCAACGGCTACAAATTATGAAATTCCCAAAGCCGGAGTGTTTGATGTCACCATTCCGGCGGTACCCAAAGTTAAGGCGATACTCGAAATAAGGGCTCGTATCCACTACGCCGATGGCGGTGCAGGATCGAATACTGTCATGGAAGTTAAAGTCAATAACCAACAAGTTAAGGCTGAACAAAGACGAGGCTTAGGCCGATTAGTTAACAAAAGTCTTTTTTCACGGGTAACACCCAATGCTTTGGGGGATTGGTACTTAAACGGAAATTGGCGTTTGTTGTATCAATCATCTTTCACAACCAATGCGACATTTTATGAAGGCGACCCCTTCAGTACGCAAATTGATGTTACGGATCTGCTTAACAATAACGCCCCCAATAACCTGAAAATTCTAAATCACGTTGCTTTAAGTCAACCCAATCCAAACACCAACGAAAGCATTATTATTGATAGGGTGGTTTTGCATTATCAAACAAGCGGTTCAGCAAGTCCAACTTTACTTTCAGATATAAAACCAAGCGTTGTGATAAAAGATGGATCTTCCTTCAGTAGGCCAGCTTCTTATCATCTTACCAAGCATTCAGGTGGAGGATTTAGCATTGATGTAGGCACTAAAAAATGGAATTTCACCACAGCTATCTCTTATCCAAATGTCGGATTCAATACCCTTGATCCCTCAGGTCTCACTACCATGAAAGGACAACCTGGTTGGACAACTTCCATTATTGGCTCTGGTGCGATCCTGGCTACAGGGCCTAGTTACAAAGTAACCAGAGTTATACGTGAAACCCCTACTAAAGTAATAGTCACTGACAAAATTACCAATCTTTTACAGGTTCCTATAGGTCTTGTGGTTCGCAATGAGGTCTCGCTCAAAGGTGCAGAAAATCGCCCTGTCAGGTTAGCGGGTTCTGCGGACTTGGAAATAAAACCTTTCAAGGATTCCAATTTTCATCAACCTTACAATGATGTTTATTCGCCCGGCAATCCAACTGTTTATGTTGAATCTACCAACCATGGCCTTGGTCTCGTGGCGGAAGATGACGTGTATAGAAACCAAGCCCGGCTTTATGTAAAGCCCGGTGAAGGTGGAGTTCCAATGGCCGGTATTAAAGCCGACATGTTGAGGCTTGCTCCGGGGGAATCCTATACGCTGCTGTGGTCGGTGTATCCAGTTCAGGGTTACGACTATTTTGATTTCATCAATCTCGTGAGGAAGGCTTGGCAAGCCAATATCTTAACGGATGGCCCATGGTTGTGGGGCTATACGGGTAACATGCTTAACCCGTCTTCAACTGACTTCGCGGCTCTCACTAAAATTCTGTTGGATCCATCTTACAATATTAAATATGGCGTTCATGGTTCATGGATAGACCCTAGAGAACCAATGCCTAGAAAAGTGGCGTTTGGTGCTGGAATGTTTGACAACGTCTGGGATTCATACCGGGCTGATGTCGCTTCGGGCAATCGGTTTATTCGAGAAAAAAGCAATAATAGGATTAAAGCTTTAGTTTATTTTGATGAACAACGCGATAGCAGTCTAAACAACAATCTTACTTATCAAGATAGCTTGTTTATTACTAACAACGGCTTACCCGAATTACCATTGTCCTGGAAAGACCAAGTCAATACTCTGCCCTATAGTATGGTGCCAATAACGGGTACAACTTTTGGCAATAACAGCTTTGGTACAAAGATGCTGAGTCTTCCTGCTAAATACCGGGACGAGCTTAGTGCCGATGGCCTTTATATAGATGAGTTTGAGGACGTAGCATACGGTAACCCTCGCTTAATCTTCAATAAAACTGACCAACGGACATGCTTGCTTGATCCCTATACGTTGGCCATCAAAAATGACCAAGTTGGCTTAACAAAACTATTGTCAAAACAGCACCACGATCAACTGATTTCAGCCGCAAAGAACGGTAGTACGACTCCTAACATCTTGGCGAATGGGCCATCCTATGTTAAGAGCAGCATGAATATTCAACGGATGGTCGAAACCCAGCATAATAATGTCTGGCCTTATCAAGGACACTTACAAACGCCACTAGGGTATTTGGCGCAAAGCAACACTTTTGCAGATATCCAACGTCTGTTAACGTTTGGCTTGCTTCCTGTTGGTACGATATCAACAAATTGGCCTGCTATGGGACCAGCAATGGCGCTAATGTTTCCGACAACGCCAATTGAGTTACATATGGGGTATATTTTCGCCCGTGAGCGAATTATCACAGCGCATTCTGGAACCTATGGCTGGTCTGGTAGTTTTAATTTGGTTAGAGCAAACTTTTTTGATTCTGAAGGAAATCCAACTGTCGGAAGCTATAGCTCTGTCGTCAACTCATTGGGTTTAAGAACAACAGTTAATTTACCTACCAAGACTACTCCGCCTCCACAAGTCGTGTCAATTGATACTAATAATCTTCCTAAGGAAGGTAATTATATTGGACACCTAGCCATCCTTAGGACAGTGCCGATAACGGTAAATTGCACTTCATGTGTTATATCCAATCTCGGTTATGGCACTAGTTCGATCAGTATAACTGTTTCCGGTGATCCATCGAGCTTAACTGTCAAAGATGGCGAGTTTAGAATCAAGCCGGGGCAGTTGTATAAGGTTGTGAGTGGGATGATAACAACCTTAGAGAAAGCACAAACGAATGGTGAATTGGTTATTCCCGTTAGTCCTGGAAGTATTCTGATAACGCCTGCTTAGATACATCATGGCTAGTTTTGGGTGAAATTCAAATGGACTGTAACCGAAAACTAGATACCTAGTTTTCGGTTACTTTGAGTCTACTCAGTGTTACTAGAAATATTAGTCATAAAATATATTCAGGTCTCTAAATTCTGATTACCCATATGAATTATGGGAATGTGTTGCAGTTCTTTCTTCTTTTTCATTTTTTGTTTGGAATTAGAGAATGAATTGGGACAGTATCCGAATTAAATAAAATTTTGAACCGTTTTCAAAATCATTTCGACTCAATAATGAATGGCGAAAAAACAACTCGCCTTACTCAAGTAACACAAGGTTTTGCAGACCGTAAAGTTTGTGTTAAGCCTCTTCAATTGTTCCTTTGGGGATTGATGCGTTGAGCAAGGCTGATATTGCCAAGCATGAGAAACAGCTTAGATAAAGCGAGGAATAAATATTTCACAGGCAGTTATAGGTCTGGCATATGTCCAGAGCGCCTTTGGAGTCGCATTGTTCGACAACTAGCTTCGATGGATAAACTAAGCCTAGTAAAACAGTTGCTCGAGTTATTTTGAATTTTAGAAATTGGAAAGAAGATGACTAATGTACCGTTTGAAATTCTTTTGAAATCACAATTAATGTCTTTTGCGTTTATGGGCCTCATTATCCTTTTAATATGGGCTTCTTACCGGAAAAGCGGTGTTTCGCAAGAAATGAAATATCTTAGCTTTTGGCCTCGTTTTTGGGCAAGCCCAGTCGATAGCGTAATCTTAATACCAATCGGATTGTTGCAGCTATTAATATTAAAAACCGAAGTTTTTAATCTGGAAAAGTCGATGTTAGTTAGTTTTGCCACATACCTGATATGGTTTTTGTATATTGTCGTAATGCACGGGAAGTATGGGCAAACCCTAGGCAAAATGGCATGTAAAATCAAGGTGGTTGATCATGAAACGGAACAGCCAATTTCTTATAGACAATCCCTCTTAAGGGAAGGTATTCAAATTGGTATCTGGCTTGCTTTGTTCAGTCAACAACTCGTTTCGAAATTTGATAGCGAATTCCCACCAAAAGCCTTGTTTTTTCTGAGTTGCCTGCCATTAATTTGGTTTATTGGTGAGGTGGTTACAATGTTCTCGAACAAAAAACGTCGATCATTACATGATTACATTGCTGGCACAGTTGTTGTAAGGACTAATATTGAAGATTTACCGGAATTTTTGTCCTTACCGTTGGAAAGAGATGAGAATTACATCAAAATAAATCCTCAACATATTGATTATAGTGACCGATTTAACAATAAAAGCATCATATATTGGGTTGCCTCACTGAGCTCCTTACTTTTTGTATATATGATTTGGAGCCAAAACATGCCACACTAGGCTTATAGATTGAAAGCAAAATGCATATTCTGAAATAGTTTTTTGATATACATGACTCAGAACTTGCACCTTCATGGTCAAGTTTATTCTGGTTAAATGAGGGTGAACCGAAATATAAGACACTACGACCAAATCATTGATGGGGATTCAATAATAACTTTTTATACTCAGTTCTAACGCAGGTTAGGTAGAAGGTTTTAAAACTTAAAACAAATATGGCGACGAGATAAGCATTAAACTCTCCTGTATGGACAATTTAATCTGTAATGCCCTGTTGTAGTGTATCGGCTAACTCAAGATGTAAGCCGAGGAATCGGTTTAGTTCATATTGAGTTTGCCAATCTATTAATCAATGCTTTTTGTTCGGTGTTTTCTAGCAAATAACGAGGTAAATCAAATGTACATTAAATCTCCCAGGATTACAGTAAATACATCAGCTCATTATGTTCACTTTCATTTAGATAATTGGTTACAAAATATAATGAGTTTTATAAAGTCTCTTTTTAATATACTTTTAACGGGATGCATTGTTACTTCCTTAGCTTATGCAAAACCCGGTGACCTAGACCTTAGCTTTGGAAAGAATGGAAAAGTAGCCAGTGAACTTGGAAGTAGGCCTAGCCAAAGTGCTTCTGCCGTGGCAATACAACCGGATAAAAAAATTGTACTTGCTGGATCTTTTGGCCTTGTCCGTTTCGATGTAAGTGGTGGGCTCGATAAAAGCTTTGGTATTGATGGTTATGTGGCGACAGATGTACAGGATGCAATTTTTGATATGGCTATCCAACCCGACAAAAAAATTATTGCAGTGGGTTATACAAGTCCAGAAGGTAATTGCTGCAAATTTGTGCTTTTACGTTATCATCCTGATGGTAAGCCAGATCAAGGGTTTGGTAGCCAAGGCAAGGTGACGACTGAGTTTTTCGGTTTGTCAGCAATACATGCCTTTGCAATTCAACCAGATGGCAAAATAGTCGTTGCCGGTACCTCGTCAGATTCAAGTCTACTTGAAAAATTTGCCCTTGCACGATACAAACCTGATGGGATGCTGGATGCCAGTTTTGGTATAGGTGGAAAGTTAACTACAAACTTTAAGGGGGCGGCCAATGGTGTCTTGATACAAAAGGATGGGAAGATAGTTGCTGCTGGATACCATGATGCTAACCATGATTTAACCGATCCAACCAACAATGACTTTGATTTTGCGATTGCGCGATACAATTCTAATGGAAATTTGGACGAAACTTTCGGTAATGGCGGCATCGTTACAACAAACTTCGGACAGTACGACAGGGCTGAGGATGTTGTCATTCAAAACGACAATAAAATAGTAGTGGCTGGGGTTGGAAATTTCAATATTGCGCTAGCCCGATACAATAGCAATGGCAGCCTGGACAGCACATTTGATAAGGATGGCAAGCTATCAACCCCATTTTATGGGGAAAATATAGAGTCAGCTTCGGCACTGGCCATTCAAAAAAACGGCAAATTAGTAGTTGCTGGTTCAATATTCAAAGATTTTGACCGAAGCTTTGCGGTCGTCCGATACAATCCAGATGGAAACCTAGATTCCGGATTTGGCAATGGAGGTAAAGTGGTTACCGATTTTGGAAATCCAAGTGATATCGGAGTTCTCTGCCCCCAAGGAAGAAAAGATTGTAGTGAAGATGATGCCCAAGATATTGCTATACAACCTGATGGAAGAATCGTTGTAGCAGGTGGGGCAGGGCCATGTAATCCTACTTGCAGTTTTGCGATGTCACGATACCTTGGGGATTTGGCGGTTTCAGCAATCCCTTTCAGCAAGTTTTATACAAATCTTAATATAGAAGCCGATAGATATCATACTAAAGTTAGTCTCCAATCAGTATTTAAGCTTGGTGCGAAGAGTAACGGAATTAATCCGTTAATTGAAGGTGTAATGCTTAAGGTTGGTAAGTTTTCTACAGATATACCTGTTGGAAAATTTAAGAAATATTTTGGGCGCTATGTTTATAAAGGAAACATCAAAAATGCCAGCTTGGGAATAGTAATAATTCCCCTCCATAATCACTATTTCTTTTTAAGGGCAACGGTTAAAACGAAAAATATATTTGATTTTTTTAATCCAGTTCCAATTGTGATCTCTATCGGAAACGATACTGGTAAGACATCATCCTATGTAAAATTCAAGTAGGTTTAAATTATCATTAACTTTTAGCCATTATTTAGATTTGACGAGCTGTTGCGGAAAATTTGAACGTCAGCATCGTGGGTCTTAAAAAATCTATAAATTTGAATTGACGGTCTGCAAAGGGTCCAGGCTGTGTCAAAACTTATGGAGTGTTGATGGTTATTCTAATTTACTTTTTGAAATACGATTTTTGGCGCAATTCGCTTAATGATGGCGTTATGAATTTCTTTTCCTGAGCGGGATGGTTTTTTATAGAGATACAGGCTCATTGCTTAATAGGGTGAAAAAACGCAAGATGATGGTCTTACGCCACCACCATTGCCTCCATCAATGCCGGCATTCCTAATATTTTGATGACCCGTTTCAGGTTATAGGCCAGCACATGCAAGCTCATTTCAGTACTGACCCGATCAAGGGTCTTGGTAAGGAAATGCGTGTACCCCATCCAGGATTTCAGGGTGCCAAAGGGATGCTCGACGGTTTCTCGTCGAATCCTCATGCTCTCGGGGGCAAGGTCCAAGCGCTTCTGCATGGCCTCGAGTACCTCCTCATGTTCCCAACGAGTAACACGGCGGTTTTGGCTGGGCGTACATTTTGCCTTAAGGGCACATTGCTGGCAGGCTGAACTCCAATAGCGGTGTAGTGTCATATCCCGCTCGGTTGCACTGTAACGCCATTTCAAACGCTCCCCTGCCGGGCAACTGTATTCGTTTTGTTCGGGATGATAAACAAAGTGATCTCTGCCGAACCTGCCGTCTGCTTTGGCGCCCGATGTGGCGGGTTTGGGTAAGGTTGGGACAATGCCTGCCAGTTGGCAGTCAAGGATTTCCTGGCTGCTGAAATAACCCCGGTCGGCAACGACATGGAGTTCGGTCACTGCCATCGCGTCTTTAGCCTGAGTCGCCATGTTGGTGAGCTGGTGACGGTCATGGCCGACATTGGTAACCTCATGGGCGACGATGAGGTGGTGCTTGGTGTCCACGGCAACCTGGACGTTGTAACCGACCATCCCGGTGCCCCGGCCACTGGTCGCCATGGACCTTGCATCAGGATCTGTCAGGGAGATTTGCTTGTCCGGCGTTTCCTGCAATTGGGCTTCAATGGTCTCCAACTGTTCCATCTGTTGTTTTAGCTTGGCAATCTTTTCCTGTAGCCGTTCGGTCTTGGCTTCAGCAATGTCAGGCTCTTGCAGGTCTGCGGTTTCCAATGCCGCTAAATACCGGTCAATGCTGGTTTCAATCTGCTCCCGACGGCGTTTGATCTTATTGGCGGTATAGTTGCGGTCGCGGTTATTGACCGCCTTGAACTTGCTGCCGTCAATGGCGACCATGGCCTCGGAAAACAGGTTGAGTTGGCGGCACAATAGTACAAACTGGCTGCAGACCTTACGGATCGCCTTGCCATTCTCTTTACGGAAACGGGCGATCGTTTTAAAGTCTGGCGTTAACCGACCCAGCAACCACATCAGTTCGACATTGCGTTGGGTTTCTTTCTCTAAACGGCGACTGGACTGGATTCGGTTGAGGTAACCGTAGATGTATAACTTGAGGAGAATCGACGGATGGTAGGAAGGTCTGCCGGTGATGGCGGGTTCAGCCCCGTTAAACCCAAGCTTGCCAAGGTCAAGATGTTCGACAAATGCTTCAACGATTCGGACTGGGTTGTTTTCGGCAACATAATCTTCCAAATACTCGGGAAACAAGGTGCCTTGCATCCGGTCATCGCTTTCAATGAACCGCTTCATTTAACCCCCTATTCAACAAGAGTTGCTTTGAGTATATTTTACAGGGTTTTCAATGGTGAAGCTTGCGTTTTGACACAGCCTGGGTCGGGCACGGAAATTCAAGCTTTGATTTGAGCTCTGTACCTGAAGGTCCGTTATCGTTTCCTTTCTCCATTTCGTCTGTAGCCGAAGAATATATTCACTCGTACAGAACGTGCTGAAAGATTGAGTTTTTGAGCGCCTGGTTTGACTTCTATGGAGGTAGGCTTTCGAAAGGAACGTTGCACGGCTAAGGACGATCTCTAACGTTCGGCATGGGGTTAGGTGATTTTCCAACCAAAAGATAAGGTCTCAAGCTAGAAGTTCCCCCTCTTTTTCAAACAACGGGTATGATCTAAAATTTAATTTCATAATCGAAAGTCCTGCAATTTCCAACCCGATTTTGCAAATAGGCGTTATTTGCGTTCATGCCCAAATTTGAAGGTAATAGGATTACCCTGGTTATGAATGATGTAAACTTTTCGTCCTTCCTTATTGATTTCCTTGGTGACAGGTTTGTATTCAACTTCCTGACTTTCTTGAGTTTCGGGTAATTGGGGCGTTGATGATCCCATCGGCGCATCGACGGCTGGTTTTGTAGGAGTTTCAAGAGCTGGTTGTTCTTGTTCTATACGAATTTCTGGCATCCAACTATTCTTGCTTGGCTTGACATCGTTAGCATTGTTGTTAACTGGCCAGTTCACTTCCTTTAATAAATTAAAACATACCGTGCTGGCGTGGTCTGCAAGTTCATTCAGGTTTGGATTAGAGCCAATAACCGCGCTATCGCTAAAGCCCATATTCAACTCCGCGCTTTGTTCCAGTTGGTTGAGCGCATTTAACCGGCAGGTGATGGGCACTACATCGGCTTTTTGAAAATCCAGAGCGCGCGGGTCGGAATTACCCAAGCTGAAGGAAAAACCGGCGGGCGTCCTGCCATGTTCGGGAGTTCCGATCATAACCGTCATGGTATGGCTGGCTGGTAATTTGATTTTGGGAACAATGGGATAAGCCCAATCCGCCAAATTTTTTCCGACTAGTTGTTTGAGGGTATCGGTTTGCAGAGTCGGATTATCGGCCTCGACCGATATTTCAATTCCGCTTGCGTTGCTCAACTCCAGCGGCAGGCCGGTTTTGACTTGGCTGGTGGCGCAGGCAGACAAGCCACAAATTGCTGAAACAATAACACTTAACCGTCCGTTTACCCTATTCATCCGACACCATTCCTGACCGCTGATTTTTGTTTCTCATCATAAAATAATACCGCCGATTACCCTATACGTCATTTGACTGATGAGTTATTTGACGCATTGTGGAAGTGTTGCCAAAAGCAAAATAATCCCCCCCAAGCCGACAAGGCTGTATGCCGTCGATTTTTCATCGGTGGCATAACCAACTTCTGAGTTTAGCCAAGGGGAATATGTAATGAAGAGTAATCATGAAAAGGCCAGTTTTTGGCAGTTATCGAGGTTACCAGCTGTGATGCTGGCAGTTGCCTCGTCGCTGAGTTATACGCCACTTACCCAGGCGGGGGCGACATTTAAAATCGATGATACCAAGTGGGTGAGTGTAGGCGCTGGATTACGTACCAGCTTCGAAGCGAGGGAAGATTCAGCAGGTACGCCGGGCAACAGTCAATGGAGCAATGACTTCGCTTTGGATAATATCCGGTTGTACCTGAACGCGCAAATCCACGAATACATCAAACTGGAATTCAACACTGACTGCCAAACGTGTAGTAATGGCGGAGAAATGCGGATTCTGGATGCCATCGGCAAGATTGAATATAACCCATACATCAATCTGTGGATGGGGCGGATGCTGGTTCCTGCCGAACGCCGGGAAATGAACGGTCCATTCTATAGTGCCATTTACAACATCTTCGCCAGCGGTACGCCGTTTGAGCCATCCGATTATAACCTCATTATTAAATCCGACGGCACCTCTGCAGGTTCTTTTGGCCGTGATGACGGTGCGACTTTCTGGGGTGCGGCTTTCGATGGCCGTCTTCAGTACGCCTTTGGTTTCTTCCGTGGGCTGCGCGGTGGTGCGAACGTCGACGACAACATTCTCTACTCACAACGCGTCGCCTATAACTTTTGGGAAGTCGAAAAAAATCCGGGGTATTACACCTCAGGTACTTATTACGGCAAAGGCGGCGATATCCTGACCGTTGCGGTTTCTAACCAGTACCAGGAAGATGGTGCAGGCACGGATTTCGATCCTGGCAATTTCCGCGGTACAAGTGCTGATATTTTGCTGGAGAAAGTTCTGCCAAACGAGGGGGTTATTACCTTTAACGGCGAATACAAGAATTACGGCATCAGTAACGGCTATAGTCAGGCTACGCGCGATGCTTTCCCCACTGCCGGATTCAGTATGTTTGAGGGCAATGCCTTCGATGTTAGCGGCATGTATTTGATTCCCGACAAAATCTGGATTGGTCAATTCCAACCTTATTTTCGTTACACCAACGTGATGCCTAGTACCAGTTCGAACCGGGAGGCTTACGAAGGCGGGGTGAATTACATCATCGACGGACACAACGCCAAAGTTTCTTTGAGTTGGACTTATGGCGATTTACTGACCAAAGGTTTGAATTATTCCTCCAGCGCGACGGGCGATCATATTAATGCCATCAAGCTTGGTTTCCAATTGCAAATCTAATTACTCACTTCTCAAATAGGATTATTGAAATGAAGAAATTTTCACAGAAATTAAAGGCGTTAGCCCTGGCTTTAACAGTAACTACGCTTAGCTTGAGTACAGCCAATGTGCAGGCTGAAGATACCATCAAGGTCGGTGTGTTACATTCTTTATCCGGCACGATGGCAATCAGCGAAACTACGCTGAAAGACACCATGCTGATGCTAATTGATGAGCAGAATAAGAAAGGCGGTTTGCTCGGCAAGAAGTTAGAGGCGGTTGTGGTCGATCCAGCGTCCAACTGGCCATTGTTTGCAGAAAAGGCGCGCGAGTTATTGACCAAAGATAAAGTCGCAGCAGTGTTCGGTTGCTGGACTTCTGTCTCGCGTAAGTCGGTGTTGCCGGTGTTTGAAGAACTGAATGGTTTGTTGTTCTATCCCGTGCAATACGAGGGTGAAGAGTCGTCCAAAAACGTCTTCTACACCGGCGCAGCACCGAATCAACAGGCTATTCCGGCGGTCGATTATTTGATGAACGACCTGAAGGTCAAGCGCTGGGTGCTGGCAGGAACGGACTATGTCTATCCACGCACCACCAACAAAATCTTGGAGGCATATTTAAAAGCCAAAGGTGTTGCCAAAAAAGACATCATGATCAACTACACGCCTTTCGGTCATTCTGATTGGCAAAGTATTGTCGCCGATATTAAGAAGTTTGGATCGACCGGTAAGAAAACGGCCGTGGTGTCCACCATCAATGGCGACGCTAATGTACCTTTTTACAAGGAACTGGGTAACCAGGGCATTAAGGCAGAAGACACGCCAGTTGTTGCTTTCTCCGTGGGTGAGGAAGAATTATCCGGTATCGACACGAAACCCTTGGTTGGCCACTTGGCGGCATGGAACTACTTCATGAGCGTGGATACCACCAAAAATGCGGCTTTCATCAAACAGTGGCAGGATTTCATCAAAAACCCGAAACGGGTCACTAACGACCCGATGGAAGCGCATTACATCGGTTTCAACATGTGGGTAAAAGCCGTCGAGAAAGCCGGTTCGACTGACCCCGCCAAAATTCAGGAAGCCATCATCGGCGTGGAATTTCCTAACCTGACCGGCGGTACGGCAAAAATGCTACCCAATCATCATATCAGCAAGCCGGTATTAATCGGCGAAATCCAGGAAGATGGCCAATTCGCCACCGTTTGGCAAACTAACAAAGTGGTTGATGGCGATGCATGGTCTGATTTTCTACCTGAAAGTAAGCCAATTATTGCCGACTGGACAGCACCTATCAGTTGCGGCAACTACAACACCAAAACTAAGAAGTGTTCTGGTCAAAACTATAAATAAGCATTCACAACTAGGATTAGGCCGGTTGGCCTAATCCTTCCGAATAACGAATGATACGGACTAACTGAATCAATATGAAATCAAGTTTAGCGACGATCTACCTTACACTGTTTCTGTTTGTCGCGTTGCCTCTGCCATCTTCAGCAGAAGAAGAAGCACTTCCAGGCAATGATTTCAATGCAGCATTGAACAGCTTGGCTGTAGCATCTTCCATACCGGATCGTGAGGCGGCTGTTCAGCAACTGGCTACGGTCAATAATGAAAAAGTTTTAACAACATTACAGTGCCTACTGGACGGATGTCTTTATAAAATAAGGGGCAGTGACAAACTAGTCCTTGGCAAACCTCAAGATGACGGCCTTAGCTTGAACGATGCGGAGAGCGGCGGAGATTTGGGAGTCAAGCCTTCTGCCGAGCTGCAAAAAATAACCCTTAATAACAGCCTTAGAGTGCTTCTCAGAAAAACCTTGGGACGCCTGCAACTGAATTCAACAGACACAAACACCCGGATTTCCGCCATTAAAGCAATGGCGAAAGCACCGGATGATGAAAGCCTGACATTATTGCGCGACAGGATGACAGTCGAACCGGATACCGCCGTCCAGGATCAGATAAAACTGGTTTTAGCCTTAGCCCAGTTAGATAGCTCAACCAAATCAACCCGTATCGAAGCAATCGATTTACTAAAAAACCATCCGACCCAAGACGTTGTCAATCGGCTAAATGCCCTTGTGGAAAAAGATGCCGACGGTAACTTTTTGGAAACTGACAGCGATGTTAGGAATAAAGCCAAAACAGCTTTGGTTGCTATTAATTCAAAGATCAGTTTTTATGGTGGTGTTGAAACCTTATTTTTTGGCTTGAGCTTAGGCGCGGTACTAGTCCTGTCCGCCATTGGCCTAGCCATCACCTTCGGCGTGATGGGGGTTATTAACATGGCGCACGGTGAATTGATGATGCTCGGTGCTTACACCACCTATGTGCTGCAACAGCTTATGCCGCACTATTTAGGGATTGCCTTATTGTTGGCGATTCCTACCGCCTTTGTGGTTTCGGCTCTGGTTGGTATCGCTATCGAGCGCGGTATTATCCGGTTTTTATATGGCCGTCCGCTGGAAACCTTGTTGGCTACTTTTGGCGTGAGCTTGGTACTGCAACAAACAGTACGTTCCATTTTTTCTCCGCTCAATCGTAGCGTCTCTGCACCGGAATGGATGAGTGGAACATGGCAAATCAATGATTTTCTTTCCCTAACCTGGAACCGATTTTTTATCCTGCTATTTTGCCTGCTGGTTTTTGCTCTTTTGCTGCAAACCTTAAAACGCACGCGTCTTGGACTTGAGGTGCGCGCGGTTGCCCAGAATAGAAACATGGCAAAAGCGATGGGCATTCCCACCGCTTGGGTGGATGCGATGACCTTTGGCCTGGGCTCTGGTATCGCCGGTGTTGCGGGCGTTGCATTAAGCCAGATTACCAATGTTGGGCCGAATTTGGGTCAGGCTTATATCGTCGATTCCTTTATGGTCGTGGTATTCGGTGGCGTGGGTAATCTGTGGGGTACTTTGCTCGCCGGGTTTTCCTTAGGCATCGCCAATAAACTGCTGGAACCGACCGCAGGTGCAGTACTGGCAAAAATTCTGGTACTGGTGTTCATTATTCTATTCATCCAAAAACGGCCACGAGGGTTATTTCCGCAAAAAGGCCGCGCAGCGGAGGGTTAAGGGAATGTTTAAGCAATTTTATAGACAAGATAAACCGGCATTCTGGCTATTGGCGGTTATAGGCGGGATTGTATTTTTGATTCCTCTCGCTAACTTGATTTTTCCTGAGAATTCACCGCTGCATATCTCGGCCTACACTATTTCCATTATCGGTAAATATCTCTGCTTTGCCTTATTGGGCTTATCGTTGGATTTAGTCTGGGGTTATTGCGGTATATTGGCGTTGGGACAAGGCGCATTTTTTGCTTTGGGCGGTTACGCCATGGGCATGTATCTCATGCGCCAGATTGGTAATCGCGGTGTTTACGGCAATGCCTTATTGCCCGATTTTATGGTGTTCCTCAACTGGCAGGAACTGCCTTGGTATTGGTACGGATTTAACCAATTCTGGTTTGCAGCGTTGATGGTTATTGCAGTGCCGGGGTTATTGGCTTATGTGTTCGGCTGGCTGGCGTTCCGGTCACGGGTGACCGGGGTATATCTGTCGATTATCACCCAGGCACTGACTTATGCCTTATTGCTGGCATTTTTCCGCAACGAAATGGGCTTTGGCGGCAATAACGGCTTGACCGATTTTAAAGAGCTGATCGGATTTAACATCCAGTCCAGTGCGGTACGCGCTTGGTTGCTGGTGATGTCAGGCGTAACGTTAATACTGGCATTCTTGATCAGCCGCTGGATTATCAACAGCAAATTAGGCCGCGTTGTTACCGCCATTCGCGACCAGGAAATGCGTGTACGCTTTATCGGTTACCGCGTCGAATTATTCAAACTCTGGATCTTTGTGTTTGCTGCTGTACTGGCCGGACTTGCCGGCGCTTTGTACGTGCCGCAGGTTGGCATTATCAACCCTAGCGAATTCTCACCGCTAAACTCACTTGAAATTGTCATCTGGGTGGCAATCGGCGGACGTGGTACCTTATTGGGCGGCATTCTCGGTGCGGTATTGGTGAATTATGCCAAAACCCTGCTTACCGGCTGGCTGCCTGAAATCTGGTTATTTTTTCTGGGGGCGGCCTTTATTGTAGTGACCGTGCTGTTGCCTGACGGTTTATACGGCCTATGGTTACGCCGGGTAAAAGGAGTGCCATCATGAGTGTCATGGCACCTAAACCTGGCGAAGTCGATACCTCGCATGGGCCAATTTTATATCTTGAAAGTGTCAGCGTCAGTTTCGACGGCTTCAAGGCGCTCAATAACCTATCGCTCTATATTGATGAAGGTGAATTGCGCTGCCTGATTGGGCCGAACGGCGCGGGTAAGACTACGTTAATGGATGTGATTACCGGCAAGACCCGTCCCGATACCGGTTCGGTATTTTTCGGCCAGACGATTGATTTGTTGAAGTTGGATGAACCTGATATTGCCAAAGCGGGCATCGGCAGAAAATTCCAGAAACCCACGGTGTTTGAAAAGCTGAGCGTTTTTGAAAACCTGGAACTCGCATTGGCAACCAATAAGGGCGTGTGGTCGACCTTATTCGCCAAGCTAAACTCGGAGCAAAAAGACCGTATCGCTCACGTGATGCAAACCATCGGCTTGGCGGAACACTGGAAACAGCAAGCCGGTGCCTTGTCGCATGGGCAGAAACAATGGTTGGAAATCGGCATGTTACTGATGCAGGAGCCAAAAGTGATGCTGGTCGACGAGCCGGTGGCGGGTATGACTCACCAAGAGATTGAACGGACTGCGGAATTGCTTTTGTCCTTGCAGGGCGAACGCTCAATCATCGTAGTGGAACACGATATGGAGTTCGTCAGGTCGATTGCCAAGCGGGTGACGGTGTTGCACGAAGGTTCGGTATTGACCGAAGGCACGATGGACGAAGTGCAAAATGATCCGCGCGTAATTCAGGTTTATTTGGGGGACTGATGCTGACAATTTCTGGCTTAAATCAATTTTACGGTGGCAGCCACACCTTATGGGATGTCGATTTGAAACTGCCCGCTGGCTCCAGCCTGTGCTTGATGGGGCGTAATGGCGTTGGTAAAACCACTTTACTAAAGTGCATCATGGGCTTGATTCCAGTCAGGGACGGCAGTATTGCGATGTTAGATGAGCCAATAACCCTGCTTAAGCCAGAGCGCCGTGCTGAATTGGGTATCGGTTATGTGCCGCAAGGCCGCGATATTTTTCCTTTGCTAACCGTGGAGGAAAATCTTAAGATTGGCCTGCGCGCTGCTAGCAAGCAGGGGATCAAAAGAATACCCGAGCATATTTTTGAGATCTTTCCGGTGCTGAAACAAATGCTGAACCGGCGCGGAGGTGACTTGTCGGGCGGCCAGCAGCAGCAGCTCGCCATTGGTCGGGCGTTGGTTATTAATCCGAAACTGCTGATTCTGGACGAACCGACCGAAGGTATCCAACCCAATATTGTCAGTGAAATAGGTGATGTTATCATCCGCCTCAATAAGGCGAAGGGAATTCCCACGCCCTTATTGAAAACAGGCGAAGCAGGACGGGATGAGGTACGGGAAGGTATCATCAAAATCAAACAGGAACTGGGCGTGACCATTTTAATCGTCGAGCAAAAATTGCCGTTTGCCCGCAAGGTAGCCGACCAGTTTTTTATCATGGATCGTGGCCGCGGCGTGGCGGCAGGGGCAATGGCGGATTTGAACGAAAGTATGGTTAAACAATATTTGACGGTATAGGTGAAATATATGAAAACGCGCTTGCAATTAATAGTGACGTTGCTATTGGTAACTGGTTTGTTCCCTGTTTATGCTCACACTGGGGTTGAAGTTACAAACGGTTTTTATAGCGGCTTTGTCCATCCTTGGTCGAGTGTCGATCATATGTTGGTTATGTTTGCGGTAGGCCTATACGCGGCAACCTTAAAACATCGAACAGCAATTTTATTGCCTATTAGTTTTGTTGTGTTCATGATGGTGGGTGCAGCATTAGCTCACTTTAGCCTAAGCTTGCCTGATGCTGAAAAAACCATTGTGGTTTCTTTGTTGTTAATGAGTGCATTACTTGTTTTTAAACCGCTTAGGTATTGCTTGGTTACCCTTGTTCTTGTGTCTTATTTTGCCATGTCTCATGGCTATGCCTATGCTATCGAAATCAGCCCTGGCGAGGACGAAAAAAATTATTTGATTGGTTTCCTATTATCTACAGGGTTATTGCACGGCTTAGGTTTGTTAGCAGGACGGTTAGGACAAAAGTATTTGATCTATTTAAGAATGCTAACCGCGCTGTTTAGCATCTTTGTAGCAACCCTGGCCTTGGCTAATTAATCATGTTGCCAAATGCTTATGTGCAATCTGCCCAAATCGGGGGTTGGGAAGCGGCCTTAAATTTACGGTTTGCTAACCGTTTCAATAAGACCTTATTGGTTCAGAGAAACCATACCGGGCCGTTAACAGTACAACGTCCTTTTTATCCCGAAGGCGATGTCTGCCACGTTTACCTGTTGCACCCACCCGGCGGGATTGTCGGGGGTGATGATTTGACTATAAACATTAATGCTGAAACCGGCAGCCATGCCCTGATCACCACGCCAGCCGCAGGCAAGTTTTACCGTAGCGATGGCTTGTGGGCAAGCCAGAAAGTCAACATTGATATCACCGAAGACGCTGTTGTGGAATGGTTGCCGCAAGAAACGATTATCTATCAGGGGGCTCAGCTTAAATCCACGATTAACATCAATTTGGCGAATAGTGCTCGATTTATCGGTTGGGAGATTCTGTCCTTGGGTCGTCCGGCCAGCGGTGAAGGTTTTGATTACGGCGTGGTTGATTTAAACTGGCAAATCCATTGCGAACAACGCCCCTTATTTTTGGAACGATTACGCTTGGACACAGAAGCCTTTGCTGCCCGCTGGGGACTGCAAGGCTTTTCGGCTTGCGGTACTTTTTTCGCCAAAACCGCCAATAAACAAACCTTGGCTGCTGTACAGAAGCTGGTCGAAAATGAACCCTACCGTGGCGTAACTTTGATCGACGATATTTTAATTTGCCGTGCCTTGGACGCGCGTAGCGACAGATTACGCACATTTTTTGAGCAAGTCTGGGCGGCTATAAGGCCGGAAGTTTTGCAACGTCAGAGCCGTATTCCCCGTATTTGGTTGACTTAATAATAACATCATGCAATTAACACCTCGTGAAAAAGACAAGCTGCTGATTTTTACCGCTGGGTTATTGGCCGAGCGGCGTAAGGCGAAAGGCTTGAAGTTGAATTACCCGGAGGCAGTGGCTTACATCAGTGCCGCTATTCTGGAGGGTGCGCGGGAAGGTCGGACCGTTGCCGAACTAATGGAATTTGGGCGTACCTTGCTTAACCGTGATGATGTGATGGAAGGAATTGCCGAAATGTTACCCGATGTTCAGGTGGAAGCAACCTTTCCTGACGGCAGCAAACTCGTTACGATCCATAACCCCATTGAATAAAAAGCGAATAGGAGCCATCATGATTCCAGGAGAAATTATTCCGGCTGAAGGTGAGCTGGAACTCAACGTTGGGCGCGCCGTTATTAATGTGCTTGTCGCCAACAGCGGCGACCGCCCTATTCAAGTAGGTTCGCATTATCATTTTTACGAAACTAATCCGGCACTCATGTTTGAGAGGGAGCGGACTAAAGGTTTCAGGTTGGACATTCCGGCGGGTACTGCTGTCCGTTTTGAACCTGGCCAGCATCGGGAAGTGCAATTGGTGGCTTATGCCGGATTGCGCCGAATTTACGGCTTTCGTCAGGCGGTCATGGGTGCTTTGGAGAATGCGGAATGAGCAAGATAAGCCGACAAGCCTATGCTGATATGTTCGGGCCAACCACCGGCGATAAAGTCCGGTTGGGCGATAGTGGCTTGATACTTGAGGTTGAAGCCGACCGGACTATGTATGGCGACGAAGTCAAATTCGGCGGCGGCAAAGTTATCCGTGATGGTATGGGGCAAAGTCAGCTCGACTCACTGACGGCGGTTGACCTAGTTATCACCAATGCTCTAATTGTCGATTATTGGGCCATCATCAAGGCTGATGTTGGCATTAAAAATGGGCGTATTGCGGCTATTGGTAAGGCAGGCAATCCGGATACGCAGCAAGGCGTCGATATTATAATCGGTCCTGGAACGGAAATTATTGCCGGTGAAGGCCAAATTTTAACGGCAGGCGGCATCGATGCCCATATCCATTTTATTTGTCCACAACAGATTGACGAAGCACTGATGTCAGGCGTGACCACGATGATCGGCGGCGGTACGGGGCCAGCAACTGGCACCAATGCGACCACGTGTACTCCAGGGCCTTGGAATATCCACATGATGTTGCAGGCGTTGGACGGCTTCCCGATGAACTTCGGTTTATTGGGTAAAGGCAATGCGAGTCTGCCATCAGCATTGGAGGAACAAATTTGTGCCGGTGCGATGGGTTTGAAACTGCATGAAGACTGGGGGACAACGCCAGCCGCCATCGATTGCTGCCTTTATGTAGCCGACCAGTACGACGTTCAAGTTGCCATCCATACCGATACGCTCAACGAATCTGGCTTTGTCGAAGATACCTTTGCTGCCTTTAAGGGGCGAACGATTCACACTTACCACACTGAAGGAGCGGGCGGTGGTCATGCGCCTGATATTATCAAGGCTTGCGGGGAAGCAAATGTGTTACCTTCCTCCACCAACCCGACCCGGCCTTATACCATCAACACGGTCGACGAACATCTGGATATGTTGATGGTTTGCCATCATCTTGACCCCAGCATTCCTGAAGATGTGGCCTTTGCCGAATCACGCATCCGCCGCGAAACCATTGCCGCCGAAGATATCTTGCACGACCTCGGCGCGTTTTCCATGATTTCCTCCGATTCGCAGGCGATGGGACGAGTCGGTGAAGTGGTGATCCGAACTTGGCAAACTGCGCATAAGATGAAGGCCCAGCGCGGTGCATTAAGAGAAGACTCGGCTGACAATGATAATTTCCGCATCAAACGCTACATTGCCAAGTACACGATTAACCCTGCCATCAGTCACGGCATCGCGCATGAAGTGGGTTCGATTGAAGTCGGCAAATTGGCGGATTTGGTATTATGGCATCCAGCGTTTTTTGCCACCAAGCCCAGTCTGATTTTAAAAGGCGGCTTCATCGCCGCCGCGCCGATGGGCGATCCCAATGCGTCGATCCCCACGCCACAACCCGTGCATTACCGGCCGATGTTTGGTGGATTTGGCTCAGCCGCCTCGGCGACCTCCCTCTTCTTTTTACCGAAAGTGGCCGTCGAATACGATGTGGCGGCCAAGCTAAAACTTAAGAAGCAGATCGGTGTGGTGTCCGGCACCCGCACCATTGGTAAAAAAGACTTAATCCATAATCATTACCAGCCTCACATTGAAGTCGATTCACAAACTTACACGGTGCGTGCCGATGGCGAATTGCTCACCTGCGAACCGGCTACAATTCTGCCCTTTGCCCAACGTTATTTTCTCTTTTGACTATGCTGAAATTAACCGAACTTTCCTCTAACACCACCGATACAGATGATGTTGTGACTTTGCCCTTTGAATACCGCCAGAAAAGCCGTTTGCTCAGCCAGACCGATAAGGGGGCAAAAATAGGAATATTTTTACCGCGCGGACAAACTTTGCAACATGATCTGGTTTTAACCGGAATGGATGACTACCGTGTTAGGGTGCGTGCGGCGGCGGAAGAATTATCTGTCGTCCGCGCCAATGATCCCTTACTGTTTGCTCGTGCTTGCTATCATCTGGGCAATCGCCATATTCCTTTACAAATTCTGCCCGGCGAACTGCGCTTTCAAACCGATCATGTTCTGGATCAGATGCTGGTGGGCTTGGGATTAACGGTCAGCCATGAATCTCTGCCTTTTGAGCCGGAGCATGGCGCTTATCATAATCATGGTCACTGACCTGAAATTATTGCGCTTGCTGCAATTGGTCAGCCCCGGCTTGCCTATCGGGATGTACAGCTACTCCCAAGGCATGGAAAGCGCGGTTGAAGATGGCTGGATTAGCAATAGCGAAGAAACCCACCAATGGTTGACCGGCATTTTGCAAACCGGTTTTGCTCATATCGACCTGCCCATTCTCGACCGGCTTTATTGCGCCTGGGAAAGCGTTGACCTTGAACAGGTTGCTTATTGGTGCCAAACCTTGATGGCTTATCGGGAAACCACCGAATTGCGCCTGGAAGATCGGCATAGTGGGCAAGCGTTGGCGCGTCTGTTGTTTTCGCTGGGTTTTGCTGAGATGCAAAGCTGGAGCCGCCGCCCGGAAACTACACTGGCAGGTATGTTCAGCTTTGTCGCCGTTCAATGGGAGATCCCCAAACAGCAGATGTTGATAGGTTATTGCTGGAGCTGGTTGGAAAATCAAGTGCTGTGCGCGGTCAAGTTGGTTCCCTTGGGGCAGGTTGCCGGGCAGCAGTTGCTGATTGCGTTAGCTGAAACTATTCCTGCTTTGGTTGAGCAAGCTCTGCAACTCGAAGACGAAGAAATCGGCTGCAGTGCCTTTAGTCTGGCACTTACTAGCAGCCGCCATGAAATGCAGTATTCCCGCTTATTCCGTTCCTGAGAGTCAAAGATGAATGAAAAACCCATATTAAGAGTCGGCATCGGTGGCCCGGTTGGTTCCGGAAAAACTGCGCTAGTTGATGCGCTTTGCAAAGCGATGCGCGAGCAATTCGAAATCGGCGTGGTCACCAACGACATTTATACGCGCGAAGACCAGCAATTCCTCATCCGCAGCCAGGCCTTACCGGAAGAACGCATTATGGGCGTGGAAACCGGTGGCTGTCCGCACACGGCTATTCGTGAAGATGCGTCCATGAATTTGGCGGCCGTGGACGAGTTGAGTCAACGCTTTGATAATTTGGATTTCATCATGGTGGAAAGCGGTGGCGATAACCTCAGTGCCACTTTCAGCCCAGAACTTGCCGACCTGACTATTTACGTTATCGATGTATCGGCAGGTGACAAAATCCCCCGCAAAGGCGGGCCCGGCATTACCCGCTCCGACTTGCTAGTTATCAACAAAATCGACTTGGCACCTTATGTTGGCGCGTCGCTTGAGGTCATGGAGCGAGATGCTAAAAAAATGCGCGGCGAACGCCCGTTTGTGTTTTCCAACCTTAAAACGGGTAGCGGTTTAAAGGACATCACTGCTTTCATCGTCGAAAAGGGAATGTTAAATTAGCTTGAAAGGTTGGGCTTGGGTGGCTTTAGCGTTTGAAAATAAAAGCGAAATAAAATATTGGGTAATATGCAGAATTCTCAACTATACAATGGTATTGGCAACCTTAGTCTTTCATACAATAATGGTGAGTCGTTCAGACGTTCCTTAAGTGTTGCTTTTACCCATTGAATTTGCACTTGGCTTCTTTAAGAAACTAAAATTAGTTTCGTTTTATACACTCATTATCGGGGTTGTGCTTTTTCATTGTTATTGCTCACTTTTTGAAGTCACTGTTTATGGGGTGATTGCTGCTCTCATTTAATAGTTCCTTTCGGGCGCGCCAATAATTCTAAAAAAATTATATAAATCAATTTATTAAGTCTATATAGCTACTCCTAAGTTAGTCTCGCCGAAGCAGATTGAATCAAGCAAAATTAATGCTCACCACATTTTCTTAATTCAATATTGATGTACCTTTAATCTGTACAAAAACCGCCATACCAATTTTTAGCTTCAACAGATGGACGGATTTACTAGTAATGTGTGCCAGTAGCAATTGTTGGCCAACTCGTAATTGCACCACGCTACGTCCAGAATGGTCGTCGAAAACACCTGTAACTGTAGCTGGGAGTACATTAAGAATACTGCTAGCCACCGGTTTTCCCAGGGCAATACTGACATCGCGGGCGTAAATTTGTACCCTTAAATGCGTACCAATCTCAGCATTTATCGCCGGAAGATTTAATACGTTGCCCGAAACCGCTACGCGAGTTAGATGATAATCGGCTTCATGCCCTGTAACAGTCATTTCCCAAACGGTTGCAGCTTCTTTCTCTTGTGCCAATGATACGTCAAGTCGACCCAGTGTTTCTGAAAGCGTCCCAGAAGCGAGTACACGACCTTCCGACAGAATCACTAAGTAATCTGCCAATTGAGCGACTTCTTGTTGGGCATGGGTGACATACAAAACTGGAATATTGGTTTGTTGATGTAGCTTATTAAGGTAAGGCAAGATTTCCTGCTTACGTTTGGCATCGAGCGATGCCAAAGGCTCGTCCATCAGTAAAATGTCTGGCTTCAAAACCAGGGCACGCGCAATAGCCACGCGTTGCCGCTCGCCCCCAGACAGTTTGTCTGGCATACGGTCAAGCAAGTGACTAATGCCCAGTAGGTCTAAAATTTGCTCAAGACCGGCAGTATTCGATGGTTTGCCAATACGCTTCAAACCAAACTGCAAATTGCCTAATACTGTTAGATGTGGAAAAAGATTGGCTTCCTGGAAAACGTAGCCGAGCGAGCGTTTATATGTTGGTACAAATATCCCTGCTTTGTCGTCTTGCCAGACAATGCCGTTAATTTCAAAATAACCGTTTGGCACATATTGTAAGCCTGAAATGCAACGCAATAGCGTTGTTTTGCCAGAACCGGAATGACCGAACAGTACAGTAATACCACGACCCGGCAAAGTTAAATCAACATCCAGTTGAAATGCGCCGAAGTCAAACTCAAAACGGGCAATGATAGGCAATGGTGTCATTTTAATTGATGAGCCACCGGATGAGTTTTCAACACGCTGTATAACACTAGCAGCACAGTAAAGGAAAATAACAGCAAGCACCCCGCTAACCAGTGCGCTTGATCATATTCCATAGCTTCAACATGATTGTAGATTTGCACCGACACGACTCGAGTTTTGTCGGGGATATTGCCGCCAACCATAAGCACCACACCAAATTCGCCGACCGTATGAGTGAATCCTAAAATGATAGCGGTTAAGAAACCGGGCTTAGCCAGCGGTATGACGATATTAAAAAACGCATCCAACGGACTTGCCCGTAAGGTCGCAGCCGCTTCCAACACCTGTTCCCCAAGATTGGTGAATGTCGCTTGCAAAGGTTGCACAACAAAGGGCAGGGAATAAAGCACGGATGCTACGATCAAACCGGGAAAGGTAAACGGTAATGTGCCCAGGCCTAATTCAGATGTCAGTTTACCAATCGCTCCATTTGGCCCCATCAACACCAACAAATAAAAGCCCAACACCGTTGGTGGTAACACCAACGGTAAAGCGACCACAGCGTTACAGATACCTTTCCAACGAGATTGAGTACGCGCCAGCCACCAGGCTAGTGGTGTGCCGAGCAACAACATTATTATTGTGGCAATGCTGGCAACCTTAAAGGTTAACCATAGGGTAGCCATGTCAACAGTACTTAACATGGTTTCAAGGTTATCCGGTAATGTTGTAGCCGTATTTGCGTATGATTGCTTGCGCTACCGGTGATTTTAGAAACGTCATCAAAGCAAGTGCAGCCGGATTTTCCTCTCCTTTTTTGAGTAAAATCACATCTTGCCTGATGGGTTGGTGTAAATTTGCGGGGACAATCCAACCGGAACCTTCCGTAATTTTACCGTCTTTACCGATGACCTGGGATAGCGCTATAAAACCCAGTTCGGCATTACCAGTACTAATGAACTGATAGGTTTGGGCAATATTTTCACCCTGAACGAACAAGGGTTGCAATTTATCCAGCACATTCAGTTTCTTCATGGTTTCTAACGCTGCCGCCCCATAAGGTGCCAGGTTTGGGTCGGCCAGTGCCAGATGCTTAAACCCGCCCTTACTAAGGACTTGCCCTTGGCCATCAACATAATTAGCTTGGCTAGACCATAAGACAAGTTTGCCGATTGCATAAGTGAACCGGCTACCGTCAACTGCCAAACCGGATTTTTCCAGTTTAACCGGATTGCTGGTGTCCGCCGATAAAAACACCTCAAACGGCCCACCGTTTTCCAGTTGCGCAACAAATTTACCCGAAGAGCCAAACGCCAGATTTGCACTGTGGCCGGTAGCTTTTTCAAACGCTTCGGCGATTTCGGTCATTGGTTTGGTGAAGTTAGAGGCCACTGCAACCAATGTGGTTGCTGCGTTACCTAGTGACGACGAGAAAATGAGCCATAAAATCCATAAGAATTTAGCGCTTTTACTGAACATATTAATTCCCTGATTCAAGTGTTAAAACCGTAACATAGATTGGACATAAAAATAATCTATATCTTTGCCATCCGGCGAATTGGGCGCATCTTTGGCAAAGTCGCCTTTGAACAGGTGCGTCCAGCCGGTTTCAAACCCTAGGCTGCTGTTGAAATCGTAGCGCGCAGTCAGTTCCAGTTGTTGGCCAATGTAGTTGCTGGTATTGCCGCTACGGTCGTGCAAGGCGCTAGCCGCCGCTCCCGTGGTCGTCCAGGCATCGGTGTCGGATGCCAGCCAGAACGCTCTGTGGCTAACCCCCAGTTGCAGATCAGATCTGGGGTTCACAGTGACACGGTAACCCGGCGTGTTGATGTTGCTGCGAGCGAACGCGCCATAGATGCCGGTCGGGCCGAAATCGAAACGACGAGCGCCGAATAAGGTATCGAAACGCTGGTCATTGTTATCGTTAGGGTTTTTGTCGCCGCTGGCGTAGTCGTACTCAAAGGCCAGACGCGGTGTCCAGGGTTGGTCGAAGGTATAACCAAAATCGACATGCTGCATCCAAGCGGCATGGCCGAGTTTTTTTCCATCTTTTGCACCCCTGCTGCTTCGGACGGTGCCGAACTGGCCGATGGTTTCGGTTTGAAAATCGAATGCCCCTGCTGTAGGTTTGATGAAAAAACGGAACCCCGGAGTGAAATAGCGGCGATTGAAGGTTTGGTTATTCGGACTGTCACCTTCGTCCAGATGGTAGAGATAAAGCTCAGCATTGATATTCCAGGCAATATCGAAAACTTCCAAAAATGCACCGGAAAACCAAGTGCGATCGTCTTCTTCATCCCATTGTTGGCGATTATTCAGTAAGCCCGTTTCATCGGCGGGCAATCGTAGTACCGGCATGGTGGCAAATAAGTTCAACTGCCAGTTATTATAATCAAGTAAATGCACCCGTGCTCCGGTAAAGCTATTAATGCTATTGCGGAACACATTGCGGGCGACCAGTCGGCGGCTACCGAAATTTAAGGTTTGCCGCCCGACAATTACCTCACCGCCGATACCGCTATAATTGATGTTCTGGTCGGCATAAGCAAGATAGCCCTGAATGAAATCGGCATCATCAACCGATGTGGTGTTGATTCCTGAACCTTCATCTGAGTCGAATTCACGGGCGTCGAGAAATTCTCCACCCAACCGGAAACCATTCCAGCGCGCTTCAAGGAATACGTCGGTTTGTAGGGGGATTTGCTGGTCGCCACCTTTACATTTCCCTCTGAAACAACCGTCCATGGTTTCATAACGTGTCCGGTGCTCAACATTAAACGATAACCAATCTGGAAGGTTCAAAGCATCATGCAAGTTCCAGACGGGCTTTTCATATTTCCCTCCGCCATTTAAACCATCGGTCATTTGGCTGGCAAACGCTGCAAAAGGCGGTTTGGTATAGTTAATTTTGTCTGCTGCCTGGACAGTTTCGATGTTACCTATGTAGAAACTGCCCACAATAATCCCGTAAACCAGATGGCTGACTGAAGACATCCAATGAACACGTTGTTTAAGCATAATCATTAACCTATAAATACTAAGTTGGAAAACACCATCTGCACTTTTCCGGGACTTACGGTGCTTATTTGGATAAATCACAAGATGGCTGGCTCTTAGTATAATATTCGTTATAGATAAATGTATATAACGAAAATTAAAACATAGTGTTTGATTAAGGAAAATGATGAAAGGGTTTAGAAACGGATCTGTTCCTAATTTGGGTAGGCAAGAAACAATTAGTCAGACTGCTTAATTCGAACATATAGCTTCCTGGCAAATTTAAAATAGCACAGCGCTATAAGCCAAAGAACAAGCACACCGCTTAGAGTTGGATAAATTAAAAACATCCAATCCGGTTGAGTGAGAAAAACAATGATTGGATTAGAGCAAGCAGGGGGATGGACAGTGCGGGTTGCCATCATCACTGCCAGCGCCCTACCTACAGCCAGTGCCATACTCCAACCATCATGGCTGACAAAAATAAAATAACTTAAGCCAATGGTTGAGGACAACAGATGTCCGGCAATCAGGTTACGCGGTTACGAAAAGGGGGTATCTGGAAAACCGAACAACAATACGCAGGAAGCACCAAACGAACTTAATATCCAGGGAAATCCAGAAAGCTGGCTCAAGACGGCGACTATTACTATAGCTAATGTAGCGCCCAATGAAGCTAACGCAATTTGCGCTATGCTAAAACTTGGCTGATGAATTTTACTGTTTACATTTAAAGTTTTTATCAATTTCATAAGGATAGCCAATAAAAAAGGGATGCCGCTTGATGCCGAGCATCCCTCCCTGTTTAGCAAATAGCTAAGTCGGATTAAGATTTTTTGAATTTAGCCGCTTCTTCCGAGCCACCAGTCGCATTACCTTTACTTTAGGAATGTGCGCCAACACCTGCAAGCTGACCGCCTTGAACGATAAGATATTCATCACGGATAGGGCGGCCTTCAAAATAGCATTCAAGAATCTCACGGGTGCCCGCTGCATAACGCGTTTGTGCTGACAGGCTGGTACCTGAGATATGCGCGGTCATGCCATGATGCGGCATCGTGCGCCATGGATGGTCGTTTGGCGCAGGTTGTGGGAACCATATATCACCCACATAACCGGCCAATTGCCCGCTTTCCAAAGCGCTTACGATGGCATCTCTGTCGCATAATTTGCCGTGCGCGGTGTTGATCAAATAAGCGCCGCGCTTGAAATTCTCCAATGACTTCTCTTTGATCATGTGTTCGGTTTCTGGATGCAACGGGCAGTCATCATATTGCCTTAGCCCTAATTCGGCGGAGAAGCTGCCAAGCAAAGCACGAGGCTGAAAATCAATTCCTTTTGGGGTGGGCAGGGTTTGTCCGTCCGGGTAACGCTCTATTTTGGGCAGGTCGTCACGTGCATAGGATTTTGGATAACCGTCTATTGGATCGTCATAAAGTACACAAACTATTTTAGCTATATTATTTTCACCTCGTGTTGATTGGATGACTAGACATACTTAAATAAAGCTATGCCTGACTTATCCCGGCCGGGGAGCAGTATTGTCTGCGTTAGGGAAGGTGTGCGTCTAATTGTTTTAAAATATCGGTTAATAGCTCTTAGCTATCAGTACAAAGGATTGTTGAATTAAAGGAATCTGATTAAGCCCTTCTAGAAGCCTATTACCCACAGGGGTAGACAGGCGGTTGATTCCGCTTGTGGTGAGAGCTTGTCGAACCGTGGATGAAGCCAAGTTGTCCAGAGTTTCTTAAATTTGTGAAACCCTAAAAAATGGCGCTAATTCTTAAGATATCTATTTGCTGGTTGATTCATGATTGAGCCATTCCCAGAATTTTTCTGCGCCTTGATAGCCGGTGTATCGTGCTATTTCTAGCTGGTTTCTAAACAACACGATAGTTGGGGTTGCAAATAAGGTTTGGTTAAGTTTCCAGTCCTTTGGGGGGGTGGTTGAGTTGGTGGCAACAATTGGAAGTTTATTTTGCCACGTTGATAACACTTCTTTATCAAACTGTCTGCAATAACCGCAATCGACAGCTTCAAAAGCAATCAACTGCTCCTTGCTATTGAGTTTGATTTGCTGCCAATTTTGCTCGGATTGTACCGATTTACTCACTAAGGGCGTGCTATGGTGACCATTGGCTCGATTTGGATTAGAATACGTCACGCCAATCCCGCCTAACCCGCAATAACCCAGTGGATTTTTCTCTAAATAATCCTGATGATAGCCTTCGGCGGAAGTGTAATTTTTTAGCGGGGCAACTTCAGTGGTGATAGGGTCTGTAATGCCTGCTGCCTTCAAATTGGTTTGGTAAATGTCGCGGGTAAGTTCCGCCACTTTCCGTTCTTCATCAGTCCGGTAGAAAACAGCACTCCGGTAATTGCTGCCCACATCATTCCCTTGGCGATTACCTTGCGTTGGATTGTGGTTTTCCCAAAATTGGATCAAGACTTGTTCAAGGTTGGTTTGTTTGGGGTCGTAATAGACCTTAACTATTTCGGCATGGTTTTTGATTGCCTTACCCTCACCTATGGCGGCTTCGGTGTCATGGAGCGTTTCGTAGCTAGGGTTCGTCATATCGCCGCCCGCATAACCGGCTTCAACATCCAACACGCCAGCCAAGGCTTGCATACGTTTTTCCGACCCCCAAAAACACCCCATTCCCAAGACGATATAAGGCGTATCAGAACTGACCGCCGCTTTATTTAACGAAGGATTAGCCTTTTTCCCCGCAAAAAGCGCTGAGTTTGGCAACACCGTAATGGCAATCATTCCAATACTGATGATGAATAATGACCAAAATATACGGCTCCATCTTTTCACAACAACGTCTCCACTCAAATTGGGTTGATTAATTAACTTGTTCAACCTCTCAATGCGTTACTAGATGTTTTATACGCGCATTTGTTACTGTTGCAAGTAAATTTTATTTCGACTCGATAGGGGTAACAAATAGTGTCAGTAGCACGTAGATATTTTGCTAAATGGGTGGTTAGCGGACAGCAATAAATGAGTCAACCGATGTTGTAAATCCAAACGTTGGGCGATATTCCAGGCGGCATCCTGGATGGGTGATGGGAATTCCTGGCATCGGGCGATCAGGCCAATTCTCCGGGATAACTCAGGATTCAGCGGCAAGGCGGTAACTTCCTGGCATTTCAAACAGGTTTAACAAGCTATGCGGGACTATGCTGTACAATCCAGTGCTACGTACATGGGCATACAAAGCGAATATCGAATCAGTTTCCATCATGATTTTGGGCATGATACCGGCTTGCCGGAAAGCCACATCGATCAGGTAACGGTTCCAGCAGCATGGTACTCCATCAAAATAATACCAACCAAAAAACCAGATTCCAGTTGGGTTTTATAACATATTATCCGGCCACAGCCAAAATAACAGCCCCCGCCTTAAAAATGGCGGTAACCGCTTGCCCTTTGCGTAAACCCAGAGTATCAACACTGTCGTTGGTAACCGTGGCGGCAACTTGCTCACCACCGCTTAACTCGATATCGACTTCAGAGTTGACTGCACCAGGTTTAACTACTGTCACCGTACCTTTCAATTGGTTACGTGCCGACAGCTTGTAACCACCAAAATCGGTGACAATGATGATTTGCGGCGCTTTAACCAAGGCAATAACTTCGATACCTGTCTTAATCCCTAAAGATTCAACGGAATCTTTGGTGATTGAGGCAACAATAGTTTCCCCGCCCTTAGAGCTAACATGAACTTCAGCATTTACTGCGCCAATACGCACATCTCTGACAGTCCCGATAAATTGGTTTCGCGCACTTGCTTTCATATACAATTCCTCTTTAGATGTGGTTGGGATTTAATTTTACCGTCTTTTCACAGACAACCATGAACGGCCGATATTGTACATGTGTACTGACCATGCCTTTGAAAATCAATCTGCAAGTACTGTATCCAGTTATTTATGTTTGATTTAATACGTAGCATACTGCGTTATATATTAATGTATATAAAGAAAGCTGAAACAATAAGTTCTTAATCCAGAAATAATTGTTAACCCCCCAATTTTTATACTTTTTTATGCCACATTTATTAAACTCACATGCCGACTAGAACGAATGCGCCCTTAATTCCATCTTGGGTCGAAGGTGAATTGCGCCTTGCCGGAGCACTCGATAGCCGAATGATCACATTACTGAGGGCGATAGACCAAAGCGGATCAATCAATCAGGCAGCGAAACAAGTCGGATTAAGTTACAAAGGTGCTTGGCAGATGATTGAACGCGCCAATAATTTTTCCCCTAAAGTGTTGATCAGCACCGCAACAGGCGGCAGTAAAGGCGGTGGCACAAATCTGACCACGGCTGGACTATCCTTACTGAAACTGTTTACCGACTTGGAGCAGCAGCACAGTGAGTTCCTTTTGCAACTGAATCGGAGTTTATCCGAAAATCCAGATATGCAGCTATTACTTAAGCGCTTGGTGATTAAAACTAGTGCCACTAATCAGCTATTTGGCAAAATCACCGCTATAGAAACAAGCAATACGAGTGCAGAGGTTTGCGTCGAATTGAAAGGCGGGGAAAAGATTATCGTATCCCTTGCCTTGTCAGAGTTAAGCCAGCTTGGGTTAAGTGTAGGCAATGATGTGCTGCTGCTGATTAATGCAGGGGAAATAATCGTCGTTACCGAGCCTGATAACCATAGCTTGTCAGCACGAAACTGTTTGAACGGGAATGTGATCCGCATTCAGTATGGTGACGTTGATTCAGAAGTTGTTATCCAACTTGCTGGAGGAGAAAGTCTTACGTCCACAATTACCCAGGTTAGTGCAAAATCACTGGGATTAAAATTAGGAAAACCGGTTTATGCGGCATTTAAAAGTAATGCCGTGATAATTGGGGGAATGACTCAGAACTAAATGCTAACTCTTTAGCTGTTGCCGGTTTATCAATAATCAGACTTTTAGTTTGGTACTAAAACCATTGATTGAATATTTGGGCAAGTTAATTGGCTTGTTCATGGTTAAAATAACTCACATAGATTACTTGTAAGCAATTTAACGGAATCATCGCATGAAAATTATTTCCTGGAATGTCAATGGCATCCGCGCGGTACAAAACAAGGGCTTTACCGAAACGTTGGCGCACCTTGATGCCGACTGCATTCTGTTGCAGGAAACCAAAGCACAGGCCGAACAGATTGATAAAGCACTGGAAGGCATCGACCATTATCACATTTATAATAACTGTGCCGAGCGGAAGGGTTATTCTGGCGTAACGATAATGTCGCGACACGAACCACTGCAAATTATTCATGATATTGGCATTACCGAACACGATCTGGAAGGTCGCGTAATCGTCGCTGAATTCGAGCAGTTTTATCTGCTTGACGTGTATGTCCCTAATTCCGGTGAGGCATTAGCCCGACTAGGTTATCGGCAAACCTGGGATACTGAGTTTCTAGCCTATTGCCAGCAACTGCAAAGCAAGAAGCCGTTGATTGCCTGCGGCGATTTTAATGTCGCCCACCAAGAAATCGACATTGCCCGCCCGAAGGCGAATTACAATAAATCGTCTGGTTATACCCAAGTAGAAATCGATGGCTTCAGCCGTTTTCTCGATGCAGGTTTTGTCGATACTTTTAGGCATTTTCACCCCGATACCGTGGCTTATAGCTGGTGGAGTTATCGCGCCAATGCCCGAGTCAAGAATATCGGTTGGCGGATCGATTATGTATTAACGAGCCAATCATTGGTGGGTAAGGTCAAGCAAGCATTTATTCTCCCTGATATTACCGGATCGGACCATTGCCCAGTGGGTATCGAGGTTGATTTCTAAATAAAGCCCACATAATCTTAATTTAAGAAAAAAAGACCCCATGAAAGCACACGAACACATTATGCGCGACCATCGCGCTGCTTTGGCAAGTTGCACAAAATGCCCTGAGATGATCGGTCCGGTGGTAAGCGGAAGCCCTATTTACTCACCGATATTATTAATTGGTCAAGCGCCCGGCGATAAGGAAGGTGGCTTTGGCAAACCTTTTGCCTGGACGGCAGGTAAAACTATGTTCAAATGGTTTGAACGGATAGGCCTTAATGAAGAAAATTTTCGCCAACGTGTTTACATGGCCGCCGTCTGCCGCTGCTTTCCTGGCAAGAATCCAAAAGGGGGCGACCGAGTACCCAATAAAGATGAAATTAGTAAGTGTTCGGTTTGGTTAAAGGCAGAACTTGACTTGCTTAAGCCAGATCTTATCTTACCTATCGGCAAACTGGCCATCAGCCAATTAATGACTGTAAATAAACTTAATGAAGTAATCGGCAAAGTACATACTGTAAATTTTCATGGTCATCATACTGAAGTAATCCCCTTACCCCATCCATCTGGCGCATCGACTTGGCATCGAATGGAACCTGGCATTACCTTACTGGAATCAGCGTTGACAACTCTGCAACAACATAAGTCATGGCAGCATGTTTGCCAAAAAGGTAGCTAGGCCAATTCTTTGAAAAAATTTCACTGGCGTAATGCCGGTGTATATCCTCACGATAGTCTTAGCCTTTTAGGGACGGTAAAAATACCTTAAGCCTATAGCATTTCCACCGCACCTAGCCTGCACAGGCTTTTAAGCGTATAAGATATAGGGTAATCGTAAAATTGAGCGAAAGCATATTTTACAGTTTACTTGCCAATCCACCGACATAACGGTCTTATCTCAATAACAGAATAAGTATGGGACAACATTATCTAAAGCCCTTGTTTGCCCCCAAATCTGTAGCCGTATTTGGTGCCAGTGACCGGGTTGATTCCGTGGGACAGATTGTATTTCAGAATATGCTGCAAAGCGGTTTTAACGGTGCTCTATATCCAATTAACCCGAAATATCCAGAAATACAGGGAGTTAAGGCATACGCTTCGCTTTCCCAAATGGGTGAACCTATCGAGTTAGCGGTAATAGCTACTCCGCCGCAGACTGTAGCAGCAATTATCGACGATTGTGGCAGACATAATGTTAAAGCCGCCATTATTATTACGGCTGGCTTTAGTGAAACCGGCGAAACAGGTAAAGCACTGGAGCGAACGGTGCTACACAATGCCAAGCGCTATAATATCCGTTTGATTGGCCCAAACTGCCTGGGTATTTTGCGGCCTGAAATCGGACTCAACGCCACCTTTAATAAAGGCAGTGCGAATCTTGGAAATCTTGCTTTCGTATCACAGTCCGGTGCTTTATGTACGGCTATTCTGGATTGGGCAAAAACCAATAATGTCGGTTTTTCCAGCGTGGTATCGATGGGCTCATCGGCGGATGTGGATTTTGGGGAAATTCTCGATTACTTGGTATCCGATCCCAAAACTGAAAATATCCTACTTTACATTGAAGGTATCCGAAATGCGCGCAGCTTCATAAGCTCACTCCGTGCTGCGGCCAGAATTAAGCCAGTTATTCTGGTTAAAGTCGGTCGGCACGTTGCTGGATCTAAAGCTGCTATGTCCCATACGGCAAGCATGGCGGGTTCCGACGATGCTTTCGATGCGGCGATAAGGCGAGCCGGGGTTGTTCGAGTCCAGACCATCACGCAATTATTTTCCGCTGCTAAGGCTCTTTCCTGCGGTTTTCATCCAACCGGTAATCGCTTGGCTATCGTAACAAACGGTGGTGGGCCGGGTGTAATGGCAGCCGATTGTGCTGCCGACCTGGGATTGGATATGGCGGTGTTATCGCAAGCAACCATACAAACATTAAATGAAGTACTTCCACCGACATGGTCACACGGCAATCCGGTCGATATAATTGGCGATGCCCAGGCCGACCGTTATCAGAGTGCAGTAAAAGCTTGTATGGAAGATCCTAACGTTGATGGCGTATTAACTATACTCACACCCCAAGCCATGACCAAACCCTTGGAAGTCGCCAATGCTGTCATCAAAGTGTCCAATCAATACCGCAAACCACTGCTGGCTTGCTGGATGGGAGGAATGCAGGTTGAAGCCTCTCGAGCGGCTTTTAACGAGACAAAAAAACCAATTTTCCGCACGCCGGAACCGGCAGTGGAAATTTTCTCATACCTCTCCGCTTATTATAAAAATCAGAAACTCTTGATGCAAATGCCTGGATCATTATCGCATCATATAGAGCCTGATGTAGAAGGCGCGCGGATGATAATCGAAGGAGCATTGCAGGAGGGACGTAAGGTATTGAGTGAAATGGAATCTAAAGCACTGCTTTCAGCTTTTCATATACCAGTCGCGGAAACCTTAGTTGCACATTCGCCTGGCGAAGCCTTGTTGATTGCACAGCAATTGAGTTTTCCAATTGCTATGAAAATTAACTCGCCTGACATCACCCATAAAACAGATGCAGGCGGAATAAGGCTTAACTTGACGAATGCCCAGGCTGTACGTGGGGCTTATCATGAAATTATTGAAAATGTTAAACGTAATCGTCCGGATGCACAAATCGATGGCATTTCCATCGAACCTATGGTGGTAAAACCAAATGGGCGCGAATTGATGGTCGGTGTAATGAATGATCCGATTTTTGGCCCTATCATCACATTTGGTGCTGGTGGCACGGCGGTTGAAATTTTAAAGGATTGTTCCGTGGCTTTACCGCCGTTAAATGCCTTTTTGGTAAAGGATCTTATACAAAGAACGCGGATCGCTAAAATGCTGGGCGCGTTCCGTCTTATGCCGCCAGTGAATATAGAAGCACTTGAAACCGTCCTGCTGCGAGTATCTGAAATGGTATGCGAGCTACCTATGCTGGTGGAAATGGATATTAATCCACTCATACTTGATGAAAATGGCGCGTTAGCTGCTGATGCGCGTGTCATAGTTGAATTCCGCCCCCCCAGTGTTGACCGCTATGCCCATATGGCGATCTACCCCTATCCAACCCATCTCATAAGCAACTGGCAGTTAGCTGATGGCACCAATATAGTTATTCGACCGATACGTCCCGAAGATGCCGGGCTTGAACAAGAATTTGTGCAAAACTTGTCAGAAGAATCCCGCTATTTTCGATTTATGAATAGTATTGAGTTGCTTAGCGAACCCGTGCTAGCGCACTTTACTCAAATTGACTATAGCAGGGAGATGGCGCTGATCGCCGTGACTGAGGTTGAGAACAAAAATATTGAATTAGGTGTAACCCGTTATGCTATTAACCCTGATGGTGAAAGCTGCGAATTCGCTTTAGTAATTGCCGACAATATGCGCGGTAAAGGACTTGGGCATAAGCTTATGATTGCATTGATGGATGCTGCCCAAGCCAAGGGCTTAAAAATTATGGAAGGTGAAGTACTAAATAACAACGCCAACATGTTGAAGCTGATGAATCGCTTGGGCTTTACCATTGAAGCCAATCCAGATGACGATAGTATCAAGATAGTCCGTAAGATATTGTTGTAATTAGTCATCATGCATACTGCCTATCTCACTCACCCGGATTGCCTCAAACATGATATGGGGGCGAGCCATCCTGAATGCCCGGCACGTATTCATGCTATTGAGGATCAACTCATCGCATCAGGAATTTGGGATTTTCTTAGCTATCATAAAGCGCCCAAAGCCAGTAAAGAAACACTGAGGCTTGTCCATACAAACGAATATATCGAATGGGTGTTCAGCCAATCACCACATTCTGGCCTTACGCATCTTGATGGTGATACCGCGATTAACCCATACAGCTTGGATGCCGCTTTACACGCAGTAGGCGCAGGAGCAAAAGCCGTAGATCTGGTAATGGCTAACCGAGTGAGAAATGCTTTTTGTAACATCCGTCCTCCAGGCCATCATGCCGGATGCGCCAGCGCATCAGGTTTTTGCATATTCAATAACATAGCCATAGCGGCAGCTTATGCCTTTAAACACTATGGATTACAGCGAGTAGCGATTGCTGATTTCGATGTACACCACGGCAATGGTACAGAAGAGATTTTTCATGCCGACCCACGAGTGATGTTATGTTCAACTTTTCGTCACCCTTTTTATCCCTATTGCGGTAGTGATAGCAGTAATGACCACATCATTAATGTACCCCTTGCAGCTGGAAGCTCAGGCGGACAATTTCGTGCTGCTGTAATTGAAGAATGGCTACCTGCACTAGAGCGTTTTCAGCCAGAATTTCTATTTATTTCGGCAGGATTTGATGCCCATCGGGAAGACAGTATGGGTGGTCTGGCGTTACGTGAAGCTGATTATTTTTGGGTGACAGAAACACTCAAGGATATTGCCGGCAGGTATTCTAACGGACGGATAGTATCCATACTTGAAGGAGGATATAACCTCCATGCATTGGGTCGTAGCGTACTGGCTCATATCAAAAGCCTAAGTGGACTTTGACATGATCTCTTAAGCTATATTAATTACATCAGACCCGAAAACTGAAGCACATCAAATAGGAAAAATATTTTGCTAATTGATGACCTTAAGCAGAATGTCTACAGTATTACACAGATTTTACTCCTTGTTTTAACCTCCACTCTTCGGTTACGCGTTTAAAGTCGTTTAAGACATACTGGATTATTTTAAAACGTTATTTGGTGCTGTTTTGTTGCTGAGAACTTAACTCTTGTAGATAAAACGCAATATGAACAGTCGCAATTACGCAGCGGATACCCATACCTCTATAGTGACTATAAAAAAGTAGCAGCTACTGCCGCTAGTCGAGAAATTAGACGAGCCTTTTATTTAGCGGAAAATGCCGCAAGAGGGCTTTTCCCGTCAGCAAACCCGGTTAAAGATCACTACCGAAAACAATGGGATTTAGGGTTTAGCCTAATTATGAATAGCGCTGGTAAAGTAAAGCCTATACGAGGTTGGTAGACCCAAAAATGTCAGTCCTTCATAAAATTAGCTTTAACGATGAAGCCGATGCCATCAGCCGCGCCACACGCTGTAAGCAATATTTGTTTTCCTTGAGCCTTAATCCGCCACCCAATGAAAATGTGCCCGTTGAGGCATTTGAAGATGCGATTAACCGGGTGGAGGAAAGGCTTGGCCTTACAGGCCAGCCTAGAGCCATCGTTTTTCACGAAAAAGAAGGCCGCAGGCATTGCCATACGGTTTGGTCGCGGATTGATGCGGAAGAACTAAAAGCCGTTCATCTGCCCTTTACCAAGAGGAAACTCCAGGAAATCGCCCGCGAGCTTTACCTGGAACATGGCTGGACGATGCCGCGTGGACTAGCTAGCTCTCAAGAACACGATCCGCGAAATTTCACCCTGGCCGAACGGCAACAAGCGAAATGGACTGGCCAAAATCCTCAAGTCGTTAAAACCGCGTTTCAGGATGCCTGGGCGATTTCCGATTCAAAGTCCGCTTTTATCAATGCGCTGGAAGAACGCGGGTTTAAACCGGCGCGTGGCGACCGGCGCGGTTGATTATCGCGGTGAAATCTATGCGATTGCCAAATGGGCTAGTGTTAAAACAAAGCAAGTTAAAGATCGCCTGGGTGATGAAAATGCCTTGCCCAGCGTAGAAGAAGCCAAAAAACAGATTGCTCAGGACATGCTGCCGGTGATGAAGCGGCTGAATGACAAGCTGGATTCAGAACAACAGGAGCGCCAATCACATTTCGAAAAACGGCGGCAAGAACTCGTTGCTAAGCAAAGGGCCGAACGGCGGTCATTGAATAATCGACTTGAACAACGACAAAACAAAGAACAAGAAATCAGGCAACACCGTTTCCGAACTGGCTTCAAAGGACTATGGGATCGGTTCTCCGGCGAACATGGCCGGGTTAAAAAGCTGAATGAACGAGAAATCTATGAATCCTTTGTAAGAGATCGGGCTGAGAAAGAAGGATTGATCTTCCGTCATCTGGATCAGCGCCGAAATTTGAACGCTTATCGCGTTCAAACCCGTCAGGATTTCCGGACGCAAAAGGAAGAACTCAAACAAGATGTTCAGGCTTATAAAGGGATGCTGTCTGAACAGCGCGAACAACGGCTTGAAGACTATAGCCGGGAGCGCAAGGTGCGGAATGATTCAAAGGAACCGCAAAACCGTAACCGAGGCCGGTCTTATGATCGGTAATTCATCCATGCGTGATCGGGCTCAGCCGGTCGAAGGAACTCAGAATTACAATAATGTACTGGTATTGTGTGTACATATATGTTATCCTAAAAGGATAGGAGAGATAACCATGACGAGTAAACGAACAGACAGAATCGACCTTAGAGTACATCCTGACGCAAAAGAAGCGCTCCAGGCGGCGGCTGCGTTGCGGCATAAATCTGTCAGCGAATTTATACTGGACAGTGCCCTCGGCGCTGCCGATGAGATTTTGGCGGATCGCCGATATTTTGGACTTAATGCCGAACAGTGGCAAGCTTTCCAAGCTGCTCTCGATGCGCCGCCCAAACCGTTACCAAGAATTAAAAGATTGATGCAGGAGCCGGGGATTTTCGATTGACTGGAAAACAGGCAAACCGCCCGCGCATAGAAAAGCTTCAACGTTCCCATGATATTGATACCTTTAATTGCGGGCAAGATAACCTGAACTTGTATTTAACACGTTACGCTTTGATGAGCCAACGGGCTGATGGGGCGCAAACCTATGTCGGTGTAAGCGGCGGGAAAATCATAGGTTACTATACGCTTGTGGTGGGCAATGTTGCATATGAAGATGAGCCTCACCGGCTGACGCAAGGTCTCTCCCGACATCCTGTTCCTGTCATGCTATTGGCCAGACTTGCCGTTGATTTGGGTTGGCAGGGCAAAGGTATTAGCACTGGATTATTGCGGGATGCAATGCAGCGCACTGTACAGGTTGCCGATATTGCGGGTCTTCGCGCTTTTTTGGTACATGCCAAGGACGAGAGGGCGAGGTTATTCTATGAGCATTTTGATTTTGCACCTTCACCGACTGACCCGTATCATCTGTTCCTTTTGCTTAAAGACATTCGAAAAACTATGAACGAATGACCCGAACAATGTCAGAAAAAATAGACCCGAAAAAAATCATGGCAATCGTTGATGGCAGAATCGCCGACATCGAAAGGATCGATACCGACATTATGATGGAAACGGTTGGGGTTGCTATGGCCTTGGATAAATTACGGGAGTCATTGGACAAGCTGGAAACTTGCATGGATGAGAGAGCCTTTGAAGAAGCTTCTCATCTTGGCTATAACGAGGTTGCTCATAATTTCGTTTATGTGCAAAGAACCTTGGCTGGCCTCCAAACTGCCGCGCAACAAAAGGAATCGCTTATCGGCAGCATCGCTCAAGAAACTCTCACTGCCTATGAAGATGTTGCTCCCTATGTAGAAGAAAAAATGCAATCTTCTGTGAAAAAACAGAGCAGGGATCATAACGGGCATCCAGAAAAAACCATGTTTGACGGGCAGACATGAACAAAAAATCTATCAAAAGCGACTTGAAACACGTTGATAAGGTAAAGGATCAGAATATTGACTATTCTGACATCCCCGAGCTTGACGAAAGTTTTTTTAGCAAGGCTATGGTTCAATGGCTCCCTGCTAAGAAACAACTGACCTTACGGTTTGACGAGGATGTTCTGGAGTGGCTGAAAAACAAGGCAAAGGCTATCAGACCAAAATTAATACAATTTTACGGTCGTACTATGAGGCGCATAAAGACAATCCTGATACACGCCTCTAACTCAATGCAGTTCTAGGTTTTCAGGCGCTTTGGTATCAAATAAAAGTAAAAAACCTGTCACAAATCTAACTCTCTATGTTCAATTCCTCCATGCCCAACCTTTGAGCCTTGGGACAAGGCAAAATCTGCCGCAGAGGTAATAACCTCATAATTGATGCCCACGTTTCCGTCGTGGTTTTCTTGGACGTAGCGCAAAATTGTCCTGGCTTGTGAAGCCGTAAGCTCTGGCCTTAGCTCCATAACGTCAGAAATATGCCAGGTGATTGTGATCTGGTCGGGTAACTCGTCCATGATAAAACTTCCTATGTTCCTTGTTTGTTCCAATCCTAAAACATATACATCAACTTGCTAATCGCCAAGCTATTTAATGGGGTCTATTGTTCTTTTGGGTATTTATGGATAAATTTCTGGATATTTAGAGAGCCGTCAAAAAACAAGAGGTCGAGGCCGATCTTTTGATAGCTAAAACATTCGCTTCTATCAGGATTCAAACTCGTCCAGAGTTGCTAGCCTATAGCTTGTGCTCCGCCCGCTACCGGGATTTTGAACGAAAATGCCGCGCTCTACCAATTGCTGAATATCGCGCAGAGCGGTATCCGGCGAACATTTGGCAAGTGTTGCATATTTTGAAGTATTGATATAACCCTTAAAGCCTTCGAACATCCGGTTTAAAACAAGGCGCTGGCGATCATTCACCGGCATACGATTGATCCGTTCCCACATATTTGCCTTGTAGAGTACAGACGATAAGGATTCTTCGGCCTGGTCTATGGCGCGGCCCAGACAATCAAGAAACCAGCTTAACCAAGCGGTGACATCTACCGCCCCTCTTTGTTGCCGTTCAAGTATGGAATAGTAAGCTTTACGTTCGGACTCAATCTGCGCCGACATGCTGTAGAACCGGTTTTCCGTGCCGTCGGCGCGGGAAAACGACATATCGGCAATGGCGCGGGCAGTCCGGCCATTGCCGTCTTCGAAGGGGTGGATCGTCACGAACCAGAAATGGGCGAGTCCGGCTTTAATAATAGGATCGATTTTTTGCTTTCCGTTGAACCAGTCCAGGAAAGCCAACATCTCTGTATCGAGGTGTTCAGCGCCCGGCGCTTCGAAATGCACTTTTTCCCGGCCAAACGGCCCGGAGATAACCTGCATCGCTCCAACTGATAACGGACGCCAATTCCCCACCGTAATTCTCGACATGCCGCTACGCCCCGTCGGAAACAAAGCCGAGTGCCAGTCAAACAGGCGCTCTGCCTTTAGCGGCTTATGATAGCGCTGAGTCGCATCCAGCATCATCTCGACGATGCCCTCGACATCACGGCTTGCGGGGACAAGGCCAGCAACATCGATCCCAAGCCGCCGTGCGATGGATGAACGGACTTCTTCGGGATTGAGCGTTTCACCTTCAATTGCTGAACTTTTGACAACATCATTGGTAATCGTTGCAAGGCAGGCTTCACGTTTTAGGTCAAATCCGAGCGCGTCCATGCGGCCCAAGAGTCGCCCCTGTCTGTGCCGGATGTCGGCCAGAAGGAGAGCCAACGCCGCCTCGTCCCAGGTAAAGTTTGGCCAATCAGGTTGTTCATGTATCCAGGTCATAATCTCCGCTCCTTATGCGGTGATTATGGTTGAAAATACCCGCAAAGGCAAGATAATTCGCCGCATATATTGCGGCGAATAGGCGGATTATTCCCCGCAGAGGCCGACTCTTTGGTTTTGGGTATTTATGGGTAATTTTTTGGGACTATAGAAGCGCTGACAGACTTCCAGGGGCATAATCCCGTCATTAGCAGCCGCTAAAAAACTATGGAACTGACTTTTTAAGCCGTATCACCGGGGCGCAACAAGCCCGGGTTCCGTTTGCGTTCGGTAGGCTTGCACCGTGCATGAGCCGGTCAACCTTCAGTATGAACGATGTCAAAGAAGGCAAAAAACCCACCAGCCTGTTCATCGTAACCCATGCCAGTCGGTTAGAAGCCTACAAGCCTTATATCTGGCTGATGCAATGGTGCTGCATGACCGCCATCAAGCGCCATCCCAATAAAGAACGTCCGGTGTATTTAATTATGGATGAAGCAACCAATTACAAGATCAATGGCATTGAAAATCTGCTGACCTGGGGTCGTTCTTATGGCTTGCGGCTGCATGTCATTTTTCAGGATTTGGCGGCGTTTGAACGGTTCTACGGCAAGACAGCGCTGGATACGCTTTTAAGCGAAACTGAAATCAAACAGTTTTTGCCGGGACAACGTTCGCCAAAAACCTTGGAGATGATTTCCAAAAAGCTGCTCGGCGAACAATCTATCATGTCCGCGAATTTGGCTCTGCCAAATAACCAGGATGGGGTGCGGGAAAACATGAGTGAAGCCGGTCGCCCCCTGATGACCGAGGATGAACTGCGCCGCACGGACAAAGGCATTTTATTTATTCGCCGGTGCAGACCGATTTTGTTTGATCCTGTTTCTTATGCGGAAATTTCCCCCTGGAAGCGCCAGGTCGGAATCAATCCGTTCTACGGCAAACCCTTCCGCAAAAAAACCAAGTTGCGGTTATAACTTTGAGATACTGCTATGGAATACTACACACCCAAAAAACTGCGTCCCTGGGCGCTGACGAGCCTGTTCCTTCGCGGACTGATCCGGATGCTTGAACTTTGGCCGCTAGTTCTGCTTCTGGCGGTCTTTATCTCTCCAATCCAGCCGCATTTCCGCTACGAATACCGCTATTTTAAGATCGGTCACAGCAAGATAATGACCGATTGCGACTATCAGGGGCTGCATAGAAAAACCAGATACCGGGACGGGTCTTCCTGCCCCTTCATTGTGATGATCGATACCGGCAAACACGATGTCGTCAGTCATCTTTACCGTAAATTGTTGAGGAAAATAGCATGAGCGAACAAGAAAACGGCATGCAGAGCCGTAAACCTGATTTTGTCGCCTATCAAGTCCAGGAAACTCAGGACGGCAAAGGCATCTGGAACCGGATTGGAGCCGCGTGGCGGCACAAAGACGGCCACGGGGTGGAATTGACCCTGAACAGCTTGCCCGTGAATGGGCGGGTAACCACCTTACGCGAACTGCGCGAAGAACGGATGCAGGACTATTCGGAAGAACGGAGCAAAAAAAACTGCCCAGGAGGTAACCCAGGATAGAGGATTCTCCCGAACTCGTTAGGATTATAGTCATAACAAGAACCGCTTTCCACAAAAAAGATTGTGAAGACAATTGCTTACAAAATTTGGTTGCTTCGGGTTTCAAAAATCGGCTAAATGTTCCTGCTTTGTTCTTGCTGTGGGGAGGAAAAACGCGTAACAACCAAACAAAAAAGAGGGCTATAACGTGAAAAATATAACTACAATACCCGAAACCAAAGCAGAGGAAACTGCTCCTATCAAAGCTACCGGCAGCCTGCCGCTTGATGTCAAAAAATATCAGCATCACACGGAGGTATTCGATCTGACCGAGGAGCAAAGGATAGAATTGCTGCAAACAATTTGGTCGATTATGGCGGCCTTTGTTGACCTGGGCTTTGGCGTCGATGCCGTGCAATATATTTTTCGTGACAACTGCCCAATTTCTTTAGATTCTGAAGGAGATGAGAAGGCAGAATATGCCACATCACCCCGCTTCAACCATAGTGCCCTTGGTATTAAAGAGAAGGAGGATTACCCATGACAGACAGCTCAAGAAAGAAAGCCGTCCTTTATTGCCGCGTTTCCAGCAGCAAGCAGACGACACGCGGGGACGGTCTGGGTTCTCAGGAAACGCGCTGCCGGGAGTACGCCAAGTACAAAGGCTATGAGGTTGTTCAGGTATATGTCCGGGAGCCTGATTAACCGCCCCGGTATGCAAGGTATGCTGACTTATCTGCGCAAGAATAAGCGTCAGCCCCATGTTGTGATTATCGACGATATTTCCCGTCTGGCACGGGGCCTTGATGCCCATTTACAACTTCGCGCAGACATAGGCAATGCCGGAGGCATCCTGGAATCTCCTTCGATTGAATTCGGCGAGGATTCCGATTCAAAGCTGGTCGAAAACCTCTTGGCTAGTGTTTCCCAGCATCAGCGCCAGAAAAACAGCGAGCAAACCAGAAACAGGATGCGTGCCCGCGTTCAAAACGGTTTCTGGGTTTTTCAGGCCCCGGTCGGCTACCGTTATCAGCGAACATCGGGTCAAGGAAACATTCTGGTGCGCGACGAGCCGCTTGCTTCGATCATTCAGGAAGCGCTCGAAGGCTATGCCTCGGGGCGTTTTCAGATGCAGGCCGAGGTGAAGCGCTTTCTGGAATCCCATCCGGAATATTCGCGTGATCGTAGAGGCGAAGTCCGTAATCAGCAAGTTACTGATCTGTTGACGCGCAGCGTCTATGCTGGATATGTCGAAGCGCCGAACTGGGAAGTCGGGCTTCGCCCCGGCCACCATGAACCCTTAATCAGCCTGGAAACATTCCGCAAAATCGAAAGCCGCCTCAAAGGCAACGCCAAAGTCCCTGCGCGTAAAAACATCAATATGGATTTCCCGCTTCGGGGATTTGTGACCTGCGGGCATTGCGGCACCCCCCTGACCGCCTGCTGGTCAACAGGGCGTCATGCCCGTTATCCCTACTACCTGTGTCCGACGAGAGGCTGTGCAAGTTACGGCAAGTCGATCAAGCGCGATGTCCTCGAAGGCGAGTTTGAAGGCTTGCTTCAAATTCTTAAACCCACTGAAGGTTTGTTTAACCTGGCCCGGATGATCTTTGAAGATTTATGGAATCACCGGCTCAACGCCCAAAAAATTCGGGTTCAATCCCTGACGATTGAAATCGAAAAAATCGATAAAAACATCGAACAATTGCTCGACCGGGTTGTGGCGTCTGACTCGCCCAGCGTTATCCGCGCCTATGAAAACCGTATTAAGGATATGGAGGTTCAAAAGATGGAATTGAGGGAAAAAATGGCTTCATGCGGAAAGCCGCTCCGACACTATGATGAAATTTTTCGAACCGCTATGGAGTTCCTCGCAAAGCCGCATAAACTCCGGCATTCCGAGCGGCTGGAGGACAAAAGAGCGGTGCTGAAACTGACGTTTTCAGACCGTTTAGCGTATGTGCGAAATGAGGGATTTCGAACCGCAAAAACCACTTTACCCTTCAAGGTGTTAGCGGACTTTTCCGGGGGTAAAAACACAATGGCGCGCCCGAGAGGATTCGAACCTCTGACCTCAGCCTCCGGAGGGCTGCGCTCTATCCAGCTGAGCTACGGGCGCGTTTAGCCGCATATTGTACCTGATTGGCGGTTTAATTACGATAGCATTGATTTTAGTTGCGACAAGTTTGCTTTGCCACGTTCTTTGCTAAGTTCGGGTGAAAGCTGTTTTTTATTTGTCCATTCAAGGTCGTCTTCCGGTAACTCTGCTAAAAAACGGCTTGGTTGGCATTCGGCGACATCGCCGTAACGTTTGCGATGCGTACAATAACTAAAGGTTAATGTACGTTGGGCGCGGGTAATGCCGACATAAGCCAGTCGCCGTTCTTCTTCAATGCCTTTATTACTTTCCATACCATCGGCATCCATGCTGTTTTCATGGGGCAAAATATTCTCTTCCATACCCACCAAAAATACATGCTTGAATTCCAGGCCTTTAGCTGAATGTAATGTCATTAAGCTGACTTGGTCGACAGCTTCCTGTGCATCTTGGTTTCGCTCCAGAATATCCATAAGCATGATGTTAGCGATGACTTCCGCTAACGGTTTTTCTTGGGTTTCATCTTTAGATGCAATTCGCTTTAACCAATCAATTAACTCATAGACGTTTTTCATTTTACGTTCGGCAGAATCTAGTGTTTTGCTGTTTTCCCGTAGCCACTGCGCGTAGCCTATTTTCTCGATCATATCACCGATAATTTTAAAGGTGTCTTGCTGTTCGGCCTGCTGTGCAGTTTTGGTAATCCAGTCGTGAAATTGTTGTAGCCGGGTATGTGATTTACTTGAGAGCGTTTGCCCTAAACCCAGTTCATTGCAGGCAGACAGTAGACTTATTTGACGTTGGTTGGCATAGGCGCTAAGTTTTTCTAATGTGCTTGGTCCAAGCTCCCGTCGCGGTGTGTTAATAATTCTAAGGAAAGCCGCGTCATCGTCCGGGTTAACCAGTAAGCGCAGATAGGCCAGGATATCTTTGATCTCAGTATAAGCAAAAAATGAGGTGCTACCGCTGATGAAGTAAGTGACATTTTGTTCGCGCAAATTGCGCTCAAACAAGCGCGATTGATGATTGCCTCGGTATAGGATGGCGTAATCACCGTAACTGCCCCCGGTTTTGAATTTATGATGCACTAATTCAGCGACAATTTGCTGGGCTTCGGTGAGTTCATCTTTATGGCTAATTACTCTGAGTGGGTCGCCATAGCCTAAATCGCTCCAGAGTTTTTTCTCATAAGCATGGGGATTATTGCTGATTAAATGATTGGCGACCTTTAAAATACGTCCAGTGGAGCGGTAGTTTTGCTCTAATTTAATCACTTGCAAGCGGGGGTAGTCATGCTGTAACTGACTAATATTTTCCGGCTTAGCCCCACGCCAAGCATAAATCGACTGGTCGTCATCACCAACTACGGTAAATTTGCCTAAACTACCGGTTAACAGCTTGATCAGTTGGTATTGGGTATTATTGGTATCCTGATATTCATCCACTAACAGATAACGGATATTATTTTGCCACTTCGCCAAAATATCTTTATGTTGTTGAAATAACAAAACGGGCAATAAAATCAAGTCGTCAAAATCAACCGCGTTATAGGCCTTTAAGCTACGTATGTAGCCAGTATAAAGCGGGCTTAAAGCGCGTTGCTCTTCATTTAAGGCTGATTCAACTTGTGTTGGGGTAATAAACGCGTTTTTCCATTGGCCTATTTGCCAAGCATACTGCTCGACTTGTTCGTTATCGCCCAGCTTGGCGTTATGGGCGATTAAGTTTTTCAGCAGAGTAATTTTGTCCTGTTCATCAAACAGGGTTAACCCTGCTTTATATTCCAGTATTTTTCGTTCTTTTCGCAAAATTTCCAAGCCCAAGGCATGGAAAGTACACACTTTTAAGCCCCGGCTTTGCTGGTTGTCGAGCAACTTAGAAACCCGGCTTTTCATTTCCCTGGCGGCTTTATTGGTGAAAGTGACCGCAGCAATATTTTTTGCAGACATTCCGTTGTTTATTAAATAGGCAATTTTTTCAGTAATCACCCTGGTTTTGCCGCTACCTGCGCCAGCAAGCACTAATAAAGGGTTATCGATGGCTTTAACAGCGGCTTGTTGTTGGGTATTCAATTTGCTCATTCGAGGATTTTAGGTATTCACATTTAGAGTTATACGATTACGTTTTTGGGGTAAACCCGACTCTAGGTTAAAATAGTAGTTGACCGTTATTAATTTAAATAATTTAGAGGGGAGTTTATGAAAAAAGCACTTTTTTTGGTGGCAACTTTATTTGCCGGTAATGCGCTGTCCGCAACTGATCATTATATACTTCGGGAAGGAAACCACGTCCATCATTTAAAAATCAACAAACTGGCTGATGAATACAAAGTGACTGCGGATGTTGATTTTGAACCCAATGCTGACGAAAAAGACAAGAAAGCATGTTCTTCTGAGATTATCGGCACCGCAAAAAGTGCGGGCGAAAACAAGCTGACTTTAAAAAAACATTCGGAAGAAAACGCCTCCTACTGTGTCCTGGACATCCAACTTAGCCCTACAGGCGCAAAGATAGGGCAGTCTGATACGTGCAAAGATTTTGTTACCGGTATCTGCCACTTCACTAGTGAAGGTAAAGAGCTGGTTAAAATCAAGTAAATTTGAAGGAATTGGGCGGGTGTTACACACACCTGTCCAGTTTCCGGTAGCTTATTGCTTCGCTTAAGTGGGAAGTAGTGATGTCTTTCGATCCGGCGAGGTCGGCAATAGTACGTGATACCTTCAAAATCCGATGGTAAGCCCGGTGTGACAAGCCAAATTTGTCCATCGCCTGTTCCAAAATCAAATGGCTGGGTTCTGTAAGTAGACATATCTGTTTGACTTCTTTCGCAGATAACGCCGAATTTGCCTTGCCGCTTCTTGCCATTGCTTTGCTGCGGGCGGTGACCACCCGCTTTCTGATGGTTACGCTAGTTTCTTCACCATCTGCCGAGCCTCTGCGTAATACTTCGTGCGGAATCCGTGGTACTTCCAGGTGCATATCGATACGGTCCAGCAGTGGCCCGGAAACACGGGCGCGATAGCGTAGCACTTGCTCCGAAGTGCAGTGGCAACGCCCCGAAGCATCCCCTAAAAAACCGCACGGGCAGGGATTCATCGCCGCTATTAACTGAAAACGCGCCGGAAAGTCTGCTTGTCGGTTAGCGCGGCTTATGGTGATTCGCCCGGTTTCCAGTGGTTCGCGCAAGACTTCCAGTACTTTACGGTCAAATTCAGGCAATTCATCTAAAAATAATGTGCCATTATGTGCCAGGGATATTTCGCCGGGTTTCGGGTTACTGCTCCCACCAACAAGTGCGGCCGCAGATGCGGTATGGTGCGGATTTCTAAAAGGAGGCTTTAACCAATTAGCCAGGTTAAAACCTTGGTCACTGATTGAGGCAATTGCCGCAGTTTCTTGCGCTTGTCGCTCAGTAAGTTCTGGCAAAATTGTTGGCATTCGTGCCGCTAGCATGGATTTACCCGTGCCAGGTGGGCCAAGCATTAATAAATTATGATTTCCAGCGGCGGCTATTTCAAATGCCCGTTTTACATGAAATTGTCCATGCACGTCAGCAAAATCAATATCAAATCCGTTGGTTTCTGAGAAAGTCTCTGGATATTCAGGTTGAATAAGCTGCCGTCCTGCCAAATGCGCACAAACTTCCAAAAGATGGTTGGCAGGAATCAGTTCACCGCCCTTAACTAAAGCTGCTTCTGCCAAGTTATCTTTTGGCAAAATCAATTTTCGGTGTTGGTCGCGAACTTTTATGGCAACGGACAAAACTCCGCTCACCGGACGTAACTCGCCGCCCAAGGATAATTCTCCAACACATTCGTATTGGCTTAATTGGTCCATCGGGATCTGCCCGGATGCCGCTAGAATGCCTAAAGCAATTGCCAAATCGAAGCGACTACCTTCTTTGGGCAGTTCGGCAGGAGCAAGGTTGACGGTAATACGTTGGACAGGAAAGTCAAAGCGTGAATTTAATAAAGCCCCACGTACCCGGTCTTTACTTTCTTTAACGGCCGCCTCCGGAAGTCCGACGATATTCATCGCCGGAAGCCCATTCGTGACATGAACTTCTACCGTGACTAAGGGTGCATCAATACCGGCGCGGCCACGGCTATAGATAATGGCTAAAGCCATAGTTTTATTTTTTCTGGCATTTACACTAATCGGGCAATAGTATCCGATAGTTTATGGCGTAGCGTTTATATCTCCTCTTTACTTACGACTTGATGTTCAATTTCGCACACACGTTTTTCCAGGTCTTCCAGTTTTTGGCGGGTTTTTGCCAATACCGCTTTCTGCACTTCGAATTCTTCACGTGTTACTAAATCAAGCCGAGCCAAAGCACTTTGCAAAATGGCATGAAAATTCTTTTCTACATCTTCTTTTATGTGGTTAAAACTAGGCGGTATAACATTAGCTAAACGGTTAGCGATATCGTCGATGGTTTTGTTATCAAACATAAGCTTATCTCGGTTAATGATTAAAAAATAGGATTCAACTCAACCTATCCTAACGCTTTCTTTACAAACTCAGGCTGTGCCAATGCCGCTCTATGGATGTCTAGATTATAGTAGACAGTCTCAAAATCTTTCGCGGCAACATCTGCTTCCCTAAAATGATCTAAGCTTGATTTGCTTGCCATAGTGGCACTCCACCAGCCAGATGGGTATAAACATTGTGGAAAAAATAAGGTATCCATGTCGACAAATCCTGCCGACCACATGGCATGGCGCATTTCTTTAATTAGGTTTAAATGCAGTAATGGCGATTCACTTTGCTGCATTAAGATGCCGTCTTCCGTTAAGCAATTAAAACAGTCGCGGTAAAATTCAGCATTGAATAAACCCTCGGCTGGGCCAACCGGGTCGGTGCTATCAACTATAATAATGTCAACTGAATGTGGCTCGGCTTCTTTAACCCATTTGATACCGTCGATAAACCTTAAATCAGCCCGGATATCGTCGTTAGAATCACATAATTCGGGAAAATATTTTTCTGCTAATCGTGTGACACGTTCGTCTATGTCAATTTGTACGGCATGCCTAACCGATGGATGTTTTAACACTTCGCGTAAAGTGCCGCAATCCCCGCCGCCGATGATCCAGACTTTTTTAGGGTCGGGATGAGTGAATAGGGCAGGGTGGCTCATCATTTCATGGTAGAAGAAATTATCTCGAGTAGAGACCATGGTGCAGCCGTCAATCACCATAAGATTACCAAACGTTTCAGTTTCGTAGATTTCCAAATGCTGGAAATCGGATTGTTCTTCGTGTAGCTTACGTTTGATTTTTAAGGAGAAAGCGGAACCGGCATTAAGGTGTTGTTCGGTAAACCAATCGTCAGGGGGCAAGGGAGTTGGACTCATTTGTAGAATTTCCTGAAAATAAAATCATTATAATAGCAGTCGCACTTACATCATAAGGAGTTTAACATTGAAACCTAACCTGTCTAAAACTTGGTCTATTCGTCAGTCTATTCAGACTTATGGGGTTAATTCGTGGGGCGAAGGCTACTTTTCAGTTAATAGCAAAGGCAATGTTTCAGTAAAACCCTGTGCAGATAAAGCAACTGAGGTTGATTTATTTGAAATCGCTGAGTCTTTAAACGATAAAGCATTATCGCTGCCCGTACTGGTGCGCTTTACCGATATCCTTAAAGACAGGGTTAGACAATTAAATGCCGCATTCCAAAAAGCTTGCATAAATAACGATTATCAAGGTCATTATACCCCGGTTTATCCCATAAAAGTTAACCAACAACGTAAGGTTGTGGAAGGTATTCTTGGGGCTGAAAATATTGGTTTAGAAGCTGGCAGTAAGCCAGAATTGTTGGCAATTATGGCGTTATCGAAACCGGCCGGTACCATTATATGTAATGGTTATAAAGACCGGGCTTATATCCGCTTGGCATTAATCGGTTTAAAGCTTGGATTGAATCTGTATTTGGTGATTGAAAAACCGGTAGAACTCGATTTAATTATTGAAGAAGCTGCACGCTTAGAAGTAAAACCATTAGTTGGTGTCCGGGTGCGGTTGGCCAGTATTAGCGCTGGTAAATGGCAGAATTCTGGTGGTGAGAAGTCTAAATTTGGCCTTCATGCTAATGAACTCTTGCACTTGATAGAGAGATTAGATCAGGCAAATTTGTTGGATTGTTTGCAGTTAATGCATTTCCACATGGGATCGCAAATTGCCAATATCCACGATATTAAAGTGGCGTTAAGGGAAGTGGGTCAGTTTTATGCGGAATTACACCGACTTGGTGCGCCTATAAAAATTGTAGATGCAGGTGGTGGTTTAGGGGTTGATTATGACGGCAGCCGGTCACGGCGCGAATCTTCCATCAATTACAGTTTGGATGAATATGCCCAAAACATTGTGCGTAGTTTTACCGAGATTGCCGCAGAAAAAAACTTGCCACAACCTGATATTATCACTGAATCAGGCCGCGCCATTACCGCGCACCACGCAGTACTCATTACTAATGTTACCGATATAGAATCGGTTTATTGTAATCCAGGGACAAAATCTTAATTTCAGCAGTGGCTCTAATTTAGTCGAACAGTACCATGATGCCCAATTTAATCTCAAAGAAGCGCGCGACCAATTTGCCCAAGGTAAATTGAACATTAAGGGACTGGCAGAAATCGAACAGGATTACGCGCTGCGTTGCCAGTATATTAAGGGTTTGCTTAACCCCAAGAGCCAAAACGAAGCAGCTATCCTGAAAGAATTAAACGAAAAGCTGGCCGATAAAATTTTCTGTAATTTTTCCCTTTTTCAGTCCATGCCGGATATTTGGGGGATTGACCAGATTTTTCCTATTATGCCGATTCATCGGTTGGATGAGGCACCTATGCGCCGTGCGGTAATCCAAGATTTAACTTGCGATTCCGATGGCCGTATCGACCAATATATTGATGGTCAGAATATTGAAAAAACCTTGCCAATTCATGATATTAACCCTAAAGAACCGTACCTTATCGGGTTTTTTATGGTTGGCGCGTATCAAGAAATATTAGGTGATATGCACAATTTGTTTGGTGATACGCATTCTATCAACGTAGAGCTAGACGACAATGGTTATCATTTTTACGATTTGCACGAAGGTGAACATGTTAGCGATTTGTTGGACTATGTCCATATTAGTACGGAAGAATTGAAAGTGGCCTATCGGCAAAAACTGGCAGATAGTAGTTTAAATACCCAACAACGACACGATTACGAGCAAGAACTGATGGCGGGTTTGGCGTCCTACACCTATTTATCGAAATAATATAATCGATACCATTCATATGGATAAGGCTAGTGAATGCAAAATTTACAATAGTTATATATCACTTTAAGGACAACATCATGACTAACAATAAAAATAAATTTAGCGGTTTTATACGTGCTGTTTTAACGGTTACTTTTTTAATCAGCTCACCCAGTGCGGATGCAAGCTTTTCAACTATAAAAAATGCTTTTAGCTTAATAGATACAACTTGTCTTTTATCTAGCAAGCAATATCAGGAGCTTGCGCGATTTAAACAACAAATTACCGCTGCAAAAAGTTTGGGTGAGGCGCGTACCTTGGCATTAACTCCGACCGAAGATGCTTTAAATGCGCTCAAAAATGCCCGTACCATTATGCCGTTCAGCGATGATCTGAGGGCAGCGGAAAATAAGCTACATGATAAAAAGCAACGGATTATATTGGCCTCGTCACAAGAACAAGTTGCCGATGAATTTGATGGCATGATGTTGGCGAGTTTGGATAATGACCGTGCAGCGCACGTCAATATCGGTAGCGGGAGTTGCAATTATTCAACCGGTGAGCTTATTGCTATTGTCGTAGGTTTGATATTGGGGATTATTCCCGGAATTATTTTACTGGTTGTGCTGTGTTAAAAAATCAACTTAAGGCGTTTACATTGTCATTGATTTAATTAAAGCAGAGATTTTGTTATCCCAATAGCTTCGATAGACGGTTAAAAACGAAAATAACTAATCAGTTTTTAAAATAAAAAGTCAAATAACCCCGCAGTGCATTGCCATCACAGTCAATTCGGCTAAATCTTCGGCTTGCATTTTTTCCATAATTTTAGCCCGATGGACATCTATTGTCCGGTTGCTGACATTCAGTTCCCTGGCAGCTTCTTTGTTGGAAAGGCCTTTAACCACTAAACCCATCACTTCCATTTCCCTGGGAGTCAACGTATGTAAACGTTTTTTCAGCTTGCGTTTTTCGGCATTATGAGCCCGCGTTTCTTGATCTTTACGGATAGCTTCCTGCATACGTTTTAATAAGGTTTCGCTGTCGAAAGGTTTTTCCATGTAATCGACTGCACCACCCCGAAACGCTCTTGACGAATCGGGGACATCGGCATGACCACTAATGAAAATGATGGGCAAACCAATATCGCGCTTAGTGAGTTCTTCCTGTAGTTCAAGCCCCGTCATACGCGGCATTCTGACATCTAAGATCAAACATCCAGCTTGGTCGGGATCGTAAGCATCCAAAAATTCAACGGCCGAATCGAAACATACCACTGCTTGTCCGGTAGACTCGATCAGCATACTAAGAGAATCTCTGACTGAAAAATCATCATCGACTAGGTAAACCAGAGAATTAGACTTAGTTTCGGCCATTATTTGTGCTCTCCGTTGGTAAGGTGAAGTAGAAGGTTGTACCTTTGTCTTCTTTGCTATTGAAATGTAAGGTGCCGTGATGGGCTTCAACCAGGGAACGGCTGATCGATAACCCCATACCCATGCCTGAAGATTTAGTGGTAAAAAATGGTGTTAGGATTTTTTCCCGCTGTTCTGCCGTTAATCCCGGCCCGTTGTCTTTTACCCGTACAACAATAAAATCGGAATCGTTCAAGCTGGTTTCTATTGAAAGTTGCCGTTGGGTAAACTGTGGCAATTCTTTTAACGCATCGATGCTATTCCTGATTAAGTTAAGGATAACCTGTTCGATTTGCACTTTATCTATAAATACATTGGGTAAGTTTTTGGTCAGCTCAAAACGCATGTCGATGAGGTTTTGCTTGAAATCAGCATCGAAAATCGAAATGGCATCATAAATTAGTTCGTTCATATCTGCGGTAGAACGATGTATTTTTCTAGGTTTGACGAACTCCCGCATGCTATGGATGATTTGCCCAGCTTTTAGCGCTTGAAGGTTCGCTTTTTGCAGGACTTCAGTTATTTTATCTAGATCAGGTGTTTCATTTTGGATAAACCTTAAGCAAACTTGGGTGTAATTCACGACTGCTGATAGCGGTTGGTTGACCTCATGGGCGATACCGGATGCCATTTCCCCCATTAGCCCCAAACGGGTAACGTGGGCAAGTTTTTCCAGGTGCTCTTTTTCTTGCTGTTCTTGTTCTTTACGCGCAGTGACATCCCGGACGATACCGCTGTAATATTGCATGCCATCGAGAGGAAATTCGGCAATAGTCATATCTAATGGCACTAAAGATCCGTCTTTACGTAAACCTTCAACTTCGCGGATTTGGCCGATAGCTTTCGGAATAAAAATTCGTAAGTATTTTTCCAGGTAATATTCCTGTTTTTTCCGCATTGCAATCGGCATTAATTTTTTAACACTAAAGCCAATCAAATCTTCGGCGTTGTAACCGAATATATTTTCTACTGACGCATTAACTGAAACAATGCAGCCACTTGTATCAATAACGATAATACCTTCAATAGAGGCGTTTAGGATAGAATTAAGTTTAGCTTCGCGTTCCAAAAGTTGATGCCGCGTGTAATTCAACTCATTGGTGGCTTTGTTTAAAGCAGTCTGTAGGTCGCTTTTTCCTTTTTCAAACGTACCCTGTTGGTTCTTTAGTTCGGTAACTAACGCTATAAGTTCTGCGTTAGTTAAGCTAGCGATTTCTTCTGGCTTAGTTAACATGGCATAAAAAAGTCGTCATTTTGTACAATTAATTTAGTTACCTTTTTAAAAATTGGATTTACTTTAAATTCAGGGTTATAAAGTTTTAACAAATTTTAGGGCTACCCAGCAATGCATCCATTAAATTTGAGTGTAAGTATAGAACGCATAAACCTTTTTGCTGAAAATCTAAAAAAATTATGTGATACCTTAAGCATATTTTATTTCAGTAGTTATTAATTTCAGCCAGGCAAAATCTTTTTAAATGTTATCAAGCATGGTTTATAAGAGGTTACATCAACGCTAAAATTTGCCCGAAAATTCCACCATTAGTTGCCAGGATTTGTTTCGGAAAAATCCCAGGTTTACCCTTAAAATCCGTGATGGTTGCGCCAGCCTCTGCCGCGACCAACGCACCTGCGGCGATATCGTATAAATTGAGTTCCTGCTCCCAAAAGGCGTCTACCTGACCGTCTGCGACCAAACATAGGTCCAGGGCTGCCGAGCCAAAACGCCTCTGTCCGGTAGTATGTTCTGCAATTCGGCAAAAGCGCTTGAGGTTGTTATCTTGCACAAAAGATCTGATGCAGGCAAACCCGGTCCCTACCATGGCATCAGCTAAATTTGTTTCGGTAGAAACGGTGATTTTTTCACCATTTTTGAAAGCGCCGCCTTTTTTTTCCGCACAATAGTAGTCATCTAATGCCGGGGCATAGACCGCGCCAAGCACGATTTCTTGGTTAATTTCCAAGGCGACACTTATTCCCCAATAATATTGCCCTTTAGAAAATGAATGGGTGCCGTCAATAGGATCAACAACCCAACGGCTGTTTTGATTTTCTGATTGCCCGCTTTCTTCACCCCAAAAACCATATTGGGGATATTTTTCAGTCAATTTTTTTTTTAAAAATAATTCAACAGCAATATCAGCTTCAGTAACAAAATCACGTGGGCTTTTTTTTGAAACTTTAAGTTGTTGTAAATTATTAAAATAATTGAGGGCAATAGTGCCTGCCTCGCGGACAATTTTTTCTAAATCACTTAGTAATACGGTCATTTATATGGAAATAAGAAGGGTTGTAAATCAGGATTTATAGCTTAATATCATTAAGTTCATGGTAATGATGTTATGGAACGTATCTGGTTTAAATGTTCCTACTGTATTATAGAGATACTTGCGTTAAATTAAACTTAATCTAATCAGTTATACACTGTGGAATTACAAGCTTAAGATTTTAATGAATTGAAATAAATGCCACTAACTATTGGTAATGAAATTATCTGGTTTGATCAAATATGCTTGCCGTTTTACCTTAAAACTGGTGTTAATTAGTTTGCTGGTGGGGTGCGCCACTGATACCCCGAAGTTCTCCAAGCATTACAGCAGTCCAAAATACTATACTCAAAGTCGTAAACGAGCATACAACCGGCCTTATCGGGTAAATGGCCAGACGTATTACCCGATGATTTCCGCAAAAGGCTATAGCGAAGTCGGTATGGCATCATGGTACGGTGGGGAGTCGGGGAACACAACATCAATGGGTATGGTTTTTTATCCAGATAATGTAACCGCCGCCCATAAAACTTTACCCCTGCCAAGTAAGGTCAGAGTAACTAACTTATACAATGGGCGGTCTGTCGTACTAACAGTAAATGACCGAGGCCCGTTTAAGGCAGGGCGGTTAATTGATTTATCGCGGGGCGCGGCTAGAAAAATTGGCTTGCAAGGTTTGTCGAAAGTAAAAGTTGAGTACGCAGGAGAAGTTGGATCTGATTAAATGACTTAGCCGTCCATTTTTTATGCAAGCTCAGACAGAGGCAAGTTGATAATTGGTTTCCTACTAAAAGTTACCCGTCGTGCATTTTGGGGTGATAAAAAAGTTGCCCATTTCCACTGGGTGGATATCATTAAGTTTTCGCCAAAAAACAAATGATATGAGCAACTTAGAATCAAGTTATACCAAAATTCTCGGCCTTTTGCACGAGTTGGAGCCGCAGGACAATTTCCTCAAGCAACGGCGCTTGCCCAAACTCAACGACAAACAATTGATAGCGTTGGCCTTGGCGGCAGAAAGCCTCGGCATCGATTCCGAACGCCACCTGTTCAAGCAGTTGCCGGCAGGGTTGGCAGGCCGGATTGACCGTTCTGTCTTTAACCGCCGGCGGCGGCAACTCACCTTCAAGGTTGAACTCTTGCGCCAGCGCATGGGTGCGCTAATCGCCCCTTCCGAAGACACCTACTTGGTGGACAGCATGCCACTGGAAATCTGCAAGTTTGGCCGCGCCAAGCGCCTGTCCATCTGCCGAGAAGCCGAAGAATCAAGCCCTGATTACGGCTATTGCGCCGTCCACCGCACGCACTATTTCGGCTATAAGTTTCATGCTGCTTGCACTTCCGACGGCATTATCAAAACCTTCGACATTTCAAAGGCATCCAAACATGACATCCATTATCTGAACGACCTGCAAACGCAACTTAGCCATTGCGTCTTGGTCGGCGACAAGGGCTATTTGAGACGCCAATGGCAGCACGACCTGTTCGACACCGCCGCCATCCGCCTCGAAACCCCCATGCGCCGAAACCAAACCGACTTCAAGCCATTCAGCGCGGTGCTGAGGAAAGCCCGTAAACGCATCGAAACCCTGTTCTCGCAACTGTGCGACCAGTTCATGATCCGACGCAACTACGCCAAGTCGTTCCAAGGGCTATCCGCCCGGATCATTTCCAAAGTGGCCTCGCTGACCTTGATCCAGTGGCTCAATCAGCGGAACGGCAACCACTTAAACAACTTGAAAATCATCATCGCTTAAAATGCACCACGGGTTAAAAGTTATATTTCAATATATCCATTTAAAAGTACTTTGGTTATCTTTGGCTCAAAGATAACCAAATTTCAGCCTAAGTTAGTAAGTCTTTAATTTATTCCTTCTCGAATATTTCATTAGTGCCCGTCATTTAGACAAAAAATGACGCAGATCACTAAAAGCCAAAGTAAAAAGTTTCCAACTGACTAATAAAATTGAAATATTTAAGTTAAACATTGAATTATTACAATTTGATGAACGTTTCAGCGCATTGTTGTAATTAACAATTAAGTTAACTGAGCTTGGGTTAAATCGGTAAGAAAGCGTACCGGCTAGCTAAAGCAATTGTTTTACATTAATTATTAACGCCGAAACTCACTTATGATAAGAGAAAACAAAAAAAGGAAAATTGTTGTTTATTCCCATGATACGTTCGGGCTTGGGAATATAAGGCGGATGTTGGCTATTTCAAAAGCGTTAGTAGAAGCAGATCCTGACCTGTCTATCCTAATCCTTTCCGGTTCACCGATGCTTCATGCTTTTAGGATTCCGCCTCAAATCGACTACATCAAATTACCTTGTTTGACCCGGACTATGGCCGGTAACTATGAGGCGAAATTTCTTGATTTAGATTATGGCCAGATTCTGCGCCTACGAAGTAATTTGATCCAGTCGTCAATCTTAGATTTTGATCCAGACTTGATTTTGGTGGATAAAAAGCCATTTGGCGTTGGTGATGAGTTGGCGAATACATTAGAAGATTTGCAGCGCCTAAATCACCGGGCGAAACTTGTATTATTGTTGAGGGATATTCTTGACAGCCCTGAAAGTACAATCCGAATTTGGCGAAAAAACGGCTATCACGCAGCTATCCAGAAGTTCTATGACGAAGTGTTAGTAGTTGGTTCTGCAGATATTTTCGATTTACGGAAAGAGTACGAATTTCCCGGTGCCAGTCATGACAAAGTTCGTTTTTGCGGTTACATCGCTCGGGAAAGCGGCAGAATACCTAGGCAACAATTTCGTCAGCAGTTGGGTTTCGGTAACGAAAAACTTATCTTGGTTACTACCGGCGGTGGCGAGGATGGTTATCAATTATTGAAGTGTTACCTCAATGGTTTGCATATAGAAAAACCAGCTGATACCAAGACGCTGATAATTTGTGGGCCAGAAATGGTTGATAGCCAGAGAAATCATATTATTGGGTTAATTGACGGACGACCAGATGTAGTAATGCAAAATTTTACTGATGACATGATGGCCTGTATGGATGCAGCTGATTTGGTCATTAGCATGGGTGGTTATAACACCGTGTGTGAATTGTTGACCTTAAATAAGCCAGCTATTGTCGTCCCCAGAGTAGAACCGGTTAAAGAACAGTGGATTCGCGCGGAACGGATGGCAAATTTTGGTCTATTGCGGGCAATCCATCCGCGCGATATGACACCTGCGTATTTAATGGCAGCAGTACGTGAGGAACTCGCGGATATTGCTGGCCACCAGCGGTCTCAATATCAAATTAACCTTAACGGTCTTGCGGGTGTTTGTGAGTCGATCAAAAACCTTATTGGCGATGTTATTAAGCCTGATTTGCCCAGGTTATCCAAAGTGATAAAAATTCCTCAGGGGCATTCACAAAAAAAACAGACTTCTTCATATTTAGGATCCTTACGGTAATGATTAATGCAAATAGTGTACGGCAACAAGAAGGTCAAATTGCCTATATTTTGAAAGGTTATCCGCGTACCTCAGAAACATTTATTACGAATGAAATTAGGTTATTGGAAAAAATGGGAGTAAACCTTGCCATTTTTTCAGTAAAAAAACTGGAAGGGCAGAAAAATCATGCGATGGTAAAAGATATTAAAGTGCCAGTCACTTATTTACCACAGGCTGACGCCTTAAGTGAAAGCCGCTTTAGCCGCTGGGTTATTGATAATGTACCTAAGTTTTCGCAAAGCCACAAACAATTAATTAAAGCCAAACCCCTAGCTTATTTTAAGGTGTTGCTGGAATGTGCGATGATGAGTGTGCAGTACCGCAATCATTGGTTGGAATTGCCCCGAGAGGTGTTCTTCAAGGAGTTTTTACAAGCCGGCTATATTGCTAATGCTGCATTACAAGCAGGAGTTATCCAGCATTTTCATGCCCATTTTTGTCACGGGACAACCACGATTGCCATGTTTGCAAGCCGGATGAGTGGCATTCCCTTTAGTTTTACGGCTCATGCCAAAGATATTTATCTTAAAGAACTGAATCCAGGTCGATTGCTGCCCAAAAAAATGCGGCGTGCTGAATTTTTGGTCACCTGTACTGGGGCAAATGAAGAGCATCTGCAAAAAATTGCACCCAAAAATACCAAAATTTACAAAATTTACCACGGCCTAGATACCAAATTATTCAGTAATTCCAGTCGGAAAACTAGTAGTGGGCAGCTTGACGATATGCCGATGTTATTGTCAGTAGGTCGCCTGGTTGAAAAGAAAGGTTTCGATTATCTGATTAAGGCCTGTGCGATTCTCAAGCAAAAAGGCCTGCGTTTTCGTTGCCAGATTGTCGGTGGGGGCGATGATGAATACGCGGCGAAATTGGCAAATTTAATCAGCAGCTTAAACCTCAGCGACACGGTCAGCCTTTACGGGGCAGTCACTCAGGAAGAGTTGCGCACCATTTACCAGAAAGCGACGTCATTTGCGCTACCTTGCCTAGTGGTCGATAACGGCGATCGCGACGGGATTCCAAACGTGTTAGTGGAAGCCATGGCGATGTCGGTACCGGTTATTTCAACTGATATTTCCGGGATTCCAGAGTTAATCGACGATCAGGTCAATGGCTTATTGGTGCCGGAGAAAAATGCCGAAGCCATGGCTTCAGCCATCGAAAATTTATTGGTCGATGCTGAATTGCGTAGCCGGTTAGGTGAGGCGGGTAGGGCTCGCGTTTGTAAGGACTTTGATTCGCAAGTAACCACGCTCGAACTAAAAGATTTGTTTGTCACCCGGTTAGCGAACGGGATTGAGGAGCTACATGAGTGCTGTGCTGGCCACTGATTTAAATACCATCAGTCAACTGTTAAACGCGCCTTACTCGACGTGGTCTTCTGCTAAACTACTGGCTTATTTTAAAACTCGCAGTCATGTTAATTATTTTGCCATCGGTGACGAAGCGCAGGTTACCCCTGAAAAAATTGCGGGCATTTTAGAAAACCGTTTCGATTTTAATGAAGAAGTTTTTCAATTTCAGGGTGAGCCCGATTGGCTCAATAACCCCAGCAGTGATATTGAATGGGCGATCATGCTGCATAAATTTTATTATGCAGTGGGACTGGGGCTGACTTATCAGCAAACCGGTGACAGCCGCTATGTAGATAAGTGGCAAGCACTAACAGCAAGTTGGATACATAATGTGCCGATGGATTATTTGTCCAGTGATGTGACCGGACGGCGTATCCAAAACTGGATATTCGCGCATTATTATTTTGTTAATGTCGGTAGCCAGGCTGCGATAAATCCTGAGTTTTATCAGAAGTTTTTGCAATCCTTGCATCAACAAACCAGTCATTTATGCGCGCATTTAACTCCAGCACGCAATCATCGTACGCTTGAGTTATATACCTTATTTTTGGTGGCGGTCGTTTTTCCGGAATTTAAGGATGCCGCTTATTGGCTACAGTTTGCAACGGACGAGCTCGTTAAAAACAGCCAGAGTGATATTCTGGAAGATGGTGTCCACTGCGAGTTATCAACTGATTATCACCACATCGTGTTGCGCAATTTTCTGGCAGTCAAACGCTTGGCGGTTTTGAACGGCTTGCCTTTGCCGGAAGCGTTAGATTCCCAGATAAAAAAGGCTTTACTGTTTTCGGTGCACGCACACAAACCGGACGGTTTTATTCCTTCGCTTAGCGATGGCGATACCGGCAGTTTTTTAAACTTGCTGGCGCAAGGCTATGAACTATATGGTGATGAAACTTTTCGCTATGTAGCTACTGCGGGCAAAGCGGGTACTCCGCCACACGAACGTTGCCAAGCCTTTCACGCTGGGGGTTATTACACCATGCGGAGTGGTTGGGGCGACAACGCCGAATCATTTGCCAACGAGCGTTACCTCATCTTCGATTGTGGTCCGGTTGGGGCAGGCAACCACGGTCATTTGGATTTACTGAATATCGAAATGGCAGCTTACGGGCAGTCTTTAGTTGTAGATCCTGGTCGCTATACCTACGACGAATCCGGCAATATTAATTGGCGGGTGTTATTTCGTGGCACTCGCTACCATAATACCGTGGTAGTAGATGGCATGAACCAGACACAGTATGAATTCCATAAGCAAAAATTCAAGATTACTGGCCAGCATCCTGACTTTCAGCTTAAAGCGTTTGTCAGCCGACCGGGTTTTGATTACGCGCATGGCGTTGCAATAAGCCATGAATATCCTGTATGCCACGAACGCAAAATCATGTTTATCGAGGGGACTTATTGGCTGATTTGTGACCGGCTGATTGCAGATGACAGCCATAATTATGAACTGTTGTTTCATTTGTCTGCGTTGGCAAACAATAGGGTAGATGTTAGCCAGAATCAGCACGGGCTGGTTGTTGCTTCGCCACATTTGCTAATTGCCCAGCCGTCCAATCAATCTGTAACTGTTGATGTTGAGCCTGGCTTTATCTCGCCAACTTACGGTGTAAAGCAGGCCGCGCCAGTAATAAACTTTAAGCAGCACGCCGCATCGTGCAGTTTTTATACTGTTTTGCTGCCATACGCGGAGGAAAAGCCCCTGCTTTCCATTAAAGAGATTGCGGTATCAAGTGTTGAGCATATTTGCGCCACGCATATCGCCAATTGCCTTGAGATAGCGATCAACACCAACGGCATTAGCCAAACCCACCGGATTATTATGGCGCATACCCCAGGTGGTTATTGGCTTAATGATGCGGCGGTAAATTGCGCCGTTCGCCTGGAAAAATTGATGGGAAACGGACTTAATGAATCATCGGAATTGGCTTATTACGATGCTTGATTATGACGTTGGGCAAAATGACAGCCATGCGGAACTTAGCATCAAGGCCTTTGCTGGTAATACCATTTTTGCAGAGGGTTATTGCGATATGTCGTCGGCAGATTTGTTGGCTCATTTCAAAAGCCGTCAGCAAGACCGAGGCGTTACACTTCCTAGAGGTCGTCATAAGCATCTGGAGCCAGCAGAGCAAATTCTCAATAACCGGTTTAATTTAAACAACGAAACTCACCAACTAGCGACTAATTTTGATTGGACAGTCAATCCTAGTAATGACCTAGAATGGTTGATTTTATTGCATAAGTTTTATTATTTAAAAGATTTGGCGCGCGCCTATGATATCAATCAGGATGAGCGCTATGCTGCCAAATGTCAGGGATTGTTGTCCAGTTGGATTGGTCAGGTGCCTGAGGGTTTTATCGACAGCCAGGTTACAGGGCGACGTTTGCAGCAGTGGTTATTGGCTTATCAATATTTTGTGGCAAAGTGGCGCTCACCCACAATAACCCCCGAATTTTTTTGCCGGTTTCTCCACTCAGTCCATGACCAAACCCAGTATTTGTGCGGTCATCTTACGGCAGAAGGTAATCACCGAACCCTGGAGTTGTATGCCATATTTTTAGTTGCGATTACTTTTCCGGAGTTAGCCGCCGCCCCTGAATTTTTGGCATTTTCTAAAGATAAGCTGCTGGAAAACATGCAAACCGATTTGTTGACGGATGGTGTGCATCGTGAACTATCAACCGATTATCACCATACTGTGCTGAAAAATTATCTGCGGTTTCGCCAATTAGCGGCAGTTAATGCAATTTCGTTGCCCAGCGAATGCGATGACTTACTCGGTAAAGCCCTGCACTTTTCTTATTACGTGCATAAGCCGGATGGTTTTATTCCAGCGATTAATGATGGCGATTGCACCAGCTATCTGCCCTTATTGCAGAAAGCGCAGAGTTATTATCCTAACCCGCATGGACAGTATGTACTCAGCCAGGGTGAACAGGGTATCGCCCCACCGCAGCGTTCCGTTGGTTTCGCCCATAGTGGTTATTACATGTTGCGTAGTGGTTGGGCAAGTAAGCCTTACCATGAAGCCTTCTATTTATTTTTTGACTGCGCGCCGCTGGGTTTTGGTAGCCACGGCCATTACGATGCGTTGAATTTTGAGCTGGCAGCCTACGGCCAGTCGTTAATTGTCGATCCTGGCCGTTATACTTACAGCGAACAGCATGCGGATGGTATCAATTGGCGGCATTACTTTAAAGGCACGGCAGCGCATAACACAATAGTGATTGATGGCAACGATCAAACTCGATACCAATGCGAACGACCGCTTGACCCTGAACCAATAACCCTTCTCAATTTTTTTGTTACCACCGAATGTTTTGATTTAATTCAGGGAGAGGTGCGCAGCCATAACTATCCTGTTGTGCATGAGCGGACGATTTTTTTCTGGCTGGCAGAATACTACATCGTAACTGACCGTCTACTGGCGCAAAATTCCCATCGCTATGACCAGTATTTTCATCTTGCTCCGTTAGCCCAAGTGCAGACGACATTGCATCAGAATGACGAAAATCATCTGGTACTGTCGCCACATTTATTGATTGTTCAGCCTTGCGGTGAAGAAGCCAGTGAAGCCAGCATTAACCCAGGTTTTGTATCGCCCGAATATGGGCTAAAACAAGCGGCACCAATTGTCCAGTTTTCAAAAATAGGCCAGGGTAATGCTACATTTCACACCGTGTTGTACCCCTACAAAACCATAGCGCCACGTCTGCAAGTAAAGTATTTGCCTGTGATAGTTGATGGCAGGGTTATTCAACCGGATGAGGCTTCGGCGTTAAATGTAGTTAGTCAGCAAGCGGATAAGGAATTTCATGATTATTTTTTTATCAGTCATGCCGATAACAACAGCCTCTTTAATTTTGCTGAGTTTAGTTGTAGTTGCCGAATGCTCTTTATCCGTAAAGATAAGACGGGACATATTCTGGCAATTCAGGCTGAAAGTTTAAGTTTCCTGCAAATAAATTCGACCATTTTATGGACTAATCCGGCTGAATTAATTCAGCTAAATTACCAGAATAGGCACTGGCAATTGAAAGGTACTACTAGCAAGAAGGTGCTGAAGTTGTCAGTTGAAGACACCGCGTCATGGCTCGATTTGTTGACGCTTTGGGAATGCTTATGAGCCAAAATGCCATTGATCCGGTTTTTCCGCAGATTAGCCAGTTGTTGGATGCTGACTTTATGCGAGCTAGGCTGCAAACAGCGTTGCTTGATTATAGTAATCCAGATGCTTTTCCCAAGGCCACAATAAGCCAGTGCCTTATTGGTGAAAAACGCCATAAACCCGGCAAACGGTTTGTAGTGTCTTACCAACTTACCTTAAAAAAGGCTGGGCAAAATGGTGTTGACGAACGGTTGGTTACCGCTGAATTAATCCATAAAACACAGCAAAAACCGGCACGGCAAAATCCAAAGTGTCCAGCCATTCAGCTTGCCGATCTTGATACGACACTTTGGCAATTTCCGCATGACCGAAAGCTGCCGCACCTGGCAGATTTGCACAATGTCACTTTCATGATGGCTTATTTTGCCCGCTTTTTTACGCGTATTAATGAGCCGGTAAGTGGATGGATTCTCGGTCTTGAGATAAAGGTGATGCACTACTTGCCGATGCGGTCGTGCATGACCAGGTACACCGTGAAATTAGCCAATGACTTGGCTACAGCAAATTTCACCACAATAACTCTGTATGGTAAAGCTTATGTGGATGATGGTGGTTTAATTTGCCACAACATCATGCAGCAATTGGCAGTTCAAGGGGGTTATTGTGCTAAGCCATTAGCTTACGACACCGAGCTAAATACCTTATGGCAAGCGCATTGTGAAGGCGTTTCGCTAACTTGGCCCTGTTTAAGCAAGCCAGATAACGAGGGGTTATTGATACGGCTTGCCCAGGCGATTGCTGAATTTCATAGTAGCCAATTACAAAGTAACACGAGCTACAGACTGGATGATATTAAACGCCACCTGGAAGCCACCTGGCTTATTGCCAATAATGCCTCTCCTGATTTAGCCAGAAAAATCTACGTAATTAATCAGTTGTTGCAAGACTACTTCGGCTTAATTGATTGGGGGAAACCGAGCCAAGGGCCGGTGCATCTTGATCTAAAACTCGGAAATATACTTGTTAGCGACGATAAAGTGGTGTTGATTGATATGGATGAAGTGTGCCTGGGTGATCCGTTGGCGGATTTTGCTAGTTTTATTGCCAACATCTATCTGAATGGTTTGTGCGCGAATTCTGATGTTGCCGCGATTGATGCAGTAACCGCTCAGTTGATTGCCGCTTATAGTGCCGCGATGGGTTATGAAGGCCACGCAAATAAGCTCAACTGGTATATTGCAGCGGCATTAATTCACGAAGTGCTGCGCCGAAGCTTGCGGCAACAAAACCCGGAACGCCTGCAACATTTGGCTAGCTTTATCAAAATAAGCCAGGGTTATTGCGCCGCGATTAAAGCGGATGCCGGGATTTGATTATGGTTAAGCGGTTATTTTTGGCTCGGCATGGTGAAAGTCTGGCCAACCAGCAAAAACTGATTTCCGGTCAAAATGACACACCCCTTACCGATAAGGGCAGGCAACAAGCTGAATGTTTGTGTGATGTGTTAAAGCAGGAAAAATTATCGGCAATTTATGCCAGCACTTTAGGGCGTGCTTTGGCGACTGCCCACCCCACCGCAGACTATCACCGGCTAAAGGTTCAACCTTTGGACGCGCTTAAAGAGTTTAATTTTGGCAGTTGGCAAGGTAAAGCATCAGGTGATGTTGCCTCTAGTAGCCGGGTATCGTGGCAGTCGGTAAAATCAGGTCAACCCATAACCGGTAATGAAGATTTTAGCCTGTTCCAGCAGCGGGTGCTGGGTTGTTTATCGAGGTTATTGGACAGTGGAACGAACAGCGTTTTAGTGGTCGGGCACCGCAATACCAACGAAATGATTCTGGCGACCTTGTTGGGCATTAATCCTGCAGAACGTAGTATTAATGTCAAAAACAAGTATCTTTACGAAATAACTTTCAGCCGCATCCCGTCAATCCAAACCATCCGCTTGGGTGGTGAGTTTCATGGCAAAAAATTCAGCGGATTGAAAGATGATTGATCGGCACCCTGAGTTTGTCAGGTTGCTGGATGTGCGGCATGTGGCGACACTTTTGCACGCTGAATTACCTGATTGTAAATCGGGCAATTGGCAAATAACCCGATGTAGCATCCAGCATCCGCGCTACAAAACCTACCTTAACCCGGCATCGCACCACAAAGCGTTTTTGGCTGTGGCTTATCATATTGATGGCATCAATCTTAAAACAAAAAGATTCGATAACCGGATTGTTTATGTCAAAGCTTATTTGGGAAAGCGCAGTTTTACAGAATATGAACAGGCGCGTGCCGCCTTAGCCAAAGCAGATCAGTCAGCCTTATTGCATCTCGCTAACTATGGCATGGTACTGTGGTGTTTTCCTAACGATCCGCAATTGCCCAGTTTACCCAAACTGCTTGATGCAAACGCGATGCAGGGTTATTTCAGTGAAGGGTTATTGGCTGATAAGCCAGAAACGGTAGCCATCAAAATCATCAACTACCGCCCTGAAATTCGTTGTACCTGTCGTTATGATATTACGTTTGCGGCCGGTCAGAACACCACGTTGTATGCTAAAAATTTTGCTGATCACAACGGGGCGGAAATTTACCAGCGGCAACTGAATTTAAGCCAGGGCAGCCAAGCGAACTGCTTATTTAGCGGTTTTACTATTGCCAAGCCTTTGCTGTATGACGCAGACAACCACACCCTTTGGCTGGAAGGTTTAGCAGGGAGTCCCTTATTGGGAATGCTATATGATGACAACGCCAAATCCATCTTAAAGCAGATTGCCAAAAATATTGTTGCATTTCACACGGGTTATTTGCCTAATTTGCCTATGTTGACTGAGCTGGATTTGCTGGCTGAAATTACAAAAAAAGTGGCGAAGCTATGCCTTGCCTATCCTAATAACGCCGATCGCTTACAACGCATCATCCAGCAGTTGAGTGAACAATTCGCTACATTACCGGTTGTACCGGATGGCTTACTTCATGCTGATTTTCATATTCAGCAGCTTTTGCAGTGCGAAGATGGCTCGATCGCCTTATTCGATTTTGATGAGCTTGCCACAGGCAACCCACTTGTTGATGTTGCAAATTTTGTAGCAGATTTATACCGTCATCAATTAGGTGTTGAATTCACTCATAACCTTACCCAGGTGTTTTTTGCCGATTACCAGCATTTTTCTCAAGTATCTTTGAACGTTACCCACTTTGTTTGGCATTTACAGATACAACTAATAACCCGGGCATATCGGGCTTATCTCCAGCAAAAGCCTGATCAGCATGATGTGATGTCGCAGATGTTACAAATTGCTCAGGACATAACAGGTTGGAAATAATCCAAACGGATAGCGTAATTATGACCAGACAACAGAAAAAACCAGTAAAAAAACAACGCAGCGTATTCAGCAACATTGTGCGCCGTCATTTGCACAAAGTAAGGCGCGATTTGGCTTTGGCGAGTTTTTGTATTTTGGGTTCAACGCTGGTCACCCTGGTATTGCCGTGGCCGATAAAATTGATATTCGACAACGTATTGTCCAATAAGCCGCTGCCTGCGCTTTTACAACCGTTTAGTTATTTGTTGACCGGTGGCGGCAGTACGCAGGCACTTATCCTGCTAACGGGTAGTATGGTCGCTATTGCCTTGATAAAAGGTTTTTTTGCGTATTACCAACTTTTTTTAACCTCGCGCATTGGGTATTTGCTGGTTTATACCTTGCGGGGCGAAGTATTCAATCATTTACAGCGTTTGTCATTATCTTTCCATCACCGTACCCGGTCAGGCGAGTTGCTCAACAAGCTCACCAGCGATACCAATACTTTAAAAGATGTTTTTGCTGATTCGTTACTGACTTTGGCAACGCACTTGCTGACTGTGACTGGCATGTTGGTGATTATGTTCATGCTCAATACGCACCTGGGGTTATTGGTGTTGGTGAGTTTTCCACTGTTGTTTTTTTCGATTTATTTTATCTATAGCCGGGTTAAATTTTCTGCCCGCAAACAACGGCGCAACGAAGGACAATTGGCTTCGCGGGTTACTGAAATATTAGCGGCAGTACCCTTAATCCAGGCTTACGGTACCGAAGATTATGAGCGCGGACGGTTTGAAGTCGACAGCACCCGTTCCATGAAGGAAGGCATACGCACATCACGGCTGGAAGCGGCAGCCTCGCGTCTGGTTGAAATTATTAGTGCGTTCGGTACCGCGATTGTTGTCTTGTTTGGCTGTATTAAAGTGCTTGAAGGCAAAATGACCCCAGGTGATGTGCTGGTGTTTTCATCCTATATGGCGCAGATTTACCAACCGATTCGGCAAATAACCCGGCTTTCCACCCGATTTTCGCGTGCCTCGGTCAGTATCGAACGGATCAACAGTATTCTAGAAACCGAGCCTGAAATCAGGGATGAGCCGGATGCCATTACCGTAAAACAATTGTCAGGTGAAATTGCTTTCGACAACGTGACGTTCAGTTATGTGGACGGTAAAAAAATTCTGGATAACGTCTCGTTTAAAATTCGTCCCGGTGAGCGGGTCGCTTTAGTCGGCGCATCCGGCGCGGGTAAGTCAACCATCGCCAATTTAATTCTGCGTTTGTATGATCCGCAAAAAGGCGCGGTATTAATCGACCGGCAAAATATCAAGCGTTATCAGCGCGCATCGCTACGCCAAGAAATAGGCGTTGTATTGCAGGCACCGGTGTTATTCGGAACCAGCATTAAAGAAAATATCGCTTATGGCAGGCCGGATGCCACGCAAGAAGAGATTGAATTCGCCGCCAAACAAGTTCATGCCCATGAGTTCATCATGAATCTACCCGAAGGCTACGATACCTTGATGGCTGAAAGCGGCAACACTTTATCAGGTGGACAGCGACAACGATTATGTTTGGCAAGGGCTTTGATACGGCAAACGTCGATTTTAATCATGGATGAGCCGACATCGGCCGTGGATGCGCAGTCGCAAGCCTTAATCCGCAATGCCATGCAGCGTCTGCATCAGGGGCGGACGATTTTGCTGATTGCCCATCAATTCCATACCATTCAGGATTTCGACCGTATTCTGGTATTAAAAAATGGCCATATCGTGGAAGAAGGCAACCACGCCAAGCTCATGCAGTTAGGGGGTTATTACTATGAACTGTATCGTCTGCAAAACGGGCTGCGGGTGGCATCATGAATACTAAGCCCGTGGTGTTGTTTTATTGTCAGCATTCCTTGGGAATGGGGCATTTGGTCAGAGCATTAACGCTTGCCGATGAATTGGCTAAGGCCTTTGACGTGGTATTTCTTAATGGTGGGCGGTTTCCTGAACATGCGCCGCCCCCTAATAACCTTACCATTATTAATTTGCCACCTTTAGGCATGGCTAATGACAATCAGCTCTACAGTCAAGATGAACGATTTAGCGTAGTGGGGGCGCAAGAGCTAAGAAAAAAAATAATCCTGGCGGCATTAGCAGACTATCAACCTCAGGTTATTTTGATTGAGTTGTTTCCTTTTGGCCGCAAGAAATTCGCTGGGGAACTATTGCCGTTATTGAAAGCGGCAAAACGCATGTCACCCAATAACCCCCTCGTGATTTGCAGTTTACGTGACATTATGGTTAATGCCAGAAAAGATCAGGCTCGGCATGATAATCGCGCACGTTGGCTGATTGACCGTTATTTTGATAGTGTGCTGGTACATGCCGACCCACGGTTTGCTAAGTTGGCAGAATCTTTTAAACCATCCCGTCCATTAATAACCCCGGTCAGTTATACCGGCTTTATTTTACCCAAAAGTAATGTGGCTTACGAAGTGAAGCGGCAACGCCGGTTGTTGGTCTCGGCGGGGGGCGGCATGGTCGGCGCGCCCTTATTTAAAATTGCGGTTGCCGCCCAAGCTCAGCTATGGGACAAATTGCAATTACCGATGACTGTTGTCGCGGGACCTTTCTTACCTGAGTCTGATTGGCTTGATCTTCAGGCTGCTGCCGAAGGTTGTCCTGAGCTAACCTTATATCGCCACGTACCCGTTATGGCGCAGTTATTGGCAACGCATTCGGTGTCAGTTAGCCAATGTGGCTATAACACAGTGATGGATTTGCTTAAGTCCGGAATTTCGGCGTTAGTCGTTCCGTTCGCGCAAGGCCAGGAAGATGAACAAAGCAATCGAGCTGACCGATTAAGTAAACTGGGCTTATTGCAAACCATTAATTTGGACGATTTAACCGTAGAGCAATTTATTACTGAAATAGAAAAGCTGCTGGTATTTATACCCAATAATGCCACGCTGGATCTGGCAGGAGCAGCGCGTAGCGTCGAATTAATCGAGGACATGCTGGCAATAAGGACACTACCAATAAGTTCTCAGCTTTGCCAAACTTCTGGAGCGGCCTATGTCTGATTGGCTTTTACCAATAAGGAAGATGTTGGATAACTCGCCTCAGCCTGTGCGGATTTTTTTTCGCGACGACGATGCCGGTTGGGCAAATGACCACTTATATGCTTTGCTAGATTTATTTGCCAGGTGGCAGATGCCCATTGACTTGGCAGTAATTCCCGATGCATTGGAACAAACCCTGGCCGATGAACTATTAGTTCGTTGGCGGCAATCACCAGGGTTATTGGGGTTACATCAGCATGGTTTCAGTCATCAAAACCATGAGCCGGAAACTGCACGTAAATGCGAATTCGGCTCGACTCGTATTCACGCACAGCAAGCAGCCGATATAATCAAGGGCAAGGCGCTTATTGATGGTTTCTTAGGCTTAGCAAACGATCCCATTTTTACCCCGCCCTGGAACCGCTGTACTGCGGATACCGTGCAGTGCTTGCAAGACGTAGGTTTTGAGATTCTGTCTCGTGATTTATCAGCTACCCCATTTGCCAATAATACGCTCAAAGCTGCCCCCGTTAGCATCAACTGGAGCCGGTTGATTAAAGACCATGACCATCCGCGTGAGGAAATAGCCAAGCACATCGTAAACAGTATTCAAAATAACCCACTCACTGGCATCATGTTTCATCATGCCGATATGGCAGCCCGGCATCTGAATGATTTAGCAGATTTTCTGGCACTCCTATCATCCCATCAAAACGCCCAAAGTACCTTGATAAAAGCTACTGTGCATTAACTGCAAATCAACAAATTATGTGTTTTCTATATAAATCCAGAATGGTTAAAGCGGTCTTTTTCGGCTTGTTGTTTGCCATAAGCACTGCCAAAGCGGGAAATTTTGATAACGAATGGTTCAGGATTTTTGGTTATTGGGATGGTGAAAAACTCAAAACTGTTAGGGCGGATACCATTCAATTACGCTTACCTGATAAAGATCCTAAGCGTGGACAGGTAAGCGGCCAAATAGATAGTATTGATGCCGCTAAGAAAACGGTTGCAGTCGGTCCATTTGTTATTGTTTGGTCAGACAAAACCGAATTCGGCAGTTTTAAGGCCGATGAACTAAAACCCGGCGTCACCATAAAAGTCTCGTTAACCATGCGTGACGATGGTAGTTTTGAAGCGCGAAAAATTGCCAAGGAAGCCACACCCTATGCGCATTATTCTTTGCAGATTACGGGGTTAAGTAGTGTAAGTGCCATGCGGCAAGATGGCGAACACGAATTTACGATTTTGGGTGTCCCTGTCCATACTCCTCAAAATGGCTACAACATATTTAAATCGCTAATTCGCCGTCAAGACGTGCGTCGTCCTGATGACCAATTTCAATTCGATTTGTTCGGGAGACCCGTCACCATCGGTGGTGAATACGACTTTAACCCCGGCTTTAGAGATGATCTTGATCTGGATAAAAGTGAAAAGGATGGTTCACTGCGGATTGACCAAGAACTTAAGCTCGAGGCGTTTTATCCTATTTCCCGTTTTACCGCAGTGTTTTTGAGTTTTAAGGGTGTGGCTGAATCGCGCTTCAATAGTGCGGATGACAATTTCGACCGGACTGCCTTTCAACTTGACCGTGACGAAACCTGGATTTATTTTGACCGCATTGGCGGTACCGGTTTTGGCCTGCAATTTGGTAACCAGAATGTCTCGGAAACGCGCGAGTGGTGGTGGGACAAGGACATGGATGCGCTTCGGCTGTATTACAACCAAGGTTCTGTGCATTTTGAATTAACCGGCGGCAAGCAGATTGGTGGCGAGTCAACCCGGCGTAGCATTGCCGCTGAAGAAGATGAAATTTACCGCGTCTTAGGTTTGGGTAGTTGGATGTGGAACAGCAAACAACGCCTGGAATTTTATGCCATGAAGCAATGGGATCGCTCCACGGTAGAAACGAAAAACCAAATTATCCACCGTAATAACCGTGATGCTTACGACCAGGATATGGCCTGGTTTGGCGGGAGGGCGATTGGTGAAGTCGGTTTTGACGATTACGGCAGCGTCACCTATTGGGCGGATGTGGCGGGAGTCTATGGAAAAGAGACTGTAACCGACTACGATGACAAAGTCAGCGACGATGACGATGCAGAAGACTTGCCTGACCACCAACGACGAGTGGCGAAAGTAAACCGGAATGATGTGAGCGGCTGGGCGTTTGATATCGGTGCATTTTGGACTATACCCGTTAAATTCGAGCCAACCTTTACCTTGAGTTATGCCCGTGCCTCAGGTGACAGTAACCCCAATGATGATGGCCATAACGGCACCTTTCGGCAAACTGGCATTCAACGCAATAACTGGCGTTTCAACGGCGTAAACCGTTTCAGGATTTATGGCGAGTTGCTGCGCCCTGAATTATCCAACATTGGCATTTTTACCTCAGCATTTGGGGTAAGGGTTTTAAAAAATAGCTCTATTGAGTTTATCTACCATAAATACGATCAGGTCGTTGCCCAGGATTTTCTGCGCAATGCCAACATTAACGAAGATCCGAACGGGAAGAATAGGGACATCGGTCAGGAAATTAATGTCATCGCCAATTTTAGGGAATGGAAAAATCTGGAGTTGGGTTTAGAAGGTGCAATTTTTGATCCTGGTGCGGCATTTGATAAAGACAACAATGACTTGGCTTGGAGCATCTTTTTTGATTTTAACTACAACTTTTAATACAGCTGTTTTTCATTTTCTTTCATAAAAATAATAATCGTCAACTATGACCGCAATTTGCTACCAAGGTCCTTTCTTTTCGTTTGGGCATTTAACAAATGCCAGCTACATGAAACAGGTCTGGCGCACCTGGTTACCCTTGCTTTTACAACAGCCGGTAAAAATAAAATCATGCGTTGTCCATCATGCGCGTTGCCGCACTCATCTTGCCGAAGTGGCTTGGGATAAATCATACATTGGCATTAATTATGAATTTGAATTAGACGCTTATCAGGCGAACAATGACCATAAGCCAATGTTGTTTTGCCGGGCGTTTTTGAATGGAAACAGTTTCTCGGCTTATGAAAACCTACTCCAGGAATATCGGGTGTTTAATAGGGTGGTTGATTTTCAACATATTCCTGAACTGGACATGATTGTATGGTGTTTTCCAGCTGATCCAGCTTTAATTCAGTTACCTGTGTTATTGGATGCTAATCGTGTCCTTAATTATCTGCCTTGCAGCCAACATCATGCCGAATGCGTAAATGGCATAAGCGGTGTTTCCGTAAAACTCATCCGTTATCGTCCTGAACAGCGCTGCATAATTCGTTATGAATTGAGTTATATGGGTTCCAATAAGGCATCAGTGGTCTATGCTAAAACCTACGATACCAACAAAAGCGAACAGGTGTTTTTGCGTATGCAGCAGTGTTATGAAGCGTTGAATGCAATTGGTTATCGCACGGCAAAACCTCTGCACTATAGTCCGCAAATAACCACGATTTGGCTGGAAGAATTGACCGGTGTGGTACTAACTGGGCTTGTGCCATGAATGATGGGTTATTTTTGGCAATGGGTCGTATTCTCGCCAAATTACATGCGATTGATAGCCCTATGCTTAAGTGTGTTACCAGAGAAGAACGTCTTGCTGAAATGATCAAAAAAACAGCTAAACTGGTTCAAGCATTTCCGTCTTTTGCTGATAATCTCAGTGAGTTCACTCAAAACATGCAACAGGGTTTGTTGCGATTGCCACGGTTAAATCCGGTGGTTATTCATGGCGATGTTCACTTTGGCCAATTTATGTTGACCACAGATGATGTCTTGGCAATTCTAGATTTTGACGGTTGCTGTTATGGCGATCCTGCCCAGGATTTGGCTGATTTGATTGTTGACCCGCATCTTAAGGCTACTGAGGACAATAACCCTATTTACGCCAATAACAGCGGCATGTTGTCACCAGAGTTTATTACGGTACTTTTGACTAGTTATCGAGAGCATGCGCACTGTAGGGTAGATGATAAAACGATTGTCTGGAATGGTCGGCTGCAACTTATCAATAAAGCCTACCGTGCCGCTATAACTCAGGAAGTTAATTGGATGCTACAAGTTCCAGAATTAATTATGCTTGCGACAGGCGAAGAACTGTTTAGTCATGGCTGGCGATAATTTAACGATGAATCGGCAAAACCCGGTCAGCATTGAAAATTTAAAGCCAGGTGCAGCTGATTGGCTCTTGGATAATCCTGCCACTAACCATGAGATTGAAGGTTATGCCTCGGCGACCAGTGTCAACCGGGGTGACACTATTTTGCTGTATGTAAATACCAAGGCGGAACGGTTTACCTATGCGGTATATCGCATGGGCTGGTATCAAAGTATGGGCGCGCGGTTGGTAGTTGCCCCCATGACCGAGAAAGGAACCAATCAATTGATTCCACCGATGGATAGCAAAACCGGTATGCTGGATTGTTGCTGGGTTAACCCCATTAAAGTGTCTACAATTAACGTTAACGATTCTGACGATTGGCTGAGTGGTGTTTATCTGGTTAAATTGACTGAATCCTCAACCGGTAAACAAAGCTATATTATCTTTACGGTAAGAGATGAGGCGCGTCAAGCTGACATTCTGTTACAACAGTCGGTTACCACTTATCAGGCTTACAATAACTGGGGTGGAAAGTCATTGTACAAATGGAACAGCACCAATAACCAACGCGCCAATAAGGTCTCATTCAATCGGCCTTATGCTGGTAACCAGCAAAATCCAGCGGCGGCTTATGGTATTGGCGCCGGTGAGTTTTTGTGCAATGTTCAGCCCAATAACCCCGGTTACCCGATTAGTAATGCTGGCTGGGAAGTTAACATGGTGCGCTGGCTGGAGCGGGAAGGTTACGATGTCGCGTATTGCACTAACTTAGATGTCCATGAACAACCGGGGTTATTGCAGAAATGTCGCGCCTTCATATCGGTTGGTCACGATGAATATTGGACGTGGGAAATGCGTAACCATTTGGAAAATGCATTGGATGATGACATTAACCTGGGTTTTTTTGGAGCAAATACAGGTTATTGGCAGGTACGTCTGGAAAGCAGCACGGCAACCTTACAAGCCGACCGGGTGATGGTCTGCCATAAAAGTGCCAGGCGCGATCCTTATGCCGAACAAATTTATCACCAGCATCTAACCACATGTCATTGGCGGGATGCGCCAGTTTATTCCCCTGAAGCTCAACTTTTGGGAGTGATGTATGTTGCTGATCCAGTTGATGGCGATATTGTGGTTTGCAATACCCAGCATTGGGTGTTTGAACAAACTGGCCTGGCTGATGGTGCGCGCTTAACCGGGTTATTGGGGTACGAAGTCGATAGTATATTTGATTGCTCACCCAATAACCTTATCATCCTGGCAAATTCGCCGTGGACTAAGTTGAATGACGCTGGGCAAGGCGGTGTTGCCCATGTCACGTTTTATACTACCGATAAAGGCGCGTCGGTATTTGCTGTCGGGAGTATTCAGTGGAGTTGGGGGTTGGATGATTTCAACACTCCTCAATTACGGGCAAAATTAACCAATCCCGCCGTCAAGCAAATAACCCGTAATGTTTTGGGGCGGTTTATTGGAAAATAGCTTTATAGTTGAACCATTCCTTATCTACATGGCATAAATACAGGTGAGTGTTAAAAATTTATCAAGACTGGGGGGTATCGACTATTTCGCGAATTTTTTCGCATATATTTACCGCACCGTTTAGATTAATTGGTGCTATAGGATAAGCCTTATCAAGGCTAGCCCTAATGTGATGTTGCAAGCTTTCTGGATTTAAATCGGCCAAATAGATCGGGGTTACCCAACCGTGTTGAGCCAGTTTTTCAATCCTTATGGTTTGTTCGCTGTTGCCAGGGTAAGGGAAGGCCAAAGACGGCGTTTGGGTGGCAATAACATCCAATAAGGTGTTATCGCCACCCATGTTGATTGATAACACCGATTGCGCCAATTGGTTACGAAAATCAGCCAAAAAAGGCACAATCTCAACATTGGTAGAGGCAACGGCAGATTGTAAAGCCGCAATCTCAGATTCGGTACAACTCGAACCGCTGGCAATGATAAAATGGTATTCGGGTAAAAAAGCGGCAGTCTTAATGACGGCAAATAATAATTCCATGCCAACGTTGCCACCGCCTTGGCTGGTGAGAATTTGTGGTTTGCGAGGAGACTGATTGCCAGAAAACCTAGCGCTAACATATCCGCCATAAAATAATTGGTCGCCTAATTGATTGGTCAAGCTAAAGGTTTCATCCAGGCGGACAACGTTGGGGTCACCTCGGACGAGAACGGTGTGAATTTCAGCCTGGACAGTAGCTAGAATGGCTTGCTCGGTTGCGAATTCTTCGGGAATTAAAATTTCCCTGATTTGGCTAAACACTGGAATTTCGCCGTTACGGTTTTTGACTTTACGGCACAGCCAGCGGATTTCCTGTTTAAAACGGCGACGGCCAAAGGGGTAAAACTCCAGGACGATACCGCAGTAACTGGGGTTAAGAAAGGCACTTATTGCAGTTTGGCGGTGTTGCCAAACCTCAGTAACCCGATAGTTATGGTCGGGACAGTATAAATCGCCTACCGCATCGAATAACAGGGTAGGTAAGCGCAACACCCTAAAACCGTCTTGGTTATAAAAGGCTTGATAGTTTATGCCGCCATAAATCAAGTCAACATCAAAGGTGTTGAGCAATTCTTTAATGATATGTAGGCTTGCGGTGAGATGACCAATACCGACCAAACTTTGGCAATAATACAGTAAACGTGGGCGGGGGTTATTAGTCATAAAATTTAGGAAATAAGGTTATTTAATGGATGTGGGCTAATTTAAATAAAACAATTTGTAACAATATTATAATTAACAATCAACATATTATGATCTTGTTAAAGTAACTAATCAGAGCTTATTGACAATGAAAATTACGATATTTGGAACAGGCTATGTCGGTCTGGTGACCGGGACATGTTTGGCGGAAGTGGGTAATGATGTCCTGTGCATGGATATTGACCAAAATAAAATTGATAACCTTAACAATGGGATTATCCCCATTTACGAGCCGGGTCTGGAAGAGATGGTTAAAGAAAACCATCAATGCGGTCGTTTGCGTTTTACTACTGATGCCAAAGAAGCGGTAGAACATGGCTTATTCCAGTTCATTGCGGTCGGTACACCGCCAGATGAAGATGGTTCAGCTGATTTGCAGTATGTGCTCGCCGTTGGCAAATCAATCGCTGAACACATGACTGAATACCGCATTGTGGTTGATAAATCTACCGTACCTGTTGGTACTGCTGATAAGGTAAAAAATCTTATCCAGTCAGTACTTAATGAGCGGGGAGTAAATCTGGAATGCGATGTAGTATCCAACCCTGAGTTTTTAAAAGAAGGCGCAGCGATTGCCGATTTTATGAAGCCAGACCGTATCGTTATCGGTACAGATAACCCACGTACCACCGAGCTGTTAAAAGCCTTATATACGCCGTTTAACCGAAGCCATGAGCGCATTATAGCGATGGATGTGCGTTCTGCTGAACTCACTAAATACGCTGCCAACGCCATGCTGGCGACTAAAATTAGTTTCATGAATGAATTAGCAAACCTTGCCGAGCGTTTAGGTGCTGATATCGAATGTGTACGAAATGGCATTGGGTCTGACAAGCGCATTGGTTATCATTTTATCTATCCAGGCTGCGGTTATGGCGGATCGTGCTTTCCTAAAGATGTTAAAGCCTTGGAGCGCACCGCCAGAGATTTGGGCTATAACGCCGAGTTATTGAGTGCGGTAGAAAGTATAAATGACCGGCAAAAGCATGTCTTGTTTGACAAAATAACCACGCATTTTAAAGGCGAGCTTAAAGGCAAAGTATTTGCCTTGTGGGGCTTGGCATTTAAACCTAAAACCGATGATATGCGCGAAGCTCCCAGTCGAGTGTTATTGGAGGCTCTGATTGTCGCCGGTGCAACAGTACAGGCTTATGACCCTGAAGCATTTCATGAAGCTAAACGGATTTACGGTGATAAAGCGGGATTAGTCTTGTGCAAAACCCAAAACGAAGCGTTAAACAATGCCGATGCATTGTGTATTGTTACCGAATGGAAAAATTTCTGGAGCCCTGATTTTGCTTTATTGAAGGCCAAACTAAAAGAGGCTGTCGTATTTGATGGGCGTAACCTTTACGAGCCCCAGCAATTAAAAGCCGCTGGCCTGGCGTATTATGCAATTGGCCGGCCCGTAGTTAATTAATTTCAGAGCAACTTTCTCGCCAGTCATACGTTTATTGGGTACAAAAATTTGAAAATATTAATAACTGGTGCCGCAGGTTTTATAGGCTCCATGCAATGTATAAAGTTGCTTGAGCGCGGCGATGAAGTTGTTGGCATCGATAATCTAAATGATTATTACGATGTCAATTTGAAATTAGCGCGCTTGGAGCGTTTGAAAAATTATTCGCAATTTAGGTTTGTTAAACTCGATATTGCAGATCGGCAAGCGGTGGCAGAGTTATTCGCCAATGAAAATTTCCAGCGGGTTATTCATTTGGCAGCGCAGGCTGGGGTTAGATATTCCATTGCTAACCCGCATGCTTACATTGATTCAAATATTGTTGCGTTTATCAACATCCTGGAAGGCTGTCGTCATAATCAAATTGAGCACTTGGTTTACGCATCGTCAAGTTCGGTATATGGCGCCAATACCAAAATGCCGTTTTCAGTGCATGATAATGTCGATCACCCCGTATCGCTTTATGCCGCCAGTAAAAAAGCCAATGAATTGATGGCGCATACATACAGTCATTTATATAGTTTGCCGACTACCGGCTTGCGCTTTTTTACGGTATACGGCCCTTGGGGACGGCCAGATATGTCGCCAATGTTATTTGCCCACAATATAATGCGGGGAGAAGCCATTGATGTTTTTAATTATGGCAATCATCGCCGTGACTTTACCTATGTAGACGATATTGTTACCGGTGTAACTAAGGTTGTTGATAAACCTGCGCAATCTAACTCCAATTGGTCAAGTGAAAATCCTGATCCTGGGACTAGTACTGCCCCCTATAAGGTTTATAACATTGGTAGCAATAGTCCCGTGCATTTGTTGGACTTTATTGGTGAATTAGAAAGTGCTTTAGGCAAACCAGCCATCAAAAATTTACTGCCAATGCAGCTAGGTGATGTACCCGATACTTATGCGGATATTTCTGATTTGATTGCTGAATTTGATTACAAGCCGAATACGTCACTCAAAACTGGGATTACTGATTTTGTCGAATGGTATAAGGATTTTTACTCATAGATTTTGTTGGGTATTCATCCAATGCTTCAACTTGTTTGGAGAATCGTAAGTATTTGGTTTTCAGATGTTTGTAGATAGTTGCAATACTAATCAAATAGTTGCCAACGTTGCTTTTTATTTGGTAGTTAAATAGACTTGTTTTATCATTATTTCTTATTGACTATAATCATATAATCGCGTCTAATGCTCGTCTTTTGATGCGCCCAGGTAGCTCAGTCGGTAGAGCAGAGGACTGAAAATCCTCGTGTCGACGGTTCGATTCCGCCCCTGGGCACCATTATTAAGATTTAGTTTGTTCTGAACTAAATATACTGCAAGTATTCTTAAGCCCAGGTAGCTCAGTCGGTAGAGCAGAGGACTGAAAATCCTCGTGTCGACGGTTCGATTCCGCCCCTGGGCACCATTATTTATAAGTCGACTAAGTTATTAATTTATTTAGTGCGGTAGATATAAATATTAGTTAAATTAATTCATAAAATTTTTAGCATCGTTAAACTCCATAAAGATTTTAATAAAGCAGCGCAGAATACGTGCTTTACTAAAGCTGTAAACAATTACTCTTAGTTTTGACAATTATTTTTATTTTATGACAAGACTTAAATGTGCTGTGGTTGGCGCTGGTTACTTAGGGAAGTTCCATGCCCAAAAATATGCGTCGTTACCAGAATGTGAATTGATAGCTGTGGTCGATGTTGATTTTAGTATTGCTACTGAGATAGCTTGTCAATATGGTGCAACAGCTTATTCTGATTTCAAGGACATTTTAGACGAAGTTGATGCAGTGAGCATTGTTGTGCCAACGACCTACCATCATGCAATTAGTAAAGCCTTTTTACAGGCAGGTGTCCATGTATTGGTCGAAAAACCCATCACCGTGACGGTGGACGAGGCTGAAGATTTAATTGCGTTAGCCAATAAATATAGCGTGATTTTGCAAGTTGGGCATCTTGAGCGTTTTAATCCTGCTGTGCTCGGGCTAGACAAAGGTGAAAAACCAATATTTATTGAATCGCATCGCCTTTCTCCATTTAACCCACGTGCCAATGATGTGAGCGTAGTATTGGATTTAATGATTCACGATATTGATATTATTTTGGCTCTGGTTGATTCGGAACCCGTAAAAATAGATGCAAGTGGTACGGCGGTATTAACAAGCGGCACAGACATTGCTAACGCTAGGTTATTATTTGCTAACGGTTGTGTGGCTAATGTAACAGCAAGTCGCATTAGTATGAAAACAGAGCGTAAAATGCGCATGTTCAGGCCAGACTCTTATGTGTCAGTTGATTTTCAAAATCGGGTGCTTACTAAGCTTCATACAGGCAGTAAAGAGATGTTTCCAGGGATACCGGAAATTATCACTGAGGAGTCCGTTTTCGAGAACGGTGATGCGCTGTTAGAAGAAATAAAACATTTTATCGAATGTATACGAACCGGTAAAAAACCTTTGGTTTCTGGGGATGCGGGTAAGCGTGCGTTAGCTACAGCAATTCAAATTACTTCCTTAATTGGATAATAATTGCTTATTAAATCAAAACACATCAAGCTTGCGTGGTAAATAAGCAAATTTACTACGCAATTTAGAAGTTTAATTTTTTGTTGTTCCGTTTATCACTGAATGTGTTGTTGGTGACGGTTTTTTGTTTCAACGGCGGATTTTGTCTGCGTCGCTTTCGGTTGTGGTGTTGCTAAGTCCTTATCGTCGCTCATTAAGTCGGCATCAAGACCAGTAATGTCTGTGCTGCTATCTGTTTTTCCGTCGGTAGCCAAATGCTGACGCCATTGCAAAAAAGATTCGCGAGTAAAAACATAAGGGTCTAAAGATGCTTCATCTATAAACTTTAATGAGCCTTCTGCATTTGCTCTGGTGTCAATTAACGAAATAACTTGAATTGGTGCACCAACATAGCTTGCTGGATTGGCGGCAGTATCAAAAACAGCACCAGGGATGCCTCTGGTGGTAATCGGTCCCAAAAGAGGCAAGATTAGATATTTACCACGGGGAATACCCCAAACTGCTAGTGTTTGCTCGAAATCTTCGTCATTTTTCGGCATACCGACTGTTTTGGCAACATCAAACAAGCCAGCCATGCCTAAGGTAGTGTTCATCAATAATCGGCCGGTGTCTTGCGCACTTTGCTCAAATTTCCCCTGTAAAACATCATTAAGGACAACATTGACATCTTTTAGGTTGCTAAAAAAATTGTGTACACCACTTTGCATAAATTCGGGCGTTATAAATTTATAAGCATTTGATACTGGCTTAGCGACATAGTCATCGACAGCATCGTTAAAGTTATAAATTTTACGGTTAAAATTTTCATAAGGATCAGCATTATTCGCTTCTTCATGGGTTGTAGCGCAACCGGAGAGGGCTAGAATAATGCTTAAAAATAAATAAACTAACTGTAAATTAACTGGGCGAAACTTATTGGAATTGTAAGGTGTAGTCATAATAAAAAATTGAGATTTTACTGTTTAGTGTAATTATCAATTTTTTCGTTTATTTTAGCAATCAATGCATCAAAGCCTTCTCGTTGCAGAATGGTGGTGTATTCCGACCTTTTTAGGGCTAAATCACTGACGCCGTTCGCAATTATATTAATAATGCGCCAACTATCGCCCTTTTCTTTCAACATGTAATCAAACTTCACCGGTTTATCATCGGGAATTGTTAAGTGCGAATGAACCACTACCCCACCACGTGTCGTTTGTTCTTCGTTATCGAAAGCAAACGCTTCGCCTGAATAATCCTTGAAATTATGCGCGTATGAAGCGATGCTTAACCGGCTGAAGACATCAACAAGCTGTTGTTGCTGGGGCTCAGTCAGTTTTTCCCATTCTTTGCCCACAACAATCCGGGCAATTTTGGGCAAATCATGGCTATTGGAAACGGCGCTTTCCAGTTTTGCATATCTGCCTTTAAAGCCGAGTGCTTTGCCGTTTTTCATTACACTTATGAGTTCTTGCTCGAATTTTTCGACTAATTGTACGGCGGTCGATTTGCTTTGCTCAGCGGCATAACTATAGCTTGCCGAAGCTATGCTCAAACAAAATAAAGTAACGAATTTCAGGGGTAGCTTGCTCATTTCTTAAAGCTCCTTTGCGGATTACTGGGGTTTAGTCCAAAAACGAATGTTATTCGACCCTAATTGGAATGCCTGCTAAAGTTGATAGCGGTTTTTCTTCGTTATATTGTGGCACTGGCTCTGGCACCATTTCCCCCTGGGTCTTTGGTCCTTTAATCGAGGTTAACAATGCTTTCAAAGGGTTCGCTAGCATGTCTTCGACAGCGGTAGCTTCATAGCCACAATGCGCCATACAGCCTGCACATTTAGGGTTTTTAACGGTGCCGTAATTATCCCAAGGTGTTTCGGTTAATAGTTCTTGCAAAGTTTCGGCATAGCCTTCGTCTGCCAGTAGGTAGCATGGTTTTTGCCAGCCGAATACATTACGGGTTGGGTTCCCCCAGGGTGTGCAGTTATAGCTTTGATTTCCAGCAAGAAAATCCAAGTAAAGGGAAGAATGGTTAAGCTTCCATTTGCGGTTTTTACCAATCTTAAAGATACCTCTGAACAATTCCTTAACATCAGTCCCTTTAATAAAAACATCCTGTCTTGGGGCGTGTTCGTAGCTAAAACCAGGCGCTATGGTTACACCTTCAACACCTAATTCAGTCACATAATCTAAGAACTCAGCAACTTCTTGAGCATTCTCACCTTGAAATAAGGTGCAATTGACAGTAACCCGAAAGCCTTTACCTAGCGCTAATTTAATGGCTTCTACAGCGCGTTCGAAAACGCCTTCCTGACAAACAGAGGCATCATGTTGTTTTTGCATGCCATCTAAGTGAATTGAGAATGTCAGGTAGGGTGATGGTTTATAGTCGTCAATACGTTTTTTAAGCAGTAGTGCGTTGGTGCAAAGGTAAACATATTTTTTACGGGCAATTATGCCTTCTACAATTCGTGGCATATCCTTATGGATAAGAGGTTCGCCACCCGGAATTGATACCATCGGTGCGCCGCATTCGTCGACTGCTTGCATGCATTCTTCGTAAGATAGGCGTTTATCAAGTATCTCGTCAGGGTAGTCGATCTTACCGCAACCGGCACAAGCTAAATTGCAACGAAATAAAGGCTCCAGCATTAATACCAGAGGATATTTCTTTACCCCTTTCAGTTTTTGTTTCATAAGGTAACTGGCTACAGTTAACTGTTGACGTATAGGCACACTCACGGGCGCTTCTCCTGTAATGTTTGTAAATGTAAATAGTTACTTAAAGCCAAGATAAATTAAACTTAAATTCGGCAAAAAAATATTCTGTCGTACTAAAACAACAGGTCATCAAAGCAATTACCACTTGAATTAGTTATATCGGCTGCGATAGGGCTCTTGGATAAAATTATACTAATAACTAAGCAGATGCTTTGCAGTAAAGTTTGATAAATAACAATATTCTATTTGCAATAAGTACCCGCTTTAAATATAAGGCGACTAAATTTCGATTTACTTTTGTTGATTTTATCGATTAGTTTAAATTATATCATAACTAATTTGCTAAATTGGCAACAAAACAACATTTTTTTGCAAAATACCAACAAAACATCTATGATACGTCTAAGTTTCTATCACCAAAACATACCGCAACATAAAACAACATGTCTGGCAATTTGCTAACGTTGACTAACAAATCTTCTCTTGAAAGTATGGCCGACGATGAATTTCAAATGGCGTTGCTTGAAGGCGTGTCGAGAACTTTCGCGCTGACGATACCTCAGTTGCCAGACGTTTTGTGTCGTGCGGTAGCAAACGCTTATTTGTTATGCCGAATTGTTGATACTATTGAAGATGAAGTATCTTTAACCGCTGAACAAAAAAAATATTTTTGTCACAATTTTATTGATGTTGTCAAAACAGGACGTAATGGTGGCAGTTTTGCAAACGAGCTGTCGCCATTGCTTTCTGATAAAACATTGGCTGCAGAGCATGTTTTAATTCATGTCATCCCGCGCGTTATTCAGATAACACATCAGTTTGAAAAAGAGCAGGTCGATGCCTTATCTACATGCGTAGAAACCATGGCGGAGGGGATGCCAATATTTCAGGCCGAAAATCTTCGTGATGGTTTGGCAACGCTTGCTGACATGGATAGGTATTGCTATTACGTGGCGGGATGTGTTGGTGAAATGTTGACACGCCTGTTTTGCCATTATTCGTTAGAAATTGCTGAGCATAAGACTGAGATGATGGCGCTATCTGTTTCGTTTGGCCAAGGCTTGCAAATGACCAATATCTTAAAAGATATTTGGGATGACGCGGAGCGGGGCGTGTGTTGGTTGCCACAGGATATTTTCACTGAAACCGGTTTTGATCTGAAAAACCTAACCGTAAAAACTAATGACCCTCATTTTATGAAAGGATTGGAACATTTGATTAGTGTTGCGCATGGCCATTTAAGTAACGCCCTGAAATATACCCAGTTAATTCCTAAACAAGAGCTAGGTATGCGTAATTTTTGTTTATGGGCATTGGGTATGGCCGTACTTACTTTAAAGAAAATCAAGCAAAATTTGGATTTTACCCGTTCAGACCAAGTTAAAATTACCCGTAACAGCGTGAAGTCAACGATTTTGGCGAGCAAACTTGTGGGTAGAAATAATATGATGCTCAGTGTTTTATTCAACTTAATCAGTCATAGCTTGCAACAACCAAACTGGATTTATACTCCACAGATTTCTAAGCTACGTTAGATATTTAGAGGACTGATAATGTTTACCGACGCGAACTCAGAAACAGCAACACCAAGTCTTGACAGCACGGCGAGTCCTATTCTTTTTAAAGAGGGATCGTTAGATGCCGCTATTTCCAAAGCCCAAAACAAATTTTTAAGCCTTCAGGACAAGTCCGGTTACTGGGTATTCGAACTCGAAGCTGATTGTACTATTCCTGCTGAGTACATCATGATGATGCAATACTTGGGGGAGGTCGACGATATCTTGCAGGGCAAAATGGCAGTTTATTTGCGTTCCAGGCAATCTACAGATGGCAGTTATCCGCTGTACACTGGCGGTGAAGGCAATATTAGTTGTAGTGTTAAGGTTTATTATGCCTTAAAAATGGCTGGTGATTCGATTGATGCGCCACATATGGTCAAATTGCGTGAATACATCCTTAGCCAAGGCGGAGCGGCTATAGCTAATGTATTTACCCGGATTGCCTTAGCGATGTTTAAACAAATCCCTTGGCGCGGAGTGCCTTATATCCCGGTTGAAATCATGTTGTTCCCGAAATGGTTTCCGTTTCATCTGGACAAAGTGTCTTATTGGTCAAGGACCGTAATGGTGCCGTTGTTTATTCTGTATTGTTTTAAAGCAGAAGCTAAAAATCCGTTTAATATTGATGTGCTTGAGTTATTCGTAACTCATCCTGACCAAGAAAAAAATTATTTTCCTAAACGTACCTTGCTCAACAAGTTTTTCTTGGGATTAGATAAATTGGGTCGTATGGTTGATCCGTTTATTCCTGTTAAAACCAGGCAACTGGCAATTGACAAAGCCCGGGATTGGTTTATTGAACGGCTAAATGACGAAGATGGTTTGGGTGGCATTTTCCCTGCAATGGTCAATGCCTACGAGGCTTTATTGCTGTTGGGTTATCCCAAAGATCATCCCGATGTGGTGATTGCCCGCAAAGCGATCGATAAATTAGTGGTCGTTAATGAAAATGATGCCTATTGCCAACCTTGTTTATCGCCAGTTTGGGATACCGTTTTAGGCTTGATGGCGTTACAGGAAGCGGATTTAGTTGGAAATCGCGCTAGTATTATTCATGCGTATGACTGGTTGAAATCTGTACAGCTTTCCGATGAACCGGGTGATTGGCGTGTATATCGCCCAGACCTTAAAGGCGGCGGTTGGGCATTTGAATTTGCTAATCCGCACTATCCTGATGTCGACGATACTGCATTTGTCGGTTTTGCCATGCTGGAATCGAATTTGCCTGATTTAGATGAGTCTATTCACCGAGCAGCACTTTGGATTGAAGGTATGCAATCCAAAAATGGTGGTTACGGTGCGTTCGATGCTGATAATACGTGTTATTACCTTAACGAAATTCCGTTTGCTGACCATGGCGCATTACTTGATCCGCCAACTGCTGATGTAACAGCCCGCTGCGGTATGTTTCTGGCTAAAGCGATTGCACAATCAGCGGATACGGCCTCTACTGAAATAAAGCAACGTAACGTTGGTTACCAACGTGCGCTGGATCGAATGATCACTTATTTACGAAAAGAGCAAGAAGCTGATGGTTCATGGTTTGGCCGTTGGGGAACAAACTACATATACGGTACATGGTCTGTTTTATTGATGCTTGAGCAAACTAACATCGCTAAAACTGATCCGATGTACACTAAAGCGGTTGCTTGGTTAAAAAGTGTCCAGCGGCAAGATGGCGGTTGGGGCGAAGGCAACTTTAGTTACGAAGATAGTAATCAACGTGGTCGTTACGAGTTCAGTACTGCATTCCAAACGGCATGGGCAGTCATTGGCCTAATAGCTGCGGGCGAAACTAATTGTCCTGAAGTGAAGTCGGGAATTAATTTTATTTTAAACCATCAGCAAGCTGATGGTTTTTGGGATGACAAATGCTTTACAGCACCCGGTTTTCCAAGAGTTTTTTATCTCAAGTATCACGGTTATGATAAGTTTTTCCCGCTTTGGGCATTAGCGAGATACCGTAAGGAACTTAACAAAAAGTGATTTCTGGTATTGTTGTTGCTTTGCCGGAAGAGCTTGGCACCTTGACCAATAAGAAAGTTAAAAAAGGTAGTGTTTATTCACTAAGCGAAAATATTCGTGTTATTTGTTCAGGGACTGGTGCAAAAAATGCCGAGTTTGCATCTATAACTTTGGTCAACAATGGTGTTGAGCGGCTCATAAGCTGGGGTTGTGCAGCAGGAATACATGAGTCTTTACAACCCGGTCATCTGGTGCTAGCAACGCATTGTATCGCTGATGATGGTGTGTTAGATGCAGATTTAGATTGGCTAAACCTAGTAAAACCTTTGATACCTCAACAGATTAATATGCACCTGTGTCGTCTAGCTGAAAGCGATCACGTGGTTGCAACCAGCTCAGAAAAATTGAAAGTTGCTCAAAAAACTGGTGCTTTGGCTTTAGATATGGAAAGTACTGCAATTGCTAAAGTAGCACAGTTATATAGTCTGCCATTTCTGGTCGTGCGGGCAATTGCTGATCCGGTCGAAATGAATTTACCGAAGGCGGTGAATTATGCATTGGACTGCGAAGGCGATGTTAATATGGCTAAATTATTGAGTTATCTAGCCCGGCATCCGACTGAATTAGCAGGGTTGATTAAGTTAGGATTGCATTTTAATGCTGCAAAAAAAACCTTAAAACTACTCGCCAAACAGCTTGATGCCGTGACCGGTAATACCGAAAGCAGACATGTAAATTCAAACTAAATAAAAAATACAAATGACCAAGCACCCCACAACCATTATCGATTCTTTTCTGCATTGGTGTGAGCGGCAAATTATACGTTTCCCGTGGACATTATTAATTTTGTCCTTCGTGTTTTGCGGCGGCGTGTCTTATTATGTTTATCAGCACCTTGGGATTAATACCAATACCGCGGAAATGCTGTCTCCAGACTTGCCTTTTCAACAAAATCAGTTACGCATTGATAAAGCATTTCCACAAGATGCGGCCACTTTAATTCTTATTGTAGAAGCCGCAAGCCCCGAAGAAACGGTTTTAGCCGCCAATAAGCTACAAGCGCAGTTAAGCACTCAAATCGACCGTTTTGATGAGGTCTCAATTCCGACCGATAACGAGTTTTTTCGCCGGGAAGCTTTGTTGTATTTGGATCAGCCTGATCTTGATGCCATGGCAAAAAAACTAACGGATGCCCAACCATTTATCGGGCACCTCGCCCAAAATTATCATCTGGGTGGGTTATTTGAGATTATCGGTAAAGCCCTCAACGAACAGGAGCAGGATTTGCCAATGGACTTAAATCCGTTGTTGAATGCGATTGATAACAATATTAGCCAACAACTGGCGGGCAAGTCCCAACGACTGTCCTGGCAAAACTTATTAGCGGAAGATAAGCTTAATACCGAAGTAAACCGTACTTTGGTGGTCGCCAAACCCAAACTTAAATTTGACGAAATGCTCCCTGCGGATGCGGCATATGCTTCGGTGCGGCAAGCCGCCCGTGCGATAATGGCCGAAAATTCGGCGGTAAAAGTACGGATCACGGGTGAAACGGCACTGGAACATGAAGAGCTGGAGAGCGTCACCACAGGCGCCCAATTGGCGGGTATAGTTTCTTTGGTGCTGGTATTTGTCGTCCAGTGGATAGGGTTAAGGTCGCTAAAACTATTGAGCATAACCTATATCGTCCTCACTATGGGATTGATAATAACGGCAGGATTTGCGGCAATTACTGTCGGTCATTTAAATGTGATATCTATCGCTTTTGCCAGTCTCTATATTGGCTTGGGGGTGGATTATGCGGTTCATATCTGCTTGTATTACCGTGAACGGCGGGTACGTGGATATACCAACGACCAAGCCATACACCACAGTATGAAAGGTGTTGGATCCTCGCTATTTCTATGTGCATTGACAACGGCATTAGGTTTTTTATCATTTATCCCTACTGATTACGCAGGTGTCTCTGAGTTAGGCGTTATTTCCGGCGGCGGTATTTTTATCGGCTTGATTATTTCAGTTACGGTATTGCCAGCGTTATTTTGTGTGTTGCCCGTCAATAATCCAAAGCCGATTAAGTCGGTATTTGCGCCGCAATTTATAGTCACTTTTCCCTTCCATTATTCGACAGCTATTCGGATTGTATCCATCCTGTTGGGGTTAGCGTCTTGCGTAATTTTAATGGGGTTATCTTTCGACTCTAACCCAGTTAACTTAAGGGATCCGAAGAGTGAGTCAGTCTCCTCCTTCAAAGAGCTGTTGAAATCGAAAAACGACTCACCGTTTGCTTTGATGACGATAGCAGATAATCTGGATGATGCCGGCAAAATTGCTGCCAAAATGGCGCTGTTGCCGACTGTGCATGAAGTGGTTACCTTGGCTGATTTTGTTGCTAAAGACCAAGAAGATAAGCTAGCAACTATTGAAGACTTGAGCTTGGTCTTGGGTAACCAACTAGAAAATTTTGCCAAGACATTGCCGGAAAACACTGATCAGCGGCAAGCCTTAATCAAATTTAATGACGAACTTAAAAAGGCCATTGCAGAGAATTCAACTAATGCGACTATCGCGACTTTGCAACAATTGCAGCAACGCATAGAAGCCTTCATCAAAAAGGCGGATAGTTCAAGCAACCAAGTAGCAAGTTATAGCCAACTTGAACAAAACATGTTGGGTTTATTGCCGTATACTCTTGATCGACTAAAAACCAGTTTGACTGCAACTGAATTTGCCATCAAAGACATCCCGGATTACATCAGTTCACATTGGTTAAGTAAGAATGGTTTATATAAAATCCTGATTACGCCTAAAAAAGACCTGAATGATCCTGAAAACCAAATAGAATTTGTTGCCGACGCACAAAAGGTCGATAGTAAAGTTTCCGGTTTGCCTGTCGCCAATCAAGCCAGTGGCGATGCGGTGGTCAAAGCGTTTATCCAGGCTTTCGGCAGTGCATTTATTGCTATCGTTGTCGTGTTACTGTTGATATACAGGAGCGTCAAGCAAACTGCGCTAGTCATCCTTCCCCTGGTGCTTGCGGCATTACTTACTGGCGCGACTAATGTGCTTTTGAATAACCCGTTCAATTTCGCAAATATAATCGCTTTGCCGTTGCTTTTAGGTATGGGTATCGATAGCAGTATTTTGATTATGCACCGGCTACATTTCAACTTGAACGAAAATGAAAGCCTGCTCCAAAGCAGTACAACACGAGGCATCATTTTTAGCTCGATTACCACATTATGTAGCTTTTCAAGCTTATCATTCACGGCGCATCAAGGCATGTCTAGCATGGGTTTGCTGTTGTCAATTGGCCTATTTTTTACGGTGATTTGTTCTTTAATTGTCTTGCCTGCATTTAGTGGTAAACGGGTTTAAAGGCTTTATGAAAATTGTAATACAAACTATTTAAATTTGTTGAGGTAACCCATGGCTTTTAGTATTGCTGAACTGTTTACTGCCCATAATCAAGAAAAGTTCGATTTATACGAACAGTTTTTGAATAACCAGATGGTGCGGGTATTAAAAACGATTGGTTATGACCGCCATTATAAAAGTGCGGTTGGACAATACCTTTATGACCAGGATGGCACTGAGTATCTGGACTTATTGAGCGGATTTGGCGTATTTGCCCTTGGACGGAATCATCCTACCGTGGCTAATGCATTGAAAGAAGTCCTATCGCTTGATTTACCTAATCTCGTGCAATTGGATGTATCTGTTCTAAGTGGATTACTCGGTAAAGAATTATTAAAAACTACCCCCGAAAACATAAATAAAATATTTTTTTGCAATTCTGGTACAGAAGCTGTCGAAGCGGCGATTAAGTTTGCCCGCTTTACTACTCGACGGGAAAAAATTGTTTACTGCGAACATGGGTATCACGGATTAACTTTAGGTGCCTTATCGCTTAACGGGGAAGAAATTTTTCGTACCGGTTTCGGGCCATTAATTCCTGGTTGTAGTGCCGTGCCTTTTAACGATATATCCGCGCTCGAACAAGCCTTAAGCAGTAAGGACGTTGCGGCATTCATTATCGAACCCATCCAGGGCAAAGGCGTTAATGTGCCTGATGATAACTACCTACCTGAAGTCGAACGTTTATGTAAGAAATACGGCACATTACTCGTTGCAGATGAAGTCCAAACTGGTTTAGGCAGAACGGGTAAATTTTGGGCAATTGATCATTGGGGTGTTCAACCCGATATGATCTGTATGGCAAAGGCATTATCAGGCGGACATGTGCCAGTAGGGGCAGTAGCCATGACCCAGAAAATTATGGATACCGTCTACAACCGTATGGACAGGGCAGTCGTGCATGGCTCTACTTTTGCCAAGAATAACTTGGCTATGGCGGCAGGATTGGCAACTTTACATGTTTTGGTGGAAGAAAACCTCATTGAAAAGAGTGCAGTCATTGGGAATGATATTATTGAGTCTATTAATGCAATGTCGGCCAAGTATGAGTTTCTAAAAGAAGCCAGAGGCAAAGGCATGATGATTGCCATTGAATTCAACTCACCCAAAAGCCTTAAACTTAAAGCGGCATGGGCCATGTTGGAAGCAGCAAATAAGGGTTTATTTTGTCAGATGATTACTATTCCACTGTTTAAAGACCATCACATCCTCACCCAAGTCGCTGGGCATGGTATGAATGTGGTTAAATTATTGCCGCCTTTGGTACTAAACCAAAAAGACTGTGATCATATCGTTAATTCTTTCGATAAAGCAATTGCCGATACCCATGAAATTCCGGGTTCGATTTGGGATTTGGGTAAAAACCTCGCCAGTCATGCGTTAAAGGGAAAGAAAGCAGCATGAGAGTAAATGGCTTCTTTTTTTGCTTTGCAATGTTGGCTATGGCTTATGGTGGCAATGTGTCTGCCCATGCTGTAGTGACTGAGCATTCGCTTAAAATTGAACAACCTAAAGCGAACCAAGCTAAAAAAGTGGAGTTGACGTTTAATTCAAAAGTCGAGTTAGGTTTGTCACAGGTTTATCTTGTCAGTAAAGGTGATAAAAATACTTTGCTGCAGTTGAGTAGTGGAACTAAACAAGGCAGCGTCTTGGTCGATGTTCCCCCCTTATCTACTGGGGAATATGCGTTGCTTTATAAGATTTTTGCAGCGGACGGCCACATCACCGAAGATGTTATCCATTTTTCTGTAACCCCCTAAGTTGTAAGTAATTGTAGTAATGGCTGGTATTGCTGATTTTCTTGATTCTTTAATCGGTGGCGGCGATCTTATTTGTTTTTGTTTGGTTGTAGGCGGCTTATTTTGGGGCAGCTTTATCCTCCGGCCATGGGAAAAACAGAACTGTTATAATTATGAATTAATCGAACGGACTATCGCGTTAATTTATCAAGGTGGTTTTTATTTAGCAGGTGCGCAAATTTTTAAAATTGTTTTAAAAATATGGCTCATGACTGCATTATTAAATCGCTGGCCATTTCCAGAGTTTGCGGCAACTACCCAGTTTATTGGTGGTTTGGTACGTACAGCATTTATAGTGTTATTAGCCTTATACTGTTATTTTTATTTGCGGACTAATCCGGCATCAAAAAATTACTGGAAGTACGGCAATTTCATTGCGTTACCGATGGTTGTTTCTGGGGCTTGGCTAGTACATGCAGCAGGTAGATTTGATAACCAGTTATTTTTAATGACATTGACTGTATTGCATCAAGTAGCCGCAGCAATCTGGATTGGTAGTGTTTTCCAGTTAGTTAACCTCTGGTTTATGCGATATGAACGTAGAGTACCTGATACCTTATGGCCGATGTTACTTAAAAAATTTTCACCCTATGGTATGGTAGCTGTTGTTGGGATATTAGGTTCTGGATTGCCCATCGCATTACAATATATAGATAACATAAATGGTTTGGTTGGCACGGGTTACGGAAATTTACTTACAGTAAAAGTTATTTTGTTGGGTTTGGCCTTAGGTTACGCTTGGTTGAATCATAACGCCGTTTTACGCTATGGTTCTGTGGGTAACGATTATGCACTGATCCGGCGCGTACCTTACTATGTCGAAGCCGAAACATTCGTCCTGGTCACTTTGTTATTTACAGCAGCGAGTTTGGCATCACAGCCACCAGCTATCGACATTCCAAACTTGGCTGCAACATGGCAAGAGGTTCTGGGAACTTTCAATCCACACATTCCGTTAACTATCTCACCAACCCACTCAGACCTTATTGCGGGAGAAGCGGGCAGAGTAGCAATTGTTGGTAAAGTCCCGTCGATTGCCGCAACGGAATGGTCCAACTATAACCATAATGTATCTGGTATATTTCTTACATTAATGAGTTTCTTTGCCATGGTGTCGTATGTTCGGCAACTACCGATATTGGCTTCGCATTCACTTAATAAGGTTCTGGGTTTTACTGAGTACTGGCCTTTTGGTTTTGTTGCGCTAGGTGTTTTTCTATTTTTTAGAAGTGATGCGGAAACTTGGCCGCTAGGCCCAATAGGTTTTTGGGACAGCACCTTTAATAATGGGGAAGTTTTACAACATAGGATAGCGACCTTGCTCGTATTTACTTTGGGTGTTACTGAATTACGCGCTAGATTCAGTAAACATGCAGGTACAACTCTTGTTTATGCATTTCCTATGTTATCTGCTTTTGGAGGGTTGATGTTACTCACCCATTCCCATGTAGGTTTTGAACCCAAAAGCGCATTCCTCATCCAGGTAGGTCATACTACAATGGGTGTGTTTTCCCTAATATTGGCTTGCGGGCGTTGGTTAGAATTAAAACTGGATAGTCCTGGTAAAGAAATAGCAGGATTTGCCTCAGTTGCCGCTTTGTTTATTATTGGCCTCATTTTGATGTTCTACCGCGAGCCCTTGTATTGATATGGATAATTCAAATAACTTCCCGCTTTTAACAGAAATTGTTTACCCTTCAGACGTCCGGAAGCTAAAGAAGGCGCAGTTACGTGGGTTATCGAAAGAATTACGTGAGTACTTGACCCAGACGGTGAGCATATCGGGTGGTCATTTTGCTGCCGGGTTAGGGACGGTTGAACTCACTGTGGCCTTGCACTACGTGTTTGACACCCCAGGCGACCAACTTGTCTGGGATGTTGGCCACCAGGCCTACCCCCACAAGATACTGACCGGCCGCAAAGACAGGATGACCAGCATCCGCACCCGGGGCGGCGTGTCCGCTTTCCCCAGCCGCGATGAAAGCGAATACGACGCCTTTGGTGTTGGCCATTCCAGCACCTCCATCAGCGCTGCCCTAGGCATGGCTATCGCCAATGCCCTCAAAGGTGAAACCAAACACATGGTCGCCATTATCGGCGATGGCAGCATCACCGGTGGCATGGCGTTTGAAGCCATGAACCATGCTGGTGCCATTGATGCCAACCTGCTCGTCATCCTTAACGACAACGACATGTCCATCTCGCCCAATGTCGGCGCCATGAACAACTACCTCACCAAAATCCTGTCCAGCCGGCTTTACTCGTCCATGCGCGAAGAAAGCAAAAAAGCCCTCAGCAAAATGCCCACCGTCTGGGAACTTGCCCGCCGCACCGAAGAACACATGAAAGGCATGATCGTCCCCGGCACCCTATTCGAAGAACTTGGCTTCAACTACATTGGCCCCATCGACGGCCATGATGTTGACATGCTCGTGTCCACCCTGGAAAACCTCAAACACATCACCGGCCCCCGTTTCCTGCACATCGTCACCAAAAAAGGCAAGGGCTACGCCCCGGCCGAAAAAGACCCCTTGGCCTACCATGGTGTCCCCGCTTTTGACCCCAGCAAAGACAGCCTGCCCAAAGCCAAGCCTTCCAGCCCCACCTACACCCAAGTGTTCGGTGATTGGCTGTGCGACATGGCCAAACAAGACCAACGCCTACTTGGCATCACCCCCGCCATGCGCGAAGGCTCAGGCCTCGTCAAATTTTCCGAACAATTCCCCAAACGCTACTTTGATGTCGCCATTGCCGAACAACACGCCGTCACCCTTGCCGCAGGCCAAGCCTGTCAAGGCGCCAAACCTGTCGTTGCCATCTACTCCACCTTCCTGCAACGTGGCTACGACCAGCTTATCCACGATGTCGCCATCCAAAACCTTGATGTATTATTTGCCCTAGACAGGGCTGGGTTGGTTGGCCCCGACGGCCCTACCCATGCCGGCAGTTTTGACTACAGCTACCTCAGCTGCATCCCCAACATGCTCATCATGGCACCGGCTGATGAAAACGAATGCCGGCAGATGCTCACCACCGGTTTCCTGCACGAAGGCCCCGCCTCCGTGCGCTACCCGCGGGGCAAAGGTCCAGGCGCAACCCTAACAGAAGGCCTTTCCACCTTGCCTATCGGTAAAGGAGAAATCAGGCGGCACGGCGAAAAAATCCTCATCCTGGCCTGGGGCAGCATGGTTGTACCGGCACTACAGGCCGGTGAAGAACTCAACGCCACTGTTGTCAACATGCGCTTTATCAAACCACTGGACGAAGCACTTATCCTGGCACTAAGTAAAACCCACGACCTGATCGTCACCGCCGAAGAAAACGTCATAGCCGGAGGGGCAGGGAGTGCGGTCAACACCTTCCTACACAGCAAAAAGGTCCTTAGGCACACCCTTAACATCGGACTGCCTGATAGCTTTGTCGAACAAGGCTCACGTGAAGAGTTGTTAAGTTTATGTCAGCTTGATTATCCGGGCATAGTGAACCAGATTAATGGTTTTTTGATTTAATTCTGGCAAAAAAAATATTAAATAATGGACAGATTAAGAAATAAAATTCGTGATATCCCTAATTTTCCCAAGCCAGGGATTGTATTCAAGGATATAACCCCATTAGTTAAAGATCCCGCAACGCTTAGATTATCTGTGCATCAATTGTTACAGCCTTTTTTGGGTGGAAACGTTACTGTAGTTGCAGGTATGGAAGCCCGCGGTTTTATTTTTGGTTCTTTAGTGGCTTGGGAACTTAGTTTGCCTTTTGTGCCTTTGAGGAAACCGGGTAAATTGCCTTATGATGTCCAAAGTGTTGCTTATGATTTGGAATATGGCTCGGCTTCGCTTGAAGTCCATATTGATGCATTTAATAAGCGTGATCGAGTTTTATTGATTGATGACTTGCTCGCAACCGGGGGAACTGCAAAAGCCAGTTGCGAACTGGTTGAAAAAGCCGGAGCACAAGTTGAAGCCTGCGCCTTTGTTGTTGAATTAGATTTTCTTAAAGGTCGTGAAAAGCTTGGCGATTATAAGGTTCATTCCTTGATACATTTCTAATCTGCTAAAGTTAATGTTTAGCTATTTTTTGTAAATGATAATCGGGGAAATCAGCCTTTCTCAGGCTAATAATTGGCCAATTATTATTCTCAGCATAAACCTTTAATTTTTGATCGGGATCTACGGCTACTGGGTTGTCTACAAGTCTAAGTAAAGGCAAGTCATTATGCGAATCGCTGTAAAACCAACTATTAACCAAGGATTCACCAGATTGTTTTAACCATTCTTTCAGTAATTTCACCTTACCTTCCTGGAAACAGGGAATGCCTGTAAATGCCCCCGTATATTTGCCATTAATAAATTCTGGCGGGGTCGCTAAAAGAATATCAATACCATAAAGCTTGACGATAGGTTCGGTGACAAAACGGTTCGTAGCTGTAATCACCATTAAGGTATCGCCACGGCTTTGATGTTTATCGATAAGTTGTTGAGCGGGTTTTAGCAATATTGGCGTAATAATTTCTTTGATGAATTTGTCGCGCCAACGGTATAGGTCCTCAACGGCGTTATCGGCTAAAGGCCTTAGCGAGAAGTGCAGAAATTCAGTAATATCCAGTGTCCCTTGTTTGTAGTCTTCATAGAACTTAGCATTTGCTCGTTCATAATAGTTTTTATTAACAATGCCTTGGTCAACTAAAAATTGACCCCAAAGATAATCGCTGTCATCGGCAATTAGGGTATTGTCTAAATCAAAAATCGCTAAGCTCACAGAACACTTACCCTATAAAATTTAAAAATCATGCCCTCTGGCATCGTTACGTTTTTTATGGAACAATGGAGACAATTCATTAATTCCTTACTATCTTCCAATTTTATCATACGCGAAAGTAGAGATAGGTAAGAACTAAGATAAAGGTTTTTTAACATGATCGACTCAAAAGGATACCGGCCCAATGTCGGAATCATCCTTTGCAATGACGAGGGTCGCGTGTTTTGGGCAAAACGGATGGGGGTGGACTTGTGGCAATTCCCACAAGGCGGCATCAATCAGAATGAAGACCCTGAGACGGCGATGTATCGTGAATTGTGGGAGGAAACAGGGCTTGAACAACAACACGTCCAAATTCTTGGGCGTACTCGTTATTGGCTTAAATACCAATTGCCAGACCGTTACATAAGGAAAAATTCCGAGCCATTGTGTATAGGTCAAAAACAAATTTGGTACATGCTCCGCATGGTCAGTCAAGATTCCAATGTGCGCTTTGACCATTGCCCGAAACCTGAATTTGACGGTTGGCGTTGGGTAGATTATTGGGATCCGTTAAAAGATGTTGTTTATTTTAAACGTAAGGTTTATCTCCGTGCTATGACTGAATTAGGTGAAATTTTAACTATTGATTCTGTGCCGGTAGATGCTTCTGGTTACTTGTCTGGAAATATAGGTCAAAATAAACCTAGAACAAAGATATGATGGTTAATAGCCTTTGTTTCCTGCTTCCAAGCATTTGAGGGGTTCCGCTATGTAAACTACTTCGGTATCAATAGCGCCGTTTGGATAAAGTTTAAGCCAACGGTAACCTGAAGTTAGTTCATCTAAAGCAAAAGCTTCGGAGCCTGGTTTAAATTGAAAACAGGTCGATGGTGTAGTTAGAATCCGTATTCCGTTTTGCAAAACATCCATTTGCTGATGGATGTGGCCGTTAATTATAGCTTTCACGTTATGATAACGTCGAGTCAACTCCAATAAGTCTGGGGCATTTTTTATAATCATAGTATCCATCCATAGGCTGCCTGTAGGAACACAGTGATGATGTACTGCAATTAGGATATTTCGGTTACTCTCATTTTTGAGGATGTTTTCCAGGAAAGCCAATTCATCCGATGGTAAATAGCCTGCTGCTGAACCGACCAATTGGCTGTTAAGTCCGATGATATGCCAATTACCAAGGAGCATTTCTTTTTGGCAGCTCACTTTTTCATCTGATAATACGTACTGCATAATACTAAAATCATCGTGATTACCTGGCAAGCACATGCAGGGAATATTGAGTGCTTGTAGGCAGGTTAATAACCGCTCATAACTTTTTGGTTGTGGTTGTTGTGCTAAATCGCCAGTAATCAGGCAAAGATCAAACTGTTGTCCTGAATTAGCCGCTGCCTCAATTACGGCTTCAAGATAATAAGTGGTATCAATACCTAATAAAGTTTGGCGCGGCTCAGGAAGTATGTGAGGATCAGTGAGATGTAAAACAGATAGGCAGCCGCGTTCTCCAGTCATAATGGGTCACTGGTTTAATTTATACAATACTTTTGAATTACGTTCGGGCTGATACAAGGATACTAACGAACCCGGCAGATCAGCCGAACTTGCGGCGCTAAAACCGCGCTCAATAAACCAATGTGCGGTTTGGGTAGATAAGACAAATAATTTAATTATCCCTATTCGTTTTGCTTTGAGGCAGACCGCGTCAAACAACCGTTGGCCGCGTGCCGCTCCTTGGTAATCAGGGTGGACTGCAAGGCCGGCAATAGCGGCGTTTTCTCCCAATGTATCCGCATGCAAAGCGATGCACCCAATAATCAAAGCGTCCCTTTCCAAGACCAGATAATCGCTGATTTCCATTTCCATTTTTTCTTGTGACCGCTTAGCAAGTTTGCCTTGTTGTTCCAAGGGGTTGATCAGTTCAAGAATACCTCCGATATCGTTTAGAGTAGCTGGGCGTAAGGTTTCAAAGGGTTTGGAACTGACCATTGTACCTACACCGTCATGGCTGAATAACTCTTGTAATAAGCCACCATTAATATTTCGGTCAATAATATGGACGCGTTTTACCCCAGCTTGGCAGCTTTGGATAGCGGCTTTTAGGGGAAGGACATCAATATTGGGTAGTTGCGGGTATTTTCCCAAAAAAACCTGGCTTTCTTCAGCAGTAAATTGCCGAACTTGCTCATTATCTTCAGGATTAATGACCGTTTTCTCGGACAACAGGATCAGTTTTTCCGCTTGTAGCGAAATAGCAACGGCGGTAGCCACTTGCTCGGCAGAAAGATTAAATACCTGGCCACTGGGCGAGTAACCCATGGGAGAAATCAGGACGATATTTTTCAGTTCAAGTTGTTGCACAATGGCTTGGCTGTCAATACGGCGCACTTCACCCGTATGGCCGAAATCGATGCCATCAAGCACACCTAGGGGTTTGGCGATAATAAAATTACCGGAAACGACGCGCAAACTGCTGCCAGCCATTGGGGAGTTAGTTAAACCCATAGATAACAATGCTTCTATTTCGACCCGGACGTAACCTGCCGCTTCTTTGGCGCACTGCATGGCAATATTATCGGTAATCCTCAAATTTTGATGGAACCGCGTGGGGAGTTTTTGTGCAGCAAGGCGTTGGTCGATTTGGGGGCGTATACCATGCACCAGTACCAAGCGGATACCTAAGCTGCTTAACAAGGCAAAATCATGCACATGGTTATTAAAATCAGCAGCCTGTATTGCTTCGCCACCAAAAAAAACAACGAAAGTCTTATTGCGGTGCGCATAAATATATGGCGATGAGTTTCTAAGCCAGTCTACAAAAGCTTGTTGCTTTTCCATAGGTTGTAAAGTTTCGTGAAAGTATTTAATAGCCTAATTAAACGAAAATAAGTTTAAATGAATATTACCAATAACGTTAGGTAATACTACCTTGACTTTGTAATTATTGATGTGAACTTGGCTTCACTTTTGGAGTGAAATTTAACCAAGAGTTGCGAAGATTATTTTAAATAGAAGCAACAATTATACTTCGTCGAAATTAGCGTAAGTGGCCTCATAAATATCTTTTAATCGTTTACCTTGATATGTCCAATAGGGGCTGGGCTGAACGCTATATTCGATACCTAATATTTGACGAGTCGCTGCAGTTAGAGAGATTTCTTCGCCGTTAAAGCTAATTCTTTTAGACGAAAGTACAGTAACAACTGATGAGCCATGAACAAAATGTAACTCTGCACCTAGAGGAATGCCCATTTCCAGGAAGTTCATGTTTGGGCGCTTAGCTTTTAATTGTTCTGCTGCGATAACTGATTCTTGATCTAATGTCGTGGGTTGCTGTTCTATTTCCTCGGTAGCATCTTCAGTATGTAGCAGTTTTAAAATCGCGATAGCTTGCTCAGGTTCGATTTTAAAAAACTCTCGTTTAGGATTTATTCGTTGGGGAGAAAACGCCACATGCAACGCTCTTTCAACTTCTTCTGCGTTCTGTGCTTTACACGCATAATTCAGTTCAAACGGTACAGGAACGCCTGTCGAATATAACTGGGCAATTCTGGAGTTTGCGTCATCTTTTGTTGTATAACCAATCTTCACCAATCCAGGCATGGCGGAATTAGTGAGAACATAAACAATCTTAAGTGACGACAAAGGTAATTAATCCAAATTATCAGTCACAGCACCCAATGATGCTGAACTTACCAGCTTGGCATATTTCGCCAGCACGCCACGGGTATAACGTGGTGTAGGTTGTTGCCAATGTTCCAGCCGACGGGCGATTTCATGTTCATTGACGTGCAAGGTTAGTTGATTGGTTTCGGCATCGATGGTGATTTGGTCGCCATTTTGGACGATAGCTAATGTGCCGCCAATATAAGCTTCTGGAGTGATATGTCCAACCACAAAGCCGTGAGTACCGCCGGAAAAGCGTCCGTCGGTAATCAATGCAACCTCTTTACCCAAGCCTTTGCCCATGATGGCGGAGGTGGGGGAGAGCATTTCGCGCATACCAGGGCCTCCTTTTGGGCCTTCGTAGCGGATGACGATGACATCGCCTTTGACAATTTCACCGTTCAAGATGGCTTGCAGAGCCTGTTCTTCGGCATCAAACACTTTAGCTGTGCCGGTAAATACTAAGCCTTCCTTGCCGGTAATTTTTGCAACCGCGCCATCAGATGCCAAGTTGCCGTATAAAACGACTAGATGGCTGTCTTTTTTGATCGGGTTATCAAGAGGACGGATCATGTCTTGACCAGCAGGGTAGGGTTTAACTTCAGAAAGGTTTTCTGCTAAGGTTTTTCCTGTGACAGTCAAGCAGTCGCCGTGCAATAAGCCGCGATCCAGTAATTCTTTCATCAATGGCTGAATACCGCCGATTTCGACCAGTTCCGACATTTGATATTTGCCGCTGGGTTTTAAGTCTGCCAACATCGGTACATGTTTGCCGATGCGGGTAAAGTCATCTAGGGTAATATCGACATGGCTGGTATTCGCCATCGCCAATAAATGCAACACGGCATTTGTTGAGCCGCCGAGAGCAATAACGACGGTAATTGCGTTTTCGAATGCCGCTTTGCTCATGATGTCGCTGGGTTTGATGCCTTTTTTAATCAACTCCATCACGGCTGCGCCAGCCCGTTCGCAATCCAGACGTTTATCTTCGGAAATTGCCGCTTGTGCTGAACTGTTGGGCAAGCTCATGCCCAAGGCTTCGATGGCGGAAGCCATGGTATTTGCAGTGTACATGCCACCGCAAGAGCCGGCGCCAGGAATGGCTTTGGCTTCGATTTCCGCCAGTTCGGCGTCATCAATTTTGTTATTCGCCCGCGCGCCGACAGCTTCAAATACGGACACGACATCCAGCTTTTGGTTTTTATGGCAGCCCGGCATAATCGTGCCGCCGTACACGAAAATCGCAGGGCGATTGAGCCGTGCCAGTGCCATCATGCAGCCAGGCATGTTTTTGTCGCAACCACCGATAGCAACAATGCCGTCGAAGCCTTGGCAACCGACGACGGTTTCAATGGAATCGGCAATGACTTCACGGGATACCAGCGAATATTTCATGCCTTCAGTACCCATCGAGATACCATCAGAAATTGTAATAGTATTGAAAACGACAGCTTTGCCGTTGGCTTGGTTAACGCCTGCTGCCGCATCATCCGCCAGTTTGTTGATATGCATATTGCAAGGCGTGACCATGCTCCAGGTGGATGCGATGCCGACCTGCGGTTTGCTGAAATCTTCTGACGTAAAACCTACCGCATGTAGCATGGCTCGGCTGGGAGCACGTTCCATACCGTCAACAACTTGAGAAGAAAAAGGGCGGTTACTTTTGTCGTTCGTATTGGACATTACTGTCAATTCCAGATTAATAGGTAAATATTGAAAGGTTTGGTAACTGGGTGTTTGTTTTAAATAGAGTTTAAAAATTATCCCAATTGTTTTTGCGTCGCCAGCCGATCTTCGGCAAAATAAAGCCTAATCCTACACCGGCTAGTGCAAGTATGCCGCCATATAAAAACCAGTCCTGATTAGACCCATCTTTTAAGGCAGTATTTTCAAGCTTTAGTTGTTCAAGCTGTCTATTAGAGTCAACAACTTGTTCTTGCAGATCGTCGTGTTCGGTTTTCAGTTGAATTTGGTTGGCGGCGGTTTTTTTTAACTCAGTTAGCTCTTTTTCTAGTCGGTCACGATGATCAGCTAGTGATTTCTCAATAGGTGTGCCGGGGGTAATAGACGCTTTTAATTTATTCAGCTCGTCTTTAAGTGCATTATTTTCGCTTTGTAAAGATTCGATGATTTTTGCTGTTGCACCAGGTTGAGAATGGCTTGGTGGATCTACCATCGTGTTTCTGGTGGCAATAAAACCTTCCGTACCACTTTGTAATTGAACTTTGTAGAATCCACTTTTACTATTTTCGTTAACTATTGTTAATGGCGTGCCAGTAGGTAAAAGGCTAATAATTTTACCTTTGGTACTCTCTTCACTCCGTAAAGGCAGTTCTAGATTATCAGTTACATAAACCGTTTTGGCAGAAATTGGCGCTGCCATTGATAAAAAAATAAAAAAATAGCACGCTTTTTTCACATAAGCCCCTGTCAGGATTTGTTAAATTTGTCTAACTATAGCTCTATTTTTGGCACAACAAAAACTCCAGCAGCGCTTTTTGCGAATGTAGACGATTTTCAGCTTCAGCAAAAACAATGCTCTGTGGCCCATCGAACACTTCAGCGCTGACTTCTTCACCACGATGAGCGGGTAAGCAGTGCATAAATAAGGCATCCGAGTTAGCATATGCCATTATTTCAGTATTAACCTGGTAAGCCTTAAACACAATAGATCGTTGTTTTTGCTCTTCTTCCTGACCCATGCTTGCCCAAACATCGGTCACAATTAGGTCGGCATTTTGGCTGGCTTCTACAGCGGTATCGAAGAATTGGACACGATCACCGGCTAATTCCGAGATTTTCTTGTCTGGCAAATAACCCGGAGGGGATGCGATGTTTAATTTAAAATCCAGAACTATCGCTGCGTGTATGTAAGAGTGGCACATATTGTTACCGTCACCAATCCACGCTACTGTCTTACCGCGAATATCGCCACGCACTTCAAAATACGTTTGCATATCTGCGAGTAATTGACAGGGATGCTGTTCGTCGGTTAAGCCGTTAATTACTGGAACCGAAGCGTGTTGGGCAAAAGTCGTCACAGTCTCATGGCTAAAAGTACGGAGCATGACGCAGTCCACCATGCTGGAAACAACTTTAGCACTGTCCTCAATAGGCTCGCCCCTCCCGAGTTGGGTGTCACGTGGCGATAGGAAAATTGCATTACCGCCAAAATGTGTCATACCGGCCTCAAAGGACACACGGGTGCGGGTGGATGATTTTTCGAATATCATCCCCAAAACCTGACCTTTCAAAGGTTGGTAATCGGGGTCTCGATTTCTTTTGAGTTCAGTTGCCCGGTTGATTAAACTGCGAAATTCCTCGCCGTTGATATCAAGCAAGCTGATGAAATGTCTGGGATGATGCATAGCTATTTACAGGTACAAGTTGTTCGGTAAACTGTGTTATTAACATTGAAAGCGTTTCAACGAGTTGCTTGATTTGCTCGTTGTTGATGATTAACGGCGGCAGCAGCCGGATGACTTTTTCCTGGGTGACGTTAATCAACAGGTTATTTGCCAGCGACGATTTGACCAGTTCAGTACAAGGCGAATCAAGTTCGATACCGATCATCAAGCCTTTGTTGCGTATTTCAACAATGTGTTTGTTGCCTGCTAAAACGTTGTCAAACCCTGATGCAATTGCATGGCCTTTAATTTCAGCTAAAGCGACCAAATTTTCATCATCCAGCGCTTTTAAAACCGCCAAAGCCGCACTACACGCTAACGGATTGCCACCGAAAGTAGAGCCATGGTTTCCCGCAGTAAATAAATTTGCAGCTTTTCCGGAAGCCAAGCAAGCCCCAATGGGTACGCCATTGCCCAACGCTTTAGCCAATGTACACACATCAGGCAATATGCCGTTATGTTGATATGCCATGAATTTTCCGGTACGCCCCATGCCGGACTGGATTTCATCCAGTATCATCAGTAGGTTATGCTGGTCACATAGCTCGCGGATTTGATTCAAATAATCGTCGGCAGGGATATTTATGCCGCCTTCGCCTTGTATGGGTTCGACTAAAATAGCCACAACATTTGGTTGCCGTGCTATGGTTGCCTTAATGGCGCTTACATCATTGAAAGGGACATGGATAAAGCCTTCTACCAGAGGTTCAAAGCCTTTTTGGATTTTTGGGTTACCCGTTGCGCTCAAAGTGGCTAGAGTACGCCCATGAAAGCTGCCGTGCGTAGCAATAATTTCAGGCCGATCTATACCCTTCTCGTGGCCAAACTTGCGGGCGAGTTTAATTGCTGCCTCATTTGCTTCTGCGCCAGAGTTACTAAAAAAAACATTTTCCATTCCTGTTTTTTCAGTAAGCTGGTCTGCCAACTGTTCTTGCACAGCGATTTTGTAAATATTAGATGTATGCAGCAGTTTTGCGCTTTGGTCACAAATAGCCTTATGCACTCCTGGGTGAGCGTGCCCCAAGCCGCAGACTGCAATACCAGATAAGGCATCCAGGTAGCGTGTGTTATTTTCATCCCACAGCCAAGCGCCTTCACCACGAGTAAAGGTCACATCCAAACGGCCATAGGTAGGCATAACATGACTGGTCATAATTTTCGCCTGCAAATAAAAAAAGGCAGTTATTAGCTGCCCATTAAGATAACCTTTGATTATAGTTTTCAATAAATTGTATAGCAAGGGTAATCTTCTACAAACAGCTATTTTCGTTTAAACTATCCTCAAAAGACGTATATTAGCAATTTTAGGAGATCATTATGAGCGTGAATGAAAGAATCAAAGCCCAACTCGATAGCCAGCCTGTAGTGTTATTCATGAAAGGCACACCGGATTTTCCGCAATGCGGGTTTTCGAATCAGATTGTCCAAGTGTTGAATGCTTGTGGTGCTGAATTTGAGGCTGTTAACATTTTGGAAGACCCTGAGCTTCGCGAAGCTTTGAAGGTATATTCAAGCTGGCCAACTTATCCGCAGCTTTATGTTAAGGGGCAGTTGGTTGGTGGTTGCGATATCGTTACTGATATGTTTAAGAAAGGTGAATTAAAATCGCTGATTGATGCCGCAGCATAAACTATTAATCCAAGTCTTAGTCAGGAAGGATCTCCCATTGAGTTGGGTGAGACGGTGTTCAATTCTTTCCAGCGATTGACGATTTTGCAGAATACTTCTGCTGTTTTCTCAGCATCGTATAATGCTGAGTGGGCTTTGTCTTCATTCCAGTCCAACCCCGCTGCTTGGATAACCTTGGCTAAAACTGTTTGTTGATAAACTAAACCACCTAAAGTTGCAGTATCAAAAGTGCTGAAGGGGTGAAATGGGCTGCGTTTAATTTTGGTACGGTAAATAGCGGCATTAAGAAAGGCAATGTCAAAAGCGGGATTATGCCCGACCAAAATAGCCCGTTTGCAATCGTTGCGTTTAAGGGCTTTGTGGATAGGGCTAAACAACAACTTTAGCGCTTCATCTTCTTCAACTGCCATCCGGAAAGGGTGGTAGGGGTCGATGCCATTGAACTTAAGTGCGGCTTCGTCCAACTCGGCGTTTTTGAACGGGATAACATGGGCTGCATGACGTTCGGTAATGGTTAAGTTGCAGTTTGCATCATATTCGACGATGACCGCAGCAATTTCTAGCATTGCGTGTTTTTTGGCGTTAAATCCGGCTGTTTCAATATCTACGACAACGGGCAAATAACCGCGAAAGCGCTTATCCAATGGGATTAAAGGTATGGTCATTTATTTAAAGAGGTGTGTTGATCGTGTTTTTAATAGGTAAGTTTACTAGTCGCTGACTGCGTTGAGTTATGGTATGTTAATCGTAATCTTAGTCATAACAAAAATAAAAGCGAGAAAGAGGTAAATAAAATGCAAGAAAAAAAATGGTTGTTATCGGTAATTGGCGTAATGTTAAGTTCTATTTTGTCGGGTTGCGCGACAACTGCCAATGATGCTAGGGATCCCCTTGAGGGTTGGAATCGTGGTGTACAATCATTTAACGACAACCTTGATGACTATGCCATGAAGCCAGTGGCAAAAGGTTATAACTGGATCATGCCAGAATTTGCCGATCAGGGCGTAAGCAATTTTTTTAGTAATATTAATGATATCGCTGTAACCATTAACGATTTGTTGCAGTTTAAACTAGAGCAAACGGGTATGGATGCGTCACGGTTTCTAGTAAACACAACTATTGGTATTGCCGGATTGGTCGATGTTGCTTCAGCGGTGGATTTGCCTAAACATCATGAAGACTTCGATCAAACCTTGGGTGTTTGGGGTTTACCAGCAGGCCCATACTTAGTGTTGCCGCTTCTAGGCCCAAGTTCGCCGCGTGGGGTTACTGGCCTTGTGGGTGATGCTGCACTTAATCCTATTACCTATGTGGGATTCAGTGCTTTTCCTGGGTTAAGTGACGGTGTCGAAACAGCCATTACCGGCGGCACATATGCCCTCAATGTAATTGATAAACGTGCTGATAACCTATCGACTGAAAAAGTAGTCTCAGAAGCGGCTGGTGAAGACCGTTACGAATTTATTAAAAACGCCTACTTTCAGCGGAGAAATTATTTGATTAATGATGGAAACGTCCCTGAAAGCGATGGTGGTGATATCGATATTGAAAAGCAAGACGGCGGCAGTTTTGCACCGATGGATCCGCATCCGAAATATTAGGTAAATAAAATAGATTATTCGTTTACCTACACAACAAACTGTCAGTACATCCGTTTTTCGATTAATGGTAAATAAGAAAGGGGCTTAAGCCCCTTTTTTTGTTTTAATGCTAGGCCGTCTTCAACCATTCAATCGCGATCTAGAAAATAAAGTACGATTCCTGCTATCCCAATAAATAGCAAAGGAACGGCAAAATAACCATGCTGAGGGCTTTCTGATTCTGGGCCACTTTTACGAAAAACAGGGTCATTGTCCTGGTTATACGGCTCACCCTTCTTAATGACAAATTTGTTGGTATCGAGAAATGTGTTAGTTAAGGTTACGCCTTGGTTGATAAGGCTAGTTTCATAATTCAAAAATTCAACTTGATAAGCTGAAGCAGGCATACTGTTCAGTACAAGAACTACCCCCAAGATTTTCATGGTTTTTTTTATCATGACATATTTCCCCTTTATGTATAAATTTTAGTTTTTATTGGTGTTTAATATTTTTAATGACAATTTAAACTTAACACAATTTTTAGAAAATGCGACTTTTGCTTTGCAGTCCTTTGTTGGAGGCTAATTGTAGGGGATTTAAGCCTTAACTATAAGGATAAAGGGGTTTAATATTAACCTTAGCTTGAGTTTTTTAGCGAAAAGCAAGTGATTGGTAGTCAAATGTGGTATCAATGTAGACTATTTTCGTGCCAGAGAATAATAGGGTTTTAAAAAATTATCTGAAGTTTTGAGATGATAATTTTTTAAAATATAAAGTTAGCCAAGTAAGTTTTAAAGACAATAGGTAGGGCTTAAAGGATGCTGATAGGAATTCCCAAAGAAATTAAAGATAACGAATATCGCGTGGGTCTTATACCGGCTACGGTCAAAATGCTATCAGCGCGTGGGCATCGCGTTTTAGTCGAAACCAAAGCAGGTGAAGGCAGTTTTATTGCAGATGCTGAATATCTGGCCGCCGGTGCAGAAATTGTCCCCAAGGCCGAAGATGCCTGGGCGGCCGATTTGGTTATTAAGGTAAAAGAGCCTGTTGCTTTAGAATTTTGTTATTTACGTCATAACCTGATGCTATTTACTTATCTGCATTTGGCTGCTGACAAAAATTTAACGAATGCATTATTAGCTAGCAATGTGATAGCTATAGCTTATGAAACAGTGCAAGACGGTAATGGTCAATTACCACTATTAATGCCAATGAGCGAAGTTGCTGGGAGGATGGCAACTCAAGTAGGCGCAACTATCTTACAAAAAAACTATGGGGGACGCGGAATTTTGATGGGTGGCGTCCCAGGCGTCGTACCGGCCGACGTCACTGTGTTGGGTGGTGGCACGGTAGGGGCTAATGCTACCCGTATCGCAGTAGGTATGGGTGCACAGGTGACGGTTTTGGATGTTAACCATCAGCGATTGGCATACTATGACGATTTGTACAAAGGCCGTGTTCACACACTAAAAAGCAATCCTCATAGTATTGAAGAGGCGGTGTTTAATGCTGATCTGTTGATTGGTGCGGTATTAGTTCCCGGTGGTAAAACGCCTTGGTTAGTCACTAAAGCCATGTTGCCACATATGCGCCAAAGTGCAGTTATTGTTGACGTTGCGGTTGATCAAGGCGGGTGTGTCGAGACTGCAAAACCCACAACCCATAGCCAACCTACTTATGAAGTTGATGGTATAGTTCACTATTGTGTTGCAAATATGCCAGGCGCCGTACCCAGGACGAGTACATTCGCGTTAAATAACCAAACTGCAGATTATATCGTGGCCTTGGCGGACGAAGGTATCTTAGCGTTGTCGTCAAACTTGGGCTTACAGACAGGGCTTAACACGTGTAGAGGTAAAGTGACACATGCTGGAGTGGCCGAAGCTTTTGGGTTGGCTTATGTAAAACCCATTGAAATTCTTCAAGAGGTTTAAAAGTAAATTCCAAACTCGTTTAGTCGGATATAACCTTATAAGCGCATCGATCAACAGTACTTGCTAGTCGTAGGCAGCATAATTGCAATAAATCTATATCTGACATACGGCTCCTAATATCAGGTTAGGATAATTAAACTGGTTAATATAAAATCGCCTAATTAATAAATTATGCTGTTTTGTTGTGATGTTGCAAAGTCCTCAATCTAGTTTGGATAGATATATATGAAAATTTTTTTCCTCCTTTACGCCTATACTAAACTTGTTTTATCTTGAACACTTTTTTGCTGAAGAATTACATAATCTTGTTTGCCGCGCCAGAAATGACTGAACAACTGTAATGGAATCATCGCGACTTAACGATAAGCTTTTGGAGTATTCAAGTTGGCGTAGCCAAATGGTCAAGACCATTGAGCAATATCAGGACTGGCGTTATAAATATGGCCTGGAAAACACCAACAGTGCCGAAACGATTACCAATGTGTTGCAGATTTTAGCGGAAGACCGGGTAACCCTTGCGTTTGTCGCCGAATTTTCGCGAGGTAAAACTGAATTGATAAATGCCTTGTTTTTTGCCGAAACGGGTGTCCGTTTGTTACCTTCGTCACCTGGCCGCACTACCATGTGTCCGACTGAGCTGTTTTACGATGCCACAGAAGGCAGTTATATCAGGTTGTTGGAAATCGAATCACGTTATGAGCAAACCCCCTTTTTTGAGTTAAAAAAAGACACTAAACGCTGGAAACAAATTGACCTAGATAGGAATAATCCCAAGCAAATGCAAGCTGCATTTCAGGAGTTGGTTGCCGTAAAGCGTGTTTCCAAAGAAAAAGCGACAGAACTAGGCTTATTTGACGAAAAAGAGGCCGAGGAGCAAGGTATTAAAAACCCTGAAAATGTCGAAATTCCCTGTTGGCGACATGCTTTAATAAGTTTCCCCCACCCATTACTTGAAGCAGGTTTAGGTATACTCGATACACCGGGATTAAATGCTTTGGGGAGTGAGCCCGAATTAACCTTAAGCATGCTGCCTAGCGCCCAAGCAGTAGTGTTTGTGGTGGCCGCCGATACTGGCGTTACCAAAAGTGATTTAACTATGTGGAATCTACATGTTTGCCGGGTAACCAACGCCAACAAGAAAGGCTTGGCGGTCGTGATGAACAAAATTGATTCCATGTGGGATGATTTAAGCGGTGAAGATGGTTTTGAGGATGCCATACGTAAGCAAGTTGATGCGTCTGCGACAACTTTAGGCATTGACGAAAACTATATTTTTCCTGTATCCGCCAAGCAAGCTTTAATTGCCAAGATTAAAAATGATGATGACTTGCTGCAACGCAGCCGTATCAACGCCCTTGAAAAATATTTATCACAAGATATTATCAATCATCGGCAAAAACTGATGTTGGAAATGGTATTGCGCGACATTGGTTTTTTGGTTAAAGAATCGTTTACTCTTACGGGGATAAATTTTGAGAACAGTTCGGAACAGCTAAAGGAATTTCAAAATCTAAATTACGCAAATCAAGATCTTCTCATGGAAATGACTAAAACCACGCAAGCCCAACAAGCGGCGTATTTTAGTAACATGGAACATTTTAAGTTAGTAGCTAACGCATTTAAGGTTAAGTTGAATTCGTTAATCGACGCACTATCCCCTGCGCGTTTTGACAAAATCATGAAAATTAACCGGATCGAAATTAGTCATAGTATTACCACTTACGCTATGCGGCAGGGTATAAAGCAATTATTCGATGACTTACAAAGTTTGCTGGATGAATGTGTAGGAATTTCTGGCGACTTACAAAGATTTATCCTGAAGATACATACCGAATTCAACACCGAATACGGTTTTAAAGAAATAAAGCCACAGTTATTTCAAATCCACGATTATCAGAAAGAATTACAATTACTATTCAACCTTGGAGAAGAATATAGAGTCAGCAGTAAAACCGCGCTGACCGAAAAAAATCTGGTTATCCAAAAACTTTATTCCACTCTGGTTTTTCAGGCACGGAACATTTTATTTAAAGCTAGGAGGGATGTCCTTGTGTGGGGTGAAAACGTTTTATCTCCAATCAAACATCAAATCCTGGATCACAAAAAACAAATCGAAAATCGCTTAACGGTTTTAATAGCTGCGAATGAATCAGAGGGCAAGCTTAAAGAAAATATTATCCGCTTGCAACAAGAATTGGAGCATCTCGGTACCCAGCGACAAGAATTGAATATCATTATTGATACCCTGCAGCAGGTAAATGGTATTTCTGATACACAACTAGAGATTACGTACTAGTCTGCAAGATATCCATGACAAATAATTCTACCGTGTAAAATTTCTCTCCAATATGCTGTATTTAAATCACCCAAAATAGCGCTTATTTTAACTAAGCTTGAGAGTAAGTTTTTTACGCCAATATGCGTATTTAATTTCTTTGAGCTATCAAGTATTTGAATGTAATTGATTTAAAACAAGGAGTTATTTTTTCTCAAATTAAGGAAAATTTAATAATCTTACGCAATTACCATGCCGAATTAACCTCGTATAACCCTTCATAGGTATTTCTACTTATAGACATAAAATTTAATGTCTTTAATGTATCAACTTCCACTGCGCTTTTATAAAAATAATCTTTCAGCCCCAATAAACCTTGGTTGCAAACGATAGATACAACGCTATCGGTTCTGAAATTAGCGTATCTAAAAATAAAAAAATTTGTAATTACTACTGTTTCTAAGGAGAAGACGTATGAGTATTATGTGTTCCGCAGCCAGCCTGCCGAGGGACTTAAAAGTGACTTTAGCCACTGCCAGCCTAGTTTTGATGTCTATAGCCAGCAGCTACGAGGAAGCTATAGCATCAACCACCGATAGTGGTGCTAGGTATAGTGTCCTGCACAGTTTGGAAGGTTTAAACGATGGTAGCGATCCCTACGAGGTAGGCGTTAGCCAAGGCAGTGACGGTAGCCTTTATGGCACCACCCTATCAGGTGGAAAATTACCCAATGGCGATTATGGTAGTGGTACAGTTTATAAGATCAAACCTAACGGTGACCTTAATGTTCTACATGTCTTTGATGGCATAGCCGGCGGGGCACCGACAGCGGCAGTTACACAGGGAATCAAGGGTAACTTGTATGGTACCACGCAGATGGGTGGACGGGATAAATTCAAGAGCGGGGTGGTATATAAGATTGATGCCAATGGTAAATACAGTGTAATCCATAGTTTCGATTTCAACATAGAAGGCAAGACGAGTAGTGAAGTTATTTTAGCCGCTAACGGTAGCCTGTATGGAACAACGTATAAATATGGCACTGGAGTAGCTAACGATCCAGCCACAATTTATAAAATTGACGTCAATGGCAAATACAGCGTAATTCATCACTTCAATCAAGCTAATCAAGAGCTGCCGGTAGGTAGCTTGCATTTAGGCCTTGATGGCAATTTATATGGGGCGACAGTTTTTGGTAAGCAAGCGACTAAAGGCAGTGTCTATAAAATTAGTCTGAATGGCACCTATCAGGTCTTGCACGTTTTTAATAGTGCTTATGAAGGCAGCCCTAATACCGGAGTTAACCGAAGTAAAGATGGTAGTCTCTATGGTACGACCAATTCTGGTGGTATGTTCGGGTTGGGCACTGTGTTTAAGATTGATAGTCTAGGTAAGTATCAAATTATGCACCACTTTGATGGTTTTAACGGTTTAGAGTCACGGGAGATTACCTTAGACGATAGTGGCAATATTTACGGTGTTGCCTCTACGATCATTGATTATGTTTTTTTTGTTGATAATGGGCCATCCATGGTCTATAAAATCGGTGCTGACCGTTCTTACAGCATTTTGTATGCATTCAATAGCAACGGTGGGCAAAGCAAACTCATGCGTACAAGTACCGGTAGTCTTTATGGTACAGAAAGACAGGGTGGCAAATATGAGGGGGGCAAAGTTTTCCGTATTAAATTTGTTCCTCCTGGATTAACAACACTTACCGTAGATAAAGTTGCTATAGGTGTAGGTCAACCCCTTAACTTTAAGGTTAACATTAAAGGTAATCAGCCAACGGGAGTAGTCACTTTTCTATTGGCCGAAGGCGGCACCCAGCAACTTTTTAGTACAATGCTAAATGGTGGTATGGCAGCCTATACCAACACAAATCTTAAGCCTGGTCGGCACATTATCTATGCCCAATATCATGGCGATAATCAAAATGCAGGTAGTATCAGCAAGCCAATTGTGGTTAATGTTTTACCCTAAGCTTTTAAATCAAGCTTTTCAACGTTAGTTTTAATTAGCGTTACCATAACTTAATTATAGTAATTGATGAAACCTTAGGGGCGAGGGTTAATAAACCTCGTCCCACTTGATTCTTAATTCCCCGCATCTAAAAGTATCACCAGTTTTTTCTGGCAGAACCTCCAAGCATCACTTATTATTGCCTATCAATCATTTGTTGGGGCGATTAATGAAAATCGTAGTTTTACTTTATGGTTTGTTGGCATCGGGTTGGCTGATGGCGGCTTCGGTGCTTACAGCTAATGAAGTTGCACCTGGCGTTTACGTCCATTGGGGAGTGCAAGAGTTCTCAGATGCTAAAAACCATGGCGCAATTGCCAATATTGGGTTTATCGTTGGCCAACGATGTGTTGCGGTAATTGATACCGGTGGAAGTCCAGAACAGGGTACGGCGTTAAAAAACGCGATTGAACGCGTTACCAATAAGCCGATCTGTTATGTGGTTAACACCCACGTCCATCCCGACCATATTTACGGCAACTCGGCATTCAAACATACCGGTGCAAAATTTGTTGGACATGAAAAATTGCCCCGCGCCATTGCTGTACGTAGCGATTTTTATCTGCAAAAAGCGCCAGAGTTACTTGGGTTTACCTTAACTGTCAAAGATTTGATTGCGCCTGATATTACCGTACATGATGATATGGAATTGGATTTAGGTGGCAGGGTACTTAAATTACATGCCCATCCGGTGGCGCATACCGACAACGACTTGAGTATATATGATGCCAAAACCGATACTTTGTGGCTGGCAGATTTATTGTTCACCGAGCATCTGCCTTCGCTGGATGGTAGCCTTAAAGGTTGGTTGGCTGAATTGAACGCACTGGAAGGCAAAACTTTCAAGCAGGTTATTCCTGGACATGGCGGATTGGTGTCTGATTGGCCGAAAAGCATGCAGCCGCAAAAGGAATATCTTGCTGCTTTGTTGGCTGAATCAAGAGTGGCAATTAAAAAAGGTGTTTTTTTAGAAGATGCTGTAAAAACAGTTGGCTACAATTACAAAAACCGCTGGAAATTATTCGACGAATTCCACCGTAAAAACGTCACCAAAGCTTATGCCGAGTTGGAATGGGAAGATTAACAATGTGTTAGCGACGCTTTCGTTAACTAAATCTTAACTTTTCGACTAAAATGCACTTTCCTTAATTAAAGCCGTCATTGGCTGTTGGGTTGTTTGTCATTATGAGAACCGCGTTATTTTCTGCATTAATTATTTTGCTCAGTGGTTTACTGGGCTACATTATTAACTTACCCGAAGATATTGGCATGGACGTACCGGATGGCAAGCTAAACAGCTTATCGTTTGCACCGTTCAGGGAAGGGCAGAGTCCGATATTGCTGCAATTCCCCTCGCCAGAGCAAATTGACGATGACTTAAAATTGATGGCGGATACTACTCATACTATCCGGGTTTATTCCATTACGAAAGGTATGTCTGTCATTCCTGAACTTGCCCGAAAACATGGCCTTGAAGTCATTCAGGGTGGCTGGATTGGCTATACCGATGCAGATAACCGCATTGAGATGGATGCGCTTGTCCAGGCCGCCAACGCTTATCCAGATGTCATTAAACGGGTGCTCGTCGGCAATGAAGTGTTGCTGCGCGGGGAAAGGACACCGCAAGAATTGGTCGAATATATTCGTGATGTTAAAAAGCGGGTTAAACAGCCCGTATCGTATGCGGATGTGTGGTCGATGTACATGAAATATCCCGAATTAATCAAGGAAGTCGATTTCATTACCATCCATATTCTGCCTTACTGGGAAGATGAGCCGATTGCTGTTGAAGATGCTCCCGCCCATATCGAGCGCATTTACAAGCAAGTGAAAAAAGAAGCCGATGCCATAGCGCCAGGTAAAGCTATTCTCATTGGTGAGTCCGGCTGGCCAGCCGAAGGTAAGCAACGGGGCTGGGCAGCCCCCAGTGTAGTCAACCAAGCGATGTTCACCCGAGGCTTGCTCAAAGTTGCCGCCGATAACGGTTTCGATGTCAATATAGTTGAGGCATTTAACCAATCCTGGAAAAGTGAGTTGGAAGGCGTAGTCGGTGCTAACTGGGGGTTGTTTTCGGTGGACAGGAAAGAAGTTTTTCCTTTGACGGGTAAAGTTTACGAAAATGCTAACTGGTTAAACCAGTTTTTATTGGCTTCTTTGCTAATGGTAGTTTTAGTTGTCCTTAATGCTAAAAATCTAACGGTGTTACCCACATCCCATTTAGTCCTGTTCTTAGTGTTTATCCAATTGCTAACGATAACTCTCGTGTGGCAGTCGGCGTTAGCCTGGGACACAAGTTTTGATGGTTGGCAGCGGTTTAAGACGGTATTGGGCATTGTTTTAAATGGCAACATTGCTTTATTGGCAACTTATCGTGCTTGTGGCTTGCTCACCGGAGAAACTAACTTTAAGTCGGTTGATATACTCAATAAAGCTTTGCTGATAGTGATTACACTAGCTTTCTACAAAACCTTTCTGTTGGCCGTTGAAGGGCGCTATATCAGCTTTCCGTTTGAGATGACTTTGTTGTCTATTATCACGTTGTTTGGGTTATTCGGTTTTTGGTGTATTCACTCTAACCGATTGTCTTTGGACGATTTTAATTTAAATCGACTAGTGGGTAATGACCTAGTTGATAGCCAAAATAATAAGCCGATAGGTGGTTTAGTTTTGCTGTTTGTGTTTGGCTTGTTGTTAACAAATTTTATGGTTTATTTTTTAGCAAAAGACACTATCGGGGCATTTCCTGATGTGGGTGACCGTATTTTGCAAGCACTTAACCTTACTGCGAATCGTACCTTGCTTAGCTTGTCCGTTTTTCTGGTGGCGTTAGGATTATTGCTGATTAAAAGTCGCGATAATCAATCGATTGGTTGGCTTATGGTAATCGTGATGATCGGGTTAATGGTGGGTGAACCCATATCCTTTTGGGTCGCACGAGATTTTATCCAGTCTTATCCTGGCTTAGGTGAACGCTTAAAATGGGCGTTAACCTTTACCTTCACGAATGGTCAGTTAGTGGCTTGGTTAGGTTGTCTTGCAGTATTTTCTATAGCGTTATTAACAGATGATAAAGACGATGGTCTGTTAAGGGCGAGCTGAATAAGCTGCATATGTATCAGGCTTCCTTCGGCTATCGAAGGAAACTTGCTAACCTGGCCAAATAATCACTGCCGTACGTAACCTCGATTTACCGAAACTGGACATCCGGTCAAAATCATCCCGGGCAATGGGTACAAACTGACAGTCAATAATACTTTGCCGACTGTCGTCCGGGTCAGAGTCATGCATATATAGACAAGTGTCATCATATCCGCTCATCACAACCCAATGCGGGACTTTTTTACGGTCCATCAGGTAAGTGCTGATCAGGATCAAGGGTAGGGCGCCTGCTGAAAAAGCTTCAGTTAACTCGTTTTGGGTGATATTGGCATAATGGATGGGAATATCCTGCTCGGATGCTTGTCGTTTAAAGCTGCTGTCGGCTAGCTCAACAACCCGCTTTTTATCATCATTGCGCACCCCGTCAATAAATAGGGTGTTGCTTTGGTTGATCCAGACTTCTACCCTAAATCCCCGGCGTTTTGCTGCTAATGCCAGACCGATTGGATGACAACCGCCATGTCCGGAAGTCATAAAAACCGTTGTTGCTTCCCGCCAAATGTTTATCTCTTCTTCTTGTGATGGTTGATAAACCCGGTTAAGCCCGTGCATTGCCATCATTAGCGCTGCGGGGCCGCAGGTAAATGATGTGGTTTGTCTTAACCAGTGTACCGAGCGATGCTGAAGTGCACTACTAAAATGGCGGATGCGTTTTTGATAGCGAAGTGCGTCTTTGTGATCTTCATAATAATCTCGGTAAATTCCGAATTTCTGGTAACTAAGCGACTCATATAATTTAATAGCTGAAATGTTATCGATACTTACTTCTAGTCGCAGATACAAGCGACCATCATCTTCCGCAATCTTTTCTCCCACTTCGATTAATGCCTTTGCCAAACCGAGTTTTCTAAAATTAGGGGAGACGGCAAGCGAATAAATCCGGGCTAAGCGAGTGCCTGGATGATAAATAATAAGGATATACGCGGCGACAATATTGTCATTTTCCGCCACTAAAATTGCCCGGTGGTCAGTGGTTAGCCAATGCCTAAAACTACGGCGACTTAATCTGTCTGTAGTAAAGCTAGCATTTTCTAACGAAACTAGCGCATCCAGATCGCTGAGTTGTGCTGGACGGATTAGTGGCTTATTTTTAGTCATGTGGAGATAAGCCTTTTAGTGCTTGGTAAATTACTTGCCGTGCACGGAACAATACTAAAGCTTTCCAGGCATTATCATCTGGACAAAAATGTTGGCGCATGTTCAGGCTATGTGCCACACGTTGTTGAACATTATCAGGCTTTGCCCAGAGTTGATGATCCCGCATCAGCACTTCGAATAATTGGCTAGTCGGGTAGCTCCCGAATTCCAAGGTAATATGACAGCTTTGGGCGGACATAATGTCATGCCAGGCATAATCCATTAAGCCAAGTTTAGGTACAGAGCTAGATGTCCCTAATGCCGGGAAAGTCGCTGAGTTACCATACCATTTTCTAGCAATATCAACACCAAGGCTGTTTGTAGCATGGTCGCAAATTATTTCGCCATAGCCGTAAGCCCCTAAACCACTATGTAAGTCAATGACGGCTAAATTTCGTTGGGCAAGGGAATATTTACGCATCAAGTCTTCTGTCACTAGTCGGCCATGTGCGGCTTTTTTGCCGCCAAAAAAAGGGCCTAACGCGTCCATATATTGACCACCGCTAATAGCAACTTCAAATTCTACTTTGCCGTGTACTTTTTTAAATTCAGTGAATATTGCTTGACGCTGGTAACAGTCATCAGAAAATAATGCCGACTTTAATTGTTCGTAGCCAGAATTTTGCGGTAACGACTGATTGAAATTGACATAATTCCGGTTTAAATCGACACCATCCTCGTCGCAACGCCGCAGCCATGCATAACCCCACGGGGTTAAGGCATGGACGATTAACATGGCAGTATTTTTCGGTAAGCTAAAAACATTGTTGCGGATTAGATTAAGGTGGTCTAATTCGACGGCGCTACCAACAAAACCTTCTACACCATGGGTGCCACCTAGCAAAACCAATACGTTAGCCGCATCTTCTGAACCCAACCAAATTGCATCGCTATATAAATTATCGCTGTTTGGCGTTGTTCCAGGGCAAATATAAGTGTGATGTTTACTTTGGAGCAACCCCGCCAACTGAGTTAACAATTTCAATCGTGCAGCACTATAATCTTTAGGAAAGATTTCGGTGTTTATAGCGGGATAAGATAAATAAGAAGCCATGCCCTTCGATTTATTTGATTCAGTGAGTGTTTAATTTTAATTTATAAACTACCATTGTTCCTTGTTATAGCCTATCAACAAATGAAACTGCCCAAACAAATTTCAAAGCCCTCAAGTATAACCAAATAGCTTGTGTAATACTGTCTTAACAGCAATTAATTAGTCTTTAAACAACTTAACTTACACTCCGAACTAATCTTACATTAACTATGGCACGAACCCTGTTAGTTGTCGATTCATTATCCGACTGGACCCCTTATTATCCCAGTGATCAAGTCATCACCTTTGAGGCTTATCTGGCGACAGAAAAAGAAGATGCCGAGCATCGAGTGCGGGTGATTAATCTTTGTAGCAGCTATTCGTATTTGTCCGATGGATATTACTGCTCCTTATTGGCTGAAGCGCGTGGACATCATGTGATCCCCTCGGTTAGGACGTTGAATGATCTTGGCAAAACCGATTTATATCAATTGCAGCTACAGGATTTATCGCAAATATTGGCGCGTGGTTTCAAACAATCTGAAACCACTAATGAAATAAAACTGCTTAGTTTTTTTGGGGGTACCCAAGATCCAGTATTCGAAGATCTAGCAAGACGATTATTTGAGCGGTTTTCCTGTCCGATACTTGAAATAACTTTGGGGTTTAACCAACAATGGGAAATTGCCGGGTTAAAAGTGGTTTCTCATCGTGACCTTGATGATGATAACCAAACCTTGTTTGCCACGGCATTAGATAAATTCAGCAAAAAAGTCTGGCGGCGGAGCCGTGCCCGAAAAGCTGTCCGTTATGATCTGGCTATTTTGGTGAATCCGGCGGAAGAGCTACCGCCAAGCAATCGGGGGGCGTTGAAGAAATTTATTAATGCAGGGCGCGAGATGGGTATTGAAGTTGAGCTGATTACCCAACAGCATTATGCACGGTTGCCCGAATTCGATGGGTTATTCATCCGTGAAACTACGGCTATTGATCATCATACTTACCGCTTTGCCAAAAAAGCCGAAGCTGAGGGTATGGTGGTCATAGACGATTCGACATCTATCTTGCGCTGTACCAATAAGGTTTATCTTGCTGATTTATTCCGTACCCATAAAGTGCCATCGCCAAAAACTTGGATATTGCACAAAGGTAATAGCGCGCATCTTGATGCCCTGGAAACTAAGGCAGGATTTCCGGTAGTGATTAAAATCCCAGATGGTTCTTTTTCCAAAGGTATAGTTAAAGTCAATAATCGTCAGGAACTTGAGGTAAAAGTTGCGGAACTGTTTGAAAAATCAGCGTTGTTGCTTGCCCAGGAATTCCTTTATACCGATTATGACTGGCGCATTGGTGTGTTTAATAACAAAGCCTTGTATGCGTGTCGGTATTATATGGTTAAAAATCATTGGCAAATCTATAAACATGGTGAAAAACGTACCGACAGCGGTCATTTTGAAACGATGCCAACCTTTGAAGCCCCCAGGAATGTGCTGGATGCCGCTTTAAAAGCCAGCCAGTGTATCGGCAATGGCTTGTATGGCGTTGATGTTAAGGAAAAAGACGGTAAAGGCTATGTGATTGAAGTCAACGATAACCCCAATATTGACCGCGGTATCGAAGACAAATATCTAGGCGATGAGCTGTATTTTCAAATCATGGCCGAATTCCTTCGGCGTATGGAAAATAGCAGTAAGGGCGTATGAGTAACTGCTCAATTAATCCCATTTTTTCTTTGGACTAAAAATTAAAAGTTTAATTCCCGCTTATAAGTCAGCGTTAAAATTAATCTAGAATTGCTTTTTAAATTAAATCAGGCTGGGTGTTCAACCTGTTAACACGCTGGGTTTTGTCTGGAAAATGGATTAGTTTGCCAGGTTTAATACTAACTGCCTTGCGATTTGGGCTACTCCCGCCTGGAGATGCGTAATTGCTCCGTAAACACCATCTATATCTTCAGATATCGGTCAACCATACGGCGGGTTACGCCGCGCGGGAGTGTCGGTGGATGTCTGAGTGAGGTGGGGTTGCGCGGCTAACCACGTTCTACAAGTTACCCGTCGCCGTACGCAGTTAATCCAAAAGAACCGCAAATTTTAATAAATTTGATGGCGCGGATAAGTTAAGGTTTATCAAAGCTTTTGGAGATATAGAACAAAAACTGGCGTTTATTGACGGCTTGTTAAAAAAGCTAACGGTATGAAAAGCCTGATGCTATGATCGTTTAAATTTGGTTTTTAACATAGCTTAAACTTTATCATTAATTTGGATTTAAAGCATAAACGTTAATGTCCACAGCCAACAAAACCTTTATTCCAGAAAAAAACCGTCAAACTAAAGCCGAAGAGTTGGCGCGGCTTGATAAAATCGTCGAAAACTCCTCGGAAAAAAACCGTAACTTCTTTATAGCTTACCTGGGTTTGTTGATTTATGTACAGGCCATAATCTTTTCGACAACCGACTTGCAATTGCTGGTGTCCACCGATGGTTTAAAGCTGCCGCTGATTGACCTGAACGTACCGCTGGTGGGGTTTTACGTCGTGGTACCAATCTTCATTATCGCCCTGCATTTCAACTTTCTGCAAAATCTGGAAAGCCACCATTACAAGCTAATGCAATGGCAAGCCGCGCACATGGGCGGGCAAGTGCCTCGCAAATTTATTTATCCCTTTCTGTTCGATTTCGCCATTTTGGAACAAGGCAGCCAGTTTCAACAGTTGGTTAAAATCGTCAATAGTTTGCTCTGTTACAATCTCGCACCGATTACCTTGGGTCTCTTGCTGATTCGTTTTAGTGATCGGCAGGAATGGCTCACAAGTTTGTGGCACTATCTGTGTTTTTTGTTCGACAGTATGTTGGTTTGGCAACTTCGTAGGGCAATACGACGTAATGAGTCAATCGCAACAAAACCTCAAAGACCAGCTAAATTAAGCACCAAGCTAAAACATTTTTTCAAGTCCGCGCCAAATATAATGTTGCGCTGGTTATTTGTCGCGCTAGTCTCTACCGAAATGGTGTTAACCTTCGCAGTTGGCGGCACTAGTGACAATTTCTTCGATAAAAATATACAACCCAAATTGCAACCTTTTACCCGAATGAATATTTTTGAGTCTGAAGAGGCTTGGGCGCAAATGGTTAGCCAAGCAATTTCAAATCCTATCGAATGGTTTTTGCCCCGCATCAACATCGATCCAAACGAAACCGTTTGGCATATAAATCGATCTGAGTTGGAAAATTTGGCTAGATTGGCGGGTTATGAAGATTGGTTGATATACTTTCAGGAACAAGATTTAGGATTTCGGCCTGAGACGATTAATTTGAAGTTCTTAAGCATCCCAGGCCAACGTTTACCTCGCGCCGATTTTAGTGGAGCAAAAATGCAAGGTGCCGATTTATCCTTGGTTAAAATCAAGGGCGGTTTTTTAATGGATGCAAATCTCCACGGCGCAAATCTGACAGGAGTTAACATGGAAAAAGCTGGCTTGTCGGGAATCAATCTCCAAAATGCCGAACTTCGAAATGCAAATTTGTCATTAGCTCACTTAAATTCTGCGATTTTACTGGGAGCTGATTTATCTTTAGCAAATCTTTCAGAAGCTGATCTAAGTCATTCAATTCTGTTAGGAGCTGATTTGACGCAAACAAAGGCACATAATGCAGATTTTTCTTTTGCATCCCTTCAAGGTGTAAATTTAACTTTTGCTCAATTGCAAGGGAGCAATCTGCATGCCGCAAATTTAACAGGTACTTCTTTGCATGTAACACTGCTTCTAGGTGCTGACTTAACCTACACCAAGATGGTTGGAGCTGACCTAACAAATACGCAAATGACCGGAGCTATTTTAGATGCAACTGATTTAAGGGGTACTAGCCCATCTCCTGACTGGTGGTCAGGTTATTTCATTGTGCAAGATTATGGTTATCAAATTAAAGAGTTTAGTGGCGGCACAGCAATCTCTGGCGGGACTGTGGGCATACCACAATTAAGCGTTAATTTTACTGAAAATCCAGTGGAAAAGGAAAATCCAGACTGGGAAAGACTTAAATCATTTGGAGAAGATATATTGAATTCAACGCTGAAAAGTGACTATGAAAACCATATGACCTCGGCTAAGCAACAATTCAATTCCGTAAAAGAGCCTCCTAAATTTAAGCATCTTCCGTCTAGTTTGGCTTATCAAGTAATGGTGCAGCTTTGTAGGTCACCTGATTCATTGTTTGCTATAACCGGCATTCGTCAAAATTATGCAAATTTAGAACATAAACTAAAAAATTACGAAGGTATTCCTGAAGTGAAATACAATAAATCCCAAATCCCTGAAGCTAAATTAGTAATTGAAGACATCGAACGACAGTTATGTACACTCGAAGAATGCGCCGATATCCGCGATAAAATCGACGACATGGATTGCCAGCCTTTACTTAAAAAAACAAAAAAAAGTAAAAATAAAGCAGCTATTTGACGCCTTTTTCACAAGACGTTTGATTTTACTGTCATTTCGACCATCGGGAGAAATCTCAAGCGCACAAGATTCGTCAGTCGCGTTGTGCTTCTTAGAAATGACAATATCACCAATTACGCCTTAACTTAACAGCATTGATGTACCAGGCCAACTCTTACAGTTTGCGGGTTTAGATCTACAGTTGGGGGTGACGGTAACGACACACTGGAAGGAGGCCAAGATTTCGACACTTATATCTGCACCATGGGTGAGGCGGTAGTTTTTTATGCGCCGTTTAGCCACTCTGGGCTTGGGCTTCGCTCAGCCAGAGGGAAGTTAATTTGTCATCTAAAAGTAAAGCCCACATTGGAGAATCCAAACTTAAGGAAGCCCTGATTAAGTCCTTCGACAGGCTCAGTACGTTTACCTTTCTATCAGGATATATCCTATCAATAGGACAAAAGCTTAAAACACTATTGTTTAGCAAAACTATTTATTTTCCGAATATCCACTTGATATGCTTAATCATGTCGTTTATGGAGTTTTCTTTCATAGTTTTGATAAGTTCATCAACCTTAAAAGGATGATGCCTTTCATAAGCCACGCCATGCTGGGTCGCATCGGCTAAACCTGTCGCCCTGGCATGTTCAACAAAGCCTTTATTCTTCCAGAAAAATGCGCCAGGCATGGTGGTTGGGATGACCAATACGAAGAATAATGAACGTCCGAATGCCGCCATGACGAGCATGGTTATGATTAATATTAATCCCAACAGTGTGCCAGTAGCACCTGATAAACCCGTCGTTAGGGTAACGGCTAATACCAGATTGAACCCAAGCAGACAGTTACGAAGGATGTAGGATTTTCCATACTCAGTGACTTGTTGGTAATATGAGGCGGCACCTTCATGTTCTGCCCCATGCATAGCACGGGCGTGGGCAATATGGCCAACACCTTCAATAGACAAGCCAATGACCATAATAACCGCCAGAAGTTGTAATAGTGTCTGCGTTCCAGCAGTTGCTAATGGCAGAATACAGACACTGACAGCCGCAATCAATAAAGCGCCAAAGCTGAGCATTGTTCCAAAAAATGCACTGCCTGTTTGCCAGTGGTTCCAGAATGGCCGTGCAGGGATTCGGTACAATTTATACATGTAATATAAACCTATCGCACCACTCACGACTCCAACGAAAGCAAAGCTGTTAGCAATAAATTGCATCAACCCATTATCAAATAAGCTAAAAACGGCATAGCCCAGAAGTCCGGTATAAAACATAGAAACCCCGGCAATCTCGCGGCTAACAGGAGATAACCTCAGGTTATTAAATCCACGGTAAAAGCGATGCGGCTTACCCAAGTGCATGTTCAGTTTGAATAAGCCTACGGTACTGACCGCAACTATCACAAAAATTAGCGGAGTGAACGCATTGGTATTTTTGAGCATGACAATCGGCGCAACATTAAACCAGCCACCCAATATTAGCAGTGCAAAAGCACCTACTGTAGCTTGTGTACACAGTGTGAAAATGACATGGGCGCTTTCGTGGCTGGTCAGTAGCTTGCGTAAATTCCAATGCCGATCCTTACCTTGCTTTTCGTCAACAACCGGTTTAAATTTATCTTGCGCGTCATCACGATGATATTTTAGGGGCATATCGTCGGTACGGGTCATTTCCCGATGTGTGGTACGCGTTTGTTGGAAACGGATATTGGGATGCGTAATATCGGTAGTAGGGAATCCTGGTATTTCTGTTTTCGCCTGGGTGCGGTTTTCAGGGATATTCTCGATTACCCCGAAGTCCAGTGCATTACCTAAACAAGCCGCGACACACGCCGGTTTTAGATTAACTTCCAGCCGATCTACACACATGTTGCATTTTGACACCTCGCCTTTGACAGGATCAAGCTGTGGCGCATTGTAAGGGCATACCCAGGTGCAATAGCCGCAACCGAAGCAAATATCCGGATCTTGCAGCACCGCACCGTATTCAGCAAATTTGGTGTAAGCACGGGTTGGGCAGCCGGTTAAACAAACGGGATCATCGCAATGGTTACATGCCATTGAAATATTGATGCGCTGATAATCCGGATACGTACCGCCTTCGACAAAACCAACCGAGCGAAAAGCAATGTGCGCAGGGACATCATTTTTTTCGCTACAAGCAGATTCGCAAGCATGGCAACCGATACAGTTGTCGGCATTAAAATAAAACCCGTGTTGTTTATAGCGGTCAGGATTCTCACCAATCGCCGCATCACCGTTAATGTTTAGGCTTTTACATCTTAGTTCGCTGCTGGCATCGGTCAATTCGATGTTAAGGTTGTAGCGGTTTTTTTCCTTGCTTTCCGTGTTATTTAGAAAAGCGTATTTGGGTTCGTCATCGCGTACTTCAAACATATTCAATCCAATGTAGGTTGGGTTAGCGGTAGCGTAACCCGACATGGGGCTTCGATTTGTTGGGTTACGCTACCGCTAACCCAACCTACACTTCTAATAAGTCCGTAATTCTTTATTCAATTGCGCGGCAAAATCCTGGTCAACGTGTTCAATATTGACCGCAGACTGCTTGAATGCCGGCTGCCTGGAATAAGGGTCGAGCAATCCTAAGGTCAATCGGTTAACGCAATCGAAAAAATGGAATGGGATAAAGATCATATTTCGTGGCACTCGATGTGTCAGCATCGCCATCACAATCGCATCGCCACGACGGGAGATAACACGCACATAAGTTTGGTGTCGAATATCCAGATCAGCCGCAGCATCAGGGTTTATTTCCATAAAGGGGATCGGGCTGAATTTATTGTTATTGGCAATTTTGCCAGTTCTGGTGCGTGAATGAAAATGCTCGACCAACCTGCCTGAGTTTAACCAAAAAGGATATTGCTCATCGGGAACTTCATTATTGTTAATGAACGGCAATGGAATTAATTTAGCCCGTCCATCAGCATAGCGAAAACTGGCTGCTTCGGTATAAAGCCGTTTACCGCCTTGGGCTGGCGTTTCTCCTTTTACCGCTTGTTCTTCGGTATAAGGCCATTGGATACCGCGGTGTTTTTCTATCAAGTCATGCGTCATACCAGAAATGTCACAGAACCGACCTTTGGAAAGCACCCGCATTTCCTCGAAAACTTCATCAAAGTTATCCGGAAAAACCATGGTTTTGCTTTGCTCAAAACGCTCGGCAAGCTTGTTAAAAATAATCAGATCAGGTTTTGACTCAGCAAAGGGTTCTTTAATTTTGCGAATAATATTGACCCGGCGTTCCGTATTAGTGAATACGCCTTCTTTTTCTGCCCAGATAGCAGCCGGTAGAAAGATATGGGCGTACTGCGTGGTCTCTACATCCACATAAGAATCTTGCACAATGCAACACTCCAGTTTCTCCAAGGTTTTACGAATTCTTGCCGTATTAGGCATGGACGTCATCGGATTGGTGCCAACCAGCCAAAGCCCTTTGATTTTACCGGTTTCAATGGCGGGAAAAATATCGGTCTGTGTCATGCCTCGCTGCTTTGGGAAAAAGTCAGGATCTACGCCCCAAAATTGACCGATGTCTTCCCTGTCCTGAGGATTTTCCAACAGCCGGTATCCTGGCAAACCAGAACAAGATGACCACTCGCGGGTTCCCATCGCATTACATTGTCCGGTGATCGACAGACTGGTACCACCGGGTTTGCCAATATTACCGGTCAATAAGCTTAAATTATTTAGGCCGACTACACCATCGGAACCGTGGGTGCTTTGGTTGATGCCCATCGTCCAGATATTCATAGCCGCATTGGCTTTGGCATATAGCCGTGCAACGGTACGAATGGTATCTTCATCGATGCCGCAGATTTTTGCCGCACTGGTCGGGTCGTAATTCTGGACTTCTTTTGCCAGCTCTTCAAAACCAGTGGTATTGGCTGCAATATAGTCTTTGTCTTCCAGCCCCTCATTCAAGATCACGTACATTAACGCATTCATCAACACCACATCCGTTCCTGGTGTAATCGGTAAATGCATATCCGCATTTTGTGCAAATATCGTGACACGTGGATCGACTACGATTAAAGGAAAGCGCCGTTTTTCTTGGGCTTCTTTAAAGCGCCAATAAATAATAGGGTGTTGCTCGGGTAGATTGGAGCCCCAGGCAATCAGGCAGTCAGTATGTTCGAAATCATCGTAGCACCCTGGAGGGCCATCGGAACCAAACGAACGCTTATAGCCCGATACGGCGGAAGCCATGCAGAGCGTAGTATTGCCATCGTAATTATTAGTTCCGATGACACCCCGCGCCAACTTGCCTAAGGTATAAAAACCTTCGGTTAGTATCTGTCCCGTAGAAACAATGGCAAAGGCATTGCGCCCATAAGTTGCCTGAATCCGTTTTATTTCACTCGCCATTTTGTCAAGAGCGGTATCCCAACTGGCTTTTTGATAGTCATTATGGATATGTTCACGCAGCAATGGGGTTTTTCCCCGGCCAAACGATTCAAATACCTCATGCTCAAAAATCCCTTTGAGGCAAAGCTTACCGCGATTTACATCGGCATTGGCAACACCTCTTGATGCGACAGGCTTACCTTCTTTATTGATACCTATTTCTATTGCGCAGCCAGTCGAGCAATAATTACAGGTTGAATAGGACCACTTTTCCACACCCTTGTCGGTTAGGGTGATTGGATTTTTTACGTTACGTCCGAACAGCATACAACTATCCTCAATTGGAGAAGATGTTTAGGTTATCCAGTGTAGAAACGTAAAATTTTACGTTTCTATTGGCTGAAATATAACAACTTGAATACATGATTTGCCTCCTTACCCTTGCAATTCAATCATACCTTGAGCAAATAGCACGGCTTCACCGCCTACCCGCAAGGGCAACTGTTCATGACCTTTGTTATCCATTTCCAGGTTAATGACGCTGCGGCGGCTCTCAGCATCTCCCCTGTCGACAGAAAAAACGTGCGTGCCTTTTTGGGTGTGTTCAAAGGAACACAAATAAGAGGCAAATGCGGGCATGGCGCTGCCTATCGGCGGATCATCGTACAACCCGATATGCGGTCCTAATAATCGGGCATTGAAGTCGGAATCGGGAAAAGGTGTTTTAGGTGCAAACAATAATATTTCCTGAGCCGCTGTTTGCGGCGCAATAGATTGGCTCCAGGCCGCAGTGTTAAATTTTGCTTTTCGAACAGTTTCGTAATTCCAGACAGGTACAATCAAATAGGGAAAACCACAGGAAACCAGCCGAGGTGAATATTTTTTATGATCCAGCTCTGTTTGCTTAATGCTTAAAAAACTGGCCAGTTCTTCATCCGTCGGTGCAAATCTGTCAACGATTGAAACCACGGTACGGGCAAATTGCACAAAAGTTGGTTTACCATCTACCACAGAGATATTGACATCAATCGACCCAATTTTCTGTTCAAGAATGATAGAAGTAATCCCGTCCTTTAAAGGAATGTCGCCACATAATCCCAGTATATAAGCCGTGGCAATAATCGGATGGCCGGCAAAATCAAGTTCCTTTTTGGGGCTAAAAACGCGCATTTTGCGTTTGCTATCACTTTTTTCTGGATGAAAGACGAACACTGTTTCGGACAGATTCAACTCTCTTGCCAGCAGCTGCATGGTTATATCGCTTAAGCCATCGGCATGTGGAAATACTGCAATCTGGGCACCGTTAAACAACTGCTTGGTAAATACATCGGCGATGTAATAATTGATTTTCATAAGCGCGCTCCTTCGTGCGCCAGACCTTGAGCAATACCTGAGGCAGTAACTTGTATTTCTACCCTGCCGTTCTCTATGCGAACAGGATACGCTGGGACAGTGATGTTTTCATCCTCTAGGCAAATGCCAGTCTTCAGACTGAAATGTTGTTTGTATAAGGGCGATGCAACCACTGGTTCGTCCTTGATATCACCAATCATGCCGCGGGATAACACGTTAGCTTTGCCGATGGGATCGTAGTTATGGATGGCATATACAGCTTGTTCTTTTACTAAAAAGAAGATTGCCACTTGTTGGCCTTCCACTAAGGCGCATACGCCAGAATCCGGTTGTAAGTCATCGATTTTACATATGTCTTTCCATGCCGACATTAAGCAACCTCCATCATTTTGAAATGCTTGCGTTCATCATCATCCGCAGGTCGGATTTGTCCTCTTTCTTCAACAAATACCACGTTATCATCAGGTTGATCGCTGTTGATAAAATGCCGGAAACGTTTTAGTTTGTTTTCATCCTCAATCGTCGTCTTCCACTCGCATTGGTAAGTGTCGATGACATAATGCATTTGCTGTTCTAGTTGATCGCACAGGCCAAGCTTATCCTCGATAACTACTGATTTCAGGTAATCTAGTCCGCCTTCCATATTTTCCATCCACACCGAAGTACGTTGTAGGCGAGCTGCCGTCCGTACGTAAAATATCAGGAAGCGGTCGATGTATTTGATTAGCGTTTCTTTATTCAAGCCAGTCGCAAACAGGTCGGCATGACGCGGCTTCATGCCGCCATTACCGCACACATAAAGATTCCAGCCGTTTTCGGTGGCGATCACACCGACATCCTTGCCTTGCGCTTCGGCGCACTCGCGGGTGCAACCGGAAACGGCAAATTTGATCTTATGTGGCGATCGCAAGCCTTTATAGCGGTTTTCCAGTTCTATCGCCAAACCCACGCTGTCGTCGATACCGTAACGGCACCAAGTACTGCCGACACAGGACTTCACAGTGCGTAACGATTTACCATAAGCATGGCCGGATTCAAAGCCGGCATCGATCAATTCTTTCCAGATATGGGGTAATTGGTCAACCCGTGCGCCGAATAAATCGACCCGCTGGCCACCGGTAATCTTGGTATACAGATTATATTTTTTACCGACTTGACCGAGCGAAATCAGCATATCCGGGCTGATTTCTCCGCCCGTAATACGCGGAACAACCGAGTAAGTGCCATCTTTCTGCATGTTCGCCAGAAAGGTATCGTTGGTGTCCTGCAAACCTAAATGCGGTTCAGCTAAAACATACTCGTTCCAGTACGAAGCCAAAATTGACCCGATTGCCGGTTTACAAACATCGCAGCCCCGTCCCTTGCCGTGGTTTTCTAATAGCTCATCAAAAGTCTTAATTTGCTCGACGACCATCAAGTTATATAAATCTTGACGCGTATAGGGAAAGTGCTCGCAGATATCGGTAGATACTTCCATTCCTCGCTTTGACAATTCACAGTCAACGACAGACTTTAATAACGCCGCGCAGCCACCGCATCCAGTTGATGCTTTGGTTTCGGCCTTCAAATCACTTATTGACGTACAACCGGCATCGATAGCCTGGCAAATTGCCCCTTTGGTCACATCGTAACAGGAACAAATTTGTGCAGAAGCAGGCAAAGCATCTGGCCCCAAGCCAACCGACTCATCAGAGCGATGCGGCAGGATTAAGGAGTCTGGGTTTTCTGGAAGATCGATACCATTAAGGCAGTATTGCAATAAAGTGCCATAACCGGAAACTTCGCCGACCAATACCGCACCCAATAGCTTTTTCTTGTCCTGGCTGACCACTAGCCGTTTATAGACTTCGCTTGCACCGTTTTGGTAAGTGTATACTAATGCACCCTGGGACTTGGCATGGGCATCACCAATACTAGCAACGTCAACGCCCATCAGTTTGAGCTTGGTGCTCATGTCTGCACCTGTAAAGTTGTTTTCTTCAGCCGCTAGATCGGCAACAACCGTTCGCGCCATCGCATAACCCGGCGCAACCAAGCCGTATATCATGCCATTCCAAAGCGCACATTCACCGATAGCATAAATGTTAGGATCTGAAGTCTTGCATTGGTTATCGATGACTATTCCGCCGCGTGGCCCTACTTCAAGGCCGCATTCGCGGGCAATGTCATCACGTGGACGGATTCCGGCAGAAAATAGCACAATATCGGTTTCCAGCTCTTCGCCGTCAGCAAAACACATCTTGTTTACACAATGTGCGCCATCGGTAATAAGCGTAGTGTTTTTGCCAGTATGTACCTGCAAACCTAAGGCTTCTACTTTATGCCTAAGCATGGCACCACCGGCCTCATCTAACTGCACGGCCATCAAACGCGGGGCGAATTCAACCACGTGCGTTTCCAGGCCTAAATCGGTCAGTGCCTTTGCGGCTTCTAATCCCAACAAGCCACCACCGACAACTACGCCAACTTTACCTGTTTTTGCGGCAAGTGCCATCGCCTCAAGATCTTCAATCGTCCGGTAAACCAGGCAATTCGGTCGGTCATGGCCAGGTACTGGCGGTACGAAAGGATAAGAGCCCGTTGCCAGTACCAGCTCGTCATAAGCAATGGTGATACCTAAAGCCGATGTGACAGTTTTGTTAGTACGGTCAATACTGACCGCTTTATCACCAAGATGAATGGTAATCCCATTATTGGCAAAAAAATCCTGGTCTGCCAAAGCCAAATCCGCCGCTGTTTTCCCTGAGAAAAATGACGATAAATGTACCCGGTCATAAGCTGGTCGAGGTTCTTCACAGAACGTAGTAATGTGATAGTTGTCTTTTATCGGACTTGCCACCAGACTGGACAGGAAGTGCTGTCCGACCATGCCGTTACCGATAACAACGATAGACTTTTTTGTAATCATGATTTTCTTCGACTTATATGACTGATACCATAAGCTTTTTGCATAAAAAAGCTATTGATATTGGTGGCTCTAGGAATCGAGCCAGTTATTCGTATCAGTTTAATTTTTCTTAAATACTTCATCAGTATCTTGCCCAGTTTAAAATTTTGCATAAAAAAAGCGCCGTTAAACTCACTGCAATCAGTGCAGTGGTTTAATCGACGCCTTTGTCAATTTACTCAACGATGATTACTCCCTCGTTGCAGTCTTTGTTAAATATTAAGCATAAGTTATGCCAAGTAATGTATTTGTGTTTTATGATTGGTATTTTAATTTTATTTACAGTAGGTTAACGAAATTTGTTGAAGAGATTTTTGGTTTTTACTTTAAGTGAATTGATCAAAAAATCACTAATTTTGCCCGTACACTGTGCATGCCTGTATTATTTCGCACCAAATATGTACTTCTATTACGTGTTATTGATAACAACAAGTACTTTAATAATACTTAAATAGCCAAAGTGAGTTATTCGTATTTACTTTTGGCAGGTTTTCGTTGTTGAAATATACAAGTTTATCTATTTAAAACATTCGGTTAGTTAATAATTAAATGTGTGTTTTATTTACTAAATAGAGTGTCAGAATAATCTTTATTTTTCATGTCCGAATAATATTGGGTATGAAGGTAACTTTTGATTAAGCACAAAAATAGTGCGCAACTTTGCATCAAGTTGGGGCGTTAAGGCTGCTTTTGGTGCATAGTGCCTAATCGCCATTGGACGAAGTTAATAATTGGCTATATATAGTTGCACTTATGTCGTTTACACAGACAGAAATCAGATTATTTAAAATAAAATTATTGAATAATTTCTATAAAAAACAAGCTATTCATGCACGTAAATGCTTTGTTAGTACAATGAGTTTCCGCTTAATTGGCATAATGTTTGCTTAAGCAAGTTAATTAGTTAATCCTACGGAAATTAAGTTATGTCTACCCATAAACTCAATATTTTCTCATTTTCGGGAAATATTAAAATTCTCCACATGACTTGGTTGGCTTTTTTTATAAGCTTTGTGGTTTGGTTTAACCATGCACCATTAATGCTGGCAATTGCCAAAACCTTAAATCTAAGCCAGCCGGAAATAAAAACCATACTTATCTTAAACGTGGCTTTGACAATTCCGGCGCGGATTATTATCGGTATTTTGGTTGATAAATTTGGACCTAAACGGACTTATTCAACTTTACTGGCATTGGGCAGCATCCCCTGTTTTATGTTTGCTACCGCAGATAATTTTCAGCAGTTGGCGCTTGCCCGATTTTTGATGGGCTTTATCGGTGCTGGTTTTGTCATAGGCATTCGCATGGTGGGCGAGTGGTTTCCTGCCAAACAAGTCGGTATCGCCGAAGGTATATACGGTGGTTGGGGTAATTTTGGCTCTGCTGCTGCAGCTATCGCGTTGCCTACTCTAGCTATGCTGTACGGTGGCGATGAAGGCTGGCGTTATGCCATCGGCAGTACAGGCATTATCGCGCTAGTTTATTCCGTAGTATATTTTTTCAGCGTGACCGACACACCAAAAGGCTCAACCTACTTTAAACCCAAAAAAGCCGGAGCCATGGAAGTCAGTAGTATTTGGGATTTGTTCTTTTATGTGGCAATGAATATTCCGTTGTACGGCACTTTAAGTTTGTTGACCTGGAAATTGTCACCTTCCGGTGGGGCTAACTACACCGGCTTGTTATCAGGCACGGCCGCTATTTTTATCCATATCGCTATCTGGTGTTTATTTGCATACAACGTATACAAAATAATTCATATTAATGAAGGGCATTTACAAAAGCCTATTGAAGACATTCATAAATATAAATTCAAACAAGTGGCGATACTGGATTTGGCGTATATGATTGCTTTCGGGTCAGAACTGGCTGTAGTGTCTATGTTGCCGATGTTCTTTTTTGAAACCTTTCATACCTCGAAAAACATAACAATGGTGGATGCTGGCCTACTAGGGGGTAGTTTTGCCTTCATCAACCTTGTTGCCCGCCCTGCGGGTGGTTGGTTAAGCGACAAAATTGGGCGAAAGCTATCTTTAACGGTCTTTATGGCCGGAATGTCAATGGGTTACTTTACTATGTCGTTTATTGATTCAGAGTGGCCTATTCCTATTGTCGTATTGTTGACCATGTCTTGTTCTTGCTTTGTATCGGGTGGTTGTGGCGCGGTTTACGCTATTGTGCCTTTAATCAAACGCCGTATGACAGGTCAAATCGCAGGCATGGTAGGTGCTTATGGCAACGTTGGAGGGGTGTTGTTTCTAACGATCTTATCGTTTGTTACGCCCAATATCTTTTTTTTGGTAATGCATGGGGTCGCTTTGGTTGTTATGATAACGGTGCAATTTATTGATGAGCCTAAAGGTCATATGGCAGAGGTACAGGAGGATGGTACGGTTGAGATGATTGAGTTGAATTAATTTATCCATGACTCCATCTTTACTCAAAGCCAGCATCGGCTTTGCTACTGACAAAGGTATCAAAGACACTAATGAAGATTTTGTCGGTGCACTTATTCCTGATGGATCACAACTGATCCACAAAGGTATTGTTGCTGCCATTGCCGATGGTATGAGCGGGAGTGACGCTGGTAAGCAAGCTAGCCAAGCCTGTATCGCCAGCTTTCTGAGCGATTACTTTAGCACGCCGGATTCTTGGTCAGTCAAACAAGCCGGGCAAAAAATTCTGTCAGCTACGAATTCCTGGTTGTACAGCCAAGGACAAATTCGTTATCAATCGACTAAAGGTATGGTCAGTACGTTAAGTATTATTGTGCTGAAATCTAATACGGCTTACCTTTTTCATATTGGTGACTCCAGGATTTATCGCTTGCGTAAAGGTAATTTGGAACAAATTACCCGCGACCATCGAGTATGGATTTCCCACGAGAAAAACTACCTTAACCGGGCAATGGGCATAGAACCCCGGTTGGAAGTCGATTACAAAACGTTGCCCATTGAAAAAGGCGATCTATTTTTGATGACCACGGACGGGATACACGACTTTATCGATGACAAAGCACTAAAAAAAATACTGGAGGAAAGCTCATACCTTACGCCGATGGCTGACAAAATTGTGCAAAAGGCTAAGGCTAATAACAGTGATGATAATCTAACCTGTCAACTGCTGAGAGTTGAGAGTTTACCTGAGGCAAAGGAAGATGAAATCCTGCGTCGTCATGCCAACTTGCCTTTTCCGCCACCACTGGTATCCGGCATGCTTCTTGATGGCTATCGAATTGAAGCAGAACTCCATGCCAGTAAGCGCACTCAGATTTACCGCGTCTTGGATACGCTAAGCAATACCCAAGTCATATTAAAAACGCCGTCAATACTCTACGACGACGATACTCATTTCATTGAGCATTTCTTGCATGAAGAATGGGCGGGTAAACGTCTTAATCACGCTAATATTGTTAATGTCTTGAGCACTGAGCGTCCTAAAAGTTGCATTTACTATGTCACTGAATATCTAGAGGGGCAAACACTAAGGGAATGGATAACGGCAAATCCCAAAGCAGATATCAGTAAGGTTCGGAAAATAGTCGAACAGATTGCCAAAGGACTGCGCGCCTTCCACCGCAAAGAAATGTTGCACCAGGATCTTAAACCGGAAAACATCATGTTTGACAGAAACGGTGTAGTTAAAATTATCGATTTTGGCTCAGTTAAAATTGCCGGTATCGCCGAAATTACGCCTTTTGCCTCTGATAGGGAGGAAAATATCCTTGGTACATTAAACTATACTGCCCCCGAATATCACATGGGGCAACGTGGCTCAGCAAAATCTGATCTGTATTCATTGGCGGTTATCGCTTACGAAATGCTGAATGATGCTTTACCGTTCGGCCAAGCTATGCCGGAGAAACCCAGTTCCGGCTATTTCACCAATTTGCGCTATGTGCCTAGTTTTCATCATAATCCCATGATACCCCACTGGATTGATGGCGCATTAAAAAAAGCCACAGCTATTGCGCCGCAGACACGTTATGAAGAATTATCTGAATTTTTATACGACCTGAATAACCCTAACCCTGATTTTCTTCGGCCTGAACACAATCTGCCTCTAATACAGCGCAATCCTTTAAGATTTTGGCAAGGGCTATCAGTAATTCTTGTCATCACTAATTTGATTGTGCTATATCGCTTAATTAAGGCGTAACAGAAAGTAAGTTATTTAAAGCATACTAATCAATTGATAGCGATATGTTTATCTGCTGGCAAGTCCTGGAAAGACTAAAACGATGCGCGTTCCACCTTTGATGTTAAGTGGGCTAAGCTCAAGACTGGCTTTGTGTAAGTCGGCAATTTCTTTAACTATAGCCAAACCTAACCCGCAACCGTTACCTTGACTGCCAGGGATTCGGTAAAAACGCTCAAATACCCTATTGATTTCGTTTGTTGGAATGCCTGGCCCATCATCTTCCACTGTTAAGGTTGGGGTTGGGTGCTGGGTTAATTTGACAACAATATATCCACGATCTCTACCATATAGGATGGCATTATCCAAAAGGTTATTTAATAACTCTTTAAGTAATGCCTCGTCACCCAAGATGTGAACAGAGGGTTCAGGGCATTCAAAACTTAACTCAAGTTGGTGTTGTAACGCTTTGGACACCCAATCTATACACGTTGCTTTGACCAAGGGGTAAAGGTCGATCGGCTTTAATTCATTCATCCCGTCTACCGGTTCGGCTTTTGCTAGAACCAAAAGTTGAGTTACCGTATGGGATAGACGGTCAGCGCTATTTTGCATTTGTAGAAGAGCAGGTTTCATCGCAGCCAAATCCTGTTCCCCTAATGCCCGTTCGGCTTGCACTACAAATCCTGCAAGAGGCGTCCTGAGTTGGTGAGCCGCATTAGCCACAAAACGTTGTTGGGCGGCGATAGCGTGAGCTAAACGTTTTAGCAAATCATTGATGGTGTCGGTAAGCGTCCGTACTTCAGTAAATACGTAGGTTTCAGCAATCGGACTTAAATCGCGTGGCGAACGTACAGCTATTTCGTTAGCTAATTTATGCAGCGGTTTTAAACCGCGTTTAAGGCTAACCAATAAATAAAGGCTAGCAATAATTACCAGCGCGATTTGCGGAATTAAGTCAGCTAAAACAATATCCCTCATCATTTCATTGCGTTTGTTTAACGTTTCGCCAACATGGACGAAAAATATATCTTGGCTATCTTTTTTTAGTACGCGCATGGACACTATCCTGGCATATTCTCCGTAGATCGTGCTGTTAAAAAAAATCGGTTTTGACCAATTGGCAGGGTGCGGCGGCTCTGGCACGATACTATCTCCTGCTAATATACCTTTTTCCGCAGAGTTTATTTTAAAATAGGTCTTATCTAAATCATCCCATTTAACAATTTCCAAAGCGGCAAGCGGTAATTCGATTGATGGCTGAGTATCATTAATTTTGATTTCCTGTGCTAAAGCCCAAGCAGAATCCAATAGCCAACGGTCATAGGTTTTATCGACATAATGCAGAGTGACAAAATACGACAATACCGTTTCAACGGAGATAAAGAAAATTAGCGGGATAATTAAGCTAACCAGAATACCGGTTTTGAGACTTTTATTTTTAACCATCTGTCGCCTCAAGCATATAACCTAAGCCCCGCAAGGTTCTAATATTAATACCATAAGACGCGATTCTTTTTCTCACCCGGTGTATGTAGACTTCTATCGCATTGTCGGCGAGGGCATCGCCATCTGATGACAGCCGTTGAGCAAGTCGGTCTTTGCAGACTACTTTACCGGCATGTATCATCAGTAGCTCAAGTACCGAATATTCGCGTGGGGATAACTGCATCGGTGTGCCATCGGATAAAATCTGGTTGTCTTTAGTATTCAAACTAATACGGCCAATAACAATGTCATTTTGAAAGCCGCCGTAGCAACGTCTTATTAAGGCATGGATGCGGGCTTCCAGTTCTTTTAGTTCGAAAGGCTTGGTCATATAATCATCGGCACCTTGCTCTATTCCGTTGATCCTATCGTTAATGCAATCGCGTGCGGTTAAAATCAATATCGGGATGGATACTTTGTTCTGGCGTAATTTTCTTAACAGCGCCAAACCGTCAATATCAGGCAAACCCAAATCAAGCACAATCAGATCGAAATCCTGTGCTACTAATAACAACTCTGCATATTTTCCAGTTTGGGCAGCAGTTACAATGTAACTTGCTTTGCTTAAGACATGGATTAAGCCATCTACCAATACGGCATCATCTTCGATAAGCAGAATATTCATTTTATTGTTCTGTCAGGCGTTGAAAGGTTCTTGAAAGGTTTAGTTATTATAGTTATGCTGATTAATAAACTTAAAAGGAATTACAATATTGCTAAATGTCATATAATAGCGATACGATATATAAAGAGAATTGGATGCCAACCCATTAGTAATGAACAGAATATGAAATCATTTGAAAAATTATTGTTAGAAAATAAAGCCTGGTCCGAACATAAGGTTGCGGTTGATCCTGAATATTTTCAACGGCTTGCCCATGTACAAACACCAGAGTTTCTCTGGATCGGATGTTCAGATAGTCGTGTGCCTGGTGAGATTATCGTTAATGCAAAGCCTGGAGAAATGTTTATTCATCGAAACATTGCTAACCAGATGGTGGCGACGGACTTTAATTGCCTTAGTGTTTTACAATACGCTGTTGATGTACTAAAGGTCAAACATATCATTGTGTGTGGCCATTATAACTGTGGAGGTATTAAAGCCGCATTGGCCAAACAGAAACCTGATTTGGTTATAACCAATAAGTGGCTAATGCATATTAAGCAAACCTATCGGTTTCATAAACATGAAATAGACGGTTTACCGACTGAAGAACAGCGTGTTAACCGTTTGGTGGAGCTTAATGTTATCGAGCAAGCGCACATCATAGCCCACACTTCAATTGTCCAGAACGCTTGGCATAAAGAACAGCGACCACTAATTCATGGTTGGGTTTATGGATTATCTGATGGTTTGCTAAAGCCTCTAATTCAGCTTGGGTCAGACACCGAGATTGACCCCATCTATAAATATGATTTTGACAATGTGTAAGCTTGATAGCCATCGCATTCCAGGAACTCCAGTGTTTTAAAGGATCACAAAATGATACACAAACAAATTGGTTTTTACGCGAGGCATCTTAAAGACGATATCCCGTCTGGGCTTGTGGTTTTTTTAGTAGCTTTGCCCCTTTGTCTGGGCGTCGCCTTGGCTTCAGGGGCGCCGCTTTTTTCCGGATTGATTGCTGGAATGGTGGGGGGCTTATTTATTTCCTGGGCTAGCGGTTCTCAACTCAGCGTTTCTGGGCCTGCCGCAGGCTTAACGGTAATTGTGCTTAATGCTATTGAGAGCTTAGGAAGTTTCAATGGCTTTTTGGTGGCGGTTGTGTTGGCAGGGTTTCTTCAACTGATATTCGGTTTCCTGAAGGCAGGCATAATTAGCGCTTATTTTCCTACCTCGGTTATTAAAGGGATGTTGGCGGCTATAGGTTTAATCTTGATTATGAAGCAGATTCCTCACGCATTCGGATACGATGTCAGTTTTGAAGGTGATGAAAGTTACATGCAGGAAACAGCTTTCTCAACTGTTGAAGAGTTAATGGGAATGCTAAAGGTTATTTCACCTGGTGCAACCGTGGTCAGTGTGGTGTCGTTACTAATATTGATAATATGGGAAACGGGTTTTGTAAAACGTATTACTTTTCTTAATGTAATTCCAGGGGCATTACTCGCTGTAGTCTGGGGTGTTGCTTATAATGCTTTTGCCTTACTTAAAGCGCCCGATTGGGCTGTTTCAGGAAAACATTTGGTGTCGTTGCCAGTTACTGAAAAACCGGAAGATTTTATCCAGTTATTTTCTTTTCCAGATCATAGTTTTTTATTTAATCCTCAGACTTATACGATAGCAGCAACCTTGGCCATCATAGCTAGTTTGGAAACCCTATTAAGTCTAGAAGCAGTTGATAAACTTGATCCTTTAAAGCGAGTTGCACCGACTAACCGGGAACTCAAAGCGCAGGGTATTGGCAACATTATTAGTGGCATGATTGGTGGTTTACCTATTACTGCGGTGATTGTAAGGAGTGCCGCGAATATCAATGCTGGCGGGCAGACTAAAGTTTCCGCTTTCGTTCACGGGTTGTTGCTATTACTAAGTGTCATGTTTTTTGCCCGCTACCTTAACCATATTCCACTGGCTTGCCTGGCTGCGATTCTATTGCAGACTGGCTACAAACTAGCCAAGCCTAAATTATTTTTAGAGTTTTTTCATAAGGGATCTAATCAATTGATTCCATTTGTTGCCACGATAGTAGCGATATTGGTAACTGATTTATTAAAAGGGATCGTAGTTGGTCTGTTGATCGGTTTGTACTACGTCATAAGGGCTAATTACCATGCTGCGATTTCGCTAACACAATCAGACAACCATTATCTGCTACGGTTAAATAAAGATGTGACTTTTCTAAATAGGGCATTGCTAAGAAGTTATCTTGGCCAAATTGAGGAAAATAGTTTTTTGGTAATTGATGGCTCGAAAACCCAATTTATTGATCACGATATTTTGGAAACGATAGAGGACTTTGTAAAAGGTGCAGGTGATGCAAATATCGTTGTAGAAACTGTTGATTTGATAGGTAAAGAAAAAATAAAATAGGGAGGTACTACCTGAAATGACAACCACTGTAACAAATCGGCGTCCTCAAGAAAAAATAATATTAAACTTGATATATTTATTGGTCTTACGTTAAAAATGTGAAGAATTATTATGATTGGTTTAGTTAGTTTTGCACATAATCACTTTAAAATAATTGTACGGTTCGTGCTGATTTTTGCTGTTTTATTTTTGTACGATACCGTATTGGATTTATTACTTACACTACTTCATTCTTTATTTGTCGTAGTGCATATTACCTTTGAATTTTGCGAACATTGGCTTGACGTATTGATTGAGTATTTATTCCATACATCACCACGCAGCACTGAAATAATCGTTTTTTATATTATGGCCAGTATTATCAGTATTATTGCGTTTAAGATAATTACGGCTTTACCAGATTTTTATTGCCAAAGCAGTGAACGGTTAAGAAATTATTGGTATCAGCAAAAAATCAAAGCAACAAGTACATGGCAAAATCAATCGTTGAAAGAAAAAGTTAAATGGGGTTCATTCTTCATTACAAGTTCAATAGTGCTGGGTATGTTAGCGTTGAGCTAAAAAACACTAGAACAAGCGCTGATAGCAGATTATCGTTAGCCAAAACAAAGCGTTGATATTCTTATCTTGATAAAACATTCAAACTGTTTAAGCTTTTTATGGGTTTTAATACGAAATAATTCTACTGCCTTCATCTAGGATTAGGAAAAGCTAGTTGTGAGGGTATTGCTTGAAAAGGTTAGGGTGCTTTAGATTTTGAGGTATGACATGTAAATTTGTGTTGTTTAGCCTCAACGATCAAAAAAGGGGAGCTGTTTTAAGCTCCCCATCTCATAAGTTAATAAAAGGTTTTTGCAGAACCAATGTTGCTATAACTTGAACTCCCCGTTGCATTTATTGCCTTTACACGATAGCTATAACTGGTATTGCGTGACAGGCTTGAATTGTTAAATGAAACACTGTTAGCAGGAACAGTAGCGACAACTGTAAAGCTCATACAGCTCAGACCTTTGCAACGTTCAAGCACAAAACTTTGTTCATTATTGGAGTTATCGTCCCAACTTAATACAATCCTGCTTCTTGATGTAGCTGTCGCTGTCAAGCTGCTTGGTGCCGCTGGTATCGGGGTAACTACCGGTGGCAGAGTTGTAGCCGAGACTGTATTCGAGTAATTGGAATCGCCCGTTGACCCATGTGCCTTGATTCGGTAACTGTATTGGGTTGATGACGCTAAACCGGTATCAGTGTAACTGGTAGCGCCTGCAGCAATTGTGGCAATTGGTGAAAAGCTGGTACAACCGTTGCCTTGGCAACGCTCCATAATTTGGCTAGTTTCATTGTTGGCATTATCTAGCCAGTTTAGATCAATTTGTGATTGGGAGATAACAGTGGGAGTTAAGCCACTCGGTGCGGCTGGAAGCGGGGTTGCCGCAGTAGAGGGTGTTAACATAACACCATGGGATACTCCGCTGGTATCCCTGGCAATCCCAATGATTTGCCCATTATTGTTTATATCGGTTGCCTTATATATTGACCATCCGGCCGGCAAGCTAGGTACCAAGGTGTTGAGCTCGATTAAAGAGGTGCCATTGGTATCCACCAGCACGGCTACGCCGATCGTTGCTGTGGGGCTACAAACCGCACCGCAAGCAGGTACGTTGATAAGCGTCCGTTCATAACCTACCGCTATTCCACTGTCATTGATGGCCAACAAAGAGCTATCCAAGTTGCCGTTACCCAAATCCCGGTAAGTCCCTGCAGCCACATTCCAGATGATCGCATGACGAATAGGATAGCCATTCGGGTAATAGCCCGAAAAGTCTGGTACAGTCAAACCGTTGGCAAAATTTCCTGCCACTTTGCCGGTATTATTAATTTTATAAGCTGCACTCTCATTTCCTAACATGGTGGAGCTATGCAAGTCTTGAATACCAACGCTGCTAGAAAAGATAAAGGCATGGTATTTTGGGATTAACGGGCATACCGATCCAGGAGTTGGTACAGAGCTTAAGCCGACAACTTTGCCACTGGCATCGATATCTTTTACGGTTGTCCAAGTGCCACCCAAAGTGCCAAGGTTAATAATTTCAGGACTGATGGCGCTGCCAAGAAAGGCAGGATGCCTGCAGTCGCCCGAAAGATTAGCGAATTGGCCAGCCACCTGTCCTGAATCGTTAATGGCGATTGCTGTGCCAGGGCGAAAATCAGGGTCTATACTTGGCCCCACATTTGAAATTGTCCCATCAAAATTACGGATAAAGGCGGTGGGGCCAGCATTTGCGCCATAACCTACCACCTGACCTGAGGTATTGATGTCTGTCCCTTGGGTCAACAACCCAGCGCCGGACATGGTACGGATATTGGATAATGTACCATTGTCATACAGCATGTAGTTACTGCCCAAAACTTGCCCCTTGCTGTTGATGGCTGTGGGATTCATGCCAATGTCTTTCATCGTGTACAAGCTGACAGCCTGAATATCGCAGCTGCCAAACGCCAAACTAGCCACCATCATATTTAATACCTGGTGAGCCTTAATGCGTCTCTCAAGTTGTTTCATTTTGCTTATATTTTTATTTTTAACTAACATCTTTATGTCTCCGTAAATTATCCAGAAGAGAAAATTGGTTAAAGGATTATTGCTATTATGTCGCTCCTCTGGGCCAGACTATTTAAGCGCTAAACTGCACAACAAAAACACTAGGCCAATATTAATCCAGGCAGATTGAAGGTTTAGGTAACGGCTCCTTCTCCAATCTGCTTGATTTACCCAGTAGGTTAAGTAATTAAACCTATTGTCATCGTTTAGGGGGAAGTTGAACCTGCACTGTCATCGCGTAATTTCCAATCCAATTCAACTTTGGTATCGACCTGCCTGTCGTTGTTTTGTACAACTGGAATTTCAGTGGGGGTCAGGGATATCACTTGTTCCGGGTCATCATTGACCTGTCCAGTAGCATCAATCACCGTATCGTCAGCGGCAATAGAATAATTTGCCGGGGGCGGCACAATGTCAGCGACAGCATAAAAAGGTATGGCAAAACAGCCAAGGATTAATATAGTTTTCATGATTTTTGAGTTCTTCACTGAGTTAAAAAATATGATGTCAACCTTGTGGCTACGATTTATTCAAGCCCTAAAATTGACATCATTTCCATTCATTGCCGGTTAAGGCGTCACGGTGAGTGGACGGAACATCTTATGATCCTGGTGCTCCAGGCGTTGGCTGTGCCAAGTATATTGACCTGTCGGGCTATCAAACCTCACCCTTATCCGGGTGACTTGCCCCCGAATAGTGTCGCCATCATTAATAATGCCACCCTGCCTTAACGGTGAAGGATAGGCAATTACCGTATCTTTCCAGCCTTGTTCGCTTGCTGCTGGTGCTACTGCCGCGCTGGGGAAAGCAAACTGGCTCAACTCGCCAATCGGCCCGGCTCCCGTAGGGCTTGAAAATATGGTTTGATTCTGGATGGCCGTAAACTCCTGACGGTTAACTAACTGGATAGTCGCGCCGTCTATGTGTATGGGATCCGGATAGAAAGTGTTGTTATATATTTCCCAGGTTTCCACGGAGCCGGTCTTGGCTGTTTCTGAAATGGAATTGAACCACTTTAATCCTCCGAGATCTGTCGTACCCAAAATCGGAACCAGGCGGCCGAAATCATTGTTGGTTTCCCACACTAACAGCTTGCGTGGGGTGGGCACAGTCGGGGTCAAGGCAGGAATCGAAGCTGCGCGCAATGACGTTGGCAAAGTCACTACTGGTGCGCTGGTTTTGGCTAAATTCACCCTGAACTGCATGATCTGGTCAATCAAACCTGCTGTTGGCGGTACTTCTGGCTTGAAATTCGCGTCACCGAATAAATCACCTGCAGCATTCTTCAGGGTCAGGTTTTTACCTCTGAAGCTGCTGAAATCAACGACTAGGTCATAACGCTCACCGGGTGCCATCACTAGGCTAGTGGTGCTAACTGGTGCATTTAAAAATCCTCCATCGGTACCAATCACTTTAAATGATATGGAAGCTGCAGTATTGCTGTTATCCATTAAAGACAATTTGTAAAACCGTGAATTGGACGCATTCAACACCCTAAACCGATACAGACGGGGTTCAACTTGTAGGTAAGGCCACGCCACACCATTGACCACCATGACATCGCCATAAAACTCAGGTACCCAACTAGTTCTAGCCGGATCGCTGCTGTTCGGATTAGTTATCGGATAAGCCAGTTTGCCGTTGGCATGAAACATCCGGTCTTGTAATACCAACGGCACCTCATGTTGGGTGGCTGGTAACTTGTTGCTGGCAATCATTGTCGCTTCGTTATCGTCACGGAGCAAATATAATCCTGCCAAACCGGCATAGACGTTATTACGCGCGATGCCTAGCGCATTGTCGTGATACCACAATAACGCCGCTTCCTGGTTGTTGCTGTAGTTGAATGGGCTCGTGTTAAACGGCACCGTAGGCGTTGAGCTTAAAGGATTTAAAGCCAAGCTTACATTGAAGCCGTTTCTGCCATTGGGTGAATGCCAGGCTTCAGGGTAGCCATTACTGTCGGCGTTGTTTCTTATCGCACCATGTAAGTTAGCAACGTTACGGATTTCAGGTTCCAGCAGTTCGTTCACCGGGGAGTCATCAAAACCTTGCCCAGCATTGGCGCCAACCACGCTAGTATCAATGGCGGAAATGAATGTCCCGAATGAATCATTAAACCCTAATAAGTGATCAGTCTCACCCGTTAAAAGAGTGTTTTGGTATTGCACCTGTGTCGCTTTACCCAACAATGAAGCATTTACCGCTGCATTGGTGGAACGGGCTTCAATGGTATGGGCAGGATAGCTAAAAGTATCGGGACGGCCAGGATCACCATAGGCGTACACAGAGGTCGGTGGGAATCCAGGGGGCAATATTTGGGTGTTTACTTTTTTAATATCCAACGTGAACTTATTGGCACCTGCAGTCACATTTGGGACATGTTTATAGTAAGGGGCAAACAAATTAGGTAACGGCAAGGCATATTTGGGTAATGTTGCCGGGTCAATAATATCCTCCGCACCATAAAGTTTAAAAACAGGAGACAATGTAAAACCATCAGGAAGAAATTTCGGTATGGTATTTAACACCAGAGGCGCCACAGCAACTGACGGTGTCATGCTGACCGGGCCATTATCAGCAAGCGAGGTTTCCAAAACATCAGCCGCCACTGTGACTTTAAATGGTGCCGGTTTAGTGCCGATTGTGCCTGTCACCGGTATCACAGGAATACGTAACCGGGTGTTGTTACCCACCGGTAAACTTTGGTTATAGGTACAACTCACAGTTTGCCCACTGGTAGTACATACCCAGTTATCAGCGACGCGAGAAAATTTCAATGGTGCGGTCACATTGGGGGGCAAGTTAAATGATATCGTGGAAGGCGCGGTTGAAGCGCTGCCGCCAATATTGTTGACCCGTACCTCAATCTGGCTCATCGCATTTTCTTTTAATGCCGGGCTTGGCTGGCCGATAGAAACAGAAAGGTTGGATGCTGGTGCAATTACTGTTGAAATGCTGTTGGAGGTTACCGTGCCTGTGATACCGCCCCCGCTCACGTTAAAACTGCCTGTTTTAGCGCCTGTAGTTGAGGCAATCAAGTTAACGTTGATGGTATCGGTAGCACCGGGTGCTAGAGCCGTAGATTTTGTGCAGGTGGCATTTTGCCCTATGTAAGTACAAGTGTACCCGGTTGGAGGCGGAGTGAATGCGAAAGCAACGCCTGTCGGCAAAGTGGTTTTTACCGTGATTGTTCCACCTGTTGCCGCAGTGGCCGATGTGTTTTTAATTGTTGCTGTTACAGTGTATTGTTTGTTAAGGACGGCTTTGGCTGGACCTGCTACGCTTAATGATAACGTAGGTACGATAACTGGAACGATTAAATTCGCAGATGTGACCGGCGTTTCCTTGATTAAGGCATTAGTGCTAGCATCGCGAAACCGCCACACATGATTTTTCCATGAAGAGTAAGCAATCGACGCGCCTGGGGTTACTGTTCCTCTACCCCATTCTATGCATAATGAATCAACCCACGACAGCTTGACTGTCTTAGAGGTGTTATTAACAAAAGTGTAATTGGCTAAACTTAAGCTCAACAAGGGTGAACAGGCGGCATAAGCAATCTTTTGCGCACCAAAAAAGAAAATGCCCAGCAGCAAAAAGCAATGGATTAACCTGCTGGATTTATGAATGAGGAAACGCTTGCCTTGCTGCGCTTCTAATTGTTGATTGTCTGTATTCATCAAAATAAAGTCCTTCTTGTCGTAATGTCTGTTAGTAGTTAAACCGTTTGGATCACCAAGTTATTGGCTGGCTTCCAACGCAAATATTTGTTATTGCCATGCAGAACTTACCCTCCTGGTAAAGCCAATGGCTTGCACCACTCGGGTAAACCCTGATGTTAAATCTTTTCTTTTACCAAACCTGAGAGCCTTTAAGCTAATGCTTAAAACTCAAGAATTGTTAGAAAACTTTTTCGATTTGAGCGGTGCATACAGTGCCATTGAGTACGTTGCGCGCTACGCCTACGGCTTTCAGCGTCTTTGCACCTTTATCCACAGAACCGCCTGTAACCGCCCAACCACCAGGAGGTGGCACATCAAAACCTTTATAGGTATTGCCTGGCTTCCCGTCCTTAGTAAACCTTATATCCCATTTACCCACGGAATGGTCGCCAACAACTTGCAAGATGAAATAATTGATACCTTGTGAGCTTCTGATCAACATACTGGGCGTAGCCAGTGAATCCGCTGCATTATTTGCCAACACGCATGTCCCGTTATTTAGTGCGACTTCGAAAGTACGGCCTCCGCCAGAACCTTTGGCGGCAAGAGCTTGACCAGCGCTCGCCATGAGGAAAGCCGAGGATAGTCCGATACTTAGTAATCGGATCAATTTAAATTTATTTTTTTCAATCATTACTTATTCCTTAATTAATTTTTTTATTGCAGTCACTAACATTTGTTTCACTGAACAGACAAGTTACAGTTGAATACGGAGTCCTAGTATTCTCACGTGAATGCCAAACAACCGGCCTAAAGTTCAAATGAAATGTAAAAAAACCTCGCCCTTCATCCCACATGCTAGCCTTTAGTCAGACCCTTTAAATTGATCTATTCTATTGAATTATTTGTTATTCTTACCTTTTCTTCATGGCAACAGAGGATTCACAAACAATGACCGGGTTGGAATTCTTGGTCGCTTTAGCAATGAATTGATACCCCCCTTTCTTCTCGCCTTTAGCAATTGAGCTTCCGACGATTGCCCATCCGCCCGGAGGATTAAACTCATATTGCGTCGACGGTTCGCCCACCCCGTTTTTTGTAAAATTGATGAACCACGAGCCAGCAGAATTAGAACCCAAAGTTTCCATGGCGACCGACCATATGCCTTGCGATTCACTCAATCGTATGGTCGTGGAAATATCGGGTGCAATAGAACCATCGGGTAATTTACATTGCCCCGGCTTTACCAATGGTGAAGTTGGCGTTGCTTTTAGCCTGGCATGGCCTTTGCTTGATAGTTCTGAAGCATTACCCAGTAGTAACAGCAAGGCCAGTCCTGCAGGATATTTTTTTATTAATTTATGGTTATAAAACATTAAATTCGCTCTGGTTTCAGGTAGTGATGCACACAATTCAAAGTGAGCAGCTAATTGACCTGACTCTTGCTTTTTAGTAAAACCTAAAATGTAAGCAAATGATTACATTGCGTTTTTGTCAAAAAAAAGGTGGGCAATTTCTTGCCCACCCAATTAGCGCGAAAATTATTCCGCGATATTTTCTACATCGTTACCGCCAAGGCTTGAAGATACCGTGACAGAAACCGGTGGCACAGTTGTCGCAACGGTAACGCTATAAACACCTGTTGCCGCATTCCGTGTCATAGGGAATGGTGTTTTACCAACCGTAGCAGTCAATGCAGGGAATGGTGCCACGGTAACGCTACTAGTTGCAGAAACTGTCAATGTACCGGCAGTGTAAACCGCAGGCGTGACATCCACTTCGTCAGTAACAGGTAGCGTTTTAACAGTTGAAGGCGCACCAACCACCGGGCTGGTTGCATTCAAGGTAACGCTGGCCGGAACTGCGGCAGCAGCAAGCCGTGTAAAGAAATTACCTCCCAGGTTAGATGTCAGTATCGTATTTGGCAACACACCGGCTTGCGCATTCAAGGTGACAGTTGATGTTGGCGCAGATTGGGCAAACACGCTCAATGAAACGCCAGCAGCTCCACGCTTGTATGTGGCGCGGTCAATAACCAATGGCGCGGCTTGCAGCGTCGCGATTTTACCAGTGATATTGAAAGCAGATGTAGATATGGTATTGATTCCTGGTCCCCCAATGTTGGGGCCATCCACTCTAAATACGTTGAATCCGCAAGGGCTGCCGGTGACTGTATGTGTGACTTGTGCATCTCCCAAATAACCGGCTGGCGCCAATGGCGCAACTGCTGGATCCCATTTCAGGAAAGGGTTGACATTATTGTCTACCCCTAAAACGCCTTGGAATGGTGTGCCGCCGCCGATATCAACCGTGTTGTTGATAGCTCGTCTGCCACCACCACCATTAATATTGTAAACTTCCGGTTGGCAACCAGGGAAAGCTAACCAGGGATGATAAACCCTAAATTGACCATTATTAGGCAGGTCGATACGATAACGCACACGGCCAAAAACAAACTGTTGGCCATCAACTGGATTACCATTCAAATAAGCGGCCTCTACACCACCAGCAAAGTCACCACGTCGACCGTTTGGCATTACCAACCTGGCTTGGGCGCGATGGTAAAATGCTTCTGCTCCAAAACCCGTGGTCACGGACCAAGCGCTTGCTGGATCAACGGGATCAAAGCCGCATATACCAGTCAGGGGATTGCCATCTTTACAAATTTCAACTGAAACATTTTTAGTGTCAGTAAGGCTTGACGGGAAATGGGTTATAGGGTCATCCAGGCCAACAGCTGAAATTCCGGCATGGACTGGGGTTGCTGCCATTAACCCTAATGAGCTTACTAACAGCGCAGGTACTATTTTTTTCATAAGGTAGTTCCTAATATTTTTGTATAATTCCTTAGCATCAAAACGTCATGTTACAAATGCTTAAGGCATGATTTACAGCTTGCAGCGGAACGGCGCTGCCCCGTTTTGCAACAAAGTTAATGGCTGTAGGCGTTGTAGTCGCAACGATTAAGCCATTAACCGAGTTGTAGGGTTAGCCAAATGGCCGTCTCTGGTTAGGTGTCATCCAATCCAAATAAGCCACGATGGCTTCTGGCTTCGATAATGCCGGACAAGCTCCCCAACGTTCCAATGGCTCAATGCCATACTTAACAATACCGATATGTTCCTGTTTATTTTGGTCTAACTTGCGATCAGACCAGCTAAACCCTAGGCTTTGGCGGACATCGGCGATGTCTTGCTTAGTACCGGTTAAAAACTGCCAGCCACCCTGTTTGGGCTTAAAGTGCGAGGAATATTCGGCCAGTATCTCTGGCGTATCATTCTCAGGATCCAGGGTGATCGAATACATGAACACTTCCTTGCCCAGCCGATCCCCCAGCATGGCTTGAACCTTACTCAGGTTGTAGGTCATCATCGGGCAAAAACCTTCGTTCTTACACATGACATACATAAAGTTAATGAGTACGGCCTTGTCTTTGAGAAGGTCGTCGTAAAACCTGACTTCTTTCCCCTCATGGGTTACTAAGGTGTTGTTCACGAAGCGACGGCGCCGCCGTTCATTACGTGCCTCCTCCATACTATTTGTATCGTTTGAATTGGTCAGGGCAAAAGGAGCGCTGGTGCTCCCCGCACACCCAGCCAAGACGGTGGCACCCAGCAGGCTGCCACCTAACGCCAGAAACTGGCGTCGCGTTTGCGTTGTCATGACTGAATATCCTCGGTTATGGCACGATTTCGTAGCGCATCATCATGGCGTGGTCTTCATGCACCACGTTATGGCAATGCATCGGGTAATCACCCAGGAAGTCGCGCCATTGATAGAATGTCTCGATTTGTCCCGTGCCGGATGTGCCCATCGCGCCTTGGCCGATACGGTAGACATCTTTGCGGCCTACATCGTCAGCGACTAAAGTGGCATTACCATTCCTTGTTAATATTTGTCCTTCTTCAAAGTGAAGATGAACCGGATGCGACCAACCGCCACCGGAGGTGAGTTTCCATTTTTCTTTGGCGTTGAGTTTTGGGAACACAGAAATGGTATTTGGATCAAAAATCTGGCCATTAACTACCCATGCGCCACTGCTGGTGCCAAAATCGAATTGACGGTTTACCGATACCGCTTGGGCTTTGTTCGGTAATGCCAAAATTGTCGTTGGCACAACGCTAGGATCAGCCACTGTGCCTGCTTGTACCCGGAACTCCACCAAGTTGGTCGGTGCAATAATTTTGCCAGTTGTACCTGCACCGTTTAATTGCTCCAAACGGTTTTGTAGATAAATTTTGCTCCCTGCAGCTGCACCCGTGAAATCAACGATAACATCCGCGCGTTCCGCAGGGGATAACCGGATATTTGTCGTGGTGATAGTTGATGGCAGTAAATTACCGTTGGTGGAAAGTTGTTTAAAGCTTGCGCCGTTGCTTAGGAAAAAATGATAGAAACGTGAAGGCCCGGCATTCAATAAGCGGAAACGGTATTTACGTTTTTGCACATTAAAATACGGCTGGATTTTAAAGTTAACTGTGTACTTATCGCCCAGATGACCGTCAGTGTTGGTGGTATCCAAGGTCTGCAATTTTGTGACTGGATCAAATTTCATGTCAATGAAAATCATTGGGACATCGTAATTGCCACTGGGCAGTTTTTTTCCGGTCGTTTCATTGTCGGTATCCAGCAAAATATCATTGCTGAACAGGCTGTAGAAACTAGCTAGGCCTTTGTACACATTTTGTGAAGTGAAGTCAGCGCGGTGATCATGAAACCACAGTGAGCTCATGGTTTCTTTCACATCTCCAATCACGGTTTTACCGTTTAGGGTGCTAGTCAGTACATTACTGGCAAAACCTGCACGCACGTTGGGGTAATGAAAGTCTTTGAATTTTCCAGCGTCATAGAATTGCATCGGACCGCCATCGGATTCAGATGGGGTATGGCCATTATGCAAATGGGTAGACGTTTGGTTAATACCAAAGCCGCCATTATTAACAGGTAAAGCATTATGGACACGGTGGATGACTGGTTCACCATATTGGGCTTTAATGCGGATAGGCCCGATAGCGCCGGTACTAGCTTCTACAAATGTCCAGACTGTAGATGCAGGCACATTATCGACAGCAGGATAAAAATTCCAGGGCACTGCCATTTCTACTGATTCATACATTTTGCCCGTAAAGCCTGGAGCTGTCGCAGAACTACCGCCAAATTGCGTCCATTTTTGATGGGCAGGGCGCAGTGCTTCGCTAAAACCGCCGATATTTGCCGAAGCTACCGTAACGCCATTCAGTTTGGCATTAACAATACGGCCTAAGGGTACGACACCGGTATTACTGGCACTCATAGGCACTGGATTGGGTGTGGTCAGTGGGGTTAATGTCACGGGAACCGGCATCGGGTCAACAAACGGGGTATTTGCTGGGCTGGGTAATGGTGATGCTGCCGCAGCGACTGCTAATACCGAAGTCGTTGTTGCTGCGGTTCCAGGGAACGGTGATACCGTGGGTGTTACAGGATCGTGTATATCAACTGATGCCGGGCTGGCAATAGGTTGTGTTTCCGAATATAAGCTATTGTCACTTACCTTACGTAAGCGCCAGACATCATTTTTATAAGTGCTTTGGCTAAAGCTGGCACCCGGTAAGATTTGTCGGGTAACCTGTTCTACACAATTTGGGGCAACCCAGATGAGGTTTACTGCAAATGTAGAGGTATTCGTAAAGTTTATAGTCGCAGGGATATTGGTATTCAAAGAGCAGTTCGCTTGAGCGCCAGGATGCCAGGCTAGGGTTAGTGCAATAGCACTTGATAGCAGTAAGCCGGTTTTGGCGCGGGGGGGCGCTAAACTGGTCGTTTTTTTACTGGGATTATTTTTCATTATAAAATTTCCGTTTTTTATTGTTTGTCATTCATGTCTTGCAGGGCAAAATGCCCCGTAAGACATGATTTACAACCATATTTTTGATAAACAATGTATGGTTGCCTCTCTAAGAAAAGCATCAGGGTTAAAGCCCCCCCTGTCTAGGGGCAAACTAAAGGGGCTTGCCGAATCGCCAGGTTGGGAACTTGGCTAAATCAGGAACGTTTAATATCTGCTGCAAAGCAAAGCTTTGGAACGCTAAGAAGATTTACCTCAAGTCCAAAGTTAGAGTAAGACATTTTGCTTAGCTTAAATAGAACTTAAACCAGGGATTAAATAGTTATATAGTGGTTATTTAAAGTAACTATATTTATTTTTTTTATTGAGCGTTGTTTAAGAAAGAAATCGGTGCGATGTGTATATATCGGGTTTCTTTTATATAAAATTTGCTTGCTTGCGGTTGAGTAATCTTCATTTTAGGTTATTGTTAGATGCTGCTCATCAAATTCAAGCCGCTGAACAAGTCATGGAAGATGGTTTTGAGTTAGCTTTATTTCTTGTAACTTTGGGAAAATCTACCAAATTTGCAGGAATACTGCAGAAATCGTATGATTTTACTAAGTGGTTACTAAGTGGTTACTAAGTGGTTACTAAGTGGTTACTAAGTGGTTACTAAGCCAGTTCTATATTCACCAATTAATTGTACTTAGACGTAGATAGTGTATATAGAGCAACGATAGCAACAGTTTATCGTTTTGATGTCTAGATTAGGGGGTTAACTTGATGAAAAGTGTTGAATAGAGGATGTATTAGCCTGCTTTCAAATGATAAAAGCTCTATCTTAAAATGTTGGGGTAAATTATTTTACTTAATATGCATAGAACTTAAACTAGGGATTAAGTAGTTAGTCAATAGTTATGAAAAATAACCATTTTTAGTTGTCTTATTAAACACTGTTTAACCCTATAATCCACGCAAGGACGATTTTGAACATCAGTAGCAGATTTACTTCACCTGACACTGGAACCAATATGCAAAATTCTATTACGCTATATTCCTTAATACTTGATACGTTGTCAGATCCAATACTTGTGATCGACAAATCAGGCACTATTTTGCATTTTAACTCAGCGTGGTCAAATTTTCGGACAGAAATTGGTTTTCTTGCCGAAGATACTTCGGTAGGTAGTAATTATCTCAATTTATTGCAAGGCACCAGTTCTATTTGCAAAGCGTCTACAGATCAAGTACAGGAAGGCGTGTTATCCGTTTTAAATGAGGGGCGTGAGCAATTTATTTTTGAATGCTTTTGTAATCAGGCGTCCCAGTCAAACTGGTTTATGATGCGGGTAACCCGGCTCAAATATAGTGGTGAGGGATTATTTGTTGTTTCTTACCAAAATATCACGCATTTTAAAGCGATTCAGGAATCCCAGCGTATCGCGGCTATAGCTTTTGAGACAAAGGATGCCATTATCGTGACTGATATTCACAAGAATATCATCCGGGTAAATAATTCCTTTTGTCAGGTGACCGGCTATAGGGCAGAAGATGCGGTGGGTAGGTCGGCAAATTTTATTAATTCGGATTTACCAGGTTTTGGCTTCCATCAGTCGATTTGGGTTATGGTGGAAAACGAAAAGTTTTGGCGGGGTGAGTTTTCTATAAAACGCAGAAATGGTGAAATTTTACCCATATTCCTTAGTATTTCTGCAATAGCTGATGATAAAGGCCATAACAGCCATTATATTTGCCGTTTCACAGATATCACCGTACAAAAGCAAGCTGAACAGGTTCTTTTTCAGGTCCGTCAACAATTAGAAAATGAAGTGACAGCCACTAAAGAAGAGTTGGAACGCGTCAAAAGAGATACTGAAGAAGTCAATGCAGCACTTAATGTGATGTTTAAGCGCCGGGTATCAGATAAATCAGATGCTCAAATGGCGTTTGCACAGGAGTTAGAAACTACTGTCATCCCATTGCTAGTAAAGTTGAAATCCGCCAGTTTTCGGCGGCGGCAGTCCATACGCTTAATAGAGCTATTGGAAATTAACCTCAAACAAATGATGCAATCTTACGGAAGTGCCAACAATCTAGCCGCAGCGTACCTCAAATTAACATCTGTAGAAACCCAGGTGGCTTCTATGGTTAAGCAAGGCTTATCGACTAAAGTGATCGCAGCCACGTTAGCCATTTCTCCAGAAACGGTGAGTATCCACCGTAAAAATATACGTAAAAAACTAGGCTTGAGCAACAAGGCGGTTAATCTATATACGTTTTTATCGACATTGAATGAATTTCATTCGCCGCCCGATTCTGGCATGCCTACCGAAATAGGTGTCGCCTGAAATCCATAAAATAACACCAGTTAAAAATTTTGTAACACTGCCATTAAAAAACAGTTCTTCTGTTTTTAGTAGATATGTCCTTTAGAAGATGTGTTCAATAGCACCATAGTCTCCTTTTTAAAACGTAAAGATTGCTTGTCTGCAACGTCTTCACCAGTATCCAATAGTACATTCCCCTAAGTCTGTCTTTGGCCAGTAGGGCGAATAGCTTATTGAAATCTGGATTTTCAGATATTCAAAAATAGCGCCATACCAATGTGAAATGATCCTGGATGAAGTTGGTGGCTATATTCTGGTGCATTGTTGTAGATTCTGAGAATTAGCTCGCAGATATATAAAAATCAGTTTGTTATAGTATTTGCCGTTGCTGACCAAGCTAGCTTATCCGCATTAATTAATCAACGTTAAGTTATATTTAAGTCAGAGCTTGTATTTTCCTGATATCGCATCTTAAGAAACGTTAAGGCACGATACCGACCCAATTGGTTGGCTCCTTTTAAATAATTAAAATATGTGGAGTACGTTATGGTTAGCCGTTTACCTCTAGCAAGATACTTGATTTTTATTTTTACGTTACTTATTGTCAGCAATGCTATAGCAGATAGTTCTTTACGGGTCAGTCCAACTTCAGTCGTCATCCAAGTGGGTGCATTAGCAAAAATTACCGTTACCGGTTATTCAGGTACAGTGACCGTGACATCTTCAAATACTTCAGTTGCAACCGTAAGTTATGCCAGTGGTGTTGCCACAGTGAAGGGGGTTAAGGTAGGGAAAACAAGTATAAAGATAAAAGACCGTAAAAAAGAAAAAACAGTTACTGTTAACGTAATCTCCGCTCCAACAAATAGTTTAACTGTTTCGCCCGGATCATTGTCATTAACAATGGGTACTGCCGGTAGTTTGGGCATTGCCAACGCTTCTGGGGTTGTGACAGTGACATCATCCAATCCAGCGGTTGCTAAAGCCAGTTTTGCCAGCAACAAAGTTAACGTTAATGCGATCAGTGTCGGTACTGCAACGTTAACCATTAAAGATAGTAGTGTGAGTCTATCTGTCCAAATCTCGGTAATAAGCGGGACAGTGGTGCCACCAGCCGCAGGTAATTACACCTTATTGGCATGGAATGATTTGGGTATGCACTGTATGGATGGTATTGATTTTTCAGTGTTCAGCATTTTGCCTCCGTACAACACGCTACACGCACAATTGAAAAACAAATCCGGTGGGTTAGTGACCAGTGGAGTTAAGTTGACGTATGAAGCGGTTCGCGATAGCACTGGTTCAATTAATACTATTAGCCATACCAAGACCAATTTTTGGGATTGGTCAGGACGGCTTTTAGGCTTAACGTTACCGATTGATGTTGGTGTAAACTTAGATGGTATAGCTACCGGCACACCTGAACCAGGTAATGAAACACCATCGTTAACGCCTGCACCGATGACCTACAACGCTGAATACAAATGGTATGAAGCGGAAGGTATTCCGATAACGCCTATAGATGATAGCGGCAAAAAGAATTTTTACCCTACTGTTAAAGTAGTGGCTAAAGATACGGTCGGTAATGTCTTAGCAACGACCACAACGGTTTTGCCGGTCAGCGATGAAATGACCTGTAGTGGTTGTCATGCGTCAACCACATCGACAAATCCTGCCCAAATTGCAGCTAAACCAGCGGCAGGTTGGGTAAATGATGCAAATAAAGAAAAAGATTGGAAGCGTAATATTTTGCGTTTGCATGATGAGCGTAAACTTTCTCTGGCTTTATATAAATCAGCTTTAATCCAAACCGGCTATAACATCAATGGATTGTTAGCGACGGCGGATTCTGGAAAGCCTGTGTTATGTGCAAGTTGTCATGCCAGTAATGCCTATTTTGATAAGAAGAACAAAACTTCAATCATGAAAGGTGTTACAGGAATTAGGCCGTTTACGCAGGTACTACATCTTAAACATGGCAGTGTTAAAGATCCTGCAACTCAGCTGAGTTTAGATAGTAATGGTGATCGTACTGCGTGTTATCTCTGCCATCCGGGCTCTAAAACCCAATGTTTGCGTGGAGCGATGGGCAAAGCTAAAGATGCTGCTGGCAATTTACAGATGAGCTGCCAAAGTTGTCATGGCGATATGAAAGCTGTGGGTAGCCCAACACGGCACGGCTGGATTGACCAGCCGACATGCGAATCTTGCCACAATAGCAGCGCGCCGAACCGGCGGGCTATTTCAGGCGTGGGTAATGCAACCAACGGTAAGCCTGTGGTGCCAGCGGATCATACCTTTGCTACTAATGCTAATGCACCAGCGATACCAGGGCTAAGTCCTAACTTGTATCGCTTCAGTACCGGGCATGGCGGTTTGCAATGTGAGTCTTGCCACGGTGCAACCCATGCTGAATACCCGTCACTACATGCTGACGACAATACCCAAAGTATTGCGGTACAGGGTCATGCGGGTACAGTAGCTGAATGTACGGCTTGTCATAAAACTATGCCAACTACAGTTAACGGCGGCCCGCACGGTATGCACACTACCGGCAATGCGTGGGTTAAATCTCACGAAGATGCGGCCGAACATGGTGGTTCAGCAAGTTGTACGTACTGTCATGGAGCCACGGCAGCAGGTACCCCGTTAAGCGCAATTAAAATTGCTAAGACGATTAATGCCGGGGAATTCGGTATCAAAAACTGGCCAGCCGGTTATCAGGTCAGTTGCTTTAGCTGTCACAACGGACCTAATCCGGATTAATGGGAGTTAACAGCTAAGTTTGGGTCGCAAAGGTAAAAGGCCGATCACTGTTTAGGTGAGCGGCCTTTTTTTGTGGTTATTAAAAAATAGTAGCATTTGTAGCAGCTGATCAAAAATAACAGACCGCTAAACAAATTAATTTCATTAATGCGAAAGACTTGATCAGAGGTTAGCTAATAGTGGGGTAGTCAGGTTGCTCAGAAGTTTTTTGGGTTAGGGTAAATAAACCCGCCAGCTCATGCCGCCAAGCGTGGTGCTTTTGTTGCCTTCAAGCTTACCGCCCAAAATTTCGATCAAATCATAGACAACCGACATACCTATGCCATGGCCATGGATATTCTCATCGGCACGTACGCCGCGCTTCAATATTTGATTGAGTTTGCCATCAGGGATACCCGGTCCATCATCGTCAATTTGGATTAACAGGGAATAATTACGTCGATCTTTCCGTGGGTTTTTACTTACAGTCGCAGAAACCCTGCGACCACACCATTTGCAGGCATTATCCATAATATTGCCAATAATTTCGTACAAGTCGCCTTCTTCGAAATAAATTTGACAGTTATCGGGTGCATCAATTTGGAAAATAATAGCTTTCTCTTTGTATACTTTGTTGAGGGATGCACTGATTTTATGTAGAAATGCGGCTAAATCCAGTCCTTTTGTTGGATTATGTTCACCTTTGGCGGCGGCACGTTGTAGCTGATATTCGACAATTTCATCCATACGGGTGATTTGTTCCTGGACGATAGCCGTGTCGGCATTAAATGATTCTGTGCAGCCACGCAAAATAGCAAGCGGAGTTTTTAGGCTATGAGCGAGGTCGGCCAATGTGTTTCGGTAGCGTTCTAAATGCGCGCGTTCATGGGTGATGAAGGCGTTCAGATTACCCGCTAAGCCTTGTAATTCAGTGGGGTATTCACCGTCTAATAAAGGTTTTTTGCCTTTTTCAATCGCATTTAGGTCGTCAACGATAAGCCGTAAAGGTTTCAGGCTCCAACGGAGTAAGGCAAATTGTAAAAACATTAAGACTATCGCAATAATCGCCAACCAAAAGCCCAAGGTTTTTCTAAATCGCTCAACTTGTCGGGTAACGAATTCGGCATCTTCGGCTACTGTGAAAATATATTCCCCTTCGATGCCTGAGACATTCTGCCAAAGGACATCATAATGCAAAAAATATCGCCCACGATTATCGTAGATGAAGTAAGTATTTCCAGCGCCCAGTTTTTCCGGTGGTGTTGGCACGTCCAGGCCGATTGAGGAAGGTGAACGCCATACTAGGTTTTTTTTGGGTTGTTGGATGTAAGCATAGAGCCCAGAACCTGGGTTGACAAAGCGTGGCTCAGGTAAGTTTGGAGGTAGTGCCAATTCACCGGTGTTTTTTAATTCCGCAGTTGATAGTAGTGAATAGATTTGCACTTGCAGCCGTTCTTTCAGTGCTTGCTCGGCACTTTCTCTAAAGCCTTGTTCCAAAACGACCGCTACTAAAGCAAAAAAAGCCGCCAGCACAATGCCTTCGGTGACGATCAGGCGGAAACTTAGCGATTGTGTCCGCATCAGGCTTTTAGATATTTACAAATCAAGATAAGGATTATAAGGGTATCCGATAGCCCCGGCCACGTAGGGTTTCAATTGGCTTACGGGTGCCGTCCGGATCAAGTTTTTTACGTAACCGGCCAATAAACACCTCGATTACGTTGCTATCCCTATCAAATTCTTCATCATAGATATGCGCGGTTAATACAGTTTTGGAGATTAATTCGCCTTTACGGAACATAAGGTATTCAAGGACTTTATATTCGTAGGCGGTCAGGTCAAGTTTTTCACCGGACAGGAAAACTTCCTGGGTGACTGTGTTAAGTTCGATATTTTCATGGGTTAATACCGGTTGCGCTTGTCCAGCGGATCGGCGGATCAAGGCGTTAATTCGTGCCAATAGTTCTTCGTAATGAAAAGGCTTAACCAAATAATCATCTGCACCGGCTTCTAATCCTTCGACTTTTTCCTGCCAGCGGCTGCGCGCAGTTAATATTAAAATCGGGTATTTAAGGTTATCTTTACGTAGTTTATTGATAAGTTCAATGCCTGAAAAGTCAGGTAGGCCAATGTCTATTACTGCGGCATCGAGGGGGTATTCCTTACCCATGAACCAGCCATCTTTACCATTATTAGCGGTATCTACAGCAAAACCTTTGGTTTCCAAAAAGTCGTGGATTTGTTTGCATAGGATCAGTTCATCTTCTACGATTAAGATACGCATAGTGCTTGTTCCTTTTTATTTTCAACCGACTTTCGCGCCCGTTTCAGCGTCAATTTTGTAATAGTGAATACGTCCGTCTGGGGTAAGCACTTTGATGACATGGACTTCTTTTCCATTAATAATTTCAGTTGTTGCACCCAGTACCCGTTTATTCCCTTCCTTGAGTATTTGTTTGGTTGCTTCGTCCAAGCTTAATCGCGCAAGATTAATAACTGACCCGGTATCGGCATAGCAGCTACTACTCAAAAAATATATCAACAATGCCTTTATCAATAAATTCATACTGCTGCGAGAATGGTCGTTAAATGTTAAGTAACATGGCTTGGGATCCAATAACAGTTTTAAATAAATGTATCGCTAGTGTAGCTTAGTAGCCTGAATTTGGGCTGAATTACTAGCGAATTAGACTGCCTTGAAAAAAATTCTTTATGCCTAAGCCAAATGCAGCGCCGAATTTGCCCGCAATACGGTCAACCAGCCGTTCTTGCTGAGTGAAATCGACAATTGTTTCAGCGCCGATAATTTCTTTGGCCACATAATCGGCGGAGCCCAGGCCATCTACTATGCCTAGCTTCATGCTTTCCTCACCAGTCCAAACCAATCCTGAGAACATGTCGGGAATTTCTTTAAGGCGGTTGCCACGACCAGTTTTCACTGCAGTAATAAATTGTTGGTGTACTTGATTAATTAAGCCTTGAATATGCTCTTTTTCTTCTGGCTTGGTGGGTGAAAATGGGTCAAGCATAGCTTTATGGCTACCCGCCGTAAGTAAACGGCGCTCTACGCCCACTTTGTTCATGGTTTCAACAAAACCAAAGCCATCCATGAGAACGCCTACGGAGCCGACAATGCTCGATGGGCTGGCGTAAATTTTGTCGGTTGCAGCAACAATATAGTAACAACCGGACGCGCAAATATCACTTACCACCGCATGAATAGGGAGTTGCGGGTGTTCTTTTTTTATTTTTCTGATTTCGTCGAATACATACGCCGATTGTACCGGGCTGCCACCAGGAGAGTTTGCGCGGACGATGATTCCTTTAGTGTTCTTATCCTTAGCGGCGTTCCTAAGGCTATCGATGATACTTTCGGCATTAGCATTTTGGTCTTCGGCTATCATGCCGACCAAATCAACAACCGCCGTGTGGCCTTTTCCACCCACGCTGATCTCTTCTTTAAGTTTTGGATATAAGGCGATACCTAACAAAGCAATTAAATAGCTGAACATTAACAACTTAAAGAAAATACCCCACCGCCGTGATCTGCGTTGTTCAGTGATCGCAGCAAACGCTAGTTTTTCAATAACTTCGCGTTCCCATCCCGGTTTTTCTGTAGGATTTGGCTTGTTTTCAGGGCTAGTTTGATTTTCCATTAAAATTGCCTTATTTAGATGTAGTTCAGTAGTTCAGTGGGATGTGCTAAGCATAACAGGGGATCGAATTGCTGCAAAGATTCGGCATCATTAGCGCCGCAAGTTACGCCAATGGATGCTATGCTGGCGTTTTTTGCCATTTGCATATCGTGGATAGAGTCACCGACCATCAATGTCTTATCAGGTGTTGTACCGGTATGGGTCATAATTTCTTGGAGCATAAGCGGATTGGGTTTTGATGCGGTTTCATCGGCACAACGCGTTATATGAAACAAGTTTTCAGTTTGGGTGGCTTCTAGCGCTTTCATTAACCCATTTCTGGTTTTACCGGTAGCCACAGCAACCTGGTAACCGGATGCTTTTAAACGCATTAGCATGTCGTGAACACCCGGAAAAAAATCGGCTCGGCTAAGCTGTTTGGAAAAGTAGGCAGTGCTGTAATCGTTGATAATCTTTCCTTGCACATCTGGATTAGCTTCCGGGAAAAGGGTTTGTACCGCGTTTTGAATGTCCAATCCTATAACATCTTTGGCTGCTTGTGATTCGGGTTTGCTAAAACCATGCTGTTCTCCAGCGAGTTGGAGACAGTGCACAATCCAGTCGATAGTGTTGATTAAGGTGCCGTCCCAGTCGAATACGATCAGGTCAAATTTGTTTTTCATGCGTTAAAAAATTATTGAATTGGGGTGGTAACGGGGCAGATATTTTAATTGTTTCAGTTGATATGGGGTGTTGGAATTGCAGTGTTTCTGAATGAAGGAACATTTTCTTATAACCACGGGCTTTATAACTCTTATTTACCTCAGGCTGGCCATATCGTTCATCCCCGATAATAGGATGATTTAGGAAAGCCGCATGAACCCTGATTTGATGAGTCCTACCGGTGACAGGTGAGGCTTCTACCAACGTTGCATCGCTGTATGTTTTAAGTCGTCTGAATACGGTTTCGGATTCTTTACCGGCGGGGCTTATAATCACTATGCGTTCGCCACCCTTGCTGACGTTTTTTAGTAAAGGCTGGGTGACTGTTAATTTTTTTCGGATCCATTGGCCTGCCAGTAAAGCCAAATAGGTTTTTGTGATGTTGTCGGTACGGAATTGCTCGTGCAGAATTCGCAAAGCACTACGTTTCTTAGCGACCAACAAGCAACCGGATGTGTCTCTGTCCAAACGATGTACCAGCTCCAAAAAGCGTTGTTCTGGGCGCATGACCCGAAAAGCCTCGATTATCCCAGAATCAATGCCACTCCCGCCATGAACCGCATAACCAGAAGGTTTGTTAATTACAAGCAATGCCTCGTCCTCAAATAGAATGCTTTTTTCCAAAGTATTTATCAGGTTCCCGCTAGTGGCCTGGCTTTTTTCACTAGGATTTGCTTGCCTAACCGGTGGTATTCTGACGACATCGCCAATGCATAAGCGGTAGCTCACATCGACGCGCCCTTTGTTAACCCTGACTTCACCTTTACGCACGATACGGTAAATAAAGCTTTTGGGTACGCCTTTCAACTGGGTAATCAGAAAATTATCTAGGCGTTGTTCGTTATTATCCTCACTAATTTCGAGCCATTGGACTTTTGGCGTTGTTGACGTGTTGGATTCAGTATTCATAGCTAAAATGATACCAGTATATAAATGAATTTGATTGTTTAAATTGATGAAAGTTAATATCGTTGCTATATTATCCAAGCTTACTGAAAAATAGCAGATACTTTGAGGTTTAATAAAAAAACCATCAAGAAGTAACTTAAACTGAGGATAAAAAATTTCAAAAATATAATGCCAAATCCTTAGGCACAAGAATTTCGGGTTGATCATTCACCCTTGACGAATGAATTTATATTCTGTCCATGACAGGTTTTACACGAAGAACGACAAATAACCATTTTTTAGCTTACTAAATAATTTCTAATCGGAATACTTTGTTTTCATTGATTATTATGACTATTTGGCGCATATCGCCCCAGGACTACAGGCATTAAAAATTTTTTATGAAATGGATGAAGTATGAGCAACGTTACAGTTGAGAATTTTTTTACGCTTGCTTAATTGCCAGCCTAAGCGAAACAGTCGGGTTCAGTAAACTCTAGTCTAGGAGCGGGAATCAAAAAGGAAATAAAATGAAAAGAATGCTTATCAATGCTACGCAAGCCGAAGAGCTGCGGGTTGCTTTGGTAGATGGTCAAAAATTATATGATTTTGACATAGAAGTTCCCTCGAAAGAACAAAAAAAATCTAATATATACAAAGGGATAATTACCCGTGTTGAGCCAAGCCTTGAAGCGGCTTTTATCAATTACGGTGCGGAAAAACATGGCTTTTTACCGTTTAAAGAAATTACGCCTAACTATTTAAACCCTTCCGAAGATGGTTCGGTCGATACCCGCCGCAGTGCAATTAAAGACCAACTCAGAGAAGGGCAGGAAATTGTTGTCCAAATCGAAAAAGAAGAGCGCGGTAATAAAGGGGCGGCGCTGACTACCTACATCAGCTTGGCAGGCACGTATTTGGTGTTGATGCCTAATAATCCTAAAGCTGGTGGTATTTCAAGGCGGATTGAGGGTGATACCCGCAATGATTTGCGCGATGCGATGGCGAGCCTTGAAATACCAGAGTCTATGGGTTTGATCGTTAGGACTGCAGGGTGTGGTAAAAGCGCTGAAGAGTTGCAATGGGATTTAAATTACCTGTTGCAATTGTGGGAAGCTATCGAGCGTACGACAACAGAACAAGTTGCACCATTCCTGGTCTTTCAGGAAAGTAATGTCATTATTCGAGCTCTGCGCGACCATTTGCGGGGGAATGTTGACGAGATTCTGATAGATAACCAGGAATCATTTAAGCTAGTACAGAATTTTTTACAGCAAGTGATGCCGCATTTGCTACCTAAGGCTAAGTTATATCAAGATGCTGTGCCTTTGTTTAACCGTTACCAAATTGAATCCCAAATCGAAGTGGCTTATGGCCGTGAAGTTTCCTTACCTTCCGGTGGTTCAATTGTAATTGACCACACAGAAGCGTTAACTTCTATCGATATTAACTCCGCGCGGGCGACCAAAGGCAGTGATATTGAAGAAACTGCCTTAAATACCAATCTGGAAGCGGCGGATGAAGTGGCTCGGCAGCTTCGTTTACGGGATTTAGGTGGTTTATTTGTTATCGATTTTATCGATATGATGTCTAATAAAAATCAGCGTACCGTCGAAAATCACTTGCGCGATGCGTTAAAAATTGATCGTGCCAGAGTGCAAACCGGCAGGATTTCCAGATTTGGCTTATTAGAGATGTCCCGACAACGCATGCGTCCTTCTTTGGGTGACTCCACACAAATCACCTGCCCACGCTGCAAAGGCCAAGGCATGATCAGGAATGTAGAATCGGTTGCGCTTTCAGTCTTACGCTTGCTCGAAGAGGAAGCTATGAAAAAAGGTACAGAAAAAGTAATCGCGCATTTATCAATCGAATGCGCCACTTTTTTGCTTAACGAAAAACGTAGCGCCATTGAAAGCATCGAAAATAGATTGGGCGTTGATATCGTTATCCTGCCCAGCAAGCATCTGGAAACGCCGGCTTATGATATTGAACGGATCAAAGAAAAAGACGCTTCTGCGGATGAAAGGCCAAGTTATGTGCAAATCAAATCGGAAGATATAAGCATTCCCGAGTTTGCTCAGCAAGTAAAGCCAAAGTTGGAAAATGCAGCGATCAAAGAGTTCTCGCACGATTCACCAGCACCCGCGCCAATTCAGAATAAAAGTGAATCAGCCAGCTTAATTAAGCGCTTTTGGCAGAAATTGATAGGTCCTGGCGGCAATAAAGATAAAACCAAAAGCAATTTAGAACGGCCTACTAAAAATGCCAAAGTAAAGAACGAGCCGGAAGATGCTCTGACTGGCGATGATAACCGCCGAAATCGTGGGCGCGATAACAACAGGCGTAGTCAAAACCCCAATAACCGTGATGCTAATCGTCCGCGCGGCGACAGAGATGGAAACACAGCTCGTCCGCCAAGAGGCCAGCAGCCTAGGCCACCACGCCGTCCTAAAGGCCAAGAGCACCGCCAGATAACCCCAGATGGTCTACAACCTATGGCTAGGCCAGATGGGATGGTGGTGGAAAATAAATCCGATGCTCTTCTGCCGTCACAAGAGAATAAGTTTGTTGAAATTTTTCCAAACAATACGGTAGTGACACCGGAGGCCGTAGTTTTAGTTCCAGCCACTGATTCGGTCGATAATTTTAATCGAAGCGAGTCCACAGATGCCGAGCAAACCGAGCAACGGCCAAGATCGGAAAATAAAAGGAATAACTCTAGGCGGGGTGGTGCAGGTCGGAGAAGGCCTCGAGGCCAAGGCCATAAAAGAACCGAGACTTCGGTTTCAGATGTTGATGGAAATAGGCAAGAAACAGCGGCTGCCGTTAATGAACCTGAAAGTTCGGAGTAGCCTACATTCATTGTAAAAAGGGATTATGTTGCCGCTTTCGGTTTCTCTGGGCATCAACAAATGCTTGCTTATGTTTGAGCCGAAGACTAATTTTGAGGTTTTTCCTAGTTATGCAAGCAAAATCACTTTCGGGTTTTAATTGTATAGTTTGGATTGATTTAAATTAGCGTTCGTTAATTATGCCCGATTCTTTTCTGGATATATCTACAGCAACACAGGAATTAATTTTGTATGACAATTCCAACATCGTATGCCGATATCCGGTATCAACAGCAAGAAACGGAACAGGTCAAAGGCGGGGGAGTGAATGTACCCCTTTAGGTTGGCATAGTATCCGCGCGAAAATAGGCACAGGTTTGCCGCTTAACTCTGTTCTCGTGGGTAGGCGGCCAACTGGAGAAATTTACAGTAATGAATTGGCCCAATTGCATGATAAACGGGATTGGATACTTACCCGTATTTTATGGCTGGGGGGGCTGGAGCCGGGATTTAACCGTTATGGTGGCGTCGATACGTGCTGGCGTTATATTTACATTCATGGTGCACCTGACTGTTCGGTAACTGGTGAACCTGCCTCTCATGGCTGTATTCGTATGAAAAATGATGATGTATTAGATTTATTTGGGCGTGTTAAATCTGGAATGAAAGTCTATATCCATCATTGATTTTTCTGATTTCATTCTGCCCCAGCAAAATCCATATTAATATTTTAAATAAATGACCCGCATCGCCCTAGGCGTTGAATACGATGGCTCCGGTTATTGCGGATGGCAATGGCAGCCAGGCCGGGCTAGCATTCAAAGCGAAGTACAAAAATCCTTAACGAAAGTCGCTAATCGTCCGGTCGAAATCGTCTGTGCTGGAAGAACAGATGCGGGTGTCCATGCTATGGAACAAGTTGTGCATTTTGATGTCAATGTAGACAGAACCCAAGGAGCGTGGTTGTTGGGTGGAAATAGCAATTTGCCGGGCAATATCCGCATATTATGGGTTAAATCCGTGAGCAACGATTTTCATGCGCGTAGCAGCGCTATCGCGAGGCTGTATCGCTATGTGATTTTTAACAGGCCAGTTAAATCTGCGTTAATGCAGAATCGTGTGACATGGTGCTATGAGCTATTGGATGCAAAAATAATGCACGAAGCTGCCCAATCTCTGTTAGGACATCACGATTTTTCTTCTTTTAGGGCACAGGGATGCCAATCCAAGAGTCCGTTCAGAACTATTCATTTTGTTGACGTTAGCCGAGATGGCGATAAAGTTTATATCGACATTTGTGCAAATGCTTTTTTACACCACATGGTTAGGAACATTGCAGGAGTATTAATGGAAATTGGGATAGGTAAGCGATTGCCTCAGTGGACAGAAGAGTTATTAGGGGTTAAAAATCGTGTCTGTGGTGGAGTAACTGCTGCGCCATATGGCTTGTATCTTAAGGCGGTTTATTATCCTCCCCAGTTTGGTATCAGCAAGCATCCTGAATTTAATAAATTACCCGAAAATATTAAGCGTTTCGATGGATATAGCCAGTTAAAGACAGGCCTACCCGGAACTGAAGCCAATTTTTTTACTGGATAGGTATGATGACGAATTTTTTTTATTTTCAAATCCACGGTGGTGCGAGTGGTGGCGGTTTTATTGTTATTGTTGCCGAATTTTTGGAGTTTATTGAAAGTTTATTTGGCAAAACGCCCCCAGAAGCTTTTTCAACGCTTTTACCCGGAATTGCGAGTATGGACAATATTCACCCATTGTTGGTACATTTTCCGATTGCTTTTTTGGTTGGTTTTTTTCTGCTCGATTTTGCCGGATCGTTAATAAAAAAGTCGCATTGGCGTTATGCGGCAAGTTGCTTATTGTATTTAGGCACAATATCGGCCGGATTTACGGTGATGGCGGGTTTGGTGGCCGCAGAATCGGTGGTACATGACGGTAATGTGCATGACATTATGGAGCGCCATGAACATATCGGGATTAGCGTGTTAGCCCTTGCTATATTTCTTTCTGTGTGGCGCTCTCAAAGTTGGGGAGGGCGTTCAATAATAGCTAACCGTTTTTTTCTGGGTATTTCGGCATTTCTTTGCCTATTGTTGTCATTTGGTGCTGATTTGGGTGGGCTGATGGTCTATGGGCACGGTGTTGGTGTGGCATCAACAAATATTCAAATATCAGAAAGCGCGGGTAATTCCAACGGCAATAAGGCTATAAAGTCAAGTCATGGCGAACATAGTCACGGTGGGCACAGCCATAACGACCATAATAACGATGGACATAACCACGGTGATCATGATCACTCCCATGAAGATTAGTGTGCTGTTATACACATACAGCGGGTAAAAGCTTTTGGGCTTGTAGCTATATTAGATAGCCCAAAACTTAGGGGTAAAAAACCAAGAAATATGTTGAAAATCGATCGTCGGTGGCGTTTTTCATAGCCGTAAGATGAATATTAAATTGCAGAACAATAAAGTAGGAATTAAGGAAAACAGTTAAAGTTGTTTTTATGGTATTCTTACGCGCTAATTTTTAAGCTGGTTTTGCTGTTTTATTATGAGGACGCGGATCAAAATTTGCGGATTTACACAAAAGGAAGATGCGGTTTTTGCCGCCCAATTGGGGGTTGACGCGATAGGGTTAGTATTTTATTCAGCTAGCCCAAGACATGTAAGCATAGGGCAAGCTGTTGAAATTGTTTCGGCAATGCCAGCCTTTGTGTCTGTAGTTGCATTGTTTGTAAACGAACATGAAAGCAATATAAGGGATGTGTTGGCGAATGTAAGAGTAGATTGCCTTCAGTTTCATGGGGATGAATCTCCCGAAGCTTGTCGGCGGTATAACAAACGCTATATCAAAGCCATTAGGATGCGTGAAGACACCGATATCAATGATTTGAGCAAGCATTATTGCGATGCCGATGGTTTGTTATTGGATGCTTATCATCCGGGAGTCCAGGGAGGTACTGGGAGTTGTTTTGACTGGGGCTTAGTGCCTACACAGCAACAATTACCGATTATTTTAGCCGGTGGGTTAGATGTAGATAACGCGCAAACTGCGATAGAACAAGTTCGTCCCTTTGCGCTTGATGTGAGTAGCGGTGTCGAAATAAGTAAAGGCTTAAAAGATAAAGATAAAATGAAAGCATTTGTTAACGCTGTGTACCAAGGTGATTTAAGAACACAATGACAGAAAAATATGCTATGCCAGATTCACGGGGGCATTTTGGCCCTTACGGTGGTATTTTTGTCGCCGAAACATTAATTCCGCCCATTCAAGAGCTTAATGCCGCTTATCAGCGTTATTTGCAAGACCCTGAATTTATAGTAGAACTTGATCAAGATCTTAAGCACTATGTCGGTCGTCCGTCGCCATTGTATTTTGCCGAGCGTTGGAGCCGGGAACTGGGTGGTGCACAGATCTACCTGAAAAGGGAAGATCTTAACCATACCGGTTCACATAAGATCAACAATACGGTTGGTCAAGCTTTATTGGCAAAACGCATGGGTAAGACCCGGATCATTGCCGAGACAGGTGCTGGGCAACATGGTGTTGCTACTGCTACTGTTGCTGCCAGGTTGGGGCTTGAGTGTGTGGTTTATATGGGCGCAGTGGATGTTGCGCGCCAATCCTTAAATGTTTACCGGATGAAGTTATTAGGGGCGAAGGTTGTTGCCGTTGAGTCGGGTTCAAAAACCTTGAAAGATGCTCTGAATGAAGCCCTACGTGATTGGGTGACCAATGTTGATAATACGTTTTATATTATTGGCACAGTGGCAGGTCCGCATCCTTACCCAGCGATGGTACGTGATTTCCAGGCGATTATTGGTCGGGAAACCAAACAACAATGTCAAGAAATGATCGGTAAATTACCTGATGCGTTAGTGGCCTGTGTTGGTGGTGGATCCAACGCTATTGGCTTATTTTATCCTTTTATCGATGACCCTTCAGTTAAGTTAATCGGTGTTGAAGCAGCTGGAGACGGTGTTTCTACTGGGCGGCATTCAGCACCTTTGTGTGCAGGACGGCCGGGTGTATTACACGGCAACCGTACTTACTTGATGGCAGATGATGATGGAGAAATTATTGAGACCCATTCAATTTCGGCTGGTCTTGATTATCCTGGGGTGGGTCCTGAACACGCTTGGTTAAAAGATACCGGACGCGCAGAATATGTCAATATTACGGATAACGAAGCGCTGGACGGCTTTTACGCATTGACCCGAATGGAAGGGATTATTCCTGCGCTGGAATCTGCCCATGCGATGGCTCATATCATAAAGCTGGCACCAACGATGCCTAAAGACCAAGCTATCGTAGTTAATTTATCGGGTCGGGGCGATAAGGATATGCAAACTATGGCTAAACGTGAAGGGATAGAGTTATGAGCCGCTTAGCTGCAACTTTCGAAAATCTTAATAAAACCGGTCGTAAGGCATTAATTACTTTTATTACCGCAGGTGACCCTAACCCTGAATTTACGCTCGCTATCATGCATGACATGGTCAAAACTGGGGTTGATGTTATCGAGTTAGGTGTGCCGTTTTCTGATCCAATGGCTGACGGCCCAGTGATTCAAAAAGCTAGCGAACGGGCGTTGGCAAATAGAATGAGCTTAAAAAAAACTTTGGCGTTAGCGGCAGAGTTCCGCCTTAACGATACCAAGACGCCAATTGTCCTCATGGGCTATCTCAATCCTATTGAAGCAATGGGTTACGCGCAGTTCGCCGATTCTGCGCACCAAGCAGATGTTGACGGTGTGTTGACTGTCGACCAGCCGCCGGAAGAAAGTGAGCAATTAGTGGGCTTGCTAAAAACGCATAATGTCGATTCTATCTTTTTATTGGCACCCAATAGTACAGATGACCGCATCAAAATGATGGCGACCATCGGTAGTGGCTACATCTATTACGTTTCCCTAAAAGGGGTTACGGGTGCAGGTCACCTAAATGTTGGTGATGTAGAAAAAAAACTCAAGCAAATTAAGGCGATTACTGATTTACCGGTTGGTATTGGCTTTGGGGTCAAAGATGCGCAAACTGCTAAAGCAATAGCCCATCTGGGTGATGGCGTTGTAGTGGGTAGTGCAGTAATCAGCAAAATAGAAGCTAATTTAACAAATCTGGATAAGGCTAAAACTGAAATTACCAATTTGTTGGCAGGTATGCGCCAAGCAATGGATAGCTAAAAATTTTTTAAACCTAAGTATAAAAATTCGACGGGATTGACAATGAGTTGGTTCAAAAATCTGGTGCCATCAACAATACGGACTGATGCATCCAACAAAAAAAGTACTGTTCCAGAAGGGTTGTGGAACAAATGCCCGAACTGTAATGCTATCCTGTTCAACATTGAGCTGGAAAAAAACTTACATGTTTGCCCTAAATGCGAACATCACATGCGGCTTTCTGCCAGGAGCAGGCTTAATATTTTCTTGGATGAAGGCGATAGGGAAGAGATTGGCAGAGGTATAAAACCGACTGACCCGTTAAAATTTAAAGACAGTAAAAAATACAAAGATCGCATCAGTCAGGCGCAAAAACAAACCAAAGAAAATGATGCTTTAGTCGTCATGAAAGGGAAGCTCAAAGGCCAAGATGTAGTGGCAGCGGCATTCGACTTTGATTTTATGGCCGGCTCCATGGGTTCTGTTGTCGGGGAAAAATTTGTCCGTGGCGTTAATAAAAGTTTGGAATTGGGTGCACCTTTTATCGTATTTACTGCAAGCGGTGGTGCGCGTATGCAAGAATCCCTGTTTTCTTTGTTTCAGATGGCAAAAACCAGTGCGGCATTAACGAAGTTGGCTGAAGCAGGGATTCCCTATATTTCGTTTTTGACAGACCCGACAATGGGTGGCGTTTCAGCTAGTTTAGCGATGCTGGGCGATCTTAACGTCGCAGAACCCAATGCGTTGATTGGGTTTGCAGGGCCTAGGGTAATCGAGCAAACCGTAAGGGAAAAATTGCCGGAAGGCTTCCAACGTAGCGAGTTTTTGCAGGAACACGGTGCCATTGATATGATCCTTGACCGGAGGCAAATGCGCGACAAACTCGCTGCGATATTAGCATTACTTACTCAAAAGAAAGCTAACCAGGACGAATCAAATAAGGTTTCGCCAGAACTACTTAAACTAGAGGCTAAGATAGACTCTATTGAGAATGAGGCTCAACTAAATAACGCGTCCCTGGGTTAGGTTGATCACCCCGCTAAATGACTCATTTCAATACGCTGCAAGACTGGCTTAGCTGGCAGGAAAATTCGCACCCTTTGTCTATAGATTTAGGGTTGGAGCGGGTTGCAAAAGTATACAGTTCGTTGAGTTCCGACAACCGCCAACCGTTGACTATAACCGTTGGTGGCACTAATGGCAAAGGTTCTTGTATGGCGTATCTTGAAGCGATTTATCGGGAACAAGGCTATCGGGTAGGCGCTTACACTTCACCGCATATATTAAGGTATAACGAACGGATTAAAATTGATGGCACACCCGTCAGTGATGAGGTGATATGTCGGGCATTTGAACGGATTGAGGCGGTTAGGGGGGATACCTCGCTCAGTTATTTTGAATTAGGTACGTTAGCGGCGTTGACTATATTTGCCCAGGAGGGATTAGATATCCAACTGCTTGAAGTAGGATTAGGTGGGCGTCTGGATGCGGTAAATATTGTTGACCCTGATGCAGCCATTATTAGTAGTATTGGCATTGACCATGTGGCTTGGTTAGGGGAAACCCGTGAAGCGATTGGCTATGAGAAAGCTGGGATTTTTCGGTTAGATATCCCAGCCATTGTCGGCGACCCTAATCCGCCAGAGTCATTACGTCTAACGGCTGCTGAAAGAGGGGCAATGTTTTATGCTATAGGGGATGATTATGCTTACCGGAAGCATACTGATGGTTGGCAATGGTATGCAGGGGAAATACAGATTGATAATCTTCCAGAACCCGCGCTAAAAGGTGAGCATCAATACCGTAACGCCTCAGCAGCAATCATGGCGGTTATCCAATTGCAACACAGGTTACCTGTGGACTATCAGTCGATCCGACAAGGGTTGAAAAGTTCGAGTTTATTGGGGCGTTTTCAATTTATTGACGGCAAAGTCCCCGTTTTATTGGATGTGGGTCATAATCCTGAAGCGGTCGGTACACTGGTTGAGTATCTGAACGAATATTTTCCAGGTCGGCGGGTTCGTGCTATCTTTTCAATGATGAAAGATAAAGATATTCCCGAAGTGCTTAGAATAATGAAACCGATTGTTTATGAATGGTTTTTCGCGCCGTTAACGAATGCTAGGGCAGCGACCGAAACTCTTATGATGGAGTCTTTTACCCAACAAGGCATCAATAATGTTGTGTTTGGCTTTAACGGTTTCAAGGATGCCTTCGCTACTGCAAAACAACGGGCAATTACCGGTGACTTATTGCTGGTTTTCGGCTCTTTCTTTTTAGTATCGGAATACTTGACTGAATTTAACTTGGCAGGTGAAAAAAATGGATCATGAATTAAAACAACGTTTGATTGGTGCTGTAGTTGTTACTGCGCTAGCAGCAATTTTTATTCCAATGTTATTCGATGACCCCGTAGACAACAGTACAAAGAAGATATCAGAGTTTACTATTCCTGATGTGCCTGCATCGCAAACTAGCCAAGCGGATAATCTTCCTGCAGACAAAGAGCAAGTCCTTAATCGGCATGAACCTGAGCTCAAAGTGTCGGAATTTGAGGAAAATCCAGGTAATGAGATTTCTCCGTCAGATAAGTCAGTCCTTGCTGCACAACAAGGTGATAATCATACTGACACAGTAGAATCAGGTGCTGGCAGTGATATTCAGGAGAAATTGCCAAATGATAAATACGTGCCGCCAAGCGAGATCGCCACTGAAGATGGCTCTGGCCTTGATACGGGTGATGTTGACGAATCGGGTCAATCCGAGGCGATGACTAAAAACCTGCCAAATGTTGTTAAACAACCGACGGCGCATGTTGCAGAGACTATTGCAAAAAAGACTACTCCGGCCGAAGCGGTAACAGAGAAGGCTAAATCTAAATCGTATACTGCTCTAGAGAAAGAGAAATCTGCGAGTGTAACTGCAAAAAAAGAAGCTTCTCCAAAAACGGGATCCAAGCTAGTACGCTGGTCGTTACAAGCGGGTAGCTTTAGCAAAAAAGAAAATGCCCAAGCTGTATTGGAAAAGCTGCGCAAACAGGGATTTCCCGCAACATTAGAGGTTAAAGGTAATTTATACCGTATCAAAATTGGCCCTGAATTAGATAAGAAAAAAGCGGTGGCTATGAAAACGAAGCTTGCTTCGCAAAAAATCCAAAGTTACTTGCAGTCTGAGTAATTCCTGCTTTTGGAAATGGGTACGCTGTGGGTTGATAATGCTATTATTATTTTAATTGTTATTTACACTATCACTGGGCTTTTCCGTGGATTAAACCGTGAGTGTTATGCGTTAATAATATGGTTAGTAGGCATTGGAGTTGCTTGGTTTTTTAGCAATAATTTTTCGATATTTTTTCTTAGAATTCTTCCTTCGCCATCCATTAGGATGGCTGCTTCATTTGCTACATTATTGATTATAACGTTGTTATTAGGCGCAATTATTCATCTTCTGCTAAGTCCAACATCAAAAAAAAATGGCCTAACTTTTTCTGACCGTCTAGGCGGTATAATTCTCGGTCCGGTACACGGACTGGTAGCCGTATTTGTTATCATACTAATTGCTGGGTTTACGCCCTTGCCTAAAGATCGTTGGTGGCATGAATCAATTTACATTCCACCGTTCCAAACCGTAATCGTTAAAATAAAATCCTTTAGTTCGTCTGAATTGGCGAAGTCTATCAATTATCCGTCCAGTTTGAAATTGCAGGTCAAATAATCATGTGTGGTATCGCCGGTATTGTTTCTCATCAAAATGTTAACCAGGACTTGTATGACGCGTTGACTGTTTTACAGCACCGCGGGCAAGATGCGGCGGGTATTGTTACCTGTGAACATGGTCGTTTACACTTACGTAAGGATAATGGATTAACTCGTGATGTTTTTAGTAACACGCAAATGATGAAGTTGAAAGGTAACATGGGTATTGCCCATGTACGTTATCCGACCGCAGGTTGTGCGTCTTCGGCGGAAGCGCAACCTTTTTACGTTAACTCACCTTTTGGCCTCACTTTAGCCCATAACGGTAATCTAACAAATACAGAAGAGCTTAAAAAAGCTTTATTTGTTGAGGATCAACGCCACATCAACACCGATTCTGATTCAGAAGTTTTGCTTAACGTGTTTGCTCACGAATTACAAAGCCTAGGTAAATTAAAACTAACTGTCGAAGATGTGTTTAAAGCCGTTGAGGGGGTACATAGGCGTTGCCGTGGCGCTTATGCGGTGGTGGTGATGATTGCGGGTTTTGGGATTTTAGGTTTTCGGGATCCGCATGGGATCAGGCCTGTCGTGTTTGGCGAGCGAAAAACTGAACAAGGCTCGGAATTTATGATTGCTTCCGAGAGTGTGGCTTTAGACGTTTTAGGTTTTGAACTTATCAGGGATATAGCACCCGGTGAGGCCGTATTTATTGACAAATTAAGACACCTCCACACCAAACAATGCTCGGATAAAATTGATCATAGCCCCTGTATCTTTGAATACGTCTATTTTGCTAGGCCTGATTCAATCATTGACAATATTTCCGTTTACAAAGCGCGGTTACGTATGGGTGAAAAGTTAGCCGAAAAAATTCTTCGCGAATGGCCGGATCATGACATCGATGTCGTTATTCCTATTCCAGATACCAGTCGGACTGCAGCGCTTCAAATGGCAAATCTTTTAGGGGTTAAGTTCCGTGAAGGCTTCATAAAAAATCGCTATATTGGGCGTACCTTTATCATGCCTGGCCAAAAAATGCGGGAAAAATCAGTCAAGCAAAAATTAAACGCTATAGGTTTAGAGTTTGAAGGCAAAAATGTCTTGCTGGTCGATGATTCTGTGGTCAGAGGGACTACTTCAGCTCAGATTATCCAGATGGCGCGTGATGCTGGTGCAGCAAAAGTATATTTTGCATCTGCCGCGCCGCCGGTGCGTTTTCCTAATGTTTACGGTATTGATATGCCGGCTGCCAATGAGTTAATTGCGCATAATCGTACGGAAGAAGAAGTGCGGGTCGCTATTGGCGCTGATAAAATGATCTACCAGAATTTGGAAGATCTAATTGAAGCTGTGCGCCGAGGCAATTCAACTATCAAGCATTTCGATACCTCATGTTTTAGTAATATTTATGTGACGGGAGATGTTAATGATGCTTATCTTGAACATACCGAGTCATTAAGGAATGATGCCGCGCAAACGCAAAAAAATGCCGATAGTTTCGTGACTGAAATGTAACGTTATGACCTAAAACCGAAAACCTAAATAATATTTACACCCATGAAAGAGATCAACTGGCAAGAATACGAGCTAGAAACTCAAGCAATTAGAGCAGGGCAAAGGCGTACGGCAGAAGATGAGCATAGCTTACCTATCTTTGCTACATCCAGTTACGTGTTTAAAAATGCCGAAGAAGCCGCCTTACGGTTTACCGGACAAAGACAGGGGAATATTTATTCCCGTTTTACCAATCCCACAGTCCGGGCATTTGAGGAGCGTTTAGCTTTTATGGAGGGTGGTGGGCGTTGTGTGGCATTCGCATCAGGCATGGCTGCTATTATGGCTGTGGGTATGGGCTTGCTTAAGGCGGGCGATCATGTGGTCTGTTCGCGCGGTGTATTTGGCAACACCGTATTGTTATTCCAGAATTATTTTGGCAAATTTGGCGTGGAGACTGATTTTGTCGATTTGATTGATGCTAAAGCGTGGGAAGAGGCAATTAAGCCTAATACCCGATTTTTATTTTTGGAAACCCCATCAAATCCGCTTATTGAGATTGCAGATATTAAATTATTAGCTAGTATTGCTCATAAGAATGGCTGTTTGCTGATTGTCGATAATTGCTTTTGTACGCCTGTACTACAAAAACCATTTACGCTAGGTGCTGATATCGTTGTGCATTCTGCGACCAAATATATCGACGGTCATGGCCGTTGTGTTGGTGGTGCGGTGATTGCGAGCAACGAGATAATAGAAAAAAGCATTTACCCTTATCTCCGCACAGGTGGCGCAACCATGAGCCCGTTTAATGCTTGGGTGTTTTTGTCTGGGTTGGAAACCTTGGCACTAAGGATGAAAGCGCACTGCGATAATGCTTTCGAGTTGGCAAAGTGGTTAATGTTGCAGCCTGGCGTCAGTAAAGTACACTATCCTGGCTTGCCAGATCACGCCCAACATGAGCTTGCTAAGCGACAACAAAGCCAGTTTGGTGGAATAGTAAGTTTTGAGTTAAACGGTGCTAAAGAAGATGCTTGGCGGTTAATTGACGCAACCCTGATGATTTCGATTACGGCTAATTTGGGTGATGTGAAAACGACGATTACTCATCCAGCCTCAACAACGCATGGCAGGTTAACACCGGAATTACGGGATAAAGCGGGTATTAAAGATAGCTTGGTCAGAATATCGGTAGGGCTAGAAAACCTTGAAGACATTAAAAAGGATTTAGCCCGAGGTTTTTAAAATCAAAATAGGAAAATTTCACTTTGGCGATAGTAAACGGTTTATTCGCTGACAATATCAGGTTGTTAAAAACCGAGGCATCTAAAACGGCCTATCAAGGGGTGATTATCGCCATAATCTCCATAATCGTTGCTACAAGTCTGGTTACTTACTTCAATTCCGGCGCGATTTCCCTGGAAGGCATGTGGAAAGCCCAAAAGACCAATGTAGCACTGTGGTTCCTTAATGCTATTCCTTTCGTATTTGGTATCTGGGGTCAATATTCGAGTAATTTGATCGCTTTTCAAGCCAACGCGATGGTTTTTGACCAGACTCAAGAATTACGCAATAAAGCTGAAAGTCTTGAGAAAGAGACAACTTATGCTAGTACTTATGACAGGTTGACAGACTTGCCTAACCGCGCGCTATTCTATGACCGCGTCGAAAGAGCCATCATCTCATCTGTCCGCGATGGAAGCTCATCCCAACGTTTGAGCATTTTACTGATTGAGATCGAAAATTTTAAAGAAATTTACGATACCTTGGGCAGAAACAGCAGCGACTCAGTCCTTAAACAAATCGCTACCAGGCTTCAAGCAGTCAGTTCGGAAACAGATGTTGTTGCTAAAATTGACGGCAATGTTTTTGGGGTTATGCTTTCTGAGAATTCCGATACACTTAGTGCCGAAGTATTTGCACAACGGGTGCAAAAAGCCCTTGAATCACCTTTTCTACTTGAAAGGTTATATGTCGCGGTACATCCCAATATCGGGATAGTGCATTTTCCTACGCACGGACAAGATGTCGATGCCCTAGTGCAACGGGCAGGTGTCGCCCTGCATATGGCGCAAAAATCTACCAAAGGCTACGCCCTTTACGAGCAATCCTTCGATAAACATACGCCATTACGCTTAACTTTAATGTCCGAATTGCGCCATGCCATCGAACGCGATGGGTTGGACTTGTTCTACCAACCGCAAATAGCCATTAAAGCTCGAGAAATATGCGGTGTTGAAGCCTTGTTACGCTGGAATCATCCCGTGCATGGATTTATCACTCCCGATGAGTTCATTCCAATGGCCGAACGCAATCGGATGACCAAGCAATTAACGCAATGGGTATTGCGACGGGCTTTTCAGGATTGTGTTAATTGGCGAAAAGCAGGTTTAGATTTTACTATTTCTGTTAATTTGTCGGCTAGAGACTTGCACGATCCTGATTTGCCAAACTTGATTTCTGGCGTGGCGGCGGCATCGGGCATCCAACCTGAGTGGATCATCCTCGAAATTACTGAAAGCTCTTTGATGACTGAGCCGGAAAATGCCTTAGAAATTATCCAACGGCTACACCAAATGGGCTATCATTTTTCTATTGATGACTTTGGTACCGGCTATTCATCTTTGGCTTATTTAAAGAAGATGCCTTTAACCGAACTTAAAATCGATAAATCGTTTGTGATGGATATTTTAGCGAATGAAAACGATTCCGCTATTGTAAAAGCGACTGTCAATCTTGCTCATAATCTTGGGATACAAGTAATTGCCGAAGGGGTTGAAAGCAAGGAAATATTGGATACATTACTGAAATTCGGTTGCGATATTGCCCAAGGTTACTATTTCAGCAAGCCCTTGCCAGTCGATAAGTTTAATCAGTGGCTTAATGTTTCCGAATGGAAATAGTTATCCTAACGGACTTATCAACTAGCCGTCGCCGGGAATAATAAACCATCTAGCTTTTTCTGTTGTTCAAGGCCATATAACTCATCAAAACCGCCTATAAATAGGTCGCCAATAAAGATTTGCGGCACAGTACGGTGCTTTGTTTTAGTGATCAACTCTTCTCGTAGGCCTGCTTTTTCATCAATATTTATTTCTGTATATTGCACGCCTTTTTTGTCCAACAAACGTTTTGCCATGATGCAATAGGGACAGATTTTAGTCGTGTAAATAAGTATAGCAGGCATGTTTTAGCAACGAGTTGGTTAATGACACTATTGTATAAGTGAACAAGCCCTAGTTCAATTAGCAGGCTGATGTTAACTAATAGATTATGCGATAATAGTTTTAATTAATCTGCGCTAAGATGCCAACTTAAAACTACGATGCGATGCCCTTTTTGCGCTACCCAAGATACCCGCGTGATTGATTCCAGATTAGCCAATGAAGGCGATCATGTCCGCCGTCGGAGGGAGTGTATTGCGTGTAAGGAAAGGTTTACCACATTTGAAACAGCCGAGCTTAGCTTGCCCCGCGTTGTCAAGCGCAATGGCGTTCGTGAGCCATTCGATGAAAATAAACTTCGTTCCGGCATGTTACGGGCTTTAGAAAAGCGCCCAGTCAGTAGCGATGCCATAGAAGAAGCGGTTACTCGTATTAATAAAGACTTATTAACGAGTGGTGATAGGGAAGTATCAACCCAGGCGTTGGGCGAAAAAGTCATGCGGGAATTAAACCAACTTGACCATGTCGCTTTTGTGCGCTTTGCTTCGGTGTACCGAAGTTTCCAGGATGTTAGCGAATTTACTGACATGATTAAAGGTTTGCAGAAAAACTGATATGTCAGAACAGGACAAGCAAGATGCCTATTACATGGCGCGGGCATTGTATTTGGCAAGGAAAGGTTTATACACTACCGATCCTAATCCCCGCGTGGGTTGTATGTTGGTGAAAAACGGCAGGGTTATTGGAGAAGGCTGGCACAAGCGGGCAGGCGAAGCCCATGCCGAAGTGAATGCCCTAAATAATGCGACTGAAAACCCCGAAGGTGCGACCGCTTATGTTACTTTGGAGCCATGCAGTCATCACGGCAAGACACCGCCTTGTTGCGATGCCTTGATCAAAGCAGGCATCAAACGGGTAGTTGCCGCCATGCAAGACCCTAACCCACTGGTGGCAGGTAAAGGGTTTTGTTTATTGCAGCAGGCTGGCATAAGTGTTCAGTCGGGCGTACTCGAAGTCGATGCTCGAGAGTTGAACCGCGGCTTTATCATGCGTATGAGCCAAGGCCGCCCTTTCGTGCGCAGCAAGCTGGCGATGAGCCTGGATGGGCGTACCGCAATGGCATCGGGTGAAAGCAAATGGATTACGTCGGAAGAATCCCGCGCTGACGTGCAGCGACTAAGGGCAGAAAGCTCGGTGATTTTAACCGGTATTAATACTGTGCTGGCGGATGACCCCTCCTTAACCGCACGGATTGACGAAGAAGTGGTACAGCCGATTAGGGTTGTTCTGGATTCCAAGCTGCAAATGCCGTTGACGGTGAAGATGTTGAAATTGCCGGGGCGGACAATAATTTTAACCTGTAATCAAACTACTGCCGTTTGTTCTGAGCCTGTCGAAGAACGAATGTTAAAATTAAAAAATGTTGGTGCAGAGGCTTTTCAGTTACCTGGACTTAATGGACGATTGGATTTACACGAAGTCATTAAGTTTTTGGCGCAACAACAAATCAATGAAGTTCTGGTCGAAGCCGGTGCGGTTTTGAATGGCGGGTTATTGCAAGCTAATCTGGTGGATGAATGGGTTATCTATATGGCACCGAAAATTCTTGGAGATCATGGTAGAGGATTATTTCATTTGCCGGGGTTGGATAAATTGACGGATTGTAAAGAATTGATATTTAGAGATGTTAGGCAACTAGGAAGAGATTTAAAATTTACGGTGAATTTATGTTCGATTATTTAAAATGTAAAGGCTTTTCCAGAGTATTTAAAGCCAAAAACCAATTTCCTGAAAGTTCAGGATACAAAGGGTGTAATCGATTGCAGGATTATTATTTGTTAGATGACATAGTAATCAAAGCGATTTTTGATAACGTTCGAAACATAGGTTTATCAGTTCTTCCACTTGTTATTTCTAAAGCTTTACTAACCCAAAAAGAACTACAGATTCAGCTTTTTCCTTTCCTAAATACGGTAGTAGCGTTTATTTTAATCCTTTTAGGGTGGTTTTTATTTTGGTTTAATGCAATTCATGGGGTAAAAAAAATCTTAGAGTTGGTGGCACCACATAGACATTTGTTAAAAATAGTTCTAATTACTTTATATGCTTTAATTTCAACATCTATATTTGCCTTTTCTATTTTTATGAAACGCTGAATTTAGGTTACAAAAAATCAACTTAATTAACTGATATCAATGTTCACCGGAATCATCGCCGCTATCGGCAAAATAACCCATATCGAACGCAAAGGCGGCGATTGTCGTTTAACCATCAATACCGGTAAATTGCCGTTAACCGATGCTCAACTCGGTGATAGTATTGCCGTCAACGGTGTGTGCTTAACCGCTATCGAACTCGGCAAGCAACAATTTAGTGCGGATGTATCGAATGAAACATTGTCGCGTACCATTTTAAAAAATGCCGTAGTTGGCTCACCCGTCAACCTCGAATTAGCTTTGACGCCGACTACCCGGATGGGCGGGCATATTGTTAGCGGGCATGTCGACGGCATCGGCAAACTGGTTGAGCAAAAACCGGATGCCCGTTCCTGGCGCTTATCGTTTAAAGTCCCGGATGACTTGGCGAAATATATTGCCGAGAAAGGCTCGATCACCATCAATGGCATCAGCTTAACGGTCAATTCCGTGAATGGCACGGTGTTTAGTGTTAATATCGTGCCGCATACGCTGCAAGAGACCACATTAGCGGACATCAAGGTCGGTTATGAAGTGAATTTGGAAGTTGATTTATTAGCTAGATACCTTGAACGCTTGCTGCAAGGCGATGCCGCTGCTAAGCCGAATAGTGGCATTACCATGGAATTGCTACAAAACGCTGGTTTTTACCAAGCTTAGATTTCACTTCAAATAATTAACGCAATGAACACCATCGAAGAAATCGTCGAAGACTTACGCCAGGGTAAAATGGTCATCATTATGGATGATGAAGACCGCGAAAATGAGGGCGATTTGGTTATGGCAGCGGCATTTACCCGCGCGGAAGACATTAACTTCATGGCGCGCTATGGACGTGGGCTGATTTGCCTCACCTTGACCAGCGAACGCTGCAAGCAATTGCGCTTGCCGTTGATGACCAACGAAAATAAAACTGCTCATTCCACCAATTTTACGGTGTCGATTGAAGCGGCAACCGGCGTGACTACAGGCATTTCCGCCGCCGACCGTGCTCGTACCGTGCAATGCGCGGTCGCACCCGATGCAAAAGCCGATGATCTGGTGCAGCCGGGCCATATCTTTCCGTTAATGGCAATGTCGGGCGGCGTGTTAAACCGAGCCGGGCACACCGAAGCAGGCTGTGATCTGGCGCGTTTGGCGGGTGTTGAACCGGCCGGGGTTATCGTCGAAATATTAAACGATGATGGGTCGATGGCAAGAAAACCGGATTTGGAAGTTTTTGCCCAACAACATGGTTTAAAAATGGGGACAATTTCTGATTTGATCCATTACCGCATCCAGCATGAAAACACGCTGGAACGCATTAGCGAATGTGCCTTCCCGACAGAGTTTGGTGATTTTCGGCTGTATGCTTATCAGGATCGTAACGACAATAACTTGCATTTGGCACTGGTGATGGGCAATGTGGCCGATGGTAAACCCGTGTTGGTCAGGGTACATGCCCGCAATATGCTGGATGATGTGTTTTCGTCCAAACGTAGCGACCGCAGTATTCCTATGCGGGTTGCCATGCAACGGATTGCCGAGGAAGGCCGTGGTGTATTAGTCGTTATTCGGCAAAACGAAAGTAATAAAAGTCTGGTGGAGTTAATACACCGTTACCAGCTGGAAGACAACGGCGTGGTACCGCCTGAAGTGCCTGCGCCGGATTGGCGGATGACCGGCACCGGTGCGCGGATTTTGTCCGACTTGGGTGTACATAAATTAAAAGTGCTGGGTGCGCAAAAAAAATACGTCGGCTTGGCCGGATTTGACATGGAAGTGATTGAGCATGTCCACTGTGAAGCCTGGGAAGGCAGTGAACCGAATTAATTGAGTTAACCTAAAAGAGAAGAAGTAAATGTCAGCTATTACCACCATTGAAGGAAACCTGTCTGCGCAAGGGCGTACCGTGTGCATCGTGGCATCGCGTTTTAACAGTTTTATTGTTGAACAGCTTGAAGCCGGGGCGATAGACGCGCTGGTGCGGCACGGGGCAGACCGTACCAATATCCATGTTGTAAAAGCACCGGGCGCTTATGAATTGCCGCTGGTCGTGCAGCGAGTGGCCGCCAGCAAAAAATACGATGCCATTGTTGCTATTGGTGCGGTTATCCGGGGTGGTACACCGCATTTTGAATATGTCGCGGGTGAGTGTGTTAAAGGTATCGCGCATGTCTCGTTACATTATGACATTCCGGTAAGTTTCGGCGTGTTGACTGTCGATACCATCGAGCAAGCCATCGAACGCGCTGGTACTAAAGCGGGTAACAAAGGTGCAGAAGCGGCTATGTCGGCGATTGAGATGATGAGTTTGTTGGAAAACCTAGCCAAATCATGAGCCAATCGCGGACTAACGCACGTAAAGTCACCGTGCAAGCGCTTTATCAATGGCAAATGACTGGACAAAGCCTCAGTGAGATTGAGAGGCAATTTGAAGAGCAGGAGCGCTTAAAAGGCGTGCAAAAAAGCTATTTTAAGGAATTGTTTCACGGTGTTCCCCAGTTTTTGGAAAGTATTGACCAGCTTCTTGCCGAATTTGTTGATCGGCCTGTTGATGTGATTGATCCGGTTGAACGCGCTATTCTTAGGATGGGTGTATATGAGCTACTTCATCGTCCTGACATGCCTTACCGCGTGGTATTGAATGAAAGCATTAACCTTGCCAAATGTTTTGGTGCAGATGGCAGTCACAAATATATCAACGGTATTTTGGATAAAGTCGCTCAGCAGAAAAGGACGGTGGAGATTAAGGCTCGGTCAGCAAACAATTAATTTGGGTTTGAATTCTAGTGACTCATCAGGTTTCTGAATTTTCCCTTATTGACCGATTCTTTAAACGGCGTACGGTTAATGAATCTATAACCTTGGGAATAGGCGACGACTGTGCCTTGCTGAGTATTCCTAACGGATATGAATTAGCCATCACCACAGACACGATGGTGGAAAATACCCATTTCTTTGCCAATTGTGATCCGTATGATTTAGGTCACAAATTACTTGCTGTTAACCTAAGCGACCTTGCCGCCATGGGAGCCAAGCCGCTTGCGTTGACATTAGCGTTAACCTTGCCAAAAGTCGAAGAAAATTGGTTAATGTCATTTGCCGAGGGTTTTTTTGCTTTGGCTGACCGGTACAGTGTTGATTTAATCGGCGGCGATACCACTTCTGGCCCGTTAACCCTAACCGTGCAGGCGTTCGGTTTGGTGCCGTCTGGAAAGGCCTTAAAACGTTCAGGTTCTAAACCCGGCGACATTATTTGCGTGACAGGTTTATTGGGTGAGGCCGGTTTAGGGTTAAAGATCAACCAAGGTTATCGTTGCCAGTACCCCGAAAATGCCATAAACCGCTTTAACCGGCCTGAACCGCAAGTTGCTCTAGGGCAGGGGCTATTAGGTATTGCCAACGCCTGCATCGATATTTCCGACGGGTTAACAGGGGATTTGGGGCACATTCTTCAACAAAGTGGAGTGGGGGCGTGTTTGAATTGGGAGGATATTCCTTTATCGCAAGCAGCCTTAACTTACGTTCAAGAAACGGACGATTGGTTAATGCCCATTACCGCCGGGGATGATTATGAGCTGTGTTTTACGGTAAGTCCTGAAAAAGTTGATGAATTAAAAGGTATTCCTTATACCAAAATAGGTATGGTCGAGTCCCAATCGGGGCTTCGGTTGAATAAATCCGGCAATATACAAGCATTAAAAGGTAAAAGCTTTGAGCATTTTTCTTAACACTGAATACGGCAAAAACCGGTTAACGCCTAAGCGAATCCTCACTGACCCGGTGTTGTTCCTGGCTTTCGGGTTTGGTTCTGGCCTAGCCAAAAAAGCGCCGGGCACGTTCGGGACATTGGCGGCTTTGCCAGTCTATTTATTGTTAGCGCAAGCTGGGTTAGTGATTTACAGCATCGGTACGGTAATAGCCACGCTAGCCGGTATTTGGATATGTGGCAAAGCAGCCGAACAACTGGGCGAACACGATTTTGGCGGCATCGTCTGGGATGAAGTGGCGGGTTATCTGGTGACGTTATGGCTTGTTCCGTTTAGCTGGCAGGGGATAGTCTTGGGTTTTATTCTGTTCCGGTTTTTCGATATACTCAAACCTTGGCCCATCCGATGGGCTGACCGTAGGGTGCATGGTGGGTTAGGTATTATGCTAGATGATATTTTGGCTGGAGTTTTGTCAAACATCATATTACAGCTAGTTATAGCTTATATCTAATAATTCCAAATGAATTGAAAGTTATCTTTTAGATAAATAACTAACTTCATAAGATCAAGATATGTAATATCTTGATCTTATGCTAATGAATTAATACCTTCCCGTTAATCTTGGAAAGGCATCGAATAGTAAATTCTAGTTTAAAAATTAACCGCCGTCACCAATGTTCTCCCACATGTAAGAGCCATGTTCATGTTGTTCTAAGTCGCGTAATTTGAGTAAAATCCCCTGATGATTAATGCGGAGTTCCTCTAGTTGTTGGGCAAATTTCAAAGCAATTTCTGCTGCTGTTTTATATTTGAGTTCAAGAAGGCTTATTTCTATTGATGAATCTTCGATTTGATTCTTCAACTTTGTTATTTCAGGTTCTTCTATTTTCATGACATTTCCCTCCTCAGCCGAGCGCAACGGATTTGCCCTGTAATACATAACATCTTTATGCTTGAAAAAATGAGATAAATTATTTAAAGGGCAGTCAGCTATAAGTTATCGCCATCTTAAGTTTTTCTGCAATGACAAATTACCACTAAATCTTGCCAAAATTAACGTGTAGCACAATTATAGAGAAGCGGATTAAAGGCAAGTTCAACTTAATTTAAGCGAAAAAATCGGTCAAAAAGTTCGTGCATAATAAGTGCGGAAAGTATAAGTGCAGTGCTGGTAACGATTTGGGGGCTCAAAGGTTCATGGTTAATCAGGTGGCCAAGCACTAATGCCATGACTGGTGTTATTAAGGAAATTAGTGCCACCCGTGTTGCCGATAAATGTGTTAGTAAATAGTAATACAGATAAAATCCGATGGTGGTGGCGATCATACCGAGATAAATAATTGAACTCCAGTTAAGTACGGTTAAATGTTTTGGCCATTGACCGTCAATAAGCCACCAAGTTAATAAGTAGACGGGCAGCGCAATCACCAGCCCACCAGTCACTTGGATAAGGGGTGGAACACCAGAGCCAATCCGCTTAAGCCATACCGCACTAACTGCTTGTAGCAATGCAGAGATTAACACGCCTATGATGCCGAATTCTGCATTTTCCCCAAGCGTACTGGCCGAACCAAAAAGGATATATAAGCCATAAATACCTAAACCGTAAGCGCTTAATTTACTGAAAGTTAAATGACCACGTTCTTTAAGTATTAATCGAGCTAATAATGCCGTGATCAGTGGCGATAAACCAAACACTACAGAAATCCACCCAGAAGGGATAAATTGCGATGACCAATAAACACTCATCATTGCGCCGTAAATTTGTAATGCCACTGCAAAATAACTCAGCCATGCTTTTTTGTGCCAAAGTAAAGGCTTTCCTAAAATTATTAAGGTTACCAGTAAACATAACGCACCGATTGTCATTCGGCTAGTAACCGCGAACAGAAATCCTGGGCCTTCACCGCTCCATTTGATGGCAAGCGGTGTAGTCGCCCAAAGTAGGACTACGCAAAGGTAAGCGAGCACTATTCGCATTAAATTTAAATTTGTAGACGTAAAAGATAGTTAGAGGAAATCACGTTCAGCTTAATTTAACATCATGAGGTTTTAAAGCTATCGGAAAATGAAGATTAACTTTTGGTAAATTGGTGTTCTATTTACATCTAACAGTCGTGGTCTTATTATTAGATAATGTTTTGAGTCGTTATCCACACAATAAGAGGAGTTTTGCAATGCACCTTACAGAACACGAAGTTGAAGCCGCTTGTAATTATATTCAACGGCAGATGGATACCCATTCTTGGTGGCCTAAGGAGCAGCCTGGGGAAGCGCAACGGGAGTTCGACTTAATGAAAGCTACCGCAGTAGCATTGAATGTTTGGTGTGACCGTTGGCTGGACGAACCACAATGCAAAAAGCTGGAAAAATCGGTGCGGGGCTAGGTTTTACGGACAGGCTTTGCTTGTGAAAGCCGTACCCTAGGCGCATTTACGAATGCGCCTAGGGTGGTGATGGTTATTTAATACCCTACTAACTTAAACATGACTCCTTTTTGTTTGCTAACACCGTAGATTGTGCCACCAATTTCAGCAAGACGAAGATCAACTCGGCCATTCTGCCCATAGGTTGCCATTAGCGTTGTTTCTTGATTGTAGCTGTTTAGCAATACCGCCTTTTTCAATATCACCATCGGTTTGCTCCATGAGCGGGCGCCTTTCATTGCCTCAAGGTCACCATAATATATATTTCCTGAGATAATATCGCCGAAAACGAGTTTACCATTGAACTCACTACCCATGGTATTGACTGGTACACCACCGACAATAACCGCTGATGATCTACCGTTTTCTCCGTGGGAGTACCCAGCCACCGGAGGGGTAGTAGACGTGGTTGTTGGCCACATCCCTTCGACTGCTTTCCAGCCAAAACTTATACCTTCATCACCAGCGAGTTTTAAAATGTTGATCTCTTCAAATGCGGAGCCGCCGATATCGGCAATAACTAGGTCGCTTCCGTTTCTAAACATGGTTTCCGGATGACGCAGGCCTTTGGCATAATATGCGTTTCGTCCAGGTTTCCAATTAGCGCCAGGATTGCTGGCAGGGTATGACCAAGCGCCGTCGACAGCCCGGAGCATATTTGAGGGTATAGTTGCGGCTGGCTTCAATGGGTTTATCCGCAAAATTTTACCGTAAAGATACTCGACATTTGAAGCGACATTGTAAGGGTCTCCCTGGTTTCCACCATCTCCGGCTGCTATGTAAAGCCATTTTGTAACCGGATCGAATACTAGCGCATCCGTCCCATGATTTGCATGAAGCTGTGGGAAACGAAGCACTTCGCGGCGAGACTTTATATCTGCTGTAAGGTTTGTTGGGGACACCATTTTCCATTCAGTCAAAATGTTATCGCAAACCGGAGTTGTTGGTGCGCCAGGTGGCGTATAGTGGTTAAGTCCTATTGCTCCAGCAAGCCTTCTTGTTGATGTGTAGTGGCATGACATGGTGTAAAATTTGAGATAGCCTTGTTCGGCAGGATTGGCAAAATCGGGATGGTAGGCAAATCCTCGAACACCGAGTTCCGAATTGCCAGAGGTGGTACTGCCAATGTTCAGTCCTGGGCTGGCCGTCAGGAGGTTGACAATCAATCGGGGTTGATTCTTGCCTGATGTATCAATAAGATGGATTGAACCGCGACCATCGACAACGGTGATCCATTCATTTAGTTCCGATCCCGAAATTGCGGGGTGTCTTGTCATTACATTGATATTTGCCTTCGATGCACCAACAGTCGTTGTTGAGCTGGGTAGGTCGGCTACCTTAACGAACTTCACACTCATTCCTGGCGTAGTGTCGATAAATGCATGTGCTAGATTGGTAGCGAACAATAAGGTTGCGGCCGCTAGAGCCAGTGCGTTAAATTTTCGCATTTTCATCGTTTCCTCATGGTATTTTGAAATTATGGAAAAAATAATATTTGGATTTTTGGTATCGATCCAATTTACATATTGACCTTGGATACAAGCATAGTTAGCTGAATAGATTGATAAATTTCAAGCAAAGCAGCTACTGAATTTGAATCCTTAATAGTATGTGGTTTGTCTTATCTCGTCGTAGTTGGACTGTAAACACACACCCAGTCTAGGTCGCGTTTGTTGAAAATTTTGTGATTGACCTCACAGTTTTAAAGATTCTGGTCAGGGGATTTTGTGGGGACTCGTTAAGAGGATGGTAATTTTGAAGTCAAATTGCCAGCTTCAAAGAGATAATGTAAAAAGTGTTAAAGTATGTAACTAATTTTAACGTAGGATTACGGAATAGCTTCCGGTCGGCTATTCTGAAACGGTAAGCTGCCCGCTAAGATGTTGGCTCGTTCTTGTTTTTTTGTTTTTTAGTTTTACAGGTTTCATATTGCGCAATAAAATATCGAAGGCTGATGTATCGATATTATTCAAAATAATAGTACGAGACGATACGTTAAACTACGCAATACGTCGCAAACACTACTCTTAAGCCTTTGACAAACCTAATAATGCCGCACCATCGCTTTTGTATTGCCCCCATGATGGATTGGACAGATAAAAGCTGCCGGTATTTCCATCGGTTACTGACCAAAAATGCGCTGTTGTACACCGAAATGGTGACAACTGGCGCTTTAATTCATGGTGATCACCAGCGTTTTTTAAGTTTTAATGATGAGGAGCATCCTTTAGCCTTGCAACTGGGTGGTAGTAATTTTCGGGAATTGGCGCTTTGTGCAAAAATGGCTGAAGATTATGGTTATGATGAAGTCAACCTCAATATAGGTTGTCCTAGTGACCGCGTACAAAATGGTAGGTTTGGTGCGTGCTTGATGCTTGAACCAGAACTGGTTGCTGAGTGCGTTGACGCTATGCAGCGCGCAGTTTCGGTGCCTATTACGGTGAAGACAAGGATTGGTGTGGATGATCGAGATTCCTATGAGGAGCTGATTAAGTTTGTCGATAAGGTTGCACAAACTGGCTGTGGGACATTTATTGTCCATGCACGTAAAGCTTGGTTAAGTGGCCTTTCGCCTAAACAAAACCGTGAAGTTCCGCCTCTACGCTACGATACCGTGTATCAGCTCAAAAAAGATTTTCCACATTTAAAAATTGTAATTAACGGTGGCATCACCAGTTTGTTGCAAGCGGAAGAGGCATTGAAATATGTAGATGGGGTTATGGTTGGGCGCGAAGCTTATCAAAATCCTTATTTTTTGTCACAAGTGGATAATTTAATTTTTAAATGTGATGAGCTGCCTAAGTCTAGATATGAAGTTGTCGAGTCATTGATGCCATATATTGAAAAACAGCTAGTTAATAATGAGGTAAGGTTAAATAGTATAACCCGACATATACTAGGCATTTTTAATGGGGAGCCTGGTGCCAGAGGTTGGCGTAGGCATCTTAGTGAAAATGCGACCCGACCGGATGCCGGTTTAAATGTGTTAATGGATGCGTTAGCTTTTACCCGCCATTGAGGTATACTGCCGCAAAACAATAATTTCAAAAACACACTATGGAAAAATACTTTGCTAAAATCATCGAGGGCGTTGGTGAAGACCTTTCCCGAGAAGGCTTGATCGATACACCTAAGCGAGCTTCTGAGGCATTCAAATTTTTAAATAACGGTTATCAAAAGAATCTGGACGAAGTCTTAAACGGTGCAATTTTTACTGCCGATTCCGAAGATATGGTCATTGTTAAGGATATCGAACTTTATTCATTGTGCGAGCATCATCTTTTGCCGTTTATTGGCAAATGTCATGTCGGTTATTTACCTAAAGGTAAGGTGCTTGGTTTGTCCAAAATAGCTAGGGTAATTGACATGTATGCGCGCCGTTTGCAAATACAGGAAAAATTGACCAAGCAAATTGCTGATGCGATTGAGCAGGCTACGGGTGCCAGAGGAGTAGCTGTTGTAATTGAGGCAAAACACTTATGCATGATGATGCGTGGTGTGGAAAAGCAAAATTCGGTAATGACTACGTCGGTAATGACGGGTGCTTTCCGTAAAGAAATTAGCACACGTTCTGAATTTTTGAATCTAATTAACCGTTAAAAAAGTAATGGCAGAAAAGAAAATTGGAGTATTACTGGCAAATTTAGGTTCGCCTACCTCGCCTAATACTTCTGATGTAAGACGGTTTCTGCGCGATTTCCTTGGTGATCCTCGGGTTGTTAATTTACCCAGACCCATTTGGCTGCTAATTTTGCATTTGTTTATCTTACCGTTTCGTCCTGCTAAGTCTGCAAAAGCCTATAAAAAAATCTGGACTGAACACGGTTCGCCGTTAACTTATCTAACCCGGCAGTTGACCGAAAAATTAGCAGAAAACTTGCTTTCCAAAGGTATCGCTACCGCTTATGCTATGAGGTATGGCGATCCATCAATTGCCAATCAACTTAAACAATTAAAGCAAGATGGCGTTACCGATATTGTGGTGCTACCGCTTTATCCTCAATACTCATCAACGACTACGGCATCAATTTATGATGACTTGATGAAAGAGCTTAATCGTTGGCGGCATTTGCCAACCTTTCATTTTATTAGTGATTATTATCAGCATGACGGCTACATTTCAGCATTGGCAGAATCGGTTGAATTGGCTTGGCAACAACACGGAAAAAACGAAATGTTGGTGATGTCGTTTCATGGCTTGCCAGCATTGCTTACTAAACTGGGTGATCCTTATTTTCATCAATGTCAAAAAACCGCAAGTTTACTCGCTGAAAAGCTCGGCTTGTCCGAAGATAAATGGCAGTTAGTATTTCAGTCGCGTTTCGGTAAGGCAGAATGGTTAAAGCCTTATTGTGTTGAGACTTTGGAGAACTTGCCCGGAAAAGGCATCAAAACCGTAGATATTATATGTCCTGGTTTTGCTGTTGATTGTTTGGAAACGTTAGAAGAAATTGCTATGGAAAATAAATCTGTTTTTATTGAAGCAGGGGGCGAGGATTATCGCTATATTTCTGCGCTTAATGATTCCAATGCGCAGGTGAATGTCCTCCTGAAATTGCTTGACCAATATATCTAACCTTAAAAATTTTTAGCGGCATAACCTTGGTAATTTAAGAGTTGCTCTATGGAAGATACCATATTAAAAAGTTGGCAGAATGAGTCCTGGCCCATAGTTAAGTCTACCCGTCCATTATCGGAGGGTGCAGGGGTAATTGATGAAAATGTTTTCGATACCATTGAAATAGATAAGGTTTTCGATGCAGTTAACCAAGCATCAACTTTGGTTGGACAAGCTGTATTATATCGGTCTTTATCACGCCCTTTATCTGATATTAATGTGGTTCAGGCCAAGCAAGATGCAATAAAAGAGCTTCAGGCTAATCCGCAATTGAAGGAGCAGTTAGCGCAGCTGATTGGGAAGGTGGCTACAACCGAAAAACACTTGTACCTATTATTATTTGGCGAGTTTTTGGGATCATTTTCTCAAGCTCGGGGCGAAAATGAAATAGAAGGATATGGTTATACTCACTATCGTAACGGCGTAAAATTTGCATTGGATGTAGTTGCCGGAGCTCAGGCAATTGAAGAACCTAAATCAGATTATTTAAAGAATGTTTTAAACAAAATAAAGGCCTATACGCAAACCCGCTATTATTCTCTAATGCAAGGGCCTGTTTACGTTGTTGAAGGCAAAATTAAGAGTAAAGAAGAACGTGGGAGTTCTATATTTCCTGTTCCTGTAGCGTTTAAGCCTCAACTGTTCAAACCGGTACTCGTAGCCATGCTTGCTGCTACGCTCTGGTTGCTTAGTTTTCTTGAGCCGGTAAGTGCTGCGATGGCAGTGCCAGGTGCCTCGATTTTTCTCGGGCCGCTGTTGTTGCTTTATTTTCCAATCGTTGGCGGTTATGACCGCGATAATTGTATTATTCCTCTAAGAAATCTTTATAAGCAGGCAGAGCCGCTTGCTGAGGTATTAGATGGGCTAGGGCAGCTGGATGAATTGTTGGCATTTATGAAGTTTGCTGACACATTTCCGTATGATACGGTATTGCCAACCCTTGAGGATGCACTACATCATCGTATTCACTTGGTTTCTGCAGTTAATCCGGTGTTGGGTCAAGAAAATTCTGCTTACGTCGGCAACGATTTTGTGCTGGATGATGACAAATTGGTCTTATTGACGGGGCCTAATAGCGGGGGGAAAACCGCATTCTGTAAAACGCTGGCTCAAATTCAAGTTATGGCTCAAATTGGAAGTTACGTTACTGCCAAACAAGCATCCCTTACCGTTGCCGATAAGATTTTTTACCAAGTGCCTGAAATTAGCCATTTGGATGATGGGGAAGGGCGCTTTGGAACTGAGTTGAAGCGAACTAAAGATATTTTCTTGGCGACTACGGCAAAAAGCTTGGTTGTGTTGGATGAGTTGTCCGAAGGTACTACCTTTGAGGAAAAGATGGAAGCTTCCGCCAACGCGCTTAACGGGTTTTACCGAAAAGGTAACAGTACAGTGCTGATTACCCATAATCACCAGTTAGTCGATCAATTTGTCAAGCAGGGTAATGGTGTTCCTAAACAGGTTGAATTTGCTAACGAACAACCAACATACCATTTAATTCCAGGAATTTCAAGAGTTAGCCATGCAGACCGTGTCGCAAAGAAAATTGGGTTTTCCAAAGAAGATATCGACAAATACCTGACGGATTCCGAATGAAATTAACCACCGCCTTAATTAAAGGGGCGACTAAAGCTATGCTTCTCGGTTGCGGCGAATTGGGAAAAGAGATTGCGATTTCATTGCAGCGTTATGGCGTGGAGGTTATTGGCGTAGATCGCTACTCAAACGCTCCCGCCCAGCAGATAGCACATCGCAGTTATGTTATTAACATGACGGATTCTGATGAATTGAAGCGGTTGGTCAACTTAGAAAAACCGGATATTATTATCCCCGAAATTGAGGCGATAGCCACCGAAGCGTTGCTTGAAATCGAAGCACAAGGCGTGACGATGGTTGTGCCTAGCGCAAAAGCGATTCAATTAACCATGAACCGCGAACGGATAAGGGCATTGGTCGCCGAAGAGCTCATGATACCGACATCCAAATATGCCTTCGCAGAAAGTTTTGCCGAGTTGCAAGCTGCGGTGGACAACGGGATTGGTTATCCATGTTTTGTAAAGCCGACGATGTCATCGTCTGGTAAAGGCCAAACGATGGTTAAAAGCCCGGAGCGGCTTGAACAAGCCTGGAATTATGCTAAAGTCAGTGGAAGAGTTGATACGGGTAAAGTTATTGTCGAAGCAAAAGTTGATTTTGATTTTGAAATAACCTTGCTAACAGTCAGAGCCATCAACATTGATGGGCAAGTGCAAACCTATTATTGTGAACCCGTAGGCCACATCCAAGAAGGTGGTGATTATAGGGAAAGTTGGCAACCTCAACCTATGACGGCAAAAGCATTAGCCACATCAAAAGATATTGCCCGCAAGGTGACCGATGCTTTAGGTGGTGTGGGTATATTTGGAGTTGAATTATTTATTAAGGGAGATGATGTTTGGTTTTGTGAAGTCAGTCCCAGACCTCATGATACCGGCATGGTTACAATGGTGACTCAACAATTAAATGAATTTGAATTACATGTCCGGGCAATATTGGGTTTACCTCTGGTTACCGACTTGAAAAAATGCGGAGCAAGTGCTGTAATCTTATCAGATATAGAGGCTAAAGAGTTCTTTTATACAGATTTAGACAAAGCGCTAAGTGTACCCCGCAGCGAAATAAGGCTGTTTGGTAAGCCTGATGCGCTTGTGAAACGACGAATGGGAGTGGCATTAGCCACCGCTGACACAATTGAGGAAGCCAAAAGTAGGGCATCTAAAGCCGCAAAATTGGTGAAAATTAATTCCAAATAGCAGGTATAAAATGAAAAAGAATATAGTCTTTGTAATAGGGTTATTTTTTTCAAGTCTCGCTCAGGCAGATGTTTATAAATTTATCGATTCAAATGGTCGGGTTTATTACACAGACGAACAACGGCATGGCTTATACAAAAGGATTATCAAAACTAGTCCTTATAGGCTGAAATTGAAAGAAAATGGTTATTATGCCAATAACTTTCAGACGTCTTTACATAGTCCTTATCGCTCTAATGCACTGCATAGCCCCTACCGCTTTAAGGGTCGAGATCAAGGTGGCTACCCTACTATTTTTAGTAACTTTAAAGGCCATAACGGCTTCAATGCTAATAAAAGCAGGTTTTCTAGCGTAATCGCTAGCGCAGCTTACAAAAATCGTGTAGATGAAAGGTTGGTGCATGCGGTTATCCAAACTGAATCAGCTTATAACCCAAGTGCAGTCTCAAGTGCTGGGGCAGTCGGTTTGATGCAGCTTATGCCTGATACCGCTAGACGCTACGGTGTCACTAATCGGTCTGATCCGGCACAGAATGTTGAAGGGGGGACACGCTATCTTAAATATTTGCTTGGTATGTTTAATTACAATCTCGGTCTCGCTGTAGCTGCATACAATGCGGGCGAGAATGCTGTTATAAAATATAACAACACAATTCCGCCTTATCCAGAAACACGTAACTACGTAAAGCAAGTTCTAGCAAGATACAATAATGTTTTTTGATTTACTATCTTCCAATTGACGGCTTAAATTCAAGTTGCGTTAAGATGTAATTATGGTTTTTGTCGAAGCCGCCGTTGGTGTTAAGGTTTCGCAAAAAACCAGTGATTATTAGCCACGTACCGCGTTAAATTTTTACTCCCACTGTAGTGTCTTCGTAAACTTTTCTGTTTAGAGCAATGTGTAGTATTTGGGTTTGATATATCCAGATTTGACGATTTAACCAAATATCTATATCATTTTCGGGTTATGGTAGCGAGTGTCCCCAGGTTTATTGATCCTTTTTTGCTTGCAGATAAGAATGCCAGCATTGAAGGTAAATTATCGTTGAGCGATTTCGATAGGATATCCGACCTGTTGTCTGATAATAGTGGACAAGTGACATTTTCATTGAGGTTTGCTAAGAAGGGTAGGCTTGTTAAGATTGAAGGTGATGTTGTTGCAGAGCTTTCTCTGAAATGTCAGCGTTGTCTCGATCCTTTAATATGGCCTATAAATGCAAATATTAAGTTGGGTATTGTTAATTCATTGGAGCAGATAGATAGGTTGCCCCAAGGTTTTGAGCCTTTGCTGCTTACCAGTGATGAAAAGATTGCTCCCCAAGATATTATTGAGGACGAATTATTGCTTAATTTGCCAAGCGTACCTAAACACGATAATAGTTGTTTGGTAGTCAATTTTTCGGGTTGTTCAGGCGGCTTGATGGTTGAAAATACTCATTCAGCACCAAAAAATCCTTTTTCCATATTAGCCGATTTAAAAAAACTGGAGATTTCTAATGGCAGTACAAAAAAGTAAAGTATCAAGGTCAAGACGTGATCAACGTCGTGCCCACGACTCATTAACCGCTAAAACTTTAGCGCAAGACCCATTAACTGGTGAAACTCACTTACGTCACCATATGACGCCAGATGGTTTTTATAAAGGCCGTCAAATTACTACTACTGAAATTGAAGAATAACTTTAATTGTTTTTTTTGGATTTGGGTTTCAGCTCCAAAACGAATTATATACTTAAGGATTGTGGTCTAAAACAGTGAGCTTGGTTATCGCAATTGATGCAATGGGCGGGGATTTTGGTCCTGAAGTTACCCTCCCTGCATCTCTGGAATGTTTGAAAGAAAATCCTGAGCTAAATATTATTTTGGTAGGCGACTCAGCCGTCCTTAGTGAACGATTAGGCCAAAATCTTCAGTCTTATCGAGACAGGCTCACTGTAAAGCATGCGTCACAGAGCGTTGAAATGCATGAGTCCCCCGCTAAAGCGCTCAAAAACAAAAAAGACTCTTCAATGCGGGTGGCTATTAATCTGGTTCATGAAGGTCAAGCAGATGCTTGCGTTAGTGCAGGTAATACGGGAGCATTGATGGCAACTGCTAAATTCGTCCTGAAAATGATTCCAGGTATCGATCGACCTGCAATTATTTCTACAGTACCTTCGATTTATGGGCACACTCATGTCTTGGATCTTGGAGCAAATGTTGATTGTACAGCCGATAATCTTTACCAATTTGCCGTGATGGGAAATGAGTTAGTCAAGGCCGTGGAAAATATTGAGACGCCCAAGGTTGGTTTGCTCAATATTGGTGAAGAGGAAGTCAAGGGAAATGAGCAAGTTAAAGCGGCAGCCAAGCTTTTGGAGAACTCAACCTTAAATTATATCGGTTACGTTGAAAGTAATTCGTTAAATGCCGGTAATGTCAAAGTTGATCTAGTTGTTTGTGATGGCTTTGTTGGTAATGTAGCACTTAAATCAATCGAAGGTGCCGCAAAGATGATAGGTACTTTTCTCAAAGAGTCATTTAATAAAAATTTATTGACTAAACTAGTCGGATTGGTCGCCTACCCTGTCTTGAAGTCTTTTAAAAATCGAATTGATCCTAGGTTATATAACGGCGCTAGCTTTTTGGGTTTAAGAGGCTTAGTGATTAAAAGTCATGGTGGTGCGGATACACTGGCATTCAAAACCGCGATAAAACTAGCAGAAATTGAACTGAAGAAAAACGTTATCAAAAAGATTAGTGATCAAGTTGAGAAGTCCTTGGCGATGAGACAAAGCGTATGACGCGTTTCGCTAAGGTTTTAGGGACTGGTGGTTATTTGCCATCAAAAATACTTACCAACGAAGCTATTTCTAAAATGGTGGATACTTCTGATGAATGGATTTTTGAGCGCACCGGAATTAAAAATCGCCGGATAGCCGCACCCGACGAAACAGCATCCAGTATGGCAGAAATTGCTGCGAGGCAGGCTATTGAAAATGGCAAAATTAAGCCAGAAGAAATAGATTTAATAATAGTTGCAACTGGGACTCCAGATCGGGTGTATCCCAGCACTGCTTGTTTATTGCAGGAAAAATTGGGTATTAAAAACTGTGTTAGTTTTGATGTCCAAGCTGCTTGCTCCGGCGCATTGTTTGCGTTGAGTATTGCTGATCAGTACATTAAAACTGGCTCGGTGCAAAAAGTCCTGTTGGTGGGCGCTGAAATCTGTTCCCGTATTGTTGACTGGACAGACAGAGGTACTTGCATTTTGTTTGGTGATGGCGCAGGAGCCTTATTACTTGGTGCGTCTGTAGAGCCAGGGGTGTTGTCGACGCATATCCATTCGGATGGTGGTTATGAAAATTTACTGTATTGTCCAAATCCTCAGGTTGCGGTAGAAGGCAATATGGAGCTTGGCTATATCAGTATGCGCGGGAATGAGGTTTTTAAAATGGCGGTAAACACCTTAGAACGGATCGTTGATGAAACCCTGGAAGCCAACAATATGCAAAAAACTAATGTGGACTGGTTAGTGCCGCATCAGGCGAATATTAGAATTATTGCCGCGACTGCAAAAAAACTTAAGATGTCTATGAGCCAAGTGGTCATTACACTTCAAGAACAGGGTAATACTTCATCTGCTTCGGTATTACTCGCTTTGCATGAAGGGATTAGTGATGGTCGCATCCAGCGAGGGCAGATAGTGTTATTGGAAGCATTCGGCGCCGGATTTACTTGGGGTTCCGCGTTAATCAAGTATTAGTAAAAAATTGTGCTAGACAAATGACTAAACAACTTAAAAATTTAGCGTTTGTGTTCCCGGGGCAGGGATCACAGTCAGTGGGTATGTTAACTGACTTAGCTGCGAGTTATCCTGGAGTTAAAGAAACCTTTGATAAAGCCTCTTTTGTGTTAGGCAAAGATCTTTGGAAACTCATTTCAGAAGGTTCTGAAACAGAACTCAATCAAACCGAAAACACTCAGCCAGCAATGTTGGTTGCAGGTTTTGCCATTTGGGAATTATGGTGCAAGCATAGTAAAGTTAGACCCGCATGGGTAGCAGGGCATAGTCTTGGCGAATATACCGCTTTGGTAAGTTCTGGTGCTATTTTTTTCGAAGATGCAGTCAAATTGGTTGCGGCGCGAGCCCGGTTTATGCAGGAAGCTGTTCCTGTCGGTGTTGGTGCAATGGCGGCAATCTTAGGGCTCGAAGACGGACAAGTTAGCCAAATATGTGCCAATGTTGCCGAAGACCAAATTGTTTCAGCCGTCAATTTTAATGCACCTGGCCAGGTAGTGATTGCAGGACATGCAAAGGCAGTGGAACGGGCTGTTGTTGCAGCAAAAGAAGCGGGTGCTAAGCGTGCAATAATGCTGCCCGTTAGTGTGCCGTCGCATTGTTCATTAATGCAGGATGCCGCCGAAAGGATAGATGAGTTTTTGCAAGGTATTCCTGTAGATACGCCGAAAATCCAATTAGTCCATAATGTGGATGTGGAATCCCACAAAGCGCCGGAGATTATCCGTAACGCTCTAAAAGAACAGCTTTACCAACCAGTTAGATGGGTAGAAAGTATCAGTAAAATGGCTAATATGGGCGTTACATGTTTTGTCGAATGTGGCGCAGGAAAAGTGTTAACCGGGCTGGACAAACGAATAGCGAAAGATGCTATGCACCTAGCTATTTATGATACGGAGACTTTTAACCAAGTATTGGAGCAATTAAATGACTAAAGCAATCGCTTTGGTAACGGGTGCCAGTCGAGGCATTGGGAAGGCCATAGCCCAGAAGTTGGCCGAAGACGGCTTTTTTGTCATCGGAACCGCCACAACAGACTCTGGGGCAGAAGATATTTCGGGCTATCTCGGTGAAAACGGTAAGGGATTGGCCTTGAATGTCGGTGACCCCGTATCGATTGATGCCGTGTTAAAAATAATAACTGATAATTATGGGGTACCAACGGTTTTAGTTAATAATGCCGGCATTACCCGCGATAACTTGTTGATGCGTATGAAAGATGAAGAGTGGGATGATATTATAAATACCAATCTTACTTCTGTCTTTCGTCTGAGTAAGGCCGTTTTACGAGGTATGATGAAAGCTAGAGTCGGCCGAATTATTAACATATCGTCAGTCGTTGGTTCAACTGGGAATGCTGGCCAAGCTAATTATGCAGCAGCCAAATCAGGTATGATTGGGTTTGCCAAGTCGATGGCAAAAGAGGTGGGTTCCCGTAATATTACAATCAATACTGTGGCACCAGGTTTTATCGATACCGATATGACCAAAGAACTAAGTGATGAAATCAGAAACAATTTATTAACATCAATTCCATTATCCAGATTGGGTGAAGCTAGGGAAGTCGCAAATGCAGTCGCGTTTTTGGCCTCCGATGGCGCGGCGTATATCACTGGGGAAACGTTGCATGTCAACGGTGGTTTATTCATGCCGTAGTATTGTGAGATTTTTGTAATATCAAGTATAATTGCGCGTCGTCTGGAGTTGCCGATAATGGCATATCTAGTAAATTTAATAACGAATACATTGTAAGTAATTGAAAAATAATAAACTTACATTGATTGAGGATATAAATATGAGTAATATTGAAGAGCGGGTAAAAAAAATTGTAGCAGAGCAATTAGGCGTTAAAGAAGATATTGCAAACGATGCTTCTTTTGTTGATGATCTGGGTGCGGATTCTCTGGATACAGTTGAGCTCGTCATGGCTCTTGAAGAAGAATTCGAATGTGAAATTCCAGACGACGAAGCTGAGAAAATTACAACAGTCCAGCAAGCTATCGATTACATAGTAAAAAATACTTAATCTGAATATCTGAGTGGATGAACTTCTTTCATCCACTTAATTCCTGCTTATTTTCCATTATCCTTAAGTTGTACTTTCTTATATACGGATCATTAAATTGAATAGTCGTCGGGTAGTCATAACGGGATTAGGTGCAGTAACGCCTGTTGCGAACACTGTAGCTGAAACATGGGAAGCTATAGTTAAAGGTAAAAGTGGTATTAGCGCTATAGATTCTTTTGATATTTCACCATTTGCGACGACTTTTGGTGGGGTGATAAGAAACTTGGACATTACACAATATATTTCTAGTAAAGATGCCCAACGGATGGATGGTTTTATTCATTACGGATTAGCAGCGGGTTGCCAAGCGGTTGATGATTCAGGCTTAGAGGTTACTGATATCAATGCTGAGCGAATAGGCGTAGCTATTGGTGCAGGTATTGGTGGAATAACCGGCATAGAGGAATGTTATGCGACTTATGATAAATCCGGTCCACGCCGAATTTCTCCTTTTTTCGTTCCCGGAAATATAATTAATATGATTTCCGGAAACCTTTCAATTAAATACGGTTTGAAAGGCCCTAATTTTGCAATCGTAACCGCATGTGCTACGGGAACTCACAATATCGGTGATGCCGCGCGGCTAATAAAATACGGTGACGTTGATGTTATGATTGCTGGCGGTGCTGAACGATGCACCTCATCACCAACAGCTATGGGTGGATTTATTTCAGCTAAAGCGTTATCGCGGCGTAACGATGATCCGCAACATGCAAGTCGCCCTTGGGATAGAGATCGCGATGGATTTGTTTTGAGTGATGGTGCAGGCGTTGTAGTGCTTGAAGAACTTGAACACGCCAAAGCGCGTGGCGCTAAAATTTATGCCGAATTGGTGGGTTATGGTATGAGTGGTGATGCTTATCATATGACTACTCCATCTCCCGGTGGTGAAGGTGCGGCACGGTGTATGAGAAACGCCTTACGCGATGCCGGCTTAAACCCTGATATGGTGGATTATATTAACGCCCACGGCACATCGACTCCAGCGGGCGATGTCGGTGAAACATGTGCTATGAAAACTGCGTTAGGCGACCATGCATATAAAGTCGCTATTAGTTCAACCAAATCCATGCTCGGTCATATGTTAGGGGCGGCGGGTGGAATTGAGGCTGTTTTAACTGCATTAAGTATAAAAAACCAAATTGCACCACCGACTATTAATTTGGATAATCAAGATCCTGAATGTGATTTGGATTATGTGCCGAACATTGCCAGAAATATGAAGATTAATGTGGCAATGTCTAATTCATTCGGATTCGGTGGGACTAATGGCTCTTTAGTGTTCAAGCGTTTCGATTAGGGCTCTGTTAAAGTTGTTTCCGTGCATCCGGATCAATGATTCTCGTTAACGGTCAATATAATGACTATATACCTATAAGTGATCGAGGATTTCAATATGGTGATGGTTTATTTGAGACTATTGAAGTTATAAAAACTAAGCCAATCTTTTTAAAACAGCATCTGGATAGATTAATTTCTGGATGTATTCGGCTCAAAATTCCCCCGCCAGATCTTCCATGTCTAAAAGCTGAAATACGGCAACTTTGCCAAAATAGTGAGTTATGCGTCCTTAAAGTTATCATAACCAGAGGCGGTGGTGGCAGGGGTTATAAATTACCTCAATTTGTCAACGCAACCCGAATATTGACTATGCACCCATTTCCCAGCGATGTTGAGACGCATGCCAATAATGGAATTAATGCCCTTTTCTGTGAAACACGGCTTGGTCTAAATCCAGTGTTAGCAGGGATCAAACATCTTAATCGATTAGAACAGGTAATGGCACGTGCCGAGTGGGATGATCCTATGATTCAAGAAGGTGTTGTACTGAATATAAATGAAAACGTGATTGAGGGAACTATGAGTAATCTTTTTTACGTGAAGGATAGCCAGCTCTACACGGCTTCCTTGATATCAGCCGGTGTTGCTGGTGTTCTCCGTTCCATAATTAAAAAACTTGCTTCAGAGCATAGTCTAACCGTAGTTGAGCACGATTATGGTAAACAAGAGCTTCTAAATGCCGATGAAATATTTGTATGCAACTCAATTATTGGTATATGGCCGATCAAACAGTTAGCTGAAATGAGTTTTTCAGTGGGAGCCATTACTCGGAAATTACAATGCTGGCTGACAGAATTTAAAGCGAGGGAAAGCGCCGATGAGTTTTAATAAGTGGATAATTTTCTGTACAACTTTAATATTGCTCGTGGCTGGCTGTATTTTGGGGTATTATCAAAATGTTTTAAATAAACCTGTTGTTAAATCGCTTTTTTCTATTGAGATTAATAAAGGCGAGTCTTTTGATAAAATTACTTCAAAGTTGGTGTCGGGTGGAGTAGAAATAAATGCGATCTGGTTTAAAATTGCCGCATACCAAAAAAAAGTTCACAATAAACTCCAAGCGGGCGAATATGAGCTTCCGCAAGGTGCAACACCACTACAAATACTGACAATTTTTTCTGAAGGTAAAGCCAAAAAGTATGTCGTTACTTTTCCTGAAGGTTGGTGTTTAAAAGAGATTCTCAAACAGCTTGAAACCACCCCTTACCTAACAAAAACGCTTACTAATAAATCAGTTGACGAAATAGCATCCTTATTAGGCATTTCGGATAAAAATCCTGAGGGTTGGTTATTTCCGGATACATATTCTTTCGAAAAGAATGCGCAGGATATTACGGTATTAAAAGCAGCACATAAGAAAATGCAGGTTATATTACAACGAGAATGGCAAATAAAATCCTCTGATGTGCCCTATAAAAATGCTTATGAGGCACTCATCATGGCTTCTATCGTTGAAAAAGAAACAGGTGTGAAAACGGAAAGGGCTATGATTGCGGGTGTTTTCGTCAACAGGCTTAAGAAGGGGATGTTGTTGCAAACCGATCCTACAGTTATTTATGGTATGGGTGATGCTTATAAAGGCAACATTAGGGCAAGTGATCTGCGCACTCGTACTGCTTACAACACTTATATTATCAGTGGATTGCCGCCGACGCCGATCGCTATGCCGGGTCAAGAGGCTATTCATGCGGCGTTAAACCCGAATAAAGATAATAACCTGTATTTTGTTGCCAAAGGCGACGGAAGCCACCAATTTTCGGTGTCCCTTAACGATCACAATAATGCCGTAAATATTTTTCAGAAAAAGATCCATGTCCGTTGATAGTGGTAAATTTATTACGCTTGAGGGCGGGGAAGGCGTCGGTAAAACTACGAATGCCCCCTTTATCAAGGATTATTTACACAGTCGGGATATACCTGTTTTAGTGACTCGTGAGCCTGGTGGGACAGTACTGGCTGAGAAAATCCGCGAACTATTACTAAATTCTGGAAGTGAACAATTAACCTGCCAAACCGAGTTATTGTTAATGTTCGCAGCTCGGGCTCAACATTTCCAGCATGTCATCTTGCCTGCTTTAGAGCGGGGTCAGTGGGTATTATGTGACCGCTTTACTGATGCGACATACGCTTATCAGGGAGGAGGGCGTGGTTTGCCGGTAGCGGATATCCAATGGTTGGAGAATTTTGTACAAGGTGATTTGCGACCTAATTTAACCCTGCTGTTAGATGCGCCGGTCGAGAAGGGAATGGGGCGAGTTAAAAGCCGTGGTGATAAGCCGGACAGGTTTGAGTCTGAACGGTTGCATTTTTTTAGCAGGGTCAGAGATTTTTATCTGGAACAGGCCAGGCAATTTCCCGAGCGCATTCGCGTAATTAATGCAGATCAAACGTTAACTGAGGTTCAACAGCATATCGCTAAAGAATTAGATTCGCTAATAATATGTCGATAACTTCGTTGTTATTTCCCTGGCAATATCAGGATTGGCAGATACTTAACCGCTATTTCAAACAAAACCGTATTCCTCAGGCTTTGCTTATTAGCGGAGGGCGAGGTATTGGCAAGATTAATTTAGCTAAACAGTTTGCTTATTCATTACTTTGTCCTAATCGCGGCGGTGATGGTATTAATTGTGGCAATTGTGAGTACTGTTTGTTAATTAAGGCGGGTAATCATCCTGATTTTATAGAAATTATTTCAGAAGAAAATAAAACATCTATTTCTATCAATCAAATACGAGGCGTAATTGTTGATACATATTTGAAACCCCAATTTGAAAATTATCGTGTAATCATTATTCATCCAGCCGACGGTATGACAATTTCGGCTGCCAACGCATTTTTGAAATCTCTTGAAGAGCCACCCGAGCGTACAGTATTTATTTTGCTTACCGATAGGCCAAATAAATTATCGGCGACAATCCGTAGCCGTTGCCAAAAATTTTCAGCATCTTATCCCGATATCAGGTCATTGGGTGAATGGATGCAAAACAATAATATTTATGGAGATGCAGCATCGGTTATCAATTTGGTAAAGGGTTCTATACTTACGCTTAAGCAGTTGGAAGATAGTGAAGGCTTAAAGCAACGGCTCGATTGTTTTAATGATTGGTTAGCTTTAGCGTCATACCATTCCCATCCAGCAATAGTTGCGGAAAAATGGGACGTATTACCCGAAAATGAAGTGCTTGACTGGATACTTTCTTGGGTTGTGGATATAATCAAATACGCTTTTAAAATTAATATCGATATGTCGAGTAATCAGGATCTTATATATCCTTTGCAAAAAATTTCTCAACAAGCCAATGTTGCAGAACTTTATAAGTTATACGATCACTTGCTAAGTTGTCGGCAACAGCTTGGAAGACAATTGAATTTTCAAATAATGCTTGAAGAAATTCTAGCTCGCTGGCAACAACTAAACCGGAGTAAATTGCATGGCTGATATAACGCCTAGGCAAGGTATTTTATCATTATCAATCAAGGACAAAGCAGCTTTATACCAAGCCTATATGCCCTTTGTGACGAATGGTGGGTTATTTATTCCAACTGATCGAGAGTACCAAATGGGTCAAGAAGTTTTTATGTTGCTTAATTTGATGGAAGAGACCGAACGGTTGCCCATCGCTGGCAAAGTTATCTGGAAAACTCCAGTGGGATCCTCAGGCTTCCGCACTAGCGGCATTGGTGTGCAATTTAGCGACCAAGATGGTGGTTTAGCGCGAAATAAAATCGAGACCTATTTGGCTGGCGCTCTAGGCAGTGACCGATTAACGCATACGATGTGAAATTCGACACAATTAAATCAAGCCAGATGACCAAATTTTGATATATTGTAGATGTTTATAGATTCACATTGCCATCTTGACCGAATTGATTTAAGGCCATATAACAATGATTTCGCTTGTTTTATGAAAGCAGCCGCTGAGCATAATATTGAGCATTTATTGTCAATTGCAATTGATCTTGAAAATTATGACGCGATGCTTTTGTTGGTTAAAGATTATCCGCAGATATCAGTTACAGTTGGTGTTCATCCAAATGTTTACGAAGGTAAAGATCCGACGGTTGATGAACTCATAGAATTAGGCGCACCAGAAAACGTTATTGGGATTGGGGAAACTGGACTGGATTATTTTCGTAGTGAAGGCGATTTAGACTGGCAGCATCAGCGATTTAAGCGTCATATACAAGCTGCGAAAGCACTGAAAAAACCTTTAGTCATTCATACCCGCGATGCAAAATACGATACACTTAGGATTTTACAAGAAGAAAACGCGGCAGATATAGGCGGTATAATTCATTGTTTTACAGAAGATTGGGAGTTTGCACAGGCTGCAATGGATTTGAATTTTTATATTTCATTTTCGGGTATTGTGACTTTCAACAATGCTAAAGCAATACGGGATGTCGCAAAGAAAATGCCGGCTGACCGCTTCCTGATCGAGACTGATTCTCCTTATTTAGCCCCAGTGCCGCACCGCGGTAAGGCAAATTACCCGATTTATGTGCGTTATGTTGCTGAATGTATTGCTGAGTTACGTGGAGTAGAAGTGACTGATGTTGCTAAACAATCAGCCAACAACTTTAGAACTTTATTTAAACTCAACTAACTTAAACGTAGCGTTAGCTTGAATTTAAAAATAGTTGCATTGAGCTGTTTGCTATGGCTAAAAATGAGGGTATGTTATAATTAGGTTTTTTTAATTATGGCGTAATTTTATGGCAAAAGAAGATCAAATTGAGATGGAAGGTAAGGTGATTGATACCTTACCTAATACTATGTTTAGAGTCCAATTAGAAAATGGACACATTGTAACTGCGCATATTTCGGGGAAAATGCGTAAACATTACATCCGAATTCTAACGGGTGATTCTGTTAAAGTTGAAATGACTCCTTATGATTTAACAAAAGGCCGTATTTCGTTTCGGATGCGATAGGCTGCTTTTTTTTGCTAAATTGCTTTAAATTCCTGATTTAGTTGTTTTCAGAAACGGTTAATTCCTTGCTTTCAATTACAAAAGAAAGCTCGTTGTTATCAACATAAATACGAACATTGCCGCCGTTTGCAAGCTTTCCAAATAGTAAATCATTTGCAAGTGGTTTCTTTATTTTTTCCTGAATTAGCCGTGCCATTGGTCTTGCCCCCATTTTTGGGTCGCAACCATTTTCAGCTAACCACAGCCGGGCTTCCGGATCGAGTGCCAAGGTGACGTGTTTTTCTGCAAGCACGGCTTCGAGCTCGAAGATAAATTTATCCACAACATTACCGACGATAGATATATCGAGTGGTTTAAATTGGATAATCGCATCTAAACGATTGCGAAACTCTGGTGAAAAACCTTTTTCTATAATCTTCATGCTATCGGTCGCATGGTCTTGCTGAGTAAATCCTATAGATGCGCGGCTGCTTTCTTCTGCCCCAGCATTCGTTGTCATTACTAAAATAATATTGCGGAAATCTGCTTTTCGGCCATTGCTATCAGTAAGAGAGCCATGATCCATGACTTGTAATAACAGGTTAAAAACATCTGTGTGGGCTTTTTCAATTTCATCCAAAAGTAAAACAGCGTGCGGATGTTTAGTAACTTGCTCCGTCAATAAGCCACCTTGGTCAAAGCCTACGTAACCTGGAGGGGCACCAATCAGTCTTGATACGGTATGGCGCTCCATATATTCCGACATATCGAAACGAAGGAGTTCTACTCCTAATACTTTAGCTAATTGTCGGGTAACTTCGGTTTTTCCTACACCGGTTGGGCCAGCAAAAAGGAAAGCTCCGATAGTTTTTTGCGTATCTCTTAGCCCTGCACGTGACAATTTAATTGAAGTCGCCAATGCAGAAATAGCTTCGTCTTGACCAAACACCAGCATTTTAAGATTTTTCTCAAGGTTTGCTAATTTCTCTATATCATTGGATGAAACTGATTTAGCAGGGACTCTAGCAATTTTGGAAATTATTTCTTCAATGTCGATAACATCAATTATCGGCTTACGGTTATCTTTTGTTGTCATACGTTGCTTTGCGCCAGCCTCGTCGATTACATCGATAGCCTTATCTGGTAAATGCCGGTCAGTGATATAGCGGTCTGCTAATTCGGCAGCAGCACGAAGCGCTTCGGCTGAGTATTTAACATCATGATGTTCCTCAAAGCGGGATTTTAGACCCTTCAAGATTAGAACCGTATCTTCTACTGAGGGTTCAATAACATCGATTTTTTGGAATCTTCTAGCCAAAGCGTGATCTTTTTCAAAAACACCACGATATTCTTGGTATGTTGTGGAGCCGATACAACGCAACTGGCCTGAAGCTAATACTGGTTTGATTAAATTGGATACATCCATGGTTCCGCCCGATGCTGAGCCTGCACCAATAATAGTATGAATTTCATCAATAAAAAGAATGGCTTCAGGATGGTTCTTAAGTTGGTTAATCAATGCTTTCAAGCGTTTTTCAAAATCACCCCGGTATTTGGTGCCAGCGACTAACCCACCTAAATCTAATGAGTAGATAATGTTATCTAACAAAATTTCTGGTACGTTTTCTTCAACTATACGTTTTGCTAAACCTTCTGCTATTGCAGTTTTGCCGACACCCGCTTCACCAACCAAGAGTGGGTTGTTTTTTCTACGACGGCAAAGTACTTGAATGGTTCGTTCGATTTCCAGGTCACGGCCAATTAGTGGATCAATTCTGCCTTTAATTGCTTCTTCATTTAGGTTGATAGCATATTTTTCTAGTGGACTACCTGCTGATTCTGTGTCAGAGGCATTATTTTCAGTGCTTTGCTCGTCGGTAGACGAATTGTCTTGATCTGCTTTTGAAACGCCATGTGAGATAAAATTAACGACATCTAAGCGAGAAATGTCTTGCTTGTTTAGTAAATAAACAGCGTGTGAATCTTGTTCGCTAAAGATAGCGACAAACAAATTTGCGCCAGTGACTTCTTTTTTGTCTGAGGCTTGGACATGAAACACGGCGCGTTGTAGCACCCTTTGAAAACCTAAAGTTGGTTGGGTTTCCCTTTGAACGCCCTCGGGTATTAAAGAAATAGTTTCGTCAATAAATTGCGTCAATTGGCCGCGAAGCAAGTTAATATCGCAACCACATGCAAGCATTACTCCTTCGGCGGAGCCGTTGTCAAGTAAAGCCAGCAGTAAATGCTCCACAGTAATGAATTCATGGCGCTTTTCGTGGGCGCTTTTGAATGCATTGTTCAATGTGACCTCAAGTTCTTTACTTAACATACTTACTCCAAACTACACTACGTTTCTTCCATTGAACAGAGCAACGGATGTTGATGGTCTCGCGAATGTTGATTGACGATAAACACTTTAGTTTCGGCAACTTCTTTAGTATAAGTGCCACAAACCCCTACCCCTTGGGTGTGGATTTGTAACATTACCCGTGTCGCTAAATCTTCCTGCATTCCAAAAAATTGCATAAGGATATCTATTACAAAACCCATTGGCGTAAAATCATCATTCAGCAAAATCACCTTATATAAAGGTGGCTTTTTCAGTTGCGGTTTTGCTGGTTGTAAAGCCAAACCATGATCGTTGTCTTTAAAAGGGTCGAATTCAGACATAAAAACAATAAATCAACTGATTAAAATTAACATGATGCACAAATTGCGCATTTTCAAGTTAATTATAACAACAATTTTAAAGTAACATGCGCGGCTAATTTTGCAAATCCGTAAAACTGCTTAGTTCGACACATTTGTTGATAATAGTTCAAATCTTATGCGCAATAGTATTGTAAATTTTGTAAAATATGCATTTATTAACGGATAGCTTTCATGGTCTGGAAACCTAACGTAACCGTTGCCGCTATCGTTGAACGCGATGGCCGGTTTTTGCTGGTTGAGGAAGAAACGTCCAGAGGTTTGCGGATTAACCAACCCGCAGGACACCTTGAGGAAAACGAAAGCCTTATCGACGCAGTAAAGCGCGAAGTGTCTGAAGAAACGGGCTGGTTATTTGAGCCTGAATATTTGATAAGTACCCAAATCTGGCGGCGTAGCCCAAAACAGACGACATTTTTACGGTTCTGCTTCGCAGGTAGTTGCCATAGCCACAATCCCAACCAGGCGCTTGATGAAGGTATTGTGACTACCCATTGGTTGACCCACTCAGAAATTACAGCCCAACCCAATCGTATGCGCAGTCCACTAGTCGCCATTTCTATTGAAGACTATTTGAGAGGGCAACGTTACCCACTAACCATGTTGCAAACCTTTCTTGATTATGGCTAAACCTATCGTCGTTGGTATGTCCGGTGGTGTCGACTCTTCGGTAACGGCATTGCTGCTGCTTGAGCAAGGCCATCAAGTGATTGGTCTGTTCATGAGGAATTGGGAAGAAGACGATGGCACTGAGTTTTGCACCGCGAGGGAAGATCTGGCCGACGCCCAGCAAGTGTGCGATACGCTCGGTTTTGAGCTAAAAACCGTAAATTTTTCCGCCGAATATTGGGATGATGTCTTTGAAGTGTTTTTGTCTGAGTTCAAAGCAGGGCGCACACCTAATCCAGACATTCTATGCAACAAATATGTTAAATTTAAAGCCTTCCTGGATTATGCCGTCCAGGATTTAGGCGCAGATTATATTGCTACCGGACATTACGCACGGGTTAGGGGGGCAGCTGGTGAACTTTTCTTGTTAAAAGGCTTGGATCAGGGCAAAGAACAAAGCTATTTTTTGTATACCTTAAAACAACATGAACTCGCACACACTTTGTTCCCAATTGGGCATTTGCAAAAACAAGAAATCCGTCAACTAGCGGAAAAAGCAGGATTTGCAAACCACCGAAAAAAAGATAGTACAGGCATCTGTTTTATTGGTGAGCGTAAATTTAAAGAATTTTTGCAACGTTATTTACCAGCCCAACCCGGCGAAATGCGGTCACCTGAAGGTCAGTTTATCGGCAAGCATCAAGGTTTGATGTACTATACCTTAGGGCAACGGCAAGGTTTAGGCATTGGCGGCGTTAAGGATGCGCCGGACGAGCCGTGGTATGTACTGGAAAAAGATTTAACCAACAATATTTTGATCGTAGGGCAGGGTCACGATCATCCCTTGATGTTGCATAACACATTGGAAGCAGGGCAGTTAGATTGGTGCAATAACCAGCCCTTAACACAAGCTATCGAGTGTGCTGCCAAAACCCGTTACCGGCAAGAAGACCAGCGCTGCCAAGTCCTACCCATAGGTGCTAATCGCTGCAAGGTGATATTTAACGAACCTCAGCGTGCTATTACGCCTGGACAATCTGTGGTGTTTTACCAAGGTGAAATTTGTCTTGGTGGCGGCATTATCGAATCCAGAACCAACTCTTAAATCAAACCGTAAATATCGGATTAAGTATGAGCTATTTTACCTTAACAGCTATTTCACCCATCGACGGGCGTTACGCCAATAAAGTTGAAGATTTGCGTCCCATCTTTAGCGAATTCGGCTTGATCCGTAATCGAGTGCTCGTGGAAATCCGCTGGCTGCAAGCCTTGGCAAAAAAGCCTGAAATTACTGAGGTTAGTCCGTTTAGCGAAAATGCTAACCAAGTACTTGAAAAAATCATCGAACATTTTGTCGAGTCGGAAGCTCAACGTATCAAAGATATTGAGAAAGCTACTAACCATGATGTAAAAGCAGTTGAGTATTTCCTGAAAGAAGAAATTGCTGGAAATGAAGAACTGGAAAAAATTAGCGAGTTCATCCATTTTGCCTGCACTTCGGAAGACATCAACAACCTGTCTTACGCATTAATGCTTAAAGAAGGTCGAGATGTAATTCTGAAGCAAATGCAAGACTGCATCGAGGCAATCCAACAATGTGCGATAGCTAATGCAAATCAACCTATGCTATCGCGTACTCATGGGCAATCGGCAACGCCAACTACTGTAGGTAAAGAATTTGCTAATGTAGTCGTACGGTTAAGGCGTCAGAAGCAACAGTTGGAACACGTACAGTTGTTAGGTAAAATCAATGGGGCCGTCGGCAATTACAATGCGCATATGATCGCTTATCCTGAAGTCGATTGGCCGGAATTTGCCAAAGCTTTTGTCGAATCATTGGGGCTTGAATTTAACCCGTACACGATCCAGATCGAACCGCACGATTACATGGCGGAATACTTTCATGCATTATTACGGTTTAACACCATCTTGTTGGATTTTGACCGTGATGTGTGGGGGTATATTTCTTTGGGGTACTTTAAGCAGAAAACGATCGCAGGCGAAGTGGGTTCATCTACCATGCCGCATAAAGTTAATCCTATAGATTTTGAAAATTCGGAGGGTAACCTAGGTTTGGCAAATGCCATGTTTAGCTTTCTTGCGGAAAAACTGCCAGTTTCGCGTTGGCAACGTGACTTAACTGATTCCACCGTACTGCGAAATATAGGTGTAGGAATTGCTCATACCAGTATTGCCATTCAAGCCACGTTAAAAGGTATTTCCAAATTACAAATTAACCCAGAAGCTATAGATGCCGATCTTAATGCCAATTGGGAAGTTCTTGCAGAACCGATTCAAACTGTCATGCGTCGATACGGCATTGAAAAGCCATACGAGAAATTGAAAGAATTAACCCGTGGGAATCGCATCACGCCAGAGCAACTTCAAAATTTTATCGAGAAACTTGAAGTCCCGGATGAGGCCAAAGTGGCGTTATTAAAATTAACACCTCGAACTTATACGGGGTATGCGCACATTCTAACGAAGAATATCAAGTAGGAAATTAGAGTTAAATGTAAGGGCAGTTTCAAAGTTGAAGTGTAAATAACGCAGCATGATGCCCTTTAAAATCAAATGCGCCTGTTGTAAAAAATTCGGCAGGGCATTTAAAACTTAGCGATTTGCACGGCCGGGTGTTTAGTCCCTTCAAGTGCAATCGCATCTAAATCTTCTTCAGTGAACACACTTAAATATTCACCTTAGTGCAGGTGCTGGCGAAGTAACCTGTTGGTATTTTCATTAATGCCCCTTTAGCTAGAGCCGTAAACAACGTGGTTCTTTCAACAGCCCTGCCTACCGCTGGAGCGATTACGACCATTGCCTGCCACTCCCAGTGGTCAGAGATTAAAGCGATCATCCACTTCAGGCGGCCGAGATTATGTATTCTTGTCTTATCATGTATCTCGCCCCGCCTAAACACAAACTTATTGAGGTATTGATTTCACTCCGTTTCCATTGTTATCCAAAACAATATAATACGAATCTTCAACTGAAGAGCGCATACATTTGCCTAAAGTTCCTTTGAGTCCAGAGGCATACCCCCAAGTCACTTTATCGACTAAGGTAGTGTAATAGGCTGTTTTTCTGTACAGATTAAAAAGTAACTCCATATTACTGGCGTTGTATTTTAAGATGGATGCACAGTTTGAAATTGCCGTGATCATTGGATTCGTGAGTGCTGATGCCCAGATAGCAAAATCATCCATATCACCTGTCCAACCTTCCATTTTGGAATCATTGGCTTTTCCGCTAACATTCACTTTATCGACTATTGTATTGGTAAATAATTTAACGTCTACCGCATTTGACGGAAGAAATTGTTTTCCATCAATATAAAAGCGGACTGCACTGGCTAGTTCCGAATCTTTAGGGAATGTAACAGCAATATGATGCCATAAACCATCATAAAGTTTAATTGAACCCTGATTTGCTAACAGGCTAGCTTTTGCGCCGATTTGTAGCCCTAAAGTCCCATTTGCTACAAATAGTCGAAAGCCTGAACCAGCAGGCCATAAATAACCCGAGCTATATAAATAAGCCCCAGTACTTTTTTGCCAAGTACGTATCCACGTACTAATTGTTCTTGGTTGGTTACCTGCAATGGGGTTTGTGGTCGACGCTGTTGTAATAATGCTGTTATTTGCGTTGTTAAAGTAAGCTCTTTCGCCTAATACACCTGATGGTAAGAGCTTAACACCGTATTTAATCCCATCATAAGGTGCGTTAAAAGAGCCAAAATTTTTTATTGTCCATGAGGAGCTATTATCGAAACTATAATGCAATACCAACCCGGCAGGGTTTATAGGTTTAAGCGGGAGTCCTGTTGAGTTATATTTGAATAAGTTTTTTGATTTATCGATAACCAACGTTCCATCCGGCGCGAATACCTTTTTTCCATTTATATCAGTTTTTAAGCTTTGGTTAACAAACTCAAGATGGTCAGAATAAACATGCACTATCAAAAAATTTTTTTCAATGTTACACCCGCCACCGTGAGTTATTTGGAAAATATTTGAACCGGGATCTTTAATAACAGTGGTTTGATGCACCTCACCTGCAAGGTAAGCATCAATGTTATATTTGCGTAGCGTTTTCCAGAAGGGCGACAATTGTTGGTATTCAATAAACATATTACTGGATCTTTTGCCTCTGACTGGAGACAAAACTGGCATATGACCAAAAACGATAATATGCTTTATTTCGGGCATCTGACGCGCAGTCTTAAGGAGACTATCAAGCCATTGAAGTTGACCATCTGAATCAACAGATGCTTTGACGGTTCCGCGTCGGCTGATTGTTGTAGATGGATTATCTTGACGAAATTCATCAACGACGACCAAAAGTATATTGCCGGATCGAAAAGCGTAGGATGTTCCTTCGTAAGGCGTTCCAACTGGGCGGACTGGAACATCACCAATTTTGCCGATAAACCTATTGGTGCCATCGTTTTTTTTAGTAAAGTATTTAGCAAATGCTTCCTTAAAGAAAGGAACAGCCTTAGACCTGGATCCCAATGGCCAATCGTTATCGCCGATCTCGTGATCACCAACCCCAACGTATACCGATCCAATACCGTGATCGTTCATTCGTTTCAACAAAGCAGGATAAGATTTAGCTGCGCACCCTAAGATTACATCGTGTAATGTGCCACCGGGGGCGCAACTTTGAAATTCCGGTTCCCACCAGTGCTGTTTCCCTAAATCACCAGCTATCACAATAAATTTAGGCTTGGCATCAGCTATGCCATCCAGAAAAAGATCCAAATCTGCTAAAAATTGGGCAGGAACCGGATTCAACATGAGTTCATCTAAGCAACCAACATCTGGTGCGCTGACAAAAGTTAAAGGCACCTCAGCGGAAACTTTTTGAGTTATGCTTAGAATTAAAAAAATTAATATTAGCTTCAGTTGATTCATTTGTATTTCCTGCCTTTCTAGCTTTGTCATAACGCAACACGGCTTGATTTGGTTTAGCGAGATGTATGAATTCGGTGTTATTCTTTTAAGATGTCAAGTGTGCGCTTTGTATTTCCAAACTTAACGAAATACGAAATATTAAAACGTCACCTCAAGGCATCCTACTCGTAATTAAATTTCTTTATGATGATATGAATCAAACAAATTAACTGTTGTTTGGGAATAGTAGTTGAGACATTTGGATGAGCCTTCAGGTTAAGAGCTAAAATAAGCCAACCAAATACCTTAGCAAAAACGGAATGTGATGTGGAAACCCCATCTCCTAAACCGACCTAAGCAGGATCTTTTGCTCAGGCGTTATGAATGATCTGGGAGGGAAGGGCGCTGTACCACTTAATTAATCCTGGCAACGTCACTTTAAACAACTGATGACTTAGTGAATATACACAACCCCTATAAGACTGACTATCCACAAATGCTGGTTTTATTGCTAAATCGTAAGTCCTTGCCGAACCTATCTAAACTGTGATGCGTCGATATGGCATTGAAAAGCTTTATGAGAAATTATAAGAATTTACTTGTGGGTACAAGGCTGTGCTTGAGCAATTGCAAAGCTTTATTGAGAAGTTGAGAAAACCTGATGAAGCAAAAATAGCTCTATTGAAGCTAACCCTAGGAAAATACATAGGTTAGCTGATTTTCTAACAAAAAATTGTAGATTGGAGTTTACTGGATTACTTTTGTTATTTGCCGACTCCTGCTAACGGCTCATTGCGAACTACATCCCAAACGGTTTCCTGTATAATTGATACGACTGGTTTGGGTATCTCCCCATATTCTGCAGGAACAACCAGCCCGCGTGAATCTGCTGCAAATAGTGTGGAATAATAGGTTAGTGCCGCAATATAAGAACCGACCTTATTTACATGGATGGTGTCTACGTAAACATCCCAAATACTGGAATAACCTGAAACCTTCCCTTGCGCCATTTTAGCGTTAAGTGCCTGAAAAACTTGGCCGACCGGCACCATGAAGGTGGGTGTTTTATTTGCATATTTGGTGTGGATAGCTTGGGTTAGCGTAACAAAATAATCCTGTGTTTCATTGGTGCCGTCCCATCGGCCAGTATATTTGCGAATAAATAAATCGTCCCAAACCTTTGCTGTGAGCCTGGGGTCTTTAGGATTATTTCCATAAGGATTTCGTGGCCAGCGGGAATAAAGAAATAATTTAAAATTTGGGCTGTGGGGCTTGGCGAGATTGACGTAGTCCTCAATTATCTTTGTATCATTTGCTAATAGGCGGTCGAATGGTTCTAGCGAAATCGAGTCCCAAACATAATTAACAAACCCATTTTTGGGGTAACCATACGGTTGTTTAGTAAAGCCATTATTTGGATGTTGCCACAACCATTCTAAAGGAGAACCTGGGATTATGTGACGCCCCCAAATAAGCTGATTCCCCTGGCTTTCAGCTAGTTTCTTCAAGCCTTCATATTGAAGGGTATCAGTAATGCTGTTACCCACGAAATAAACTCTTTTGCTTACCTGGCTATATGACGGAGAAGCACATATAACAAAAAAGACAGTAAGCAAAAAAACGTAAGTATTCTTAAAATCTATGTTTATATAAAAAGTATTTTTATTCATAATTATCAAAAAACTATATTTAATCTGGGTATAGCACTATGGAAAAGCATAGGTTGCAGTATTGAATGGCCAAAGTCAAAGTGGACGCAAATTTCTTCTACGTGTACATTGAGTTTTTAAAATTGAATCCAGACCTGGATGCAATAAAACTTCAAAGTAGTTTACCTGTGGTGCATTTGGAAGGATAAAAATAATCGATTTTGTTGGATTCTATTAAAGGTTAATACCAAATTGGTATGGCAACTTTGTTTTTTGATTTCCAAACAATTGATTGCAGTGTAGGTCATATCGGTTTTTTTGACATGCCACAGTGGGCTAAGGCTATAATCCACATAGTTAACACACTATTAATTAAGGTGATTTAAACCAATGACATTACCAATTTTTCGCACTAAACCGGTTCGTTCTTACGAGCAATCAGACCATGGCCTAAAACGTTGCTTATCTGCTTGGGATTTGGCTTTCCTCGGTGTGGGAGCCATTATTGGTACAGGTATTTTCGTTTTAACGGGGATTGCTGCTGCAACTCAAGCTGGTCCGGCTGTGGTTTTATCGTTCATAATTTCAGGCTTTGCCTGTGCATTTGCCGCATTATCTTACGCGGAACTGTCCGCCGCTGTCGGTGGTTGCGGCAGTGCTTACGGCTACAGCTATGCAGCGTTTGGCGAATTATTCGCGTTCATCATAGGTTGGGATTTATTACTTGAATATGGCATTTCTGTAGCCGCAGTTGCAAATGGTTGGTCTGGTTATTTTTGTAATGCCTTAATCGCTATTGATTTACCACTGCCGGAAAACTTAACTAAAGCTCCCAAGCTAGGCGGCATTCTCAACTTGCCAGCTAGTTTGATCATATTAGTGTTGATGGTGTTATTAATTATCGGCGTCAAGCAAAGCGCTAAGGCAAATAATGCCATGGTGGTGGTAAAGTTGATTACTATCAGCATTTTTATTGGTATAGCTGCCTTTAACGTCCATCCAGAAAACTGGCATCCTTTTATGCCATTTGGATGGTTCCAGACATTGCCAGACGGCAAAACTACCGGAGTTTTAGCGGGAGCATCCTTAGTTTTTTTTGCTTTTGTCGGCTTTGATGCGGTCTCGACAGCAGCTGAGGAAGCTCAAAATCCGCAGCGGGATTTACCGTTCGGGATTATTACCTCGCTTTCATTTTGCACCATTGTATACATCATAGTGGCTGGTTTGTTAACCGGCGTGGTGCATTATTCTGAACTTAATGTGTCATCACCAGTAGCGCATGCCTTAAGCCTGCTAGGTTTTAACTGGGCTTCCGCATTGATCTCAACCGGTGTTATCGCCGGCTTAACCACCGTAATGTTAGTGCTGTACTTCGGGTTAACCCGTATTATTTTTGCGATGTCGCGCGATGGGCTATTGGCGCCATTTTTTAGCAAAGTTAACCGCAGCACTCAAACCCCTGTGCGGGTTATTGTGCTTTGTGGTTTGATTATGGCAGTAGTTGCTGGAGTAATGCCGTTGGGTGATCTGGCCGAACTAGTAAACATTGGGACTTTAGCCGCATTTGCTTTTGTTTGTTTGGGTGTAATAATTCTTAGGATGAAACAGCCCGATATGCCAAGGCCTTTTCGTTCGCCTTTCAGCCCATTGTTTCCTGTATTAGGTATGTTATCTTGTGGCGGTTTGATGGCTTTCCTTCCTACTTTAACCTGGTTGCGGTTTGTAATATGGTTAGTGATTGGGTTAATTGTTTATTTTACCTATTCTTTACGTAACAGTAAGCTTAATAAACATTAACGTTTTTGAAACGATCTTAGTAAGGCAACTCTATTGCTATGTTTACGTAAATTTTTTACCAGTTCCAAATAGCTAAATTTATTTTCTAGTTTGTTCAAAGTGCAATAAGGGCAGTTTTAATCGTTAACTGAAATTGGGTTGGCTTTTGGGATAATTGGTTTTCCAAAGCATTTAAATAACAAAAAGGGCCGTAAGGCCCTTTTATCAAGTTCATAAGCAATATTTTGCTTAATCCTTATCTACTTCTTTCATGCTCAAGCGGACGCGGCCTTGACGGTCTATTTCTAGAACTTTAACTTTGACGACATCGCCTTCGGTGAGTTTATCGCTGACTTTATCAACGTGGTCATCAGAGATTTGTGAAATATGCACCAGACCATCTTTGCCAGGTAGGATAGTGACAAATGCACCAAAATCCATCAGTCTGGCTACTTTACCTTCGTAAATTTTGCCGACTTCGACTTCATCGGTGATCTCTTCAATCAAGCGGCGTGCTTCTTCGCCCGCCGCTTTATCTACTGAAGCAATTTTTACTATGCCATCATCGGTTAGGTCGATGTTTGCACCGGTTTGTTCGGTAATGCCTCGGATTGTAGAGCCGCCTTTACCGATAACTTCACGGATTTTGGCTGGGTCGATTTTAAAAGAAATGATACGGGGGGCAAAATCAGACATTTGCTCACGGCTGTTTGCCAAGGCTTTATTCATTTCTCCAAGAATATGCAGACGTCCAGCTTTGGCTTGTTCAAGCGCCGTTTTCATTATCTCGGCAGTAATACCATCTATTTTGATGTCCATTTGTAGGGCAGTAATGCCATTAGCAGAACCAGCGACTTTAAAGTCCATGTCACCAAGGTGATCTTCGTCCCCCATGATGTCGGACAATACGGCAAAGTCTTGGCCTTCTTTAATCAAGCCCATAGCAATACCCGCTACTGGGGTTTTGATTGGCACACCGGCATCCATCAAGGCAAGGCTAGTTCCACAAACGGAGGCCATTGAACTTGAACCGTTCGATTCGGTAATTTCTGACACGACCCGAATAACGTAAGGAAATTCTTCCATGTCCGGTAATACAGCTAAAACACCACGTTTTGCCAAGCGGCCATGTCCAATCTCGCGCCGTTTAGGTGAACCCACCATGCCGGTTTCGCCTACGCTGTAAGGAGGGAAGTTGTAATGTAGCATGAACGGGTCTTTATATTCACCGGTTAACGCATCAATGATTTGGGCATCGCGTTGCGTGCCTAAGGTGGCAACAACTATAGCCTGGGTTTCGCCACGGGTAAATAACGCCGAACCATGTGTCCTGGGCAAAACGCCAGTACGGATAGAAATAGGTCGAATCGAATCCAAAGCTCGACCGTCAATTCGCTTACTGTCATGTAAAATAGCGCTACGGACGATTTTATATTCCAGGTCTTCAATGAGTTTGCGTATATCCTTTTCTGCGTATTCACCAGTCGCAGTCAATTTTTCTACGGCAGCAGTCCTAATATCTTTCAGTTTATCTTGTCTGATAAGTTTTTCAGGTATTTGGTATGCGGATTTGATGTCATCCTCAACGGCATGACTAACCAATTTTTCAAGTTCGGTATTGCTGTCTGGAGCAGACCATTCAACTTTGCCCATACCCGCTGCTTCGGCAAATTCGTTGATTGCTTTAATCGCAACTTGCATTTGCTCGTGTCCGAATAACACCGAACCTAGCATAATCTCTTCAGATAATCCTGCAGCTTCAGATTCAACCATTAATACGGCTTTTTCTGTGCCAGCAACGACGAGGTTTAGTTGTGATTCTTTCAGTACAGCACGAGATGGGTTAAGCAGATATGCACCGTCTTTGTAACCCACGCAAGCTGCGCCGACGGGGCCGTTAAACGGAAGGCCGGATACTGCAAGTGCGGCAGACGCACCCAGTAGGGCAGGGACTTCGGTATCTACTTCAGGATTTAATGAGACAACCGTAGCGACAATTTGTACTTCGTTAGTATAGCCTTCTGGAAACAATGGACGGATTGGCCGATCAATTAAACGGGAAATAAGTGTTTCTTGTTCGCTAGGGCGGCCTTCACGTTTAAAAAAGCCGCCGGGAATTTTTCCCGCTGCGTAGGCTTTTTCCATATAGTTGACAGTGAGTGGAAAAAAATCCCCGCCGCTAGGTTCCCTTTTACCGACAACGGACACTAACAAAGTAGTGCCTTCGACATCAATAATTACAGCGCCATGGGCTTGACGGGCGATTTCACCCGTTTCTAATGTTACAAGATGATTGCCGTACTGAAATTGTTTCCTGACTGGATTCACTATAAGATTCCTAATAAGCTAAAAAATTAATTAAGGGTGTTCACTGTTGTGAAGTGAATCGGAAGCGGCTTGTTAATACAAGCCGTTCTGGCTTGGCTTATTTGCGTAAACCTAGGCGCTCAATCAGTGAGCGATAACGGTTAATGTCTTTATTTTTTAGGTAATCCAGCAATTTACGGCGTTGGTTAACCATCCGTAGAAGTCCTCGACGTGAATGGTTATCTTTCTTATGTTCGGCGAAATGCGGTGTCAGATGAGTGATGTGTGCAGTTAATAGTGCAACTTGCACTTCTGGTGAGCCTGTGTCTGTTTCAGACAATCTGTAAGCTTCGACAACTACTTTTTTTTGATCTGCGGTAAATGACATAAATAATCCCTATTATTTAAGATTAATAAAAAGCCCACAAACGGGCAGTGAACAAACGATTTCCACGATAGGGTGTAGAAAAAGCCTATAAAAATTTTAAAATGATTGTTAATTATTCAATAAAAACAATTTTTTCGGCGCTAGTTTACCATCCAAATACATTTCCCCCAACCCTAAAAATTCGTTTGCGTGGTACATGCGAACGCTACCGATTAAAGGCTCTTCAAGCCTTAATGCTTGTCCATGTCTGATGCGAATTGCTTGTTGTTCGTCCAGATGAATGGCGGGTATTGTTTTTAGTGGCAGGTCTAAATTGATAAGCTGGTCCAATAACTGAATACCGTCAAGTTGCTGCAATTGTTCCAAGGTTAAAGCTCTATGAATTGAGAACTCTCCGGCTTCAAGTCGCCGTAGAGCTTTTACAGTAGCACAACAATCAATGCTGTCACCAATATCTTCGGCAAGTGACCGGATGTATGTGCCTTTTGAACAGAATACTTCAAGTTCGAGATTGTCGTCTTGATAGTTTAATAGCTTTAATTCAAATATCGTGATCCGTCTGGCTTTACGTTCGACGGTTTTGCCGGCCCTTGCCAATTCGTACAGTTTTTTTCCGGCCTGTTTTAACGCCGAATACATGGGGGGAACCTGATCGATTTCTCCAGTAAATTGTTCCAGGATGGTTGATACGCGAGTAGTTGATAGTTCTGGTACAGGCTTTGTTTCGATTATATTGCCTTCTAAGTCACCAGTATCAGTCTTGATACCTAATTGGATGATAACGTGGTAACGTTTATTATCATCCAGTAATAATCCTGAAACTTTAGTTGCTTCACCAAAACATATAGGTAATAAACCCGTAGCTAGAGGATCGAGGCTACCGGTATGCCCAGCTTTATTGGCGTTGTATAGCCGTTTGACTTCTTGTAAGGCTTTATTTGAAGAAATTCCTATGCGTTTATCCAGTAATAAAATCCCATGAATATTGCGCCCGGACTGGCGTTTACTCATGGGGTTTCAGTTTCATCCGGTTCGTTGTTGCTTGGATTTTGATTGATGTCGCTTAGTAATTCGGCTACACGCATACCAGTGTCGAACGAATTATCGTAACAAAAACGTAATTCGGAAATATGCCGAAGTCGCATTTTTTTTGCCAACATATGGCGAATCATAGGCGCTAATTCATTGAGCCATTTGACATGATTCTTTTTTTCCATGTCAGTTGCATTTAGCACGGTAAAGTAAATCTTTGCAGTTGCTAGGTCTTTGCTGGTGACTACCTCGTTTAGGGTAATAAATCCTAAGCGCGAATCAGATATTTCGCGTTGTATTATCAACGCGAGTTCTTTTGAATTTCTGACGATACACGGTCATTACGGCCGAATTCTCTAGGCATTTTGCTGTTTTAACCGATTAGAGTACACGTTTAACTTCGGTACGCTCAAATACTTCGATCTGGTCGCCAGGTTTAACATCATTGTAATTTTTTACACCTATACCACATTCCATACCCATTTTGACTTCTTGAACGTCGTCTTTAAAGCGACGTAAAGATTCTAATTGACCTTCGTATACTACTACGTTTTCGCGCAATACCCGTATTGGTAAGTTACGTTTAACAAAACCATCGATGACCATACAGCCTGCAACCGCACCGAATTTAGGCGATTTGAATACATCGCGTACTTCGGCAAGCCCAACGATTTGTTCTTTGATATCAGGTGATAATAGGCCGCTGATCGATTTTTTAACTTCATCAATAGCTTCGTAAATGATGCTGTAATAATGTAAATCTACATCTTTTTCTTCGATCAAGCGTCTTGCCGTGGCATCCGCCCTGACGTTAAAGCCTATCAAAATGGCGCCTGAAGCGAGTGCTAAGTTAACGTCGCCTTCATTTATGCCGCCGACACCGCCATAAACAACTTTGACTTCAACCTCTTCATTGGACAGTTCAACGAGAGAACCTCTTAAAGCTTCAAGGCTACCTTGCACATCGGTTTTGAGCACGAGATTGACACTGGCGATTTCACCCGCAGCCATCCTGGAGAAGACTTCATCCAGTTTTGAAGCGCTTTGTGCGGCATGTTTGGTGAAACGCTTCCGGTCTTCACGGTGTTTTGCGAGGTCTTTGGCAACGCGTTCATTTTGAACGACCAGGAATTCATCACCAGCAAAAGGAGTACCCGATAAACCGAGAATTTCTACAGGAACACTCGGTCCGGCTTCTTTAATGCTTTTGCCATTTTCGTTAAACATAGCGCGGACGCGACCAAACTCATGGCCGCATAGCACCATTTGGCCGCTTTCAAGCGTACCACGTTGGATTAAAATTGTTGCAACTGCGCCCCGACCTTTGTCTAATCTGGATTCGATGACGATACCCGATGCAGCGCCTTCTTTCGGAGCTTTAAGCTCGAGTATTTCGGTTTGTACAATAAGAGCTTCGATTAACTCATCTATTCCTTCCCCGGTTTTAGCAGAAATTTTCAGGAATTGAGTGTCGCCACCCCATTCTTCAGGAATGACATTGATATTAGCTAGTTCTTGCATAACTTTGTCAGGGTTTGCATCTGCTTTATCAATTTTGTTCATGGCAACAATAATGGGGACTTTCGCTGCACGGGCATGGTCGACTGCTTCTTTGGTTTGCGGCATTACGCCATCGTCTGCAGCAACTACAACGATAACAACATCGGTTACATCGGCTCCTCTGGCACGCATCGCGGTAAACGCCGCATGTCCTGGAGTGTCAAGAAAAGTAACGGCGCCATGATCGGTTTTTACTTGATAAGCCCCAATGTGCTGGGTTATGCCGCCGGCTTCGCCAGCAGCAACACGGGTTTTGCGGATATAGTCCAATAATGAGGTTTTGCCATGGTCGACGTGTCCCATAATAGTAACAATCGGTGCTCTTGGCATAGCTGCAAAAGTTTCTTCTTGTTGTGCTTCAGCAAGCATTTCTTTTTCGAAATCATCATCATTTTGCATGACGGGTGTATGCCCCATCTCTTCAACCAAAATTGCTGCGGTTTCTTGGTCAATGGTTTGATTGATAGTCGCCATTATGCCTAGTTTCATTAAGTGCTTGATGACTAATGCAGCCTTAATGCTCATTTTTTGAGCTAAATCGGAAACAAGGATCAGCTCCGGTATTGTTACCTCTTTTATAATGGGGGCAACCGGCATTTCAAATTGATGCTTGCCATCGGACTGGACGGAAGAGCGAAAAGTTGATTTGCCTTTCTTTTTAGATTTTCTATTATCCCAATTTATTGCACGGCCTTCTTCATCTAGCTTGTTCCGATGCAGGGTTTGTTTTTTACCTTCTGCTTGTTGCCTTACCCTTTCAGCATTACGTTTGATGGATTCTTCTAAGCGCTTTTCTTTTTCGGCCTGTTCTTTTGTTTTCGCTGGCTTTTCCGGCATGGCTTTTTTATCAGGCTTGGCGGGTTCGGCGGGTTTTTTAGTAGGATTTGTTTTTGTTGGGGCACTTACAGCTACGGTCACCTCTTCAGTTTTAGGTTCTTCTTTAGGTGTTTTTACAGTAGGCTCGATAACAACTTCCTGGGCAGTACTATCAGGAATGGGACGTTTTTCGATTTGTGGCTCAGTAAGCTGCACTGCATGGTCAGATTGGGCTGGCTCTGATATTACAATTTCAGCTGGGGTAAGCGACTCATGTTCGACGCTCTTTTGTTCATCCTCGTCCTTTTGCTTAATGTTGACGTAAGTCTTCTTTTTACGTACTTCAACGCTTATAGTTTTAGTTGAGCTGCCGGGTACGCTTGCTTGTTTGATTTCTATGACTTTTCTGCGTTCCAACGTTACCCGTCTGGGCGCGGTTTGGGTATCGCTATCAACTTTTCCATGCCGGTTACGCAAATGCGCTAAAAGCTTCATCTGGTCATCGTCGCTAATAATATCATCGGCTGCGTTTACAATTAAACCTGCTTCTTTAAACTGTTCCAATAACCTTTCTAGTGGAATTTTGACTACTTCAGCCAATTCACGTACTGTTTTATCGCTCATATCCTACTCCTTAGTTATTCGCCTGTGGCTTCGGCAAACCATGGCTCACGGGCTTTCAAAATCAATTGTGCTGCCCGCTCTTCCGTTATGCCGTTAAACTTAAGTAACTCATCAACCGATTGCTCTGCTAAATCTTCCATGGTAATTATTCCTTCGCTAGCCAATGCATATGCCAACTCCTTGTCCATCCCTTCCATTTCTAGCAGGTCGTCAGCAGGTTGTATGGCGTCAATTTTTTCTTCCATGGCAATGGCGCTGATGAGCAGGGCATCTTTAGCCCGGTTCCTTAATTCGTTTACTAAGCCTTCGTCGAAACCTTCTATTTCAAGCATTTCACTTACTGGGACGTAAGCAATTTCCTCTACTGAGTTGAACCCCTCATCAACTAAGATCATGGCAATGTCATCGTCTACATCCAGTTGATCGACAAATAATTGTTTAATTTTAACCGCTTCAGCTTCACTTTTTTCTTCGGCTTTGGACGCATCAATGACATTTAGTTCCCAGCCAGTAAGCTGTGATGCCAGTCGGACATTTTGCCCGCCTCGGCCAATAGCCTGGGATAAATTGTCAGAACCCACAGCCAAATCCATGCTGTGTTTATCTTCATCAACAACTATCGATTGAATTTCTGCGGGTGCCATTGCGTTGATGACAAACTGAGCTTCGCTAGAATTCCAGAGAATTATATCGATACGTTCGCCAGCTAGTTCGTTTGTGACAGATTGCACTCTTGAACCTCGCATGCCAACGCATGCACCGACTGGGTCGAGCCTAGGGTCGTTACTTTTAACTGCTATTTTTGCTCTTGATCCAGGGTCTCTCGCAGCGCCCAGTATGGAAATCATGCCTTCATTAATCTCTGGAACTTCCAAACGAAATAAGGCAATCAATAATTCAGGTGCTGTGCGGCTAATGAATAGTTGTGGGCCGCGCGCTTCTGAGCGCACATCCTTAAGATACCCTCTGATCCGGTCACCGCTGCGTACGGCTTCCCGTGGGATCATGTCTTCTTTGGTGATGTAAGCTTCGACATGACCGCCAAGATCTAAAAAAACGTTACCTTTTTCAATCCGCTTGACGATGCCAGTAATTAACTCACCAACCCGACTTTGATAAGCTTCAACAATTTTTTTGCGTTCAGCTTCACGGACTTTATTTATAATAACTTGTTTGGCAGTTTGCGCCGCAATCCGGCCGAAATCTACCGATTCGATTTCTTCCTGGATAATATCGCCAACCTTGAGATCTTTATCTTCTATCTGTGCGGCTTCCAATAATATTTGGGATGCTGGAAACTCGACATCGCCGTCTATTTCAGGGTTGGCATCAACGACGTCCCACTGGCGGTAGGTCACATAATCACCAGTTTTCCTGTCGATAGTCACTTTCACTTTAATTTGATTGGCGTGACGCTTAATCGTTGCGGCTTCCAATGCTGATTCAATTGCTTGAAAGACAATTTCTTTATCGATGTCTTTCTCATTAGAAAATACTTCGGCTACTAATAAAATTTCTTTATTTGCCATTGCGCCCACCTTTTTCCTTTGAATAGTCAGGTATCAAACGCGCTTTGCTCATTGCGTCGAATGGTACCTCAAAAATCTGTTCTGCTTCGCGCAGGGTTATCACGTTATCTGCTACTTTTTCGATAATGCCGGTTATTTTTTTTCGGCCGGATAATGATTGGTATAAATTGACCAAGACCGTGCTGCCAATAAAGCGTTCAAACTGATGAACATAAAAAAACGGCCTATCAGTACCAGGTGAGGAAACCTCCAAATGGTAATTGTCCTGGATAGGTTCCTCAACGTCCAGTGCCCCGCTTATTTGATGGCTTACTTTTGAACAATCGTCTACTAATATGCCATTGGCGCTATCGATATAAATCCTTAAGAGGCCATGTTTAGGGTGAGGGTGGTATTCAATGCCCACGCATTCGTAGCCGAGCCCCTCAACAATCGGTCCGATTAAATTTTGTAGATGAATGGGCGCCTGCTTCATTCGTGTAGTACTAACCGTTATCCATAAAAAAAGAGCCTACGGCTCTTCCATTAACAACCTAATGATTAAGCTTTCAAGTTGAAAGCCTAAAAACAAAAAACCCCAAGCCGGGGTTTTCATTTTATCTGGTAGCGGGGGCAGGATTTGAACCTACGACCTTCGGGTTATGAGCCCGACGAGCTACCAAGCTGCTCCACCCCGCGATCAAGACGAGAATTATATCGAAATTATTTAAATTAGCAATCATTATCTTATGCCAAACAGAGAATGCCTCTGGCTGTAGCCTGGCTAAATGGTTTGGTTCCTAGGAATAATAGGTATAATTAATTTACTTAAAGTTGAGTTGTTGTTAATTATCATTGGGTGGGGAAGTATGAAATTATTAAATTATTTAATGAGTGGTATCTTGTTATTCACCTTGATGGATGCTAACGCTGTTGATCATAGTGCTCACGGCGGCATGGGTGGCGGGGGCGATAGTACCGGTTCATCTTGTGTAAAACCTCATTTGGACAAAGTTAAGCCAGCACGCTTGGCAACAGTATCGCCTGGGAGTGAGTTTTCTTTTATTGTATTCAACATTGATAGTCCCGAACAAGTGTCGGTCGTTGTAAAACAAAAGCCGGTAGAAATCGATACTGAGTTTAAAGATCCGTTTTATGTAATTAAGGGGAAAATTCCAGCTGATTTACGAAATACCGCTGCTCGAATTGATGTCAAAGTTGCTTCTAAATACAGTTCTTGTCGATTACAAGATGGCTGGTTAGTTAAGATTTCCGAAAACTAAGATTCGGTTTTTCTTGTGAAAACCAATTGATTTACAAAGACAAATCCAGATTTAGAGGTTGTTTAGGTTGTGCTCGTATTTGAAAAGGCTAATATCAAATGTTTTTTTGCAGCCCTGTGTGCATTTTTGGTTTTTACCTTAAACATCAGGGCAATAGTGATTTGAGGTGGTGTAGCATAGATAGGATTGGGTTAGGCAGCACTTTTCTGATTGCGTAGCCGGGATTAAAAGGAACCCTTAGTATTGAAGGCGGTAATATTTTATATTTTAAAGCGTACTTATAGCGGAAACGCCAGCTCATTCGTCCAGATGGAAAGAATAAGGTTGAATGCCGGCGTGGCTGAAATTTTTCGGCATTTTTGTTTGTATAATAGTAGGCGGCTACTGATCTACGTGTAGTATTTTCTGGCGATGCTAAAGGCTTAGAGTGGCCATGCAAGTTAGTTAAACCTTGGGGCATCAGTAGGGTGCGTCCGAATTCAGGTATTATCTCTACAGCACAGTTGCCAGAATTCGCATCCCAAAGCTCCAATGCACCATTATATGTATTTTTCCAGTCTTTATTGAGATAAGTGATGATTATCATCGCATTATCAAGCATGGTTTTATGATGAAGGTTAAAGTCGGTATGGATGCCAAAGTGTCCTCCTTGTCGGGTTTCATGCATTCCGCCGCCATAAAACTGTGGATCTGGAATTAGGTTTTCTATGCCTGAAACCGAAGACATGAAGTTGATAAACCAGCCAGAATTAACAATTGAGAAATAGATCTGGGTTGCCGTACCTAGTTTTGGCTTTGGTGGTGACCGTTGCGTTTTTTCATACTCACCTACGAAAGGGCGCCAAGATGCTTCACTGAACAAATCAAATTCAGCGTAAACAAGTTCGAGTAGTTTAGGGTTAAAAAGGCCGTCAATAACAATATGTGGAAAAGGCGAAGCACTTTGAAATTGTTCCCGCAGGCTAGCCATTGTGTTTTGATCAAAAAACTTTTTGTTAAACAGTGAATCAAGATTAAGTCGATTTCCCCGAATGACTACATAATCGCCTGCCTCAGTTAAATCGGCCACCGAAGGGTGATTCTTTAAAGCTTGATTCATACTATTCCTAAATCATTTTTATGCGGATGTAGCAGGTATTGGCTACGCTCCAATTGAATGTTGTCCAGTAAATCCTACTTATGCGTATTACTAGACCTATAACTCACAGTCTGATTTTATACTACGCTAATTTTATTGCCTCTAGTATACGTAAAGTTACGTATCACTAAGGTGTAAATAGTTGCAATTATTTTCCTCACGTATTTAATTTAGAATTAATTGGTCGACAACAAAAAAATATTTAAAATTAAGCGCTAAATATGCTGCAATGGTTTTTTGCATTATCATTTAAAAAATTCCTTAAATTTTCTTTAAAAATAGAAATGCTGTGTAATATTAATTGTTGTTCAGCTTCATGTGCATGTTTAATTTCAGATTTGTTGTTTTTAGCGCGAATCAGAAAACTTCTGAATCTTTGTTAAATCCTAATTTATTTTCCCTTGTTGGTAAGTTTTTGCTTGGCAATGAGTTGTAAATTTATCCTTTCAGTTAAGAGGTGATAAGCAAACAAATGTTAAGTTATCAACATAGCTATCATTCTGGAAATTTTGCCGATGTGCTAAAGCATATCATCTTGTTGGATGTATTAAATTATCTGATAAAAAAAAACAAGCCACTTTGCTATGTTGAGACCCATGCAGGGCTGGGGCTTTATAATTTTACTGAAAATCAAGCCCAGAAAAACCGAGAGTATCTCAATGGCATTGGCCGAATATGGGATCAAATTGATGCGCCACAGAATGTTGCAAATTATATAAGTCTAGTAAAACAGTTTAACCGTGATGGCCAATTAACAGTTTATCCAGGGTCGCCGTTAATTGCAGCGCATGTATTACGCGCGAATGACAGGTTAATTTGTTTCGAGAGGCATCCTAAAGAGTATGCTGGCCTTAGTAGGGTTACTAAAGCCGATAAACGCATTAAGATTTTTTTTGGCGATGGCACTAAAGAAAGTTTAGGAATATTGCCGCCGTCCGAACGCAGAGGAGTTGTCTTGATTGATCCATCCTATGAGATAAAAACAGATTATTACACCGTAATTGATATGCTTACCAGCATGACTAAGCGCTTCAACACGGGTTGTTATTTGCTTTGGTATCCCGTGCTGATGAACGACCATGCCAAATTTTTGGAGCGTACGATCAAAAATTCTGGCATTGGAAATGTCCAATTGTTTAAGCTAGGTATTATGCCTAAGCAAGATGAATTTGGTATGTCAGCGAGCGGTATGATTGTTATTAACCCTCCTTGGAGACTCATGGCCACCATGCAGCAATCTTTACCCTGGCTAGCTGATATTCTAGGGGTGAGTGGACAAGGTTACTACGAAATAACGCAACTGGTTGCTGAGTGAGTTAAAGATAAGGGCTTTGTTTATTCAATCAATAATTTTCAAGCCTCTAGGCTATCATTGGGTCTCCTGATAGTCTAGAGCCATAATACTTATCATGTTGTTATGGTTGTATTTTTTAGAAATACCCAAGTAAATAGGTTGATTCATTTTGCATGGAGATGTAGAGGAGGCTGCCTTTAAGTTGAGTTTAAGAATCTACGAGCACAATTGCTATATGTAGGACAACAATTATGCAAGCGTCAGTTTATGAACAAGCCCACCTTAACGGATTTACCCTCTCTTGATGATGCAGCCAATACTTCAAGAAGACGTTTCCTAAAAAGCTTAATCTATAGCTCTGCTATAGCAATATCCTCTCCTAAGCTTGCCCAAGCTGCTTTTTCTGGGTTTGCATTTAAGAGGCTCTCTTTTGAGCATCACCACACCGGCTCAAATATTGATATTACCTATTTTGAGCAAGGCCGGTATATCGAAAGTGCTTTGAAAGAAATTAACTATTTTATGAGGGATTATCATAATAATTTAGTACACGCTGTTGATCCGAGGTTGCTTGATCAGCTACATGATCTCAAATTATTTCTTGGGGTAAAAAAACCGTTTCATGTTGTGTCTGGTTACAGATCCCCAGAAACCAATGCAAGCTTGCGCAGACAATCCAGTGGTGTGGCAAAACATAGTCTGCACATGGAAGGCAAAGCGATAGATATACGTATTGAGGGCGTCGCAGTAAAAACAATCAGGGATGCTGCACTTACTTTACAGCGCGGTGGCGTGGGTTACTACCCTAATGAAAATTTTGTCCATTTGGATACCGGCGATATCAGGACTTGGCGACGTTAGTCTATAACTCTATACCGCAATAGCTTTTATGTTAGTTGCGAGTTCCTCAAGAATTTTCCTGAAATGATCATAATCCCTTATCTTTAGCACACCAATTTCATCTAAAAGTTTTTCATAATGCCCTGCTTCCCTTCCGCCAACAATGAGTGGGAAATCGTTGCCTACCAACTTTCTTAAGCGCCTCAATTCTTTTGATACAGTAAGGTCGTCGTTTTTGTAACTGATACTTAATGTTACTGCTTTGGCATTAGTGAATTTAGCGGCAGCAGCGATTTCTTCCGCAGGAAGGTTAGCGCCTAAAAAAGTCACCTGCCAGCCTTTGAATTCAGCAATAATGCCTGCAAGTAGTGCTCCTAGCTCATGCATTTGGTTTATCGGCGTGCTTACTATCATTTTTGGCGCATTGGGAGGGCATGGCGAATTATTACGCAAGATGTAAGCAAGTGAACGTACGATAGCTGATGCCATATGTTCGTGAACAGGCCTTAATTCACCCGTACGCCAGCGTTCGCCAATTAATGTCAAAAGAGGGTTTAATACTTTCTCTATGAAGGACTCAGTGCCAAGTTCAACAATTGCATTTTCAAAATGGGCTTCCAATTGATGGCCATCAAATGCTAAAACAGCAGCGTAACATTTGTCCACATAATCTTCGATTACGTGTTGCCTATTTCCGCCAATCGACACTAGACTATTAGTAACCGTAACAGTAGTTGAAGCAGGAGTATCAATCTCATCCTTTAACAGGTTCTTAAGCTCTTCTAAAGTGAACCTAGCAATTTGGCTGATGCTGTGGCCGTTATTAGTCGCTTGGTTAAGCAACTTTAACCTGGCGATGTCAAGGTCGCTGTATACTCGATGGCCGCCATCTGTTCTCGACGGGTTCACAGCTTGGTAACGTCGCTCCCAGGCGCGTACTAAGTCGGATTTAACGCCGGAGCGTTTCGAGACAGTACTAATTAAATATTGGGCAGTATCTTCCATAATCAGGGAGTTGGTACATAGTATGAAAAGGCTTAATAACACTCATAGTATCATAACTTATACAATACATGGACAAAAACTGCATAACGCTGTGTCGTAACGTAGTTTAATATAAGATTGTTAGCCTTGCTGTCAAATAAGATTTTCGTAAACTACCGGCACGCTTGAGGTTTTACGATGTAATTGACGCTATCATTTCCATATAACCACATTGATAATCAGGATAATAAAAAGGATAGCCAAGGTCTTTAATACGAGAGTTGTCGCAGCGTTTGTTCATATCAATATCGCCAGTTTGAGTTTTGATACGCGGCGGTGGGTAGTTCATCTGTTCAGCCAACCAGCTGATGACTTCCCATAAAGGTGCTGGATTATTATCGCTAGCTAAATAGCAAGATTTTAAGCTCACGCCGGATAGGCGTTGTTCAAGCAAAAAAGCTAAGATTCCTACACAATCGCGTTGATGGATCCTATTGGTGAAATAGTGCGGAGATTGCTGAATTTCAGGGTGTTGCTTAGCGCGGTTGATGAGATATTCGCGTCCTGACCCATAAATTCCAGAGAAGCGCACGATCACATTATCGGGATTAAGTGTATTTACTTTTTGTTCAGCGCCTAAAATTTGCAGGCTATTGTTACTGCTACCTAGAGCGGGCGCAAGTTCGTCCACCCACTCTCCCTGGGATTGTCCGTAAACACTGGTAGATGAAACAAAAATCCAAGATGCTAAGCTATTACCTTTACTTAAATGATCTATTAGGTTGTTTAGTCCTGTATCGTAGATATTATGATAGCTGTCATCATTGCGTCGGTCAGGAGAGACAATAAAATAAATGATTTCAAAGTCAGTGGGTAAGCTGGACAAGCTCTGGCTTGACGTAATATCGCCGCAGAAATAACTGAATTTATCGGTATTTGATGATGGCGGTTTGCGTTTGAGCCCAATTACTTCATGTCCGGCTAAGGTAAGTACATTGCCAAGTTCCCGGCCAATTGAGCCGCAGCCAACGATCAGAATTTTTGCCATTTTATAGTTGGTTGCTTAGGCGTAATTCAGGTGGATAGGGCGTCATATAGTAAGAGTCTTCGATATAAGGGTCAGGGTTTTTCCTAAAATGATGTTTCAGCAAAGTGATAGGCACAATTAAAGGGACTTCGCCCCGGCGGTACCGCTCAATGAGTTCGCATAGCTCCGCCTTATCATCCGGTGCTAATTCAGCTTTTAAATAGCCTTGTATGTGCTGAAGTACATTGACATGATGTTTGGGTTCGGCCACTTTCTTTAATACAATCATTAATTTGCTGATGTAAGCATTGGCAATTTCCAGGACATTGTCTTTTGTTGCCGAAGTGAGTAGTTTTCCTAGATCCACATAGTTTTGTCGGCTCATAATAATCAGCTTATGTCGGGCGTGAAAACGCGTTAAGCCCGATGGAGTTAAGTCGGCGTCAACCAATTGTTTCCATCTGTGAAATACATAAACCCGTTGGATGAAGTTTTCCCTCAGTTTTGGATCGCCTAAGCGTCCCTCTTCCTCTATTGGCAGCAGTGGAAAGTTACGTTGTAATTGCTCGGCATAAATGCCTGTCCCGATTTTTTGGGGGTGTTGGTTGATATAAACTTTAACGCGCTCCATCCCGCAACTGGGGGAGTCTTTTTTTAATATGTAGCCACAGAGTTCGGCATGGGCGGGTTTCTCCTTGTTTGCATAGTCATGCAAAGCTAAGGTCACATCCATTTCCGGATTTTTAGCGCCAACACTGCGAATTTTGCCATCTACCTTAATCAGATGGATAGTAGGTCTTGGGACACTTAAGCCAATAGCCACTTCTGGGCAAAATGGGTGGAAATCGAAAAACTCCGATAGTGTGCCGGTTATAAACGAATCAAGTTTATGTCCACCATCATAGCGGACGGCTTGGCCAATAAGGCAACTGCTTATGCCGATGGGTAATTTTTGCATTTTTTAGCTCAGCTTTAATGATGTTTTGTTCTAGTGTACGACATTAAGTAACATAAAAAATTTATCTACCATCTACAGATAATTGGCCAAAAATATTGACCTTCCAACAAAAAAGGGAATATTTTCATTTCAGGAATTAAATTTTTGACCTGTTTTCCTTAAACAGGTTATGCATTTTTCCTGATTTTGATAATGTTACAAATTTTTTTTGATGACTGTGTAGAAATTTAGGTTCATTTAACTTTGAATCTGATGCAAGTGTTCGATAATTCTCGAACTTCAACTCTAATCCGTATTCAAGCAAGAAGCTAAATTATGAGATACGCCACATTTATTTTATTACTTATTTTTACTTTAACCAGTTTAGCTGAAGGATTAGAAAAAAAAATACTTCCGCCTTGCAGCAATACGCCTAACTGTGTGTCTAGCCAGGCGACCGATAAGCTCCATTATATTTTGCCATACAAGATTTCTGGCGATCCAAAACGTGCTTGGGCTGAGTTTAGGAAAGTTGTATCAGCGCATGACCGGATGCAAATCAGCCATGAATCCGAAGATACCTTACATGCCGAGGCTACTAGTTTAATATTGCAGTTTGTTGATGACATCGACGCGGTACTTGATGCCAAAGCCGGATTAATCCACATCCGATCAGCTTCCAGGGTAGGGCATAGTGATTTCGGGGTTAACCGTAAGCGAATAGAAAATCTTAGGGCACAGTTAAGAAAGTTACATGTCTTGAGTGACCCATAACTTTAGTGGATCACTAAATTATGACTATAACGAATACTCAATATACCATTTCATTATTTATTTTCCGGCGTGATCTCAGAATTAACGACAATACTGGCTTGGTACAAGCACTTAATTGCTCTGAGCAAGTACTGCCTTGTTTTATTTTTGATCCCAGGCAGATACAGCCACACCCCTATCAAAGCAAGCCTGCATTGCGTTTTATGCGAGAGTCTATTGCCGACCTTCGTAATTCTTTACAAGCATTGGGTTCTGATTTAGCTGTATACGAAGGGTTACCTGTTGATGTGTTGAAAAGATTGGTGGCTAAATTCGGCATCCAAGCTGTTTTTGTTAACCGCGATTACACAACCTTTAGCCGCAAACGAGACAAAGAGGTAGCAGAGTTTTGCCAGTCAATAGACATAGATTTTCATATCTCTGCAGATTATCTATTGACTGAACCAGAGCATGGCCTGAAAAGCGATGGTACGCCCTACAAGGTGTTCACTGCGTTCTACAATAATGCCCGCCGTTTACCAGTAGCATTGCCTGTAGCGATCGAAAACCCTAGCTTTCTATTGGATACTGAGATGGTTGTGGATGACACCATTCTAAGCATGCCGTATGAAGTCGATAACCAACGTTTGCCGGGAGGCAGGTGTGAGGCTCAAATTATATTATCCCAGTTAAATAATCAGGCCGATTACACAGCAACCCGTGATTATCCAGCTTTGGATGCGACCAGCAAACTTTCTGCACATTTAAAGTTCGGGACATGTTCAGTGCGTGAAGCATATTACGGAATAATCCAGCAATTGGGCGAGGAGCATCCGCTGTTACGTCAATTGTATTGGCGCGATTTTTTTAGCCATATTGGTTTTTATTTTCCTTATGTATTCGGTAAGGCATTTAACAGGCGGTACGATAATTTGCTTTGGGACAATAATCTCGAATATTTTCAGCGGTGGTGTGACGGCAATACCGGTTTTCCAATCGTAGATGCAGGAATGCGGGAGCTGAATGCCACAGGGTTTATGCACAACCGGGTGCGCATGATTGTGGCATCCTTTCTGACAAAGGATTTACATATCAGTTGGCGCTGGGGTGAGCGCTACTTTGCCCAACATCTGGTCGATTATGACCCTGCTGTTAACAATGGCAATTGGCAGTGGGCCGCTTCTACGGGCTGCGATGCCCAGCCTTACTTTAGGATTTTCAATCCGTGGACACAACAACAAAAGTTCGATCCAGAATGCCAGTATATTAAATATTGGGTGCCTGAGGTAAAGCAGATTGAAGCAAAAATTCTACATAACTGGCACAATAAATATTCGGGGAGCGTTTATCTGCAGCCAATTGTTGAGCACGCACGGGAAAGCCAAAGTGCCAAAGAACGCTATCGGCAAGTCGATTGAAATCTAATTAACAGCTATTGTACAGGTATTGTAAAAATATAATTTGACAAAAATCAGCATACCTGTAAATTATACACATCAGTTATTGGTGTTGAATCTTTAAGCAGAATTATGGATGGGACTAGTAGTTTCTTCGGATTATTTTGTAGGAACTAAGCAAAATAATTTTTTGATTAGTCTCAAATCCGAATGTCCTCCTCTATAGCCCTCCCAACGTTGTGTGGGAGGTGCTTTTTTATTTTCAGGAACAGCACATGAACTTTATCGACAGCAAATTAGGTCAAGTAACCAAGTTTTTTGTAGACGCCAATTTTTATATATCAGTTTTATTTTTGCTGTATGGTGGATTTACTGGTATTACCGAAAAGTACGCCATTTTTGATTTCAACGAAGACTTATACGGTGCAATGCATAATAATTTACGCATAGCTTTGCTTTATTTGGCTATGACGGAAATCGTAATATGCATTTATTGTTTTTTTGCCAAACAAGCCAAGCTAATGTTTTTTGTGGGTCTATTCCTGCTCATGATGTTGGGTTCACTATCTGTTTACGGTAAAGTTAACGGTGTTCCAATTGATAGCAACTTGCCATTATTCTTTCTGTATATTGGTCTTTCCCATGTGGTTTTTGGTTATTTGTCAGGATTGGAAAAGCCTAATCGTAACCATGTTTTTGACAGATGATGATGATTTTATAGATTAAGCAACAACAGCATCCAAGTACCGATAGGTCATCTTTTCCAATTTCCCAATCACAAGCATAGCTATTTAATCCTGTGCTTCATTCATAAATTTCTTATTGGTTAGGATTTAGTAAAATCTTATCGGCAGTCCACGAGCTATGTGTTTTGTGGACTGTAATAGTTTTTTCAAAAATCAATCATTTATATAAAATTCCTTCTCAAAGAATTCGGGTTTATTAAATCATTACATTCCCTTCGACGCTATTCGGCGAACTAGGAAGTTGAAATGGTTTCAATCTTGATGAGGTCATTATGTCGTTCTAATAGAATTAGAATTTTTAAAATGACGCCTTACCTCAATAAATACCATATTTATTAAGTCCCGCAAAATATTCATCTTGGGTGGCTTATTATTAAACCTCTGATTGTTAATTATTTTTATAATAGCTCTTCTTAATATATTACACAGTCGCAATTTAAATCAGGGCAGGATGTATAAATTTGATTTTATTTAACCTAAGCTCCTTGAGTTTTTCATATGATATGCTGAATGATATTTCTGTCCTAATCCCTATTTTATTACCCCCAATCTATTAAGACATTATGCGTAAACGACATGGAAGAAAGCTAACTGACCGTATTCTTATTCGTTATGAACTACCAATCATGCTCTTAATCGCATTGTTACCAGAAGTATTCATGTTAGGCACTTCTTATGTATGGATCGAAACCAACATCGAACATGAAATGTCGTTTCTTGCAGACGCAACGGCTAGACGCGCCGACAACATTCTCAAAATTACGCAATCAAATCTTAAACAATTGGCTGAACAAACTTCAGCACGCTGCGACCAATCCGCCGTCGATTTTATGCGCGATAAAGTTTTTAAAGTCATGTATGTACGGGAAACCGGCATTATCAATGACAATAAATTGATGTGCAATGATGTGAAATTGTTTACCGCCGGTCGAAATCACCAATATTGAGCAAAGACGCATAGCGGAGAAGGATGGTGATATTGCTTTAGTACCTCCGCTGCCGACCTTGCAAGGTGGCAAATCGATCCTGGTTAACTATCGGGTAAGCGCAAGTAGCTATGTCAATGCTTTAATTGATCCGGATGTTTTCGCGGAATTTCACGAATATGTCCAGCTAGGCGAAGTCAGAGGGGTATTTCTGGTTAGGGAAGACGGCAAAGCGGTGATAAGTTTTGGTTCGATGTCGGAGCTTGAATTGCCGCCGATCACAACCAGTGCTGAGCATATACGCTACTATCATGGAAATCTATTTTCCATTTATAAATCTGGTGATTTTCCGGTTTATGCCGTGGTAACAGCATCACCAGCATTTATTTTGAAACATTGGCGCCGGGATGCCTTATTTTTATCCCTACTAGGCGGATTGATGTCCATAGTGCTTATTCTGTTATTGAAAAGGAACCGGAGGCGCTCAAATTTGCTTCAGGATGAACTGTGGCAAGCCATTGAGAAAAACGAGCTTTGTATACATTACCAGCCGCTTATGGATATGGTTACTAACCGCTGCGTTGGAGCCGAAGCCTTGATCCGCTGGCAACATCCGGAGCGCGGATTAATTCTACCCCTCGTTTTTATTCCGATTGCCGAGCAAACTGGCATGATCCGTCATATCACGCATTGGCTCATTCGCCGCGTTGAGTTGGAGCTCGGCGCTTTTTTAGTTCGTAATCCTGATATCCACATCAGTATTAATTTAAGTACCTCTGACTTGGGAGCGGATGGCAATAAAGCGGTAAGTGGCGATCTTCTATTCAACCAAATACCCCATACCCCATACGCAAATCATCTATGAAATAACCGAACATAGCTTAATGCCGAACGATGTCGAGTTTGGGAATATAATCATGGAAAACTTACGCAAGCAAGGGGCAAAACTGGCGTTGGATGATTTTGGAACGGGTTATTCCAGCCTTAGTTATCTCCAACGCTTTCCTTTGGATTACCTGAAAATAGATAAGGCCTTTGTAGACGGTATCCAAAGCGAAACTACAAGTACGGGACTGGTTGACCATGTAATAAATATTGCAACCACGATGCAATATGGGCTGATAGCGGAGGGCATAGAAAACCAATACCAAATGACTTATCTTAAAGAGCGCGGAGTCATATTTGGGCAAGGCTTGCTTTTCTGTAAGCCATTGCCGGTAAGAAAATTTATCGAATTCCTTTTATAAGCCAATTCTAAAAATAAATAAAGCAGAATTAATTCTGCTTTATTTATTTTTAGCTCTCAAGAAGGGTGGTCTTGCCTTAACTTCAGGGGACACGCAACTAAGCGGCTTTTGCCACTTTTAAATTGTTTGGGGATGAAAAGCTTCCCAGCAGGTAAGATGCTTGTTCTAAATAGCAGTATCAACTTCTGAACTTATAGCTTTTGAATTTTTTGAATTCCGAAAAACCAACGGCTTTTCACCGCTCGTTAAATTTGCAGTTACTTTTGCCGAATCAATCGCTTGCTGGATAATCCCATGTTCAGGCGATTTACTGCACACGGGATCAGCGATAGTCATGTCGCCTGTAAGTAGATAAGCCTGACAGCGGCAACCACCGAAATCTTTTTCTTTTTCGTCGCAACTACGGCAGGGTTCTTTCATCCAGTCAAAGCCCCGAAAAAAGTTAAAGGCTTTAGATTCGTGCCAAATTTCCTGGATGGTGTAGTCGTTAACGTTTGGGCAATCCAGCCCAGGTAAATCACGGGCAGAATGGCAGGGCAGGGCAACACCATCTGGTGCAATGGTTAAAAACGTCGTTCCCCAGCCGTTCATGCAGGCTTTGGGGCGATCTTCGTAATAATCCGGCACGACGTAATATATTTTCATTTTGCCAGCGACTTTTTCCTTAAACGCCTGGGCAATTTGTTCGGCTTGCTCAAACTGGGCTTTGGTCGGCAGCAATAAATCCCGGTTAATCTGCGCCCAGCCGTAATATTGGGTGTTGGCGAGTTCCAGATAATCCGCGCCAAGTTCTTCCGCCATCTCCAGGATTTGTGGCATTTGGTGGATGTTTTCGCGGTGAATGACAACGCACAACACCATCGGATATCCGTGCTTTTTGACCAGATGGGCAACTTCTTTTTTGTGATAAAAAGACGAAGTCCCGGCGATATGGTCGTTGAGTTCCTGGGTACTGGCTTGAATGCTGACTTGAATATGATCCAGTCCCGCTTCTTTAAGCTGGATAATTTTTTCTTCGGTCAAACCGTAACCGGATGTAATCAAATTCGAGTAATACCCCAACTCGCGAGCATGTTTGACCAATTCGACCAAATCCTTACGCGTTAACGGCTCGCCGCCGGAAAAACCTAATTGCACCGCTCCCATCTTGCGGGCTTCGGTTAAGACACGCTTCCAGTCGTCCGTACTTAATTCAGAAGGGTATTTGGCGTAATCCACCGGATTAGAGCAATACGGGCATTGCAACGGGCAGGCATATGTCAACTCCGCCAGCAACCAGCGCGGCGGCGTAATTGGATTCGCTTTCGCGTTATTGTTGGATCCAGCCATTTTTTAATGCAATCTCAAGAAAAGCGGTGATGTCGTTGGTAAGACCTGAGGTGGTGAACTTTTGTTCAAGTTCGCTGACGATTTGGGCAAGGTTGCGAACCCCGTCACAGCACTTGAGGATTTCTGCCGAACTTTGGTTAAGCTCTACCATGCCTTCGGGATAAAGAATGACATCTTTTTGCTGGGCTTCTTCCCATTGCAGGCGATGCAAAGGCGAAAACTTGATGGGTTTATCGGGATTAATCGTCATTGTAAATGTTTAAAAAGGTAGAGAGTAGTGCAATCGGCTTGCTTATTAATCACAAGTCCTTAATGCGAGCCATGTGAGTCATCGCGTTTTTTAACAATATCTTTTCTGTGCAGAATATAACGGTCTGCGCCATCTTTGGTGATGCGGTTGCCTTCTTCATCAAGCTTGACCAGCATGTCATCATCGATCAAATACTGTTGTTGGTCAATTCCACCTTTCTTGGGGGTTAACACCAGTTTTTCGCCATTTTCAGAGATATTGAATTTGCCTTTCTCAACAAACTCCCGGTCAGATTTACCCGCGTATTGGGTTAGCAGCACATAGGAGTTGTTGGCATTCAAGGCCAAAGTGGTTTTGATACCCTGGCAATCATCGCAAGGTATAAAGCCGAAATATAAGCCCGATAAGTTTAAGGTTTTTGGTGTGGTAGTTGTCTCATCCTTCGCAAAAGCAGGCTTAAGATTTAAGCTAATGATGAGCAACAATAAAAAAGCGAAAAAAAAATCATTACGTTGTTTCGATGCTTTCATAACAATCTCCAAGGTGGTTCAGTGTTTTTGTTTAAGTTATTTTAGTGTTACTCAATCTGCTGGCTATTATACTTCAACTACACGTAATCCAGCCCGTTGTGCCGCTTCAAGCTGACGATGGTCGGCAGAGATAAATGTATCGCACTTCAAGGCAATAGCGCTACCAATATGTATCGCATCCATTGCCCTTAATGTGTGATTTTCCAGGCTATTGACGGAATAAGAAAGCACAATTGGCGTTAAGTCGCCAATGGCAATGTCTTCAATGTCAGAAAATAAGTGGGTTTTGAGTTGTTGATACTGCTCACGGGTTATTTTGTTTTCCCGCTTTAATCGACAAAAAGCTGAGATCAATTCAGGAACGGCAATCGCCGACAAACCGATTTCAGTGGCGCGTTGACACCAATCCAGCACGGCATCGGTGCCGCTTTCGGCAATATAACGTTTGACAAAAGCCGAGGTATCGAAAGAGACCCGCATCGGCTGTTTTTATCGGCTTTGTTCGCGTTCGTCGAGAATCATCCGGCTGATCAATTCGCTATCAATAACCAAAGGTTGCGCGGTGCGGCGTTTCCACGAAGGCAGGTCGGCGGTTATCGGGACTATATCGGCGATAGGTTTACCGTTCCGCAATACGCGCACGGATTCGCCGGATTCAACGAGATCGAAGAATTGTTTGGCGTTATTGCGGACTTCAGTGAAGGAGGCTTGTTTCATTGCTGGCTTAAATGTACAAAATAATGTACATTATAAGTGAAAAACTGGGGGTATGTGATTTTTTTGTAGGGCAAAAATCGGGCAAATGGAATAAGACCTAAATGACTCCGAATTGTTGGGGTTGTACCTTTATATTATGCCTTGTGGGTGTTGAGGGTATCTTAACGCAACCAACTTGTTCAGAGGTTAGTAATCAAAACCGATTTTTTAGTTGTACCGATTAATTATTTTAACGTGGTCGAAGATGATCCGTAGCCCACCATTTTGGTTCTGAACGCCGTATTAATGGTAAAAATCGCAACCAAAGAAGAAATAAACAACCAAATTGAAGTTGGCAAAGGAACTGCTGAAAGTCGAACATTTGTAAATGTATTAGCACGAAACCAATATTGTCGGCCATCATTTACTGGCAGATTGACAGATAAAGTTCCTTGGCTGTGAGTTGGCACGTTTATATCAAAATCATAAATGCTCAGAGTGGCTTGATCTGAAAAATTTTTCAAGGTATCAATTTCAAATGCATCTAAGGAGGCATACAAATATGTTTCATAACCATTGTTGGAAATAGGAATCAGATTGTTGAAAACTGCAAGCGTATCTAGCTTGTAATCAACAGAAAAATTTATATAACCATTTCCAGTAACAGAAAAATATAAGTCACGTTCAGTGCCTGATAAAGCTTCGCTAGCTATTGATGGATTAGAGTCTTGAGCATAGCTGTGTAAAACCAATGAATTGACACTTGCTTTAGCGTATGTGATGGCATTGCCGTCACTCGAATTAATTTCCGAATTCCAATCGTAAGCATAGACTGAATTAGTAACCTTAAGGTCTTCTGCATTTGCGTCTACGCGTGAAATCTGCTTGCTCCAGTTAATCGTTGGGGTAGGGCTAGTACCTAGAGGAGCGGCTGTTATTGAAAGAGTTTTCCAATCTATCGTTGCCTCTGCAATTGTAACCGGCGCACAGATTGCAATCTTTAAGTTCAATACAGTTGAACCTAAAATAAAAAAAATAGCTAAAATAGTTTTTGCATTCATAAATACACTCAAAAAAATTTATAGTTAGTTAAATTTTGAATTAAGTTTCAGTAAATTACTGATCTTGAACGGTATATAGTGTCTTTTTTAGATAACGCTCATGTTCAATTTTTCTATTGATTTGAATCCGCCTTGTACAAGAAGCTATTTATTTCATCACATTAAAATAAGGCGGCATTTTATAGATATAAGCCATATACATGGTATCCGCCATGGTCCACAGCACATCCAATTTAAACTGCAATATCTTAACCATCCGGTCTTGCTGTTCGCGGGTCTTGTACCAGTCCAAGGTGATTGCCAAGCCATGTTCGACGTCACGGCGAGCCTCGGTCAGGCGTTTGCGGAAATAGGCATAGCCGTCTTTATCGATCCAGGGGTAATGTTCGGGCCAGTTGTCCAGGCGTTGCTGGTGGATTTTCGGGGCAAACAGCTCGGTTAATGACGAGCTGGCCGCCTCGTGCCATTCGGCTTGTCTTGCGAAGTTAACATAAGCATCGACGGCAAAACGTACACCGGGTAACACATGCTGCTCAGACGTGATTTCCTCGCGGCTTAAGCCCACCGCCATACCAAGCTGAATCCAGGCTTCAATTCCGCCGGGGTCGCCGGGATGGCCATCGTGATCCATGATACGCTGAATCCATTTGGCGCGGGTTTCGCGGTCGGGGCAGTTGGCGAGGATGTTGGCATCCTTGCGCGGAATGCTGACCTGGTAATAAAAGCGGTTAGCCACCCAGCCCTGGATTTGCTCCTTGGTCAACTTACCTTCATTCATCAAGGTATGGTAAGGATGATGGATGTGGTAATACTTTTCCATACCGCGTAATTGGGCTTCGAATTCGGTGCGGGACCAGGGTTGTTGTTCGATATTATTCATAAATTAATTTTTTGTTTTTTAATAAAATTTTCGCTTAAGCATATACGTATATCTTCGTTTCAGATGTTCAGTGTAGAACGAGCAAAGCTTTTGAGATATTGATTAACCTTTAAAAAAATAGCTGATTAATGACATAAGTAAGCCTATCGTACCTAATGTTTTGCCCGGAAACATATTGAATGCTTTGAACAACCAGTAGACTGGTAAGAAAAATGAGTAAGGAAAAAACAACACTACAGGTTGGGCTATTTTCATCACCACCCATAACCCTCCTAAACTAACAGTAACAGTTAAAAGAGATATAGCTATATAAGGCAGATAAGCTTTAAAATCTAAAAGTATCCCTACATAAATAACAGATAATAAACTTAAAAAAGCAAAAAGAAGAGGCGCGCAAGAACCGAAAGAAATTATTGTAGCGATTATCAAAAAAATTACAGTTATAAAAATGATGCCGTATAGTCCAAGAAATCCAACCCATAAAAAATAAATGGTTTTTTTATCAGCTCAAGAAACTCCCTTCCAAAATACTCTAATTTATCAGCTATTTGATTGTTATTATTATAAATTAAGTTATGAAGACTTTGGATTAATCCATCTATAAGGCTTTCTAAAAAAATTTTCAGTCCAGTAAAATCTAGGACAGCTAAAATTAGACCTGTTAACTCTAAATAAGAGTTGACGTTTTTATCGCTTAGCAAAGCTATTACAAAGTTACCTGCCTCGGAAAACATATCGTTTCATTACATTTCGCATCGTTCGCGGCTAATTCTTCTATATGTAAGTCTTTGGAAAGGAAGTGCGTTGCTTTATAAATTAAGTCGACTGTATTCTTGCGTACCACCGCATTGAGTTTGAATGTTTTTAAGCGGGATTATTCGCCCAGAATCATTGCTGGGTAGGGCGACGTTGTTCCACTTTTTGGCCTCCTCCTATTTTGTATTCTGCTCTTTTTTAGCTCTGTTTTCGTCTACTATTTTTCTGGCTTGTTCTATTGTGATTTTCTCGCAGGAAGCCACGGCATTATCGGATAAATCGGTTTTAGGTTGGGTTCTGCCAATGGTCTCGATGAGTTTTTTACCTTTTGCAGCAACAAAGTCGTCGTTTAATACAATGTCTACGCTGCTTTTGGTATTTACAAAAACGTCTGCCAGAACCTCTTTTACGGCGGAAGACAGGTTGTCATCTATTGTGGGATAGATGTCAAAAGCCTCTTTTTGTTTTATAGCATAGACATATGCACATGGATGCTGATTTTTATTATCACTCCTTAGAATATCTGCACAAAACTGAAGCACATATGTTTGCCCATATTTTTTTGCCCTAGCAAGGTAAACCTCTTTGGATTCGCTTTTTTGTTCAAGCAATGTGGCTTTATAAACATAATCTTTCAACAAAAAACCGCTAGAGAAATCTTCAACTAACCAAGGAAGATCCATTGGTTCTTTAGTTTTATCACGACAATTCCAGTAGCCTGATATTTCCTCAATTTTATCCGACTCATTTTTACCAAGAATAGGTATTGCACTTTGTATACCTTGACACCCTGCAAGAGCCATTGAGGAAAAAAGGATAAATAAAAAATGTGTTTTTGACATGTAGTAACCTTAAATACCAGGATGTTCTTAACAAAATGGAGTGTATTGCTTGAAAATAAAAGTAAGCCCTGTACGGGCTTGGTATTTTTTCGGTGTTATTGGGGTGATGGCAGCCATGTTTCGGACACTATATTTTCAACTGCCCAAGGGCAAGATTCAGGAAAGCTACCGATTCCAGTTTCATTGATAGTCATGGAAACGGCATCGCCCCAAACATCATCTAACCATTCGGTATCGTTAAGGGAAGCCTTTAAACTGGGTGTGTTTATTATGCGACGGGCAATAGCTTTGCGTTGTTCTTTGATTGTACGTTGCCAGCTCCCGCTTTGGCGTTCCGGCTGATATTGCCATTTCAGCAGATGCGACAACAGTACAGCCATTCGATTTGCCAGTTCGCGTTGTTCACTTTTGCCCACGTCTTCAATTTCCTCTGCGATATGTTCAATGTCGATGGCCGATAATTTGCCTGCACGCAACAGTTGAGCCTGCTCTTTTGACCAAGCAATTATGTCGTTATCATAAGCGGTTGCCATTTCGAGTCTCCATCAAAACTATTCCATATTTCTGTATTGTATCGCTTTTAGAGTCGAAAAAAACAATGTAGCAAGGTTTATTTAAAGCAGTAGACACCGTTAATTCATTCAAACACCACATCCTCATAAATGTCATCAAGGATTAAGGTGGCTTGGTAGTCGCCACAGTTTATTGCTAAAGTTTGTCCGGCTACCAACGAGACGTTTTGCCACATACCCGCCGCATCGCGATGAAAATACTCAACTTTTCTTTGTTGTGAATCAGCGAGTAAGTAATAGCTCAGACTGGGCAGTTGGGAATAAGCCTGCCATTTCTCATGGCGGTCAACACGTTCGGTACTCGGCGACTGCACTTCGGCGGTAAAGCAGGGCTGTTCTTTGTAAAATTTGGCGTTATCGGCTTTTTCACATACCAGCATAACATCGGGGTAATAATAAATTTTGACGTGTTCGGCGCGGCATTTGATGTCGCTTGCAAAAACCCTGCGTCCGGCAATACGCCCTGCTTGACAAAGGAGAAGGAAGTTATTGCCGGTAATAAGGTTGTGTTTTTCGCTCGCCCGGGACATGGCATAGCAATCGCCGTCTACGTATTCGTTTTCAAATTCGCTGGTGGCTTTAATTGTTAAATTATTTTGCTCGGTTAAGCGTTTTCTTTGTAGGACAACAGACATAATAAACCTCAGAAATCGCGCTTCGACAAGCTCAGCGCGAACGGATGTTTTGGTTTATAAATGTCATACTTACAAATCGATTTCCAGGCCATCATACGCCACTTCAATTCCAGCTTGAAGCAGTTGCCGATGCAGGACGGAATCTTCATCCAAAATCGGGTTGCTGTTGTTGATATGGATCAGTATCTTGCGCGCATTCGGCACGGAATTCAATACCTCAATCATGCCGCCTTTGCCGGATTGTGGCAGATGCCCCATTTCTGCCGCCGGTTTCTTGCTTAAGCCCAAGTCGATCATTTCGTTTTCAGACCAGAACGTACCGTCTACCAAAATGCAATCGGCGTTCTGCATGTTGGTTAGTACATGTGGCTCGATTTCGCCCAGTCCCGGCGAATAATACACTTTCCTTCCAGTGGAAATTTGCTCGATGACCAGGCCGATATTATCGCCGTCATGCGGATCGTAACGGTGCGGCGAATAAGGCGGGGCTTTGCTTTTTAACGCCTGGGTATAAAAACGCAGGTCGGCGATGGCCGGAATGGTAAAACTGCCGCCGTCAATCGGCACTGGGTGATGGTTCACTGTGCAGTAATGTGACAACATGCTGAATACTGGGAATCCGGTTGTCAAATCTTGTCTGACCATTTCGGTACAGTAAATATCCAAAGGCTTACCTTCGCGCAACATCAACAAGCCGGTAGTGTGGTCGATTTGGCTGTCGATGAGCAATATCGCCTTAATGCCCGTATCGCGTAGGCCTGATTTAGGTTGAATTGCAGGAAAAGCTTCCAGTTGGGCGCGAATGTCGGGCGAGGCGTTAATTAAAAGCCAGTTTTGGTTATCACTACTGACGGCAATGGATGATTGGGTGCGGGCTTTGCCATTCATTTCGCCGCTGCGGATGCGTTTACAGTTATGGCAGTTGCAGTTCCATTGCGGAAAGCCACCACCTGCGCCGGAGCCGAGAATTCTGATTTTCATAATATTAATAAGTTGAAACGATATTAGTCTGGAATGATAGGCTATAAGCGAAAGCAAGGCAAAAAAAAGGGGTTCAAAAGAACCCCTTCTTATTTTTAACTGCCAACCAATTAACGGTTGTAGATGTACATAGTTACTTCAAAACCGAAACGTAAATCTGTGTAACGTGGTGTTTCCCATTTCATAATAAACCTCCAGAAGTTTTTAAATTTTATAAGCTAGCTTGATCAAGTAAGCTTATCGAAGTATAGGACAATCTTTTTGATTTCGCAACTATTGCGTTAAATGCATATTTAGAGTTTTAATTCAATGCTTTTATCTGCAAAAGGATGCTTTATTTTTCGATAGAAAGGAGTATGATCAAATTTCGCCAAATTTAACACAATAATTTCAAATAAATGGCGGGGAGAATATGCGATGGGTGATGTAACTGAGCTTTTTATCTGGATGTTTATAATAGCCACCGTGGCGTTTGCACCATTAGGCTATTTTATTTATAAGTTTACTCAGAATGATGGCAAACCATTCGGTGAGACTGAGCCACATGGTGATAGTGCTTCAATAGTTAATGATATAGCTGAGAAAACGCTTGGTTTCGTAAAAAAACTGCTAAATAAATAAACTAAAAGCTTATGGTAAGTATTAAGTAATGCCGCAAGTTGGGCAATGTGGATTTTTTTTAAACCGCATTGTCCTAAAGTTCATCGTTAGGCCGTCAATCAGCAACAATTTTCCTGTTAAACATTCTCCGGTTTTGATAATCAGCTTCATTGCTTCTAAGGCTTGAATGCTGCCGATAAGTCCGGTTATGGGTGCAATCACGCCATTAGTGGAGCAATTTTGAAGCTCCTCACCTTCATTATTATATAAACAATTGTAACAAGGGTTGTTTGTTCCTGACTTAAAAACCGATACTTGCCCTTCAAACCGGATTGCCGCACCTGAAACTAAAGGTTTGCAGTAAATTACGCAAGCTTTGTTGATAGCAAACCGTGTTGCAAAATTATCGCTGCAATCCAGAATCACATCGGCTTTTCCGACTTCTGCGTCCAATAGCTCCCCCTGTAAGCGCTGCTTGATAGCCGTTACTTGTACGTCTGGATTTAATTGATTAAGTGTCGCACGGGTTGAAATAACTTTATCAAGCCCCACATCGGAGGTGTGATGGGCAATTTGTCTTTGTAAATTGGATAAATCTACCTCGTCGTCATCACATATGGTTATATGACCGACACCAGCAGCAGCAAGATACATCGCAGCCGGAGATCCTAAACCTCCCGCGCCAACGATTAAAACGCTTGCAGCAAGCAGTTTGTGCTGGCCGGTAATGTCGCACTGGGACAGCATAATCTGGCGGCTGTAACGTAGAAGCTGGTCGTCATTCATAGAAAGCTATTTGGGTTAGATGTCGTGGTAGATAATGCCAAAGAACTTGACAGACTGCAAAAGCTGTTTATTATTAGCACTCATTACTAGCGAGTGCTAATAACACAATTTTAACCCTGTTTAACCTCTAGGAGATATAGATGAATATTCGTCCGTTACACGACCGAGTAATCGTAAAACGCGTTGAAGAAGAAACCACCACAGCAGGCGGTATTGTATTGCCTGGTTCTGCTGCAGAAAAACCAAGTCAAGGTAAAGTACTGGCTGTAGGTAGCGGCAAGCAACTGGACAACGGCCAAGTCCGTGCTTTGGAAGTTAAGGTTGGCGATAAAGTATTGTTCGGTAAATATTCCGGCAATGAAGTTAAAGTTGATGGCGAAGACCTGATCGTGATGCGCGAAGAAGATATCATGGGCATCTTGGGTTAATCCCGCTACTTACAATCAATTACTTATATTTAGGAATAGAACATGGCAGCAAAAGACGTATTATTTGGTGATGACGCACGTAGCCGCATGGCTCGCGGTGTTAACATTTTAGCAAATGCAGTAAAAGTAACTTTAGGCCCTAAAGGCCGTAATGCAATTTTAGATAAAAGCTTCGGCGCGCCTACCATCACGAAAGATGGTGTATCTGTTGCAAAAGAAATCGAATTGAAAGACAAATTCGAAAACATGGGCGCACAAATGGTAAAAGAAGTCGCGTCACACACGTCTGATGTCGCGGGTGACGGTACTACGACTGCAACCGTATTGGCGCAATCTATTGTAAATGAAGGCTTGAAAGCGGTTGCTGCGGGTATGAATCCAATGGATTTGAAGCGTGGTATTGATCTGGCGGTTACCAAAGCTGTTGACGCCATTGTTAAATCAGCGGCTCCTTGCGCTGATAACAAAGCGATCGCCCAAGTAGGTACTATCTCAGCTAACTCAGATGAGTCAGTGGGTAAAATCATTGCTGAAGCGATGGAAAAAGTCGGCAAAGAAGGCGTAATTACCGTTGAAGAAGGTTCAGGTCTGGATAACCAACTGGATGTGGTTGAAGGTATGCAGTTTGACCGTGGCTATTTGTCACCTTACTTCATCAACAAACAAGACAACATGAGTGTTGAACTAGACGATCCGTTGATCTTGATTTACGAAAAGAAAATTTCCAACATCCGTGAAATGTTGCCAATATTGGAAGCCGTTGCTAAATCTGGCCGTCCATTATTGATCGTTGCCGAAGATGTTGAAGGTGAAGCTTTAGCTACTTTAGTGGTTAACACTATACGTGGAATCGTTAAAGTGGCAGCGGTTAAAGCACCAGGTTTTGGTGACCGTCGTAAAGCCATGTTGGAAGACATTGCTGTACTGACAGGTGGTACTGTTATCGCTGAAGAAGTTGGTTTAAGTTTGGAAAAAGCTGAACTGTCACAATTGGGTACTGCGAAAAAAGTACAAATCACTAAAGAAAATACGACCATTATTGATGGCGCGGGTTCTGACGACCAAATCAAAGGCCGTGTAACTCAAATTCGTGCACAAGTTGAAGAAGCCACTTCTGACTACGACAAAGAAAAACTGCAAGAACGTTTGGCTAAATTGGCTGGCGGTGTCGCTGTGATTAAAGTTGGCGCTGCAACCGAAATTGAAATGAAAGAAAAGAAAGCCCGTGTTGAAGATGCGTTACATTCAACCCGCGCTGCGGTTGAAGAAGGTGTTGTTGCTGGTGGCGGTACGGCGTTGGTTCGTGCGTTATCTGCTTTGGTTGGCCTTGAAGGCATCAACCACGATCAAACCGTGGGAGTTAACATCCTGCGCCGTGCCATGGAAGAGCCATTGCGTCAAATCGTATCGAATGCGGGTGATGAGCCTTCAGTTGTTTTCAACGAAGTGCAAAAAGGTACGGGTAACTTCGGTTACAACGCGGCTACCGGCAAATACGGCGATATGATCGAAATGGGTATTTTAGACCCTGCTAAAGTAACTCGTACTGCATTGCAAAACGCAGCATCCGTGGCTGGCTTAATGCTGACGACCGAAGTGATGATTGCTGATGCACCTAGCGATGATAAAGGCGGTCATGGCATGCCAGATATGGGCGGCATGGGTGGAATGGGCGGTATGGGTGGTATGATGTAAACCCTCTACCTGCTTACAACCGCGTTGCGTTGTAGCAAAAAATAAAAACCCCGGCTTGTTGAAAAACAGCCGGGGTTTTTTATGAGCAATCCGAATACAAAATCGTTACCCGCTTTGAGTTCTCAACCAATTAAATTAGCTGGTTTGCAGAAGCCCGCCGAAGCCGTTTTTCTAATAATTGCTTTTCAAGTTGATGGAAATAATAATAAATTCCCCAGGAAAATCCACCAGCAATAGGTAGTGCAAAATACCAGTGTTGTTTGGCGTAATTTAACAAAACCAGGATTTCAGCGCCAAATATATAAGCCGGTGTTATGGTAATTGCAGCCCAAACCCATGCACTTATTAAATTGATAAAAGCAAATTGTTTTCCCGAATATTTTGTTAACCCGATGGACATTGGGATTACAGTCCGCAAGCCGTACATGTAACGTTGCGCAAAAATAATAGGCCACCCATATTTTTTTAAGAGCAAGTGAGCTATGGCAAATTTACGTCGTTGTTTATGCAATTTTCGTTGGATGTATCCTTTGTTAAACCGACCGATATAAAAATAAATCTGGTCGCCAGTAAAGCCACCTAAACCAGCGACAAACACTGCGAAAAAGTAATTCATGTCGCCGGTATGGGTCATTATACCGGCCATGATCAACCCTATCTCGCCTTCAAGTATGCTCCAGAGGAACAGGATAATGTATCCATATTCCTTTAACCACCCGATAAATAGTTCTTCCATTAATTATTGTTATAATTTGAAAACTGCTGGTTACCCGATCTGCTAAACGTAAGCAGGATTTAAAAGCATTATTGTTTAACTCGCATTTGTACATTATGACAGTAAATTGCGTAATTGTCGTACCCCGCTCGGTTTTTCATTTCGATTAATTTCTAATGTGCCATATCAGGCACATCTTTAATGCTGGGCCATCAACCGTCTAGGAATTAATTTGCAAAGCTTTACGACAACGAGGCCAATCACAATATAGAGCAACGTTGCACTCGCATATTGCGGAAAATACCGTATCGCTTGGTCAAAATAGCCCTGCCACGAATAATTGCCAAAACGGCCAGAAAGCAAATAGAAACTGCCATTAGATAATAGATAAGCGATTGTTACTGCCAATGTAGCCACAGTAAAAACCTTAAGTGTATCGGCTGCTTGTGACAAGGAATACTGGCGGGAAAATTTTCCACCCAGCCACAGCGCAGCATAAGTTGGGATTAAAAATAAGTATGCGGGGGAAATGCAGAAATCGCTGACACTGAATTTCGTAATGGCCACGTAATCAATTAATCCAGCAGATAACAGCAATAAACCAAAAAACGATAACCGGTTGACGTAAAGTCCTGCAAAGAAAAACACCGCTAGTGACGCGTCAGGTAAGGCATAAGCTGAGCCAAAGTGGTGAAAACGGGTTAAGGCCATCAGTCCGGCCAGGATAGTAGGGAAAACTGGGATACGTTGCCAGTTTATGCTCGTCATAGTTTATCTCCAGTGATTAAGTTTAATAGTGGTTGGTTTGGATTCATCGTTCAATTATTATAATGGATTGAGACGAAGAAGTTTCTATCCGGTGTGTTGTAAGCATCAACAGTTTGATATTGTTTATCGAATAAATTGTTAAGTTTTGCGCTCAACAGCCAATTTTTGTTGAAATGGTAAGCGGTGCGCAGGTCAACAGTCACATAGCCTGCAACTTTAATAGTGTTCGACGGGTCGTCAAAACGGTGGTCTTGCGCCAAAATGTGGGCACCGACATCTATTTTCCCAAATGAGCGGGACAAATCAAACGATAGCGTTTTGTCAGCACGACGGTTTAGGCGCTTATGTGACTTCTGATTTTCCGGGCTTAATATATTCATATTCAATTTGCCGTTCCAACCCATTATTTGGGCGCTTAATTCTGCTTCGATCCCCTGGATTTCAGCTTTATCAACATTTGACGGAATCCAGCGGAAAGGGTCGGCTTGTGTCGGTGCGGGTGCCCAGTTAATCAAATTATCAAAATTGGTATGATAAGCGCGGACTTCCCATTGTAAGTTTTTATGGTTGCCTGCTAGGCCGATCTCAGCTGACATGGATTCTTCAGGCTTTAATAGAGGGTTGCCGGCATTGGGCCAGTAAAGATCGTTAAATGCCGGTGCTTTAAAGGCGTTACCAAAATTGGCAAAAGTGCTGATGGTGGGATTCCAGTTAGAGCGCAGCCCAATATTTCCTGAAACATAATTACCAAATTGCTCATTTTTATCCCAGCGAATTGATGTATTGATAAAATGTTTTTCCAAGATCTGGCTATGCAATTCCCCAAATACACCAACATCATAACGCGAGTTCTCTTGTAACGAGTCGAATGGGCTAGGTATGCTGCTGACTTCGTCGAAACGGTAGTCTGACCCCAAAACTAGTTGATGGCCGTCGGATAAGTCAATTTGGTTCAACCAGGAGGCGTTCCAGCGCGTACTATTAAAGCGGGAATAAAAAGCTGATTGCGACGCAAATTGATCGTTATCGTCAAAACTTTGGCCAATCCGCAAGGTAGAGCGCCAGTTATCTAGGATATCTATGCTGCCCGATAACGCGGTAACCTGGGTTACAAACTTTGTTTTATCAGGTGTCCCATCAAATTCTGTTTTACCTTCCGACCGCAAGAAAGAGGCTTCAATTTCAGCATTATTGCTGAAACGATGGCCTAATCTGGCATTAACCGCCGTATTGTAATAACCATCATGGTCAGGTTGATCGAGCGGTTTACCCCCAAACGGATCCGGTACTAATGGGCGGGAACTAAACCCTTGAGTATTCATGTGGGAAGCTCCGGCGCTGTACCAGCTATTTTTCCATTTACCACTGACTGTTCCCGAAGCGTTGAGTGTGTCATACGTGCCGCCACCTGCATCAAGCGTGACGCTGGGTTTTTCTTGTTGATTACCTTTACGGGTAAATATCTGGATAACGCCGCCCACGGCCTCAGAGCCATATAAGCTCGATTGAGGCCCCCGGATGATTTCTACACGCTCAACCTGATCCAGTGGTATAAACTCGAAGGCAGTGCTGCCTGAGGAAACAGACCCTACTTTAATGCCATCAATTAACACCAATATATGGCTGGAGCTTGCTCCGCGCATAAAAATACTGGTGGTTTGCCCGAAGCCACCTTGTTGTGTCATGTCGATACCTGTTGTGCCACGTATTAAATCTGGGAAGGTTTTGGCTTGCAACCGGTCGATGTCTATACGTGTATAGACTGTCGATGCGGCTGATAATTGATTTTTTGCGGTTTCAGTCCGGGTTGCCGTGACCACCATCTCTGGTAGAACGTCTGGGTTGGGTTGAGTGGTTTCTTGGGCTTGCAATGGGATGTTAAAACCCGCAAGCAATAGTGAGCTGGCTAATAATTTTTGCATAAGTTCCTCTGCGCCGCCCGCGCATAGTGCGTTTGTGAAATCACAAAGGAGGACAGAAGACGAGAGTACTGGACGAAGATGTGCTGTCGTTTTCGTTGACAGCCCTCCGCTGTGCCGAATTAGTCTTTCGGGCCGGTCTCCGGGCTTATCAGTGGCAAATTTCTAATGATTGCCTGAACCATCACCTTCCCATGCAAAAAACACAGTGGCGTATTGACGGTTCTTTACTGATATACCGTTGCGGGGGCAGCGTCGGCTTTGGTATGTTTAAACCTTACCGACTTCCCGTTTAACCAGTGGGTTATGAAAACCTTCTGGAACCTGAAAGCAGGGTGCAATTATAGGGAGTTAACTTAATAAAGCAAGCCAAGATAACGCTTTATTTTTGACAGCAAGGACAATATACCGAGGTACGGTTGTTAATCCGTATTTCGGTTAAGGGTGTGTTGCATCGGTTGCAAGGTAAGCCACCCCGCCCATAAACATTCAATTGTTGTTTAAAGTAGCCCGGTTTGCCTGATTCATTTACAAAATTTCTTAGTGTGGTGCCGCCTTGGCTGATAGCTTGTTCCAAAACTGTTTTTATTAATTCAGCCAATTCAATATATTTCGCTAAAGGGATATTGCCTGCGGGTTGTGTAGGTTGTATTCCTGCCATAAATAATGCTTCATTAGCATAAATATTACCGACACCAACAACGGCATGGCTATCCATAATAAATGACTTAACTAATAATGTTTTGTTTCTGGAACGCTCGTACAAATAACGGCCATCAAAACTTGTGGTTAATGGCTCCGGTCCAAGCTTATTGAGCAGTGAGTGTTGCAAGGCTGGTTCGGTAGTCCAGATTACTGCGCCAAAGCGGCGGGGATCGTTATATCTAAGAAATATGCCGTTCTTAAAGACAAAGTCGAGGTGGTCGTGCTTTTCCGGCGCTTGTTCTTGCTGCAAAATCCTTAAACTGCCGGACATGCCTAGATGTAAGATAACGCTGCCTGAATCAGTCGTGAATACCAAATATTTACCTCGGCGGGATACAGCCTGAATTTCGAGGTTTGTTAGTGTGTTGTTAAGATGGTCGGATATAGGCCAACGGAGTTGGTAATTGCGAATAATGACGCGATCGATTACCTGGTTTTCTATATGAGGCGCTATGCCACGCTTCGTGGTTTCAACTTCAGGTAGTTCAGGCATTATGTTTGTGAGAAATCTCTAAAAATTGCACTTAGACAAGTTAGTGCGGTAGTTTTAGAGATTTCCTGTAGAGTAAAGATTGCTGATTTGATAACAATTTAATTTTGTTAAAGAATCAGTCGAGAAAATAGCCAGCAACTTGGCGTTATCTGGGTAAATCAGAAGATCCCATTAAGTATTCATCAACTGCAAATGCAGCTTGCCGACCTTCACGGATTGCCCAAACCACCAATGATTGGCCACGCCGACTATCACCTGCTGCGAAGACTTTATCAATGCTGGTGCGGTATTGCCGTTCATCTGCTTTGATATTGCCTCGGCTATCGCGATCGATGCCCATTTCTTGCAATAAGCCTTCGTGGACTGGGTGCATGAAACCCATAGCCAGCAAAACTAAATCAGCATCTAAAACGAATTCACTGTTCGGTACTTCGTCCATAAGCCATTTCCCACCCTCTTGCTTCCATTCAAGCTTGATTGCGTTGAGGTGGGTGATTTTGCCATCTTTGCCAGTGACACTTTTAGTGTTGACGCTCCAATGGCGGTCACAGCCTTCTTCTTGCGATGAAGAAGTCCGCAATTTGTTCGGCCATAAAGGCCAAGTCATCATTTTGTTCTCTTTTTCCGGTGGTTTTGGCAAGATTTCAATCTGCACAACTGATTTTGCACCTTGCCGGATCGACGTGCCGATACAGTCAGAACCTGTGTCGCCGCCACCGATAACCACAACATTTTTGCCCTTGGCGCTGATCGCAACATCATCAGCAATAGTATCGCCAGCATTGCGTTTGTTTTGTTGACGGAGGAAATCCATCGCGAAATAAACGCCTTCAAGCTCGTTACGACCTACCACTTCCAAGTCACGCGGTTTTTCCGAACCTATCGCGAGAACCACTGCGTCAAAATCGCTAAGCAAGGTTTTCGCTGATATATTGTCACCGATATGGCTGTTTGGCCTGAATCTCACCCCTTCGGCTTGCATTTGGGAAATACGCCTATCAATCAGGTGTTTTTCCATTTTGAAATCAGGAATGCCGTAGCGCAACAAGCCGCCTATACGGTCATTTTTTTCATAAACGACGACTTCATGGCCAGCGCGTGCCAGTTGTTGGGCACAAGCTAATCCTGATGGCCCTGATCCAACAACGGCTATACGTTTTCCTGTGCGTTTTCTTGGGATTTCCGGTTTAACTAACCCCATTTCCCATGCTTTGTCGATAATTGCACATTCAATCGATTTAATAGTTACGGGTTGGTCAGTTAGATTAAGCGTACAGGCTGCTTCGCAAGGTGCAGGGCAGATACGGCCGGTAAATTCAGGAAAATTATTGGTACTGTGCAAAATTGCAATCGCATTTTGCCAGTCACCGCGATGCACCATTTCATTCCAATCAGGAATGATATTATTAATGGGGCAGCCGTTATGGCAGTAGGGGATGCCGCAATCCATACAGCGTGCACCTTGCGCAGACATTTCAGTATCACTAGGAATGATTGTAAATTCCTTGTAATGCTTAACCCGCTCTGTTGCGGGCGCATATTTGCGCTCTTTGCGCGCAATTTCCATGAATCCGGTTGGTTTACCCATTGTTAAAATACCTTTGTGCTTTAGATAACAGTTAAGCAGCCACGGAGGTTTGCAGCGCTTCGATTTGTTTGAGCGCTTCGCGATAATCCACAGGCATTACTTTCACAAATTTAGGCAGGAAAATTTCCCAGTTATCCAATATATGTTGTGCACGTTCGCTGCCTGTGTAGTGTCGATGGTTTTGAATTAAGCGCTTTAGCCGTTGGGCATCATTACGGCTCATGTCTGTCATGATATGGACGCGGCCATGGGTTTCCATATCGCCGCCTTGGTGAGCTGTTTTCTCCAGGTTTTCATCTTCAGCCGGAATAGGTTCAAGCGCAACCATAGCCAGATTGCAGCGCTTATTGAAGTCATTATTTTCATCCAATACGTAAGCAATCCCTCCCGACATTCCTGCCGCAAAGTTACGGCCGGTTTGGCCTAACACAACTACAACACCACCTGTCATGTATTCACATCCGTGGTCGCCAACACCTTCAACGACAGCAATGGCACCAGAATTACGTACAGCAAAGCGTTCACCTGCAACGCCGTTAAAATAACACTCGCCACTGATCGCACCGTATAACACAGTATTGCCGACGATAATGTTTTCGGCAGGATTAATGGTGCAATCATCGGGTGGCAAAATAGCAATTCGCCCACCACTCATACCTTTACCGACGTAATCATTGCCATCACCTTTTAACTGGAGACTTATGCCTTGAGCCAAAAATGCTCCAAAACTCTGTCCGGCAGTACCTTTAACATTGATTATTATAGTATTATCTGGCAAACCCTTATGGCCATAACGTTTAGCAACTTCACCCGACAACATTGCACCAAAAGTCCGGTTTATATTCCTGATTTGGATGTCTATTTTTACTGGTTTTCCGTTTTCCAATGCTGACTTAGCTTGGCGGATTAGCTCATGGTCTAAGGCTTTGTCTAAACCGTGATCCTGTACCTCGGTTTGGTACAATGCAGTATTTTTATCTGTTTCTGGTTTGTAGAATATTTTGCTGAAGTCTAAACCATGTGTCTTCCAATGGTTTAATGCAGGTTGCATGTTCAGTATATCTGAACGACCTATCATTTCATTTATAGTGCGGAAGCCTAGCTTTGCCATCCAATGCCTGACATCTTCAGCAACCAAGAAGAAATAATTAACGACATGTTCTGGTTGCCCGGTAAATCGTTTTCTTAGTACAGGGTCTTGAGTGGCGACACCAACTGGACACGTGTTGAGATGGCATTTGCGCATCATGATGCAACCCGCTACGATTAGAGGTGCTGTCGCGAAACCAAATTCATCAGCCCCCAACAGTGCACCTATAATCACATCACGTCCGGTGCGTAGGCCACCATCGACTTGTACAGCTATACGGCCACGTAATTTGTTAAGAACCAGCGTTTGGTGGGTTTCAGCCAACCCGATTTCCCAAGGTAATCCGGCGTGTTTGATCGAAGTCATTGGACTTGCGCCAGTGCCTCCATCATAACCCGAAATAGTCACATGGTCAGCGTGGGCTTTTGATACACCCGCCGCTACGGTACCTACACCGACTTCGGAAACTAATTTAACACTAATACGAGCTGCCGGGTTAACGTTTTTCAAGTCGTGGATAAGTTGTGCCAAATCTTCGATTGAGTAAATATCATGGTGCGGCGGCGGCGATATCAAGCCAACCCCTTGGGTAGAATGCCGAACCTTAGCGATTACAGCATCGACTTTATGACCAGGCAATTGACCGCCTTCGCCAGGTTTTGCACCTTGCGAAATTTTTATTTGTATATCGTCAGCATTAACTAAATATTCCGTAGTGACACCAAATCGGCCTGATGCGACTTGTTTGATGGCGGAACGCATAGAGTCACCATTTTCCAGGCGCTTAAAACGTTCGGGTAATTCGCCGCCTTCGCCGGTGTTGGATTTACCGCCGATACGGTTCATCGCAATTGCTAGTGTGGTATGAGCTTCATACGAAATCGAACCGAATGACATCGCTCCCGTTGCGAAGCGTTTAACGATGCTAGCAGCCGATTCAACTTCTTCTAATGGAATTGGATTTTCAGCTTCTTTTAACGACATCAAGCCGCGCAAGGTCAGCAGTTTTTCATTTTGGTCGTCAATTTGTTTGCAAAACTCTTCAAACAATTCTCGACTGTTGCTTCGGGTGGCGTGTTGCAGTTTACTGATTGAGACGGGTGTCCACGCATGATTTTCACCGCGGATACGGAAAGCGTACTCCCCGCCAACATCAAGTGCTTCTTTAAGAAGTGGTGCGTTGCCGAAGGCAAGAGCATGACGGCGTACTGTTTCCTCACTTATTTCGTTAATTCCTGCGCCTTCTGTCGTGCTAGTGGTACCGGTAAAGTAGGCATCCAAGAAAACTTCAGATAGGCCGATTGCATTAAAAATTTGCGCGCCACAATAGGATTGGTAGGTAGAAATCCCCATTTTTGACATGACTTTGAGTAAGCCTTTAGACACTGCTTTCACAAAGCGTTTATGGCTTTCATATTCAGTTAATTCGGGTATTTTTTCCGATAAGCTTGATAAGGTATCGAATGCCAAATACGGGTTAATCGCTTCTGCACCATAACCGGCAAGAAGTGCAAAATGCTGGACTTCGCGTGCTTCGCCTGTTTCGATAACCAAGCCCGCTTTGGTGCGTAAACCTTCACGGGTCAGAAAGTGGTGTACAGCGGAGGTCGCTAATAATGCAGGTATCGCAATGTGGGTTGCGTCCATCTCCCGGTCAGACAATACCAAGATATTATTGCCGTCCTCAACAGCTTTTTTGGCGGTTTGACATAAACTGTCGAGTGCGCTTGCCATGCCGTTAGCGCCCAGATCACTTTGGTAGCAAATGCTTAATGTTTTAGTTTTAAACGCCCCATTAGTGCGTGGCTCGATACGGCGAATTTTCTCTAAATCTTGATTGGTAAGAATCGGTTGTTCTACTTCAAGCCGCATATGCGTACCACCTTCCTCTAAGCCAAGTAGGTTAGGGCGGGGGCCAATGAAAGAAACAAGAGACATTACCAGTTCTTCCCGAATTGGGTCGATTGCAGGATTGGTTACCTGGGCAAAACCTTGTTTAAAGTAATCGTAAAGCAAGCGCGAACGATCCGACAGAATAGCTAGTGCAGCATCTATGCCCATTGAACTGATAGCTTCCTGGCCTGTTTGTGCCATTGGTTTAATCAGAAATTCGATATCTTCTTGGGTATAGCCGAACGCTTGTTGCCTATCCAACAAGGTTTGGGCATCTGGTGCCATTGCCGATACCTCAGGGGGTAGCTTAGAAACTACAATTTGAGTTTTACTTAACCAGTCCGCATAGGGATGTTTAGTGGCTAGCTGTGCTTTTAATTCAGAATCATCGATAATCCGGCCTTGCTCAATATCAATGAGCAACATTTTACCGGGTTGTAAACGCCATTTTTTTACAATTTTATGCTGGGGAACTTCAATTACGCCCATTTCAGAAGCCATAATGACAAAATCATCATCAGTAACTAAATAACGGGCTGGTCTTAAGCCGTTCCGGTCAAGGGTGGCACCGATTTGTCTGCCATCAGTAAATGCTACCGCCGCAGGACCATCCCAAGGTTCCATTAGTGCCGCATTGTATTCGTAAAATGCGCGCAAGTCCTCATTCATTAATTCATTACCCGCCCACGCTTCAGGGATTAACAGCATCATTGCGTGTGCCATTGAGTAACCACCGGCAACCAGCAGTTCCAGGGCGTTGTCGAAACAGGCTGAGTCAGATTGCTCTTCTGCAATCAAAGGCCATAATTTATGGATGTCATCGCCGAGAATTTTCGATGCTATAGAATGCCGACGAGCTGCCATGCCGTTGATGTTGCCGCGTAATGTGTTAATTTCGCCATTGTGGGCTATCATGCGGAATGGATGCGCTAAGTCCCACGTTGGGAAAGTATTGGTCGAAAACCGTTGATGGACAAGGGCTAAAGCACTAATAATGCGTTCATCACTTAAGTCCAGATAGAAAGAGTCAACCTGATTCGCAAGTAACATACCTTTAAAAACAATAGTGCGGCAAGATAACGAAGGTATGTAAAAAGCGTTGCCGTTTTCTAACTTCATCTCACGGACTGCATTTTCAATTTGTTTACGGATGACAAACAGTTTGCGTTCAGATGCGTCTTGGTCAGCGCAGTTTTCGCCGCAGCTAATAAATAATTGGCGAATAAAGGGTTCTACAGGTTTAACAGAATATCCGAGTTCTGTATTGTTTACTGGCACATCACGCCAACCTAAAAGTATCGCGTTTTCTTGGGTAACATATTTAGCGATAACTTGTTCGCACGCGGCACGATCTTGTGTGTTGCGTGGCAAAAAAATCATGCCAACCGCATAGTTGCCAGCTGTGGGCAAATTGAAACCTAGTTTTTTGCTCTCGGCTTGGAAGAATTCGTCCGGAATCTGTATCATGATGCCAGCACCGTCTCCCGCGCAAGGGTCGGCACCAACTGCACCACGATGGGTTAGGTTTTCAAGTAAATCTAATCCTTGACGTACAATCCCATGGCTTTTTTTGCCTTTAATATGCACAATGAAACCAACGCCACAGGCATCGTGCTCGTTACGAGGGTCATATAAGCCTTGTTTGGATGGTAGATTACTCTGATTCATTGATGCCTCTAAACTATGTTAATCTTAAGGGCGAAAGTAAGTATCGTTAAGCCCTCGTGCTGCAGGTATCCAGGTCAATTCACTACGGAGCTCTGCGCGGCAAAACCACTAAATTATACGGATTTAGGACGTCAATGTCACGTGGTGTTTGCAGTTATATTTGACGTAATCTTTTGGTATTTTGCAAGCTTTTGTTTGCTGATTATGTAGTAATTGGTAAGCTAAAGTAATAGTTTATTCAGTAAACAATATGTTTTTATTTTAGGTATGGTGGATCATTGAATAGTCGGGAAAATTTTGATGTCGTTATTGTTGGCGGTGGCATGGTAGGCGCCGCGGTAGCTTGTGCATTAGGGGGTAGTGACTTAAGGGTCGCGGTTATTGAACATGCACCACCACAACCTTTTAGTCACGAGCAATCGCATGACCTTAGGGTTTCAGCACTAAGTATCGCGTCTAAAAAAATTATTCAAACCGTTGGGGCATGGGGAGGTATTGAGGCCCGGCGATATTGCCCGTTTCGTCGTATGCGGGTTTGGGAGGGTGCTGGCGATACTGAGTTTTGTAGCAACGAAATTAACTATCCAGAGCTGGGTTACATCGTGGAAAATAGAATCATCCAATTGGCGTTGCTTGATAGGCTTGCTGATTTCGATAATGTCAGTTATTTATCGCCTGCTCAGATTGATAAAATTAATTATGCCATTGGAGAGCCATCGGAAATTGTCTTGACTGATGGTCGCATATTAGTCGCCAAGCTCCTTGTTGGTGCGGATGGTGCACAGTCCCGCGTACGTCAGGCAGTTGGTGTTGGTGTGACCAGCTGGGATTATGGGCAACATGCTTTAGTGCTGTACGTGGAAACTGGATATGGGCAGCAAGACATTACGTGGCAACGCTTTGTCCCGACGGGGCCGCAAGCGTTTTTGCCGTTGCCTGGTAACTACGGTTCATTGGTATGGTATCAATCTGCGGACGAAGTCCGGCGGCTGAAAAGCCTTTCGTATGACAAATTAAAAACAGAGTTGATTGCAGCATTCCCCCCTGAACTAGGTGATATTAACAGCGTCCGGGGTACGGCGAGTTTCCCGTTAAGGCGGCAACATGCGCAAACTTACATAAAGCCAGGTGTGGCATTAGTGGGGGATGCTGCCCACACAATTAACCCATTGGCTGGGCAAGGTGTAAATATAGGGCTTTTGGATGCTGCTGCTTTAGCTGAGGTGTTATGTGAGGCAGTGAAATTAGGTCAAGATATTGGTGATGTTGCAGTTTTACGGCGCTATGAAAAAATGCGGCGACACGAAAACCTCAAAATGATGACAGTTATGGATTTGTTCTATCAAGTATTTAGCAATGAGATTTTACCTATCCGCTTCCTGCGCAACCTTGGGCTAGGGTTGGCCGAGAGGATATGGCCTGCAAAGAAGAAGGTCATGCTTGCAGCCATGGGTTTGGAAGGCAGTTTACCCAAGCTTGCCCGTGGTGAATCGCTTTAATTATTTTTTTATCGTCACGCTTGTTTTTTTAGGTTTAAAACTATCCAAGACACTAATTAATTCTTCTTTTAGCTTGCTTTGTAACAATTGATCCGAGAGGGGTCGCAGTTCAAGATCGGTAATATAAAAAATATCTTCAACACGGCTCCCGATCGTCGCAATTTTGGCGCTGTGCAAATTAATTTTGTATTTGTTAAAGATTTTGCCGATTTTTGATAAAAGCCCGCTGCGGTCAGTAGTTACTAGTTCCATAACTGTATGTGCGTTGAGTGGGTCGGGATGAAAGCGAATATGGGTAGGTATAGGGAAGTGTTTGGCTTGCCGGGATTGCCGGTGGATATTGGTATGCTCTTTAACCTCCTGGTGGATTAGGTTGGTGCGTAATGCGTTGCAAATGTGATGGATACGATAGGAGTCCTTAATGGCTTTGCCAGTTTGTTCCAATACTTGGAAACTGTTCAAGACAAAATTGTTGTCGGTAGTCATAATTCGGGCATCAAGAATAGTGAGCCCGAGCTGGTCTAGTGTTGCAGTGCTTAGAGAAAATACGCCTCCAGTATTTTTGGTGTAAACAAAAATTTCAGCGCTGCCCCGCCGGGTTTGGGAGCGAAGGTTCACTAGGGGTAAATTATTTTCGTTGGTCGACAGAATAGCTTTTGTGTTCCAGACAATTTCCTCTGATGAATAACGCAAAAAATATTCATCGCTGACGTGTTGCCACAGCGCGTCCAAGTCATGCTTGGAAACACCAAGTGTGAGTAGAGTATCTTTGGCTTCTGTTTTATGTTCTGCGATACGTTCATTGAACGCGGCAGGGTGCTTCATTCCCCTACGGATCGCGCTATGGGTTGCAGAGTAAAGCTCTTTGAGTAATGAATCTTTCCAGGAATTCCATATTTCCGGATTAGTTGCCCTAATATCAGCAACAGTAAGCAAATACAGGTGATTGAGGAATTCGATACTGCCGACTTTTTGGGCAAACGCATGAATCACGTCAGGATCGCTGATGTCTTTGCGTTGCGCAGTCATTGACATCACCAAATGATTCTTTACCAACCAAGTGACCAGTTTTGTACTGTGTTGGGAGAAGTCGTGTTGCTTGCAAAATTCACGGGCGAATTGTTCGCCTATTGTCGAATGGTCGCCTTGCATCCCTTTGGCAATGTCGTGAAATAAAGCGGCGATATACAAAATTTCAGGTTTGTCGATTAGCTGAAACAAATCATTACAGAGCGGTAGCTCACTTCGGTGCGTTGTCAGCGAAAACCGCCGCAAGTTGCGGATGACGAAGATGGTATGTTCATCGACGGTATAGATATGGAATAAATCATACTGCATACGTGCCACAATATTTGCAAAAGCGGGCAGGTAAGCTGCAAGGACGCCATAACGGTTCATTCGCCTAAGTTGTGTGGTAATGCCTCCAGGTTGCCGAAAAATCTCTAAAAATAGGTGGTTAGCGGTTTTGTTGTGACGGAACGTCTCATCAATCAGATGCAGGTTTTTGCGGATTAACCGGATAGTCGTTGCCCGAACGCCTTTCAAGGATGTGCTTTTTTGCAGTATGAGGAATATTTCGAGCAGTGCTAAAGGCTGGCGCTCGAAAATTTGGTCGTTTTTTGCTTCTAAATAGTCGTTTATGATTATAAAGTTGTCGTCTAGCTCGGCTGATTTTCCGGGAAGGTTGCCGGGGATAAATCGCTCGCTAAATAATTGTAATAACATTTCATTGAGGCGCTGCAGTTCCATGATGGTTTTGAAATAAAACTGCATGAATTGCTCAACATCTTGGTTATACTGTTGATTATCAGCGTGAAAACCGAATTGACGGGCAAGGTCGCGTTGGTAATCAAAAATAAGCCGGTCTTCGCCGCGATTAGTTAGTAAGTGTAAGGCAAAGCGGATTCGCCAAAGCACATGTAGCGCAGATATAAGCTGGTTGTATTCTGATTCCGGTAAAAACCCGTACTGCATCAGTTCCCTTAGGGTTTTTGAGTTATAGTGCCGTTTGAAAACCCAAGTAATCACTTGCATGTCACGCAAGCCGCCGGGGCCTTCTTTTATGTTGGGTTCTAGATTGTAAGCGGTATCGTGGTACTTGGTGTAGCGATGCTGTTGTTCCTGCATTTTTGCGGCAAAAAAATGGTCGGAAGGCCAAATTTTATCCGGGGTAATATCATTTCTAAGTTTTTCGAAAATAGTCTTATTGCCGGTAATGTACCTGTTTTCCATCAGGCTAGTCATAATGGTTTGGTCGTTAATTGCTGCGGTTACGCACTCCTCAACAGTCCTTACACTTTGCCCGGGCTTTAGGCCAATATCCCAGAGAAATGCCAAAAAATAAGTGAGTTTTTCTTGGTAATCTGCAATATTTTCGTTTTCAAGGATGATAACTAAGTCGATGTCGGAATGAGGGAAAAGCTCTCGGCGACCATAGCCCCCGACAGCAACTAGGCAAGGTTTCTCTGCGTATTCTGCCAAAAAATATTGCCAACTGGCGGCTAGCAAGTTGTCGATAAAATCAGATTTTTCCCTCAACAATCCTTGGACAGATTGGTGTGGGTCGAATTTTTCCCTTAATGACTGGTCGTGTTGTTTTAGTAGATGCTTAAATTGAGGTAAGTTATCTTTTTCTGTAAACCATTGGGGATTAATTTGATAAGTCATAGATTGGGGTTTTCTTCTTGCCTTAAGGTTAGTATTTCATAACCGTTATCGGTGACGAGTATGGTATGTTCCCATTGTGCAGACAGGCTGTGATCTTTAGTTACTGCGGTCCAACCATCGGCCAGGATTTTTATATGACGCTTCCCTAAATTTAGCATGGGTTCAATTGTAATAATCATACCGGCCTCTAAAACCTCGCCTTCCCCAGGTTTGCCGAAATGAAGGACATGGGGGTCTTCATGGAAGTTTTTGCCAATGCCGTGGCCGCAAAATTCACGGACGACAGAACATCGGTTGCTTTCGGCGTATTCTTGGATGGCGTGGCCAATATCACCCAATGTGGCGCCAGATTTGACCTGCTTAATACCCCGATACATGGCCTCTTGAGTGGTTTTTATGAGGTGTTGTGCATGTGGGCTGGCTTGGCCTACGCAGAACATTTTGCTGGTGTCGCCGTGGTAGTCGTCTTTGATTACAGTGATATCGATATTGATAATATCCCCGGTTTTAAGCTTTTTATTATTGGGTATGCCATGGCAAACTACATGATTGATAGAAGTGCAAATCGATTTTGGAAATCCCCGGTAATTAAGTGGTGCACAAATAGCCCCTTGAACGTTAACAATATATTTGTGACAAATATCATTTAATTCATCGGTGGTTACTCCGGCGGCGACATGAGGTTCAATCATCTCTAAAACTTGCGCAGCCAAAGTGCCGGCAACTCGCATTTTTGCTATTTCGCTTTCGGTTTTTATGACAATGCTCATGGTCTTTTGGTAAATATTAGATGTCGTAATTTCAGTAAAATGGCGAGTTATACGCCAAAGTTTAACAGAGTTTGGCTTGTTGTAAAAAGCTGAATATGGTATAAAGATTAGTTGAATTCAACTTAAATACTCACGTTTACCGTCACACTTGATAGGGTGCTGATTTTGTCTTGGTGCAATATTGGTTATCAGGCGGGGTAGGCGGAGGCTTAACCCAACTCGAAACGCAGGTTTCGAAACGAAAATCTTAGGAGAAATGAATGTCGGCAGTATCTATGCGTCAAATGCTTGAGGCGGGAGTCCATTTTGGGCACCAAACCCGTTATTGGAACCCTAAAATGGCTAATTACTTGTTTGGGTCCCGTAATAAAATTCACATCATTAACTTGGAAAAAACGCTTCCTTTGTTCAATGATGCTATGAATTACCTTGGGCAGATGACAGCCAATAAAGGCACCGTGTTATTGGTAGGCACTAAAAAAGCAGCACGTAAAGTCGTTGCTGAAGAGGCTGCACGTTGTGGTATGCCTTATGTTAACCATCGCTGGTTAGGCGGCATGCTAACAAATTTCAAGACGATTAAAAAATCGATCGCGCGTTTGAAAGAATTAGAAACCATGAAAGCTGATGGCACACTTTACCAGCGCTTTGGTAAAAAGGAAGCACTTGGCATGGAACGCGAGCTGGAAAAATTAGAACGTAGCCTTGGTGGTATAAAGGACATGAAAGGCGTTCCCGACGTTTTGTTTATTCTTGATGTTGGTTACGAAAAAAACGCTATCAGCGAAGCCAAGAAACTTGGGATTCCTGTGGTAGGTGTCGTCGATTCAAATAACTCACCGGAAGGCATCGATTACGTTATTCCTGGCAACGACGATTCTATCAAGGCAGTAAAACTTTATTGTGAAGCTGTTTCGGGGGCCATAACAGCAGCTAAATCAGCAGCACTTGGGTTATCGGCTAAAGTTGATGACTTTGTCGAAGAGTCAGTAGCCCAATAACCCAATGGTTTGAATTACACATATCGCTTAAAAAATAAGCGATATATGGGCTTTATAGATTAAAAGCGCCTCCTAAATGGGGGCGTTTTTATAGTCACGAATGATGAGAGATTAAATATAATGAGTGAAACAATAACTGCGGCAATGGTCAAGGAGCTGCGGGAACGCACAGCTTCCGGTATGATGGAATGCAAAAGGGCATTGGTTGAAGCCAATGGCGATATGGATTTAGCAATTGAAAACATGCGCAAAGCAGGTTTAGCTAAAGCCGACAAAAAAGCCGGGCGTATTGCTGCTGAAGGACTTATCGGCGCTAAAGTAAGTGCTGATGGTAAAACTGTGGCGATGGTTGATGTTAACTGTGAAACTGATTTTGTAGCGAAAGCGGATGATTTTGTAAAATATGTCCATGATGTAACCGGAGCATTGTTAACTGCATCTGTAGCTAATGACGAACAATTAATGGCAATGACTTTGGAAAATAGCCAGACTGTTGAAGAAACTCGCCGTGCGCTGATAGCTAAACTAGGTGAAAATATCACCGTAAGACGTTTCGAGAAATTCCATGCAGCAGATGGTGGTACCGCTTGCTATTTACATGGCAACAAAATTGGCGTGATCGTAGAGTTAGGTGCGGAAAACCCAGGGCTAGGCAAAGATATTGCTATGCATATTGCTGCCAGCAAGCCGATTTGTGTATCTGAAGACCAAATATCTCCAGAAATTATCGAAAAAGAAAAAGAAATTTTCCGTGCGCAATCAGCTGAAAGTGGTAAACCTGCTGATATTATTGAAAAAATGGTCACTGGACGGATTAGCAAATTTTTAGCCGAAGTCACCTTATTAGGGCAACCTTTCATTAAAGACGACAAGCAGACGGTTGGTAAATTAGTTGAGGACAAAGCCAACAAGGTAATACGCTTCGCCCGGTTTGAAGTTGGCGAAGGTATTGAAAAAAAGGAAGAAGATTTTGCTGCCGAGGTTATGGCACAAGTTCGGGGCAGTTAAATTTAAACAAAAAATATTTTTTAACACTGATGTAGACCCAAAAGCTTATGACAAAATTAATCTGCCAACGAATATTGCTAAAATTGAGCGGCGAAGCCTTAATGAGCGAATCCGGTGGCAGTATTGATTCCGTTATTCTCAAACGGCTTGCCACCGAAATTAAAGAGCTCTGTGATATGGGCATCCAGGTTGGACTTGTAATCGGCGGCGGTAATATACTGCGCGGCGCCCAGAAAGCCGCTGAAGGATTGGATAGGGTGACCGGCGACCAGATGGGAATGCTGGCAACGGTTATTAATGCGCTTGCCATGCAAGATGCTATTGAACACATGGGGCACCAAGTCCGGGTAATGTCAGCACTTAAAATTAATCAAGTATGTGAGGATTTTATACGCCGCAGAGCAGTTCGTCACTTGGAGAAAGGCCGTGTGGTCATTTTTGCTGCCGGCACAGGTAACCCTTTCTTTACTACTGATTCGGCAGCCAGTTTAAGGGCAATTGAGATTAATGCCGATTTGATGATTAAGGCAACCAAGGTTCAGGGCGTTTATTCAGCTGATCCAAACAAAGTAAAAAATGCAGTGTTTTATCCTTCATTAACTTATGATGAGGCGCTGGATCAGCGTCTAGATGTGATGGATGCTACAGCGTTAGTACTATGTCGGGATAACAACGTGCCAATGCGCGTGATGAACATATTCGAGCAAGGTGCGATTAAACGTTTGATGTTGGGTGAAGAAATAGGCTCACTTATCCAACGGGAGAAATAATTATATGATTAGTGATATACAACAGAACGCCGCTACCCGAATGGCTAAAAGTATTGAGGCTGTTAAGCATGAGTTTTCAAAAATAAGGACAGGAAGGGCGCATCCTAGCTTATTGGATCAAATTACCGTGCCGTATTACGGTAACGAGTCCGCATTATCGCAAGTGGCCAATGTTAATGTTGAAGATGCACGGACATTAACTGTAACCCCATGGGAAAAAGCTATGGTTTCGGCTATTGAAAAAGCTATTCTTAAATCTGATTTAGGCTTAAATCCTGCCACTAACGGTATGGTCATCCGTATCCCATTGCCCGCATTAACCGAGGAACGGCGAAAAAGTTTGGTGAAAATTGTAAAAAATGAAGCCGAAAACGGTCGGGTTGCAATAAGGAATATCCGTCGCGACGCTAATGCGGAAATCAAAGAAGCGTTGAAAGAAAAACAAATCTCTGAAGATGATGCGCATAATGCAGAAGAAAAGATTCAAAAATTAACGGATCAATACGTTAAGGAAGTCGAAAAACTATTGGAAGCAAAAGAAGCTGATTTATTGTCCATTTAGAAGGAGCACTTGATGGCTGCTGATGAAAACTTGAGCGAGAGGGTGGACAATGGTATGCCACACCATATTGCCATAATAATGGATGGAAATGGTAGGTGGGCTCAAAAGCGCTTTATGCCTAGGGCATTTGGTCATCAAGCGGGGGTTAAAGCGGTTAGGAAAATTGTTGAACATTGTGTGAAACGCGAAATCCAGGTACTGACATTATTTGCGTTCAGCAGCGAAAACTGGCGTCGCCCCAATGAAGAAGTTTCTTTGTTAATGAAGTTGTTTGTTGACACTTTACAGCGCGAAATCAATACTTTAGATAAGAATGGAATCCGTTTACGTTTTATTGGTGACCGTTCTGCATTTCCAGAGATTCTGCGTAAAACAATGGCAGAAGGTGAAACTCAAACAGCGGGTAACCAAGCGTTAACTTTAGTTATTGCCGCAAACTATGGTGGCCACTGGGATGTGTGCCAAGCACTCCAGAAAGTGGTCGATGGAATAGCTTCCGGCGAATTACCTAAGCAACAGATTAAACCGGAGCTTATCCAACAATATTTGTCCACTGCTGAGTTGCCGGATCCTGATTTGTTCATTAGGACTGGTGGAGAACAACGTGTCAGTAATTTTTTGTTATGGCAACTTGCTTACACCGAGCTTTTTTTTACTGGCATATTGTGGCCTGATTTCAACCAGAACTCATTAGATGAAGCCATTGCTAGTTTCCGCCATCGGCAAAGGCGGTTTGGCCATACTGGCGAACAAATACTTAACAAATCCCTCTAATCCTTAATAATTCATAATAATAAAAATGTTACGACAGCGAGTTATTACGGCCGCCATTTTGATACCACTAATCATTTTGGCAGTCTTCAAATTACCGGCAGACTTTTTTGCTTTACTAATAGGCTTGATCGTTTTGTTAGGGGCTTGGGAATGGATCCAGTTAGCCGGAATTAACGAACCAACAAAAAAATATCTTTTTTTGTTGTCCATAATTTTGCCTATGCTATGGATCCATTTTTGGACACAATTTCTAGAGGTTTTGCAGTATCTAATTGAAACCGGGCAACAAGACCTTTACCAGGCAGCGAAAAAAGGGGGGTGGACATCTATAAGCTCTTTAATGGAATATCTAAATATTCCAGATGTGCGCTATTTTTCCGGCGCTTTGGAATGGTTAGTTGTTTTGCCGGTGTTGTTTTGGGTTCTTGTCATGATTTTGATTAGGAACTCTCCCGAAGGTGTGTTGAAACTTGAATTAAAGCAACGGAACAAAATACTTATTGGTGCATTTGTTTTGTTGATGGCGTGGATGTTTTTAGTGCGGCTAAGGATTTTATATGGGCCGGAAATGACCATGTACCTTTTGGTATTAATTTGGGTTGCCGATATTGCCGCTTATTTTGTAGGTAAAAAATACGGCTCAACCAAGTTAGCACCTGAAATTAGCCCGAACAAAACATTGGCCGGATTTTATGGGGCGTTAGGTTCTGCGATAGTTTGTAGTATTGTTTTAGGTGTTGCATATGGTTTTCAATTTATCATCGGATCCGATATCGTATTGTTATCGGTATTGACAGTATTGGTGTCCATCTATGGTGATCTGTTTTTCAGCCTGGCAAAACGCAAGAGTGGTGTTAAAGACACGGGTGCTATCCTGCCCGGTCATGGCGGAATACTTGATAGAATAGATAGCCTGGTTGCGGCAACGCCGTTTTTCTATGCTGGGATTTTATTGATATATAGGTTTATCGAATGAAAGGGCTTTGCGTACTAGGCGCGACCGGTTCGATAGGTGTTAGTACTTTGGATGTCGCCGCTAGACATCCTCAACTTTACAACGTCATTGCGCTTACCGCAAATTCGAATATCGAGACATTATTACAACAATGTCTTCTTCATCGTCCTAAGTTTGCTGTGGTTGTTGATGAAACAAAAGCAGCTGAATTTTCTGATAAAATTAAAGCTTCTGCTGTGTCTAGTATTACCGTGCTTGCTGGCAGCGAAGCCTTAGAACACGTTGCAACATTAACTGAAGTGGATTCAGTCATGGCTGCGATTGTCGGGGCAGCAGGGTTGTTGCCAACACTCGCTGCTGCTAAAGCCGGCAAAACCGTACTCCTTGCTAACAAAGAAGCGTTGGTCATGTCAGGCGATATTTTTATGCAGGCAGTTTCCGATTCGGGTGCCCATTTATTGCCCATAGACAGTGAGCATAATGCGATTTTCCAATGTATGCCGGCTAATTACGAGACCGGCGTCCAGCCTGTAGAAGCTAGGCGAATTTTGCTCACTGCATCCGGTGGCCCATTTAGGGAAATGCCAATAGCACAAATGGCGGGGGTTACACCAGAGCAAGCCGTGGCACATCCTAACTGGGATATGGGTAAGAAGATTTCGGTCGATTCCGCTACCATGATGAATAAAGGGCTGGAAATGATCGAAGCCTGTTTGTTGTTCAATATGTCGCCAGATCAAATTCAGGTGGTAATTCACCCGCAAAGCGTTATCCATTCGATGGTTGATTATGTTGATGGCACCGTGCTCGCGCAAATGGGCAATCCTGATATGCGTATACCAATTGCCCATGCAATGGCATGGCCGGAGCGTTTTGATTCTGGCGCTAAACCCCTCAATATATTCGACGTTCGTCGGATGGATTTTGAAGAGCCTAACCTTGAACGTTTCCCGTGTTTACGTTTGGCATATAAAGCAATTCACGCGGGTGGGACGATGCCGACTGTATTGAACGCAGCTAATGAAATAGCTGTCGAAGCCTTTTTAAACCGGCAAATTAAATTTACTGATATCCCTGTCATTATAGAATATTGCATGGACACCCACGCCGTAATGCCGGCTTCTACATTGGAAGTCATCCTTGATAATGATCAGCAAACCAGAATTATGGCAACGCAGTTTATCAACGAACTGACTCATTAATGGACATTCTGCATACCGTATTCTTTTTTATTATTGCCATCGGTATTCTGATTTCGTTTCATGAATTCGGCCATTTTTGGGTTGCCCGTAAACTGGGTGTTAAGGTGCTGCGGTTTTCAGTAGGTTTTGGCAAAATATTATGGTCTAAGCAAAAAACACCAGAATCGACAGAATACGTATTGTCTGCCATACCACTTGGTGGTTATGTAAAAATGGTTGATGAGCGAGAAGGTGATGTTAAGGCGGAAGATTTGCCTTATGCATTCAATCGGCAGTCGTTGCCGGTAAGAACAGCTATAGTTGCCGCTGGACCATTATTCAATCTGGCCTTAGCAGTCGTCTTGTTTTGGCTGGTATTAGTGCTTGGCGAAACCGGTTTGAAGCCTATACTAGGCGAGTCAAAAGTTGGGACATTGGCAGCAACGGCTGGTTTTGTTGCAGGTGAAGAAATCCTAGAGGTTAACGGCAAACCCGTTAAAACTTGGTCTGAGGCCATGGGGGCGATGGTTACCCGGGCAATGGATGGTGACGATAATCTTATTGTTAAAGTTAAAAATGTAGCTGATGAAAATCATGAGCGTATCTTAAAAATAAGTGAAGAAGATACAAAAGATCCTGAGAAGTTTTATGAAACACTTGGGTTACAACCTTGGTCACCTAAATTAAAACCGATTATCAATGAAGTTTTGCCTAATGGTGCAGCATTAGCGGCTGGCCTTAAAAAAGATGATTTGATTGTTAGTGCTGATGGCAACTTAATTATCGATTGGATGCAATGGGTAGCTTACGTTAAACAACGCCCAGGTATCCTAATCAACCTGTTGATTGATCGGCAAGGTACGCGGTTATCTTTACCTATAACGCCTAGTAGTGAGAAATCAGGCGAAAATACGGAAGGCAAGATTGGTGCTTCGGTGTTGATGCCTGAAGGCTTGCTTAAGTCTGTTACTGTAGAGTATTCGCTGCCCCCTTTAGAGGCGATACCTGCCGCATTTAGCTTGACCTACGATTACTCTTTAGTAACACTGAAAATGATGGGTAAAATGCTAATTGGTAAAGCCTCAGTAAAAAACCTAAGCGGGCCAATTAGCATCGCACAGATCGCTGGGCAGTCAGCAACCATGGGTTTTGTTTACTTTATAAAATTCATGGCGTTCGTTAGTGTTAGTTTGGGAGTTTTGAATTTATTACCGGTGCCGGTGCTTGATGGTGGTCATCTGATGTTTTTCGGTATAGAAGCCGTCAGGGGGGAGCCGTTATCAGAAAAAGTGCAGCTTTTTTTCCAGCAGATCGGTATGGCAATGCTGTTATTGTTGATGGCAACAGCAATGTTTGTCGATGTGCAGCGCTTATTCAATTAAATATTGGTATGTTAACTGAGAAAAGTTGGTAAGCCAGATGAACAAAACTCAGTACGGTAACTCATACCCTCGTAACCCTTAATTTAAATAACTAGAGAATTTTATGAAAAATTTAATTTCAATTCTTTCATTGATACTAACCGTTTTGCTGATGCCTGTCGTCAAGGCGGACGAAGCAGCCGTTAAAAAAGCCATAACACAATCAATGCCTACCGCAAAAATTGAATCGATCAAACCTTCAGAAATTAAAGGGTTATACGAGGTTGTGGTTGGTGCGACTATTTTCTATGTGTCCGATAACGGTAAATATTTACTCCAAGGTCGGCTAATTGATGTTGCCAATCGTGTTGATTTAACGGAGCAAAAATTAAGCTCAACCCGTAAAGCAGCACTAAGCAAAATCGGTGAAGACAATATGATTGTCTTTAAGCCGAAAATTGGTAAATATGAAGTCTATATTTTTACTGATATTGATTGTGGGTATTGCCGTAAACTTCATTCTGAAATCGACCAATATATGGCCGAAGGTATTAAAATAAATTACTTGTTTTTCCCACGGGCGGGCAAAGGTTCTGATTCTTATAACAAAGCAGTATCTGTGTGGTGTGCTAAAGACCGTAATGCTGCGCTGACATCTGCTAAAAAAGATGAAAAGTTGGACAGCAAAACATGCAACAACCCCATCGACAAACATATGGAGTTAGCGGCTGAATTTGAAGTTAAAGGTACGCCTATGATTGTTACCGAAAATGGCAATATCTATCCAGGTTATCTGCCGCCTAAACAATTGGTTGAAGCGTTACAAAACGAGAAAACCCCATAAGGTATTGTTTTAATAGCTACTAAAATCCAGGCGTAATCTTTTTCGTTACGCCTGGATTTTTTTTAAAACCTACAAGCTAAATCAAACTTTTAAGTTGGTAAATTAAGTCTAAAGCGTGTTTTGCATTTAATTCATCTGGATTTGTATCTTCCAGCAAAGCGATTGCGGGATGAGGCTGTGGTGTGGTGAATAGATCTAGCTGAGTAGTTCCAGATTCTGTTCGCTGTTCTTGATAAGCTTTTTCCTCTAATTGGCGTAGTTTTGTTTTGGCTTTTTCAATAACAGAGCGCGGTACTCCAGCCAACGATGCCACCTGTAAACCATAACTTTGGCTAGCGGGCCCGTCTTTAATGGCATGCATAAAGATAATTTTATCCCCATGCTCTATAGCATCCAGATGTACGTTAGTTATAGTTTTTTGCTCATCGGCCAATGTAGTTAATTCAAAATAATGAGTGGCGAATAGCGTATAAGCTTTAGTTTCTTTAGCCAAATAATCGGCGCACGCCCATGCTAACGATAAACCGTCAAAGGTGCTCGTACCTCGGCCTATTTCGTCCATCAATACTAGGCTGTTAACAGTAGCATTGTGCAAAATATTTGCTGTTTCTGACATCTCGACCATAAAAGTCGAACGTCCGCTAGCAAGGTCGTCTGATGCGCCAATGCGGGTAAAAATCTTATCTATTGGTCCACACACTAAGTTTTTTGCGGGGACAAAACAGCCGATATGCGCCATGATGACTATTAACGCCGCTTGGCGCATATAAGTTGATTTACCACCCATATTCGGCCCAGTTACGACTAACATTCGGCGCTGATTAGAAAACGCTAAATCGTTAGCAACGAATGGGCTGTCTGAAACCTGTTCGACGACTAGATGCCTGCCAGCTTCAATCAGAATTCCAGGTCTGCTGGTTAAAGAGGGTTCCGATAAATTTAATGTCGCAGATCGTTCTGCAAAATTAGTTAACACATCTAATTCAGCTAAAGCGGTTGCACATTGCTGTAACGCATGTAAATCGATTACGATTTTTTCCAGTAAATTTTCATATAATGCTTTTTCAAAAGTTAGTGCTTTCTCACGTGCGCTAAGTACCTTGTCTTCAAACGCTTTTAATTCCTCGGTAATGTAGCGTTCCGCCCCTTTTAATGTTTGTTTGCGCATATAGTGCGCGGGGACTTTTTCTGCGTGTAAGTGAGTAATTTCAATGTAGTAGCCATGTACCCGGTTATAGTTAACCTTTAAGGTAGAAATACCGGTTGCAGCTTTTTCCCTATTTTCCAAGTTAAGTAAATATTGGTCGGCATTTTGGCTTAGATTCCGTAACTCGTCTAATTCCGGGTTAAAACCAGGCGCGATAACACCGCCATCGCGAATAAGTACGGGTGGATTATCGACGATGGCATCTTGCAATAAAGCCAACAATTGAGGTTGTTCACCAATGTCCTGCATTAAGTTATTAAGATGCGGGGACTCGGCATCAACTAAGTTAAGCTGTAAATCAGGCAATATCGCTAAAGTATTACGTAATACCAATAAATCACGAGGTCTAGCCGACTTTAAGGCAATTCTAGCGGCTATCCGTTCGATATCACCGACCTGCCTTAATAAGGCGTGAACATTTTGGTAAAGTTTATCGTCTAATAATGTTGAGATACAGGAATAACGCAGTTTGAGGGCTTGTTGATCACGTAACGGACGGTTGAGCCAACGTTTAAAACAACGGCTACCCATTGCGGTAGCGGTTTTGTCAAGCACACCCTGCAAGGTGAGTTCGATTTGGCCTGAGGGATGAAAATCCAACTCCAGATTACGGCGGCTTGCCGCATCCAATAAAATGGTTTCGGCACTGTTTTCTATGCTGATGCCTTGAATATGAGGCAGTATATTTTGTTGGGTGTCTTTAACATATTGCAGTAACGCGCCAGCCGCCGACGTTGCGCTGATCATATCGTTACAACCGAAACCTTTAAGGTCAAGTGCATTAAATTGTTTCAACACAAGTAACCTGGCGCTTTTGGGCTCAAAATGCCAAGGTGGTCTACGGCATAAACCGCTGCGTTGCTTTAGTTGTATTGGTAGCTGATAGTCTTCATTAAACAATAGTTCAGCCGGATTAAGACGGCTGATTTCACTAAGCAACTGGATTTCTGAATCGACCTGCTGCAAGGTAAAACGTCCGCTAGTGACATCCAGGCTAGCTATGCCGAATTGTAGGCCAGTTTTATGGATGGCAACCAAAAGGTTATCTTTACGGTCTTCCAGTAATGCTTCATCGGTTACTGTACCTGGTGTGATAATTCGCATGACTTTGCGTTCGACCGGGCCTTTGCTGGTGGCAGGATCACCGATTTGTTCACAAATCGCCACCGATTCGCCTTGCCGGAGTAATTTAGCCAGATAACCTTCCGCTGCATGGTAAGGAATCCCTGCCATTGCAATCGGTTCGCCGCCCGACTTACCCCGGCTAGTAAGCGATATATCCAGAATCTGCGAAGCTTTTTTGGCATCGTCATAAAACAATTCATAAAAATCACCCATGCGGTAGAAAAGTAATGTATTTGGGTGATCGGTCTTGATGCGCAAATATTGCTGCATCATAGGCGTATGTTTTAAGTCGTCAACTTTGCTATTCCTTTGGTTTTTTTCTTCGTCCATCTTTATAGGGTTAAATAATATCTATTAAAGGAGATATGGTTAGCAAATGGGCTAGGATCACGGAAGCTAATTTTGCTGCAGGCATGTCAGCATACCATATTCAAATAATATTCTGGGACCCGGAATTTAGCACCTACAAATCCTCATACTATTTTTAAGTTTATAAATAACGCTGGTAGTTGGCATCAAAAGATGGTTTTTGGTTATATTTGTTGTTCTTAGTAATAACTTTAGTGGTGTAGTAAGTGGATAATTGCGCTGAAGCAATAGTCTGTGTAATTTTTGCCGGAAGTACCAAGAATTATGCGTATTCTCATCAAGAAAGCCATCGATAATTATCTAAAGCATCCCGCCGAAACATCATTTTAATTTGCTTATTCACAAGTGAATTTAGTGGCAGCTGTCAGCCAAGGGTATTTAGTATTTTTCTACTTGTCTGCCGTTAAGACATAACTCGAATTTGTTTATCTGTTAGAGCAGTCCCTAAAACTTTAGCCCTAATGATTGGGCGAAAGCTAACATTCATAACAATGAATGAGCTTACAACTTGAAATGGCAGTTTCCGTCGGCTGTGTTAAGACCTAAGTCCCAGTTTAAAAATTCTTTTACTTAATTTCCTAAGTTTAAGTATATGATTGAATCATTAGCTTATTTCACAGGGCAATTTTATTTAAATTTGGGAATATACCGCAATAGTTAAATTGGAAGTACATGAAATTTTATTTTGTTAGGGCATTCAAAATAAACATTCCGTATTACAAACTGGATTTGGCTAAGCAGCAAATTTTTCAATAAAGACATTGGCAGGCAATGGTTTAGAAATGAAGTAACCCTGTGCAATATCACAATCTAAATGCCGTAATATTGCGAATTGTTCTTCGGTTTCTACACCCTCTGCCACAACAGAGAAGCCAAGAGTTTTGCTCATGGCAACAATGGTTTGGGCAATAACCCGATCCTGGCCTTGAACAGTTATATCATTAACAAAACGCCGATCAATTTTCAACTCATCGATTGGATAATTTTTAATCCGAGCCAATGATGAGTAGCCCGTACCAAAATCGTCAATTGATATTTTTAGACCTAGCTTTTTAAGTTTGTGAAGAGTCTCAACAAAAATTTCATCTTCATCCGACAAAATACTTTCGGTAATTTCCAACATGATTTCAGTGCCAGTAAGTTGACATGACTCCATCATTTTTTCCATAAGATCTAGAACACCACCACCACGTCGAAATTGTTCAACAGATATATTGATAGATACTCGCGGAATTTTATAACCTTGCGCTGACCATTCAACTATCTGCTGACATGCTGAAGAAATAACCCATTCACCGAGCCTTTCAATCAAACCACGCTTTTCCGCCAAAGGAATAAATTGATTTGGCGGAATGGAGCCTTGTTCAGGATCGAACCATCGGGACAACGCTTCAACACCAATTAATTGACCCGTAGTTAAATCAATTTGAGGTTGGTAATGTAAAACTAACTTTTTGTTCTCTAATGCCAAACGTAAACCATTTTCCATACGTAAGCGAATATCAGCTTGCTCCATCATTTTTTTTGTAAAAAACTGATAAGCGCTTTTACCTTTGGCTTTCGCCTCGTACATGGCCGTATCTGCGTGCTTAAGGAGTAAATCCGCATCTTTACTATCATGAGGAAATACAGCTATCCCCACACTTGCACCAACATGCGCCATTTGGTCACCTAAGTATATGGCTCTACCGATTGAAGCGCATAAACGCCGAGCTGTACCCTCAACCTCAGCCACGCTACTGCCTTCAATCAACAAAGCAAATTCATCGCCGCCGAAGCGCGCCACCGTATCTACGGCTCGAATAATACCGCGCATTAGTTTGGCCACTTCTTTTAATAAAGTATCTCCCGCTGCATGTCCAAATGAATCGTTGACTAATTTGAAATCATCCAAATCTACAAACAAAACAGCAAATAAATAATCGCCACGCTCACCTCTTGCTACTGCTTGGCGAACACGATCAAGGAAAAGTACCCGATTAGGTAATTCTGTTAACGGATCATGTGTCGCCAAAAACTCAACACGTTGTTGCGACTCCTTAACTATTGAAATATCACTAAATATAGCAACATAGTTACTGGTTTTTCCTTTGCTATCCTGAATAGCATTAATAGTGAGCCAAACCGGATAAATCTCCCCGCTTTTACGCCGTTTGAGGATTTCACCTTGCCAAAAACCGTGCGCATGAATATTGATCCACATTGATTCTAAAAAAGCGTTATCTTGCAATCCTGAAGACAAGAATGGTATTGGCTTTCCCAACACCTCGTCGGAGGGGTAACCTGTTATATTGTTAAAGGCCTCATTTACGGTGAGAACCTGTTTTTGAGCATCAGTGACTATAATGGCCTCTGATGAACGATCAAACACTCTAGCAGCCAGCCTTAACTGGCTTTCCGCCTGGACTCGGACTGTTATATCGGATGATTGTGTACACACGCCGTAGGGCAAATTATCGTTGCCCAGTAATGGAAACCGTATTGATAACATGTATAGATCAACATTTCCAATCTGAATATGATCCTCGCTTTCAATAGTTTGTAGTTTTTTTAATACCTCTAATTCTTTGGTTCGAAAATCATCGGCTATGGCTTCTGACATAAATTGGTTATCTGTTTTTCCGAGTATATCTTCGGCTTTTATACCAAATACACTTTCGAATTGATTATTAACAAATTCATAACGCCCAGCTATATCTTTCAGAGTAATAACCGACGTTGAATTATTCATAATAGATAAGAGCTTTTCCCTGCTCTTTTTAGTTTCAAGCTCAATTGCGCGACGCTCAGTATCGTTAACCAGCGTAATGATGGCACCACGTCCGCCAGTTTGAATAGTCTCATATGGTGACACATGAAGTAAGTAATGATTTTCTATGGACGGTAATGCCGCATCAATACTTTGATTATTTTCAAGTGCTTCTTGAATATAAGAAGTAAAACTACTCATGCCAGGGGGAAAGAGTATCTTCGTAAAAGATTGACCAATTGACGCGCTTGTGAAACCGAACAACCCTCTAGCGGGTTCGTTGTAACGCAATATTTTAAGCTCTTCGCTGACAGCTATAATTGAAAATCCTACGCAATTTTGCACCTTTTCGAGATCATTCAAAGTTTCTGCCAATTCATTGCCACGTATTTGTAACTCTTCGTTTACGGTTGTTAATTCTTCGTTGGTTGATTGAAGTTCTTCATTAGTGGCTTCTAGTTCCTCGTTTGAAGATTGTAATTCCTCATTGGCTGATTGCACTTCTTCATTGAGTGCTTGAAGTTCTTCATTGGATGTTTCTAACTCTTCAATAACGGTTTGTAAGCGCTCCCTAGACATAATCAACTCTTCTTCCAACTCTCGGACATTGAGCTTGTTGTCTTCTTGCGTATTTTTCTCAGAAATTGAATGCCCTAAAACATCCTTAGCCTGCATCTCCTCAAAACAAATAATAAAATAGGCACATGCCGTATTTTTTTCAAAAGGGTGCATAGCAAGGCGGACATAACGTTTTAGGTCGCGAGAATTAAGAATACGTACCCTGCCAAATGCTGAATCCAAATTGCGTTCAACTTGATGCTGGAGCAGTTGTAAGTCAGGCCTAAATTCCCTGAGGATTAGGTTCATGACATTTGTGCTTGGCTTACCCGCAGAAAAAGTTAGATAATCATTTACATTACCGTAGATATGCTGAATATCAAGACTTCTATTTACCAAGATAGACGCCGGCACATACAATCGGACAGCCGTTTCAAGTAAAACAGTTTCGGCATTCGTTTTAGTCGCCTTTAGGGGTAACTGATCGTCGTTGATTGATGGTAATTTAAACGAGATGGCCGGAATTCGACTAAGTGTGCTGCGTTTACGATAGATTCGAGCATTTTTTTCTGTCGCTTCAAACAGATTTTCTTGCTGGTACACGCTTTCCGATTTACCTAAGAATAAAAAGCCCCCATCCAATAAGCCAAAATGAAAAGTGGCTAGAATTTTGGTTTGTACCTCTGATTGCAAATATATGAGGACATTACGGCAACTTACTAAATCAAGCCTTAAAAACGGGGGATCTTGTACCAAATCTTGGCGAGCAAATACCATCATGTCGCGCAGAATTTTCGACACCTCAACTTTGTCATGGTGACGTATAAAATACCGGGAGACTAATTCAGGATCAATTTCACTTAGTGTTCCTAATTGATAAGCACCTTTCCGAGCAATGCTCATGGCATTGATATCGATATCAGTTGCAAATATTTGAACTTTATAAAAAGGTAAGTCTGTGCCAAGCACTTCAGCCAATAATATTGCAATACTGTAAGCTTCTTCACCTGTTGCGCAAGCCGGCACCCAAACCCTAACCTCTTCTCCGGGCTGCTTTTTAGCAATGATACTGCGAAATATTTCCTTAAGTTTTTCAAAGGAACTGGGGTCACGAAAAAAACCAGTGACTGAAATTAAAATATCCTTACTTAAACGATCCAGTTCGTCCGGGTTTAGTTCGGTAAATTTGACGTAATCTTCGAAAAGGTCAATATGATTAGCAGCCATACGGCGTTCAATCCGCCGCCATAAAGTTCCTTCTTTATAACCGCCAAAATCTATTCGTGTTTTTTGTTTAACATTAATTAATAATTTTTTTAATTGGGTTGCTACAGATTGTGGTCGTGATTTATCAGAATCAACTAATAACGAGGGTTTTCTGCTGACAATACTGGTAATTTCAACTGCAATTCTATCCGGTGACAACACCCAGTCTACGCATCCAGAATCAATTGCGGACTGAGGCATCCCTGTATATTTTGCCGTTGAAGGATCCTGGGCAAAAGTAAAGCCACCGCTTAGTTTGATCTCACGTAAGCCAGCGGTTCCATCAGATCCGGTACCTGACAGAATAACGCCTATCGCATCTTCTCCCTTATCTGCCGCAATCGAACTAAAAAAAACATTAACCGAAGGTTTGGGTGTGGCTTCTCGTTTAGCTTCCAATAAACGAAAACGCCCATCCTCAAACACAGCGTTGCGACTTGAAGGCGCTATATAAATAACGTCTGGTTCAGGTACGGTATTATCCTCAACCTCAAAAACGGCCATCGGTGTCTCTCGTCCCAACAGTTGGACAAGCATACTTTTATGGGTAGGGGACAAATGTTGGATAACAACATAAGATATCCCTAAATTACTAGGTAATGCCGCAATCAAAGATGATAAGGCTTCCAGTCCTCCAGCAGAAGAACCAATACCTACCAAGTAAGGTCTAGGAACAGAACATTTCGCTAAAGCTTTAGCCTTGGTCGTTTTTCTTCCCATATTTTTGTCTCAAACCAACAAATTCTAGAATTAAAAAGACTAAGCCCCTAAGAATTTGTCTTTTTTTTAATTGGTTGAGTATAGTTGAAGTTTTTTAGCTAGCAACTCACTACAATTGAAGACTGCTATAAAGCTCATTTAAGCAATCAGGACATACGTTATAAATTACTTTCTTAACCGCTGTTGGTAAAAAATCAGTATCAGCTAATTGATCAATATCAAGCCAACGACCCTTCTTCTGATCTTTTAAACGGTTACAAATACTGCACCTAACCACATAAGAAGCCTGGTGTGGTATATTTTTGTTGTCAGCTGTCTTTTTTGGTTTGGATTGAGTCTCGAATATTACTGATTTTGATAAAAGCTCCTCCCTGACAAGTTCATGCGATACGCAGACCCAGCCGTTTTGCTCTGGAGAAATAACCATATTCCAATAACGTTTGCAATCAGGCAAATCGCACCGATAAGGACGAACTATAGTTCTCGGTATAACGCGAACTGATGCCACCATTGTTGCAACATACATCCGGGTTACATCATCGCAGATGAAATCAAATAATGGTTTTCCAATAATACCCGAGCTGCAAGCCCTATCCGTCCAACACTCAGAATCCATATGGGAATCCCATGATTCATCTACTTGACGGATAATGTCATTGTTATCTAGCCAATAGCTTAGTTTTTTACTCACGAGCGAAGAAAGAAATCAGTATAAATTAATTAATAAAAAATTGGAGACGAAATACTTGTGTTGATGTTGCCTAATTCTAGACCACTAAGTAAGTAGTGATTCCTAAGTGTATTTAATCTTTATCTTATGTAACCAATTTTAGGATGAACTATTTATAATTTAAATTACTATAGAAATATATAGACACGGCTTTAATCGAAATAAGATAAAGCTTACAGAGTTTAATAGCTAGCTTAAAACTCCCCCACCTTTTTTCTAAATTTCAATATATAACTCAAATTTCACAAGGCAATTTTATTCATGGCTATATACAAAACACAGGTTGGTTAAAACAACGTGAAGCAATTTCAAAATGTTAGCTTCAATAGATTCTGCACAACCTGCAACTTGAATATAACCATGTACTGTTTTTGTGTAAGCCGGACAGTATTTGGGAGATGTAAAATCAATAAATAATTCAGCTATTTTTGTATCGGATTGATTATTTTTTACCCTTAATATGGTCAAATAAGGTAAACAGTTGTTTTTTAATAAGGCCAGTGGATACCTGTAGTTTAAATTCCTGACTTTTACAAAACCTAACGGTAGGTCACCATGAAAATCGCTATTATTGGAACAGGGCGTGTTGGTTCGAGCATTGCTTACGCATTGGTTCTCAAGCAGTTTTGCGATCATCTGGTGATTGCAGGGCGAAGCCAAGAAAAAGCAAAAGGGGATGCGCTTGATTTGCAACATACCTTGGCCTTTTGCTCAAGACCGATGCAGATAGAAGCTTGTAAAAATGAGCAAGTCATAAACGCTGACATTGTTGTTATTACCGCTTCAGTCGCAACTGAAGACCAGGTCATTACGTCGCGGATGCAACTGGGCGAAAAAAATATAGGTATGTTCAGGGCGTTGATTCCCGTACTGGTTGCCAATAATCCCAATGCAGTATTTATTATTGTGACTAATCCCGTGGATGTCATGGTTTATGCCGCAGTAAAGTTATCGGGTTTTAACCCAAATCGGGTCATGGGGGTGGGTACATTAGTGGATTCAGCCCGTTTCCGTACCATGCTTTCACAAGAATTACATATTCATCCTGATGACCTACGCACCTATATCTTGGGTGAACACGGACCCAACCAATTTCCTATCCTAAGTAGCGCAGAAGCCGGAGGCGAACGTATAAGTGACACACCTTATCATCGGGAATTATTTGCTCAGGTTATTGAAGCAGGGTTTGAAGTCTATCGGCTTAAGGGTTATACCGATCGTGCTATTGCTACAGCAACTTGCATGGTGATCGAAGCCGTTGTTTTTGACCAAAACCGCACTATGCCCTTATCTACAAAATTCGATGAATGGATGGGCATTATGGATAACTGTTTTAGTATCCCCGTGGTGATCGGGCGAAATGGCATAGTCCGCCATTTACATCCTGAAATGAACGGCGATGAATGCGAGAATCTGCAAAATGCGGCAGCAGTGATTAAAAACGCAATCGTTTCGTTAGTCCCTGATCTGGTCGGATAATTTTCGTATGGTTATTAATTTACATCTATTTTATCGGGAGCCTTAGCCGTGAGTATGATTGAGAATGACTTAGTTAAACTCGCTGAACGATTAGGGCAAGTGCTGAAAGCCCAAAACAAAACAATCGCTACAGCCGAGTCCTGCACAGGCGGGTTAATTGCGGCAATCATTACGGAAATACCCGGCAGTTCAGCCTGGTTCGACCGAGGCTTTGTGACTTATAGTGACCAAGCAAAAGTTGATATGTTAACTGTATTACCTGAAACCTTAGCTAAATTTGGTGCTGTTAGCGCAGAAACTGCCCAAGAAATGGCGGGAGGTGCTTTAGCGAATAGCCAGGCTGATTGGTCTGTCGCTGTTACCGGTATCGCTGGGCCGGATGGCGGGAGCAATGATAAACCGGTCGGTACGGTTTATATTGCCTGGATGAAAAAAGCTGGAACTCCTAAGGTAGAAAGGTTGCAACTAACCGGTAACCGGGCACAAATCAGAAAAATTACTGCAAAAAAGATATTTGAAAAACTAGTTACTGCCATTCCAAACACCTCGTTGCAGTAATCAAGGGATTATTAACTCTAATTTTATGGCAAAGTTAGGCTATTCAGTTGATATTCAGTGTTTAATCCTAATAATAGCCCACGGAAATATCATTTTTCTCTCAACATTTTTATTAGGGAGTTATTTATGTCTCTCCAGTTTGTACGGTTTTTAGTGTACCCTTTGTTAGTCCTATTAATTATCCTTCTTTAACTTAAGGAGAGTTGGAAATGCTTATGCGATTTACCCATTTTTTACGTTATTCATTACTGGCAGCTTTAGCCATTATGCTGCCTGGTTGTGGCTATAACGCCCTGCAATCACAAGATGAAGAAATTAAAGCCTCTTGGGCTGAGGTTTTGAACCAATACCAGCGCCGTGCCGATTTGGTGCCAAATCTGGTTAATGTGGTGAAAGGTTATGCTGCACATGAAAAAGATGTGTTAACCGAGGTTACTGATGCCCGTTCTAGGGTTGGCTCGATTCAGGCGACACCTGATTTGGTGAATGACGAAGAAGCGTTTAAGAAATTTATTGCCGCGCAAAGCCAGATGACTAGTGCTTTATCACGCTTGATGGTGGTCGCGGAAAATTATCCGCAGTTAAAGGCAGACGGTATGTTCCGCGATTTGCAAGCGCAATTGGAAGGCACCGAAAACCGTATTACTGTGGCACGTAACCGTTATATTGCTTCAGTTAAGGATTACAATATTACGGTGCGTTCGTTCCCAACTAATTTAACAGCTATGGTATTCGGCTTAAAAACCAAACCAAGCTTTACTGTGGAAAATGAACAAGCGATTGCGATACCGCCCAAAGTAGATTTTGGCACGCCTGCTGCTGCTCCAGCCCCACAACTAGCGCCAGCCACCCAAAGTATGGCCTTACCACCACCTACTTCGCGAATTGCTCCAGCGGCTAAAGCGGTGGTTGCTGAATAGCATTATGTTGCGAAACGTGTTGGAATTCCCTGTGCTACTGAGACATAAGCCAATCGTTAGCGTACGGCTTGTATTGCTATTGGCAGTTTTACAGATCAGTTCAGCGTGGGCATTTGTTGACGTGCCCATTCTGTCGGTACGGGTCACTGATTTAACCCACACACTTAGTCCCCAGCAAGTGCAAACGTTGGAAAGCAAACTTGCCGATTTTGAAGCCAAAAAAGGTAGTCAGATTGCGGTGTTAATTTTACCAACGACGCAACCGGAAGATATTGCCCAATTTGGGATCAAAGTTGCCGATCTATGGCGCATTGGTAGGAAGGGGGTTGATGATGGTTTAATCTTCATTATTGCCAAAGATGACCGCCAGTTCAGGCTTGAAGTGGGTTATGGTTTGGAAGGTGTTATTCCAGATGCTATTGCCAAGCGAATTACCTCAGAAACAGTTAAGCCGTATTTTAAAACGGGTGATTACTTTGGTGGAATCAATGCGGGTATTGATCAGATTATGGGGTTAATTGAAGGTGAAACCTTACCACCGCCTGCACTACAGCAACAATATAGCCAAAGTAGTGATGGCTCATTCTTGTTTATGTTGTTTGGAGGGTTATTTATTGGCTCAATATTATCATCGTTCTTCGGACGGGCGACCGGTGCCTTACTTGGTGGTATAGGTAGCGGTTTTGTTGCATCAATGGTGTTAGGCTTTGGTATTGGCGCACTTATTATTGGTTTTTTAGTATTTTTTCTCCTTAGCGCCCGGTTTACCGGAGGTGGTGGCGGTTGGTCGAATGGCGGTGGTTATTACGGCGGCAGCGGTGGTTTTGGCGGGGGCGGCGGTAATAGCACTTGGAGCGGTGGTGGTGGCGGTTTTGGCGGCGGGGGCGCATCAGATTCATGGTAAAAATAACCCGTTGGTTAAAACATGCATTTATGCCGCCCTGGGCGTGGCGTTTAACTTTTCCTGCTACTGTTCTAGATGAAATTGAGAAAGCCGTTAAGCGATCGGAAATGCAGCATCGCGGGGAATTACGCTTCGCTGTTGAGAATGCTTTAGCACCCGGTTGGGTCTGGCATGGGTTGTCTGCCCGCCACCGTGCTATTCAGGTCTTTTCTAACCTTCGGGTTTGGGATACTGAAGAAAATAGTGGGGTGTTAATTTATATGCAATTGGCTGATCGCCAAGTCCATATTCTTGCCGACAGGGGTATTGCGAAATGTGTTTCTCAAGATGAATGGGATCACATTGCCAAATTAATGCAGAATGAATTCCGCGAAGGTCAGTTTCAGCAAGGTTGCCTCAAAGGCATCACTGAAATTACGGCGCTTTTGGTTAAGCATTTTCCAGCTAATGGCAGTGCGTATGATGAACTGCCTAATAGGCCGGTTATAATCAGAAGATAGTTTGTGCGAGTTAGCAATTTATTGTTCCAGCAGACGGAGTAAGCCTTTCCGCTGGAAAGGTTATAATTAAAACAGAGACATTTAATGTTTACTTGCTTGCAAATATCGCATCATTCCCATCAAACGACTCATCATCAGCCACAAAATATTTCTTAAAAAACGGCATAAAGCTGCCGGTTATAGGGATAGAAAAGAAACAATACATGGCGGCGGCTTCGCCGGTGGTTACACCAAAAATCCATTGCGGCATGAATAAGGTCAAAACTGCCATAACAAAATGATAACTTGCCATTTTCTGATTGTTTTTCCACAAAAAGCCGCTTAAGGCTAAACCAAACAGGGAGCCGTGGGTAACAAATAAGCCAAATGCGCTCGAAATTGCATAACCGATGTGATACTTACCCATGTAAAGACAAGAGATCATATCGCCAATAAAGTTTGGGGCGATGTCGAATAGTTGCCATTCTTTGGGTAGAAAGGTACAAATCAGAAATATACCGCTCAAGATTGACCCGATCATGAATGCTTTTTTCAGCGCGGTTTTATCGGTGGAATAAGTTGCCAAGGCGGGCATAATCGCAAAAGCCTGCAAACTAATGTGATAAGTCGATAATTCGCTTAAAAAATAATTCGTCCCATAACCGCACTGGTCAGCGACGGGATAAGCAAAATATTGGATGAGTTCCATAAGGGCGAAATGGAAGATGGCGTAGGATCTAGCGACTCTTACCCAAAAAGCTTCTTCTTTATCGAGAAAAGTCACGCTGGCGGCAGCAAAACCGACTACGCCCATACCGAGCGACATATTGGCACTAAAACACATAATTAATCCGTAGTTTTTTCGATTAAAATTTAAATATAAGTCCTTATGTTAAGGCTCTAGTAATCTATTAAAGATTGATTCCTAAGTTGACTTAACATTTTAAAGCCCGAATTTTAACAATAAATACCCCTTTTTTTGAGTTTTTTTGACAGTTTTTACAGCTTAACTAAAAGTCGCTATAGTTGTGGTTAAGTTTTACGGAATAATCCAAGCACACAGGTTTAACTAAAACAAGGTAATCGAATTAGAATGAGCAACGACTATAACGCCGCAGCAATTGAAGTCTTGACCGGACTGGAGCCAGTCCGCAAGCGCCCAGGCATGTACACAGACACGACCCGGCCAAACCATCTGGTACAGGAAGTGGTTGATAATAGTGTCGACGAAGCCATCGCCGGACATGCCGATAGCATTGAAGTCGTTATTTATAATGATGGTGCGGTGCGGGTGAGTGACAATGGTCGGGGCATGCCTGTGGATAAGCATCCTGAACAAGGCATTCCTGGTGTCGAAGTTATTATGACCCAGCTTCATGCCGGTGGTAAATTTTCTAACAAAAATTACCAATTTTCCGGTGGTTTGCATGGTGTGGGCATTTCGGTCGTTAATGCCTTATCCGCCAAATTGGAAGTTGAAGTTAAGCGCAACGGTAAAATCTATCAGATGACTTTTGCTGATGGCGAAAAATTATCTGAATTAAAAGAAACAGGTACGGTTGGCCGAAATAATACTGGCACGTCGGTAACCTTTTGGCCGAATGAAAAATATTTCGACTCCAATAAGGTATCCGTACTGAAACTTAAACATGTGCTGCGCGCCAAAGCGGTGTTATGCCCAGGCTTAAAGATTAGCCTGAAGGTTGAACAGCCAGAAGAGGAGTTTGTTTGGTGCTATCAGGACGGTTTAAAGGAATATTTGCTGGATTGTGTCGGCGATATAGAGTTTTACCCTGAGCAGCCTTTTATGGGGAATATGGCTGGAAATCATGAAGCCGTCGAATGGGGCATCCTTTGGGCGGCAGAAAATCCGCCGGAAATGCTCGCCGAGAGCTATGTCAACCTCGTGCCAACCGTGCAAGGTGGCACCCATGTGAATGGCTTGCGTGCCGGCTTAACCGAAGCGATGCGGGAATTCTGCGAAATCCGAAATTTATTGCCGCGCGGGGTTAAAGTAGCACCGGAGGATGTCTGGGAAAGCTGCCATTACGTGCTGTCGGTAAAGTTGGAAGATCCGCAGTTTTCGGGGCAAACCAAAGAAAGGTTGAGTTCACGTGAATGCGTGGCGTTTGTTTCCGGGGTTGCTAAAGACGGTTTTAGCTTATGGCTAAACCAGCATCCGGTGGAAGGCGAAAAAATCGCTGAAATTATTATCAACAGTGCCCAGAGACGCTTACGGGCTAATAAAGCGATTATCCGTAAAAAAATTACTTCAGGTCCCGCCTTACCGGGCAAGCTTGCCGATTGTTCAGCGCAGGATATTGCCCGGACTGAATTGTTTTTAGTAGAAGGTGATTCGGCGGGCGGTTCCGCCAAGCAAGCCAGGGAGCGGGATTTTCAGGCGATCATGCCTCTTCGGGGTAAAATCTTGAATACTTGGGAAGTGGAGTCCAATCAGGTGATGGCATCGCAAGAAGTCCATGATATTGCTGTCGCATTAGGCATAGAGCCGGGTTCCAACGATTTGCAAAACCTGCGTTACGGTAAAGTGTGCATCCTTGCCGATGCTGATTCAGACGGTAGCCATATCGCAACTCTGATTTGCGCCTTGTTTTACCAACATTTCAACGCTTTAGTCGCAGCGGGTCATGTGTACGTTGCCATGCCGCCATTATATCGTATTGATGCCGGTAAACGCGTGTTTTACGCCCTTGATGAAGCTGAACGGTTGGGTGTTTTAGATCGTATCAAAGCGGAAAAAATTAAGGGTGCAATTTCGGTGCAACGTTTTAAAGGCTTGGGTGAGATGAATCCATCCCAGCTCAGGGAAACCACCATGAATCCCGATACCCGCCGATTAGTGCAGTTAACCATCGAGCAAACAGATGATACTCGTGGGCAACTGGATTTATTGTTGGCTAAAAAGCGTGCGGCAGACAGGAAGTATTGGTTGGAAACCAAAGGGAATTTGGCGGATATTGTTTGAAATTGCCACACTCAGTAAAGTAACTACTTATTAAGTGTGGCTTAAGGTCAAGCTTATTTAGTTTGCTATTTTACCGGTTATTTGAATGCTGACAGAATCGCCAACTTTGAATTTTAAACCGGCTTTATTGCAATTCCAATTAGTAACAGGTGCGGTTGTACCGGAACCTGAACCTATAATGCCTGTTGTTATAGTTTGTCCCGTAGTATTGTTTTTGCAGATTAGTATTGCAGTGTGTGCCAAACGAGGCGCGATGTTACCACTTAATGCTTCTATACCACGTAATTCGATGGCATCAATTTCTTGCCAACTAGGCACAGAAGCCGTATCGATAGTTACCTTTAACGCTTTAACTAAATACGATGTGCGTGGCCAGTTGACACTAAAGTTATTGATCTGGTTAGGAACAATCTTTTCAACACCACTCCAAACTGTGTGAAAAATATTGTTAGTGTCTATTGCTTCAATTTTTCTCACGAATCCTGGGTTATATGTTTCACGTACAGTGACACCAGTGGCATAGACGGGTGTGTTGTAGCCAACAGTAATATATTCAATTCCAGCATCAGCTTGCTTTGTTGTCCATGCCGTTGATCGGTCACCATAACTATTTGTATTTGGACTACCTAATATTTGTTTTGCAGACCAGCTAGTAGTTGAGTATTCACTGCTAAAATTGATGACTTTGGATGCCCATTGATTTAAGGCAAAACAAGGGAATGACAGAGAGGAAAAAAGTAAAATAAGTAAAATTTTTATGATTTGTTTTTTCATAATGATTACCTCTTGTTAGGATGGTTTACAGGGTTTGGCTGAGTTTTAGCCTGGAAAATTAACGTCAGATATCAGAGTGGTTATGTTGTTGGGTGTGATAAGTTAAAAAACGCTAAAGCTAAATACTGGTTTTCTTAAAGTTACGGATACTCCACATTTACCATAACAAATAAAAAAATTGTGTCAAGTTGCCGAATAGTAAACATATTTTAATATTTATTGCCGTAATAACTGCTGAGTGAGGAAGTCTTTTTAAAAGGCTATGTCACTGTTAAATATTGAATTTTCATCTGTTTTTCCAGTCATATGATTTGTATAGGATTCCACTGGAAGAGCATCATGAACAACACTGAATTCATGCAGTTAATCACCGCCCTTCGTGACTTAGACCATCATCAGCGCAAACGCTTGAGTGCTTCATTGAACCAAGCCAGCGACGAGGCCAAAGTGTTTGACTTGATCGAGGCCTGTTTTGAGGCCAATAGTGCCTGTCCGCATTGCGCCAGTGCCGATATTCACCGCTTTGGTTGTACTGACGGGCTACAGCGTTACCGTTGCCAGCGTTGCCACAAGACCTTCAATGCCTTAACAGGAACGCCGTTGGCACGGCTTCGCGACAAGCCAAAATGGTTGGACTACTTGGCTGCGATGAAGCAATCACTGACCGTACGCCAAGCTGCCGCCGACACCGGTATCCACCGCAACACCAGTTTCCGCTGGCGGCACCGGTTCTTAAATTGGATCAGCCAGGATCGCCCGCCCGAGCTAAACGGCATCACCGAAGCCGACGAAACCTACCTGCTGGAATCGGGCAAAGGCAAGCGGAACCTGGGTCGTGCCCCCAGGAAGCGCGGCGGCAGTGCCACTAAAAGAGGGGTCTCCGACAAACAAATCTGTGTGCTAGTGGCCCGTGACCGTGCCGGGCAAACGCTGGATTTCGTGACAGGCAACGGCGCCTTGACCAAGGGTCGACTGACCGCCGCCCTTAAACCGAAACTCGCTACAGACGCCCTGCTGGTCTCCGATGCCAACCCTACTTACACTGCGTTCTGCGATGCCGAAGGCTTCAGCCATGAAATTGTTAACCTCAGCCAAGGCCAGCGCATCAATGGCGCTTACCATGTGCAAAACGTCAATGCTTATCACAGTCGGTTCAAGCAGTGGTTGGCACGCTTCCACGGCGTGGCAACCCATTACCTGCCAAACTACTTGGGCTGGCGGCGGGCTTTTGAACAGCACCGCCAAATCGAACCGGAAGCGCTACTGAGCGCGGCACTGGGAAATTTTCAATATTTAACGGTGACATAGCCTTTTAAAATGTTGCTAATTAAAGCAAAATATTCGATACTCAAAACGTTAATAACAATAATTTTGCCTGATTTTTTTACTGGATAGCACAGGAGATAACACACTTATGAAAAAGATAATTATCCTAGGACTGGTAACATGCGCGATATCAGTCTCCGCACTTAAGATTCAGGCGGCATCAGATGAGCAATACCCCGCCGCTAATTTTGCGCCTAAAGTGATTTTCATAGATGAAAGTGCCGCACCTGTGCAATCAGTATCTGCGTCTTCTTCAAGTGCATCAGTAGTTGATGAAAAATATCCCGCATCAAGTTTTCAGCCCAAAGTGACTTACATTGATAATAGTTTGAGTCGCCAAGAACAAGCGCCCCAATCTATAGTAGTGGATGAGAAATATCCGGCAGCTAACTTTCAGTCAAAAGTTATCTATTCAGATGAGTCTGCAGTAACTTCTGTGGCCACCGCCGAGCAGCCTTCAGTCCACGAAGACCCAAAATACCCTGCTGCTTACTTTAAGCCGAAAGTAATCTATCCTTAAACTAATGCAGTAAAGAATGCGTTGATCGGTTAATTTTGTCAGTCTTGTTGATATAAGAGTATTTATTTGCAGCAATTCATTAACATTCATTCAGCCCTGCATCACACTTCTATTTAACTAACTTTCGCGCTACCTTTTAGTTGTTAAACAACTAAGGTGGACGCGATTGTTTGTTTTGATCATGCCAATTTCATAGCATAAGTGAGGAAAACTATGGCGCAATTGAATTACACGATTAAGGGCAATGATTTGCAGTATATTGAAATTGCATTGGATAGCGGGCAAGAAGCTGTTGCCGAGCAAGGCGCAATGATGTACGTTGACCGAAATGTGGCAATTAATGCTATCTTAGGCGATGGCAGCGCATCGCGTTTGGGCGGGTTAGGGCGGCTTTGGAATGCTGTAAAACGGTCATTTACCGGCGAATCCTTATTTAGCTCCATTTACAAAAATACGTCCCATCAAACCCAAATCGTGGCAATTTCTGCACCTGGTCCGGGTGAAATTGTACCGATTAACCTCAGCGAACATGGCGGCTCTATCGTTTGCCAAAAAGGGGCTTACCTTGCTGGCGAACTCGGCCAGAAAACCCAGTTAGCTTTCCAGAAGCGGTTACGGGTAGGGTTTTTCGGTGGTGAAGGTTTTATCATGCAAAAAATCAGTGGGCAAGGCACGGTATTTATCCATGCTTCAGGCTCGCTTAAAGAAGTTACCTTAACGCCGGATGATCAATTAAAAGTTGATACAGGTTGTCTGGTCGGTATGGCATCCACAGTAAGGTACGATATCCAATATGCAGGGAGCTTAAAAAATAGTCTATTTGGCGGCGAAGGTTTGTTTTATGCCACCGTATCAGGCCCAGGCAAAGTGTGGATTCAATCCTTACCAATGAACCGGCTTAGCAAGCTGCTAATGGGATCAGCATTAGCCGGGGGGCATAGCCGTTCTTCTTGGATGGGTAAGATTTATTTGTTGGCAATTATCGCATTTTTTATTTTTACAGTGACCCAAAATACTTAAATATGTCGGCCGAATTTCCCGTATTGCTATTTGGTCCTGGGTTGCCGAGTGGTGGTCAAGCAACTATGTGTATTGTCGAAACAGACAGTATTCGTTTGCCTTTGCCCAAACAACTCGTGCCATTTTCAGGATTAACTGCGCGCGTCGGCAGTTTTGACCACAACCAGTTACAACTGGCGTGGCAATACCAAAATGAAACCTGGATGCTAATTCCTTCCGATATGATCATCCAAAAACAAATCATTACACTTTTACCCAATAGTGTTATTAATGGCTTGGATAAATGGAAACGTGCCACTGTATCCCAAAATTTTGTTTGGAAAACAGTCGGATATTCTATTGGTACATTAGTAGTTGCCCTTTTAGTTTTAGTTTGGCAATACGATGCGGCAGTTACTTGGGTAGCGGGACGAGTGCCTTTGGCAACGGAATACAAGTTAGGTGAATCAGTGTTAGCGTCTTTAGATACCCAAAAATCTCTGGTGAGTAAAGGTGTGGCGGTAAATGCAGTCAAAAAAATTGGCGATCGGCTGACGAAAGGCTCACCTTACAAGTACCAATGGCACATTGCTAATGATCCTGCCATTAATGCGTTTGCTTTACCGGGCGGGATTGTTATCGTAAATAAAGGTTTAATCGAAAAAACGGACTCAGCAAATGAAGTAGCAGGTGTATTGGCGCACGAAATCCAGCATGTCGAACAACGTCATGCCTTAAAAAATATGATTACCAGTTCAGGCATAGCTGCCTCTGTATTAATGCTGTTTGGTGATGCCAATGTCGTAATGATGATTATGGCGCATCAGGTTTCTGCCCAGTATTTCAGCCGCCAAGCCGAAACCGATGCGGATATGAGAGGCATCGCTTTATTACACAAAAGCAAAGTCGATCCGCAAGGCTTAGCGTCCTTTTTCAAAAAAATGAAGGTAGCTTTTAAAGGCAAGGGCGAAGGTCCGGAGTGGATGTCATCACATCCCGGCACAGAAAACCGGATAAAAGCCGTGGAAGATTACAACAACGCTAATCCATGTATAAATTGCGAAACATTGATGTGGGATAAAAAAGGGATTCTGGCGAGTTTGGCTAAGGAAAAAGCAAAGATAAAATGATTTTTATGGGGAATATCCCAGCATTAATTGCTTCGCACTGCATGAATAGACTAAACTAGTTTAGTCTATTCATAGGGGGCTTTATTATGACTACAGTCAATTTATTTCATGCCAAAACCCATTTATCAAAACTAGTTGATCAGATTGCCTCCGGCGAAGAAAGCGAAGTCGTAATATCCCGCAATGGTAAGCCAGTGGCACGAATGGTGCCGATTTTTCAGAAAATGGACGTTTCCTGTCGGATAGGGATTGCCGAGGGTGAATTCGTTTTGCCCGACAATATTGATGGGGCTAATGACGAAGTCGCTAAGCTGTTTTATGGCGATTCTGGTTTTGATAACGATAATTCTGATAATACAAGTGCGCCTGCTCCTTGATACGCAAGTCGCCTTGTGGGGACTGACAAATGACCGCCGTTTAACAACTAAAGCCCAGAAGTTGATTTTAGAAACGGAAAATGATGTATTTATCAGCGTAGCATCCTTATGGGAAATTGCCATTAAACATAGCCTTGGTCGAGGCGATATGCCTGTGTCAGGGAGCCGAGCCTACGAATTATTTTTGGCGGCGGGTTACCAAATCTTAACGATTGAGGCGGCTCACGCTATTGCAGTCGAATCTTTGCCCGCTATCCATAACGACCCTTTTGACAGGATGCTCGTTGCCCAAGCCTTAAGCGAACCCATGCGCTTGGTGACGCATGATCGCGCCGTGGCGGAATACAGTGACAGTGTTATTTTTGTTTGAATTTTTGAAAAAGATTACTCTGAGCAATATCTGTTGGAGTGACTTGACTCGTCCTACCGCGCTTTACAATTTAAACTTTGTACTAAAACTTTAAATTTAGGAATATAACGATGCCATCCAAGTTTTACTCTCATTTTATTCTTCTATGTTTGCTCACTACCAACGCTTTGGCAGGTCAAACCACGCGAGTTAGCGTAGCGTCCAAAGGGACGCAAGCTTCTACTGGTGGAAACCTCCCGCGCATTAGCGCTGATGGCCGCATTGTGGCGTTTATCTCCCGCGCACCTAATCTCGTACCAGGGGATACGAATGGTGGCGACGATTTTTTTGTGCATGATAGACAAACCAAACAAACTACCCGAGTTAGTGTCAGTTCAACAGGCGCACAAGGAACGGGCGGGTATATTGGTTATAACTTTGGAGTTCATACACCTAGTCTCAGTGCCGATGGGCGCTACGTAGCGTTTGCATCAAGGTTAAATAACCTCGTTGCTGGTGATATTAGTGGTTATCAGGATGTCTTTGTTCATGACCGCGTGACCCACCAAACGCGAAGCATTAGTATGGATACTTCAGGGGTGTCTGGCTTTAGTGATACCACCCCCAGTATCAGTGCCGATGGTCGTTATGTGGCATTTATATCTTTGAGCCGATATGTAGCGCAAGATACTAATAACGGTTTTGATGCGTATGTATATGACCGTGTGACTCGTAAAATCGGAATGGTCAGTATAAGCTCCAGTGGCGTTCAAGGAAATCAAAATAGCAGTGGTACCAGCATAAGTGCCGACGGGCGCTATGTTGCATTTAGTTCTGCTGCCAACAATCTTGTCGCTGGCGACACGACGACCTCGCCTAAGGATCTTTTTGTCCATGATCGCGTGACCCATAAAACGACACGCGTTAATATTAGTTCCAGCGGTGTACAAGCGAATGGGGGGGTGGACGAAACTTTTAGCCTGAGTGCTGATGGCCGCTATGTGGCATTTTCTTCGGGTGCGTCTAATTTGGTTCCAGGTGATACCAATAGGCAAGGTGATATATTCATCCATGATCGAACAGCCCACCAAACCACACGGGTTAGTGTCGGCATCAATGGAACGCAAAGCAATGCAAACAGCGGCTATCCTAGTATTACCCCAGATGGCCGTTATGTGGCCTTTGTCTCCTTTGCTAGCAATCTGATTGTGGGTGATACTTACGGTAATGATATCTTTGTTTATGACCGTTTGACCAAAAAAACGACGTTGTCCAGTGTTGACTCCAATGGGGCTAAAGGCTACGGCAGTGATGGTTTGCCTAGCATCAATTCCGATGGACGAACTATAGCGTTTCCCTCTGACGCTAAACTCGTCGCTGGTGATAGCAATAACGCTATTGATGTCTTTGTCCGTGATAGCCAACTCGATACAGTCCATCACGCTGATCTAAAAATCACAACCACAATAAAACCAGTCTCGTTAAAGCTGAATAGCAATGGTGCTTTTACTTATACCATCACGAATAACGGTCCAGATGCAGTGAATAATGTGAGTGTATTGCATCTAATTACTAGCGGCGGCACTACTGTTAGCTTGATACCAAGCCAAGGTAGCTGTTCTCTTTCGGCCATTGAAACTGTCTGCAGTTTGGGTAAACTCCTGGCGGGCAAAAGCTTAACAATTCAAGCCGTAATTAAAGCTACTGGCAATCCACTAAGCCAACAAGTCTCCGTAAGTGGTGAACCTGTTGATGCTGTACCGAGCAATAACTCCATATCTGTTTCTACCACAGCGGCTCCTTGAAAACGAAGTTCGATGGGTTGGAAATCGTTCACTTCCTCAACCAATTTTTCTATATCATCAATATATTGTATGCCTAAACAAGAAAAATACCTCACCATGACCGTCCTTATGACTCCCGATATGGCTAATTTCTCTGGTCATGTCCACGGCGGTTCGTTGTTGAAATTACTGGATCAGGTGGCTTATGCCTGTGCAGCTAAATACTGTAAAAGTTATGTGGTTACGGCAGCCTTAGATCAGGTGTTTTTCCGGCAACAAGTTAATGTTGGTGAGTTGGTGACGTTTATGGCGCATGTTAATTTGGTAGGCCGTTCGTCAATGGAAATTGGAATTAAAGTGGTTGCGGAAAATTTAAGGACACACGAAAAACGGCATACCACCTCCTGTTATTTTACGATGGTGGCTTTAGATGAAAACGGCAATACCATTGAAGTGCAGCGGTTGCAATTAGAAACCGAGGCCGAAAAACGGCAGTATGTTGCTGCTGAACTACGTAAACAATTACGCCAGGAGAGCCTGGAAAAAATTAGGGCATTGAATAACGAGATAACAGAGGAAGAGTTGTAAGCATGGGTGCAGTACAAGACAATTTCGAACGTTTACCATTAAAAGAGTTTGCGGAAAAAGCGTACCTGGATTATTCCATGTATGTGATTTTGGATCGTGCCCTGCCGCATATCGCCGATGGCTTAAAACCAGTACAACGGCGTATTGTATATGCCATGTCTGAGTTAGGTCTTACGGCTGTAGCTAAATATAAAAAATCAGCCCGTACGGTAGGTGATGTATTGGGTAAGTTTCACCCGCATGGTGATTCTGCCTGTTATGAAGCGATGGTGTTGATGGCTCAGGATTTTTCTTACCGTTATCCTTTGATAGACGGGCAAGGTAACTGGGGTTCACCTGACGACCCTAAATCCTTTGCTGCCATGCGTTATACCGAATCGCGCTTAACGGCTTACGCCCAAACTTTGTTGAGTGAATTAGGGCAGGGTACGGTTGAATGGTCGGACAATTTCGATGGTACGTTAAAAGAACCTGAAATTTTGCCGGCAAGACTACCTAATCTGCTACTTAACGGCACAATGGGTATCGCCGTCGGCATGGCAACCGATATTCCGCCGCATAATCTTGTAGAAGTTGCTGGCGCGTGTATCCATTTACTCAATAAACCAGATGCGCCACTGGAACAATTGCTTGAGCATATCAAAGGTCCTGATTATCCAACCGAAGCTGAGATTATTACGGCGGCTGAAGATATACAAAAAATGTATATAAGCGGTGGTGGCTCTATAAAAATGCGGGCTAAGTATGAGCCAGAAGACGGTAATATTATTATTACTGCGTTACCTTATCAGGTATCTGGTGCGAAATTGATGGAGCAGATTGCTGCACAAATGTTGGCGAAAAAACTGCCAATGATCGAAGATTTACGTGATGAATCTGATCATGAAAACCAATGTCGTTTGGTTATTATGCCAAAGTCGAAACGGATTGATGTTGATGAAGTGATGTCACATCTATTTGCCACCACCGATTTGGAGAAAAGCTACCGCGTTAATATGAACATGATCGGCTTAGATGGTCGGCCTAGAGTCAAAAATTTGCGGGAAATACTGGTTGAATGGTTAGCTTTTCGAACCGAAACCGTGCGAAGGCGTTTACAGTTTCGCTTGGATAAGGTTTTGGCGCGCTTGCATGTGTTGGAAGGCTTGTTAGTTGCCTTCCTTAATATTGACGAAGTCATCGCCATTATCCGTTTTGAGGATAATCCAAAAGCGGTGATGATGGAGCGTTTTGGTATTACCGATATTCAGGCTGAAGCTATCCTGGAATTAAAGTTACGTCATCTTGCTAAACTGGAAGAAATAAAAATACGTGGCGAACAATCCGAATTGGAACAGGAACGTCAGCAACTGGAAGCAACGCTTGGCTCAAAAGAATTACTCAATAATTTGATTAAATCCGAGTTGGAAGAAGATGCTGAAAAGTACGGCGATGATCGCAGGTCACCTATTGTTGCCCGCGAAGCTGCCCAAGCTTTGGAAACAACGGCACTCATTGCCAATGAGCCACTCACGGTAATCTTATCTGAAAAAGGCTGGATTAGGGCGGCAAAAGGTCATGATATTGATGTCGCAAGCCTAAGTTACCGTTCCGGCGATAGTTTTCTTGATGCGGTCAAATGCCGTTCAACACAGCCCGTCCATATCCTAGATTCAACAGGCCGGGTGTACAGTACGACAACACATGATTTGCCTTCAGCTAGAAGCCAGGGTGAGCCTTTAACCGGTCGGTTAAATCCACCGCCCGGTTCGTTATTTAACTATTTAATTGCAGGAAATCCTGAGGATTGGTACTTGCTGGCAAGTAGTGCAGGTTATGGTTTCAGAGTGCAAGTACAAGAACTGGTGTGTAAGAATAAAGCGGGGAAATCGCTCATTTCTTTACCTGACAAGTCTAAAGTCGTTAGGCCTGCGGTAATTTCCAATCAGGCCGATTTATTAGCGGTGGTCACCTTACAAGGTCGATTATTAGTTTTCCCCATTATTGACTTACCTGAGTTGGCAAGAGGCAAAGGTAATAAAATCATCCAAATACCTACCAAAGATTTAACTACCAACAGCGACCATATCGTTGCAATTACGGTAATTCCGGTTAATGGTCAATTGGTTATCTCGTCCGGTAAAAGGCAATTGACACTAAAAGCTAATGATCTGGCGCATTATTCAGGGAGTCGTGCTAATCGTGGGTTACATCTGCCTAAAGGTTTTCAGCGGGTCGATGGCTTGTCAGGCAGTAAATTAGATAACGTCTGAAATTTAGGTGCCTACTATGTTGTCCTTAATACTTTTCAGGGCTGACTAGTTAAGGGGTTACCTTGGTTGAGATAGTCAAATTGTTATTTTGGGGTACGGCATCTTTGGGTGCGCCAGATACACTAAGGTTTTGCGTCAGCGGGTCTCGTGTTGCTTTGGCAACAACATAAAGATTTACGCTTTTACCCGGTAACAACCTTCCCAAGCGACACAAACTAATTGTCGTATAACGATTGCAACTGCCTTGTGTAGGAGTGAAACCTATTAATTGCGACCCATTGGAAAGCACATGGGTGAGGCGCGCATCATTCACGACATCTGAACCCAAATTGGTGACGATAAACTGGTACGCCCCAGTGCTATTAGCCTTTAAAAAGGCCGGTTTTTGTACTACAGCGACTTTCAAATCAGCTTGATGTGACTGATCAAGCCAACGGTCACGGACGAAGACATCAGAAATATCATTAGTATCTCCAGCGACCAAGTTGTCGGCACCTGACTCAAACGTCACAAAACGACCATCGGCACTAATACTAGATGAGTATCTCCCAAAGTTTCCTAGCACGCCATGCGATGCAGTGCTAATCCGCAAGGTTTGCTTGGTTTGGTGGTCATAGACAAAGACACCATGGCTACTATTTGTATTCCCAACAACTAGGCTATCGGCAAAAGAATAAAACACTACAAAGCGGCCATCGGCACTGATGCTAGTTTTTTCTATTGAGGGATTGTTGTTGATTAGCGAAGTTTGCTTAGTTTGGCGGTCATGAACAAAAAGGCTATTTAAAATATCACTACCCCCGGCGCCAATATTATTCTTGGCAACAGATTGAAACGCTACAAAACGGCCATCAGCACTTATTATTGGAGAAGATTTTACTTGATTGCCGTTTTTAGCAATGCTGATCCGTGAAGTTTGTATGGTTAGGCGGTCATGCACGAAGACATCATCAGCACCATTCGTGTCGCCAGCGACTAGGTTGCGGGCAAAAGAAATGTAGGCAACAAAACGTCCATCAGCACTGATACTAGGGGATGCACTATCAGAGTTTCCTTGCTCACCATTCGATGCAGTGCTAATTCGCGAGGTTTGCTTGGTTAGGCGGTCATGGACAAAGACATCATAAGTGCCATTTGTATCCCCAGCGACTAGGTTTGTAGCTAAAGATTCAAAAGCTACAAAGCGGCCATCGGCACTAATTGTAGGATTCGAATTTACTGAATAAAAGGGATTTCCATTAAATAAACCGGTAAAAAAACCGGAATTTGATTGTGTGCCATTTGAAGCAACGCTAACCCGTGTGGTTTGTTTAGTTTGGCGATCATAAACAAAAATATCACCTTGGTTATTGGTGTCACCAAGGACTAGATTGGAAGCAGAAGACTGAAACGCCACAAAACGTCCGTCCGCACTGATAATCGGGGATCCACTCGCAAAGTTTCCTTGCATTCCATTAGAAGCAACACTGGTTCGAGTGGTTTGTTTAGTTTGCCGGTCATGAACAAAAACATCACTTACATTATTGGTATCACCAGCGACCAAATTGGAAGCAGAAGAGCTAAACGCCACATAACGGCCATTAGCACTTATACTGCTTCCAGAAGAATATCCATTTCCTTGCTTTCCATTGGAGCTGACACTGACCCGTGTCGTTTCGCCAGCCAGTGCCGTGGCGGCAAATAAGGATAACACGATGAAAATAAAGCTTTTTAAATACGTGCAGAACGTAGCACAAGACATAAGCACTCCTCATAAACTAAAAGTAGTTGCTAGATACTATACCCAGTTGCTAACATTTTTAGTAGGTAATTTTACCTTGTAGTTTTGTATTTTTTACTTAGTAAAAGATTTAATGCCGCAAGACCTATTTAAAATAACGGGCAAAAAAAACCCGCCTTTCGGCGGGTTTTTTCTCCAGTAACTTACGTTATCTGATTATTGACCCCAAACCAATTCAACGCGACGGTTTTGTGATCTGCCTTCTTCAGTGCCATTGTCAGCAACCGGCATATCTTCACCATAACCGTGAGCCGTCAATTTATTGGTGACACCTTTCATTGCCAGGTAATCAGCTACAGATTGCGAACGTTTTTGTGACAAACGCAGGTTGTATTTGTTGCTGCCTTCGCTGCTGGTATGGCCACGAACTTCAATATCAGTCTTTTGTGGGTAAGCAGTTAAGCTTTCTGCAACGGTATCTAGAACGATTGTTGCTTCAGGTGTCAAACGGGCTGAGTTGTATTCAAAGTTAACGCCTTTCAATTCAACACTTAATGCACAACCTTTCGCATCAACTTTACTACCTGAAATAGTGCCAGGGCATTGGTCTAAACAATCGTTAACGCCGTCTGAATCAGAATCTAAGGTTGAGCAATCAGGTGCTGCAGGAGCCGGTGCTGCTTGTGGTTTAGGTCCGAACGGAACTACGAAGCCAACGTTAACTACCATATCGTGGTATTCATCCGTACCATTTGCAGTCAAATGGGCGTTCAAATTGTTGTTGTAACGGTAGCGGACATCACTGCGTAACAAAAAGTTGTCCATCAATTCGTATGTGAAACCTGCGCCGGCTTCACCAAGAAGGCCAACGCCACTATTGCCATTGACATTGCTATTCATAGCACCGGCAGCAATAACTGTGTAAGGTGAAAAGGTGTCACGCCAGAAATAATATTGTAAATCGGCTGTTCCGCCGGCTACATCCCATTGACCATTGTCTTGTGGGAAACGGTTTGTATTGTCATCAAAACCGTTGTAAAAACCTCTTAATTCAACGTTGAAATGTTCGTTGATAATTTTACCGAAACCTATTCCCGCACCATATCCGGGGTTTTCGGAGTTTCTGTCACCACCTGGTTTCACATATGAGCCGAAAGGCGCAACATACCAGCGGTTATCTAAAAAATCTTCGGCCTGAACCGATGCCGTAAAGCCTAGACTTATGAATAGAGCCGAGGCAAGTAAATGTTTATTCATCATAATTGTGTCCTGTAACGTGATAAAAATAATGGGTTACTCGTGTAACTAAACTCTATACCAATACACTGTCTGCTTGCAGCACCTGTTAAGCCAATATTGAGTTTTGAGAGAAGTATATGCATGATTTGCTCAATTACAACTTTTCTGCCGACCTATTGGTAATCAGGGTACTTTCGTACTACAAACTGAAACCATCTTAATTCTTCGGTGATGGTATTGTTATAACGACAATACTAAAACCTTGTATTAATTATACAACATTTGTATTTTATATGCAACATATTCGCTGACATATAAATGAAACAGATGTTTTTTACAAGGTTTTAGGTTGGGAAGTTATAGAAAAGTTTAAAATATTTGAATTGGTTTATATCAAGACATTGAAAGATATAGAGGTAATACTTTATGTTACTGCTTAATTACAAACTAGAGTGTGTAAAATAAAACAGAAAAATAACGATTTTTCTGGGTGGCTAACTTCTAACAAATTTACTCAGCGAAGAAAGAAACAAAAGCAAAAAATTTTTTGAAGAATTTAGATTAAATAATTCTGACAGACACTTTAATGTATCAGTAGCTGTCAGATTTTATTGTAGGATATTAATTTTTTAGCGGCCAAGCACTCTAGTTAAAAAATCATTTTCCGCTATTAATTCACCTATTTTTACATGGTTGGTTGTCGATATATGACAAGTTGGTTGATTGGAACCCTTATCATCATCCTCAAATACACGGCAGATGTTGTCGAGTAATTGTTGCAACCACTCATCAATTTGATCGGACGGCACCGCAAACTCTTTCTCCAAATCCAGCAAGGTCTTATCACCTTTTAGTGCTGCTAACGCAACTTTAGCTTTAAATTCGGTTGAAAATTTTCCTTCAACTGCTCGCATTCGTAGTAACCTGCTTATTGTTATTTATTCATTTAAATTGATGTTATGTCAAAATTTACTTTTTGGCTCAACTTGATTAAACGGCTAGGTCAGATTTCGTTGACTTGTTTGGACACAATTACACCCTCATGAGTAATTATCCGGTTTTAGCAAGAGAATGATATTAGCAAAAACACCTATATGAGCGATTTAGTTGTTTAGGTGCCGAGGCAATTCAGGAAATCTGCGTTAATATATTTGATTGAACAATATTTTTAATACTTGAGTGGCAACATGGTTTGCCCTTATTTGTGCTGGAATTTTTGGGGGTAAGTGTGGCAAAAGCGAGTGAATTTAAAAAAGGGATGGTGGTTGAGATAAATGGTGTGCCACATGTGGTTAAAGAAATTGAGGTCAGGAATCCTTCGTCAAGAGGTGCAACAACGTTATACAAAGTTAGGTTTAATAATCTTAAAACAGGCCAAAAGTTGGATGAATCATTGAAAGGTGACGATTTTTTCAAAGAAGCCGATTTTGTTCGCGCAAAGGTGCAGTTTTCATATGTTGATGGCGATAATTATATTTTTATGAACATCGAAGACTATAGCCAGTACAGTTTAACCAGGGGTGATCTCGAAGGTAAAATTGGCTATTTGACTGAAGGTTTGGATGGGGTTGTCGCATTATTAGTTGATGAAGTGGCTATAGGTATCGAACTGCCTAGTGCGGTATCCATGACTATTGTAGAAACTGCGCCCGCCCTAAAAGGTTCATCAGTGACGGGACGGACTAAAACTGCACGCCTGGCAACGGGAATCGAGATTCAGGTACCTGAATATTTAGAAGTTGATCAGTTGATAAAAGTTAACACCGATACCGGTAAATTTATGTCACGGGCTTAATAACAAAATTAGTAAGAAGGGTTGATTTTGTAGCGTTAAAATCGTTTAGCGTGTATTAATTAGTATGTTGATATTTCGGTTACCCAGTTGATTTACCAGGAAAAATACTTTGATATTGAGGCGTTTTTAAAAAACCTGACCAAGTGTCCGGGGGTTTATAAAATGCTCGATGATAAGGGCGAAATAATATATATCGGCAAAGCAAAAAACCTTAAAAATCGCGTTTCGTCCTACTTTAAAAGCCAAACAACTTCGCCCAAACAAAAAACGATGGTCGCCAGAGTGGCGAATATCGAAGTGACTGTAACGCATACCGAAAGCGAAGCGTTGCTACTGGAAAGTCAGTTAATCAAACGCCATCGGCCACGGTACAACATTAGCTTGCGGGATGATAAATCGTTTCCTTATATTTATTTGTCGAGTTATCAGGACTTTCCGCAATTAACGTTTCACCGGGGGGCAAAAAGTCGGCGTGGCCAATATTTTGGTCCCTACCCTAGTGCCGGCGCAGTTAGGGAAACATTAAAATTGTTGCAGAAAATCTTCCCCGTCAGGCAATGCGATGATACTTATTTTAATAACCGCACCCGACCTTGTTTGCAATATCAAATAGAACGTTGTTCCGCGCCATGTGTTGGATTAATAGATAAACCACATTACGGTACTGATGTGATCAGCACCGTAATGTTCCTCGAAGGTAAAAGCGGTTTGCTGACTGAGCAACTTATCTCGAAAATGGAGCAAGCTGCTGCAGAACTTAATTATGAACAGGCCGCCGATTGCCGGGATAAAATTGCAAGGTTACGCACGGTACTTGAGAAAAGCTTTGTTAATGGTGAACGGGGTGATGTGGATATTATTGCTTGCGCCAGCAAAGCCAATATTGCCTGTATTCAGGTCTTTTTTATACGTAATGGTCAGCAGTTAGGCAATAAAGTGTTCTTTCCAAAAATGAGTGATGCATACGACCCAGAAGCGGTCATTCGGGCGTTTATACCTCAATATTATCTGGATAAACCTGTGCCCCATGAATTAATTACCAGTCATAATATCGAAGAAGTCGAATTATTAACTGAAATGTTGGCTGCACAAGCAAAACATAGCCTATCAATAGTCAGTAAAGTCAGGGGTGAACGCTCAAAATGGGTGCAAATGGCGCTCACTAATGCGGAAAATTCTCTACAAAGTAAGCTTGCGGATAAACAAGGCCTATATGCCCGATTTCTTAACCTTCAAGATGAGTTAGGCTGCAAAGAAATTCCCAAACGTCTTGAATGTTTCGATATTAGCCATACGCAAGGTGGACAAACTGTGGCATCTTGTGTGGTGTTTGATCGGGATGGCCCAGTTAAATCAGCTTATCGTCGGTTTAATATTGAAGGAATAACTGGTGGAGATGATTATGCGGCCATTTATCAAGCGGTCTCAAGACGGTTCAAACGCCTCAAGCAGGGCGAGCATGCATCCCCAGACATTTTATTGATCGACGGCGGCAAGGGTCAAGTCCGTGAAGCGCAAAAGGCATTAGCTGAATTACAGATAAATGATGTTATGATAGTAGGCGTTTCCAAGGGGCCAGATAGAAAACCTGGAATGGAAAAATTGTTGTTGGTTGATCAAGATCAGCCAATCAACGTATCTCCAGGATCAAGTGGTTTGTTATTGGTGCAACATATCAGGGATGAAGCCCATCGCTTTGCTATCACCGGCCACAGGCAGCGACGCGGTAAAGTGGCGAGACAATCGGTATTGGAAGGTATTGCAGGACTGGGGCCTAAACGCCGGCAAATATTATTAAAACAATTTGGCGGCCTACAGGGTGTTGAACGAGCTGGAATTGATGCCTTAAGCAGTATTGATGGCATAAGCAGACAACTAGCACAACGAATTTACGATATATTCCATCACTACGATGAGCATTGAATATAACCTGCCAACATATCTTACCCTTCTTAGGATTGCCCTCATTCCTTTATTGGCAGTTGTTTTTTATTTGCCTTGGGTTTATGCGAATGTGGCGTGTAGCCTTATTTTTATTCTAGCTGGAATTACCGATTGGTTAGATGGCTACCTAGCCAGAAAAATGCAATTAGAAACAGCATTTGGTGCATTTTTGGATCCTGTTGCTGATAAATTAATGGTAGCTTTTGTGTTGGTGTTAGTTGTACAACAACAAGGCAATCCTCTTTTGACCATTCCTGCCGCCATTATCATCGGTAGGGAAATTACTATTGCTTCTTTAAGGGAATGGATGGCGGAAATAGGGCAGAGGGCTCAAGTCAAAGTATCACAATTAGGTAAATGGAAAACTACGGCGCAAATTATAGCTATTACCCTGTTACTTTATCGTGAGGATTTATTCGGTTTACCGATTAATACTATAGGGTATGTGTTGTTATATATTGCTGCCATATTAACGCTTTGGTCGATGATAAATTATTTGAGCGCGGCTTTAACCGCGATGGCTAAGGCATCATCTTAGCACTCAAGACTTACGGTTTTTAATAATAATTCTAATAAATACAGCATATTGAATAAGCTGTGAACAATAACATGGAACAAGTACAAGAAGACACGCAAGAGAGTGTAGATTCGCGCAGCCTAATTTTGTTGGCGGCTTTAAAACTTTTTGCACAGAAAGGTTTTTTTAATACGTCACTCACTGAAATTGCTAAAGAGTCCGGGCTCAATGGCGTAAATTCCATATATCAACACTTTAAAACCAAGCAGGCTATTGCCAATCAGCTTTATGCTAATATTTTGGACAGCCTAAATATTTCTATTGATGATATTAGACGTAGAAACCAAAAATCATCCGAGCAGTTGCGTGGTATTGTTGATTTATTATTTAAATTGACTGACGAAGCACCCGATGTCATGCGTTTTTTATTGATTCTTAAGCTTGATGAGATTTTGCCTGAAGAAAAAACCTTATTGGAAACTCCGGCATTCATAAAAATCAATAAAATAATCCAATCAGGCATAAAGACAGGAGAAATTCGCCATCTTGATCCTATGTTGATTCAGGCGTATTTTTTTGGAATTATCAATAATACATTAATCATGGTATTGAACGGCAAGCTGGAAAAAAATGCTGATGCATACCATTCACAAGCGTGGTTAGCGGCTTGGAATGTAATTGTTAAAAAATAATTACATATTTGCCAAGTTTAATAATTAATATACGTATTTTTAGGTAAAAATTATAGTTGTTGCTATCTACAGTTAGCCATAATGTAACCAAGAGTTTTCCTTCCGGTCGCCATAACTTTTATTTTAGCTGATGCGTGTCCACATTCTTCCCCCCCAATTAATTAACCAAATTGCCGCTGGTGAAGTGGTTGAGCGGCCATCTTCGGTTGTGAAGGAATTGGTTGAAAACTGTTTTGACGCAGGGGCAACACGTATCCAAGTCGATATCGATCAGGGTGGCGCAGGACGTATCCGTATTCGCGATAACGGATGCGGCATCTATAAGGACGATTTGCCGTTGGCCTTATCACGCCATGCCACCAGTAAAATTGCCACGTTACATGACCTTGAGACCGTCGCTAGTATGGGGTTTCGGGGTGAGGCGTTACCTAGCATCAGTTCTGTATCCAGGTTAACTTTAACTTCGCGTATAGTTGATGTTGATTGTGGCTGGCGAATTTTTGCTGATGGCAGCGAACAAGATTTTAATCCTCAGCCTGATCCGCATCCGCCTGGTACCACTGTGGACGTGCGGGATTTGTTTTATAATACCCCGGCGCGGCGTAAATTCCTCAAAGCCGAGAAAACTGAGTTCAGCCATATTGAAGGTGTAATCCAAAAAATGGCGCTGAGCCGGTTTGATATTGGCTTTAGCCTAAGCCATAATCAAAAAGAAATTTTTCAGTTATTGCCCGCCGCTACCCAGTCTCAAAAAGAGCAGAGGGTTGCTACAATTTGTGGTTCGATGTTCCTTGAGAACGCGTTGACCATTGATGTCGCTTCATCCGGCTTGGAGTTAAATGGATGGGTAGGATTGCCCACATTTTCCCGAAGCCAGCAAGACCAGCAGTTTTTCTATGTCAATGGCCGTCTGGTTAAGGACAAGCTCATTGCCCATGCGGTAAAACAAGCGTTTCAAGACGTATTGTTTAATGGACGGCATCCGGTGTTCGTGCTGTATTTAACGCTTGATCCCAGTCTTGTGGATGTGAATGCCCATCCGGCGAAATTGGAAGTCAGGTTTAGGGAAGGGCGCTCGGTGCATGACTTCCTGTTTTCAGCATTGCATAGGGCTATTGCCGAGGCGCGTCCGCAGCAAGCCATGGGTAATACGCTGCGGTATGAGCAAAAAGCTATTGATAATCGTCTAGTAGCTACCCCGACTACAACTATTAGTACCGCAATTAATAGCAGGTCTGGCTACCCAATGCGGTCGCCAAACCAATCCGCATTACCTTTCCAGGTGGAAGAAAGCATACAAGCTTATGCCAAGCTTTATCCGAAAACTGATCATCAAGTTGAACCGAATAACGCTGGATCACTGGATTTCCCGCCATTAGGTTATGCCATAGCACACATCCATAATATCTATATTTTGGCAGAAACCCGGAATGGCATTATTTTAGTGGATGCCCATGCCGCGCATGAACGGGTAGTGTATGAACGGCTGAAACAGCAAACAGAGCAGGGCAGTGTGCCGAGTCAGCCGTTGCTGTTGCCGATTAAGGTCAATGTAAGTCCAGCAGAGGCAGAATTGGCTGAAGAAGCGGGTGGTTTTTTCTTAAATTTTGGTTTTGAAATCAACCGTGCAGGGCCAGAAACGGTGGTTATCCGGTCTGTTCCCGTGTTAATGGCAAATGCGGATGTGGAAGGTTTGGTGCGTGATGTATTGGCTGACCTTAACCAGCATGGCTTAAGTTACCGTTTGCAGAACCAGGGAAATGAAATGCTCGCAACCATGGCCTGCCATAGTGCCGTGCGGGCGCACCGCCGATTGACGCTTGACGAAATGAATGCTTTGCTCAGGGATATTGAACGCACTGAACGTAGCGGCCAATGTAACCATGGCAGGCCAACCTGGATCGAATTATCCACTACCGACCTGGATAAATTTTTTCTGCGCGGACAATAGGCGTAGTCTCATTGATTGATATAGGTAAACCGAACCAATTATCCCGCGTTGTTTTTTTGATGGGACCGACAGCTTCCGGTAAGTCGGCTTTGGCAGTGCAATTGGCACATGCTTTGGGTGGCGAAATCATTAGCGTCGATTCAGCATTGGTTTACCGTGGGATGGATATTGGCACCGCCAAACCGACAATGGCTGAGCGGGAAGGTATCCCGCACCATTTGATTGATATCCTCGATCCCAAAGAAAGTTACTCCACCGGACAATTTAAAAATCAGGCTGTTGGCTTAATAGCAGAAATAATCTCTCGGGGTAAATTGCCCATTCTGGTTGGTGGGACTATGCTGTATTTTAATGCACTGAGCGGCGGCTTGGCAGAACTGCCTGAAGCCGATCCCGAAATTCGGGCGAAACTTGATGAAGCGTTAATCCAACTTGGCAACACCGTTTTACATCAACGCTTGGCTAAAGTTGATCCTATTGCCGCTGCCAGGATTCACCCTAATGATCCGCAGCGGGTACAACGGGCACTAGAAGTCTATGAAATAACCGGAAAACCCTTAACCGACTATTTTACGGCCGCACGACAATATGTGATGCCTTACCCTGCCATCAAATTGGTTATAGCACCGCAAGAGCGCAGCTTGTTACATGATATTATTGCCAAGCGATTTGTGCAGATGCTCGAGCAAGGCTTTATTGAAGAAGTGGAAATGTTAAAGCAACGCGGTGACTTATCATTAGCCATGCCTTCCATGCGGGCAGTAGGTTATCGCCAAATATGGGCATACCTTGAAGGTGACTATGATAAATCCACCATGATAGAAAAAGGGATTGCCGCCACCCGGCAACTAGCTAAACGTCAATTCACCTGGTTGCGGCGGGAAACTGATGCGATCACTTTGGAAACCGGTCAGCCAGATTTATTACGTTGTGCACTAGCAGCCATCAATACCCACCCAATAGAGGTAAAAATCTCTTATCCCGGTTAATTACTAAAAGTTAAGGGTTAACCGCAAATGTTTCCGAATAAGTATTGCCTTCCTTGCAGGCATCACGGGCGGTAGGGCTTTCGCAGGAGGTATCGCTGATTTCAGCTCTCAACGTGCCGGATGTATTTGGTACAAAATAAAACCGGAAATTAGGATCTGAGCTAATTGCAATGTCAGTTTTCGCAGTTAAGATCAACTCATTGTTAAAGGTTACTTTCATTTGCTTAACGAAATGTGATTTTTTGATGAATCGCGTCACCTGATCCATTTGCATACCACTTAAGTTCGGATGGCTAATCAAAAGTTGTACAAGTGTGGGCTCTTTGGTTTTAACCCCATCATCCAGGCGGAATTTCATTTTACCCAAGCGTTGCATTGCCGCATCAAGATCCGTTCCCACCGGCGCAGAACAGCCGCCGCTTGCCTTAACGTATTTCTTACTCATGTATAGCTTGCCGTCATTCATTTCTGCAATAGCGCGAATATGGCTATAAGTGTTGACCCGAATACGCATGGCGAGATCAGCTTTACCACTGTGGGGGGTGAATTCAAATTCACCCACATAAGGGAACGGGTTTTTATCAACCAAGACCAGAATTTTTTTAATATAGTGATCGTTGGCCTGTTTGATTTTAGTATTGATTTTTAACGGCACGAGAGCAGGATCTTCAGCTCTGATTGGTGCATCCAGCTCGATAACATTATTAGATTCTTCAATTGTTTTGCCAGAGAAATACTGGTTTTTTAAGATGTTGTTCCACTCATTTTCATCTTGGATTTCAGCAAAGGATATGGCTGGCGTTACCAGTATTGCTAACAGGGCTGTTTTAAAAATAGTTTTGAATAGCATAATTGTTCCTCCAAAGTTAATAACTATTTTAACAAGCTAGTGGTAATTAGCGTAGTGCTTACGCCCAACAGTTCTAACAAATTACTCTAAACTTACTTTTAATTTCCAATCCTCAATTTTTTAGTAACATGATGAACAATCGACGTAACTATTACCGCATATTGCATGTGCAACCTGAGGCGCCCATTGAGATCATTAAGGCGAGTTACCGCAGCCTAATGACAAAACTGAATGTGCATCCAGATAGAGGTGGAGACCATGAATATGCTGTATTGATAAATCAAGCATATGCTGTGCTCAGTGACTCACAAAGACGCAAAAAATACGATGAAATGCTACTTTCACGCAACAGGTCTGCAAACAAACGGACAGTCCATGAAGCACCCTATAGCAAACCTACAACGTCGGGCAATGATAGTGCCAATACCTATCGAAGTAATAGGGAAAATATTAGGTCTGCTCGGCGGAACTGCGTATTCTGCGGAACCGAGCATTCGGCGTATGTTAATAAACATTGCATACGTTGTGAAAGCCCTTTAGCTTCCGCCCCGTCTGAACAAAATAACCGGCGTTCAGAATTATTCGGTCGGCGCACAGTGCCGCGAATTACAAAAGTTGGAACTCTCGCCATATATCCAAGTTGGCCGCATTCAGGATACCCTGCGCAGTTACGGGATTTATCAACATCAGGACTAAGTATGCTAACTTCGTACGCTGCAAAAACGGGTCAAATAATTAAATTCAACTCTAATTTTCTGAATGGTGTTGGGCGCGTTGTTACTGTGAGGGCAAACGGAGCCATATTTTCAGTGCATGCTACTTTTCTAGCCGCTGAATTTATAACTAAGTCTGGTGTATTTGTTACTGAAAAAGCGTAAAGATCCGTAAATGTCATTGCTAAGAATTTAATGCCAACGCTTTCGTCTGTTAGCGGCATGCTGTCTCCAGTGCTGCAATGTACATCGACATCAAAATGTATGGGGTCATAGTTGCCGCTTTTTTTCGAGCTTTTTTCCAATTAATTCCTAACAACCCCAATATACCAGAGCATAAAAGCCAGATCGCAGGAGGTGCAGGAATAGGATTAACATTAGTTTCAAAATAGGCATCATAAGTACCGTTATCAATAACCCACGCACCGATATCATCGTAATAAGCAAGCATGTTGCCGCCTAAATATTGGTTGCCAACCTCACCAGTCCAATAGCCTCGATGTTGATCTACACCAGGAGATGGAGCGTTTGTATAATCGGCGACTAAAGCATAAATCATTCCGGATTGCAGATTGATATTTGTCGGAAATAATATTTTGTTAGTTGGTAAAGATGAATCTGAGTTCAGGGTGGTTGAAGTCATTTGGTTTTTAGGGATGCCATTATCGGTTGACCAAATAGAGATTCTTAATTTAGATTCAGATGATGGGCTAGCCTTTATATCTACGCGGACACTATCTAGCTTTCCTGTTATGCCTGCAGTAAATGTTTGGGCGACATATTTACAACATTCATTTAACAACATGTATAAATTACCTTTGCTTTCTCTTATAAACGATTGGTCTAGTAATGTGGCAGCACTTGCATTCGAGAAGTTAAGTAGAATAATAAAAGAAAAGCCCAATAATTTTTTTTGCATGACAGTCCTCCAGTCAATTGTTTTTTGATACGTTAATACATTGAAGTATTTAAAGTTACCGCTTTACTAAAAATAAGGTTTGATGATTAGCGATATATAAAATAGTTTTCGGGCGTGAAAACTACTAATTTTTTGTGTTAACTAACTTCTTCTCAGTCAAAGGTGACTTAAATAAATTGAATAATTACAACATACGATTTGTTCTAAACGTTGTGTAAGTTAAATTTACCCTAGCTATGACAATGTGAAGTCAAGGGGGTTCTGAATAAGTTGATTTCATTCATTATTTGGCAAGCTTACCATGAACGAAATCAATAGTATAATTCATCCTGAGTCTGTCGAAGGACTTCACCAGAGTTTTCTAAATTGATTTATGTTAGATAGTTTATGCGTTCGATATGCGGCCTAACCCTTAGGCCGCATATGCGGAAACAGCAACACATCCCTTATTGACGGTGCATCGGTAAACAACATCACCAAACGGTCGATGCCGATGCCTTCGCCTGCCGTTGGTGGCATACCATGTTCCAGGGCGGTAATGTAATCGGCATCGAAGTGCATGGCTTCATCGTCGCCTGCTTCTTTGTCTTCCACCTGTTTTTGGAAACGCGCGGCTTGGTCTTCGGCATCGTTCAACTCGGTAAAACCGTTGGCAATTTCGCGGCCACCAACGAAAAACTCAAAGCGGTCGGTAACATGTGGGTCTTCATCATTACGTCGTGCCAGCGGAGAAACCTCGACCGGATAAGCCGTAATAAAGGTGGGGTTCATCAATTTGCTTTCAACGGTTTTTTCGAAAATCTCGATCTGGATTTTGCCCAAGCCATAGCTATTTTTGACGGGGATCTTAAGGCTTTCCGCAATTTTAGCGGCGGCTTCACGAGTGCTAAGCTGTTCCTTGGTTACGTCAGGATTAAAGTGCAGGATCGACTCAACAACCGTCATCCGGTCGAACGGTTTGCCGAAATCGTATTGCTCACCCTGATAGTTGATGACAGTTTGCCCAACGACTTCTTGCGCAATGCCGCGTAGCATGGCTTCAGTAAGATCCATCAAGTCATGGTATTCAGCATAAGCTTGATAGAACTCTAACATGGTAAATTCAGGATTATGCCGAGTCGAAAGCCCTTCATTACGGAAGTTACGGTTGATTTCAAATACCCGTTCGAAGCCGCCGACGACCAAGCGTTTCAGGTACAATTCGGGGGCTATACGAAGGTAAAGTCCCATATCTAGGGCATTGTGGTGGGTGGTAAAAGGCCGCGCCGTTGCGCCGCCTGGTATGGTTTGCATCATCGGCGTTTCCACTTCCAGAAATTGCCGTTCGATCAGGAATTGGCGGATGTAAGCGACAATCTTAGAACGCACCAGAAAGGTATTGCGCGTTTCCTCGCTCATGATCAAATCCAGATAGCGCTGGCGGTATTTGATCTCCTGGTCGGCGATGCCGTGGAATTTTTCCGGCAGGGGGCGCAGGGCTTTGGTAAGCAGCCTTATGTCATCGACCTTAATACTGAGTTCGCCGGTCTGGGTCCTAAACAACACGCCTTCCGCGCCGATAATGTCGCCGATGTCCCACTTTTTGAATTGCTCGTTATAAAAGCCTTCGGGCAGGGTATCGCGGGTTACATAAAGCTGGATTTTGCCGGACATATCCTGGATATGGACAAAACTCGCCTTACCCATTACCCGGCGGGTCATCATGCGTCCGGCGATTTTGACGCGTAACGGTTCTGCTTCGAGCTCTTCCTTGGATTTTTCACCGTATTCCGCTAACAGCTCACCCGCCACGACGTTGCGGCGAAAATCGGTAGGAAAAGCAATGCCGCCGTTTTCGCGCAATTCATTCAGTTTACTGCGGCGTTGGCGGATTTGTTCTTGTTCGTCTTGTTGGATTTCTTCGGACATTGATTATGTGTTAAAAATTTAAAGAATGGGTTTCAAAAAGGATGACAGATTATTGCTAATAAATTCGCAAAGCCACTACTAAAACTTACATAACTAGCTGGCTTTATCGAGTTTCTGTGAAAGTAAATCCCAATTCATTCGGTAAAGGTACATGTCTTCAAAATAAACACCACCCATAAAATTCCTTCCGAGCCTGTTATTACCTAAAACAGCATTTCCTAAAACGCTATTTTTGATCGCTTTAACAAATCGATTATCGGTATTAGAAACACGAATATCATGTAATGAAATAACCAATTCATCAGTTTTTGCAGACTCGTTAATAACATTAATTCGTTTGTAGAAATTTCTGGGGCCTTCACTTTCTACAAGCGGTGAAACTATCGTAAGTTCCCAAATTTTTTCTTTATCTTCTAGTATCCAAAAGGCTGCTGCTACCTTTGCATTGGATTCATCTAGTCGCTTTATTAAGGTTTCACCAGCCAAAAGCATCTCGTCGGAAAACCATTGAGTTATAAATATTTCTTTAGCCATGGCAGTATTCCTGAACTATTGTCGGTAATTGCATTGTAAAGGTTTTGAGCATCTTGTTCTCCTATGGAGTTTTCATAACGAGATTCCTCTGACCATTTGCTGGCAACTGCCCAATTTAATTTGAAATCTTCATCCTGCTTTTCTTGTTCTGCAAGTTCTTGTTTTAAACTAGCGGTTACAAATAGCTTAGTAAGATCATGTGTATAGCTGTCATTCGTTAGTTTTTTATCTGGAAAATCGAATGCTTTAGTTTGTTTGGCAATACACGCTTTTAATATGCATTCCAGAGCGTATCCCGCTAAATAATATGCCCCATGATAACAATTTGCTGTTAGCAGAACTTCAGCTTCCCTAATTCTTATTTCAGCTAATTCTTCAAGTTCGTTTTTGTTCATTGAATAGTTGGGACTGTAGCTTGATAATTTGCTGGTATTATTTCGATAATCAATTACAACCCACTCTTCAAACTGGCCTCGATAAACTGATCGAGACTGCCGTCCAAAACCGCTTGGGTATTTCCTGTTTCGACATTGGTACGTAGATCTTTGATACGTGATTGATCGAGCACATAAGAACGAATCTGGCTTCCCCAGCCGATGTCGGATTTACTGTCTTCCAAAGTCTGCTGGATTTCGCTACGTTTACGCAGTTCCAGCTCATACAGCTTGGATTTTAATTGCTTCATTGCCGTGTCTTTGTTTTTATGCTGTGAACGGTCGCTTTGGCATTGCACGACACTGTTGGTGGGGATATGGGTAATCCGCACTGCCGATTCCGTCCGGTTAACGTGCTGTCCGCCAGCACCACTGGCACGGTATACATCAATCCGTAAATCGGCAGGGTTAATGTCGATGTCGATATCATCGTCTACTTCGGGTGAGACAAATACCGATGCAAACGAGGTATGACGGCGGTTGCCGGAATCGAATGGTGATTTACGCACCAAGCGATGTACACCCGTTTCTGTACGTAACCAGCCAAAAGCGTAATCGCCTTCAAACTTAATCGTGGCACTTTTGATGCCCGCGACATCGCCGGGCGACTCTTCAATCAATTCGGTTTTAAAGCCTTTGCTTTCACCCCAGCGCAGGTACATGCGTTCGATCATGGAAGCCCAATCTTGTGCTTCCGTCCCGCCGGAACCGGATTGGATATCCAAAAAGGCATTATTCGCATCCATTTCACCGGAAAACATGCGGCGGAATTCAAGGTTTGCCACCCGCTTTTCAAATTCTTCCAAATCGGCAACTACGGTGTCAACGGTGGCTTCATCGTTTTCTTCAACTGCCATCGTTAGCAATTCTTCGGCATCAGCCATGCCTTGTTCCAAATCGCGTATAGTATTAACAACAATTTCCAGTTGTCCTCGTTCTTTACCTAAAGCTTGCGCCTGCTCAGGTTTGTCCCAAATTTTGGGGTTTTCCAGTTCCCTTAAGACTTCAACCAGGCGTTCGCTTTTGTTGTCAAAGTCAAAGATACCTCCTAAGCGCGTCGCCACGGCTTTTAAGGTCAACGATTTTGTTTTTTATCGGGTTTATTTCTTGCATGAAAGTGTTTGTTTTTCTTGTGCGGATGATTTTCAATAGTCTTGGATTATAAACCATAAGGGTAGGCAGTTCATAACGGGCTTGTAATTCCTGGCATTACAAAGAACCCTGGGACAGGGGATTATGGTTTTTTTACCATCACTAATAAACCTGCTACGATCAAAGCGCCACCGATTATAATACGGAGCGTGATAATTTCTTTTAGCAATAGCCAAGCGAGAAAAATAGCAACCACCACACTACCTTTGTCGATAAGTGCTACAGTTGCCACATCTCCAATTTTGAGGGCTTTATAGTAAAAAATCCACGATAAGGTGGTTGTCACGCCTGATAAACCTAGCCAAAGTATATTTGACCGGTTTAGTAAAGCATAATCGCTAGCGGGTATCGCTATCGACGCAAAGCCTAATACGAATAAGCTAACAAATAATGTGCGGATGGTCAGGCCAAGCTCGCCAGTTATGCCGGTTAACCCCATTTTGGCGACGACTGAGGTAAAACCGGCGAAGAGCATGGAAATTAATGCGTAGACTACCCATTTTTCCATGCTTGTAAACTTAATCGCGTACAGGTGGTGGCGCTAAGACCATACGGGTGCCATTGGTTTCTGCCGGGGTGACGATGCCTGCGGCTTCCATATCTTCAATCATGGTCGCTGCGCGGTTATAACCGACTTTAAAGCGACGTTGGATGCTGGAAATTGAAGCTTTGCGGGATTGGGTAACAAACTCAACAGCTTGGTCATATAAGCTGTCAGATTCAGGGTCACTACTGTAGCCGCTGCCTGACGTGCCGAAACCATCACTGTTTTCAAAACTTTCTTGGGTAATTTCAGAAAGATAATTGGGCGGTGCAGTTTTCTTTAGGAACTCAACTACACGATGTACCTCATTGTCGTCGACAAAAGCGCCATGGGCACGAATGGGGATGCTGGTGCCGGAAGGCAAAAAAAGCATATCGCCGTTACCTAATAAAGCTTCCGCCCCACCTTGGTCGAGGATGGTGCGTGAATCTATACGGGATGAAACTTGAAAGGAAATTCGCGTAGGAATATTGGCTTTAATTAATCCAGTCAAGACATCCACCGACGGACGTTGCGTGGCTAACACTAAGTGAATGCCAGCAGCACGGGCTTTTTGCGCTAGACGGGCAATCAATTCTTCCACTTTTTTACCGACAATCATCATCATGTCGGCTAATTCGTCGATGATGATGACGATACTAGGTAAGGTTTCCAGTGTGGGGAATACATCCCCTTCAGCTAAAGGATTTAACATTTGGAATAATGGATCCCGGATGGTTTCGCCTCTAGCAGCAGCATCTTCAACCATTTGATTAAACCCTGCCAAATTTCTGACCCCCATCTTGGACATTAGTTTATAACGCCTTTCCATTTCGCCAACTGCCCAACGTAAGGCGTTTTGGGCTTCTTTCATGTCAGTAACCACCGGAGTTAATAAATGAGGAATGCCTTCATAAACAGAGAGCTCCAACATTTTAGGGTCGATCATAATCATTCGTACTTGCTCTGGCGTGGCCTTGTACAATAGGCTCAAGATCATTGAGTTGATGCCTACCGATTTACCTGAGCCGGTGGTTCCGGCAACCAGGGCATGAGGCATTTTGCCGAGGTCTGCCATGAGTGGTTGGCCAGAAATGTCCTTACCCATTGCCAGTGTCAACAGGGAGCTGGATTTCTCAAACGTACGTGATGTAAGCAATTCACGTAATGTCACCATTTCCCGTTCGCGATTAGGGATTTCTAAGCCAATTACCGATTTTCCGGGGATGACTTCGACGATGCGTACGCTGGTTACCGACAATGCCCGTGCTAAATCCTTAGATAAGCTACTGATACGGCTGACTTTAACGCCAGCCGCCGGTTGTATTTCAAAACGGGTAATCACCGGGCCCGGCAAAAAGCCGACGACTTCTACAGTAACATTAAAGTCAGCAAGAATATCTTCGACTAGCCGCGACATTTCTTCCAAATCGCTTTGGGTATAACCTTTTACGCGGGTGTCTCGGTTATCCAATAAATCCAGCTTAGGTAATACTTCACCGCTGGTATGACGAATGGAGGGGCGAGATTGCTTAATGGGTTGGTTAGCCAGTTTTTCCGCAGGGCTCAATATGGTGGATGTGATATTGTTTGGAAAGCTTAAATCCATTTTGGGTTTTTCTTGGCTCACGTTATCGAAAGTGGATTTTTCAGGTTTTGATTTTTCCTTATCCAGTGAGCTTTTTCGTATTAAATTGCTAGGAACAGAGCGCAGTGTCGTTGTTAATCCAGCCTGCATTGAGGCTTTTACTGGTATTTGTTCGGATTTGGCCTGCAAAAAACCAAAAAAATCGAAAACAGCTTTACCTACGATATCAAAAAGTAATACCGAATATTTGCCAATCAAATCCAGTACTTTTAGCCAGGAAAGTTGTGTTGTCAATGTGATGCCGGATAGTAGTGCGGCTATCAATAACAAGGTGGCGCCAGAGTTACCGCATAACAGTAGTAATTTATCGCCAATTTCTTGACCAATTATCCCACCGGTATTACCGGGTAACTCAATCCCTATCCGTAGTACATGCAGATAAAATAAGGCTGCGCTGGCTGTGATAGTCAAAATTGCGCCTGACCAATGCAATATTAATAAGGTTTTTCTGCGTAGTTTAAGTTTGCGGATATACATCAAGTACGCATGGCGTATGATCAACAGCGGAAGTAAAAATCCAACTACACCAAAAAAACTCAGGCAAATATCGGCCAGCCAAGCACCAACAAAGCCCCCGGCATTGCCGACGGATTGTATGGCGCTACTATGAGTCCATCCTGCATCCTCGCTATTGTAGGTAAACAGAGACAGTAAAAAGTAACTTGAGCCAACCACTAAGGCTAATAGGGTGATCTCCTTTAAACTGTGGGAGGTTTTTTCTTCTAAAACGGCAGCCATAACCAAACTCGCGATAGAAATGCTAATAAAACATGATTATAGACCAATAATTACAGGTATCACATTAATTATCGACTTGGCAAAGTAATCATAATTGCCGTTAAGAAACTGCGGGTGACAGTCATCTGTTTTACTGCTGATACTAATAGCTTACTTCATTCAATACACCTAATCCGCAAACTGTATGGTCGTTAATTTACTGTAATTTTTTATATTTGGGGCTATTTTACTTTTTGGGTTTGTCAGGCGATTAATTGCGTTATCCAAAAATTGGATGCCTAAGGATCTCTATGACTTGTTTGGAGAGATTTAATATTTGCGAAATAATATTTTATCCCCATAATCTTAGCCATACTCAAAAATAACATGGAGAATTACGAATGAGCGCAGCCAAACATTGTCGTCTGTTGATTCTAGGTTCAGGCCCTGCGGGTTATACCGCAGCTATTTATGCGGCAAGAGCCAACTTAAAACCTGTAATGGTGACGGGAATACAGCAGGGTGGCCAATTAACTACAACTACTGAGGTAGATAACTGGCCGGGTGATGTTGAAGGTTTGCAAGGTCCTGAGTTAATGGACAGGATGCTGCGGCACGCCGAGCGGTTTGATACCGAAATTGTTTTCGATCATATCAGTGATGTAGATTTATCGAAGAAACCATTTAAGTTAACTGGAGATTCCGGTAGCTATACCTCCGATGCGTTAATCATAGCGACTGGCGCTTCTGCAAAATACTTGGGTTTGCCATCGGAAGAAGCCTTTAAAGGCAAAGGCGTATCAGCGTGTGCAACTTGTGACGGTTTTTTCTATCGAAACCAACAGGTAGCAGTCATTGGCGGTGGGAATACGGCGGTTGAAGAAGCCTTGTATTTATCAAATATAGCTTCTAAAGTGACGGTTATTCATCGCAGAGATAAGTTTCGTTCGGAGAAAATTCTTTCTGACAAATTAATGGAAAAAGCTAAATCAGGTAATGTGGTTATTGAATGGAATTATACGCTAGATGAAGTCCTGGGTGACGGTGCCGGGGTTACCGGTATCCGTATTAAAAGCATGACGGATAATTCTACTAAAGATATTGGCGTGCATGGTGTATTTATTGCTATCGGCCATTCACCCAATACTGGTATTTTCGATGGTCAATTGGATATGGTCAATGGCTATATTAAGGTAAAAAGCGGAATTGCTGGCGGTGCGACGGCCACAAGCGTGGCCGGAGTTTTTGCAGCAGGTGATGTGATGGATTCGGTTTATCGCCAGGCTATTACATCAGCGGGTAGTGGCTGTATGGCGGCATTGGATGCAGAAAAATATTTGGATGAGTTAGTAGGTTAATACACCTTGAAAAATATGGTGGCTTTATCGGAGAATGCCTTCTATTTGTCACTTTTATGCGTTTGACGGTTCTCGATCCTAGTAATCCCGAGCAAGATTTCCCTTCTATTGCTAAAGCTCTGGAGGTGCCTGATGGATTATTAGCGGTAGGCGGTTGTCTATCCATGCCGCGTTTATTAAGGGCTTACCGCCACGGCATTTTTCCCTGGAATAGTTCAGATGAACCTATTCTATGGTGGTCGCCAAATCCAAGGCTGGTGCTTATTCCTGAGCAACTTATTGTGTCCCGTAGTTTGGCGAAAACCTTACGGAAGAATCAATTTACTGTTACTTTCGATACCGCCTTTGACCAAGTCGTTGAAGCTTGTGCCCAGACCCGTAAGCACGATGATTCAGGCACTTGGATTACACCGGGTATTCATAAGGCTTATAGTGCTCTTCATGGGTCGGGCTATGCGCATTCAGCAGAAGCTTGGCTAAATGGTGAATTGGTAGGCGGCTTATATGGTGTTGCCATTGGTAAAGTATTTTTTGGTGAATCCATGTTCTACCGTAAAACTGATGCTTCAAAAGTCGCATTTGTTAGCTTGATACGTCGTTTAATGGAATGGGGGTATCGGTTGATTGATTGCCAAGTAAGCACTGGACATCTTAAAAAATTGGGTGCAGAGACAATTAGCCGTGATAGTTTTAACCACTTGTTGAACTTGTATTGCGAGGAATCGCCCGACGTGTCTGCGTGGCTGGATAAATGATTTCAATCCCTTTGATACTCACCGAAAATCACCCGTGTAGTTATTTGTCGGGCGAAATTGCTAAATCGGCTTTTGTACACCCTGCATTCAAGATGTCAGATGCAATTTACTCCGAGCTGATTAAGCAAGGTTTCCGCCGTAGCGGTGGCGAAGTTTATTCGCCGCAGTGCGTTAGCTGTTCGGCATGTGTTCCTGCAAGAGTTCCACTTGTTGAGTTTAACCCTAACCGTCGCCAAAGGCGTTGCCTCAGCAAAAATACCAATACAGAAGTTTCGGTAAAACCAGCCGCTTTCGATCAGGGACATTATGAGATGTATTTACGGTATCAAGCCGCTAGGCATAACGATGGCAATATGCAACATTCAACGGCAATCGAGTATTTGCAATTCCTGAAAAGTCCCTGGTGTCAAACTTGGTTTGTGGAGTTCAGAATTGCTGGCCAGTTATCTGCTATTGCAATTGTTGATGAAGTGGAGAGCGGCTTATCGGCGGTGTACACTTTTTTTGAGCCAAAATTTTCCAATTACAGCCCAGGGACATACGCTGTACTTTGGCAAATTGATTGGGCAAAGCGCTTACATAAAGACTTTTTATATCTAGGGTTTTGGATAAAAGCGTCAGATAAGATGTCCTATAAAAGCCAATATCAGCCTTTACAACTATTTAAGGATAAACAATGGCAGCCATTTATCGATGAATGAATTTGCTATCTGTAATGTTTTAATAAGCTTAATTGCATAAGAGCTACAAGTTAAGCCATAATAACGGGCTAATTTAGCGGTTGTACCGTTTGTTTTATATGGATTAATCATCCACATGCGGCAGCAGGAATCGAGAGAGAAAATGAAAAAGACCATGTACGAAAAAATCTGGGATAGCCACCTTGTATTTGAGGCAGAAGGACAGGCGCCTTTGATTTATGTTGATCGCCACCTTATGCACGAAGTCACGAGTCCGCAAGCATTTGAAGGATTGCGGATTTCTAAGCGCAAAGTCCGCAATCCGCATAGTATTCTGGCGACCATGGATCACTGTGTGCCTACCCAAAACCGTGATTTGCCGATTGCCGACCCCATTGCCAAAAAGCAGATCGAAGTCATGGCGGAAAACTGCCGAGAAAATGGCCTTAACCTTTACGACCTGAAAAACCCGAACAATGGTGTTATCCATGTGGTCGTCCCTGAACATGGCTTTGTCCATCCGGGTATGGTCGTTGTTTGTGGTGATAGCCATACGGCAACGCATGGTGCTTTTGGTGCTTTGGCATTTGGTATTGGTACCTCAGAAGTTGAACATGTCATGGCTACCCAAACCTTGCCCCAGCAAAAGTCTAAAACTATGCGAGTACAGATTAATGGGCATTTATCAAAATACTCTTCGGCAAAAGATATTGCCCTCGCAATTATTGGAAAAATAGGTACGGCTGGCGGTACGGGCTATGTGATCGAGTATGCAGGTGAAGCAATTAAAGACCTGACGATGGAAGGCCGTATGACCTTGTGTAACATGGCGATTGAAGCCGGTGCCAGGGCAGGGCTGATAGCCCCAGATGAAAAAACTTATGAATACCTTAAGGGCAAAGAGTTTGCACCTAAGGGGGTGGCGTGGGATCGGGCGCTTGCTTATTGGCAAAGTTTACCTAGCGACGAAGGTGCGGTTTTCGATGCTGTAGTTACTTTAGAAGCCTCAGACATTGCACCGCAAGTGTCTTGGGGAACTTCGCCTGAGCAGGTAATTGGTGTGAATGGTGTTGTCCCAGCACCTGAAAGTTTCGAAAACGATGGTAAACGCAAAGCCTGCGAAAGCGCATTGGCTTATATGGGTTTAATGCCGAATACCAAGATTACTGATATAGCTATCGACTTCGTATTTATTGGTTCTTGTACCAATGGCAGAATTGAGGATTTTCGGATTGCTGCTGAAGTGGCAAAGGGTACCAAAGTGGCCAACGGTATTACTGCGATTGCTGTGCCGGGTTCCTACCATGTCAAACATCAGGCGGAACAAGAGGGTTTAGATAAGATTTTCATTGAAGCGGGTTGGCAATGGCGTGACCCTGGATGCTCAATGTGTCTTGCGATGAACGGTGATGAACTAAGCAAAGGTCAGCGTTGTGCGTCAACTTCAAATCGCAATTTTGAAGGCAGACAAGGCAAGGGTGGGCGAACACATTTAGTCTCTCCGGCAATGGCTGCGGCAGCAGCAGCAGCAGGACATTTTGTCGATATAAGAAACTTTGGTTAAGTAGAGCTATGGAACCTTACAAAAAACATGAGAGTATCGCGGCGTTAATGAACCGTAACAATGTCGATACGGATCAAATTATCCCAAAACAATTTTTGAAAAAAGTCGAGCGTAGCGGTTTTGGTGTACATTTATTCCACGATTGGCGATTTAATGATGATGGTAGCGATAATGCTGATTTTGAATTAAACAAACCTGTCTTCAAAGGTGCCAAGGTTTTGGTAGTGGGTGATAACTTCGGTTGTGGCTCATCGCGTGAGCATGCACCATGGGCGATTGCGGATTATGGTTTTAACACCATTTTCTCCACCAGTTATGCAGATATTTTCTACAATAACTGCTTCAAAAATGGAATTTTGCCAATTAAGGTTAACCCTCAGCAATTAGCTGGCTTAATGGCTGAAATTAGCGCTAATGAAGGTGTACGCTTTGTTGTTGATTTAGAAAGCCAACAGGTGATAACGCCTGGCGGTAATGGTTTTCGCTTTGAGATAGACCCATTTCGGAAAGAAAACTTGCTGAGTGGCTTGGATGACATTGGTTTAACGTTGAAGCAGGAAGACAAAATCAGCCAATACGAAATTTGGCATAAAAAGACTTATCCTTGGCTGTGGGTGTAATAAGTTTCTATTTATTGTCTCGTCTCAGTAACAATCTGCTTTTAAATCACGCTAGCTAATTACGTGTCTAATCAGTCGAGAATAGTCCAGTTAATGGATACCACCTTGCGTGATGGCGAACAAACGCAGGGAGTATCGTTTACGCCCGCAGAAAAAGTGAGCATCGCTAAAGCGTTGTTGCAATCGTTGCGGGTAGACCGAATAGAAGTGGCATCAGCACGGGTTTCTGAAGGTGAAAAACAGGCTGTGAGCAACATTAATGCTTGGGCGCAGCAAGAAGGTTTTGCCGGACGTGTTGAAGTTCTTGGTTTTGTTGACCACACCCGTAGTGTGGATTGGATTTTGCAGACAGGTGGTAAGGTTATTAACTTGCTGACCAAAGGTAGCGAAAAGCACTGCCGGGAACAACTGGGCAAAACGCTGGAAGAACATACCCAAGATATTCGTCTAACAATCGATTACGCTCTTAGCAAAGGACTTAATGTCAATGTATATTTAGAAGACTGGTCGAACGGTTACCAAAACAGTCCACATTACGTTTTTGGCTTAGTTGATAACTTGCGGCATGTAGGTATCGGTCATTTTATGCTACCCGATACCTTGGGGGTCTTGTCACCGGAAGAAGTATTCACCAACTTAGGTGATATGTGTACTCGTTATCCTGAATTACAGTTTGATTTTCATCCGCATAATGATTACGGATTAGCCACTGCCAATGTTATGGCGGCGGTTCGTGCTGGCGTAAATTCTATCCATTGTACCGTTAATTGCTTGGGTGAACGTGCAGGCAATGCATCCTTGGCTGAAGTTGCGGTAGTGTTACGTGACAAAATGGCTATGCAACTTGGCATTGACGAAAGCCATATCGTGCCGATAAGCCACATGGTAGAAACTTTCTCAGGAAAGCGGGTTTCCGCTAATGCGCCAATTATCGGTGCTGATGTATTTACCCAAACAGCTGGAATCCATGCTGATGGCGACCAGAAAGGCGGGTTATACAAAACCAAGTTGGGGCCAGAGCGTTTTTCCCGTACCCGAAGTTATGCGCTGGGCAAAATGAGCGGAAAGGCTTCGTTGAAGAAAAATCTGGAACAACTAGAATTGGAGCTATCTGAGGAAGACCAGAAAAAAGTGCTGGATCGCATTGTGCGTCTTGGCGATTCAAAACAGACAATCACTGTCGATGATTTACCTTTTATTATTGCTGATGTATTGGCAAGTAAGGACTATCAGCATATTAAGTTGTTAAATTGTTCGATTACCAGCGGTTTCAACCTGGAATCGACAGTAAGTCTCCGGGTAAATATCAAGGGCAAGGAACATGTCGCGTCAGGGTTCGGTAATGGCGGATTCGACGCGTTTATTCACGCAATTGAAAAAGTCACATACCTCTATAATTTTAGATTGCCTAATCTGTTAGATTACGAAGTCAGGATTCCTAAAGGCGGTCACACCAGCGCGCTGACCGAGTGTGTCATTACCTGGGGTTGCGGTAATGAAATCCGTAAGACTCGCGGTGTCCATGCCAATCAGGTTTTTGCTGCTGTGTTGGCAACGCTGCGGATTATCAATATACAACTGCATGAATTAAGCAATATACAAACGGCTTGAAATAGTTGCAAACTAATTCACAATATTCGCTATCCCAGGTATTTCAATACAGGTTAATATGAAGCTTTAGTTTTGGCGTTATGCCAAAGATTTGTTTAAAACTTGGCTTTATGCGCATGATTGTTGACGCTCAAATAACCTCTATCTCGCAATTAACATTCGATAATCGTTTTGTTAATGAGTTGCCCGCTGACCCGGAAACCAGAAACTTTACCCGACAAGTCTACGGTGCCAGTTATTCAAAGGTGTTGCCGACTAAAGTTGCAAAACCACAGGTAATAGCGTATTCCAAAGAAGTTGCGGCGTTACTCGATTTATCAGGACAGTTTTGTCAATCTCAAGCTTTTGCTGAAGTCTTTGCCGGTAACCTATTACTGCCCGGCATGGAACCACATGCTACCTGCTATGGCGGACATCAGTTCGGCAATTGGGCTGGGCAATTGGGCGATGGTCGGGCGATCAATTTAGGTGATGTGATTAACCAGCGTGGTGAGCGTTGGGCTTTACAGCTTAAAGGCGCAGGACTTACGCCTTATTCAAGAAATGCAGATGGATTAGCGGTGTTAAGGTCTTCGCTTCGTGAATATCTCTGTAGTGAAGCCATGCATCATCTTGGCGTGCCAACGACGCGCGCGTTGAGTCTTACACTTACTGGGGAAGATGTTGTTCGAGATATGTTCTATAACGGAAACCCTAAATCTGAACCAGGGGCGATCGTTTGCCGGGTTGCTGAGTCATTTGTTCGCTTTGGGCATTTTCAAATATGTACAGCTCAAGGTAATGTGGAATTACTAAGAAAATTAATAGATTATGTGATTTCTACTCATTTTTCGCACTTAGGCAAGCCGTCAGTTGAAGTCTATTTGGCTTGGTTTGAAGCCGTTTGTAAAAATACGGCAGATTTGATGGTGGAATGGGAGCGGGTTGGATTTGTGCATGGGGTTATGAATACCGACAACATGTCAATTTTAGGGCTTACCATTGACTACGGGCCATATGGTTGGCTGGAAAATTACGATACCGATTGGACTCCTAATACCACTGATGCCGGAGAACGACGTTACCGGTTTGGAAATCAAGCCGCTTGTGCACAGTGGAATCTATGGCAATTAGCGAATGCAATTTATCCATTGATTAAAAATTCAAAATCCCTAAAAAATATCTTGGCGGACTTTGTTGAAGTTTTCGAATCACGTCGCAGTGTAATGTATGCAAAAAAACTAGGATTATACGATTACAACCAAGCTTTGGATGAGAAATTGCAAGCCGATCTGCTGGATTTGTTGCAAGCGGTGCAAACTGATATGACCATTTTTTTTCGAAAATTGGCACAATTTGATTTAGTAAACTTTACCTATGAAAATTCTGATAATGCTGCAGTAATTTCTTGTTTTGAAGAAGCTTATTATGATTTTGGCCAAATAAATTCAGAATATATTAACCGTCTAGTAAATTGGTTAACGATTTATCAAAGACGGGTGCTTGAAGGGGGGATTACAGAAGTACAACGCCGTGAACTCATGAGCCGTGTAAATCCTAAGTATGTATTACGCAATTATTTAGCGCAGCTTGCTATTGATAACGCTGAGCAAGGTAATTTTACGATGATTCATGATTTGATGGATGTATTACGTAAACCTTATGATGAACAGCTTACCCAGCAACAATACTCAGGGAAAAGGCCAGATTGGGCGCGGCATCGCCCTGGCTGTTCTATGTTGTCTTGTAGTTCCTGAATGGAAAAGCAACTACTGGTAGTTGATGTTAATTTTGCCTAGCGTTAATGAGGTTTTGTAATTATGTTTAATATCGACGTATTTTTAAATTTTTACTTAAAAACAATATTCTAGGAAAGATTAATAATGTTGTTTATAATTTAGAGCATAAGTTCCCGGTAATTATTTACAACGTTAGAGCCTAAATAAGAGATTTTACATTGAAGAAGATAAAATATAGCAGCCAAGCTTTAGCTTATATTTTATCGATTTTTTTGGCATATTTTATATGTTGCTCCGAACTTGCGGCAGTTGAAGTCGTTGTTAATAAAACTGTACCTGCCTATGAGAATAGCATCGCAGACATTAGGGCAATTTTTACCCTAAAAAAACGGGCGTGGCCTAATGGTAAGGCAATTCAAGTCTACACTCTAGCTGATGGCAATCCGCTACATGTAAGTTTTGTAAAAAATATTTTGCACATGCTTCCATACCATATGAGGCGGATTTGGGACAGGGTTATTTTTTCCGGAACAGGAGCCCCGCCAATTGAATTAAATTCTGAAGAGGAGATGATTGATAAAGTGGCTCAAACGCCTAATTCTATTGGTTATGTAACTGCTGCACCCAAAAATGATGATTTGCATGTGCTTGATTATCAGTAAGGGAGTATTTTATCGGCAATCCCAACAGCCAGCGGTTAATTACCGCGTGCTTACTTACAAAGCAATCGATTTCAATTTGTCTTGGAAAGGTTTAGTCCAAAACCTTTTTTGTGTATTTAACTTGGTTTTTTGTAGCTTACCTGTAATGGCCGATACATCTTTGTTGCCCGACTCAATTCAAATGCATGGTTTTTTAACGCAAGGGATATTTCATTCTTCCGATAACAATGTTTATGGGCAAAGCGATGACGGTATTAGTCCTGGATTAACCGAAATCGGGGGTAATGTCAGTTATCAACCCCTCAATAATTTAAGATTTGCCGTACAAGGGCTTTACCGTCGGGCTGGCGATGTCGATAGGAGCCGTGCCAGATTAGACTTTGCACTAATGGATCTGACGTTAATCGAATATGACACAGGTAAAATTGGATTGCGGGGCGGGCGCATAAAAACGCCTTATGGGTTGTATAACGAAACTCGGGATGTCGCTTTTACTCACCCCACGATATTGTTACCGCAAGGTATTTATTTTGACCGGTCACGATCTTTAATGCTCTCATCCGATGGCGGCTCTTTTTATGCAGAACAACGTACTGATTTTGGTGATTTTGCTTTTAAATTCAATGTTGGGATTCCATCAAATGAGCTTGATGAGATCAAAACTGTCGTATTGGCATCACATAATGCGAGAGGTGATTTTGAAACAAAACCGTCAATTGCTGCACAATTAAATTACGAGTTCAATGAAGGCGAATTTGTTTTTGCGGTAAGTTATATGGACATGGAATTTGATTATTTCCCGGCTTTAGGGGAAGACTTGCGTAAAAGTACAACACGGATTCAACCGTTACTGCTCTCCGCACAATACAACGGGGAAAAATTTACCTTAACCGGCGAATATGAGTATCGTTGGAATAATTACGGCAATTTTGCACCTCAAGGAGGGAGATTCGTTTCGGAAAGTTGGTATGTAGAAGCTAGTTACCGCATCATCCCACAATTACAAGCTACTGCCCGTTACGATGATATTTCTATGGATATAGATGACAGGGGAGGCGATGGTGCGGTTAAACTTGGTTTCCCTCGGCACGTTGCTTATGCGAAAGACTGGGTATTTGGCTTGCGCTGGGATATAACTTCTTCATGGATGTTGCGTGGCGAATACCATAAAGTTCATGGCACGGCCTGGTTGCCCCAAAGTGATAACCCCGACCCCTTTAAAACTGTACAAGATTGGGATTTGTACGGGCTTCAGCTTTCTTTCAGGTTTTAGTTATTATGAAAGACGATAGCTTATTTCTTAGTCTCAAGTGGAAATTGGCTATTTTATTGGGTTGTTTTTTGTTGATTTTGTTGAGTTCGTTTTCTTACTACACTTATTTAAATGCTAAGGGCAACTTTGAAAACGATCGTGCCGATGCAAATTTAGCGCACATTAAATTGCTAGAAACTTTGACGAAAGATTCCTTTTTAGTTTTAGAACAATTTGCAGAATTAGTTTCAGTAATTAAAACACCTGTTGAAAGCGACAATGACGATTTGCGAGGTGCGTTGCTCACAGTTGAAGACAAATGGTCACGTTGGCAACTCATCTGGGATATCGAGAATATCGTTTTTTACGATAAACAGGGCAAGCCCATTAAATCTTGGGGTGATCTGACGATAAATCCAAGTGATGGCGTGGAAAATGTCGTTAAGACTGAGCTGCCCGAGAATAAGGTAATTTGTCCAGCCGATTGTTATCAGAGCGTTATTATCCCGATGATGGGTAAGTCAGATAGGATTGGTGTGTTAAATATTACCCGATCTTTTTCCGATGTCATTATCAAATATAAAAATGCTACGGGTTATGATGTTGGGATTTTAACCGCAGATCAGCAAAAAAATGGTGGCAACGCTCTAAATATCAAAGCCTCTGATTGGCTGTACCGCTTATCGGGGGTGACTAACTCTAAAGATAATACGGCACTTTACGCCTATCTTGCTAAACACTATAAAATCAGCGATTTCATCAGCACCAACAAACGCATTGAATTTGGCTCCGCAGTGTATAACGTGCAGTTATTGCCAATCAAAAATGCTGTTCAGGGCAAAAATATGCCATTTTTTATATTTATCGATAATATCACGCCGGATATCCATCAACTTAATACAGACCTTAAACGTATTTGGCTATACAGCGTAATCGGTTTATTAGTCACATTAGGGTTGATATTAATTTCGCTTCATTTGTTTTTCCGGAGAGTCGTTAATTTATCCGAAGCCCTACCATTGCTAGCAAAGGGTCAGTTCGATGGGTTTCGTCAACTAATCCCTATAAGTCATAAAGGCGGGGTAGGTGGCGATGAAATTGACAACCTTAGTCATACAGCGTTGATTTTGGCTGACCAACTTGAATCGTTAGAACAAGATATGCGCAACCATACTTTTAACCTATTGGAGAAAAGCCAAGAACTAGCAAAAGAGCGTGATTTTGTTAAACAACTTATTGATTTAGCACCAATAACAATTATCATCCAAAAGTTGAACGGTATAATTCTATCGATTAATCGCGCAGGTATTGATGAATTGGAAACCGCAAATGACACTATTGTAGGTAAGGTTTTCGATATTTTTATTCCTGAGTCTGACAGGGAGCACTTGAGTAAGCTTAATCGCTTGCGAGATGGCGAGTTTGCTGAGCAAATGCAGATAGATGGTCATTTATTAACCGAAAGCAATAAAGTCCGGGATATTTCCTGGTTACACAAAGTGCTATATTTGAAAGAATATGGTAACGAAATGGTTATTCTTACTTTGGGCATTGATATCAGCGAACGTAAAATCGCTGAAGCCCGTAATATTAGGATGGCTTATTACGATTATCTGACTGGCTTAGGTAACCGACGAAAATTTCATGAAGAATTTGCCCAAAAACTAGCATCAGCTGAGCGATATAACTATCAGTTAGCGCTGTTGTATATGGATTTGGATCGTTTTAAGGAAATTAACGATACCAGTGGTCATGAGGTCGGTGATAATTTCCTTAAATTGGTCGCTAACACACTAAAAGCCGCTATCCGTACAACAGATTTATTATGTCGTTTAGGTGGCGATGAATTTACCTTGTTGATGACACATGCGGACTTGGAAGGTATTGAACATATCGCTAATAAAATTAATGCGGTATTGAGGACGCAAACATTTACCTGTGCCGGGAAGAGTTTCACCCCAAGCGCCAGTATTGGCGTGTCTGTGTATCCTTTGCACGGCACAAGCGTCAATGAACTTATGGCTAATGCTGATTTGGCTATGTATAGGGCCAAAGAGCTTGGTCGTGGCCAGTACCACATGTTCAATACCGACTACGATTACCGCAGTAAATCGAACCAAATGGTCTATTGGCGCAAAATTTTAGAAGACGCCATAAGCAATGATAAGTTCGTTTTAGTTTACCAACCTATCTTAACTATAAAATCAAATGAAATCGGCCACTTTGAGTGTCTGGTTAGGTTACAACACGACGATGGGCAACTTCTTTTGCCATCTGAATTTGTCTATAGGGCAGAAGAATTAGGTTTAATAAGTAAAATCGATCGAATGGTTTTGAAAAAAGCTATTCAGAAACATATTGAATTTAATCGCCAAGGGAAACATCATAAACTGAGCGTCAATATATCCAGACGGTCATTTGACGATCCGGCTATCTTTGAGGATTTCGCCCTATTGTTTGCCAATCCTGAGGTTGATAAAAAGCAGATAATTTTTGAAATTACTGATTCATCTGCGGTTTCTGACTATCAGTCGACCAATGTTCTTATTAACAAAATAAAAGATTTAGGTTGTATTTTGGCGCTAAATGATTTCGGAATGGAATACCCCTCGTTACATTATTTAAAAAATGCCCCGGTTGATTACGTCAAGATTGATGGTTCGTTAATTCGCCAACTCGACAAAAACGAAGACGATAAGATTTTTGTTAAAGCATTAACTGAAGTGGCGCAAGCCTTCGGCAAAAAAACGGTGGCTGAATATGTTGAAAATGAGGATGTATTAAATATTTTGAGGGAGTTTGGGATCGATTATGCGCAAGGATATTACATAGGGAAGCCGGGTAATCTTGAATAGCGCTTCATGTTTTGTCTGATATTCAATATAACCTAATTACCAAAAGGTAAAACATGAGGTTTATTTACATATTTGTGGTCGCAGCTTTAGCTGGCTGCACTCAAGATCAACAAAACCAGCTATCCCGCAAGGCTGTTGAATTACTGGATGGCAATTATCTGGTGACTTATGCTAATGGTTCAACAAGTAAAACCTGGCAAATCCATAACGGCAAAGTAACATCTACCGATAAGGGTTATTACTTTTTTTGGGACGAGAAAAACCACTATGTACAAGTACCCATCGAAAATTCATATATAGAAGCAATAGACTAAGCTTATCTCATTTGTAATTCACTTAGAAAAGTAACCCATGCCGAGTATTTATGATATTAAGCCTAAGTTTCAAAACCTGCTGCGGCCATTAACTCAAAAACTTGCGGCACTAGGGGTAACAGCCAATCAGATTACACTTGCCGCGTTATTGTTATCCCTATTAACAGGTATTGCCTTGATATTTGCTGGCAAACAAACGCAAGTTTTTTTGTCGGTGCCATTGGTGTTGTTCGTGCGTATGGCCTTGAATGCTATTGACGGCATGTTGGCGCGAGAACATGGTATGAAAAGTCCGCTTGGCGCTATCTTGAATGAACTGTGTGATGTCATCTCAGACGTTGCCTTGTACCTGCCTTTTGCATTGTTGCCTGAAATATCTCAGTGGATCATTGTGTTATTGGTGATTGCCGCCATCATCAGCGAAACGACCGGGGTTATTGCTATCCAAATCGGTGCCTCTCGCCGTTATGACGGGCCAATGGGAAAGAGTGACCGAGCTTTAGTTTTTGGCGCGGTAGCTCTCGCCTTGGGCTTAGGTATGCCGTCAGGTTCTTGGTTAAACGAGTTGTTCGGGCTGGTTTTAATACTTACCTTAGCTACGATTTATAATCGCGCCCGTCACGCCCTCGACGAAATCAAGCCATGAACTGGCGCACTTTTCCAGCCAGTGTGCAAATTGCCTTCCTGGTGATGGGTGGGTTGTTGGTTATCGCTAGCTTATTTTCTATCGCATTAGTTAAACTTCATCCTGATCGCGATTACGGCGAGCTACGGTTACGCATCAAAACCTGGTGGTGGATAGCCGCCGTATTTGCTTTAGCGGTAATGTTCAATAAAACGGTTTCCGTCATCGTTTTTGGCTTCATCAGTTTCCTGGCATTTAAAGAATACCTGTCATTAATTCCTACCCGCCGTGCTGACCATCGTGTGCTGTTTTGGGCTTATCTGGCAATTCCCGTGCAGTATTATTGGGTGTGGATGGGCTGGTATGGCACGTTCATCATCTTTATCCCCGTTTACATGTTGCTGTTGTTGCCAATGCGGATGGTGCTGATCGGAGAAACACAGGGTTTTCTCCGTGCTATCGGTACATTGCATTGGGGGTTAATGATTGCTGTATTCAGTTTAAGTCACGTGGCTTATTTGCTGGTCTTGCAAGAAGCGAAAAATCCAGCCGGTGGTGTGGTTGGCTTACTGATTTATCTGGTGTTTTTAACCGAGATTAATGATGTCAGCCAATATATTTGGGGCAAAACCTTTGGCAAACGTAAGGTTATCCCCAAAGTCAGTCCGGGTAAAACAGTCGCCGGTTTTTTGGGCGGAGTAACTACGACAACAATTTTAGCGGCTGCTGTTGCATCTTATTTAACGCCATTAACTTTGTACGAAGCCTTGGGTTCTGGTGTATTAATAGGCTTGTCCGGCTTTATTGGCGATGTAACGATTTCCGCCCTCAAGCGGGATTTGGGTGTTAAAGACAGCGGCAGTATTTTACCTGGACATGGTGGCATTCTTGATCGGCTGGATAGCTTGACTTATACCGCACCGCTGTTTTTCCATTACGTTTATTATTTGCATTATTAGCCAAATATGTTGCGGCTGCTATTTTACTTAACCGTAGTAAAGCCATTCGTGTTGGTCATTTTGGGCGTAAATGCCAGAGGACGTGAGTTTTTGCCCGAACAAGGCCCTGCAATAATCGTGGCAAACCACAATAGCCACCTTGATGCTCTGGCGTTGATGTCATTGTTTCCGTTAAGGACTATTAAAAATGTCTATCCCGTAGCGGCGGCGGATTATTTTCTTAAAAATCGCTGGTTGAAGTGGTTCGCCTTAGATGTCATTGGTATTATTCCTATAGAGCGCAAAGCCATGGCAGGTCAGGATATCTTAGCGCCAGTGTTTGCCGCACTGGACAACAACGGTATCCTAATTCTTTTCCCGGAAGGTACGCGCGGCGAGCCGGAAAACATGGGCAAGTTGAAAAATGGCATCGGTCATATTCTTAGCGAACGCCCTGACATTCCAGTTATTCCGGTATTTTTCTATGGACTAGGGAAAAGCCTTCCCAAAGGCGAAATTGTTCTCGTACCATTTTTTATCGACGCATTTATTGGTAAACCGCTCAAGTGGTTAGGTAACCGAAAAGCCTTCATGGTTGAATTGACTGAAAAATTGGCTGAATTGCAACAAAAGGCGCAAAGATTATCCTAGCCAACCTTAATTAATCTGCTTTACAGATTAACCCGACAATACCGCCAGCTTTAGTTTAAAATTAACCCTCTTTATTTTTAACTAATGAACAGCCAATGACCGAGGTGCTATCAACCTTACATACTATCCGGGATTACATCCGTTGGGGCGCAAGCCGCTTTGCCGAGACTAAACTTACCTTCGGGCATGGCACAGTGACCGCGCTGGATGAAGCGGCGGCACTGGTGCTGCATACCTTGCATCTGCCGTATAACTTAAGCGAATTGTATCTACAGGCTAATCTAGCGCCGGACGAACGGCAAAAACTAGTCGATATCATCGAAAAACGTATAAGCACCCGTAAACCTGCTTCTTATCTCACCCATGAAGCTATCTTTGCGGGCTTGTCTTTCTATGTGGATGAGCGGGTACTGGTACCCAGATCGCCTATCGCAGAGCTTATCGAACAACGGTTTGCGCCTTGGGTGGAAGAAAATCAGGTCGAACGTATTTTGGACTTATGTACCGGCAGCGGCTGCATTGCCATAGCCTGTGCTTACGCGTTTCCTGATGCTGAGGTGGATGCGGTCGATGTTTCGACGGATGCGCTCAAAGTCGCTGAAATTAATGTCGAAAAGCATCAGTTCACCGATGAGCTTATGTTGTATCCGTCGGATTTGTTCGATGCTTTGCCCGATGCCCAATACGATATTATCGTCAGCAACCCGCCGTATGTGGCGATTGCGGAATGGCAGCAACTTACCCCAGAATTTCATGCAGAACCGGAAATCGGATTTGTTGCAGGGGATTCTGGGTTGGATTTAGTTATTCGAATTTTGGTAGAAGCCAAAGATTATTTAACGCCGCAAGGGATATTAGTTGTCGAAGTTGGCAGCAGTGCTGAAACGTTGCAAGAAACTTTTCCTAACGTGCCTTTTTACTGGCTGGATTTTGAACGCGGCGGCGATGGCGTGTTTCTGTTAACTGCCGATCAAGTCAACGAATATCATCAAGATTTTGCTAATGCACTTAATTAACACAATATATTGATATGTCTGGAAATACAATAGGAAAATTATTTACCGTCACCTCGTTTGGTGAAAGCCACGGTCCTGCGATTGGCTGCATCGTTGATGGTTGTCCTCCAGGGATGGCGTTATCAGAAGACGACTTGCAAAACGATCTGGACCGAAGGAAACCCGGCACTTCAAGACATACGACTCAGCGGCGCGAAGCCGATGAAGTTAAAATCCTGTCCGGCGTGTTTGACGGGAAAACGACAGGGACGCCAATCGGATTGTTAATCGAAAATACCGATCAACGTTCAAAAGATTATTCCAAAATTGCGGAAACGTTCCGTCCCGGCCATGCGGATTACACCTATCAGCATAAATATGGCTTTAGGGATTATCGCGGTGGCGGGCGTTCGTCAGCGCGGGAAACCGCCATGCGTGTGGCGGCAGGCGGCATTGCCAAAAAATACCTGCGTGAAATTGCTGGTATTGAAATTCGAGGTTACTTATCCCAATTAGGCCCGATCAAAATTGAGTCTGTCGATTGGGATATTATCGACAGCAACCCCTTCTTTTGTCCCGATGCCGATAAAGTCGCCCAAATGGAAGCCTATATGGATGCCTTACGTAAAGAAGGCGAATCCATCGGCGCACGAATAGAAGTGGTTGCCACCAACGTACCACCGGGCTTAGGCGAGCCGATCTTTGACCGCCTGGATGCGGATTTGGCTCATGCCTTGATGAGCATTAATGCAGTGAAAGGCGTGGAAATCGGCGGCGGCTTCGATTGCATCAACACCAAAGGCACGCAATTTCGCGATGAAATCACGCCGCATGGTTTCTTAAGCAACCATGCGGGCGGCATTTTAGGCGGCATCAGTAGCGGTCAGCCCATAACAGCAAGTATTGCCTTGAAACCCACGTCCAGTCTGCGCCTACCCGGACGCAGTATCAACATGCACGGCGAAGCCGTAGAGGTCATCACCGAAGGCCGTCATGATCCCTGCGTCGGCATACGTGCGACGCCGATTGCCGAAGCCATGATAGCGATTATCCTGATGGATCATTATTTGCGACATCGGGCACAGAATTTGGGGGTGGATTCGGGCTTGGCGGCTTTGAGGTAATACTTATTCTATTCGTGGTGAATTTGCCCAACTATGAGTAGGATCGGCTTGTTCATGGATTCCTAAGGCTTAAGCAGAATTCCATAACTAATATTTATAATTATTTTTTGGAGGTCGTAGTATGACAAATTTTGCAGAGGAATTTCAGAACATACGTGAAGAAGTGTTCCAGACAATCCGAAGCGATAAAAATAATGTTCAAGACAAATCTATAGATATTCTGAAAAATCTAACTGAATACATAGTAGATGGTGGTTCATATAAAACTCAAGCTGAGGCTCTTATAGATATATTGTTCAAACATATAGAGCTAGAAAGGGATGATTGGAAACGAGTGCGTTCAGTAATAGAACACGAAAATAATTTAACAAACAATAGAATTACTTGGTTTGTGGCTACTCAGGCTTTTCTAATTGCCGCTTTTACAACAGTTTTTAGTCAATGTATAAAGAATAACGAAACCTGTCAGGATGTCTTGAGATTATGCCCAATTTTGTATCTTGTTATAGCCATAACAGGGGCAATTTCATGCGTATTTATTTATGTATCTCTTTATCATGGCAGGATTCAATTAGATCGATTAGACAAATGGTGGCATATTGGTAGGGAATGGCGGTCTTTTACGTCAATTCTAGATGAATCTAAGCGCCAAGTTGGTCGAGAAAGTGCAAGTAAAAGTCACCCACCCCTTCAAGGGTCAGTTAAGCTAACTATAGATAAATTTCTCAGATTTGATCTTATTTCCGTGTATTTCTTATTTTTATGGCTTTCGGGGATAATTTTTACTTTTATTAAATTAATTCGGCCTGAAGGTTTTTGTTTTTATACCAACTTTGGACTGGCATTTATTTCGATTATGTTAAGCATTCCCTTAATTTGGTTTTTCAGTCTTTTTTTAAAAAACGATATGTGATCGCATTTAAGCGCGTAGGTTGGGCTGAATAACATGAAGCCCAACATATCGAAGTTACTTAATGTTGGGCATCGCTATCGCTCAGTCCAGTCTACAAACTGCATTTCTTAGATCATTAATACAATGTCTGTCCCTTATTGGCGGCTCTCCAGCTTCTACCTCTGCTATTTCGCCACCCTGGGTGCTTTCATCCCCTATTGGAGCCTTTATCTTAAGGAAAACGGCTTTAATCCTACCGAAATAGGCCAGTTATCTGCGCTATTAGTCGGCACCAAAATTATTGCACCGAATCTTTGGGGTTGGATTGCCGACCATACTCGGAAAGATCTGCGTATCATCCGCTGGACTTCGTTTTTTGCGGCACTTCTATTTGCCGGGTTTCTGGCTATCCATAACTATATGGAATATGCATGGCTCACCATTGGTTTTAGTTTTTTCTGGAATGCGCCTTTGCCGCTGTATGAAGCGACGACTTTGTCACACTTGCAGGAAAACTCACATCGCTATAGCCGTATCCGCCTATGGGGTTCAGTTGGTTTTATTTTGACGGTGGTAGGTATAGGCAAGCTGTTGGATAACCAGCCTATATTGCTTCTACCCCTTGCGATCACTGGTTTACTGGTTTTGACGTGGTTAACGGCATTAATCACACCTGAAAGCCGTCGTGTCAGCCATGACCATAGCCTGATTCGACTAACCAGTATCATCAAAAAACCGGAAGTGTTAGCCTTCTTACTGGTGTATGTCTTGATCCAATTTGCCCATGCACCGTATTACGTTTTTTATTCAATTTACCTTAAACAGCATTTATACTCGACCACCACTACCGGGTTGCTGTGGTCGTTGGGTGTTATTGCCGAGATAGTGTTGTTCCTGGGTATGAAAGGCTTGTTAAGGCGCTATTCCTTGCGGGGCATCCTGTTGACCAGCTTGGTGTTCGCACTATTACGCTGGGTCTTGATTGGTGGTTATGTTGATAATCTTGGCTTAATGATGTTTGCCCAATTACTTCATGCCGCCAGTTTTGGGGGCGCACACATTGCAGCTATTCATTTTATCCATCAATATTTTGATCAAGCACATCAAAGTAAAGGACAAGCCTTGTATCATAGCCTTAGTTTTGGGCTAGGTGGTATGTTAGGCAGTCTGTTTAGTGGTAATTATTGGGAATCTTTAGGAGCTTATACTATCTTTTCTATAGCGGCGTTAAGTTGTGGGTTGGCGTTGCTGATTGCGTTTGTTTGGATTGGGCGCAGAGACTATTAATAATACTTGCACGCTGACAGGTTAAGCTAGTAATTTATGCCTAGTTTTTTTATGGGAAGCTAATGTGTTTGAAATAATCAAAAGTGGCGGCTGGATGATGCTGCCTATCATTTTGAGCTCGGTCATTGCGATGGCGATTGTCATTGAACGATTTTGGTCGCTGCAAAGGAAAAAGATATTGCCGCCGGAATTACTTTCCCAGGTGCGGATGCTTTATATCAGCAAAAGGCTTGATGAATCTACCTTACGCCAGTTAAAAATCAGTTCGCCCTTAGGTTATGTTCTAGCGGCGGGCCTTGCCAATAGTGCGCATGGCCGGAAAGTCATGAAGGACTGTATGGAAGAATCTGGGCGCAAAGTTGCGCATGAATTGGAACGCTTCCTTAATACGCTAGGTACTATAGCAGCTGTGGGGCCATTGCTAGGTTTGTTAGGTACGGTCTTCGGCATGATAGAAATATTTTCTTCACTTATGAAACATGGTGCTGGCGATCCCAGCTCCTTAGCTGGGGGGATTTCGGTCGCATTAATTACTACTGCAGCAGGATTAACTGTGGCTATTCCTAGCTTGATTTTTCACCGTTACTTCGAACGTCTCGTAGATGAATATGTTGTCAATTTGGAAGCAGAAGCGCTAAAACTGATCGACATATTACACGGTGATAGAGAGGATTCTTAATGAAATTTCAGCGGAAAAGAAGGGAGAAAGTTGATATCACGCTGATTTCAATGATTGATGTACTATTTGTGCTGCTGCTTTTCTTTATGGTCTCGACTACATTTAATCGGCATACTGAAGTAAAAATCAAGCTTCCCCAAGCAAATAGCGCGGAAGCTGAAAGTTATCCCAAAAGTGTGACCATGACCATTGATACTAATGGTGATTATTTTTTACTTGCAAATGATGAACGAAGCCGTAAGTTGCCAGACCAAAATAGGGCAACTTTAGAGCGTGAATTGGAAAGGTTGCCTACGGAAAGCAAATCCCTTCCTTTTATAATTAGCGCTGATGCTAAAACGCCCCACCAGTCTGTAATGACGGTATTAGACGTTGCTGGACAAGCTGGTTTTAATCATATTACTTTCGCTACCCAAGCTGCAGCTACCGAAGAATGACCAAAACCTGGCGACGTTGGATCGAGGATATTTGGTACAAAGATGCATTTTTAGGTATTTTGTTATTGCCGCTGGCCTATATTTTCTCTGATATTGTTAGGCTTAGGCGGTTTTGCTATCTCAAAGGACTTAAACAATCTTATAAATTACCAGTTCCAGTTATCGTAGTGGGAAACATTACCGTAGGTGGTACCGGTAAAACCCCACTAGTTATCTGGTTGGCAAAGTTTTTAAAAAACGCTGGTTATCAACCCGGTATCATCAGCCGCGGTTATGGCGGAAACTCACAAACGTGGCCTTTGGTCGTTGATGAACATAGCCATGTTGATCTTGTTGGTGATGAGCCATTATTAATAGCCAAGCAAACTAAATTACCCTTGGTTATTGGTCCGTCGAGGGAGGATTCCGCAAAAAAATTGCTTTCTGAGTTTCATTGTAATGTCATTATTTCCGATGATGGTTTGCAACATTATGCGCTGAATAGGGATATTGAAATTGTTGTGGTTGATGGTGTTCGTCGTTTCGGTAATGGTTATATGTTGCCTGCAGGGCCGTTGCGAGAACCGTCTGGGCGTTTGTCGACTGTTGATTTCGTAGTGGTAAATGGTGAAAAATACGCAGATAACGAATACGCCATGCAACTGGTTGGTGAGTATGCAGTAAATTTAAAAACTGGTGAGCAAAAAGCATTGCGTGCGTTTAAAAACACAGAATGTCAGGTATTAGCGGGCATTGGAAATCCCGAACGGTTTTTTACGTCGCTGGAAAAGGCTGGATTAACTTGCATACCTCATAGTTTTTCCGATCATTACCCCTTTGTACAGGGCGATATTGAATTCAGTGACAATAAACCTGTGTTGATGACCGAGAAGGATGCGGTAAAATGCACAGCGTTTGCCGGGTTGCAACATTGGTTTGTCCCTGTAACAGCCGTGCCCGATGCCGATTTCGGCGAACAATTATTAGAACGATTAATTAAATAACATGATAGAAAAAAAACTACTCGATATTTTGGCATGCCCACTTTGCAAAAGCCGACTGATTTATGATAAAGCCAAGCAGGAACTTATCTGCCGTGCTGACCGGTTGGCTTTTCCTATTCAGGATGACATTCCTGTTATGCTTGAAGATGAAGCCCGTCTAATGACAGCGGAAGAAGTCGAACCTCTTTATAAGTAATGTCCCTGCGCTTTAAGGTCGTCATTCCGGCTCGTTATGCGTCTACGCGGCTACCGGGTAAGCCTTTGCTTAATATTGCTGGTAAGCCGATGATTGTCCATGTTTGTGCTAAAGCACAGCAGGCTGGGGCTGAGCAGGTTGTTGTTGCCACGGATGATGCCAGGATTTTTCAAGTTGTTACGGAGCTGGGCATACAAGCCGTGATGACTGACCCGAATCACCAAAGTGGCACAGAACGGATTGCTGAAGTGGCTGAACGTTGTGGATGGGAAGGCAATGAGATTATTGTCAATTTGCAAGGCGACGAACCGCTTATACCCGTCGGGCTTATCCAAGAATTAGCAATAGAATTAGCCGGTCAGCAGCAAGCAGGTATTGCGACATTAGCCGCCCAAATAATTGATAGTGATGAAATCTTTAATCCTAATGCGGTAAAAGTCGTATTGAACAAAAACGGTTATGCGCTTTATTTTAGTCGCGCACCTATACCTTGGGATAGGGATGGTTTTGCCCAATCCGATAAACATCTTACCGGTAAAATGGCTTACTACCGTCATATTGGCATGTATGCTTATACGGTCGATTTCCTTAAACATTATTGTTCCTGGCAGTCATCTGTGCTTGAGTCAGTTGAGTCGTTGGAACAATTACGTATCCTTTGGTATGGGGGACTGATTAAGGTTAAAGTTATCTCTGAAACACCCCCAGCTGGGGTGGATACTTTAGACGATCTATTAAGGGTGGAAACGCAGTTTAATAATCAAAATTTTAGAAGCAACTCATAGTTTTCTTACTTATTAATCGATCTTTCTCGGGCAACAAATCTTAGCTCTTACTCAGTATTTCATATACCTACTTAAGCTTGTAGGCTATTTCAATTATTAAAGAAAAAACTTCGGGTCACCGGTTAAAATCCTAAGAAACCAAAGAATTCCTTTAGTATTACGCCCATAAAATTTGGATACTACTATTTTCTTGAGATCAGTATTGACAAAGGAAAGAGTTAAATCCGAAATTTATATCAAGCATGTGTACTGTTTTATCCACAAATTAAGCCTTTTCCTTATACAATAAACGCAAAAGATTTAAATATATTTGATCTAGGCAAAAATTTACGAAACTGAAGGTTGTAAGATTTTGTCACATAGATAGAATGTTATTTAAGTTATAAAAATATAATTATAAAAAAGCGGCATACCAATGTGATTTCCCTAAATAATTCATAATGATGGATAAATGCTGATAATGACGATGTCTAGTGTAAGTGTTAATCCTAAAGCAATACTCTCGCCAGGTGAAATGTTTGAGATTGGCCTGGACATAAGTAAAAAATATTCTCCGGTAGTTGCGGCAAAATCATCAAATTCTGCTAAGAAGGTAGTGCTCAACTCCAGAGAGTTACTTGAAATTAGTACGGAAATTACCCAAAAATATACTGCGCAAAGTGTTTCTAAAATGCCTAGTCTGATTGTATTGCCGATTGACCCGGAACATCTTTATATCTCCTGGAATATAGGCCGTAGTCAAATAAACGCAATAGAAAAAGACAACCAACAGAGCATCGTTTTAAGAATTTATCCGAAACCGGGTGATGATCTTAATACTAACCGCACCAAAACTTGGTTTGATGTTGATATTGACCCAACTAAAAATAGGCAGCAAATAACTATACCAAAAGGGCAGGGTGCAGATACTTATACAGCGGCTGTTGGAAAACTTAACCGAGAAGACCAAATAACCGTATTTGCAGCAACTAAGGACATTCATATTCCCCGTGGTAACTCGAATTCATTTGAATCGCCTTATATAGTGTCATCTATTAGTAGTAGTTATCAGTTTTTATCATCAAGCCAGGAAAAATTGCATAACACGAATAATAATGCTTCTGGCAAAAGCATTAAGTAAAAAATCACGATGAAAAAAGGATTTTTAAGCATCATTTTGCATGCACACCTTCCCTATGTGCGTCACCCCGAACATGACAGTTTTTTTGAAGAGAACTGGCTATTTGAAGCGATTACCGAATGTTACATTCCCTTAATTAATGTCCTGGATCGCTTACATGAGGATAAGGTTAATTATCGATTAACGCTGTCGATATCGCCGACGCTGATTACCATGCTTGGGGATGAGTTACTGATCGGGCGATATCTTAAATATCTAAATCAACGGATTGAACTGGCTGAAAAGGAGGTTATAAGGACGAGTAATCAGCCGGATTTCCAAAGCCTTGCACATTTTTACCTACAGTTTTTCCAGAATACGCTAAATACTTACCAACACCGCTATCAATGCGATTTATTATCGGCGTTTAAAAAACATCACACTACAGGCAAGCTTGAGCTTATTACTACAGCGGCAACGCACGGCTTTCTGCCTGCCCTGAGTGTCAGCGAAACCGCTGTCCGCAACCAGATCAATATCGGCATCGAAACTTTTAAAGCCAATCTTGGCTTTGTCCCTTCCGGTTTCTGGTTGCCCGAATGTGCTTATTATCCGGGGTTGGAAACGGTACTTGCTGATGCTGGGGTCAAGTATTTCTTTGTTGATACCCATGCCATTATGAACGCCAGTGTGCATCCCACTAACGGCGTATACGCGCCGCTCGATTGCGGCAATGGTGTTCTGGCATTCGGCCGTGATCCGGAATCGTCCAGACAGGTTTGGAGTGCTAAAGAAGGCTATCCGGGCGATGTCGATTACCGCGAGTATTACAGCGACATCGGTTTCGACCTTGATCTGGATTATGTTGCGCCTTACATCCTCGATAGCAAGACCCGAATAAATACAGGTATTAAATACCATCGTGTGACCGGCGAAGTCTTGACTAAGGAAATTTACCAGCCGGAAATAGCCCTAGCGAAAGCGAAACAACATGCCCAGGATTTTATCGACAAACGGCAACAGCAGATTGACGAATTAAGTCATGGCATGGACAGGCCACCGATTATCGTTGCGCCTTATGATGCCGAACTGTTTGGCCATTGGTGGTTTGAAGGGCCTGCGTGGTTGGAGCAAGTCTTACGTTTGGCAAGTGATGCCGCAAATGATATTGAGGCGGTCAGTTGCGGCGATTATTTAAAACTACAGACATCCCATCAATTAGCCACGCCTTCTGCCTCAACTTGGGGAGATCAGGGTTATTCCAGCTACTGGATTAATGAAGAAAACGACTGGATTTACCCTTTCCTTCATCAGGCCGAAGAGGAGATGGAAAAGCTGGCTACCGACCTTCGCGGTTTAGCCGTCAGTCCCTTGCAGGAACGCGCCTTAAACCAAGCCGCACGGTCGCTATTGCTGGCGCAAGCATCAGATTGGCCGTTCATCATGAAATCGGGCACCACGAGAGACTATGCGCGCAAGCGTATCACTGAACATCTCGCCCGCTTTAATTATCTGCACGATAGCATCCGCAAAAACAATATCAACGAGCGCTATCTGCTCGCCCTGGAAACCATGGATAACATTTTTCCGGAGATTAATTTTAGGGATTTTAATCCTTAATCAGCAACATTGATGCGGAAAGATGGCATGGAAAAATAAATTGACTGAACTTTCGCCAAATTATCAAACTCTAAGAACTGTACAGATTAAACGTTGAATAAAATTTAATTTTAACTGTTCAAGGCGCAGTAATTTGACACATGTCAAATGCTTGGGTAAAGCGCTAGAGTATACTTAGACTTTGTTGTGGCATGTGCCACCGCAAAATCTGTGTCACGACCCATTAATACGCGATGCCAGTTAGCATAAAAAACATCGTATATCACTAGGCCGCTTTTTTATGCGTATTTTCTGATTGCATAAACTTCAAATAACTTATTAATCGATGGGGTGATTATGTTTAATTTCAAATCCAAAAAAATTACATTGCCGTTATATTTTTGCGTACTATCAGCGCTATTATCTCCTGCGCTAGCCCAGGCAGAGCTCGGTAGTAGTGGCGGTTTAGCGGCTAATCAGGCGGCTGAACAACGAGCTGCGAAAGAAAAAAAGCTTGAGCAAAAAAAGAAAGATGCTGAAGCTAAAAAGGCGGGTGAAGTCCATAATGGACAACCGGCAGAAACCCAAACACCAACAGAAGGTCAACAGGAAAAACCGGCTGCACAATAATTAGGTTACAGACTATTGCCATAGGGTGGAATAGCATTAGCGTATTCCGCAGCATGATGGAAGAGTAAAAACATTCGGCGCAATGTCCTTTGGTTATTGCGCCTTACGGTCTTAAAGTATTTTTTAGCTTCGGAGAATAGCATCTATATTTTCCGAAGTGATGTCATATGAACGGGAATTATCAATCATTCCAAGTAGTTTGACGACCTTGCGCTGTTGTTCAATAGATGGGATGCAGGCACCACCAAAATGGTGGCCAAGAATTGAGGCCGCAAGAAACATTGGGCCTGTCCCAGAGTATCCCCAAGAAAAATCGCCGGAGTATTCGAACAAGTCCCGTCGTGGTTCCAAAGGCCGCATTCCTCCCGTGTCATTGTCTCGATAGACCACTATTTTGCAACCTTCCACAATCCTTAGTAGGTACGTAATACAGTGTGGCGACGGGAGCATCGTTCTCGTGTCTACATAAACCTCAAAGAAACTCCGGAGCATAAACTCAGTTTGGTAAGATTCTGTTTGTCTTATACCGTCAGCAATAATATCTAAAATCTCAATTTCTGGTCTATTTTGATAGCTGGAAAAATGTTTGTCTCGCGTAAGAGAGAAGTAGTAATAGCCAGCACACTTGGTGATACTCCAGCTCCGAACTATTTCTTCGCTCGAAAAGAAGTAGTTTGTCGTTTCACAAGGCTCGCGCATGGTGTGGAGAAACGCAAAGAAATCGGGGCGAGGGCCGTTTTGATCTTCCACATATAATCGAGCGATTCGTACCTGATTATTTTTTTCAAAATATTTGGCTTGTACAAGTCCGAGGGCAATTGGACGATTCCTCGCCTGCTCTGGAGCGGTATTACGTTGCTGCACTAAAAAATCGGCACCCTCAATATCAACAGATCGCTTGAGAACCCAGAATTTCTTTAGCAAAATCGCCTCAGTAAAGATTTCACCAATTTTGGCGTTCTGTTGAATCCTGGTCTGAGTATTCATTATGAAAATACCCCAAAAGTAAAATATACGACATTAAGGGTTTAAAAAAAAGAATAAGATGTACTAGCCTCATAAATACTACTTAGGCTGCTTTATCCGAAAGAAGTATAGATGATAAGGTCAAGTCAACGAATAAACCCGACAAGATCCAGTAGGTAGCTTTATTAATTGATATGATATTACCTTTAACAAGATTTCAATGAAACAAACTGTTTTCAGCAACATAACTGGCTAAAGTATGGTTAACATCCAGCTTCTTTACGTGGAAAATATCATTTCCCTTAAACGTAAGACCGCACAGCAAAAGCTGTCTTTTTTGCTGCGGGTGGAAAATATTGGCTTTAATAAACAGGTTAATGTGGTCTGGGCGGGTGATGATGGTGTGTGGCAAACTTTGGCGGCACACTTTCACAGTAAGCGGGGGGAAACCCCGGAACTCTGGTCTGCCGAATTCAAGCAGCAGCAAACTGCAAAGAAACCTTTGCCGGGTACGATCCAATTTAGCCTGCGTTACCGGGTAAACGGCGAAGAATTTTGGGATAACAATAACGGCTGGAATTATGTCAGCGTGGCCGATTCCGGCGTTAAAGTCGCTGGCAACAATCCGGTCTTGAATATTGGTTTTACTAATCGCTTAACCGATGCACAGAAGTCGATCCCGATTACTGTTGCGGTAGACCAGTCGCTTGCTGCAAAAAAAATTGTCGTCTATTGGACGAAAGATAACTGGCAGCATACGTTTCTTACGCCATGTTTCCTTAAAAAAGACCATTGGCAAAAATCAGGGGGCAGTGCTGCTGCCAATCCCAATCAATACGGTACTCAAATCTGGACGGGGCAGATAAAAATCCGCGATGCGTTCCGGGTGCAGTATTCCATTTCCTGCGAGAGCAAGGAGCAAACGTATTGGGATAACAACGGCGGCCATAATTATGTAACCAGTCGCAAGCCGCTCGCTGTGATGATCCTTAATCTGCACTGTTATCAGGAAGATAACCAAGACTTTAAGCTATCCCAGATCGCTAAGGCCATCAACGAACGGGAAGCTGATATTATTTGTCTGCAGGAAGTGGCGGAACATTGGAATGACGGTGCTGGTGATTGGGGCAGCAATTCAGCAAAGATTATCAACGACCGCTTGCATAAGCCTTATTATATCTACACTGATTGGTCGCACCTGGGTTTCGATAAGTACCGGGAAGGTGTGGCGATATTGAGCCGATTGCCACTGGTTGAACAGGTATCCCGTTATGTTTCTGAAAGCCACGACGCTTACAGCATCCATTCCCGTAAAGTGGTGATGGCGCAAATTAAGTTACCTTATCTGGGCTTAATCAATGTGTTTTCCGCGCACTTAAGCTGGATTGAAGACGGCTTTAAGGAGCAATTCAACCGTTTGAGTGAGTGGGCGGAAAGTAGGCAATCCGATGGGGTTAAAGCGACCTTATTGTGTGGAGATTTTAATATTGCCGCAGGTTCGGAAGGTTACAGCTTTGTGGTAGATGCGCACCGTTACGATGACCAGTTTTTAGCCGCCAATTCACCAGGCGTGTTTGATAAAATCTTTAAAGTTAATGATCCGCACTGGCAAGATTATCTTGCTGATGATTATAGAATTGATTTTATTTTTATGCATAAAGCCAGTGAGCTGGTGGTGGAATCCGGTACAGTGCTATTTACAGATGAGGATTACGGTAGGGTTTCCGATCATTGCGGTTATTTGATGAGGTTTGAACCGAAACAATAAGAGTTGGATGTTTTGTAACTATTTAGCTTGGTTTGTCATTCCGAGCAAAGCGAGCAACCCTAAAACTTAACTATTTTCATCGCTTACAAAGATTTCTCCCGATGGTCGAAATGACAGTAAGATCAATTTTTTGTTAAAAACCCTGAATCGTTACAGTTATTTTATAAGGTTTAATTCTAAAAAGTGTTGGGCGTAACCTTCGAACCGGAGCCTAACAATGATTTTAAAAAGTAGTTTACCTCGAGGTTAATAATGCTGCTTTTGTCATTCCGAGCAAAGCGAGGAATCTTAAGGCTTACCCATTTTTCAGTGCTTAAAAGATTTCTCCCGATAGTCGAAATGACAGTAAAATCAATTTTTTTGTGAAAAAACGCTGAATAGTTACAGTATTTAATTATAAAAAATGTGGGTATAGCCTTTGAACAGGTAGCCTAACAATGATTTCAAAAAGAAGTTTAGTTCGAGGTTAATAAATGCAGTTTGCGGAACATTTTGCCACACCTGTCCATGGACACCTGGGTGGTTCATTCCAACGGGTCAATGACTTTAATGATAAATTTTATGTCCGCTGGGGAAAAATAGACTTTGACGTTTGGTTTGGTGTACAGGCCAATGTAAAAGTCATACTGAAAGTCTATCGTGATCATGGTATTCAGGAGAATTATATTGTTGATACCGATGCCCACGACATTCATTGGGATCGGCATAAACGTAGCACACGGGATTTTTATATCCACCCATTTTCTAAAAACTTTGGGCAAATTAATTGCATCAAGTTTTCTTTTATTATCCACCTCGATGAACACTCCATTCCTTCCGAAAAGGAATATATTTTCATGGATTGGCATCAACTCCAGGATGGCCACCCTCAGAACCGGACTATCACCCTCGACTGGTCAACACCAAACAGCTACCGGACTTATGAGTTGAATCCGGGTGAGTTACAGGCTGATGCGGATTGGTATAACCATCATTTTGATTCGCTGCAGCTAGTCCCCAAGTTTACCAAAGGACAACTGCATCACCCGTATCATCCAAAACGCTATATTCATGACCTTATCGATAAGGTTATACGCACAAAATGGGAAAATCCTGACCGTTTTTGCACCATTAAAGTCAGCGTTGATTGCATTGACGACAGCGAGTTCATCAACCATTTGATTCATGCACGGGATCAGGGGGTATGGGTACAATGTATCGTCGATTGGCGCAAAATGACGCTGACCAATAGTGAAAGCTATGCTCGCTTGAAACGCTCCAGAATCGAATTGATTGGCGTGTTCTGTAGCCCACAACATCATCTAATCGAAGTTGAGCCGGACATGCACACCAAATTTATTATTTTTAATGATGAGGACTGCATCCTGGGCTCATTCAACATTACTTTCGACCGCTGGTGGGCCAATTGGGAATCCGGGATGACGTTCCATTCCAAAGGCGTATGCCGCCTGCTCGATAATATCTTCCAAAGCCAGCGTGGGGGCGTGATCCAGCGTTACGGCATTGACCCGTTAAGCTCGTTCAATCTGCTATACACTTTTGGCAGGCATTACATGAGTAACGGACAATATTACCGTCCCCATCATGCCATTTTGGCGGAAATCAACCGTGCTAAGCATTCAATCAAGGTCTCGTTATTCTTGATAGGGGAGTTGTTGGGGGATCATCATGATAGCGTAGTGAATGCCTTGATTAATGCAAAGCATCGCGGTGTTTACGTCCATATCCTGTTTAACGGACATTTGGCGAGGCAAGGCCGTATCGGCGTGGAGCGGTCTATGCACGACGAACTCAATCGCCCCTTATTACCGGCAGTGCAGCGGCTAAAAAATGCAGGTATTGCGGTCGGGTTGGTGTACGGTCAAGACGATCATCCCGTGCCGTACTCTCCCATCCACTCCAAGTATTGCATTATCGACGACTATATCGTGCTCGAAGGCAGTTTCAACTGGTATAACACCTCTGTGTTTTCCCATGATCTCCTGGTGGTGGCAGCTAATCATGAAGTAGCTAAGCCGTATCTTTTTGAGTTTGACCAGATTCAAAGGTCTTTTAGGGTTTATTATTGAGCAGAATAGGGCTCTTGGTTAAGAGTCACAGGATTCATGAAGAATTAGCTACAATTGTCCATATAATTCAATATATTGTTGAGCACTTTGTGTCCACGAAAACTCTTTTTGCATGGCATTGATTTGAATTTGTTTCCATGCTTTGGGTTGGTTGTATAACATTAATGCGCGTTTGATCGCTTCAATCAATGTTCCGGCTAAAGCCCCATCAAAAACAATGCCGGTTGCCGTGTTGTTATCCAACGTATCGGGGAGGCTATCGACAACGGTATCGGCTAACCCGCCTACCTTGCTTACTAATGGGATTGTGCCATAAAGTTGGCTATACATTTGATTTAAACCACAGGGTTCATATCGTGATGGCATTAGAAATATATCCAATCCTGCTTCTATCAAATGTGCCAGTTCTTCATCATAGCCAATTTGTACAGCCATTTTGTCTGGATTAGCTGTAGCAAGCTCAATTAACTGCTGTTCAAATTCTTTATTACCACTACCCAAGACGACTAACTGCACAGGCAGTTTTAAGATATCAGGCAGGCAATTCAGCACGAGATCGATACCTTTTTGTTCTACCAGTCGGGTAATAAGTCCGAAAATCGGTATTTTGTCACTTATCGGCAATGACGTTTTTGTTTGTAGGGCGGCTTTGTTGAGCTGCTTTTTGTTTAGTGAGGTATAGGTAAAATTGGCAGTAATATTAGGGTCTGTTTCAGGATTCCAGTGGTCAGTATCTATACCGTTGATAATTCCGCTTAAAACGTCTTTTCGATAACTTAACAAACCTTCCAATCCACAGCCAAATTTAGCTGTTTGAATTTCTAAGGCATAAGTTGGGCTGACAGTGTTTATTCGATCTGCATAGGTCAAACCGCTTTTAAGAAAAGATAACATGCCATGAAATTCAGTACCCCCACTCTCCCAAAGTTGAGTGGGTAAATTCAGGATAAAATTAGCAGATTTCGGGAATACGCCCTGATAAGCCAAATTATGGATAGTAAATAAGGTAGTTGGCCTACTTAGTTCCAGCGACAATAATGCTGGAACGAGCCCACTTTGCCAGTCGTTGCAGTGAACAATGTCTGGTTTCCAATCCAGATATCCCCGGTTCATCGCTATTTCTACCGCGGCTTGACAAAATAAACCAAATCGTTCGGCACTATTAGCCCAGGCATTTCCTGTGGCATCGTGGTACGGGTTGCCCGGTAATTTAAAAAATTTTGGGTAATCAATTAGCCAGACAATTACATTCGTGCCAGGTAACTGGGTTTCCAGGATGTTAATTTCAGAGTCATTTATCCTTATTGTACTTTTGTAGTAAATCGCTTCATTTGTTTTAATGGCCTGGTAATAAGGCAAGATGATTCGAATATCTTCCCCCAGTTCTGCCAAAGCTTTGGGTAGGCTACCGGATACATCCGCCAGTCCTCCGGTTTTTATGAGTGGATGTACTTCACTAGTGACAAAAAGTATCTTTTTCATAAATTATTTTGTGCTATTGGCACTTCAAAATAATTCCCCCTAGGGGTGGGAGTGTCAGGTTGATGGAATGAGATAAGTTCATCCAAGGTATTTCATCGGAATGCACATTCGCATTGGTAATTTGGCTACCTGCATAATTAACTGAATCTGAGTTAAAAATCTCTTGATAAGTGCCCAGTACGGGTACTCCAATACGGTAATTTTCTCTTACCACAGGTGTAAAGTTGAGGATGATGATTAGCTCCTCATTATTTCCTTTGCGGCGGTAACTAATCACGGATTGCTCATAATCATGGCAGTCTATCCACTCGAAGCCGGTATGGTCGAAATCATGATAGTAAAGTGCCGAATAAACCTTGTATAAGTTGTTTAAATCCTTGACTAACTTCTGAAGGCCATGATGAAGCGGATAATCCAGCACGTACCAATCGAGGGACTTATTAAAATCCCATTGCGTGCCTTGACCAAATTCACAGCCCATAAACAATAGTTTTTTGCCTGGGTAGGTAAACATCATCGTATAGAGCAGGCGTAAATTAGCGAATTTTTGCCACTCGTCACCTGGCATTTTATTGAGCATTGAGCCTTTACCATGTACGACTTCATCATGCGAAAAGGGTAGTGTGAAGTTTTCGGTAAAGGCGTAAAGCATACCGAACGTGAGCTGGTCATGGTGGTATCGTCTATGCACTGGATCTTCCTGCATATACACCAGAATATCATTCATCCAGCCCATATTCCATTTCATGGAAAACCCCAAGCCGCCGGTGTAGGTGGGTCGCGTGACTTGGGGCCAGGATGTGGATTCCTCAGCCATAATCACGGTGCCGGGCTGCTGTTCATGGGTGACTGTATTCAACTCCCTGAAGAAATCTATTGCCTCCAGGTTTTCATTGCCACCATAGCGGTTGGGTATCCAGTCGCCTTCCTCGCGGGAGTAATCCAGGTAGAGCATGGAAGCCACTGCATCAACCCTAAGGCCGTCGATATGGAATTCTTCCAGCCAAAATATGGCGCTCGCCAATAGGAAGTTTTTAACTTCGTTGCGGCCGTAGTTATAAATCAGGGTTCCCCAGTCCCGATGTTCGCCTTTACGGGGGTCTTCGTGTTCATAGAGGGCGCTGCCGTCGAAACGGGCAAGGCCAAACGCATCTTTGGGGAAATGTGCCGGCACCCAGTCCAGGATTACCCCAATATCATTCTGGTGGAACGTATCGATAAAATAGCGAAAGTCATCCGGCGAACCAAACCGGCTGGTTGGTGCAAAATAACCTGTAGTCTGGTAACCCCAAGACGCGTCTAAAGGGTGCTCGGTGATGGGTAATAACTCTATATGCGTAAAGCCTAGTTGCTTGACGTATTCAACGAGCTGGTTAGCCAGCTCCCGGTAATTGAAGAAATTCCCTTGGTCATCTAGTCGCCACGACCCCAGATGGACTTCATAAATAGACATTGGTTCATGAAGCCAGTTGTTGTTCGTCCGTTGGACAAGCCATTGTTGATCATGCCAAGCATAATTTTTTTCATGAACCACAATAGATGACGTATTTGGCCGAAACTCAAACTGTTGCCCATAAGGATCTGTTTTGAGAAAGATTTCATTACTAAAGCGATTAAGTATTTCAAATTTATAGAGACAGCCTTCTTTCAAACCCGGGATAAATAACTCCCAAATTCCGCCGCCACCCAGGCTACGCATAGCGTGGCAGCGACCATCCCAGTGGTTGAAATCACCTACGACACTGATACGTCCAGCGTTGGGTGCCCAGAGTGTGAATAAAACGCCTTCAATGCCGTCTGCAGTATGAAGGTGACCGCCCAATTTTTGATAAACATGCCAATGTTTGCCTTCGCCGAATAGATGCTGGTCAAACTCCGGTAATTGCACCGGAAAATCGTAGGGATCATAATTGAGGTGGGTATTACCACTTTTATCTATCCAGGATAATTGATAATGCTGAGGTAGCGGGTCTTTTTCAACTTCGTACTCAAAAAAATCTGTTCCTTCTAAGCGTTGAAGAAGGGCATTGTTGTGATTAAGCTTAACGGTTTCTGCATAGGGAAGATAAACTTTAATAAAAGTTTTGTTGTTTAGTTGATGTCTTCCTAATACTGAAAAAGGATCATGATGCCTAGCTTCGGATATTTTGAGTGATTCTGTGTCCAGCGGGTAGATGCTTGTGTTTTTCACCGTTCGATCTCCTCAGTGTAGTAAAATCAATTGCAAGTTATGTTAACAAAAAAAGCTATATTTAGAGCTACTCTATTTAAAATAAAGATATTACTGAGATTGCTTAAAGCGTGGTTTGCATGAATAAAATTCGCCATAGTTTATTGAGCTTGTCTTATTAAGCAATGAATTACAATATATACCGACTAGAAGCTAGATATTCATATGAATAAAAATCAATACGAAATAAAGCCGGGCAATAGCTACCCTCCTGGTTGTAAGGCTAATGAGAGCGGTGTAAATTTCTCAATTTTCAGCCGTTTTGCTACCGATGTAGAACTTTTGCTTTTTGAGACTGCAGAAGATAAAGAGCCTTGTTGGGTAATATCGTTACAAAAAGACATAAATAAAACGTTTTTCTACTGGCACATCTATATCGTCGGATTACCGATGGGTACTTGGTACACTTGGCGTATTGATGGTGCAAATTCAACCCGCGAATCTGGTTTTAGTTTCGACAAAGAAAAACAGCTTATCGACCCCTGGGCTCGAGCCGTCAGTGACAAAAACTGGAGCCGAAAAGCCGCTTGTAAGCCTGGCGATAATGGCCATACCGCCATGCGTTGTTGCGTTGTTGATGGCAGGTATGACTGGGAAGGTGACATTCCGCTTCGCATTAGTAGCGAAAAAGCGATTATTTACGAGTTACATGTGGGGGGGTTCACCAGCCATTCTTCGGCAAAAGTGACCCATCCTGGCACCTTTTCAGGCATGATCGAAAAAATTCCTTATCTGAAAGAGTTAGGGGTTACCCATGTCGAACTGTTGCCCGTTATGGCGTACGATGAGCAGGATGTACCCCGAAATACTTATGATCTGGGTTTAAAAAATTATTGGGGTTACAGCACGCATAGTTTTTTTAGTCCGCATCCAGGTTATTGTGTCACGCCTGAACAAGGTACGCATCTTAAAGAATTTCGTGATCTCGTCAAAGCGCTGCATAAGGCTGGAATAGGTGTCATCATGGACGTTGTTTTCAATCATACCTCAGAGTCCGGCGCGCAAGGTCCCATCATCAATTTTAAAGGCATAGGTGGTAAGATTTTTTATCATCACGATAAACACGATAAAAGTATTTTTATCGACTACACCGGCTGCGGGAATACCGTCAATGCCAATCATCCATTAGTAGCGAGCTTCATTATCAGTTGCCTGGAGTATTGGGTAAAAGAAATGCATGTGGATGGCTTTCGCTTTGATTTGGCTAGCGCCATGACCAGAGGTGATAATGGCGAAGTGCTGCAGGATCCGCCGGTTTTATGGGGAATAGAGCTGTCCGAACAACTGTTCAAAACCAAATTGATAGCCGAAGCCTGGGATGCGGCAGGGCTTTATCAGGTAGGGAGCTTCCCTGGCTACCGTTGGGGCGAATGGAACGGTCGGTACCGGGATATCATCCGACGTTTTGTTCGGGGAGACTCCGGTCTGATCCCGGAAGTTGCGACTCGTATCTCTGGTAGTAGTGATCTCTATGAGCATCAAGGCCGTTTACCCATAAGCAGTATTAATTTTGTTACTTGCCATGATGGGTTCACCTTGTATGACCTATTCAGTTACAACGCAAAGCATAATATTGCCAATGGTGAAAATAATCAGGACGGTTGTAATGAGAATTACAGTTACAACTGCGGCGTAGAAGGGGAAACAGAAAATCAGGCTATATTGCATCTGCGTAAACAACAAGCTAAAAATGTTATTGCGATATTACTGTTAAGTCAGGGTGTACCCATGTTGCTTGCGGGTGATGAATTCTTGAATAGCCAACAAGGCAATAACAATACTTATTGTCAGGATAATCAAATGGCTTGGTTAGATTGGGGTATGGCGGCGCAAAATGCTGATATGGTCTATTTTGTCCAACAAATGATCTTACTCCGTAAAAGACACCCATCGATAATGCGTCGGCGGTTTTTAACCGGTAAAACCCTTGAAGGTAAAAATATTGCCGATATATCCTGGCATGGTACCCAACTTAATGATCCAAAATGGGACGATCATGACACTAGACTACTGGCATTTACCTTGGCCGGTTGTGATAGTAATGAACCTGACTTACACATTGTCATGAATATGTCGGATGATAATGCTTCGATAGAACTGCCCCTGATTCAGGGTATGCAATGGCGCTTAGCCTTCGATACGTCATTACCTTCATATCAGGATATCTTGCCCCCGCAGAGCCAAAAACTGGTGAAAGATCACCTTTATTTGGCAAGTAATAAAACAGTTGTGGTCTTTGAAAATTTTAATACGAATGCCAACACTTAGATCTTATAGACATGCATTTAAGTAAATGCTTTGTAATTGTTAGCCCCAATACTTATCGAACAGCCAAAATAAGCTAACTATTTGTGTACAATCTAGCCTTTCCTTATAAGGCTGTTGAAAATGTCTGTTGGAATTACATTAAAAAGTTTGGTCAAGGTATTTGGTGATGTGCGGGCGGTTGATCATATCGACCTAATCATTGAACCGGGAGAACTGTTTTTTTTATTAGGCCCTAGTGGCTGCGGCAAAACGACGTTATTACGCTGTATTGCCGGGTTTAATGAACCGGATTCGGGCAAGGTGTTGATCGGCGGGCGCGATGTCACCCATGTGCCGCCGCATGAACGTGATACCGGCATGGTCTTCCAAAGTTATGCCCTGTGGCCGCATATGACGGTGGCGGAAAATGTAGCTTTCGGTCTAGAAATGCGCAAGTTAGCCAAAACTGAGATAGATCAACGTGTAAATGAGGCGTTGGCGATGGTACAAATGTCAGACCGAGCCGAATATAAGCCTAACCAACTGTCCGGCGGCCAGCAACAACGGGTCGCTTTGGCTAGGGCGCTGGTAATCAAACCGACTTGCTTGTTACTCGATGAGCCGTTATCCAACCTGGATGCCAAGTTACGCCTGGAAATGCGTAGCGAAATTCGCCGTATCTGTAAAACATCAGGTCTGACTGCCGTCTATGTCACCCATGACCAAAGCGAGGCATTGAGCATTGCAGACCGTATGGTGGTATTAAATAAAGGACGCATCCAACAATTAGGTACGCCGCAGCAAATTTATCGCCAGCCCAACAGCCGTTTTGTCGCTGAATTTATAGGGGAAAGTAATTTTATCGTGGGGGCAATTACTGATATTAAGGCTGATCTTATCGTTGTTAAAACTACCATCGGTCTTATTACCAGTCACCAACAAATTCAAAACTTTACGCTTAATCAAGCTGTCATTTTATCGATTAGACCGGAAATTATCCGGCTGGGTGAATCGCCGTCAGATTCACCCAATATTTTTACCGGTACTGTACACGACACCTTATATCTGGGTGAAATGGCGCAGCATCAAGTCAAATTAGCCTGCCTGAATTCGAATCAATCAACGGCTATCAATTTCAAAGTATTTGAACTGAATCCTAAGATGCTCGCACGTGATCAGGTGCAGCAAACCACGCTTTGGTTTGCGCCTGAGGATGTGGTTGTGCTGGTGGCTTAAATGGCTAAAAATCTTTTTATCCTAATTATTAGCATGCTGGTGATTGCTTTGCCCTTCCTGTTTAAGCAAACGCCACAAGCTAATGATTGGCAATCTGGCGATCCTGAGATAATTGTCGTTACCCCAAATAATGAAGCCATCCGCTTTGAATTTGGTCAGGCGTTTAACCGTTGGCATCAAGAACACTATGGTAAGCCGGTCAAAGTCGATTGGCGTGCGCTGGGCGGAACTACTGAAATCATGCGGTATCTGGAAGGTTCTTTTCTTGCCTCATTTCGTGCCTATTGGCAACGATCAGGTAAAGAATGGCCTGCCGCTGCTACACAGCGTTTGATGGCTAGCCGTTATATACTGGACGGTAGTATTGTTGATACGCTTTACCAGATTTTTCGAACAACCGACAATCCGACTATTGCCAGCGCTAACATTGACTTGTTTTTTGGAGGTGGTGAATACGATCATAACAACGCGTTTAATCGCGGTTTAACCGTAGCGCCTTGGCCGGAAGATCAATCACTACCAGACTTATTGGAGCAAAACGGTATTGAGATGATACCCAAACAACTCAGCGGTGAAACCTGGCGAACACACACTTTATTCGGTGTGGCATTAAGTACCTTCGGTATTTGCTATAACAAAGATCGCTTAAATGAGCTGGGGGTTGCCGTACCAACCCAGTGGGACGACCTAGCTAATCCAAAACTGATCCGGCAAGTCGGTGTGGCTGATCCGACCAAAAGCGGCAGTATCGCTAAAGCCTACGAAATGATCATTCAGCAAAAAATCCATCAAGCGGTATTGGTGTCCGGGTTTACCGAAAACGATATCACCCGGTTCGAAAATGCATTTGACATTGCACACGGCAAACCTTGGGAGATTCCGGCGAGGGTGCCTGCCCAGTATCAACAAGCCGTGGAAACCGGTTGGTTACAAGGTTTGCAACTCATCGAACGCATTGGTGCCAATGCCCGTTACTTTACCGACTCGGCCTCAAAAGTCCCCATTGATGTCAGCAAAGGCGATGCGGCCATCGGGCTGGCGATAGATTTTTATGCCCGTTATCAAGCCGAGCATAGCCGTGCGCCAGACGGCGCTGAACGCATGGTGTTTATCACCCCGGAAGGTGGTTCATCGGTTACTAGCGATCCGGTCAGTTTATTGCGCGGTGCACCGCACAAAGCACTCGCCATCCGGTTTATACAATTTGTGCTAAGCGAAGATGGCCAAAAGCTTTGGAATTATCGGCCGGGCGAAGTTGGCGGGCCACAAAAATACGCGTTGCGTCGCTTGCCGATACGCCGGTCATTTTACCCGTCCGGGGAAGCAGCAGTTAATAACCTGTTTGAAACACATCGCCCACATTTGACCGATAACTTGTCCGACCCCACCGTCAATCCGTATGAAGTTGGCAAAAAATTTACCTATCACCCGCGCTGGACCTCGCATCACTTCAATATCCACCGCAACTTAATCAAGGCTATGTGCCTGGATGCCGGGGAAGAACTAAAGTCGGCCTGGGAAGCTATTCAGCAACACGGTGGCGCAGAACATAACGTTAAAGCTATGCAGGCGTTTAGTGCCTTGCCGAATGACTTTAACTGGCGTTCTGCGATTGATGCTTATAGCAAAGCCAATCAGCTCGACATAATGCAACGATGGGTTACGCATTTTCGGCAAACTTTCAAAAAAGCCAAGGCTCTTGCTGATGGAGAAACATCATGAGGCAAAGTACAGCTTGGCTGATTTTCGGTGTAGTCACACTGGTTTATTTTTTGTTTTTTATTATTCCGCTGGGTAGCGTCATTACCGGTGGATTTTTTGTCGAAGGCCGTTTTACCTTAGATTACATCACCGGCGTATTCAGCAATCCGATTTACCGTGAAGGCTTATTTAACAGCATGTTAATTGGTTTAGGAACCACAATCTTGGCGACAGTAATTGCCTTGCCTTTAGCCTGGATTGCCAATCGATTCAAGTTTCCCGGCAAAGTTAGCTTAACCGCGTTGCTGCTCGTGCCAATGATATTACCACCATTCGTGGGCGCGATCGGCTTTCAGCAGATTTTCGGGCAGTATGGCGCATTGAATGCGTTATTAGATCTGGGGGCTATTGATTGGCTGGCAAATGGGCGCTATTTTGGTGTGATTGTATTACAAGCCTTATCCTTGTATCCCATCATGTACCTGAATGTGAGTGCTTCATTGGCCAACATCGACCATGCCATGCTGGAAGCGGCTGAAAACATGGGGTGTTCCGGATTTACCACATTTCGCCGCATTACTTTACCGTTGATAATGCCGGGGGTATTTGCCGGAGGCACCATCATTTTCATCTGGGGCTTTACCGAACTGGGTACGCCGTTAATCATGAATTTTACCCGCTGCGCACCTGTGCAGGTCTTCGATGCACTTAAGGAGATTGGCTCAAATCCCTTTCCATACGCGTTAGTATTGGTCATGTTAACCGCAAGCGTTTTACTGTTTGCACTAAGTAAACTTGCCTTTGGTCAGCAAAACTTTGCTATGACCAGCAAAGCCGCGACCACATTTGCCGAAATCGAAGTTACAGGGTTGAAAGGTTATCTGTTAATGTTGCCTTTTGTAGCTTTAGTATTCGTTGCCTTATTGCCTCATTTTGGGGTGATATTAACCAGTTTTGCGCAACCAGGCAGTTGGTATCGAACCACGTTACCTGCCGCATTTACCTTAGAAAATTATCAGGAAGCCCTAGGCCATAGTATGACGGTGAGCAGTATCCGAAACAGCTTGTCTTATTCGCTTCTGGCAGTCCTGTTTAATATCGTATTTGGAATTGCAATAGCATTTGTTGTGGTGCGCTCTAATTTAAAACTTAGGGGTCTGCTGGACGTAATTGCCATGCTACCGCTTGCCGTGCCGGGTTTGGTTATGGCATTTGGCTACTTGACTATCAGCGCTTATCTAAGCAATCTGGATGCCGTCAAGAATAGTCCAGTACTGCTGGGCTTATTTGATGTCAGGATCAATCCGACCTTATTTTTGGTGATTGCCTACAGTATTCGCCGTTTACCTTACATGGTGCGTTCGGCAATATCCGGTTTACAACAAACCAGCATCACGCTGGAGGAGGCCGCAGCCAATATGGGTGCGACACCCTTAGAAACCATTAGAAGAATCACCGTTCCATTGATTACTGCCAATCTGATTGCCGGAGCCATGCTGGCCTTTGCTTTCAGCATGTTGGAAGTTTCCGATGGTTTGATGCTGGCTCAGAGAGAGGATTACTATCCCATTACCAAAACTATTTATGAATTGTTCCAGTTGATTGGCACTGGGCAATATGTCGCCTCTGCATTAGGCGTATGGGCGATGTTATTTCTTGCAATTACGATTGTTGGTTGCAGCATTTTACTGGGCAAGAAAATGGGGGCGTTGTTTCGTGTCTAGATCAGAAGCGATTGTTCCCTGATAAACTGAGCGCCAGTAAATTTGACTAGTTTTTTAGTATGAAATATTGGGATTAATTCTGCTTATGTTTGCATACTGCTGTAATACTCTTTGCAAACTGGGTAATTCTCGGTTTTACAAGTAATTTATTTTAATTTAAATTATCAATGCCTTAGAGAATTCTGCTCAACCTGCGACTTGTCCATATCATATAAAATGCTTAGTGCAAACTGCTAATAAATAGATCCCTAGGTATAACTTAATGGCTTGGTTCGGTTTGCACCAAGGTTAAATGTGGTTTTCTGCTTCTGGCATAAAATGAATAGTCTATGATTCGTCGACAATTTTTACAATATTTAAGTTTATTGGGGCTTACTCCCGGATTAACTTCGTGCTTTTCTTCAATCCCTGACTCGCTTTATCTCGCGCCAGATTTTGGTAATGTAACGTTATGTCATATGACAGACTGTCACGCACAGTTGTTGCCGGTTTATTATCGGGAACCTTCAGCCAATTTCGGCGTAGGGAAGGCAAATAAACGACCTCCACATTTAGTAGGTAAAGATTTCCTGGATTTTTTTGGTACTAAACTAGGAAGCAAGGAGGCTTACGCATTTACGCATTTGGATTTTGCCGAAGCGGCTTCGCTATATGGCAAAATGGGTGGTTTTGCGCATTTGGCGACTTTAATTAAGCAACTCAAACAAAGAAGTTTGCACGGTAATTTTTTGTTGCTAGACGGTGGTGATACTTGGCAGGGATCAGCCACTTCGTTATGGACGCAAGGTGGGGATATGTTGGCAGCGTGTAACCTGCTGGGGGTGGATGTAATGACGGGTCACTGGGAGTTTACTTATGGTGGCACTCAGGTATTTGCAAACCTAAAGGAGTTTAAAGGTGATTTTGTTGCACAAAATATCGTTTTAACTGACGAAGCCCAATTTAGCAGCGACACGGAATCAAATGCTGTGTTTAAACCTTATGTAATCAAGGAATTCAACAATAGCCGTATTGCTATTATCGGGCAAGCTTATCCTTATACGCCCATTGCGAATCCAAAACGGTTAACGCCAGATTGGCAGTTTGGCATCCAGGAAAAAAATTTACAGCACACGGTTAATCAAATAAAAAGCGAAAAAGTCGCCGATGTGATTGTTTTGCTTTCACATAACGGCATGGGGATTGATTTAAAATTGGCCTCCAGAGTTTCCGGTATTGATGTAATTTTAGGTGGGCATACCCATGACGCTATTCCTAAGCCGGTGTTAGTACAAAATAGTAGCAGTAAAACTTGGGTGACAAATGCTGGTAGTTACGGTAAGTTTCTGGCGGTGCTTGATTTGGATATTAGGCAAAACAGTTTATGTGATCTACGTTATCGCCTGTTACCGGTTTTTGCTAATCTGCTTGATCCAGATACCGAAATGCAGAGTTTAATCAATAAGGTCAGGCAGCCTTATCTGGAGAAATTACAGCAGCCTATCGGAGTCGCGGATAAGTTGTTATATCGGCGCGATACGTATCAAGGTACATTCGACCAGCTATTGTTATCTGCCTTGCTTACTGCAAACGATAGCCAGATTGCCTTATCGCCGGGTTTTCGTTGGGGTACAACCATATTGCCAGCGCAAACGATTACCTATGAAGATGTCATGAATCATACGGCAATTACTTATCCGAATATCTTACGGCGTAATTTGTCTGGTAATGAGATCAAAACTATTTTGGAAGATGCGGCAGATAATTTGTTCAATTCTGATCCGTATTACCAACAAGGTGGCGATATGGTCAGGGTAGGAGGGATGTCTTTTAAATGCAACCCAACTGCCGAAATTGGACAACGGATAAGCCAAATGCGGTTTAAGGATGGAACGTTATTGGCGGCAAATAAAACTTATGCGGTTGCCAGTTGGGCGTCAGTCAGCGGTCAAGCACAGGGGATACCGATGTCTGATGCTGTGGTGGAATATCTAAAAATGAATTAAGGCCCTGGTTTTCTAGCGCTTTGTAGTAATGTAAATAAACCAAATCCAGATAAGCTAAGTAAGCTTGGGTAGATCAATAGCAGATCTACACGAATATTACACTCGCCGCTACACAGGATATGAAGTTGCATGGCTTGTTCATAAACGAAATAAGTAAGCCAAGTTAGTGCGTTGATCAACATAATTTGCTTTTTAAACTTGAGGTAAGTCAGAGCAAATAAGCTCGCGGGGAATAAGGCTAAAAATGGCCAAAAAATAAAAGCGCCAAGCAATAGTTCGTAAATCATTGCTAATAGTTTAGAGCTTATTGGGTAGGTGTTTGAAAATAATCCTGTGTGATAAAGCGATTATTCCAACCACTCAATAATATGGTCTTCCATGTCATCTGCCTCAGATTCTGTTATAGCAAAACTGCTTACATTCACCCCAGCATCTTTAACACTGGATTCGTTTGATGATATCAAAGGATGCCAAGTAGGCAAGCCTTTGTTTTCGGCAATTAACCGGTAAGCACAGGTTGTCGGTAACCAAGTAAGCTCTGCAATATCGTGTTGTTTTAAATCAATGCATTCAGGGACTAACCGAGTGCGATTTAAATAATCGGTGCAGCGGCAGGTATCCAGGTTTAACAAGCGACAGGCGACATTAGTGTAATACACTTCGTCGGTTTCTTCGTCTTCAAGCTTGTGCAAGCAGCACTTACCACAACCATCGCATAATGATTCCCATTCATTGTGGGTCATTTCAGCAAACGTTTTTGTTTGCCAGAATTTCACGAAGAAAGATCCATTAAAAACAAAAGACGCTGTAGGTTAGTTATTTTTCGCCTTGTTATAGGCAATTGAGACATGCTTGAGGTGATGATGGCGGAGAGGCAGGGATTCGAACCCTGGGAGGGGATAAACCCTCAACGGTTTTCAAGACCGCCGCATTCGACCGCTCTGCCACCTCTCCGATAAGCAAGATATTTTAACCTAACGGTGTTAAAAATCAATTGAAAAATTACATCTCCAATACTTGTAATTCTTCGGTTATAGAAGAGATGCTCGTTATAGTGGCATCGCTAGGTTGCGTTTGGCGAGTCAGGTTAATAAAGTCGAATAATTGAATGTCGGCTAATTGTGACGGTGCAACGTTTTGCAGACTGGTAAAAATCGTTTCTAAACGCCCAGGAAATTGTCTATCCCACCCTTTTAACATGGTTTTCATCGCCTGACGTTGTAGGTTTTCCTGCGAGCCGCACAGGTTACAGGGAATGATGGGAAACTGCTTAAATGCGGCAAAACGGTCAATGTCTTTTTCTCGGCAATAAGCTAAGGGGCGGATGACGATATTTTTCTTATCGTCACTAAGCAATTTGGGCGGCATGGCTTTGAGTTTGCCGCCGTAAAAAATATTGAGGAAAAAGGTTTCCAGAATGTCGTCACGGTGATGACCCAAGGCAATTTTGGTGATGCCGTTGGCTTCTGCGTACCCATACAACGTGCCACGTCGTAATCTTGAACACAAGCCACAAGTGGTCGCGCCTTCGGGTATGACGCGCTTAACGATGCTGTAAGTATCTTTTTCGATGATATGAAAAGGTACGCCGGTAGATTGAAGGTACTCAGGCAGGACGTGTTCAGGAAAGCCCGGCTGTTTTTGGTCGAGGTTGACGGCGATCAATTCAAAATTGACTGGCGCAGTCTTCTGTAAATTCAACAAGATGTCGAGCAAGGTGTAAGAATCCTTGCCGCCCGACAAACACACCATAACCTTATCGCCCTCTTCGATCATGTTGTAGTCGGCAATCGCATCGCCGACATAATGCCGCAAGCGTTTTTGCAGCTTGTTAAATTGGGTGCGGGATTTTTGGGTTGGGTCTGTCATAAATGGGTCAAAATAAATTGTCGACCAATTCATCTCGACTTATTTCAAGGTGTTTGGCAACGTCGTTCAGGATAGCGGAAAATGTGCAGACCTTTAAAGGATCATGCCGTGGGATCGTAATGTGATGTTCGCCATTTTTTTGAGTCGTCAGCCGAATGTGGCTACCGTTTTGACGTGTAATTTCATAACCAAACATGATAACTTTAACCGCTAATTCCGCGCCGGATATATCTCGCGGTAACTTCATGCTGCAATAATTTCTTCATGCACAAAGTGAAGGCGAATAATTTTGGGCTTATCGGCAGGTTCAAAATGGCAATCTACCGCTTCCCGAACCTTTCCGTATAGGTCGTCCAGGTTATCGGCATCCGTATAAATCGATGCGTCCAACGCCCTAGCAATAAAAACGCCTTCTGGTGCATCTTCAACTAAAAATATGATTTCATTCATGTTTATGTCACTTTGTTATCATACATGCAGCCTACGGTGCAGTCTTACTTTGAATGGTTATGAATTACCAAAGGAGGGCATTAATGGGTTGTTTTAATATTTCTTCTTTGTTGTCTTTCCAGAATTTAATTAAACGAGAACCGAATATAGCTTCTTCGTTTTCAAGTGTTGAACTATAAAAAGGATGTCTTAATTTACATTTGACATAGCTTAACCAAATGGCCTCATCAATAAGGTTTGGTCTGCAAGCCCAACTATAGAGTTTAGTCATGCAATTTTTTGATGCCTCTTCGTCACCAATTAATGAAAGTAATTCGTCAAATAAATTCAAGTCATTGTATACCTTATTTTTTGCTTTAAAAAAAACTCCATCTTTATCATTAACTCTTTCTGGTTTTAGAAAAAAACTTTGGTCTTCATTTGCGTTCGTACAAATATATTCTTGAAGTTCTGGATGCTCAATCATAATTCCTTGATTTTCTGATAAGCGAGTCATCAAAAAACTATTTCTCTCATAGTCACGTGAAACTTTATCACGTATAAACATCGCTATAGTCCACAAAACAGGGACTATAACTAATAACAAACTCCAAAAAAAATCCATAAATCCTCCCCAAAATAGTTTTCCGCGTGCCTGAAATGTTGACTCGTCATTTATATTCGATTTATTTTAGTTCCTCAAGATCATTTTTGCATCGGCCAGTATTTGAATACGTTTAGTATTCATCTGCCTTATTTTGACTTTAATTCTTCAATGCTTAGGTATTTGGCTTTGCCTTCTTCAATTTTCAGTTTTCTGGTTTCAAGTATAGGTTGATGCCATTTTGGTGATTCGATTTCTGAATCCTCATGGATAAGCGAATCCCAAATGGCTTCCATAGTTTGAAGCTTTTCAGCTTTACTCATTCCGGTAATTTCAATCGTACTCATGGTGCTTACGCCTTTATGGAGAACCTCTCCTTCAACCATTAAACCGCTGAAAAATCAACGTCGCATTCGTTCCACCAAAGCCGAAACTATTGGACATAATGGTGTTTAAGGTCACGTTATCCTGCTTTTCCTGCACGATAGGAATGCCTTTCGCACCAGGATCAAGGTCGCTGATGTTAGCAGAGACGCTTAGGAAATTATTTTCCATCATCAATAATGAATAAATTGCTTCATTGACACCAGCTGCGCCCAAGGCATGACCGGTTAAGGATTTTGTGGAGCTGACCCAAGGTACATTTTCTGCGCCAAAGACCGTACGCAAGGCTTCGAGTTCCTTGGTATCGCCGACCGGCGTACTGGTACCGTGAGCGTTAATGTAGTCGATTTTGTCATGCACGGTTGCCATGGCTTGCTGCATACAACGCACTGCGCCTTCGCCCGACGGTTGTACCATGTCATAACCGTCGGAAGTCGCCCCGTAACCGGTCAATTCGGCATAGATTTTTGCGCCACGAGCTTTGGCATGTTCCAGTTCTTCAATGACCAACACCCCGCCGCCGCCGGAAATAACAAAACCATCACGGTTGACATCATAAGGACGGGAAGCGGTATCCGGGGCGTCGTTATACTTGGACGACAATGCGCCCATGGCATCGAACAACATGGATAAAGTCCAGTGCAGTTCTTCACCGCCACCGGCAAAGACGATGTCTTGCTTGCCCAGTTGGATCAGTTCAGAAGCGTGGCCGATACAATGCGCGCTGGTGGAACAGGCGGAAGTAATTGAATAGTTAACGCCTTTAATCTTGAACGGTGTTGCCAAACAAGCGGTATTGGTGCTGGACATGCTGCGGGTGACCATATAGGGACCAACTTTCTTGATACCTTTTTCGCGTAATATGTCAGCGGCTTCGACCTGGTTTGATGTAGACGGGCCACCGGAACCCATCACTAAGCCAGTCCTGACATTCGATACGTCGCTATCATCCAGCCCAGAATCCGTTATTGCCTGCTGCATGGCAATATAATTAAACGCCGCACCATCGCCCATGAAACGTTTCACTTTGCGGTCAATGAATTCATCCTGATCGATATTGATCGCCCCGTGCACATGGCTGCGGAAGCCCATTTCTTGGTAAACATCGGCAAACACGATGCCGGATTTGCCCTGTTTTAACGATTCAAGCACTTCGGCTTTGTTATTGCCGATGCTAGAAACAATGCCTAATCCGGTGACGACCACTCTTTTCATAATGAATTCCTAGAAATCTGATGTCGAGGTAAACAAGCCTACGCGTAAATCAGTCGCTTCGTAAATGACCCGTCCATCTACTTCCATCGTGGCATCAGCGATACCCATATAAAGCTTACGCATGATTAAACGTTTCATATCGACTCGATAAATTACTTTTTTTGCTGTCGGTAATACCTGGCCCGTAAATTTGACTTCGCCAACACCTAATGCCCGACCCTTGCCAGGACCGCCCATCCAACACAGAAAAAACCCCACCAATTGCCACATCGCATCTAAACCTAGACAGCCAGGCATCACGGGATCACCCTGAAAATGGCAGTCGAAAAACCATAAGTCTGGGGTAATATCCAACTCAGCGATCATCTGGCCTTTACCGTATTTGCCGCCCTCATCGGTAATCAGGGTTATCCTGTCCATCATGAGCATGGGTGGAAGCGGTAATTGCGCATTGGTCGGTCCGTACAATTCACCTCGCCCCGACTTCAGCAATTCTTCGCGGGTTAAACTTTGCTGTTTGGCCATAATAGTATGTGTACCTTGTTGGTTTTAATTTTTTTATAAAGCTGATTATTATCTTACAGATAGCATAAAAAATCAGCTCAATTTTCTAGGCAGGCGGCACGTCTCTTAGTAAACTCTTGAGTTTAAGCGCGCTTTTATTCAATCGAGCTTGGTAAATAATCGCATTTGATAAGACACTAGCGACATATTTTCTGGTTTCTTTGTAGGGTATAGTCTCAATCCATATATCTGCCGGTACGCTTGCTGCGGCAGGTAGCCATTTTTTTACCCGGTTTGGGCCAGCATTATAGGCGGCACTAACGATAGCAAGATGTCCGTTAAAGCGATTGGAAAGATTTCGCAAATAATAACTGCCATAGTTGATATTAACATCAGGTTTAAATAAATCACGATCAGTAAGCCAAGGCTGGAGTTGTTCCTTGGCTAATGTTCGTGCCGTTTGCGGCATTAGTTGCATCAATCCCCTTGCGCCTGCGGAAGATACCACATTGGTATCTAGCATACTTTCCTGACGCATTAAGCCCATGATTAAGGCGGGATCAAGATTATGCTTTTCAGCGTTGGTTTGTATCTCACCCAAATAACGAATAGGAAACCGCAAAGCCATATCATCCCAATAATCGGCTTTAACCAACGTAGTAATGGCAAGTTGATCCCACTGCCATTGCTGAGCCAACTTGGCCGCGACCAGTAATTTTTCCTTCGTCAATTTTTTTACAGCAAATTGCCATTGCCTTCGGGCTTCCAGATCCCGGTTGAAAAATTTAAATTCGTTACAAGCCTTAAAATCGGGTTCCTCTAAGAGTAATGCTATTGCTCCGGCGTCAACTTTAACGGGATGGTCGCTAATTTGATAAGGCATATTTACGGTATCGGCTGCTAAAAAACCATAAAAACTACGGTCTTTAGCAAGTAATAAGTACACTGAATTGGCTTGTTGCGTATTACCAGTTTCTTGTAACGCCCTTGCTAGCCAATATTGCCATTTGGATTCTTGTTGTTCGGCAGCAGTAAGTCTAGTTAATGCGCTATTTACATGAGACCAGTTTTGTTCAAGTAAGGCCGCACGTACTTTGGCTATCCTAACGTCTTCATCTGTGGTGGTAATTTTGTTTAACCGCTCATAGGCGCGTTGATCTTTAATGCCTAGCAAAGCCATGCCGAATTTTTTTTCGACATTTTGGGCTGTCTGATTATCTAGCACAAACTCAGCTTTTTTAAGATCCCATAATGCAATTGCCCTATCTAGGTCGATATTGCTAAGCCGTGTTATCGCATGTGCAAAAATCTGACCGGATTGTTCGTTTTTCTCCAACCAAAAGCGGCTGTCTTCAAGCAAATAAGGTTTATCATGAAGTTTTAGCCATTGTTCTGCTTTGGCTTGCTCCGCTTTGTTGAGCAAAGTTAAAGTTTGCCGTACAACAGTAATATTATTGTTAATTAATGCGGTTTCAAAACGTTGCCAGGTTAACTCCGGAGTGATTTGAAGTGAATTTATTAATGCAGAAAATAACGGGGCGCAATTTTTATTAGTTGAGCCGGCTAGCCATAGCCGTTTGGCTTCTACTAATGCTTGCGATGTGTTGCCGATTTTGTACTTTGCCCATTGCCATGTGCAATCATCCGAGCTATGTTCATTTTCTTCATAATATTGGACAAACTCCTGCCAACGTTGATGTTCAGCCAGATACCCTAACCAATTTGAGCGTAACAATGGTGCATAACGGGTATCTTTGTGAGCTAATAAAAATACTATAATCGGGTCAGTTTGGGCTAAATGATCTTTTAGCCATTGATAGCGCAAGTAAGGATAAAGCGGGTAATCAACCAAGTTCTCGTTAGCCACTAAAAATGCAGTGTCGTTTTTTTCTGCCAGATGTTTTTCTGCAATAAGAAATGTGCTTCTTTGTTCATTGAGTTTGTCACTGCAAGCAATTGTAGGCAAAATAATAAAACAACATACTGAAACAATTTTTGTTAAACGAATAAAATTCATGTGAATACAGCGAAATACTTACCAAACAAAAGTGTTATTAAGTATAGACTAGGCGAATCTGCTAATAATCGTATCAACAACACAGTTTTAATAAAGTTCAAGAATTGATTTAGCCGATCGGGTAAAAAATTTTGATGATTAAATTTTTAACTAGATAAGAAAATAGTTAGCTTTCCAAAAACGTCCTAATTCCTGCAATGCCTTGCCCGCCGGCTTGTCGTGCAGTCATTAAATCATCCTGCGATAAGCCACCTAATGCATAAACAGGTAAATTGACCTGGGTAACTAGTTCAGCAAATTGTTCCCACCCTAAAACTTTGGCTTCAGGGTGAGTCGGTGTTGGCAAAACAGGCGCTAATACGACAAAATCGACTCCGATTTTGTGTGCATGTTGTAATTCTTTAAGATTGTGGCAAGAGGCAGCAACCCATTGTATATTCTCAGGGCGTTGATCAAGTTCTAACAAATGCCGGCTGGTCAAGTGGACACCGTTATCACTAAACCGTTGCCAATGCTCAATCCCAGAATTTAGTAATAACCTTGCATTGTGAGATTTGCATAGTGATTGGGCTTTTTCCACAAATATCGAAATTGCTTTTGTTGATAAGCTTTTTAAACGCGCCTGGATTAGTGTTATGCCTTTTTCTAGGATTGTCTTCAGGTTGGTAAGCAACATTGTTGGCTCAGCGTCATCAAGAATTGCATAAAATTGCGGTAATCGGGTTGCAGTGATAATCGGTTGATTAGCGTTTGGAAAATTGTATTTAGGTAACTGGTCAGGCTCAACCCATTTAAAGGGTTGGCCTAGACAACTTTTTACTTCGCCCTCATAACGCTCAACAGCAAATACGCGAAGCTGTACTGCTAAATCGGGGTATTGGTGATTAATAGTGATTAATGGTGTAGCTTCTTGAACGGTTATATCCAGCTCTTCTTTAAGCTCTCTAATTAATGCTTGATCAGCCGTTTCTAATATTTCAATTTTGCCACCGGGGAACTCCCATAACCCACCTTGATGCAAGCTTTCATTTCTTAACGAAATTAGTGCTTTGCCTGATTTATTTTTAATAACACCAACCGCGACTCGCAATGGTTGCTTGATAGATTCTTGATTGGAAGTAGTCAATTATTTGTGAGTTGATTGAATTTATTTTGCACAATATTAACTTAAGATTTGCTTTGTAGCTATTGCAGCTTTTTTTAAGGCAACGGCTTATTGAGCAGATAAATGAAAGTGTTTAAAGCAACAGAAGCGATGCATCTGTAGATGTGAGTTGGAGTTTTATCGCGGCCAAAGGGTACATCAAAATCTATATCATAGATTAAGCGCACGCTTGTAGGGATTTTTCAGTTTTGTACTTGGAATATTTGCTTGTGGCTTTTGCTTGCTAATATTTAGAGGAAAATCTGCCGATGTTAGTTAGGCATCGGCAGATTGCCAAATTTAGATGGTATTTATGGTAATGGGCCTAAGTTTGGTCCAAGTTGTTTAAAATTGGTAAATAATTTTAATTTAGTGTTAATTTCGTTGGTTTCACCAGTTAGGCGGTCAGAAATTAAGTCTTTTAATACTAAATATTTATCGCCTGATGAGTCGGTGTAGTAACCTTTCTTAACAACCTCGTCCAATTGATTATAAAACCATCTTGAGCTGTAGGACGTTGCTCCTAGTGAATCAGTTTTAGTGCCGCTGACGACGTAACCTAAGTTGGTTCCACCAGGAAAATTAGGTGACATTGCCGAATTGTTAGCAGTAAAACTCAGTTTAGTCGTACCTGATGTCCGTAACGAAGCCAAAGCGGTTTTAGCCATATTAACAATACGTTGTAGTTTTGGATTATAGTTGATTTTTGCTATATTTCCCGACTTTTGTATGTCTTTAGTCGGGGAGATAGCCCGGTCATCTACACTGGTATTCACAAAAATGATGTCTGTCTCATCATTCTGTCCAGCAAATTGGGTTCCCGTGACAATTGGATGTTTAAATCCTTTTATTTGCAGGTTATCAATCACAGCATCTTTAACTCTGGGAAACAAGGTCATCCCTTTATTCCAGATTGCGGTGGTAGGATCAGCAACTACTTCGACGTTTTTTAGAGTGTATTTTTCGGTATATTGCAGTTCTATGCCATCAAGTACGGAATAGGCTTTAAAAGATTCGATCATATTCCGGATATCATGATCTTGTTTGTGGAATGCTTTGATAACACCTAAGCCACCGCCGCTTGATAATACCGTGGTATTTTTTTCATGAGTAATAGGTACGCGCTCATAAAATATGAATGGCATATTTTTGGTTAACTCTTTGTTGGGTGTCAGTAGGTTCGTGGTTGGTGTCATTAAGTTAGTGCCAGGGATTTCATTGCGGTGCCAATACATAACACCGTTTTTATTAACACCTGAGATGACATTATCTTCCATCTCCAGGTTCCGTGACTCGAGCCAAAAGCCATGGCCGGTATGGCCTACATCGTGGTTGCCTTGACCCACTTTAAAGTGGGTTGGGCGACCTTCTGATTTAATTGCTATGTTATGTTTAAATGCGCCAAGCTCATTACCATCTTCCGACACATAATGACTACCGTAAACGTCATACGACACATTATTTTCTATCAACACATGGCTGGTGTGGTTAACAAACCCCCAGCCAGGGCTAGAAATTACCGCATTGCCTGAACAGATGACTGGTGCCGCATTGGCATCTTCAATTCCAGTATGGTGGAAATGCAGTGAATAGCGACCGCGCGGATTATTATTTGCGTTCGGGATGAAACTGCCGTCTGCACCTTTAATTCGGTACCCATTACGGTTTAACTTAAAATCATCAATAGGCTTAGATTTATCGGTACGTCCTAGATAATAAAACCCGGCACCTTTAATGATTACGTCTGGTGTGTGCATAACCATCACGTGCCCACGCTGGCTGGCGGGCACTGTGGTTTCGCCTTCACCGCTAAATGATACATTCCGGGTTAGATTTGCAACATAAACCGGCATGTTTGGTATAGTTGGGACATGGTTGTACTTGAGTGGTTCTGTGGTGGTTGCATCTGTCGCTCCGCCAAGCGTTATCGTGTTACCTGAGATATTTTGAATACTCCTAAGTTCATCTTGGGTAATATGATGGTTGTCACCTTTTTGCTTGTAGCGGAATTTAGTCGCAGTGATTGCAATCAGGTCGCCTTTGACCCATCCGGTGGGAGGGGAATCTAATGTTACTTGTGTTGAACCCGCTGGTGGTTTGACGGCAAGTGCGTGAAAGGCAGATTTATCTGCACCGAATATACGGGTTTTGCCCTGAATGATAACCCCACGGCTTAAGTTGGCATGATCCCAGTTACGGTTGATTGAGCCATTGTTGGCAATCACGATTTCAATTTTGTTTGTTGCTGGTACACGTTGTTCTTCTGAACCTATTTCGAAACTTCCTGTTGAGGCAACAATCAGTGTATCAAGCTTAAACCTGATGTTTTTATAAGTTGCAAACTTGATAGCACCGTCAACTCTTACTTTGCCAAACTTAGTATCACTTAAAATGTCAACTGTTAACGCTTTATCTTCAGGAACATAAATATTCTCATTTATTTTAGGTATCTGACCGTTGTTCCAGGTTGAAGGGCTTGACCAAAGTCCACTTTGCACAACTTGTTTGGCAAGTGAAGTAGTTGGCACAAGATTTAATACAGAAGTGTGTTCTTTTTCATGCTGTATGGCGGCATTTTGTGTAGAAGTTGTCGCTGAAGCATTATGGTATGGGTTAAAAGCTAATGTCATACCAATTACAAAAGCTCCAGAGCTTTTGAAAGTAGTCTGTGTTCGACCATTTTCAAAAGCAGGTTTCAGGGATTTTAATGTCCCGGTTATTATATTTTTTTGCATTCTACAAAACCTCGTAGTACTTAAAGAAAGAGCAATTAAATCACTCAATGTTGAAAAAAAACTCTAATTAAGCCCTTCGGCAGGCTCCAGGCTAACGGCAAGATATTGATTTGTTTCATGGCGGGTCTATTGCCTACCTACGAAATCAGCTTGATCAGACCTGGGTTAAGTCTGCCTGTACTTTCTTATCTGTTGCTTAAAAAAATAATTTGAGTTTCGGATTAGGTTCACTTGATCTATTGGATAAACCTTATAGTTTGAAGGTGATAACAGTTTTTTGCTGTATCCGCGCTTTTTAGAATTATGGTTTACAAGAGATTTTAGTTAATTTCCGCTAGCCACTTTTTAACGCTTAGCTGAGTCTGTCGCAATTGATGTAAAGCCTGCTAATTGAGGGGTTGGGGCAAACTTTTGAATGAGCTCACTTGGGGGTAATTTTTGTGAACGAGAATCTTAATGTGTTATTGCTAGCCGTTTTGATGCTATTGAATCATAGTCGAAATCAATTTATTTATGAAAGAGGAAGCTACGTTATGACATCCAGTTGCTACAAAGATTATAGTATTGCGATCCCTAACTGTTTGAGCAATTAGGGGCACATTAAATTTAAAGAGAAGAGTCGGGATGTGTTGTAGGGATTAAAATAATATTAGTGAGTTGAGTTAAGGTTCTTCTAGCCACCCAGCTAAAGCATCTATGATGCTTTGTGCTTGGTCTTTGCTCGAAATATTAAACTTTGACTTTTGCCGATACTCACCATTTTGTTTTTGGTATCGACGGATGGTGTATTTATCAGGGCCATATTCGCCTTTAGTGCTATTCCAATCTTGATAACGGAAAATCAGCGTTGCCCAAGCCCCTTTAGATAGAATTTTTTTATCTAATTCTTTGACGGTCTCAATGCCACCGTCTTCATAACTAACTGTCAAATCGTCTACTGTTTCTGCCATATAAATCTCAAGGGAATAGAGTTATTTACTAAAAAATTGCCCAAAGCCGCGACTGCCTTCACCCGTTTTAATTGTGTTCACGACTTTTAAATTTCTGGCGTCGATAACCGAAATATTACCGTCAAACCAGTTAGCAACATAGACATGACGATCATCTGGATGTGTGCTAATGCCTTCAGGTTTTTCACCAACCGGAATTACCCCGATTTCTTTTAGTGTTTCTGTATCGATGGCCGATACTGAGCTATCATCCTGATTTGTAACGAATAGTCTACTATCATTTAGGGCTAATGCGGTTGCATAAGGTAACATGTTGACTTTAATGGTAGCGATAGTTGTCATATGCAAAGTATCAACCGCAGTGACATCGTCGCTTTTTACATTGGCGACATATAGCCTTTCGCCACGTGCGTCTAAGGTTAGGCCAAAAGGATGCTCACCGACTTGCACTGTTTTGGTTATAGCCTTTTTTTTCAGGTCAATTTTAGACACAGAATTATCAAGCCGGTTGGCGACATATAGCCAATGGTTGTTAGGGCTAACCATTAACCCCGATGGAGATTTTCCTACGGCGAATTTGTCAGTAATTTTTAAGGTTTCGGAATCCACCGCAGTAATGGTGTTGTTATACCAGTCAGCGATATAAATGTTTTTACCGTTTGGACTGACAGCGATGCCTAAAGAACCTTCACCAACATTAACTTTGGCAATAACTTTGCCTTGGTTGGTGTCTATAACGCTAAATCCTTTACCTTCTGGTGTGCTGATATAGACCCTATCCCCTGCTGGAGATACTGCAACCCCAGCAGGCTTACCAGAAACCGGAATTGTACTTGCAACTTTTCCGGTATGCGTATCAATAACAGAAACACTATCGCCCAATTGGTTGCTGATATAAGCCAAGGGTGCGGCTGCAACGTTAGCTATTGAAAGCAGTCCTGCAATACTAAGCAGTAGCTTTAATGTTTTTGTAAGTAACACTTAAATAGCCTATTAATTTAAATTATTTTTCTGCTAATTTTTTGAGGTTTTCCAAGCCATCTTTGAAAACTGTTTTGACCGCTGTGTTTGCGGCTTCTTCATTCATTTCTGGTGGTGGATTGTTATTAGTGTAAGCGCGATAAAAACCAGCTTTCCAAGTTACCACTGATGTATCGCCTTTAGCTTCGACCTCAATGTTGGCGGCATAATTATCGACTGGTAAAACAGGTACTTTTTCTTCAGCACCAGCATGTGAAATAGTTTTTGAAGTACTCATTTCGCTTATTTTATAAGCATAAGACATACCCGTATCATCGTGTTTTTTTAATTCTTCGGTGATGGTGCCGCCGTTTTGCAGGGTCAATACACGTGTCGCGCCTTTCTCATTTCCACCTTGGCTAGTCACGCTTTTTACAGCAGGTAGCCATGCTACATCGCCATAGTTTTTGATAATGCCCCAGACTTTTTGAGCGGGGGCATTAATCGTAATTTCTTCTTCAACTTTTTGTCGCACGGGACCATGGGCAAAAGCTGTAGATAAAAAACAAAAAGTGAGCAGGGGGATGGACAAGTAAAGCTTTTTCATAATATCTTCCTATTTGGGATGGTGACAAACTTGGCGATTATAATATGATGGTCTTGGGATGCAAGCTAGAGTTTTTCGCGAGCGTAGACTTGGAGGTTTTTTGTTTAGTTAAACCACTCTTGCGACTACATTAAATATCAACAGGATATTGTAGGTAGACTGTAGTTAAATGAGAAATGACCGAAAGGTTACAATTAATAGTTAAGGATTTGTTGTAGCAATACCGTTTTAATTTTTTAGCGGATATTGCTCTTAACCTCTAAAAAACAAGAATTAGATAGAGTTTTTACATCAAATAACAATTAACTTATGCTCTTTACTGTTATGGCGAATTATACGAATTGTTGGGAATGTTGCGGTGTTTCGTTATTTACATACATGGTAATGGTGGGTTAATTTTTATATAATCCACCATTACCCGCTGAAACTTTAATCAAATTGGTTAAAATACGCCCGAAATAGAGCGCGTTAAGCCTTCGGTTAATAAGGGGGCGGCTTCTGGGTATTCCAAATTGACTTTGTTGGCAGTACTGACTATACGTACACGGTATTGTTTCTTATCAGAAAGCTCAGATGAAGTTTGTGTCCTACCCCCTCCTATGCCTTGTTTTGCATCTTGCTTGCTATCCTGACGCACCATGACACCTTTCTTTGCTTTCTCAGCAATTTCAATATCAGTGATGGCCATGTAAGTCACATCTTTCACGTAGGCATCAGCTACAGTTTCAGCAACACCAAAAGCTGCTGCTCCAGCCAATCCACCAATACCAGCGCCACTCCAGCCACCTAATGCAGCTCCGGTTGCAGCGCCAACCGCTGCGCCCGTAACTGCGCCACCATATCCCGCATGCAACGCATTTTCTGCGGCAGTTGGGCTGGCTTTGTCGACACTCAAGACATTGGCGCGTAACCAATAATGGGCTCGATCAGGATCGCTTGTTACAGTGTAACCTTTGGCTTGAAGGTTACGGACGATTGAACCTTGTATGTCGAAATTTGATTTATCGGACGTATTGCGAATATCCACGTAAATAGTTTTCTTGCTGGGCCCGACGGGATCCAGAAAAACCGTATCGCTCATTTTTGTTTGTACATCTAAATCTTTTTTGGCAATTGACGTATGAACTGCCGCACAGCCTCCAAGAACGGTCAAAAAAGCGATTATTGATGTGAATACCAGGATTTTGTTTAACTGCAGGTTACCCATTTTTCCCCCAATGTGTTGATGTGTGTAACAAATTTTAATTTTTAGCCGTTAATCATAGCTATTAAACATTATAGCCTGATATTAATTGCTAGTCTTATTGGCTTCATGCTTTCCAATGTTGGTTAAGATTCAGAAATCAATTACCCTAGCATAAAGCTGGCAAGCTAAATTACCACCAGTAGCCGTAGTGCCGATAATAAGAATAGGGGTGTGGGTAATAGTAGCCGTTGTACAAATAGGGGTGATACGTGTCTTTGACTTTCGATTTAGTCGGTGTCCCCCTTTCTTTGGCTTCTTCTAGGGATTTACTCAAGGCCGCATCATCCTGAACATTAAATGGTTGAGCAAGCACTTGTTCATTTAATCTATTTTGTATTTCTTCATTAGAGTTTCCCGCACTAACTATGGTGCTAAGACCTAACCCAATTATGACGACACAAAGGTATAAAAATTTATTTTTTAGCTTCATAACACTCTCCAAATTATTGATGTTGAAATTACATGGTCTGAAATTATATTCATATTTAACATAAAAATTATGCCATCAAAACCATCTATTCAGATATTATCTAATACGCTGAATTCCCACTAGTGGTTCTTGGACGCATTTTGGCCACACTATCGCTAAACCAACCAAAAATATTTAAACTCCCAATTTTGCGTTAACCGAACTATATAAAAACTTAAATTTGGTTTATCGGGTTAAATTTAGATGTAATCTGCCAAGTTAAAACCATTTGGCCTTAAATGGCATAGCATAAATCAGTTTATCCAATATATTCAATACGTGTAACTACTTAATTAAATCAATTTAATACGGGTATTACATGCAACAGATAGTTTTTCTCTGTGTAAAAAGGCTTTTTGCCAAAATGAGTTATTGAATTGTAACAAGCTGGAGCTTATGCCCTAACCATAAAATAGTAGAAGAAAGGATGTGTTTAAATACAAGTTTTCTTAGGTATCATAATATATGCATTTTTTACGGGTTAGTTTGAATCTATTAACAGGAGGATATTTTTTTGCAAGATCAAATGACATTCGACAGCGTGAGTTTTATCAAAAACCATTTGCTGCTGCCATTGGTTGCTTTAACGCTGATTTTGTTTTGCTTGGAGTTTACGCAATTAGACATTTGGTTTGCCAAGCAATTTTATAATGCAGAGCTCCATCAATGGCCGTATCGCGATACGTGGCTTACCCAAACGGTCTTGCATAAAGCTGGACGTTACTTTGTATATGCTATTGGAATAGGGTTGCTATTGTTTTGTTTAATGGCATTCAGAACTAAATCTCATTTTTATTGGTGTCGTTTCCATTTGGTTTTTTTGTTGTGGGCAAGTTTGATTGGGCCGCTCTTAATTACTTACCTTAAAAGCCATACCCACATCTATTGCCCGTGGGATTTGAGTATTTTTGGAGGCAGTAAACCTCATATTAGATTATTTGATCCCGTTGACTCGTTATTAACTGTGGGGCATTGCTTTCCATCGGGTCATTCAGCACTGGGATTTACTTTTGTCAGCTTGTATTTTTTCTTTTTAATAGTCAATCCTGCGTATAAATACTATGGGTTGTGGTTTGGATTATTAATGGGATTAGTTTTCGGGATCAATCAGGAAGTGCGTGGGGCGCATTTTTTTAGTCATGATGTGTTTTCGTTGGCAATCTGCTGGTTTGCATCCCTACTTTTATTCATGATTTTTTATAATAATCGATTTTCTCTTCATTAATTATTTTTATGAAAACTCTTAGAATTGGCAGAAAAGTAATTGTACAAAACGCTGGAGTTACTTAGGTTTTGTAATATAGTCTTGAATCAATATGTTTTTAACTGGTGTGACAGATTTATTTTGTCTTGGAGGCTGAGGTGATACATAAAACACTTTACTATTTTCGCCATGCTAAAGATGATATTCCGGCAGATATTGTAGTTTTCTTGGTCGCTTTACCGTTGTATTTAAGTATTGCTTTAGCATCGGGTGCGCCATTATTCTCAGGACTGATAGCAGGCTTAGTAGGCGGCTTAGTTGTGTCGTGGGTTAGCGGTTTGCAACTTAGTGATTCCCACCATCAAAAACGGACAAATCAAGAAGCGAGAGATTGTTTAAAATTGGCTTCAAATTCTATAGGGCTTTGGAAACTATTGGAAGAATGTAACCTGACGGGATTGTAATGCGTTTTGATATATTCAAACACAACCTGCCGCATTGATTCACGAGTAGCAAACCGCTCGCCATGAATTGCTTCGACCTTGAGCGGGTGGAAGAAACTTTCGGCGCAAGCATTATCGTAACAGCAGCCCTTGGCACTCATGCTGCCTAACAATTCGTGCTGTTGTAGCAATTGCCGGTAAGCGTGTGAACAATATTGGCTCCCGCGATCCGAATGCACCATCACGCTTTTAGGGCGTTTACGCCTGAAAACCGCCATCCGTAGCGCATCGCATACCAGGTCTGCCGTCATCCGTTCGCTCATGGACCAACCAACAACTTGCCGTGAAAACAGGTCTATGATGACGGCCCAGATCGTGTAAAAACGACATGGTATAATTTAGGTGTCCCAATGAAGCCGGAGCCAAGTTGATGAAACGGTTTATAGAAGGTGAATGTCGCACCCAAACCACCTTGATGCCAGAGAGTCTGGACGACTATGTTTCGGAAACCAATCCGGTACGGGTAGTCGATGTTTTTGTTGATGAACTGGATTTGTACAAGCTGGGTTTTAGCCGTGTAGAACCGGCGGTTACCGGCAGGCCATCTTACCACCCCTCAATCCTCTTAAAGCTTTACATATACGGTTACCTCAACCGCATCCAATCCAGCCGCCGCCTGGAAAAAGAAGCCCAACGCAACGTGGAACTCATGTGGCTGACTGGGCGTTTAACGCCTGATTTCAAGACCATTGCCAATTTCCGCAAAGACAACGGCAAAGCTATACGCGGTGTCTGCAGGCAGTTTGTGGTGCTCTGCCAGCAACTCGGTTTATTTTCAGAGGCTATGGTGGCCATTGATGGCAGCAAGTTCAAGGCGGCCAACAACCGAGACCGGAACTTTACCAGTGCCAAGCTGGAACGGCGAATGAAAGAGGTAGAGTCCAGCATCAACCGCTACCTGGCGGCACTCGATACGGCTGATTTGCAAGAGCCTGCTGTTGCCAAGGCACGAACGGAAAGGCTCCAAGACAAGATTGCTGCGTTAAAAGAGCAGATGAAAATGCTCAAGGACATCGAAGTTAAGCTCAATGAAGCGCCGGACAAGCAAATCTCCCTGACCGACCCGGATTGCCGTTCCATGAAGACACGGGGCGAAGGCATTGTCGGCTATAACGTTCAGACCGCAGTGGATACCAAACACCACCTGATTGTGGCGCATGAAGTAACCAACGTCGGCGTTGACCGGGATCAATTGACGAACATGGCTAAGCAAGCGCGGGTTGGGACAGGCACGGAAGAGTTGACAGTCGTTGCCGACCGCGGCTATTTCAAGAGCGAGGAGATCCTGAGTTGCCACCAGGCCGGAATAATCCCCATCGTACCGAAGACCGTCACTTCCAACGCCACGGCCGCGGGACGGTTTGGCAAAGCGCACTTTATCTATGATGATACGAACAACGAATACCGTTGCCCTGCAGGGCAGTCTTTGACTTATCGTTCATCACGGATTGAAGGTGGCTTAAAAGTGCACCGTTACTGGAGCTCATCCTGTAGGCAGTGTGCAATTAAAGCCAAGTGCACCCCTAGTACCGAAAGGCGAGTTAGCCGTTGGGAACACGAAGATGTCCTTGATACCATGCAAACCCGCCTGGACCTTACCCCTGACAGTATGCGTATCCGTCGCCAGACGGTGGAACACCCCTATGGAACGATCAAGCTGTGGATGGGCTCGGCGCATTTCTTGATGAGGACATTAAAACACGTCAGCACTGAAATGAGCCTGCATGTGTTGGCTTACAATTTGAAGCGGGTGATAAAAATACTGGGCATCAAAGGCTTGATGGAGGCCATCAAAGCCTGGGCAGGGCTTTTTGATGACCATACAAACCAAATTGTGGCTATATCATAAGCGCTCAGGAGCGGTTTTTAAAAAATCGCCCACCCATAAAATATAAAAAAATAACCGCCACTCAACCAATAGGGCGCTATTAAAACAACCAATAGGCTTGCCGGAAAAACTTTAATATGTTTTTACACGCTCTGGGCCAGATACAGCCAGCCTTCGTCCGTCCATAAATACGTTATGTCACCGGCCCATTTTTGGTTCGGTGCGGTGGCAGAAAAGTCCTGCTGCAGCAAATTATCAAACACCGGCAAGTTGTGTTTGCTGTTGGTGGTCGCCTTAAACTTCCGGGCCGCTTTGGCCACGAGGCCCTGGCGTTTCAAGCTGGCTCCTATGGTTTTCAGATCGTACGGCTTACCATTTTTCTTTGGGCATTTTTCGCTGCAATCTTTCTGGGCCATAACGTTGCTTGTGTTGATGGAACAGGGACTTGACCTGCTCATCCAGCGCCTGACGTCGCTGAAGCCGTTGGCTGGGCTTACGCTGTAACCAGGCGTAATACCCGCTACGGGACACGTTAAAACAATGGCACATGCCAGCCAGGGAATAATCAACTCGACGTTGTTTCATGAATTCGTACCTCGCTTGAGTTGTTGAGCGAAGTACGTCGCCGCATTTTTTAAGATCGACAACTCCTCGGCCTGCTGGGCCAGTTGTCGTTTTAAACGGGCATTTTCTGTTGCCAGATTGACTTCCCGTTCGCTAACGTCCAAAGCGTGTTCGGACTGTTTGCGCCAAGCGTAGAGCTGGGATTCATGTAAGCCCAGTTGCTTTGCAGCTTTGGCAACACCCACTTGGGCTGCCAACTTTAGGCTTTCTTGTTTGTATTCGGCGCTATGCCGGGTATAACTGGCTTTGCCGCCAGTCGATTTCGTGCTCATGCAAGTACCTCTCTTCGGTTAAGAATACTCGCTTTTTAAAATGTCCACTATTCGTGGTAGGGATCAGTCATGATATTCTAGAAACTTTAGACGATTTTATAGCTTCAGCATCCGATAGTAATATTCAAATTGAGGTAATTGATTTATACGGCAAAGAAAAAATAAAAGCGCATCAACCGTTAATTGTCCATGACGAGGAAACAGCTTAACTTGATATATCGCTGTAAAATTTGCCTAAATCCTGTGAATTTCAGCTATTATTCGATAGGGCTAAAGCTGGTTCAACTAGAAGCTAAGTTAATCATCAAGTACAATCCTTTTACTTAATTAACAATTCACTGAGTTAACAATCCTAATGGGTATTCTTAGCGTTCTACTATGGACGCCTATTGTTGGTGCTTTAGTGGTTTCTTTGATTCCTAATCGGCATACCAATGGTATTCGCTGGCTAACAAATTTGGTTGCAGCAGTTGCTTTGCTCCTGAGTGCTCACGTTATCGCTAGCTTTGACCAGTCGGATACGGGATTTCAGTTTAGCGAATATTTTCCACTCAATCCAAGGCTCGGCAGTTCATATGCGTTGGGTATCGACGGGATTTCGGCACCCTTGTTGGGGTTAGTGACTTTATTGATATCGGTTGCTTTATTAGCTTCGAAGACAATAATTAGCCGTGTCAAAGGTTACCATATCTGCATACTGCTATTAGAATTCGGTATGTTAGGCGTGTTTCTGGCCAGAGATTGGTTGATTTTTTTTATTTTTTGGGAGCTAACCCTTATCCCATTGTTTTTTTTGATTAACCGTTGGGGTGGTGTACACCGTTATGCTGCAAGCCTTAACTTTGTTGTTTACACCATGGGTGGGACGCTGTTTATTCAGCTTAGTATATTGGCTGTATTTCATGCAGTTCCAGGCCATGTATCTTTGATGGAGGTAATGAATAAGGCTTCTGCATTCATGCCTAAATCCCAACAGATTATCGTTTTCTTAGGTTTCTTGATTGGTTTTGGTGTCAAAATCCCTTTATTTCCCTTGCATGGTTGGTTGCCGCTTGCCCATGTTGAAGCGCCAAGTCCCGTAAGTATTTTGTTGTCGGGGGCGTTGCTAAAAATGGGTGCTTATGGTTTGTTACGGGTCGTTACCATGTTGCCAGATGCGGCGCATACCTTACAGCCGTTGCTGGTTTTTTTAGCCTTGTTCGGGATGGTTTACGGGGGGCTATTAGCTTGGCGACAATCTGACCTAAAATGTATGGTGGCATATTCGTCAGTCAGCCATATGGGGATTGTTTTACTAGGGATTTCTACATTTACTCAAATAGGGATAACTGGGGCAGTTTTGCAAATGCTTGCCCATGGATTAATCGCCGGTGGCCTGTTTTTGCTGGTTGGTTTGCTTTATGAACGTACCCATACCCGTGAAATTCGGGATTACAGTGGTTTGGTGCATGTGATGCCACGCTTTACCCTGTTTATGACGCTCACTTTATTTGCAGCGATGGGGTTACCTGGTACGGTTGGTTTTATTGCCGAAATGCATACCTTGATTGCTGGTTTTCAACAATGGCCAAAATTAATGGCTATTTTTATGTTGAGCATGCTTATCGGCGCCACTTATGTGATCCGGACTATTACCCAATTATTCACAGGGCGGGTGAAAAATCAACTTCGCCACATTGTCGATTTGCATTCCTATGAATTAATGGCGGTCGGTGTTTTGGCGCTGGGGATTGTGGGGTTCGGAATTTTACCGGCTAGTCTAATCGAATTATCAGCAGCCACAATTGGGCAATTACAAAAGGTTATTGGACAAAACGGGTTTCGTTAATGCACTTTTCCAAGCAGGCATCGAGTGGTGGTGAAAGCGAAGAGTACGGCATCATTATTGATGCTTTGGGGCATTTAGATCATATCTTGCCAGCGCAAGCTCCGATACAGGATTTCGTCCATCATAATACGTTACATGGCTATCAACATCTGCCATTTGACGAAGCACTTGCCGAAGTTGAAGCTGTCACTGGTATTTGTGCCTATTTGCCTGAAGCGCAGAGTAGGGCTTATTACGGTGAAGGCCGTATTAATGATAGTGACCTTACTTCAGCGTTGGCACATGATACGAAGCTAAAGCCCGAACAAATAGTATGCTCAGTTGAAGGAAGGGTCGTTAAGCGCAAGGATATATACCGTATTGCGCTTTTGTTTGATTTACAGCCCATCAGCATTAGCCAGTTGAATTGGCAAATTGAAGAAATGCAGGCTTTGGAACGTGTGCAATCCGATGTGCCAGAGCGGATACGACAACAATTACTAGATAATGCAAATAAAACAACGGGGGCAGTGGAGAATCCTGTCAGGCAGCTTTGGGAAAGCCTATGCAAGACTTTGGGGCTTGAGGTAACCGCGTTACATCCTGAACACTTGCTCGATGTAACGCTGGAACAAACTGAAATGTGGCTGGCTGGGCCGCAAGATACGACGTCAATTCATAATGACACGAGAATCCAGGAAAATGCGGCATTAACTGACTTATTTTCCCAAATTGGCAATGCGTTAACTATACGTGGTTTAATTCAAGCCTTAAGTGGATACGATGTCCTCGACACTATCCGTCCCCAGTTAATCAGGATTTGTGCATCTGCACTGGATGAAGGTGTAGCCGCCTGGCAGTTGCCGGAACGTGGGCGATTGGGTTTATATGGCGCATGGCGAGCACTCGCGGCTTATGATATTTATTCTTTTTTACAGGAATTACCTAATTGGCAACAAACCCTAGCGGAGTTGCCGGAAGATCCAGTAGTTGCCATTATCTTACAATTGCAGTATTTCGAAGTGCCTAAGGTGCAATGGGAAGGTTACTTGAGCCGACTTGCCTTGGAACTGCCTGGTTGGGGCGGGATGATAAATTGGCGGCAGCAGCACCCCAATTATTCGACGACAAACAATGCCACTATTGGGCTAGCAGATTACTTGGCAATCCGGTTAACGTTGGATAGGCTTTGGTTAAATCAGGTCTGTGGCGAAATTTGGAAAATTAAAGCTAACATAGGCGCATTGCAGTCTTATTTCCAGAAAAATTTATCTGAATTTATTGTCCGTCAGCAGCTTTACCAAGGAAATTTGCCCGAATATCTGACGCACCAAGCCAACGCTTTAGTTGTCCGCGCCGGCTCTGAACGGAGTTGCCGAGGCGAGTGGCAGCACTTGGCAGATTTGGTAACCCATTGGGAGAGCAGTGCTTTGGCAAGTAATCGATCTTTGCTTTCCATAAACAACGGTGGCTGGCGTTTATTTCGGTTAGCCCAGCATCTGGGTTTAGATGCGGCTCAAATAGGCAGGTTTAGCCAAGCTGATTTATTGGCAATGCTTGGGGTAGTGGATGAATTTACGTTAAGGGAACGTAGTAAGGTCTGGTTAAATGCGTATGAAAGACATTATCGGGAAGAGTTTTTTCAAGCGATTCAGGCGAATCAGCACCGTGGACGATGGGCTAAGCGCGGTAGCCGGCCCAGTGCGCAAATCGTATTCTGCATGGATGACCGTGAGGAGAGTTTTCGTAGGCATTTGGAAGAGCTTGCACCATCGGTAGAAACTTTGGGCGCGGCCGGTTTCTTTGGGGTCGCCATGAATTACAAGGCCTTAGACGATAGCAAAGTCACGCCGTTGTGCCCTATTGTGGTAACTCCTGCGCATGAGGTTCGTGAGCAGGCTAAATCTGGTGCGGAGAAATCCTTCAGCCGTCATCGACGAGGCTTAACTTTTAACCGGTGGCTAGCGAATGTTGTACATCATCGGTTACGTCATAATGTGTTGTTGGGCTATTTAACCACGATTGTTGTAGCCCCGCTTACCTTGGCCGGGCTATTGGCTAAAATGTTCTTTCCTAAAATTCAGTTGGACAGCATGGCTGCTATTGCAGCATTATCTTCAGGAGCCGTTGAGACTGAGCTGGCCTTTACTGTAGTAGCCGATACTAAAAAAATCGCTACGCCGGAACACCCCGCATTGGGTTTTACCGATGACGAACAGGCTGAGCGCGTTGCTGGATTTTTACGGAATACGGGATTGACCTACGGTTTTTCCCCTTTGACGGTGCTTATGGGACACGGTTCCGGTAGCCAAAATAACCCACATTTAGCGGCTTACGACTGTGGCGCGTGTAGTGGCAGACATGGTGGCCCTAATGCGCGCGTGTTTGCAGCGATGGCGAATCGCCCTGAAGTCCGGCGTGGCTTAGTTCAACGTAATATCCATATTCCTGATGATGCTTGGTTTATTGGTGCTGAGCATAATACTTGTAGTGAAGATATTATTTGGTACGACATAGCTGATGTCCCGTCAGCGCATCTGCCTTTATTGAAAAAAATTCAACAGCAACTAGTGCATGCCCAGCAGTTATCTGCGCATGAGCGTTGCCGAAGGTTGGCATCCGCCCCGCGAAATCCAGCACTAGCCGAAGCATTCGCGCATATACAGGAGCGCGAAGCTGATTTTTCTCAAGCCCGTCCAGAATTGGGTCATGCGACCAATGCTGCCGCTGTTATCGGTAGGCGTTCAGTTACGCAAGGTGCTTTTTTTGACCGTCGGGTGTTTTTAATTTCTTACGATGCCACCCAAGATCCTGATGGTGCTGTGCTTGAAGGTATTTTACTGGCAGTCGGGCCTGTCGGTGCAGGAATTAACCTGGAGTATTATTTTTCAACCGTAAACAATGAGCGTTTGGGGTGTGGCACTAAAGTCCCACATAACATTGTTGGTCAGTTTGCTGTGATGGAAGGGGCGAGCAGTGATTTGCGTACCGGGTTACCTAGGCAAATGATAGAAATCCATGAGGCCATGCGGTTGCAGATACTGGTGGAAGCAAAACCTGCTGTACTGGAGCAAATTTATGCCCGGCAGGAAAGCTTGCGGGAATTAATTGCGGGTGGATGGGTGTTTTTGTCAACAGTCGATCCGGATACAGGTGAAATTTCGGTTTTTGAGCGGGCTACTGGATTTGAATTGTGGCAGGGTGAAGAAACTGAAGTCCCAGTGTTTGCAAACTCCCAGGAATGTTACCGAGGACAGACTTTGCCAATTTCACCCAAATTGATCAAACAACCCAAGTTGGAAGAGGTTTAACGGATGGATGCGTTAGTCGTATTAATACCTTTACTGCCTTTTATCAGCTCTATTGTTATTGGGTTAGGGGCGGCATTTGGTGTAATTGCAGACGAAGCAGGGGAAACTCTGGCCGGCTATATGTCTTATTGGGCAATAAGCATGTCAAGCTTATTGGCCATTGTCTTGTTGGGTTTTAGTTTTTTAGATAAAACCATCGGCACATTCACTACAGGATTATGGTTAGCCAGTGACACGTTAGTGATTAGCCCGAAATTTATTACGACTGGTTTTAACATTCAGCTAGCGGCTTTGTTCTCGGTGTTGTTGACGGTAATTACCAAATTTTCTATCAATTACATGCATCGGGAAACTGGTTTTCATCGGTTCTTCGCTATCTTAAGCTTGTTCTCATCGGCAATACTTTTATTGATCCTGTCGGGCAATGCGGTGTTCACGTTCATGGGCTGGGAGATTGCCGGATTATGTTCTTTTCTGTTGATTGCCTATGCATATGATCGCCCGGTAGCCTCTGAGAATGCGTTAGTCGTGTTTGTGACGAACAGGATTGGCGACACTGGTTTTATTTTAGGCATCGGCTTGAGTTATCTTTGGCTTGGCGGGGTAGACTGGAGCTATTTGAAAGCAGGGATTGTCGATTTGAGTAAAGGTGAAGCCACAGCTATAGCCTTGAGTTTTACAATTGCCGCCTTGACCAAATCGGCACAATTGCCTTTTTCTCCCTGGTTAACTAAAGCGATGGAAGGGCCAACACCCTCGAGTGCAGTTTTCTACGGGAGCGTAATGATTCATGCCGGCGTTTTTTTGCTCATCCAGCTCCAGCCATTAATTGATACTGTCCCGTTGGCTCAGGGAGTGCTTATTATCTCTGGTAGTGCGACTGTTTTGTATGCTTACTTAGCGGGATTAACCCAGACGGACGTCAAGAGCTCCCAGGTTTTTGCAATTCTTGGCCAATTGGGATTGATGTTTGTGGCGTGTGGTTTGGGTTTCTGGCAGTTAGCCAGTTGGCATTTGTCTGCCCATGCCGTTGTTCGATGCTATTTGTTGTTGGTTGCACCCTCATTCATGGTTAATCTTAAAGAAAATCCGGTCAAGCCTACAGTATTAAACTTGTTGAAATCACGCCGGTTATTCATTACCTCATTGCAACGACTGTGGGTTGATCAGGTCACTAATTGGGCTCTGGTTAAGCCGGTTAGACGGTTGGCTCGGGATCTAAGTTATTTCGACGACAATATTATCGATAAGATGATGGGTGTGCCGGTGCCAGCTATGAACATGGCCGTCCAATTTGCAGAAATGGAAACGCAAGTTCTCGCACCTGGAGTAGACCAGAATCGTTTAGTTGGTAAAACCGGCTTGATTGGTATGTTTGTAGGGGCATTGGCGGGGTTGATCCATCAATTTGAGGAACGCCTAGTTTTACAAGGGGTTGCCAAAGACAGTTTGCATGCAGCCAGGTTATTGGGCTATTTTGCCAATAAATTTGAAATTATGGTGCTAAGGCCAAGGTATTTGGTGCTTTTCGTTTTCATTACTTTCTTGGTGGCTTCTTAGGTCTATTATGGTAGCACCGGTAACGCTTTGGTCAGAGTCAGCGAGTTTCCCGCTTATAGGGACGATGACAGGCATCCCTGTGATTGCCATGCTAATGGCGATATATGGCAAATCGGAAAATATAATAAGACGGTTCACGTTATCTGCTGCGCTCGTTAATGTAGTTCTGAGCCTGTATGTATTGGCCATATTTGATGCCCATAAGTCCGGTATCCAGTTCGCTGAGCAGTTAAGTTTTTTGGGGTTTAGTTACAGTGCCGGAATTGACGGTTTAAATATCTTGTTTATTCCGTTGACTACAATTACCGGGTTTTTGGTATTAGTCTATATCTCGGCAACCCGTTTTGCGACAAATACTAAGCTAATAGCCGCCGTACTCGCTTATGAAGCCATTTTGGTTGCGGCTTTCAGCGCGTTAAATGTACTACAGTTTTGGTTTTTGACAGTTCTTGAATTAATTCCTGTGGTATTTTTAACGGCTCAATCAGGATTGAACCGAAAAAATCGCTTTTTGATTATCAGAATAATGCAGTTTTTCGGCAGCAGTTTATTGATGACCTTGAGTGGTTTTCTATTGCTGGCCTTTGGATTAGTTGACTCGGAACATACGCTGACCTTCGATTTATTGACCCTACAAAATAATAATGCGTATCTGCATGATGAGACCCTGATTTTTATTTTGCTGTTTTACGGTTTTGCTATCCGTATGCCTTTATTTCCTTTTCATGGCTGGTTGCCTTTATTAGCAGAGCAATCAAGCGTAACCGGTTTGACCATTTTTATTGTCGGACTAAAGCTTGGGGTTTATGCCATGATCCGCTTTATTTTTCCTTTGGTGCCTGGCGTTGCCGAGCAATGGGCTGGTTTCGTTTTATTGCTTTGCTTGATCAGCATTTTTTATGGCGCTTTGCTGGCCTTCATGCAAAATAATGTCTATCGTTTACTTGCGTTTGCCGTAATTAGCCACACCGGAATATTAGGGATAGGTGTTTTTAGCTTTAACCAGAATGGACTGGAAGGTGCTTTATTGCTCTGCCTGGTTTACGGGTTAGCTTCGGCAGGGATGTTTTTTAGTGTTAGCTTGATACACGAACAAACCGGCACCGCTTTGATACCCCGCTTGGGTAATTTATTTGATAGCCACGTTACCATTGCCTTGCTTTTTGTAATTACTGCATTAAGTACCATGATTATGCCTGGTCCTTTAGGTTTCGATGCCGGACACTTGTTAGTGGATGGTGTTGTTGAAGAGCATGAATGGCTGGTTGCGGTGACGATTTTGTTGGGGAATGTCCTGGCGGCCGGGTTTTTGTTCTGGACTTTTCAACGGATATTCCTGGCGGTATCCAAGCGATTTAAGTGTCTCCCCACGCGTCGTGAAACAGTTATCCAAGAATGGATAATTGCCTTGGTTATTTGTGGGTTGCATATCGGTACTGGATTAAACTCATTACCCTTGCTAAATTTAATCGACCAGGATGTTGTCGATTTAGTCAGGCAATACCCAATGCATAGTGATCAACAAAACCTTTTGGAATCTCCTGCCTATATTCCCGCTGGTGTCGAAGATAATCCTGGCGGCGATAGCAATATTGACAATGATGAGGTTGCCCCCCAATGATGCCAGGGAGCTTCCCTTTGCTAAGTATTTTGGTTAGCTTACCTATATTGGGAGCCTTAATTGTGGGTTTTTGTAAGTCCAGAAACCAAGCTAGGAGTATCGCCGCTGTTATTGCTGTAATTGAATTAATAGGTGCATTAATTGCTTTAGAATACTTTGATGTAGGACAGGGCGACAAATTTCAGCTTCTCGAAAGCTATCCATGGATACCTAGCCTTAATGTCCAAGCAGTGCTTGGAGTTGACGGGCTTTCAATTGTTTTTTTGCCGATGTCAGCCATCCTGACCTTGATGGCAGTCATGGCATCCTGGAATTCGGTTCAGCACATGGAACCTTTTCATTTTGCCTTGTTATTGGCGCTGGAAGGCATAACGATAGGAATATTTACCGCATTGGATATGGTGCTGTTCTTTTTGTTTTGGGAGCTGACTTTGCCACCTATTTTCTTTTTGATTGGACTGTGGGGCATTGGTCCGCAACGGCGCGAAGCGGCAATAAAATATACGCTATTCATGCTATTCGGAGGAGCTTCATTACTTATAGCCATTGTAATCTTGGCCAACTACTCCGCGCCGCAAACTACTGAAATAGCTTCTCGGTTGATTTTTAATGTGCCTGAACTATTAGAAAACCCATTGCCAGATGAATGGCAAAGGATCGTGTTTTTGTTGCTGTTATTGGCTTTTGCTGTAAAAACGCCTTTATTGCCTTTACACACCTGGATGCCGACAGTTGCGATGGAAGGCCCAACGCAACTTACCGCTATGCTTACCGGTTTAAAGCTTGGGGTGTTTGGGATTATCCGTTTTGCTATGCCTTTAGCACCATCTGCAGCGGTTGAATACAGTTGGATACTGGGTGTTTTAGGTGCAATTACCCTGATTTATGGTGCATTGGTCGCCAGCCATCAAAGCAACCTTCGCCGGTTGTTGGCCTATGCAGCAATGAGTCATGTCGGGCTAGTCATAGTTGGTGTCTCTGACTTAAACAAGCCAGGTATCCAAGGTGCACTGTTTCAGTTATTCAATTTCACTATCGTGGCAAATTCTCTAATGTTGATTGCCGGTTTTATCCAGCATAGGCTGGGTAGTACCGAGGCCATTCATCTCGGCGGCTTAGCCAAAATAGCCCCTAAGCTGACCTTTTTTTATTTTATTTTTGCTTTGGCTAGTATTGGTATTCCTGGCACCAGTGGTTTTCCAGCGGAATTAATGTTGGTTTTGAGTGCGCTGCAAGCACATCCCAGTTTAGGTATTGCGGCGCTTGCTGCAGCTGTACTCAGTGCTTGGTATGTGCTGGATTTTATCCGAAAAAGCTTTTGGGGGCCGGTTAAGTATGATGCTGTGCTAAATATGCAAGATTTACGGCGGCGCGAAATACTGATCTTAGCTGTACCCGCTTTGCTAGTCGTCTTTTTAGGCTTTATGCCGGGTTGTTTTTTGCAGATCAACGAGAAAGCGGCTGATACTTGGTTAGCAAGAATTCTGGAACCGCCTGTGATTAAAAATGATTAGGTTGCAGGGTCAATTGATCTCGCTGAGTAAATCGGAAATCATCTTTTCAGCTTGGTGCAAATAACCGCTACCGAACAAATTGAGATGATTGATAACATGGTAAAGGTTGTAAAGTTTTTTGCGGATTTTATAGCCTTCATCCAGCGGGTAAGTATCACGATAAGCTGCATAAAAATCAGGGCTGAAACCGCCAAACAATTCGGTCATGGCGAGGTCGGTTTCCCGGTCACCATAATAGCAGGCGGGGTCAAACATTACTGGCTGTCCAGTTTCATCTGTCGCTGCGTTGCCGCCCCATAAGTCGCCGTGGAGCAGTGCCGGATGGGGCTGGTAAGTCTCAAAAAAAGCAGGCATGTGGCTGCAAAGTTGTTCCCCCGAAGTTTGTAAATGCCCACGATAACCCCTGGTGGCAGCTAATTTCAGTTGGAAGTGTAACCGTTCAGTGCGCCAAAAATCCGGCCAGTTATCGTATTGACGGTTACTTTGTGGGGTGCTGCCTATGGTGTTGTCTTGATGCCAGCCAAAATAGCTTTTAACTTGCCGGTGAAGTAAGGCAAGTTTTTGCCCAAATAATCGGTCGGATATTGGTGAGCAGCGTCCGAATTCTATATATTCCAACGCCAGATAAGCCTTGTCATCAGACTTGCCAAACGCGATGGGGGCTGGTATGCGCACAGTGTGGCTGGCGGCAAGTTCATTTAAGCCATCGGCTTCGGCGCTGAACATGGATAAAGCCTCAGCGCGGTTAAGTTTTACAAAGTAAGAGTTTTGTTCGCCTTGCAGGTGATAAGCTGAGTTGATGTCGCCCCCCGCGAGTGGGCGGGTACTCTCCACTTTAAAGGTGTTGCCGGTGACACCTGCGATATGTTCTGAAATAATCTGCCAATTCATCATCGTACTCCGTTATCCAGGAAATTGATTTGTTGCCAGGTAATGGGGAAACACGCTTAATCAAAGCTGGCGATAGACTTAATGTATTTCTATCTTTTGCTGCAATCATGTTCCATATAATTTAGTATAAGCCGCCTGACAATAATCAGCTATATTCCATAAATTCCAACTTGCAAACTAGCCCTCTAAATATGCCTAAAAATTGTGTTATCGGTCCGGTAATGCTGGACGTGGCGGGATTAACCCTTACCCAGTGCGAACAAGAAGTACTAAAACACCCAAATACTGGCGCAGTTATTTTATTTGCCCGTAACTATGAGGAGCCTGGACAAGTCATGGCATTGGTCGAGAGTATCCGGCAATCCCGTTCAGGCGAAATATTGATAGCTGTCGATCAAGAGGGCGGTCGGGTACAGCGTTTCCAAAAAGGGTTTACCCGTTTGCCTCCAGCCTGCTGCTATGCTGATGCCCCTGATCTGGCCCAAACTGCGGGTTGGCTTATGGCGGCAGAGCTGCTTGCGGTTGGGGTCGATTTCAGTTTTGCGCCTGTGCTTGATGTTGACTGTGGGATCAGCCAAGTTATCGGAAACCGATCTTTTGCAACGGATAGCGAATTGGCAACAAAGCTGGCCAGCGCTTTCCGGAAAGGCATGAAGGCGGCTGGAATGGCGGCGACCGGAAAACATTTTCCTGGGCATGGTGCAGTGGCTGCCGACTCCCATCATGCTATACCTTATGATGACAGGGACTTAGCAACAATCCGCGCAAAAGATTTACAGCCCTTTAAAACGCTAATTGATGAAGGATTGGAGGCGATTATGCCCGCGCATGTTATCTATGAATACATCGACCCCAATCCAGCCGGATTTTCTTCATTCTGGATTCAGACTGTATTGCGGAGAGAGTTGGGGTTCACTGGTGTGGTGTTCAGCGATGATTTAAGCATGGAAGGCGCGGGATTTGCTGGCGATCATCCAGAACGTGCCAGGCGTGCTCAAGATGCGGGTTGTGATATGTTGTTAGTATGTAATAACCCAACTGCTGCGGAAAAAGTCCTGGATGCATTGCCTATTACTAAAAATTTGGAACGGGAACAGCGTCTTGCAACTATGCGCGCTAAGGCGCCCATAAATCGGGCTGAGTTATTGTTGAGTTCTCAATGGCAACAATCTTCAAGGTTAATTAATGAATTCACAGCTAGATATGCTTAACGAAATAAACAAAACACAGGTAAACGCCGAGTTAATTTACAGTGCCGATCAAGTCGAATCTGCATTGGATAATATGGCGGAGGCAATTAACCAGAAACTAGCTGGTCTTAATCCGTTGGTGCTTTGTGTGCTAAATGGCGGCATTATCGTCTCAGGCAAATTGTTAACGCGATTAACCTTCCCTTTAAATTTGGATTCAATTAATGCCAGTCGTTATCAAAACCAAACTTCCGGCGGGGTTATTAAGTGGGTGCTAAAGCCTCATGAGCCGATTAAAGGCCGAACATTACTAATTATTGACGATATTTTGGATGAAGGCATAACGCTCGCCGCAATTAAAGATTATTGTCTTGAACAAGGCGCATCTACTGTCTATTGCGCGGTCTTAGTTGATAAAAATATTGGCAAAGAAAAACCGGTGCAAGCTGATTTTGTTGGCTTAGTGATCAAAGATCATTATCTATTTGGCTATGGGATGGATTACAAAGGTTATTTGCGCAATGCATCAGGAATTTACGCGTGCAAGGGAGAAAATTGATGACGAAATTAGCAATTATTGGCGGTACCGGCTTATCAGGGCTTGCCGAGTTAAACGTAACCGGTAGTAAGCAAATAGCCACACCTTACGGTTCGCCATCGGCGGACTTTATAATCGGGGAGTTGGCTGAAAATGAAGTTGTTTTCTTGGCTAGACATGGCAATCCGCATAGTATCCCACCCCATAAAATAAACTATCGCGCCAATATATGGGGTTTAAAACAACTCGGTGTCCAGCAAATTATTGCAGTAGCGGCTGTTGGTGGCATTACTGCTGCGATGTTACCCGCCCATATCGTTATCCCTGACCAGATTATCGACTATAGCTATGGTCGGGAGCATACTTTTTTTGACGGTGAAAACGGGTCAGTTACGCATATTGATTTCACTTATCCTTACAGCCAGAATCTACGCACCCGTTTAATTCAAGTGGCTCAAAAAGCAGGAATTAAAATTAGCCCTATTGCTGCCTATGGTTGTACTCAAGGGCCAAGATTAGAAACGACAGCTGAAATTAACCGCATGGAGCGGGATGGTTGCGATATTGTTGGTATGACTGGTATGCCGGAAGCTGCGCTTGCCAAGGAATTGGAAATTCACTACGCGGCTATTGGTGTAATTGCAAATTGGGCTGCCGGAAAAATTGATGGAGAAATCTCTATGTCAGAGATTGAGCTAAACCTGCATCACGGTATGGTTGATGCGGTGGGGATATTGAAGGGTTATATTCTGAATCCTATGTAAAGCTAATTAAATGCAGCGGTGTTCTTGAAAGCCACTAAACCAAGTAAATTTATAGTATTGACAAAACCGGATAGATCTGTAAAATACACGGGCTCAGCTTAGCGGAATTAAGTTAAGCGCTCTTTAACAGAATAGCCAAAATAATGCGTGTGGGTACTTGTGCTGGTGGCCTGTGTCGAAGATACAGGTTGGCACATTACCCCGTTAATTCAACGGGAGGCAATAGCCGACCAAGCAAGATTTTGCACCCTATCTTAAAAGGGGTGCGCATGATATTAAACTGAAGAGTTTGATCATGGCTCAGATTGAACGCTGGCGGTATGCTTAACACATGCAAGTCGAACGGTAGCAGGCCTTCGGGTGCTGACGAGTGGCGGACGGGTGAGTAATGCATAGGAATCTGCCTTGTAGTGGGGGACAACGTGGGGAAACCCACGCTAATACCGCATACGCCCTTAGGGGGAAAGCGGGGGACCGTAAGGCCTCGCGCTATAAGATGAGCCTATGTTGGATTAGCTAGTTGGTAGGGTAAAGGCCTACCAAGGCGACGATCCATAGCTGGTCTGAGAGGATGATCAGCCACACTGGGACTGAGACACGGCCCAGACTCCTACGGGAGGCAGCAGTGGGGAATATTGGACAATGGGCGGAAGCCTGATCCAGCAATACCGCGTGTGTGAAGAAGGCCTGAGGGTTGTAAAGCACTTTCAATAGGGAGGAAAAAGGTAAGTTTAATACGTTTGCCCTTGACATTACCTATAGAAGAAGCACCGGCTAACTCCGTGCCAGCAGCCGCGGTAATACGGAGGGTGCGAGCGTTAATCGGAATTACTGGGCGTAAAGCGTGCGTAGGCGGTTTGTTAAGTCAGATGTGAAAGCCCTGGGCTCAACCTGGGAACGGCATTTGAAACTGGCAGGCTAGAGTTAGGTAGAGGGGAGTGGAATTTCAGGTGTAGCGGTGAAATGCGTAGATATCTGAAGGAACACCAGTGGCGAAGGCGGCTCCCTGGACCCAAACTGACGCTGAGGTACGAAAGCGTGGGTAGCAAACAGGATTAGATACCCTGGTAGTCCACGCCGTAAACGATGCCGACTAGCCGTTGGGCCCCAATAGGGGTTTAGTGGCGTAGCTAACGCGATAAGTCGGCCGCCTGGGGAGTACGGCCGCAAGGTTAAAACTCAAATGAATTGACGGGGGCCCGCACAAGCGGTGGAGCATGTGGTTTAATTCGATGCAACGCGAAGAACCTTACCTACCCTTGACATCCTAAGAATTTGGCAGAGATGCCTTAGTGCCTTCGGGAACTTAGAGACAGGTGCTGCATGGCTGTCGTCAGCTCGTGTTGTGAAATGTTGGGTTAAGTCCCGTAACGAGCGCAACCCTCATCCTTAGTTGCCAGCGGGTCATGCCGGGAACTCTAGGGAGACTGCCGGTGATAAACCGGAGGAAGGTGGGGACGACGTCAAGTCATCATGGCCCTTATGGGTAGGGCTACACACGTGCTACAATGGCCGGTACAGAGGGCTGCGAACTTGCAAAAGTAAGCCAATCCCAGAAAGCCGGTCTTAGTCCGGATTGGGGTCTGCAACTCGACCCCATGAAGTCGGAATCGCTAGTAATCGCGGATCAGAATGCCGCGGTGAATACGTTCCCGGGCCTTGTACACACCGCCCGTCACACCATGGGAGTGGGTTGCAAAAGAAGTAGGTAGTCTAACCGCAAGGAGGGCGCTTACCACTTTGTGATTCATGACTGGGGTGAAGTCGTAACAAGGTAGCCCTAGGGGAACCTGGGGCTGGATCACCTCCTTACAAAGACGGCAGGAGCCACGCAAGTGCCCACACTCATTATTTTGGCAGGACAAACGAGCCTAGGGCCTGTAGCTCAGTTGGTTAGAGCGCACCCCTGATAAGGGTGAGGTCGGAGGTTCAAATCCTCCCAGGCCCACCACCTTTGCGCATAATAAAGCCAAGTGAAGGTTCATGTGCGTTTAGTGCGCGCGTCTTCCCCGTTGGCGTTGTCTTGGCAAAAGGCAAGCAAATTGGGGCCATAGCTCAGCTGGGAGAGCGCCTGCCTTGCACGCAGGAGGTCAGGAGTTCGATCCTCCTTGGCTCCACCACCCAAAAGCAAGCTGCCCAAAGCAAGGTTCAAAGGGTAAGGCTGATAAAGCCTAACCAAAAAATAAAGCAAAACCCCGTTTTGCTTTAAAAGTGTGACATATAAATTTAGCAGTAAAGCCAACAATCCCATAACGTTTCTCGTGGCCGCGTGGCCTAAGAGACCTTATCGGATTGCTGGGGAAACCCAACGCAATACCGCTCTTTAACAACATGGAAAACTGTACCAAGAAAACAAACCATAGGGTTAACCTATGGTGGGAAACGACTTGTGGCCGCTATTTATTAAGCAGTGCCAATACGTGCGTGCGAAGAAAAGCTGTAAACCTATAAAGTTACACACTAACCAAGTAGGCAGCCTTTACTGAAACAAATGTGGCGGCGAGCTAAACAAAAGCAGGTTGCACAGCGTTTCCTAAGTAAACGCGGAAGATCAATAGGCAAATAACCACAGCTAAGCTTGAAAGTACGTTTTAGCTTAACCCAAAAGGGAGTATCCCTTTTACAACGGTGACAGCAAAATACTGCTTGCAGGCCTATTCGGGTTATATGGTCAAGTGAATAAGCGCATACGGTGGATGCCTAGGCAGTCAGAGGCGATGAAGGACGTTGTAGCATGCGAAAAGCTGCGGGGAGCTTGCAAACTAGCTTTGATCCGCAGATATCCGAATGGGGGAACCCACCTGGGACAACCCAGGTATCCTATCCTGAATACATAGGGGTAGGAAGCGAACCCGGGGAACTGAAACATCTAAGTACCCGGAGGAAAAGAAATCAACCGAGATTCCCTTAGTAGCGGCGAGCGAACGGGGACCAGCCCTTAAGTCCAGCACCAGTTAGTGGAATGCCCTGGAAAGAGCAGCCATAGAAGGTGATAGCCCGGTACACGAAAACGGGTGTTGGATGAAAACGAGTAGGACGGGGCACGTGAAACCTTGTCTGAACATGGGGGGACCATCCTCCAAGGCTAAATACTCCTGACTGACCGATAGTGAACCAGTACCGTGAGGGAAAGGCGAAAAGAACCGCGGATAGCGGAGTGAAATAGATCCTGAAACCGTATGCGTACAAGCAGTGGGAGCAGACTTGTTCTGTGACTGCGTACCTTTTGTATAATGGGTCAGCGAGTTAATCTCAGTGGCAAGCTTAACCGGATAGGGGAGGCGTAGCGAAAGCGAGTCTGAATAGGGCGAATGAGTCGCTGGGATTAGACCCGAAACCGGGCGATCTATCCATGACCAGGCTGAAGGTTGGGTAATACTAACTGGAGGGCCGAACCCACGTCTGTTGAAAAATACGGGGATGAGTTGTGGATTGGAGTGAAAGGCTAATCAAGCCCGGAGATAGCTGGTTCTCCTCGAAAGCTATTTAGGTAGCGCCTCGTATATAACTGTTGGGGGTAGAGCACTGTTTCGGCTAGGGGGTCGTCTAGATTTACCAACCCGATGCAAACTCCGAATACCAACAAGTTTCAGTACGGGAGACACACGGCGGGTGATAAGGTCCGTCGTGAAGAGGGAAACAGCCCAGACCGTCAGCTAAGGTCCCAAAATCTATGCTCAGTGGGAAACGATGTGGGAAGGCACAGACAGCCAGGAGGTTGGCTTAGAAGCAGCCATCCTTTAAAGAAAGCGTAATAGCTCACTGGTCGAGTCGGCCTGCGCGGAAGATTTACCGGGGCTAAGCATAGTACCGAAGCTACGGGTTCATCCTTTGGATGAGCGGTAGAGGAGCGTTCTGTAGGCCTGTGAAGGTGCATTGAGAAGTGTGCTGGAGGTATCAGAAGTGCGAATGCTGACATGAGTAACGATAATGCGGGTGAAAAACCCGCACGCCGAAAACCCAAGGGTTCCTGCGCAACGCTAATCGACGCAGGGTTAGTCGGTACCTAAGGCGAGGCCGAGAGGCGTAGTCGATGGAGAACAGGTTAATATTCCTGTACCAGTTGTTACTGCGATGGGGTGACGGAGAAGGCTATATCGGCCGGCGGTTGGAAGTGCCGGTTTAAGCGTGTAGGGAGGTTCCTTAGGCAAATCCGGGGAGCCAATCCTGAGGCGTGATGACGGATTTTACCTTCGGGTAAGATGAAGTGATAGATGCCCTGCTTCCAAGAAAAACCTCTAAGCATCAGGTGACAAGTGGCCGTACCGTAAACCGACACAGGTGGGTGGGATGAGAATTCTAAGGCGCTTGAGAGAACTCGGCTGAAGGAACTAGGCAAAATGATACCGTAACTTCGGGAGAAGGTATGCCCATTGTAGGTGAAGTGATTTACTCATGGAGCTGAAGTGGGTTGCAAAAAATAGGTGGCTGCGACTGTTTAGCAAAAACATAGCACTCTGCAAACACGAAAGTGGACGTATAGGGTGTGACGCCTGCCCGGTGCTGGAAGGTTAATTGATGGGGTTATCTTCGGAGAAGCTCTTGATCGAAGCCCCAGTAAACGGCGGCCGTAACTATAACGGTCCTAAGGTAGCGAAATTCCTTGTCGGGTAAGTTCCGACCTGCACGAATGGCGTAACGATGGCCACACTGTCTCCAGCCGAGACTCAGTGAAATTGAAATTGCGGTGAAGATGCCGTATACCCGTGGCTAGACGGAAAGACCCCGTGAACCTTTACTATAGCTTGGCACTGGACTTTGAACCGATTTGTGTAGGATAGGTGGGAGGCTTTGAAGCAGGCACGCCAGTGTTTGTGGAGCCAACCTTGAAATACCACCCTGGTTTGTTCGGAGTTCTAACCTCGGCCCATTATCTGGGTTAGGGACAGTGTCTGGTGGGTAGTTTGACTGGGGCGGTCTCCTCCCAAAGAGTAACGGAGGAGCACGAAGGTACCCTCAGGTTGGTCGGAAATCAACCAATGAGTGCAATGGCATAAGGGTGCTTGACTGCGAGACGGACAAGTCGAGCAGGTACGAAAGTAGGTCATAGTGATCCGGTGGTTCTGTATGGAAGGGCCATCGCTCAACGGATAAAAGGTACTCCGGGGATAACAGGCTGATACCGCCCAAGAGTTCATATCGACGGCGGTGTTTGGCACCTCGATGTCGGCTCATCACATCCTGGGGCTGAAGCAGGTCCCAAGGGTATGGCTGTTCGCCATTTAAAGTGGTACGCGAGCTGGGTTCAGAACGTCGTGAGACAGTTCGGTCCCTATCTGCCATGGGCGTTTGAGATTTGAGGGAAGCTGCTCCTAGTACGAGAGGACCGGAGTGGACGCACCGCTGGTGTTCCAGTTGTCCTGCCAAGGGCATTGCTGGGTAGCTATGTGCGGACAGGATAACCGCTGAAAGCATCTAAGCGGGAAGCCCCTCCCAAGATGAGATCTCACTGGGGCTTAAAGCCCCCTGAAGGGCCGTTGGAGACTACGACGTTGATAGGTGGGGTGTGGAAGCGCAGTAATGCGTGAAGCTAACCCATACTAATTGCCCGTGAGGCTTGACCATATAACACCCAATAGGCTTGGGTGAAGCAAACGTTACGTTGAAGGTAAAAGGCAATTTGCCTGGTACCGTAAGCGGGGCGTGCCAGTTGGTACCGCGGACATACAAGTTATGATGTACAGTTTTCCATGGAAGCAAGCCGGAAAGGTAAGGCAAGACTGCCTAACCGCCCAATCTGGCTAGCTTAAAAGAGTTAGACAGCAAAAGCCCTTAAAATAAGGCTGGAGCTAAAAAAGCAGGGGAAATTGCCCAGAAAAGCAATTGCCATGACAGTGTGGCCGAAAAATGCCACCCTACTGCTTTGACACCGAATTGCTTGGTGACCATAGCGAGCGTGAACCACCCGATCCCATCCCGAACTCGGAAGTGAAACCGCTTAGCGCCGATGATAGTGTGGCAGTTTGCCATGTGAAAGTAGGGAATTGCCAAGCGCTTAAACACAAAACCCCAGCGTGGCCATAAGCTGCACTGGGGTTTTTTATGCCCCCGTTTCACTAAAGCCCTACCCCGCCACGCTAACCTTCCTGCTGCCCTGCCATAGCCCAATTAACCGCTCCCCCATTCTTTCATGGGTAGCCCGAGGAGTATCAGCACGCCATTAAATAATGAGAAGAAACGGAGGGCAAATGCAGCGCATTACCTCAAGGGTCTACAGCCCTGGATTTAGAGGACAAGCCGTAACAGTTGCATCGAGTAAGCTAAGGGGGTGTCGCTGCATAAATGACTGGGTGCGATACCGGGATGCTTTATAATTTCCTTGGTAATGTATTGAAATCACACAGCCCTATCGTTTCTGGGGACTAACAGTCTTCGCTACGTCCCTCCCCACTTCCAAGACTTTCAGTGGTAATTCCTATTCAAATGAATCATTATTTGCTTAGCTATTAATTTTTCAGACAAATTGATTTTAAAGCGGTATCATTAATATTTTTAATAAGTTAAAAGAGTTTTTGCATGCAAATAACCAACAATACAGCTGTTTCTATTCATTACACCTTGACTAATGATCTAGGCGAACAACTTGACACTACTATTGGTAGTGAGCCCCTTGATTATTTGCATGGTCAAGGTAACATCATTTCTGGTTTGGAAACTGCTTTGACCGGTAAAGAGGTGGGTGAGAAATTTAATATTCGTATTGATGCTGCTGATGCTTATGGCGAACTTAGCGATGAAATGATTCAAGTAGTGTCGCGAGATATGTTCGATGGTATCGATAAAATAGAGGTTGGTATGCAGTTTCATGCTGCTGTAAATTCAGGTACTGGAATTATCACTGTAATTAACATTGATGGTGATGATATTACTATTGATGGAAATCATCCTATGGCAGGACAAGCTTTGAATTTTTCTGTTGAAATTATGGCGATCCGTCTAGCAACTAAAGATGAAGTTGAGCATGGCCATATACATGGATCAGGTTGTCACCATCATTAATTTGCTCTGGATATCAAACCCTCTTAACAAAACTTTTGTGCTTAATACAATTACGTTTTAGAAAAATTCAAAGCTTGAGTAATATTAAGTTTGGTAGGGTTTTCGTTGGTTGAATAACCGCATTCACTTATGCAGTTATTCCATAATATGCACGCTATAAGTAAAATTACTCAGCTGATAATCCGTAAAATAGCTGACAGTTATTTTTAAAATAGAAGATGATAACAATCATCCCATTGCCGTTGTATGACAAAGGGTAAAGCTAAAAACCAATTAAAACTTTAAAATTGTAATTTTTTATAACTTCCAAGTTCTATAGAAATTAGCTTTAAAAAGATCATAAAAGACGATTAGATACTATTTTTTGACCTATGTCTTACCAGTTAAAGCAAAGAGCGGTTAAAATTATTAATAATATAGTATTAATGCAATTAGCTTAGGGTTAAAAATGAGTTTTAAAATTAGTTTAGTAAAAACAGCAATAAGATGTACACCTAATAAGATGATTACATGGGTGGCAAATATAATCCTTAAAGGGATTGCAGAGTTAACTGATTTCAGTTTTGACCTTGATGCCCGCAAAGTCCATTTGAAATCTAAGCTTTACGGTGAAGAAGAGATAATCGAAGTGTGGGTGGATGGTTTTTCTATTGTCACCGATGAGGGATCTTTTCATTTCATCATACAAAAAGCGGAATCAAACCGTCCTTGGTTAAATAATTTACTCTCCCGTATTATCGGTAAACCGTGGAAAATTCCGGTAATGCCGAAATATAAGGCTCAAATTGAATTTGTCGCCGAATTATTTAAAGCCGAAAGTCCAACGCAAGAAACTGCTGATTAAAATACGCTGGTTCAAGTCATCAAGGCGAGGGTGTGATTCGCGTAAAAGCGTAGGTAGTTGGTGTCTTTTGCCTGAATGTGACAAGTAAAACATTCCTGTGCAAAACTGGCATTTTTACCAAACAGTTTTTGTTGCATAGCTAACCAATAGGCAAATCCCCAGCCTTGCGTCGTTGGATATTTCTCGATGTTTTTTATCATGAATTCGACAGGTTCAAGTTCACCGGGTACGGTGGGTGACTGTCGTAAATTGCGAATTAAAAATGTCCTTACATTCCACTTTAGCAGTTATCACGACCTTTCATCACGGGTTAGTTTTACCTTCTTGAGCAGCTTTTACCGCAATTTAATTGTCTGGTATGGCACGTAATCCTGTGCGACGTGCTAATTCAATTGCCAAATTTTATAAAGTTATACCATTAGGTGCTGGTACGACATCTGTTTCATTGCACTCAGATGTTGATGTAATTGCTATAAATAGCGTAGTTAAAAACCAGCTTGATAAAGGTTTTGTTATGCGTGGAAGCTCATTATGGATTGTTGCTGTAAGGTAGATTGATTATACCGAATATTAAAAATTGATGGTGATCAGGTTTGAAACCACAAGATTAGTTGATGGTCTAACTTCTTTAAATGAAGAATGACGCTAGTTTTCTTAAAGAAAGGTACTTAAACATTATTTAAAATGTTTGTGGTACATTTTTTCTTTTAACGATATTGTTATTTATTCATTATCTGGTCAGCATTAACATTTTAAACTGACTTAATCTAAAAGTTTCCAAGGAGCTGCCAAATGAAAATTTATTTAGCTATTATCTATCTGGTTTTGACTGGCTGTTCAAGTCTGCCCCCGGCAATCAAAAATCCCCCTGCTTTTGACTTAAGTTATCAGCAAGCAGTCTCGAATCTAGATAAGTTTAAAAATGCGCCGTTACGTTGGGGTGGTAAAATTATCGAAGTGGAAAACGAACCTAGCTTCAGTGCTCTGCAAGTATTAGCCTATCCTCTCGACAGTGAGGGTTATCCCCGTCTTGACGGCACAGGCTATGGGCGATTTGTAGTGAAAAGTCCCTCGCTTTTGGATCCAGCAGTTTACACGAAAGATACTTTGGTTACTGTCGCAGGTATGTTGGAAGGGAGCGCTGAACGCACTATTGGCAACAAAAAAGTTATTTTACCCTCAGTTGCTACACAGCAGATTCATATTTGGCAAGAGCGTAATTATAACAACAGTTACTATGGCGGTTTTGGTTATGGAGGGTTTGGCTATGGGGGGGGATATCCTTATGGTAATTTCTATGGTTATGGACCATATCATCCTGGGGCATTTTATGGCTATAGTCCTTATTTTCGTGGCGGTGGGTATTTTTCCCCGTATCATCGCTAATGGAGATAGGTTACGAGGTTATTGTCATAATAGAGTTTACTGGTTAAATATTCAGAAGTGCTTCGGACTGATTGATTATAGCTTGGGCTGGGTGTGTCCTAAGGGGTCAATTTATTTAGGCCTTCTGGTTGAAGTAGCCAGCCAATTCTTGTAAACGTGCAGGTGTGCCGATGTCCATCCAAAATCCTGAATAATACTGTCCCGTAGCTTTGTTTTCGGTGATGGCGTGGCGCAGTAACGGCGCAAGTCTGCTTTTTCCACGGGGAGTTGAGTTGAATAAATTAGGATGATAAACGCCTATCCCGCTGAAGGTAAAGCGTTGGCCATTTGTATTCGTAAGTTTTCCAGTCCTTTCAAGGCCAAAATCGCCATCAGGGTGATGCTCAGGATTATCAATTAATATCAAGTGAGCCAGTTCTATGGGAACGTTTTTTAGTTTTGTAAAAGGAAAATCTGTCGCTATATCACCGTTAACAACTAAAAATGGCTCTTTTCCTAATAATGGTAAGGCATTGATGATGCCACCAGCGGTCTCAAGTGCTTCACTCTCTGGCGAGTAAGAAATATGCGCACCAAGTTGTTTGCCATCACCAAGATAATCCGCGATTTGTTGACCTAGATGCGCGTGGTTAATGACTAATTCGGTAAATCCTGCAGTGACGAGTTGTGTAATAGTGTGCTCAATCAGTGGTTTGCCTGAAACAGGCAATAGGGGTTTAGGAATATGGTCGGTGAGTGGACGCATTCGTTCGCCGCGGCCTGCAGCTAAAATCATGGCTTTCATTGCTGTTTTATTAGTTGCGGTACGATGTCGTTTTTAATAAACCGGCCAAATTCAGCCAACTCCGGGTATTTTACAGTTTGCTCAATAACGTAGTTTAGCGTACGTGGAATGTCATTAAGATAACCTGGTTTACTATCCCTTATGTCCAACCGGGAAAAAATACCAATGGCTTTCAGGTGTCGTTGCACACCCATTAGATCAAACCAGCGAGTAAAGGTAAGTAAGTCGCCCACTGCAATACCAGCTAGTGTCAATGTGTTGTGGTAGCTGTTAATCCACTGCGTTACTTGCTGTGGCGGCCAAGCGATGTAGCAATCCCGTAACAAAGAAACTACATCGTAAGTCACGGGGCCAATTACTGCATCCTGGAAATCAATCACGCCGGGAGGATTGTTGTGCATGTACATCAGGTTACGGGAATGATAATCTCGATGTACGCAGGTGAGAGGTTGTTCAAGTGCTGATTTAACCAATGTAGTGCGAACGTTACCCCAAAGAACGGAAGGTAGGTTGAGTCCCAAACGTTGAGTAATAAACCATTCTTCGAATATACCCAATTCCCGCATCAGTAACACTTCATCATAACGGGGCAGATCGGTGTTTTTAATCGGGGTATTGGTCTGTAAATTGATCAAGCTGTTTAATGCTGCCACATACAATTCGTTGGCATTGTGAGGCGTAAGCTGATCTAAATAGCTAACCGAACCGAAATCTTCCAAGACCAGGAAGCCATCAGTTAGGTTTTGATAGTAAATCGCCGGTACATTGACTTTGGCTTGGGTCAGGATGGCTTGCGTTTTAATGAAAGTGCTAATATTTTCCTTATCAGGTGGCGCATCCATAACGATTAACTGCCGATCTGGCAACGTTATCCTAAAATAACGCCTAAAGCTGGCATCGCTGGATGCCGGCTCCAGTTTTTTTATAGTTAAAAGGAGATCGTTTTCTAACCAATCAAGCAAGGTCAATTTTCGAAAATCTTCAGGGATCATTCAGATAATGGCAGATTAGTTATAATGCTGAGTCAATTTAAGGTAGAATTCGCGTTGGCATTTTATTCGATTTTTGATTCATTTAGCTACTAATCTCTCTACTCCATGCTCAGCCGATCATATCTGCTTTTTTTCTTCCTATTATTCGCGACTGCCGGATTCGCTAATGACGCTAACTGGAATTGCAGGCAAAATGATAAAACTAAAGAATGGGATTGCGTAGGCACAACACAAGCTGAACAGAAGGCAAGCCCCGCGCCTCCAATTGCAAAAAAGGTTACTCCTCCTCCCGAATCAGCTAAATTTCCTAAGCAGCCTAAGCCTGTAAGTGAGAATAGGGTAGTTAAGACTCAAGACATCAGCCCTAACGAATCTGCCTCCTCCGTGCAATCTACGAAAGCTATAGAATCTCAAAATGATGTCTCTGGCAAGGACAACGCTCCAGCCGACATCGAGCAAAATCTAATACTAAAGCCGCCAAAACCTACTGATCTTGCCGGTACTCAAAAAATTCCATCGAAAATATCAGAGGCACCACCGGTAATTCGTGCCATTGATAAACCGACTGTATCGGCCAATATTAAACCTGCTACTACAAGAGCCGCAGAGCAGCGTGGTTGGAATTGCGATACCAAGGGTAAAGATGGCAACTGGAACTGCCAATTAACAGGAACCGACCCTAAAGGTGAAGCTAGAGTTGTTGAAGCCGAACCAAAGGGCTTTAGTTTACTTAGCCCAGCGTTTGATAATAAACAAGAACATGTTTTTAATACCCTAAAAGATCGGTTGAAAACTAATCCATGGGGGAATTGCACGATGCAACTTGGTACCCAGAAGTATTTTGTCGCCGATAAAAGCCAAAGGGAAAAGGCTGATACCGACATGAATGCTAATTACACTGAAATTTACGATAATGAGATAGGCAATTACCAGGGTAATGTCGATTTAAAACGTGCGGATCAGCGTGCGTCTGCAAATTCTGCAAATTACGACGCGGTATCGGAGACATTGGATCTACATGGCAATGTTTTCTACAGTGAGGATGAATTATCTTTATATACGGAGACAGCGACACTCAAATTGGCCAATGACGAGGCTAGATTACGTGATTCGTTATTTATTTCGCCAACGACACCTATAAGAGGGAAGGCAAATACAATTTATCGCGACAGTAATTCCCTATCCAGATATAAAGATGTAGCTTACACGAGTTGTGAACCCGGCAACCAGGATTGGGTGGTGCATGCCAGCGACTTAAAAATGAACAAGGCATCAGGTACTGGGTCAGCCAAAAATGCCTGGATAGAATTTAAAAGCGTACCTGTGTTTTACTCACCATACCTGTCTTTTCCTACAGACGACCGGAGAAAGTCTGGCTTTCTCGCGCCGGTTTTTGGTAATACCGGACGAGGAGGGTTTAGTTTTTCTACGCCTTTCTATTGGAATATTGCATCTAATTTAGATGCTACGCTCAGACCCAAATATTATACGAAACGCGGTATTTTAATGGCGGGTGATTTTCGGTATCTGACCGAAATGACCAAAGGGCAGGTTAGCCTTGAATACATGTCAGATGATAATGTGGCAAACAAAGATCGTTATTCCGCATCTATCAAAAATAATACCCGGTTTACTGAAAATATAAATGCAAATCTTGATCTTAATCTGGTGTCTGACAAAGACTACTTTGTCGATCTCGGCAATGCCCTAAGTTTTCCTAGCTTTAGCCATCTTAAGAGTTCCGCCGATGCATCTTATGTTGACCAGGATTTTTCTTTAACTGGAAAATTAATTAGTTACCAAACAATTGACCCAAGACTAAAAGGGCGGCTAAAACCATATCGGCGTTTACCTCAGGTAAATTTTAACTTTAACCACATCTTCGATTCTGTATCCGCTAATGCTGGGGTGGAAAGTGAATATGTGTATTTCCAGCATGATGATAGTGAGCCGGGGTCGAAAAATACATTCGATGTTACCAAAGCCGAGTCTAAGGATAATATTCGAGCACTTGCCTCGGGTCACCGGTTTAATCTTAAACCTTCTGTCAGTTTTCCGTTAACAACAGCTAGCGCTTACGTGACACCTAAGCTGTCATTGCAATATACCCAATATATTTTGGATAATCAGGCTATTAATTATTCTGACTCTATCAGTAGGGTTCTGCCGATTGCTTCAATCGATAGCGGTGTATTTTTGGAAAAAGATGTCAATTTATTTGGCGATTCATACACACATACTTTGGAACCGCGGCTATTCTATCTGTATATTCCCCGTGTCAACCAAAAAGAAATTCCGATTTTTGATACCTCATTATATGATTTTTGGTTTCCGGCATTGTTCCGGGAAAATCGCTTTAACGGGATTGACAGAACTCAAGATGCAAATCAAATCTCGGCAGCTTTAACTTCACGACTAATCGACCCAAAATCTGGATTAGAAAAACTTAAATTAAGTCTCGGCCAAATTTTTTATTTCCAGGATAGGGAAGTAACGGCACCTATTGTTCGTGTTGGTGGAACTTTTTTGGAAAGCCGTAGGGAAACCAGCGCGTTTTCACCGTTTGTAGCAGAATTAAGCAGCCAGTTTAACCGACATTTATCTGCTGAAACCGGCTTGCAGTGGGATCCTGAACGGAATGAAATTGTACGGGGTAAAGCTGTCCTACATTTTGTTAATAATCCTGGGGAGATCATAAATGTTGGTTATAGCTACAGAAAAACCACCTTAATTGAAGATACGTTGAACAGTAAAGATAATGACAAACTTAGGGAAGAAATTGGGTACAAGCCTTATGATGGCCGGGTTTATGCGACTAAAAATCCGGGAAGTCGCGATAGTATCGATGACGCACTATACAATCTTAGGCATAACCAAACTATCCTTAGGAGCGCCGATATTATCCAAACTGACGTTTCTTTCCGCTGGCCTATCTACAATGACTGGTTTGCTATTGGTAAATGGCAATATTCTTTACTGTACAACCAAACGCAGGATGCGTTTTTTGGGCTTGAAAAAGAAAATTGTTGTTGGCGTTTCCGCGTGATAGGCCGACGGTTTGTTAATAATATAGCCGCCGCTGCAAATTCACCTATAGGGCAAGATACACCTTATAACAGTCAAACGGGGATATATTTTCAAGTTGAATTGAAAGGACTAACCGGTTTTGGTGAAAAATTGGATGACTTCTTTGCGCAAAGTATTTATGGATATCGGAGAACTGATTTCTAATGGTTATGAAAAAGTTTAAAAAATCAGGGTTGATTTTTATTGTGTTCGTTTGTTTACAGGTCATCTCACAAAATTCTTATGCTGAGGTTTTAGACAAAATTGTGGCTATTGTCGAAGACGATGTCATTCTTCAGCATGACTTACAGCAAGAAACTACACTTATTGCCCAAAAAATTCAAGCCAGTAATACGGCTATGCCACCTGAAATTGTCCTAAAAAAACAGGTGTTGGAAAAAATGATTATCGAAAAATTGCAACGGCAGTTAGCAGAAAAGGCAGGAATAAACCTGACCGAGGATATGCTCACTAGTTCTGCAACCGATATTGCTCAACGTAACAATATGACACTTGAACAATTTCAGGACGAATTAAAAAAACAGGGGTTGTCCTACCAAGGCTTCCTGGACAATATGCGTAACGAAATTATTATTAACCAGTTGCGCGGCAAAGAAATAGGTGAACGCGTAAAAGTCACCGATAGGGAAATAGAACATTTTATCGAAACGGAAGATAAAGGTGGCGGTGAACTTGGTCAATATCATTTAGGACATATTTTGATTGCGCTTAAAGAAGGTGCATCTTCGTCAGAAATACAAAAAGCTAAAAGCAAAGCCGAAGAGTTGGTCAAACAATTACGGTCTGGTCAGGATTTTACCAAACTTGCCATGAGTGCCTCTGATGACGGTAATGCCTTGAAAGGAGGGGATTTAGGCTGGCGTAGTAAAAATGATGTGCCAACAGTATTTGTTGAGCAAGTTACTAAAATGAAATCGGGCGACATTTCTGATCCTATTCGCAGTCCTAGTGGGTTTCACGTTATTAAAATGTTGGAGGTAAAAGGCGTAGGCACCCAAATGATAACCAAGTCTAGAGTTCGTCATATTCTTATCAAAACGAACGAACTCATTAATGATGATGAAGCGCAAAAACGGTTACTGGCCTTAAAACAGCGGATTACTGATGGTGATAGTTTTGAAACTTTAGCGCGTTCACATTCAGATGATAAAGGTTCTGCGCTTAAAGGTGGCTTGTTGGGTTGGGTTGGCCCCGACGATTTGGTCAAGCCATTTCAACAAGCCATGGAAAATTTACCGCTTAACCAAATCAGCGAACCGGTTCAAACGCAATTTGGCTGGCATTTGATCGAAGTTTTAGAGCGGCAGAATAAGGACAATACTAGCGAAAATAAAAAAAACCAAATTCGGGATATTCTCCGCAAACGTAAAATTGAAGAAGAAACAGAGCTCTGGTTGCGGCGGTTGCGTGATGAGTCGTATGTTGAAATTTTTTCTGATCGTTTGTAGATTTAATTTTTATCACGTTCGATCAACTACGCTAAATTGAGGATGAATATTCAGGATCAGGAACCTTTGCTTTCTACTGACAAGTATGAAAAACGATTATCACCTAAGGAACAGGTGCAGCGTGTTATTAGCGCTAAAAATCATGTTCCTAACCGCCATTTAATTAAGCAGATTGCCGCGGAATTAAAAATAAGTTTTCTAGATTGTGCTGCCGCTTTTTCCTATTTGAACGGCAGTATGCCGGACGCCAATGCCCCATATAAAAATACTGGATCGCAAGATAATCAAAACTTAATCGTTAACTTGCCGTCTGGGGTTAAGTTGGTGCGTTATCGTCTGGATATTGGGCATAACCACAAAGTATCTTTAGAGCTTTTAAGAAAAGTGCTTGTTGAAGAGTCTGGTGTTGATGTAAAAAATATAGCCAATGTACGTATTCAAGATTTATATACATTGATAGATATGCCTGATGAAATGCCTCAAGAAGTATTCCATCATTTGCGTGACGTTGAAATGAATGGGCAAAAATTGGACATTAAGCGTGTAAAGAGCCGCAATAAGAAACGTGGAAACAGAAAATATCGACGTGGAAAATCATTCGGCACTTCTCCAGTTTCAGTGACGTAAGCTAACAATTAATGCGATTTCCGAAAATGTAAAAACTATAAGTTTGGGTTTGTAAATTAGCCTGAGCCAACCTTTTTGAGAATATGACAGATATACAATATATTGATACAGATGATCAATTGTCAGCCCTTTGTGGACAAATTAAAGGAGCATCATGGCTTGCTTTAGATACCGAGTTTTTACGCGAAAAAACCTATTATCCTAAGTTTTGCCTGTTACAGATTGCAACTCCCGAGTGGGTGGCATGTGTTGATCCTATTGCTTTACCTGACTTAAGTTCTTTATTTAAGGTCATAGCCGATAAAGCGATCATCAAAGTATTTCATTCGTGTCATCAAGACTTAGAGATCTTCTATCAGGTCTCTGGCCATATTCCTGGGCCAATTTTTGATACCCAGATAGCTGCACCGTTATTAGGATACCAAGACAATCCGGGCTATGCGATGTTAGTGTCTAGCTTGCTGAATGTTAACCTTAACAAGGCGCATACGCGTGCCGATTGGAGTAAACGCCCATTATCGCCAGAAGAAATAGAGTATGCAGCAGATGATGTTATTTATTTGTGTAAAATTTATGAAATTATGCTGGAAAAGCTCAGTACATTGGGTCGTACAGATTGGTTAAAGCAAGACTTTTTCGAACTTGAAAATCCGGCGTTTTATGAGGTTTCGCCTGAAAAAGCTTGGCTTAAGATCAGAGGAAAAAATAAACTTACCGGCAAACAATTATCCATAGTCCAAGCGCTAACCCAATGGCGCGAAATAACAGCACAAGCCGAAAATAAACCGCGGCCTTGGCTACTACGTGATGAAATTATTTTTGATATGGCTAAGTTACAGCCAGTTTCAGTAGCTGAGTTAGCCAATATTCGTGGGATTAACGAAAGGATAGTAAACAGATATGGCCGGATATTATGCGATTTGCTTAATGAAGCTAAAAACCGTGAACCGATAGCTTTAAAAAACAAACCCAACTCAGTTAAAAAGACGCAGCAGCATGAAGCTATATTGGACATCTTAACTGCTTTAGTGCGTATCAGGGCAGAGGAGAATTTGCTAAATCCCAATATATTAGCAACTAGAAAAGATTTAGAAAACCTGATATTTGATGAGGAAGCGGACTGTCCGCTATTACATGGCTGGCGCTATGGCATGGCTGGCAAAGAATTGGTCGGTTTACTTCATGGTGTGTTGATGCTGGGTATCGAAGACGGTAAGCTCGCTATTAGCCGCAAAACGTAGATAAAGGGTGTGCGGATTGCTGCATAGGTAAAGTAGAAGTTCTGCCCTAATTAGGCCTATCTAATTGCTTACGGTTTCCGAACAATATTGTGTTATAGGTTCAATAATATTATCATCAAATAGGTCACCTGACACCATATGAACGAAGCCAGGGAAAATTAACAATTAAAGTTGCCAAAAATTATACGAAAAAAAGCGATAGGTAATTACGGAAGCAGCCGCTCGTATCATCTTTTTAATTTAATTGTGACTGGTGATTTCGACTCATAAATGGACTATCGACTTAAGCTCGAAAAAACGCCAGAGCAGACATTCGACATGATATATGGGTTTATCCCAAGGATTAGTTCAGTTAAATTAAAGCTGTGGGCTTGTAGAAATCCAGTTATTTTGATATTTTTTAGCTAACAGTATCATTTTTTGT